>JAPPFD010000007.1 GCA_028823995.1 bacterium | reverse complement strand
CGGGCGATCAGCCCCAAGCATCACACACAGGGCCTACCAAACAAGGTAAGGGGGGCGCATTGGTTGAACCCATCAAATCCTCAGGCCGGACCAACCTTGCCAAGAACTCCGCTATCTCGGGCCTGGTGTAGTAGCTCGCCGCGTCGTCGCGGTCAGTGATCACCCATTGGAAAAGTTCCGCTCCGATGTCGAAAAGTTCGGTCGATGCGGTAGCGACACGGTCCGCGGCGTCGGCGAGATGTGTGATCAGCGCCGCAGCCTGTTCAAAGGGGACAGCCTGCAGGAAAAGGTCCAAGGCGCTAACGGCCGGGTCGTAGACCGACAGATAGTTTACATGTCGGATGTCGTTCCATGCAGCGAGCACCTTCCGAGGGTTGACACTGCCGCCGCTATAGGCCGCGTGGCGCAGGGGCAGGTCATGCGGGGCGGCTATGCGGTCCTGGAACAGCAGGGCATTGAACCAAACCACTCCCACAACCCGGAGACTGTCCAAACCCGTGGGTCGGCCCACCGCTGCGGCTATGTCCTCCCGATGCCCGCCGGGCAGGTGCGAAGCGGCGCTGTCGGCGAAACTCCGTACAACCTCCCCTACCTCCTCGGCCAGCCGAGAAATCACATGCTGAGGCTGCATGAGCGACACCACCAATTCCCTCAGGGACCGCACGTCGCCGGCGACCCACCCACCTGCGGGCCACCTGGTCTCGTCGGGTAGCGACCACACTGCGTAGTTCAGTTCCTGCCCGGCCAGCAGCCGTTCGGCCACCTCCTCCGGGTCGGCCCAGGCCCTGCCTTGGAGGGGGTAGGCCACTGCCACTGCGGACTTGATGGGGTCGTCGCAATCCTTTACTTTCCGGCCGAGTTTCCGCAAGGCGTCTGCGTCCGGGCCGGGTGTGACGCCGTATTCGCCCTCTACCGCCACTGGTGCGAGTCCCGTGGCTAAGGCCAGCACGTCAGAACGCAGTCCGCCTTCCAACATTCCCACACGATCAGGTAGGAACCGAAGGGTTCCGTCCTGCGACAGTTCCTTCATGGCTATGGCTACGCCGGCGTTGAAGTATTGCTCGTGGAGACCCCCGGTGGGGACGCGATCATCCGGCAGGTTGGTCATCAGGACGACCTACTTAGTGGTGGCGTACGAGTCGGTCACATGTATGAAGCGTGGATTTTGTGGATTTGGTGTGAAAAATGAGTGTAGTTTACCTTTTGCCATTGAACGACATTTCGCTCAGGGAAAAGAGATAGCCAGTGCGCAAATACCTACGACCCCGGATTCTTTTACTGTTGTTTGTCATGGGAGGTCTGGTCGGCGGGACGGCCTTCAGCACCGGCGGACCGACCGTGCTGACCGAAAGCGAGGCAGCGGAGGCGGATGCCCAGATTTACGCCAACGACTTCGGCGTGTCGTTGGAGGTCGCTAAGCAGCGATTGGCCGACCAGGGACAAATCGGGCAGGCGATAGCGGCCCTTCGCGACGGCGAACCGTCCACGTTCGCCGGGGCTTGGGTTGAGCACACCCCCAAGTGGCAGGTGATCGTGAGGACAACCGCGGCCGGCCCGTCCGCCACCGCGGTGGAGGGGTACTTTTCGGCCAGCACGATTCCGGTGACCGTGAAAAGCGACGCTCCCTGGTCCGAACAGCAGGCCCTTTCCAACCTGCAGGCCATGGAGGAGGCGTTGGAAGGCACGTTCGACGAATACACGCTGTATCTGGACCCGCGCGAACCCAAAGGCGTGACCGTCTCGGTGCGCATTCCCTCCAACATGGTGGGATCCACCCCGGCGCAACTCAATCGGCTGCTGCCCGATCTGGTAACCGAAAAGTCGTCAGCCGTCGGATGGCACGACGGGCCGCTGAGTCGGAAGGAAGCCGTTTACGGCGGAGCCGAAATACAATTCCGAAACAATGACGATTTGCATTGCACGACCGGGTTTGCTGTCGAGACCTCCCGTGGGCTTACCGGGTTGCTGACCGCGGAGCATTGCAGTGACGATGGCGACGTGGACTACCACTCTCCCGACGACGACGATTACGCGATGACTTTCGTAGCCGGTCGGGATGACGATTCAGGGGATTTCGCCTGGTACACGACAGGCGAAGTAGAGGACAACCGCATCTATTCGGCACCCAATACGCTTCGGAATATCACCAGCTACGAGGACGACTTCGACGACCTGTTCATAGGGCAGCAAATTTGTAGGTACGGCCGGAAAACCGGAGCCAAATGCGACACCATCCGCGTTTTGAGAGAGAACGTCAACGAAGTATTGATGGAAAAGAACATAGCGGAGGGCGGGGACAGTGGAGGTCCTTGGTTTTTCGGCAACAAGGCCTACGGGGTGCATGAGGGCGAAAGGTATTCGTGGGGACATCGGGATGCATGGAGTTCGGTTGCCTTCCTTGAGGACTCGATCTCCGTGACCGTTTTGACAGACTAAAACGGAGCACGAAGCGGTCGGCCTGGCGGGCATCTGTAGGGTCAGGTTGGCGATGGCAAAGATCAAGAAAGCGGTGACGGTGGCACTGATCGTGGTTGGGGTGCTGGGGGGTGGGCTAGCCGTCTGGTGGGTGAACGCCCCGCCGGGATTCACGCTATTCCCCAGAAATCCCGATGACTACAAGGGAAGAATCCCGCCGCTAACGAAGCTGGAGACCTACCCACGGCTGACCCCATGGAGACTCCTAACGCCGACGGAAGTGGACACCACGGTGCTCATGATGAATGCCCAGTCATACGCTTGCACCCGCGGCAAAGGGGGCGGAGGATCGGTGAAGGAGACTCTTGACCGCGTCGAGGTCCGCGAGACGGCAGACACCGTGACCATTGAGACATGGCTAGGCCCCCCCGAAGAAGATGGCTTTTGGCCGGGATGCGAAGGCGTGGGCGCTGGTTTCTCGGTCCGGGTGGTGTTGGACAGTCCGTTGGGCAACCGGCGGTTCGTGGATCCGGCATGCGACCTCGACCGTTACGCTCACTGGATCGTGTGCGGGACCTCGTCAGACAACCGCTGGAAGTTTGGAACCAGGTCAGCAGGGGAGTCACCTTGAATCAGACAAGGCATGTCACCCGGTCGCCCACTCAGGGTCAACTTGATAGGGTTCCCCGTCATCGCCTACTAGCCTCACCTCTCCTTGTGTTCGGGTTGCTGGTGGGGTTGTTGGTCAGTGTCCAGTCGGTATTCGCCCAAACCATCCCTACCTTCGAGGATGTTCCCGACGGTCATGTAGCCGAAGCCGCTATCGAGTGGGCTGCCGAGAACGAGATAACGGCGGGCGTTGGCAACAACCGTTTCGGTATAGGCCAGACCCTCACCCGCTATGAAATGGTCACCTTCCTGTGCCGGGCGTTCAGCCCAAATGATTGTCTCACCGGCAACCGCGGCAGCGACCGGTTCGATGATGTGCCCTTTGGGCATTGGGCTAACCATTCGGTGGGGTGGGCGGTCAATCAGGGTATAACCAGTGGGGTGAGTGCCACCGAGTTCGGGGGCCCCGACACGTTGACCAGAGAGCAAATGGTCCCGTTTCTCTTCAGGGCCAGGGGGAGACCGACCGGGGGTTCTCTGGGAAGCGATGTGTTCGAGGATGTGCCCGACGACCCGGCCCATTGGGCGAACCTGCCGATCGGGTGGTCATTCGACCAGGGCATCACCGGTGGGATCGCAGGGGGGACTTTCGGGTTCGGCACCAACCTGTCACGCGAAGAAATGGTGCTGTTCTTGTGCCGCACCCTGGCCCCGGGCACATGCGAACCGTCACAACAACCCCTGGTGTCAAGTGTCGTTCCCGCCACCACGACTACCAGCACCGCTGCCGCTGCCGGCGCGCAGGATTCGGAAGGGAAAGGGACTACTCCCACCCAAACCAGTACCTGCCCGTACACATCCGCAGCTGGTGACCCTTGCGAAGAAATCCCCGCTTTGGGGAACACCACGGACGATGTGAACTGTGGGGACATCCCGCGCAAATACAAACCCCTCACCGTGGTCGGGCAAGACTACGACCGGCTAGACAGGGACAACGACAGACAAGCCTGCAATCCCTAAGTGGTATGTCAGCTCCTGATCGGGCAATGGCCCACTTTGAGGGGTAGAACTGCGGGTCAGAGAGTCAAACTGGGCCACTGCCTCCCCTGCGTTGGGGGTGGTCACCGGTCAGGCCCGAGCGCTAGGACTACTTCTTCGGCCGCCTTGGGCGGCGTCGGCTCCCGCTCATTCTGCCGGTAAGTTCTTGAGTTGGTAGACACGCCGATTCGACCGGTTTGGGTTTGACCCTTCCCGTAAGGGCGTTTCGGGCCTCGGGCCTTCATTCATCGCGACCAGCACCGGGGTTATAGTTCGGGATGTGAAGCCAGGGCTCCTCTTCGTGTTGGGGTTGTTGATGGCTCTTGCAGTGCTTTTGCTGGTCAGTTGCTCGGATGGACAGGGTGCCGACGTTCAGGTCGTAGATGGGGTGTCAGCCGGTGAGACCGAGGCGGTTGACGGCGGCGATGCAGCGGCCCCTCCAGACGCCTCGATTGTGGACCGCCTGAAGAGAAATGCCGACCAGTTCAATTACTCGATTGGCAGGCGCGGGGGCACGCTTACTATCGCCACCATCTCCGAGCCGCTCACCTTCAACCTGGCCATCTCCAATGACTCGTCCTCATCGGACGTGTTGGGGTACGTCTTCGAGGGCCTTACCGAGACTTCCTGGCTGACCGACCTGGTCGAACCGGCGCTGGCCGAGTCCTGGGAGCACTCTGACGACGGCCTGACTTGGACCTTCCATTTGCGCCGGGACGTCGAATGGCACGACGGTGAGCCCTTCACCGCCCACGACGTGGATTTCACCTTCAATCGGATCATCTACAACGACGAGATTCCGGCTAGCAGTCGCCCAACCTTCGAGTTCCGACATATGGACGATGATGGCGCATGGCAGGAGAGCCGTATGAGCGTGGCTGTGGTCGACGATCACACCGTCGCGTTTACGCTCCCGGTCCCGTTCGCCCCGTTCTTGCGGTCGTTGGGCACGGCCATCTACCCGCGTCACATCCTCGAGAAGCACGTCGACGACGGAACGTTCATTGACACTTGGGGCATTGACACCGACCCGGCTGAGATTGTTGGTACCGGGCCGTTCACTATAGGGAGCTACAGGCCCGGGGAGCGGGTGGTCATGGCCCGCAGCTCCAACTACTGGCTGACTGACGACGAGGGAAACCGCCTGCCGTACCTCGACAGTGTTGTCCACATCATCGTTGAGGACTTGGATGCTGAGCTTGCCAGTTTCCTGGCCGGCGAGTCGGATGTGCATGGGGTGCTGGGCGAGGAGTACGCCGAATTGGAGCCTTTACAGGACGAGCACAACTTCACGATCCACCGTCGGGGGCCCGGCTTCGGCACGACGTTCCTCGCATTCAACATGAATCCCGGCCAGAGCCCCGACACCGGCGAGTCCTTCGTGGCTGGGCCCAAGCTGGACTGGTTCACCAACGTGCAGTTCCGCCAAGCCGTGGCTCACAGCGTCGACAAGGACGCCATCATCGACGGAGTGCAGCACGGTCTGGGCTATCCGCAGTGGTCCTCCATAAGCCCGGCGGCCGGAGACTTCCACAACCCTGACGTCCGTACCTACCCCTACGACCTTGACAAGGCCAACGAGATCCTCGACAGCCTGGGCTGGACCGACACCGACGGCGATAACGTCCGCGAGGACTCCAACGGCAATGAGATCGAGTTCACCCTTGTGACCAACACCGGCAACACCGTTCGTCAGGAGGCCACTCAAATCATCTATGAGGGGATGGAGGCCATAGGACTCAAAGTCGACTACACCGCGATCGAATTCGGGGAACTGGTCGGCCAGTTGACCAGCACCTACGATTGGGAGGCCGTGGTCATAGGGTTGAGCGGCGGCTCAGATCCCTACAGCGGCATCGGCACCTGGCACAGCAGCGGCGATCTCCACCTTTGGCATCCCAACCAGTCCGAGCCCGCCACCGGTTGGGAAGCCGACATTGACGAACTGTACGTGTTGGGCAGCCAGGAACTCGACCATGCGACACGGGTGGCGCACTATCGCAAAGCCCAGGAAATCGCAGCGGAGAACGTGCCCCTCATTTACACGTCGCTGGCTGAGCGGCTTACCGCCACACGCAACGTCTTCGGCAACTCAATCCCCACCCTCTACGCGTTATGGGACATCCGCCACCTTTACCGCACCGACCATTAGAAATGGCCCAAAACATAGATCACACACCACTTAAATGAATCCATGACTCGGCCATGGAGCCCTGGCGGTAGGCCGTCGTCGGGTAGTCACGTCCTGGTCGGGATGCGACGAATCAACCAAGACCAGCCCGCAGTCGCACCCCTCATCCAAGTGGGCTGACCCCACAAGAAGGGCCACCACTCCAGACCTGCATCTCCCGAGTCGGGGAAGCCCCTGGGTTTTTCGGAGGCTTTGAGGGTTTTTCGAGGGTGATCCCCTATAGGCATTCGACTGCTCACCTTTTACATTGAAAGAGTGGAACCCAGGTGGCAGGCTCCGGCTCTCTAACACCTGCATCCATGGCCTCCGAAAGGATCTCCGAATGAACCCATCGGCAGCTCGTCTGATCCGCAAGCCTGACCGGTCCTTCCTTGTCGTCGGGGCTTTCATGCTCGTGCTGGCTGTTGCTTGCGGGCCGGTAGATGACCCGTCACGTACAACGACGACAGAACCGGTTCCTCCGAGTACTCAGGTCGACAACGAGTTGGCGGATACCTCATCGTCATCGCCCGCGACGAGCCGGTCAATGCCGCCCGACCCCGAGGCTGGTAGCGAGCCCGCGAACAACCAGCCTGCGCTTTCTCCTCCAACCCCGTCCGTCGAACCCGACTCGACAGGACGACCTCGGGCACCTACGAGGGTTGATGAAGGCGGGCTCGACGAGTTGTCTGCCGATGCGCGCCTGCTCATTCATGATTGGCGGGCGGCTGTCTCGGTGTCGATCGGCGTATGGCCCGGGTATGATCTCGCGTCGATTCCCGCCGTCCTGGCTGTAATCGACAGTGAGGGGGTTGTTGGGGCCGTAGTGGCGTTCAATCATCCGAACCCGCATGCGCTCGGTGCTCCGATCCACAGTCTTGAGATCGACGGCCACGAGATCCTCGTCATCGGTGAGGTGGCTGAACCGGATCGATTGGTGGCTTGGGCTCCGTTCGATCTGTTGCGGACGTGGGCGGGACAGACACATTTGTGATGATCAGCCGGGAAGGAGAGCCCGGTTTCGAACTCAACAATCCTTTCTTCGTCGTCCTGATCGTTCACGAGGCGTTCCACCGCCATCAGATCGAGGAGTGGGCTGCGAGCGCGACAGTCCAGTATCTCGATAGCTACGATTACTCGGCGGCGAACCTCGAATTGGCTCTCCTGGAGAACCGGATCCTCATAGCCGCCTACCGGGCCGAAGTCCCCACTGACCTCGAACGTCTTGCACACCAATTCGCTGCAGTGCGTGCCGTGCGTCACCAACGCGACCATCGGATTGCCCATGACGAGGAACAAGAACGCTTAGAGGGATCCGCTCAATGGATCGAGCACCGCATCGGCGAACCGATCGGTTACCTCTACACCTCGAATAACCACACCCAGGATCTGCACTCCTACAACGAGGGCCTCTCCGACCCGGAAGCGCTGTTCGGCGGCATCAAGGACTTCTTTTCGCTGAAACGCTTCTACAACACCGGCGCCACCCTGCTGTGGCTACTCGATCGTCTTGGTGTGTCCGACGTCATCCAACAACTCAAGGAGGGCAAGACTCCTGCGGTGTTGCTGGAGGAACACCTCGCACCCCTCGGCAACCTCGATGAACTTGTTGCCGGTGCTCTGGCTGACCACGATCCGGAGAACCGACTCGGCGTTGTTTCTGCGACCTTGGCCGGTATGGCACTCGACGAACCATCGATCGGCGACGGCAACCAGACCCTCTCTCCCATTACCGACGCCGAGCTTGCCTGCCTGGCAGACCACGGCGTCGAGGTGGCTGATGGCATGATCATTCCTGAAAGGGTCGCTAGAGAGTGTTTCAGCGAGTGATCACCACAAGTGACACTACAGGCTGATGTCCGGCTTGGCTTTTGGTCTTTCCCGAGTCTTAGCGCGGTCAGCTTGCTGGCGCGACCGGGGTGAGGGTGTAGGCGATCCGGTCGTAGTACAGGCGGGTTAGGCCCTCGAAGCCGGAGTCGGTGCCGACGATCAGCCACGCGCTACCCGTACTGTCGGCCTCAACGGTCACGGGAGAGCCTGAGTTGTCAAGGGTCTTGATGCGATACTCGTTGGCTGACACGTCGGGATGGGCCACGTCGCCGATCACCACCATCTGTGTCCCTCCCCGGGCCTGGTTGCCCTTGTCGATGTTCATCCTGGAATGGCCGATGTTGTCGACCACGGTTGCCGGCTCGACGGTGGAAGCTCCGGCCTTCACGAACACGCTCTCTCCGGGGGAACCACCGATCCCGATCAATCCCGCCCCAACGTTGGTCGCCAACTCCACCGTCACCGCCACCTCGTACGAGGCCATCGGGATCAGGCCGTCCACTCGTCGTTTCAGGTACATGAACAGATCGTCGCTGCGGTTATGTCCCTGGACGTAAATGCCTGCGCCATGGAGACCCTCGGGCAGGGCGCGGTGCCCGCTGTCCAGCTCGTAGATCGATGGGTCATAGTCCGCCGGCAGGTCCGCAAAACCGACCACCCAGCCCTCGGAGTCGAGCTCGAGTGAGAAACCGAATCGGACAGTCTCTAGGACAGGGGTTGAGTCGGGGATGAGCTTGAGGGCTCGGACCAGGAAGGTGGCCATCTCCGCTCGCGTGACTGGCCGGTCGGGGCAGTATTGCAACGGGTTGGTGGCGCAGCCCTTGGTGACGGCTGCTGCGGCCAGTGCGTCGATGTCGGCTTGGTGGGTGTTGCCCGCCGTGTCGGCGAATCCCGCCGGAGATGCAGGAGGCAGATCGAGGGCTCGGACCAGGAAACTGGCCATTTCCGCTCGCGTGACCGGCTGGTCGGGGCAGTATTCCAACGGGTCGGTGTTGCAGCCCTTGGTCACTCCTATCTCGGCCAGGCGCTCCACGTACGGCGTCCACCAGGCGCCGGGATCCACATCCTCGAACCGCGTGATGGCAGCGGACGAGTCGGGGACCTGGTCGAGGATCCGGATCATCCACACCGCCATCACCCACCGCGGGAGAGGATCGTCGGGACAGATCCGCCGCTCGCCGCACTCGGTGCGGTCCAGGACGCCCATCGCCGCCAGGCGGTTGATGGAGGGTTCGTGGATGTCGCCGGCATCGTCATCGAAGGCGTCCGGTGCGGGGGCTTCCTCCTCCCCGTCGCCGTCGTCAGAGGTGGGATCGGCCGGGGCCACGCCGTCGATGGCGGTGATGTTGGAGGACTTGAGACCCAGGGCGGTCCGCAACCCGTCCCCGGCTATCGTGACCGACACTTCTTGGCCGTTGCGGACCCCCCGGAACAGGACCTGGGTAGGCGAGGATACGGACGCTCTCGTTACCAGGGACGCTTTCGTGACCTCATCCCATCCCAGCCATCTGGCGACATCCGCCGCGCTCACCCGTTCCTCCCAGGAGGCGTGCGGGTTGCCCACCGCCGGATCGATGTCCCATGGGTCGGCGACCCGCGTCAGGTAGGGCCACTGGCGGGCCGACGTATTGCCGTCCCGGACGGTGCGGAACCCGTACACGTTGCTGCGGGTGATCCCACCCGAGGAGGCGGAGAAGAACGTCTGCACGATCCCCCCCTTCGTGACCCTCTCCCAGTCTTCGCCGAAGTAGGTGAGCACCCGGTCCCTGGTGGTCTCCACCCCGTCGAGCCAAGGTTGCGAGGCCGATCGGGCCTCCTTCGTCCAGCCGATGTAGTTGATGTCGCGCCAACTGTCGTAGAGGTGGCACCAGCAACTGTCCCTGCGGGCGTCATTGATCCCGGGGTCTTCGTCGGGATTGGCGGGACGGGCCCTGGTCTCCCACAGGAAGAACTTGAAGGCGGCGTAGGAGCGGGCGGTGACCGCCTGGGCCTGGTTCACCCCCGCTTCGGTCCAGTCGTCGGGAAGTTCGGCGACACCCCTCAGGTAATCCTCGAGCCCGACCGCCAGGACCACGTGGAACCCTGTCTCGACCGGGTCGTCGCGCATCTTCAACTCCCCGTGCCGGTACTCGCACTCCTCGCGGACCCGGGCTAGGCACAGCTTGGTCCTGTCCTCCCCGTGGCGGAGCCGGACCCCCTGGGCGTCGGGCCACGAGATGGAAGCACGGCAACCGCCCGCCGTACCCTGCAACTCGCCCCCGTGGAAGAAGCCGCACCGGCCGGTGGCGATGCGGCGGAACTCCCATCGCTCACCCAACCGGGGGTGCTGGGGCTTCGGGCAGGGACCCTCACCGTCCCCGGCCAGGCACAGGTCCAGTTGGCCGCCCACCGCGGTGAACTCCAGCAGGGTGACCTGGGAAGCCAGATTGACCCACAGCGGATTGTCCAGCGTCTCCAACAGGTCGTTGGGAAGGGAGAGGTCGCCCAGGGAGGCCGGTTCCGAGCCCGGGAAGTAGTGGGCGGCGATGTCCTCCCCCGACTTGGCGGGGTCCTCAAGCGCCTGTCCGCGGGCGCCCCACTGGCCCATCCCGACGCCATGGCCCCATCCCGAGCCTTGAAAGTCGAACCCGGGGGTGTGGTGGGCATCAGCCGCGACGGCAGGGACCAGGAACACCAGGAAGGTCGCGACAATCAGCCTGCGGAACACTATCGGACTATAGGGATATCCCGCAGCGTGTCGTCCCCCTGCCGGCTATAGCTGGTTCCTGAGGATTATTGGGTTAGCCAAGGAGGGTCGTGGAGTTAAGGCAGAATGTTGTGGTCGCCGCATCGGATCCAGATGACATGCCGCTTGCCTTCATATACCGGGTTTCCCCACATGAAGGTGGCTCGGCCATCGTGCGCCCAGCTCATTTCAAATAGGTTCCGCCGCCCGTGCACCCCTTTAACCCGGAGTCCCGGGCGGAATGTGTCCTTCTCCCCTGCCTCCATGCTTGCAATGTCGAAAACGAATCGTGCCAATGCCTTGAGGAACGCCTCTCGTTCCTCTCTCGAAAGTCTCCTGAAGTCCCGTATGAAGGTCTCGGTCTGCTGGTATGTTGGCACGGCCCCTCCCCCCGGTGGAACGGTTAATCCGATTCGTAGGGTTGCGAAGCTAGGAACTCCAGGAAGTCGTCGGTGGTGGGGTGGAAGATGGTACGACCTGCTTCATAGTCGCCAGTGGGGTCATCTATGACCCCCATGCGAGCATCCAGTGCTGCCAGGTCGCAATCTTCGTCGTCAACCCTGACGAGGTTATCCCGTGTTGACATGAAGGCCAGTGTAGGGTCTCCCGCGCGATATCGGGGGCAGGCAGTGTTTCAGTTTTGACAACCGTTCAGTTTCATCTCAATTGTGGCGTCCTCCCCGAAGTCCCTCCTAGTTGTCCTAGTGGCAGTCGGGGGTGGTAGTCAACTGCCGCCGCCGTCTAACCAAACGGGATATGGGGTTGGCAACGGGGTGTCCTTTGAACACATTCTCGGAACCAGGCTGTCACACGGCAAGGGGAGGGGTGCAGCGAACATTCGCCTTGCAATGCACAGAGAATCCACTTTCGGCTTCGCGGTGAACGGCTTTGACCTTGCCTCCGCCTGCCGTTGGCGACCCGCCCTACGCCCTATCGGACTCGCCCAGTGCCTACTCGGTAGGGACACGGTGGGCCGCTTCGGTCTGTGCGGCGATCAGTAAGGGGTAGGTGTGGCCGTGAGCCAGGAGGCCGTCATGGGTGCCCTGCTCCACCACTCGCCCTTCCTCGAGGACCACGATCCGGTCGGCGCTGCGAATCGTGGACAGCCGGTGAGCGATGACGAGTGTCGCCCTCCCCTCGCGGACGGCATGGAGCGCCAGGTTGAGTTCCTGCTCGTTGCGAGCGTCGAGACTCGACACTGCTTCGTCGAGGACGAGTACCGGCGAGTCCTTAAGCAGGGCGCGGGCGATGGCGATGCGCTGGCGCTGGCCACCGGACATCTGGACGCCGCGCTCACCGGCGACGGTGTCGTAGCCGCGGGGCATTTCGGTGATGAACTCATGCGCCTGTGCCGCCCGTGCTGCATGCTCGACCTCGGCGTCGGTGGCGCCGGGGCGCGCCATGCGAATGTTCTCCCGCAGGCTCGAGTTGAACAGGTAAATGTCCTGGGGGACCCACCCGATGGTCTCTCGAAGGAAGCGCTGGGGCAGGTGGCGCACGTCGTGTCCCCCGATGGCGATGGTCCCGGCGTCGGTGTCCCAGAATCGCATGAGCAGGCTGGCGCAGGTGGTCTTCCCTGCCCCGGAGTGGCCCACCAGCGCCACGGTCTCCCCGGGCGCAATCTCGAATGAGACATCCCGGAGGGCAGGACCCCCGCCGCCGGGATAGCCAAAGGTCACTCCCGCGAAACTGACCCGGGGCTCCAAGTCTGAATCCGGGGGTGCTGCTCCCGGCGCGTCCGTCACCGGCGCCGGTTCGCGCAGCAGGTGGAAGGCACGGTCGGCAGAGGCGAAGACGATCCCGAGGTTCTGGGCAACCGAGGCGATGGCGTGAATCGGGCCGAAGACGAAGATAGCCAGCGTAACCGCCACCGGATAGAGGGCGGGTTCCAGCTCCCCACGGGAGACCTGGACCGCCGCGACCGCGACGACGCTCAGCATGCCGCCGCTCATGAATGCCGCCACCGCAGCCTGCTCGACACCAGAGCGCATTCCATGGGCGAGTTGCGAGCGGACCAAACGGTTGCTGTGGGACTCGAGGTTGGCGAGGAACCTCCGCTGGTACCCGAAGGACACCAGCTCCCGCAGGCCCTGAACCCCATCCACAACCTCCGCGTTCAGGTTGCCGAGGTCGGCTCTCAGCGCCTCGCCCTGCCGGGCCGCGCGGCGCCGCAGAACGAATGGCACGCCGGCCACCAGGAGCGCGAACGGCAAAAGCGTGAGCGGCAGGGTCCAGTGCATCCCTCCCAGCGTCACGAATGCCAGGGACGGCACCAGCACGGCCACGAAGAACGTTCCGACGGTATGGGCATAGAACCACTCGACGGTTTCGATGTCGGCCATGGCGGCGGAAGCCACGTCGCCGGAACGCCGCTGGATGAGGTACCCGGGGGCGAGCCGCTCGATAGCCGAATACAGGTGACCGCGAAGGTCGGCGAGGATCCGGTAGGCCAGGTCGTGCGACAGCCACATCTCCGCCCAGGCCATCACGGCCCGAAGGATGACGGCGGCCGCCAGCGCAGCCGCAGGGCCGCGAAGGTCGGCGGCCGTCGCCCCGCCGGCTACCTGGCCGACCATGTAGGCGCCGAGCGCCGCGGCGGCAATCGTGGCGCCGTGGTTCAACACACCCGTCACCATCGACAGGGTCATCAGGCCGAAGTAGCTACGGATCATCCAGAGGAGCTGCCAGAACCCGGACGAGAACCGGGTCCCCTTCTGGCCGTTCAGCGCCGGTGTATTGGCTCGGTCGGCCGTCACGCTCATGCGGCGCCCTCCCGCTGGGCGCGGACCAACTGCGAGTAGTGGCCATCGCGCGACACCAGATCCTCATGCCGGCCCGATTCCGCCACCCGGCCGTTGTCGAGGACCACGATGCGGTCGGCGTGGACGACCGATGAGAGGCGATGGGCGATGACGATGGTGGTCCGCCCCCGGGTGAGGAGGCTGAGCGCCTGGCGGATCGCCGCCTCGTTGGCGCTGTCGAGGTTCGAGGTGGCCTCATCGAGAATGAGCACCGGCGCATCCTTCAGGAGGGCGCGGGCGATGGCGATGCGCTGGCGTTCGCCGCCCGAGAGCTTGGCGCCGCGCTCGCCGACGATGGTTCCGTAGCCATCGGGAAGCGACCGGATGAAGGCGTGGATGTTCGCCTTCTCGGCAGCGTCCCTGATCTCTTCGGGCGTGGCTTCCGGCCGACCGATCCGGAGATTGTCCTCGATGGTCCCATAGAACAGGTACGTGTCCTGGGAGACGTAGCCGATGTGACGCCGCAGGTCGTCCAGGGGAACGTCGCGGAAGCCGAATTCGCCGAATGTCAGCCCGCCCTCCTGCGGATCGAAGAACCGGAGAAGGAGCGATGCGATGGTGGTCTTGCCGGCGCCGGAGGGCCCAACGATGGCCACGGTCTCGCCCTCCCCAATCTCCAGGGACACATCCGCCAGCGCCGGGCGCGCCTCATTCGAGTAACGGAAGGTGACATTGCGGAGGGCGATCGGTCCGCCGAGCGATGCGGCGACGTCGGCCGGCTCGGCTGCCGCGTCATTGACCCCCGGTTGGGCGTCGAGCAACTCGAAAATGCCGGTCGAAGCCGAGATTCCCATGTAGCCGGCATGCCAGTAGACATCCAATTCGACAAGAGGCCGAAAGCACTCGGCGGAGAGGAAAAGGATGATGAGCAGCGCGGCGATGCCCAACTCACCGGCAGCCACCTGGAAGCTTCCGATACCGACCGCCAGGGCCACGCCGGCGCTCATCGCGAACCCGACCAGTCCGTTGCGGATCATCGAGATCGAGAGTTGTGCCATGGTGGCGCGGTAGAGAGCATGGCTCGCGCTGCGGAGTTCCACCCCTCGCCGTTCGCTCGCATTGAGCGCTTTCAGAGTGACCATGCCCTGCATGGAGTCGACAAACTGGGCGTCCAGCGACGAATACGCGGCCCAGTGCCGCTGGCCGTATTCTCCCAGGATGCGGTCCCAGATCCGGGGGATGAGCGGCACCGCCAGCGCACAGGCCAGGACGACAATGCCGATGAGCGGATCGAGCGACACGATGCCGCCGACGATGCCGATGGGAACGACCACCGACACCACGGCCTGGGGCAGGTAGTAGCCAACATACGACTCGAGCGCCTCGACCCCATCGACCAGGGTCGACTGCACCCTGCCCGTTTCAGTGTGCTCCAGGTAACCGGGTCCGAGCAGGAGCAACTGAGCGAACAACCGGCGGCGCAGCTTGGTCTTGACGACCGCGGCGACCTTCTTGGCCAGGACTTCGCGGGCTAGGAGCAGCGCCGCGCGAAGCAAAGTGAGGCCGGCGACGGCGGCCACGAAGCCGGCGATCGCAGTCCAGCCACCGCCATCGAGGATGCGCCGCACGACGAGCGCGATGAACACCCCCTGGGCGACCCAGGTGGCGGAGATGGCAAGGCCAAGCGCAACCGAGAGGCCCAGGAGCCGACGCACGCCAACAGTCAGCGCCACGATGCGCCGGTGGATCATCATGTGTGGCCCCCCTGGATTCCGCGCCTCCGTGCCGGAAGCTCGGCACGGTCAAGGTCAATGTGGTTAGGATACCGTATGACTGATAATGATAATCATTATCATTTCTGGGACTAGCAATCATGATCCATCGAATGGAGGACTTAGAAGATGCCTAGACGACTGGCACTGACCCTGGTGGCGGCCCTGGCGCTGGTGATGGCCGCGGCTTGCGGCGGAGAGGAAGCGAGCGATGAGGCGACCGACGCCGCGGTGGCCACCACTGCAGCGGCCGAGGCGACGACCACCTCCGCCCCCCCGACAACCGCCGATCACGAGGATGAGGACGACGATGATCACGCCGACCACGATCACGAGGATGAGGACGACGATGATCACGCCGATCACGACCATGAGGATATGGACGACGATGATCACGCCGATCACGATCACGAGGATGAGGACGACGATGATCACGCCGATCACGACCATGAGGATATGGACGACGATGATCACGCCGATCACGATCACGAGGATGAGGACGACGATGATCACGCCGATCACGACCATGAGGATGAGGACGACGATGATCACGCCGATCACGATCACGAGGACGAGCCCCTTGCTGTCGAGGACGCTACCGGTGAGTTGGTAATGCTGGAGCACCCGGCGGTCCGGGTTGTCTGCCTCACTGGGCTCTGCGTCGACACGATGTTCGTGCTCGGCGTCAAGCCGGTGGCTGCCAATGACCTGCTCCACCGGGATCCCGCCTACTGGGGACCGGACGAGACCGAAATCGGACCCGTTAGCGGCTCGTTCTTCGAGCCGAGCCTGGAAGACATCGCAGTAGCGAACCCCGACATTGTCATCGGGCTCGGCGGGGTCCACGACGGCCTGCGCGCCGGCCTCGAGAGCATCGCACCGCTGTTCATCGTCAACCCGATCGGCGTCGACGGGATGCTCGCCCATGTCGAGGAGATCGGAATCCTTCTCGGAATGGAACACGAAGCCGAGCACGCAGTGGAAGATTTCGTACACCGGCTTGAGGAATATGTCGCGGGAGTCACCGCAAAGAGGTCCGTCATGGTGGTGTACGGGTCCGATGTCAATATCGGGGCCGACACCGTGTGCACGCCGGCCGTTGATGCACTGGCTCGCGCCGCTGTGTACCCCGAGGAGTTCTCCGGATGTGATGTCCACCAGCCGTTCCCGAGCTTTTCCGTGGAGCAGTTGCTGGGTATCGATCCGGACGTCATCTTCGTCCAGACGTACGGATTCGGGCCAACGCCCCCCGAGCCGGTCTCCGAGCAGCTCGTTGACCATGTGATCTGGAGGGAGCTCGTGGCGGTGCAGAACGGAGAGGTGCACGAGGTGGACTTCTTCATTTGGGGCACATCCCGAGGCATTAACGGCACGAACTTCGTGCTTGACGAGGCGATGCCGAAGATCTATCCGGAGGTATTCCCGGCGCCTCTGCCTTGAGCACACACCCCGGCGAGGCGGCGACACCGGGCCGGACCTGGTTCCTGGTGATAGTCGCCGGAGCGATACTGGTGGCGCTCGCCGCCCTCGCCATAATCCACCTGAGCACGGTTGAGCCGAGGGTGGCGCCCGGGCAACTGCCCGGCATCCTGTTGGGCGAATCCGGCGACCGGATCGAACGGCTCGTGGTCCGGGAGCTGGGGTTGCCGCGGCTGATCCTGGCGCTTCTCTCCGGCGCGGCGCTGGGGCTGTCGGGGGCCATCCTTCAGGTCGTTCTCAGGAACCCGCTGGCCTCGCCGGGGCTGCTCGGCGTCTCCGCCGGAGCATCCCTGGCGATGGCAATCATCCTGCTGCTGAACGCACCCGTCCTGTTCGCCCTTCACCCCGTCGTGGCTCTTGCCGGGGGGCTGGGCGGGGGCCTGATCGTCCTGGTGGCGTCGCGGGGGGCGCGTACACCCGTGGAGGCGGCGCTGACCGGCGTGGCGGTTGCGGCGCTCCTCAATGGGATCATCCTGGCCGTGATCGGCCTCGCCGCCTCGTCCGGTGCGGTGCGGATCTTCTTCCTCTTCACGGTCGGCAACCTCTCGGGTAGGACATGGGACCATGTCCAGCTGGTGTGGCCGTGGGTGCTGGTGGGGGTTCCCGCAGCTTTCATCCTCGCTCGAGGCGCCAACGTGCTCCAGTTGGACGAGGATGTCACCTCGTCGCTGGGGATGCCGGCAAGGCGCATGCGCGGCGTCTTCGTCGCGCTGGCCGCGCTGCTCGTCGGGAGCATCGTGGCGGTCGCCGGGCCCATCGCCTGGGTCGGGCTCCTGACGCCGCACATCGCTCGGCTGATAGTCATCCGGCCGGATGCGAGGCTCCTCTTTCCGGTGGCCACAGTGATCGGAGCCCTCCTGTTGCTGGCGTCCGACGTACTTGCCAAGGTCGTCATCTATCCGGGCGAGATTCCCGTGGGGCTGTGCACGACCCTCCTGGCCGCCCCGATGATCCTCGTGCTTCTCCGCCGCAAGAATCTGGGACTGAACCGCTCGTGACATCGGCGCGTTCGTTTGTGGCCCTCGTGGTGGTGGCAGGCATGGCGGCTGTCGTCCTCTTCATCCTCCACCTCGGACTGGGCACCGTCTGGATCCCACCGGATCGTGTCATCGGGGCCCTGGTGGATGGACTCGCGGACCCCACGGACCGGACAATCGTCTGGGACCTGCGGATGCCTCGCGCGATCCTCGGGCTCCTGGTGGGTTGCATGCTGGGCCTCTCGGGGGCGTTGCTGCAGGTCGTCATGCGCAATCGCCTCGCCGAGCCCGGTCTCACCGGCGTCTCCACGGGAGGCATTCTCGCCGCGGTCCTCTTCCTGGGAGGCGTGTGGGGACTGCCTCAACCCGGCCGCCTGCTCCCGTTCGTGGTGCTCGTGGGCGCCCTGGCCGGGGGGATACTGGTGCTCTTGGTGAGTTCGAAGCGCGGAGGCATCGATCCCTTGCGACTGATCCTCACCGCGGTAATCGTCAACGCCATCCTTGGATCGCTGACTGCGATTGTCATGCTGCGCTCCAATTACGCCCTGGGCAACATCCTCTCCTGGCTCATCGGGTCGCTGCATGGCCGCGTCTGGGATGACGTCTGGCTGGCGCTACCGTGGGCTGCCGTCGCCATCCCCGCCGGATTGCTGGCTGCCCGGGCCGCCAACGTCCTCCAGATCGACGACGAGTCCGGCCGCGCTCTCGGCCTCCCCTTGCAGCCTGCTCGGGTGGCGCTGTTCGGGCTGGCCGGGGTCCTGGCTGCCGGGGCTGTGACTGTCTCGGGCGCCATACCATTCGTCGGCCTGATGGCCCCGAACGCGGCGCGAGCGGTCGCCGGTGCTGACGCCCGCCGTGTCCTTCCCCTGGCCGCCATGATCGGCTGCCTGCTGCTGCTGGCGGCCGACCTCGTCGCCCAATCGTTCTCCATCAAGCCGCCGATCCCCTCCTCGGCGTACCGTGTGGGCCTTCCCGTCGGGGCCGTGATGGCCATCCTCGGGGCGCCACTGCTCATCTTTCTGATTCGGCGGAGCACCAGATGAACGACGTCGAACCGATCAGGCTGGAACAGGTCAGCGCCGGCTATGGGCGGCGGATGGTGCTCGAAGGCCTCGACCTGAGGTTGGAGCAGGGCACGATCACCGCCATCGTCGGGCCGAACGGGTCGGGGAAATCCACGGTCATACGGGCGATGTCCCGCTTGCTTGCGGCCCGGAGCGGCGTCGTGTTCCTCGATGGGCGGGACATACGGAACTTTGGATCTCGCGACATCGCCCGCCTGGTATCCGTCCTTCCCCAGTCTCCATCCAGCCCACCGGGACTGACGGTCCGCGAACTCGTCGAGTTGGGCCGCTTTCCCCATACCGGGCTGTTCGGGCGACACGGCGCCGAAGGCAAACTCGCCGTGGAGTCCGCGCTCACGCTCACGGGTTTGAGCGGTTTCGCGGAACGCCCCCTGGACGAACTCTCCGGGGGAGAACGCCAGCGCGCCTGGATCGCGCTGGCGCTTGCTCAAGGCGCCAACACCCTACTCCTCGACGAGCCGACCACCTTTCTCGATGTCCGGCACCAGTTCGAGGTCCTGGACCTCGTGGCGTCCCTATGCGCGAGCGGCGACATGACGGTCGTCCTGGTGCTCCACGACCTCTTGCATGCCGCCAACTATGCGGACCGTGTCGTCGTGGTGGACAGCGGCCGGATCGTGGCGGACGGTGCGCCCTCGGCAGTGCTCACCGTCGAACTGATGCGGACGGTTTTCGGAGTGTCGGCGAAGATCTTCACCAACCCCGAATCCGGTCGGATGGTCTGCCTGCCGATCGGCCCCGACCGGAGTTGACATCAGTTACAGCAGGCCACAGGGTCAAGGCCTGCCCTCAAGGGCTCCTCCCCTGCCCGCCATGCGGCTCATCGGAGTTAATGCCGAATGCCTGCCCGCAGGCGCTGCACTCCGCCTAGGAATACCACAGCCAGCGTCGCCACGATCAGCACTGTCTTGATCAGGGTGAACACGGCGGCCAGCCACGCCAGCGGAGTCGCCGCACCGTCGTAGCTGAACGCCAGCGCAGCAACGGTTATGTTCTCCAACACATCCGCCGAGGCGAGCGCCAACGGCAGCAGATGCAATAGCGTCCCGCCTCGAAAAAGCCGGTGCAACAGGATCGCCAACAGCAAGCCGTAGGACGCCGGAAAGACCATGTCGATGGTGAGCGCGGTGATCGCATAGACGTCCCTCGCGCTCCCGTCGAGTTGGTTGAGGGCGTCGAACAGGGCCGCCGCTTCTGGCGGTGTGTACCAGCCCCGACTGTCGAGCAACTCCAGTCCCGCCAGCCGCGATTGCCGCCAAACCAGGCCCGTTACACAGCCGGCGACGCCCACCGACGAGGCGATTGCTAATCGCCGGGTCGCCCATCGCTGGTTAGACATACACCACCACCCCTGAGAGTATCTGCTGCTCCGGAGATCAAAGCATGTCACTGCAAGAGCACCCAGCCTGTTTCTGCCTGGTCAGGGGTTACCTGGCTGTTGGCTTAGGTGTGTAATACCGGGATCGCTAGTCCCCGCGGTTTGGGGCCACCCTCCCTAAGAGCCGCCAGACCAGGTAGCTGATGCCCAGGCCGAGGGCAAGCGCCAACAGAGGTGCGCGCGGCCAGTCGAGGGTAGGGGTGCCAAACCATGACTGGCAGCGTTTCCAACTCGGAACCCCGGCCACATCATGGCATTCGGCGGCGAAGATGCTCAGGAAGGCGGCCGCGCCTGCTGAGAACGACAACATGGGTTTCAAAGTCGCTAGCAGTAGTTCCTTTCCGCCAAGCGGTGTTGCTGACTCGACCGACCTGAGAGCGGCCCCCAGCCCGCCTGCAACGCCGACGCTGATCACCACCCAGGTAGCGGTTTCTCGGGTGTTCCAAGCGGATACTGCAATCAACACGGAGAAGGCAAGCAACGTTCCCGCGGCAATCCATCCGATAACGAAACGCATGGTGGTGCCCCATCATCCTAACTCGACGAGACAGCCCAGGTCACACCGTACCCGGCTCGGCGGATTGGTGGCTTTTTCTGACTTTGCACCCGTTGACGGCTATGGCGGCGTGTTCTTGGAATGCGCTCCCTCACGCAAGGCGCTGGGCTCGGAAGCCCCCGTCCACGTGCATTAGTGCCCCGGTGACGAAACTTGCTTGTTCCGACAGCAGGAATACGATGGCTTCGGCCAGGTCTCCGGTGGTCCCGATGCGTCCCAGAGGGTATTCTGCGGCGACGGCCTCGAGGTCCAGGACTCCTTGGGCGGCGGTTCGCTGCAACATAGGGGTCTCCACCATTCCCGGGACCACCTGGTTGACCCTGATCCCCGCCGGCGCCCACTCCACGGCCAGCACCCTGGTCAGTCCTGCGATCCCCGCCTTGGACGTGGTGTAGGCGGCCCGGCGGGGAAACCCGAAGTCCTGGGCGATGGATCCCACGGTCACTATGGCCCCGCCGCCCGCCTCCCTCATTGCCCGACCGGCGGCCTGGCACCAAAAGAAGGTCCCGTTGACGTGGACCCTCAGTACCTCCCGCCAATGCTCGCTTGGATACTCGAAGCTGTCTCCCACGATGTGGATGCCCGCGCAGGTGACCAGCATTTTGATGGGCCGGTTCCAGTGCTCGATCTCCATCACCGCGGCGTTCACTGCGGCCGGATCAGTTACATCGGACTGCACGAAACGGACCCGGTGTCGGCCGAAGCGTTCGATCAACTCCCCCGACCGGCCTTCGTTCAGATCAACCAGTGCGCAGGCCGTATCCGGGCAGCTTTCCAGTAGCAATTCGGCGGCTTTCCATCCGATCCCACTGGCACCGCCGGTGATCACTGCCACGGAGTCAACCCGATCGCTCATCCCTTCCCTTATGATGCCATCCTTTCGGTTTTCCTGTAGCCCACAGGGCGCCTCGATTTGTAGTGTCGCCCTCTTGAACTGTGATGCCTCCCGGTTACGGCCGATTCAGCGGCAGGTCAGGGCTCTTTGCACGCGGGGAGGCTCCGGTTCCGATGTTCGGAACCGGAGCCTCTGTTGTTGGCGGTGTCGGGTTGGGGGTTTAGCCGCTGTCTCCTTCGCCGCCGCTGCCGTGTTCTCCGCCGGAGCCGTGTTCGTTGCCGCCTTCACGACCGCCGCCTTCGCTGCCTTCCCCGCCGCCACCGCCTTCGCCGCTGCCGACCTCGGCATGTGGCGTCCATCCGGTGAACGACTGGGCTGTGGCCGGTAGGTCAACCGCCAGGATCTGGCCGGGGGCCATGTCCACGGGGGTGGTCGGACCGAGTTCGACTCCGTTGGAGAGGTGAACCTCGATCCTGACCCGGGTGAGGGTGTTGTTGGTGGTGTTCTCCACCGTGCCCTTGAACGAGTTGGTGGAGGCGTCGTAGCCGAGGATCAGCCGGGCGCCGGCCCGGGTTTGGTCGAAGGTCTGGTCCAACGTCAACATGTTGCCGCTACCTTCTTCGCCACCGGATCCGCCTTCGCTTCCGCTCTCGCTTCCGCCTTCGCCGCCGGGTCCGTGGCCTTCACCGCCGGCGCCTTCGCCTCCGCCGCCTTCTCCTCCGGTGTGGGGCACCGGACCGGAGCCTGCGCAGTCGAAGATCTCCATGTGGATGACGTATCCGTCGAAGGAGACCCCCGCAAGTGCGGGTTCGGTGGAGAGCGCCACGCTGGAGGTGGCGGTTTGTCCGGGGCTCAGGTGTCCGAGCACGTCGGGACCGAGTTCTCCTACCGTCTGCGTTCCCGACTTCAGGTGGGGTTCGGCCTGCACGTAGCAGAGCGCCTGCGAGGTGGTGTTCTGCACGGTGCTGTGGACAGTCTGGGTGGCCGCGTCGTACCAGGCAGAAACAGCCAATCCGCCGAGGTTGCCGTTCCACGTCTGGTCGAGAGGAACCACCGGGCTCGACATGGCCGCCTCGTTCAGTTCGACACCGCTGCCTTCGGGTCCTTCAACACCGGTTTCGTTACCGCCCTCGGTGCCGCTGCCTTCGGGTCCTTCAACACCGGACTCGCCGCCGGTTCCTTCGCCTCCGCCGACCTCGGCGTGGGGGGTCCATCCGGTGAACGGCTGGGCCGTGGCCGGAAGGTCGACCGCCAGGATCTCACCGGGCGCCAAGTCCACCGGGGTGGTCGGACCGAGTTCGACTCCGTTGGAGAGGTGAGCCTCGATCCTCACCCGGGTGAGAGTGTTGTTGGTGGTGTTCTCCACGGTCCCCACGAACGAGTTGGTGGAGGCGTCGTAGCCGATGACCAGCCGGGCGCCGGCCCGGGTCTGGTCGAAGGTCTGGTTCAGCGTCAACATGTTGCCGCTGGCCTCTTCGCCGCCCGATCCGCCTTCGCCGCCGCTCTCGCCGCCGGTTCCTTCGCCGCCGGCGCCGTGCTCGCCGCCGCCTTCGCCGCTTTGTTCCGTGGTGCCCTCAACTCCGGACTCCGGGCCTTCGGAGCCCTCGTTACCGGCGCCACAACCGACCAGCACGCCTGCTGTGAGCACCGTACCAAGAACCGCCCCGATCAGGCGGTTCCTGGTCAAAAACCTCAAACGCTTCATGTTCTGCTCCTTTCTTGAAGCTTCTGTCATGCCCGTAACTATGACGACCGAATGTTGCCGAAATATGTCCGTCAGCGACCCTTCCGGGTGTCGCCCTGTTGACCCTCAGGTGTGGTGGCAAACACGCCACCAACCAGCTTGCCCAAACCGTCCCACACAACTGCACCCACCGAATATCGTGGGGTGGTGGCTACCCGTAGACAACCATGGGCCTTGGCGGTCACCGGCGATTGCTTGAAGAGGGTCGGTAGTAGTGTGGGCATTCCGATGTCTCTTCTGTGAAGCCGCCACCATTCAAGTACGCCCGGCCGGAGAGCCTCGACGAGGTGCTCGGCATCCTGTCCGAATACGGGGATAAAGCAAGGGTGCTGGCGGGGGGTCAGAGTCTGATACCGCTGTTGAACTTCCGCCTGGCCCGTCCAGCGGTCTTGGTGGACATCGTATTGGTTACAGAACTCCGGCGGCTTGTGGTGGAACGCGGGATGCTGCGGGTCGGCGCGGCGGTCACGCAGAACGCGGTGGAGCGCTCGAGCGAGGTGGCGCGCTTCTGCCCCCTGCTCAAGAAGGCTCTTCCTTTCGTCGGTCACCTTCAGAACCGCATGCGGGGCACCGTGGCGGGGAGCATTGCCCACGCTGACCCGGCGGCGGAGATGCCGGCGGTCGCCCTCGCCCTGGGCGCCACCATGGTCGTCCGGTCGGCGACGGGCGTTCGGCAAATCCCCGCCGACCGGTTCTTCCTGGGACCCTTCACCACCGCTCTGGCTCAAGACGAGATACTTATGGAGGTCCGTTTCCCGGCTTCCAAGAAGACTCGGGCCGCCGTTGCCGAGGTGGCCCCGCGGTCGGGCGACTTCGCGATCGCGGGGGTGGCCGGAGAGCTTGTCACCACCCGGGCGGGGAAGGTGAGAGACGTTTCCCTGGCGCTTTTCGGGGTGGGAGGGTCCCCCCAGCGCCTCGGCGAAGTGGAAGCTCGACTGGAGGGACAGCGGGTCACCGGGGACCTTCTCGACCAGGTGGCGGCTCTGACCAGGCGCACTGCCCGAGCCGACTCCGAGGACGTCCATGCCGACGCCGCCTACCGGGCGCGGGTGTCCGGGGAACTGGTGCGGCGAGCCCTCGTGGAGATGACCCGGTGAAGCCGGTCCGCCAGCCCGCCGGGCGCCTGCCCGTGTCGATGTCGGTGAACGGTCGACCGGTTGAACTGACGGTGGACGCCCGCAGGCTTCTGGTGGACGTTCTGCGTGAAGACCTGGGCCTCACGGGGACCCACATCGGGTGTGAGCAGGGCTCGTGCGGCGCGTGCACGGTGCTCGTGGAAGGCCGGCCCGTCCGGTCTTGCATCATGCTGGGGGTCCAAGCCGACGGATGCGATGTGACCACCGTGGAGGGAATCACGCCCGAGGACGGTCTCAACCCGATGCAGCAGGCGTTCAGGGAACACCACGGTCTCCAATGCGGCTTCTGCACGCCAGGCTTTTTGACCACGCTGGCCGGCGTGACGGCGGACGAATACCCCGATGAGGAGAGCGTCCGGGAACTCCTGTCCGGCAACCTGTGCCGGTGTACCGGCTACGAGGGGATCGTGGACGCGGTGATGGCGGCCTGGGGGCGGGACCGATGACCTCCCGTCCCAGCCACATCGGCGCTCATGTGGCCCGCGTCGAGGACGACCGTCTGCTGTCGGGCGGAGCGCGGTTCGTCGCAGACGTGTCCCTGCCCGGGATGCTCGACGCCGCCTTCTACCGGAGCCCGCTGCCCCATGCCCTGATCGAGAGCGTGGACACGGCCGACGCCATGGGGCTTCCCGGGGTGGCGGGGGCATTCACCGCGGACGACATGACCGATGTCTCACCCTTCCCGGACTTCGACCGCAACGCCCGGCCGGTGGCCATCTTCCCCCTGGCGCGGGGCAGGGTCCGCTACGTGGGGGCGCCCATCGCGGTGGTGGTGGCGCATGACCGGTACGAGGCGGAGGACGCCCGCGACCTCGTGTCCGCGGAACTCGAACCGCTCGATCCGGCGGTCTCCGTGGACGAGGCCCTGGCCGCCGATGCTCCCCTCCTGTACCCGGAGTGGCCGGACAACATCGTGATCCAATCGGCGGTTACCAACCCGGATGCGATGGCCGCCTTCGAGGGAAGGACCACCGTCTCCGGCCGGTACCAGGTCGGCCGGCACGCCGGCGTGCCCATGGAGACGAGGGGAGTGGCGGCCGAGTACCGGGATGGCCGGCTCACGGTCTGGACGTCCACCCAGTTTCCCCACATCGCCCGCACCATGCTGTCCTACTGCCTCCCCTTGGACGAGACGGACATCCGCGTGATCGCCCCGGATGTGGGAGGAGGGTTCGGCGTCAAGGCGGAGTTCTACACAGAGGAGGTGACGATCCCCTGGTTGGCCATGAGGCTCGGGAGGCCGGTGCGGTGGATCGAGGACCGGAGGGAACATCTGATTTCGGCCTGTCACGCCCGCGACCTGACCCTCGACCTCGAGGCGGCCGTCGATGGGGACGGGCGGTTCCGAGCGGTGCGTGGGATGGCCATACAAGACCTGGGAGCCGCTGAGATGTACCCCTACGGCTTCTCGCCCGCCTTCGCAGCCGTCAGCCAAATCACCGGCCCGTACCGGATCCCCCACCAGTCGGTGGGCGTCATTGCCGTAGCGACCAACAAGACTCCCTGCGGCGCCTACCGGGGCTTCGGGATTCCGGAGGCCGTATTCGCTATGGAACGCCTGATGGACAAGGCCGCCGACCGCCTGGGGATCGAACGGCGGGAGATCAGACGTCGCAACCTCTTAGGCCCGGACGACCTCCCCTACCGGACGTCGTCCGGCGCCATCGTCGACTCCGGGAGTCACCGCCAGGCCTTCGAGGAGACCGCTCGCCTCACCTCGGAGAGCCTTGACCGATGGCAGGCGCGGCTCGCCCATGACCCTCATGTCCGGCTGGGATCGGGCGTGGTCAGCTACATCGAGGGCGTGACCCCGTCGTATTTCGCCACCAGCGGGCACTGGACCTCTTTCGACTCGTGCTCGGTCAGGATGAACCCCGACGGCACCGCCGTGGTTTCGGTGGGCGTCTCCACCTCGGGCCAGGGCCTCGAGTCCATGCTGACCTCGCTCGCCGCAGAGGCGCTGGGCGTCGGGCGCGACCAGGTCCGGATCGTCATGGGTGACACCGACCGGACTCCCTACGGGCTCGGCAGTTGGGGGAGCAGGAGCACCAACGTGGCCTCGGGCGCCCTCCGGGAAGCCGCCGACGTTGTGATGGACAAGGCGACCCGCATCGCAGCTCACCTGATGGAGGCGTCGCCGGACGACATCACGGTTCAGGACGGACGGTTCAGCGTCCGCGGAACGCCCGGAGCGTCGGTGACGTGGCGGGACGTCGCCACGGTTGCCAACATTCGCACCATCGACCTGCCCGAAGGGGTGAAACCCGGCATGCAGGCCACCGCCAGCTACGAGCCTCCCGGCATCGAGCACCATCCCGACGAGTTTGGGCGGCTCAATGGCTGCGCCACCTACACCAACGCCTCCCACGGGGCGGTCGTGTCCGTGGACGTCGGCACCGGGAAGGTGCGGGTCCTCGAGTACATCGTGGCCCATGACTGCGGCACGGTCATCAACCCCCAGATCGTCAGGGGGCAGGTGGTGGGCGGGATAGCACAGGGAATCGGCGGCGCACTCCTGGAGAAACTCCATTACGACGAATGGGGGAACCCGATGTCGACGTCGTTCCTCGACTACCACCTGCCCACCGCCACCGAGATACCGAACATGGTGGTCCGCCACTTCCAATCCCCGGCGCCGGCCATGCCGTGGGGCGCCAAGGGATCCGGCGAGGCGGGGATCATCGGTCCTGCGCCCGCCATCGCATCCGCCGTCGAGGAGGCGCTGTCGGACCTGGGCGTCGCAGAGATCACCCGCACCCCGATCACCGCCCCACATGTTCTGAGTCTTGTCACCTCATCGGTCTCCGCGGGTCGCCGGGAAGAGCGGGAGAACAGTCGCTGACCCGCCGCCCGGGACCGGCAGGTGTCAACAAGGAGCGAGACGCCCAGGAGGGGTTGGATCGTTCAGGCTTGGGGCCGTTTCTCTTTCGTGATCGAGGCCCGGCGGGCCTCGAGGGCCTCCCGGCGGGCGGTTGAGGCCAACAGGGCTTCTCGCTCCACCTGCCATCGTGCGGGGTCGAACCGGGCTCTGCTGTCCAAAGACGCCAGGAGAGCCTTGGTGGCCGCCATCGCGCCGCCTTCCGCGGACACCCCTTGCACAAGGCGCACGGCGGTCGAAGCCGCAGCACCCGGTGGTGTCACCTCGGCCGAGCCAGGCGGAAGTTCCCGCCCCTCCAGTTCCTGTTGGAGAACCATGAGACGGCGAAGGGTGGAGGAACCGAGCCGGGAGTGCAGGCGGGCCACCGACAGCGGGTTGTACAGGATTCCCAAACTGGTGGAGGGCAGGGCGACGCGTGCCTCCTCCGAAATGACCACTGCATCACAAGCCCATGCCAGGTCGACGGCCGCGCCGAAGCAGGCGCCCTCGACGGCGGCAACCACCGGCAGCGGGCTGTGGATTATCCGGTGACACAGTTGTTCGAGGGCGTCGTCGAACTCCAGGTCCTTGACCGTTCCGGTAAGCGTGGCTAGGTCAGCGCCTGCGCTGAAGCGTTTGGGGCCCCCGGTGATGACCACCCCCGTGATGCAGGCGCCCGGCAGTCCGGCGGAGTCGGGCTCGGAAGCTTCGGCCGCAACCAACAGGGCTTCGAGTTCGTGAATTGTCCGGCGCCGCAGGGCGTTGGCGCGATCCGGCCGGTGGATCCTTGCAAGGAGGGTGGAACCGTCGACCTTGTGCCTTACGTCTGTCATGGGGCCAGGACCCGGGGCGACAGGCGGGTAAAGGGCCGGATGTCCAACTCGGCTTCCAGTTGCCCGGCAAGGGAAAGCAGGTCACGGTCGTCCCCGCGGCGTCCGACCAGTTGAATGGCGGCCGGCAGGCCGTCCGGGAACCCTACGGGGAGCACTACCGCCGGATGTCCGGAGACATTGAATGGCGCGGTGAACGGGAAAGCTCCCCAGAGCCACCCGACCCCCCGGCCGGAAATAGTCGTCGGTCGGCAGCCGAGTTCGAAGGCCGTGGTGGCGGTGGCGGGGGTGATGATCACGTCGTAGTCGCGAAAGTGCCCATCCACCCGACCCCGGAACTCGGCGAGGTCCGAAAAGGCCTTGGCGATGGTCTTCTGGCTGAGCCGCCCTGCCGCCCTCAATGACCGTTCCTGGTAGGTCGTCAACCGGTGGGGTCCGTCGAGCAGGCGCCCCCGCCGCTCACCTTCCTCGGCGAGCACGATCGGCCCGAATATGTCCTCCCATCCTTCGAGGTCGAGATCCACAGGGCGGATGTGGTGTCCGCAGGCGGCCAGTTTGTCCACCGCCGCCATTGCCGCCCTCGCCACACCGCTGTCGACCGGGCGGCCTTCCGGGCTGGGGCACCACGCCACACGACGGGGCCCCTTTCCGGCCGGCGTCCCTGCGGTAACGTCGCCTCCGGCTGAGAGCGCCCGAAACAGGTAGCGGGCGTCGTCCACGCAACGGGCCAGGGGTCCCACGGAGACGAACGGGCTGAACGCCCGGAAGCCCTGAGCGTCGTCTATGGCTCCATGGGTGGGTTTCAAGCCCACGAGGCCGCAGAAAGACGCAGGTATGCGGATCGATCCACCGCCGTCGGATCCGAGCGCCAGAGTGCAGGCCCCCGAGGCGACCGATGCCGCCGCACCGCCGCTCGACCCTCCCGCCGTGAGGTCGGGGTTGAAAGGGTTGGCGGTGGGGGGACCGAGCAGGTTGTCAGTGGTGGCCGACTGGCAGAACTCGGGGAGGTTGGTCTTACCGACGATCACGGCTCCGGCCCTTCGCAGGCGGCGCACCGCGCCGGAGTCGTGGCCGGCAACGTCGTTGACGTGGGCCAGCGAACCCAGGGTGGTGACGTGACCCTTGATGTGGAAGGCGTCCTTGATCGAGACGGGGACGCCGGCGAGAGGGCCAGGGCTACCCGAACGGTAGGCCGTCTCGGCGGCCTCGGCTTGACGCCGGGCCAGTGCGGGGGTGGGGCGGATGAACGCATGAAGGATCGGATTGGTCTCGGCGATGCGCGCCTGGGCCAGGTCCGCAACCTCCACGGGCGAGAGCGAGCCGTCGCGGTAGGCGGCAAGGAGTCGCCGGACGGGCCACCAGAGCGGCCCCTCATCCACGGGCGGACACACCTCCGGAGACGGTGAAGACCTCGCCCGTCACGTAGCCGGCTTCGTCCGAGGCCAGGAAGGAAACCATGCCGGCCACATCGTCAGGTCGTCCTATGCGGCCCAGGAACGCTTTGTCGGAGAGGTATTGGTCGAAGAACTCGTTGGGGTAGATCCTGCGCAGGAATTCGTTGTGGATGAGGCCGGGAGCCACGGCGTTGACGCGCACTCCGTGGACCCCGTTCTCGGCCGCTGCCACCCGGGTGAGGGCCAACACACCGGCCTTGGCGGCCGAGTAGGCTGCGCCGTGATCGGCCGACATCTCCCACGCCGCGATCGAGGAGATGTTGATGACCGAGCCGCCTCCGCCGGCGATCATGGTGGGGAGGGCGTAACGCATGCACACAAACGTGCCGGTGAGATCCACATCGAGGCAGCGTTGCCAGGTCTCCAGGGACATCTCGGCCACCGGCTCGATCTTCGACCATCCCGCGTTGTTGACCAGCACGTCGAGGCGGCCTCGTCGGGCCACCACGTCGTCGATCACGGTGCGTACCTGCGCGTGGTCGGTCACGTCGAGGTGGTAAGAGAGGAAGTCCCGCCCGAGTTCGGCGGACAGGACTCGTGCGAACTCCCGGCATCGGCGCTCGTGGGCGTCGGTCACCACCACGTCGAATCCGTCCGAGGCAAGTCGGCGCGCCACCGCCGCTCCGATGCCTGCTCCCGCGGCTGCGGTGACCAGCGCCACCGGCATTTCGTCAACCATCAGTTTCCTCCCTTGCTCTCACAGCGGGAATCACGGTATTGGACAGGTGGGCGAGACGCTGCTCCCGCCCGCCCGACAGGAGGGCGAAGGTTATTCGGTCGATGTCGAGTCGCCAGAGGCGGCGCAGCCGGCTCACGCACGTGTCCAGGTCGCCCACCAGCGCCACCGATCGAGCGAAGTCGTTCGACACGATCTGGCGGTGCCGGGCCTGCAGTGACAGGTGATCGACGAGCTTGTAGGCTTCGGCCGCCCGAGCGAACTCGGGGCGGAACCTCTCCCATGCCGGCGGCATTCGCTTCCACGGGTAAAACGTGGCTGCCTGGCTGGTCGCCCAAGCTCGGATGTCCTCGATGGCCCCTGTCTCGTCGTCGCCTACCGACATGGTGATGAACAGGTCGATCGTCAGTTCCTTCCGATCACGGTGGGCCGCCGCCAAACCCTCGTGTATGAACTCGATCTGCCACGAGCAGAAGTCGGGGTCGGCGGCGCCCATCAGGACCACCCCGTCGCAGACTTCGCCGGCGAGGCGCAGCATGGCGGGCTGGGACGCGGCGAGATAGATGGGGATCTGCCGGGTGGCGGTCGCCAGGCGCGCCCGGGCGCCGTAAAGCTCGTGTGCCTCGCCGGTGAACAATTTGCGGAATTCCTCGACTCCGGACCGCAGGTCGCCCAGCCTCGACGGCCTGCCTCCGGCGCCGAGCACCGCCGACCATCCCGCGCCGAGACCGAGTAGAGCCCGACCGCCGGAGAGTTCGTCGAGAGCGACAGTGGCGTTGGCGGTGACGGTGGGGTGCCGCGTCACGAGGTTGGTGACGCCCGCTCCGATGAGCGCTGTCTTGGTGGACAACGCGGCCAGGTTCATAGCCGCGTACACGTCTTTCATCCCGAGCTGGAAGTCTATGTACCAAAGGACCTCGAAGCCGCTCTCGTCAATGGCCCGGGCCAGCTCGGACGTGCGGATCAACGGCTCCCGGGGACTCACTCCCAGCGAGATGCCGTACCTTTGCGTCATCGGGCCTCCGATTCGCGGAGGAGCCGAGCGAGCAACTCGCCGTAGGCCCGGGGCTGGTCGACGGACAGCAGATGACCGGCGCCGGCGATTTCGTGGAAGCGGCTGTGGAGGGCCGCGTCGGCGATGAGGTCCGACGCCCGTCGGGGACAGAAGACGTCGCCTTCGGCTCCGACGATGTCGAGGGCGATCGTGATCCTTGCCAACAGTGGATGGAGCGGTTCGCTCCGGATCCCGACCATGGCCCTGGCGGCGTTGACGTACCCGCGGCCGTCTCCGGTGGCCGCCATCCGGCTGGCGGTTACGGAGTCGAGTTCCGCGTCGGTGATGATCTGCTGCGACGTGTCGTTGCGCAGACCGGCGGCGAAGCCGGCCCAGTCCCCGGCTTCAATCTGGGCCACGCGGCCCTCGAAAAACCTGGCTGCGGCCGAACCGACCACCGATGAGGTGGCGACCACGATAAGGTGGCGGATCAGGCCCGGCGCCACGGCCGCGGCCCGGAGAGCGATCGTGCCCCCGAGCGAGTACCCGACGACCGCTGCCGGGCCGCTGACGGCGCTGAGAAACATGATCAAGTCGTCGCTCAGTTGCGACAGGGTACCCGCAGCCTGGCCGGCGGTCGTCCTCCCGTGGCCTCGGAGGTCGACGGCGAAGGTGGTGAAGGAACCCAGGTGGGTGGCGACGGCCTCCCATGAGCGATGGTCCTCCGCCAGTCCGTGGAGCAACACGACGGGGTTGCCCGAGCCACGCCGGCTGTAGTTGACTACGATGTCGTTCAATTCGACCGAGTTCACGGCTTCGCCTCCCCGGATTGGGACGGACTCCCCGAAGGCGGGCCCTGGGCGCCGGGGGCACGCCCCAACAACACGGTCCGCAATTGCAGCTTCCGGATCTTTCCCGACGCCGTGCGGGGGAAGCCGTCAACCAATTCGAGACGCTCGGGCCAGTACCGTCGAGACAGCCCTCGGGCCGCGCAGAAGGCTATGACTTGTTCAAGGTCCAGGGGAGCGTTGGCCTGGACAGCCGCGCAGATGCGCTCGCCGAGGCGTTCATCCGGCCACCCGATCACCGCCACCCCCACCACGTCCGGGTGGGCAGCGACAGCATTCTCGGTCTCTACGGGGGAGATGTTGACCCCTCCGCGGACGATCAGGTCCTTGACCCGTCCGGTGATCGATACGTAACGGTCGGCGTCGATGTGGGCAAGGTCGCCGGTGCGGAAGAATCCCTCTCCGACGAGGTGCTCGGCATACAGTTCGGGCTGGCCGAAGTAGGAGTTGAACACTCCCGGCCCGCGCATGACCAACTCGCCGGCGCCGCGCTCTCGCAGCCGCATCTCGGCGTCGAGGACTCGTAGCTCCAGGCCGGGAAGGCCGATGCCGACGGTGTTTTCGACCTGCTCGGCGGTGGAACGGTCCACGCAGGTGGTGAGGCCGCCCTCCGTCATGCCCCAGAGCGGCGTCACGAACGTGTCGGGAAACTCTTTGCGGCAACGCCGGATCAGCGCCGGCGGCACCTGGGCGCCGCCGCACAGGAAGTACCGCAGCGGGCCCAGCTTGGGCTCGGCGCCGCTCCACGGGGCGTTGGCCAGGTCGAGAAGGAACGGCGTGGCGGCGGCGGTGAACGCCGCCCGGTGACGCGCGATGAGTTCCAGGGCCGTTCCGGGGTTCCACCCGCTCTGAAGGATGAGCGGCGCGCCCAGAAACATCGACAGTCGAGCGCCATGGATGGCCCCAACGCTGTGCCCCAGGGAGGACGGCATGAATACAGGCGTGTGGCCGGTGAGGTCGAATCGCTCCGCGAACTGCCGGTTCAGCGTGGCCAGGGAGTCCTCGCTGTGGCTCACAGCCTTCGGCGGTCCGGTGGTGCTCGAAGTGAACATGAGGTGGGCGGTGGCTTCGGGAACATGGTCGGTCGCATGCAGGTCTCTGCCGATGCTATGCACTTCGAGGAGTGTTTGATCAGCCAGGCCTAGGGCCACGCCCCCGGTTCTGGCGGCGGCCTCTTGGACGATCCGGGCCGGCGACGCCCGCCCGTGGCTGCCCGCGGAAATGGCCAGGGCGGGCCTGGTCAGCTCGAAGATGTGACGCAGGTGGTCGGCCTCGGTGGTTACCGGTGGCGTAGCCGGGACATGGCCGGCCCGCAGCACGGCCAGGAACATCACCATCCAGGAGGTGGTATTGGGCAGATGAATCACCACGACCCTCCTTGCGTCACCCACAACCGCACGGATCTGGTCGGCGGCCTTTCCCGCTTCCTTCCATAGATCCCCCCTTGACAGTGTGTCGCCGCCGCTGACCAGGGCCAGTCGGTCGGGGGCCTCTGTGACATGGGACGCGAATCGATCCACCAGCCTTTGGCCGGTCCACCACCCGGCACGCCGATAGCCGCGCGCGGCGTCGTGGCTCACGGAGTGCGGGTGGGTGTGTGCGGTGGCGCTGGTTCCCAAGACCGCGTCACCCCTGCTTTCGTTCTCTCCTGCGGTTCTTGACGATGATCACCAGGTCTGCTATCACCGCGTAGTAGGCGTAGAAGGCGGCCAGGACGAGCCAGGCGATGGTGACCCAGTGGTTGAGGACGTACCACAGTTCCGACATGGTCAGCTCACTATCCCCCCGTGGCCCCTTCGGACTCTTTGAGACTGTCGAAGTCGAAGGGTTGCGGTCTCATGATGGTCCACGTGACGGCTATCACCGCGGAGACGCTGAGCACGATGATGTTCCCCCACACCACGCCCCACAGCAGGTCTGCTCCCGTGGCCAACCAGTAGGTCATGCCGCAGACGCTCCCGATAATGGCGGCCCAGAAGGCGCCCTCCCGGTTGGTGTTCTTCACGAAGCACGCCATGATCACCGGTATCACCGCCGAGGAGAAGGCGATGCCCATCGCCTGGTACATGCCCGCGAAGGAGAACCCGATCTCTCGGAAGAAGATGACGACCGCCAGGAGAGCTGCGGCGATCACGTAGAGCGTGGCCCTGCTGGCCACCAGCAGGGTCCTGTCCCGGGCCTTCGGGTTGATGTGCCCCCTGTAGATGTCGTTCACGAACACGGTGGTCACCGCAAGGATCTCCCCTGCTCCGGTGCTGATGGTGGCCGAACCCACCGCCAGGATGAAGATCGTCAACCCCGCGAAGCCCAGCACCAGGAACGCCATCACCGGCGCAACCGCCTCCGCCTCGGTGAAGAGGATCGTGGCGCCTCCGTTGCTATAGGTCTCTCCGACCACCAGGCCCCTGGACAGGGCGGCGACGCCCAGGGCCGTGCCCGTGGCCAGGGGGATGGGCCACCAGCAGAGAGCAGCGGTCATGAAGGACTTGAACGCGGTATTCGGGTCCCGGGCGCCGATCACCCTGGACCAATACGTCTGGTTGCACAGGACCGCTCCCAGGTTGCCCACGATGTTGACCACCAGAAAGCCCAGGCCCGCGGGGTTCAGCCAGTTGAGGCCGTCCCACTGGCTGAGTTGCTCCGCTTCGCCAATTGCCGGTTGCAACGTGGGCTTGGTGGCCGCAACCTCGGTGAGGCCCGCCCAGATCTCTCCGGGACCGATCTTGACCAGGACCGCCACCGCGATGATGATGAGGCACACGTAGAGCATCAGCGACATCACCGTGTCGGCCAGGATGCTGGCCCAGAGCCCGGCGAGGGGGATGTAGGAGACGAAGATGATCACCATCAGCAGGGCGATGGCCCAGAACGGCGCTCCCGTGAAGGCGTGGCCCATGATGGCGCCGCCGGTGATGATCATGACGGTGATCCAGAGAGACACGACCGTGGAGATCGACGAGTGCAGGATGTGGTTCTTTCGGTCCAGGCGGTGCGCCATGAACTCGGGATAGGAGGTCGCCCGGGGCATCACGGTCCTGACTCTCCTGCCCAGGTAGGCCATCAGCGGCAGCGGCACCGTCGCCCCGAGGGCGTACCACCACGGCCCGATGAATCCATACTGGTAACCGGTCCAACTGCTGATCATCAGCGTGGCCGCCCACACCCAGGTCGCCACCACGGAGGCGTTTATCATCCCGTGGCCGATGTCCCTTCCGCCGGAGAGGAAGGTCTCCGCGGTCTTACCCCTCGCCCTGCCCAGGAACCAGACCAGGAGGGCGTAGATGGATCCCTGGGCGATCAGGATCGCATAGATCGACCAACTCGGCAGCGGCGCGGCGACTTCCATGTTCCCTAATGACCCTCGACAGGTTGCGGACGGACCCGGTTGATTCTATGGCTCCCCGTTCGGGCTTGCCTTTATCAACCTCCACCCCAAAAGACTCATGTAGACAATCCCACCCAACGACATTGCCGCAAACGCGGGCGCCAGCGCCAACTCCAATGCGTTGGAGTGCCACGCGGCGATGAACAGTCCCAGGGACCCCACGACCAGCACGGCGACGAGGCTGTTGAGTAAGGGAGGAATGTGCAGAGGCTCGGGCCGGAGGGCCAGTCCCAGCGCCAGGATCGCAGCCCCGGTGAAGCCGACCACGATGGAGGTGAATTGCAGCCCGAACACCAGTCGCTGCATCTCGTGGGCCGATTGGAGCCATTCCTCCGACCGGGTCCCCTGGGTTTCCAGCGCCGCCACTCCCAGGCCGGTGATCATGTAGTCGAGGCCCCGCATCACCATTTGCAGCACCAGCCCGATGACCATCCCCACTATGCCGAGTTGCGCCAAGGGTCTTGCATGCCGCCGGAGTGCCAAGAAACCATGAAGCATGAGCAGGCCGCCGACGAGGATCACGATGGGCACCGTGTACGAAAGCCCCTGGTTGCGGGCCATGGCCATCGTAAGGTCGGTGAGGCTGGTGCTTGGCACGGTGTCCACCGCGCCGCGGCCCGGAGAGAGCGCATAGCCGACTCCCACGGCCAAGGTCCCGAGCAACAGGGACCATCCGCCTAGCTTCGTTTCAGTCAAACGCATGATTGATCCCACCTTACACATGAGGTCAGCGGGGGATTGGACACCCGCTATCGCCTATAGCGTCAGGAGCCATTGGTGTGCTTCTCTCGGCGAGCGCAGGTGGACCAAGTCCAGATGAGCGTGCTCCGGATGGGCCAGAGCCGCCGGTATCGTCCTGCGCCGGTGCCAGTGGGTCTGCATGGCCCACAGGAAGAGCGATTGGCGACTGAAGAAGTGCCACCAGAGCCTTTCTCGGTTGCCATTCCACAGTTCCTCCCGGAAGAATCCCCGGCGCATCGTCCTCCAGAACAGCCTCCACATGACCACTCGAATCGGGAAGTCAAGCCAGACCACCGTCGTCGCCCTGGGCCAGACTATGTCCCGTGCGAAGCTGTAATTGCCGTCGGCGACCCACCTGTCGCCCTGTAGTTGGCGTCTCAATGTCTCCCTGAACACCTCGTCGGGAGTTTCCGTCCAGTCCGGTCCATGACGTATCCCGTCGAACTCTACGTGAGACATGTCGAGCGCTTGGGCGATCCTCTCAGCCAATGTCGTCTTGCCTGCGCCGGAAGTACCGATCACCACCAGGCGGTCGGTGGTCCGGACAAGGCTTTTGGTGTCAGGGTCTGTAGAACCGGTCATATCGTTCAAGCACCGTGCACGGATGTCAGCCAATCAGGCCGTTTCTGAGCAGCATTCAGCCCGGGCTTGTGCCATTTTAGGCCGCCCCGACCTGCGGTGCCTGGGCGGGGGCGTTCACCTCGAATGTGAAGCGGCAGGTTACGCTACTTAGGATGAGTCGCTCGAGCGCATCCAAAAGGATCGATGAGAGGATCGCGGAACTGGATGACTGGAGGGGGGAGATGCTGAGCGAGGTCCGTCGGATGTTCCTCAAGGCCCATCCCGAGGTGGTGGAGGAGTGGAAGTGGATGGGAGTCCCCACCTGGTCCCATCAGGGGGTGGTCGCCGTGGCCAATGCCTTCAAGGACAAGGTCAGGGTCACGTTCGCTCACGGCGCCGAACTGGCCGATCCGATGGGGTTTTTCAACGCCGGATTGAACGCGAGCACCAAGCGGGCGATAGACCTCTTCGAGGGAGACACGATCGACCCAGCCGCGTTCGGGGCCCTCGTGCGGGAGGCGGTGGACTACAACACCACCGGCCCGGCCAAGCCGGTCCTGCTGTCGGGCGGGAACCCTCAGATCGCCAAGGGTGACGGCGACGCTCCCGTGCAGGCCTACATCGCCGCCATGCCGGGCTGGAAGAGCGAGGTGGGACGCCGTCTCGACGACCTGATTGAGCGCACTGTTCCCGAGGTTTGCAAAGCGGTGAGGTGGAACTCGCCCTTCTACGGCGTCGAGGGACAGGGGTGGTTCCTCAACTGCCATGTCTTCACCCGGCATGTGAAGGTGACCTTCTTCCAGGGCGCGTCGTTGGATCCCCGCCCGCCCCTGTCGGGCAAGGACCCCGACTCGCGGTGGGTCAACATCCGCCAGGGCGAGTTCGACGAGGCCCGGTTGGAGACGTGGGTCCGCCAAGCGGCCGCCATCCCCGGATGGCATGGGTTCGACACACTGTGACGTCCAAGCTGCCGACGGTGGTGAGCCTGGTCGTCCTGGTGGTGGCCACCTGGTTCGAGTGGTACTGGGTTTGGGGCGCTTTGTACCTCTACTGGGCGGTTCAATCCTGGGGAGCGGGAGAGGCGTTCTTGGTGCAGACCGTCCGGAGGGACGGGAACCCTGCCCTTTTCTGGTCGGTCACCGCCATGTGGTTCATCCTGGCGGTGTTGGTTGTCGTCACCGATCTCTTCCCAGGGGTCGACGCATGGCTGGGAGGAACAGGTGGATAGCCGGCGCGGGATGCCCGTCCTCCCGGTGGAGGCTTACACGTCGCAGGAGTGGTTCGACCGGGAGCAGGAAGCCATCTTCTCCCGGACCTGGGCGTTTGCCGGTTTGCCGGGGGACGTCAGTGAGCCGGGCCAGTACGCGTCGGTGCAGGCGGGGCTCAACAACATCTTCATCGTGATGGGACGGGACCGCCGGCTCAGGGCCTTCCACAACATCTGCCGCCACCGGGGGACGCAACTGCTGCGGGCGGTGGGGAACGTCCAGCGAGCCATCGTCTGCCCCTACCACGACTGGACCTACGACCTGGAGGGGAGTCTCATCTCCGTGCCGAGCCGGGAGCGGGAGTTCGGTGACCTGGACATGGCCTGCCTGGGGCTGAAGAAGGCCTCCGTCGACCTGTGGCGCGGGATGCTGTGGGTGCATCCCGACGAGCATGCCGGTTCGATCATGGACTGGTTCGGGGAGGTGGAGCCGCATCTCGGGCCTCACGACGTGGACCGCCTGGTGGAGTACGAAAAGGGCCGCACGGAGTACGAGGTGGCAGCCAACTGGAAGATCGTGGTGGAGAACTACATAGACGGCTACCACCTGGGGCACCTGCACTCGGGCACCCTGGCGATGTACGACCACTCCCGCATCGAGGCGGGCTTCGTGGGCCCGCACTTCGCCTTCTACGAGCCCCTGGCCCCCGAGTACGCCGAGAACGCGGAGAAGAACGCGCCGTATCCCCTGATCGTGCCGCCCGACCGGTTGGGAGCGTGGGTGCCGATGCTGTTCCCGGGAATCGGACTGGTGGAGACGGAGAGTTCGTGGCCGGTGTTCCACGTGACCCCGCTGGCGCCCGGCCGGACCCGCGTGTTGAACCGGACCAGGGTGGCGGACGCCTCGTCGTGGGCGTTCATGCGCCAGTCCATCCGGTCCTATGGCTTCTGGGCCAAGAACACCGGCGCCAAGTACAAGGGGGACGCCTCCGACCCCATGGCCTCCGGCGACTTCACCGCCGAGGACATCTACGCCTGCGAACAGCAGCAGCGTTCCCTGCACAGCCCGTATTTCCAGCACGGTCCCTCCTCCATCAGGGGCGAGGAGGGGGTGCGGCGGCACCAGGAGTTGGTACGCGAATGGGTGGAAGGGAGTCGGTGAAAGGGGAGTTCCACCGCCTCCGGGTATTGCATACCCGGGCCGAGACGAGGGACGCCACCAGCGTGTCCTTCCATGTACCCCCGCCCCTCACCGAGACATTCGGCTGGAGGCCCGGCCAGCACCTGACTTTGCGTTTTCGCCTCGAGGGTCTCGAGAGGCGACGCCCCTACACGATTTCGGAGTCCCCGTTCGGAGGCGGACCGCTGCGAGTGACCGTCAAGCGAGTCCGCGGCGGGCTGGTCTCCAGCCACATCAACAGGAACGTGATGCCCGGCGACGTCCTGGACGTGATGCCGCCCTTCGGGGGGTTCTGCCTGGACCCGGACGCCCGACGACGCCGGACCCTGTACCTGTTCGGCGCGGGCAGCGGGATCACCCCCCTGTACTCCATGCTGGGCTCGGTACTGGTTGCGGAGCCGCACTCTGCGGTGTTTCTCCTCTACGGCAACCGAGACGCCGACTCCGTCATCTTCTCAGAGGACCTTTCCCGGCTGGAGGAGGATTCGACAGGCCGCCTGACGGTGAGACACGTCCTGTCGTCTCCTTCCCGGAACTCTTCGTTGAGGCCTTGGCGGCGAGGCAGGATCAACGCGAAGAGGGTCGTCGAGTTCATCGAGACACATCCTCCCTATGCCCAGGACACCGGCTACTACGTGTGCGGGCCGGGTGACATGAACGCCGTGGTCGGATCGGCGCTGGCAGGGATGGACGTGCCCGAGGAACGAATCCACACCGAGAATTTCCTGCCCGTGACGCCGCCGGACGACTCGGTTCCCGGCGTGTCGGCGGCGATGACCGTGCTGCTGGGCGGGCAAGCGCGGTCGGTGCCCGCCGCCTCGGGTCAAACCATCCTGGAGGCCGTCCGGGCCTCCGGTGGCATGGCCCCCTACTCATGTGAGTCGGGCGTCTGCGGGGCCTGCCGGGCTCGCCTGCGGGACGGCTCGGTTCACCTGCGGGCGCGGATGGCCCTCACCGACGCCGAGATAGCCCGCGGCGTGATACTCACCTGTCAGGCCCTTCCCACCGCCCCCCGGGTCACCGTGGAATACGACTGACAGGACCGAGGCCCGGTTTGGTCAGGCGGATACTCGTTCGGCCGTCCTGGCGCTGCGCCACAGCCGGACAGCCTGGATTCCCCAGGTCACCGGTCCCAAGGTCTCCACATAGATCCACAACAGCCCGTCGTCGGTGTGTCCCATAGAAGCGAACCAGTTGGCGAAGAAGGGGATGGCCACTAGGACCGTGAAGTAGAAGAAGAGGTTGGACCCGAACCAACCCGGCGCGGGTGGGGACTGTTTCGCTGCCTGCCTGACGGCCTGGTAGGCGGTGATCGACGTCACCAGGAATGCCAGAGCCATGAAGGCATCGAGGGTTGCGAGTCGTTCGTCTGCCTCGGTCACAGACTCTTCCGGGTGGTCCTCGCCGAACGTGTGCCCGAAGAAGTGCACTATCACCCACCCGGCCATCACCGCCAGGTAGACGCTGGCCGCCAGTTTCAAGTACCTCACGATGTTTCTCCAAGGGGCGTTAAGTAATAATGATAATCACTACCTAGGAGGAGAGGAGGGCCAAGATCTCTTCGACAGTGGAGGGCGACTCGTATTGGTTGACCAGATCCCTCCGGTCCTGAACTCCGTTCAACCGGTACTGAATTTCCTGCAACAAAGTGCTGTTGCCGCCCACTGCGCTCCGATGCTAAGTCGGGGCCCGATGCATTCCGGGGTATTTGAATGGCGCCCCGATCCACTGGCTGAACATCAGACATCTCCGGTTGGAAACCTCCGGAGGTCATCGCCGGGCCTATGTCGACACGGTGGGGCAAGAGGTCGGGCATCATGTCCCGGTGAGCGTCTCCAACTGATACACTGCCCGCCCATGCTCCGTTCAATTTGGAGGTCCCTGAAGATGTTGCGGACAGTCCCTGGGCCATGGCATGCTCGGGTGGGAATGGCCTTGCGGAATGCGTGGATCAAGATCTCCACCCGGAGCCGCTGCTGCGGGCACCCGGGACAACCGGGATGTTGACAGGGCCCTGAGGCTCCCGGTGGGAGCCATCCGCCGCATTCACACTGATTGCTACGCGGCGCCCGGCCTGAAAACGGGGTGTCCCGTGGCAGTGTTGCGGCGACGCCTGTCGTAGGTTTTGCGCCAGGAGTTGTGAAAAAACTGAGGCTGACGCGGTGGTCACCCAAATCAAATCAAACGACTCTGGAGCGTACGTTGGCGAGCCAAGCATCAGCTTGGTCACGGCTCGTCTGGTCCGGAACGCCCGCCAACAACAAGTATCCTTCATCGTCCACGTAGGAAGCATCCACATCTTCGCGCTCTGCCCGGTTGGCCGGACCCCGCACATGGCTGACAGAATCCGCCGGATAGGAACCGAGGAACTTGACGCTGGCCGCGCGCATCTGGAGGTTGCGTAGCGCATCGCCCAACCGTTCGTCCATTATGTGACCCTCGCAGTCGATGAGGAAGCAATAGCTTCCGAGGCCGGCCTTGGTCGGGCGGCTCTGCAGGCTGGTGATGTTGATGGACCTGGCAACGAACTCGCCCAGGATCCCCACCAGCGACCCTGGTGCGTCGGCGCGCTGATACACGACCAGGCTCGTCTTGTCCTGTCCGGTCGGCGGCGGAACGGTATCGCGGCCGACCAGCAGGAAACGCGTCTTGTTGCCGGGCCGGTCCTCTATATCCACCGCCAGCACCTCTAGGCCGTAGACATCGGCGGCTCTCTGCGGTGCGATCACCACCGTGTCCAAGTCCCCCCGGGCGGCCAGGTCACGGGCGGCCGCGGCCGTCGAGTTCGCCGCAACCATCACGACGTCGGGCAGCCGCCGCGTAAGGTACCGACTGCACTGAGCATAAGCCACGGGGTAGGAACGGAGGTACTTGACGCTGTCGAGATCCGCGCCCGGAAGCGCCATCAGCGTGAGCCGGACATCCATTGTCACCTCGTACTGGATCAACAGGCCGGTTCCGAAGGCAAGGGTATCGATGCTGGAGGTGACGGCCCCCTCGATCATGTTTTCGATCGGGACGAACCCGAGATCCACCGTGCCGGACTCCACAGCCTTCAGTACCTGCATCATCGAGTTGAACGGTTGGCGGCGCATCTCGGCCAGGTTTTTGCGGGTGACCAGCGCCTCCTCGGTGAAGGTGCCGGCAGGTCCCAGGAAGCCCAAAGAGCGCGAACTTGTACCAGGAGTAGGCATCACGGCCCGCGAATGTTACCCGGTGGCGGGGGAGGGTTCCCGAAATAGGGGTCGAGAATTTCGCGACTTTTCAGAACGCCCAGAAGCGGGGGATGAAGATGACCGACAGGATGCAGAATATGAGGTTGAGGGGCATCCCGGCCCGCAGGAAGTCGGTGTACCTGTATCCCCCCGGGATGTAGATCATGGTGTTGGTCTGGTAGCCGACCGGGGTGGAGAACCCGGTGGAGGCGGCGAAGGTTATCGCCATCAGGAAGGGCCGGGGATCGGCGCCGATTTGCTCGGCGGTTGAGATGGCTATCGGCGCCAGCAGCACCGCCGCCGCGGCGTTGCTCATGGTTTCGGTCATGATGGCGGTCAGCAGGTAGAAGGCCGCCAGGACGGCCACCGGACCCATGTCTCCCACCAACGCCACCGTCTGCTCGGCGAGCCAGCCGGCCGCTCCGCTGGTATGCATGGCCACGCCCAGGGGAAGCACCCCGGCCAGCAGGAAGATCACCTGCCAGTTGATCGCCCGGTAGACGTCCTCCGGCCGCAGCACCCGGGTCATCACCAGGGCTACGCTGCCGAGCAGGGCGGCCACCAGGATCGGGACGAGGTCGAAGGCGGCCAGTCCCACTACCGTCACGAGGATCCCGATGGCGAGGGGCGCCTTGTGGCGTAGGAGGCTGCCCGGCACCTCGTTGAGAATGATGAGGTCGTCGCCGCTCCGCAGTTCCCGTATCTCGGCTTCGTGCGCCTGCAGCAGCAGGGCGTCCCCCAGGCCGAGCTTGACCGAACTGAGCTTCTTGTTGGTCGTCTTGCCCCGGCGTCGGATGCCCAGCACCAGGGCCCGGTAGCGATTGCGGAAGTCGACCTCCTTGAGGGTGTGACCGATGAGCCCCGAATCGGGCGCCACCAGCGCTTGGACGAGGCGCAGGTCCTCGGTCTGCAGGGTCTCGTCGCGAAGTTCGAAGTCGGCGTTGATTCGCAGGCCCATGGTCCCCCGGAGACGGATCAGATCGGTCAGCGAACCGCGGACCAGCAGGACGTCGTCGGGTTGGAGGGTCCGCCTCAACGGCGCCCATCCGTCCTCTCCGGTGTCGAGGACCCGCAGGACAGTGATGTCGTGATCCTCCCCGAGCCTGCTCTCCAGTACCGACTTGCCCACCAGGGGGGAACCCTGTCGCACCCTCAGTTCGGTTATGTACTCGCCAAGTTGGTAGGCGGTGGCCAGTTCCGGTGTCCGGCGGTCGGGCAGCAGCCATCGTCCGAACAGAAGAAAGAAGGCCACCCCCGCCACGAACAGCACCAGGCCCATGCGACTGAATTCGAACATGGTGAACGCTCCGTAGCCGGCTTCTTCGGAGATGGAACTGACCAGCAGATTGGTGGAGGTCCCGATGAGAGTGCAGACCCCGCCGAACTGGGAGGCGTAGGAGAGGGGGATCAGCAGTTTCGAGGCGGACAGCTTTCGCCGGCCGGCCAGGATGGTGACCAGGGGGATGAACACGGCCACCGCCGCGGTGTTGTTGACGAAGGCCGACATGACGGTGACCGTCACCATGATCACCACCAGCGCGGTGAAGTGATTGCGGCTGAAGCGCACCATGAGCCGGCCCACCGTGGTGGTGGCGCCGGTTCTCTGCAGACCGGCGCTGAGGATGAACATGGCGGCCACCGTGAGTGTGGCCGGGTTGCTGAAGCCCGAGAACCCCTCCTGGGGCGTTACCAGGCCGAGAACCAGCAGCACTCCGAGACCCAGCATGGCCACAATGTCCAGGGGGTACTTCTCGGAGACGAACAAGGCCACGATCCCGATCAGGATTCCCAGCACGATGAACCCTTCGACGGTCATTTCAGAACGAGACCATGGCGGGCTTGGCTGCTTCCGGACATTTTTCGCCGCACAAGCTTGGGAGATTAGGAGTTATGTTCGTCGTAGGCGTAGCCCTATCGGCCGCGGGGATCAACTCGGGTCCGGGGGCGGCGACGCAATGCTGCCCTGGGCGGAAGGGAGGGGAAGGCGGATACTCACCGTGGCGCCCTGTCCGGGTCCGGCGCTTTCCAACCAAACCGTGCCCCCGTGTGCCTCAACGATGGTCCGGGTGATGGCCAGTCCCAGGCCGGTCCCGCCCGCTTCCCGACTGCGGGACTGGTCGGTGCGGTAGAAGCGGTCGAACAGGTTGGGAAGGTCTGCGGGGTCGACCCCGATCCCGTCATCGGTTACCGAGATGGCCAACCAGTCGTCGTCTTCCAAGTCCGCCGAGATACCGATGCTTCCACCGGGATCGGTGCTCCCGATGGCGTTGCTCACCAGGTTTCCCAGTGCCTGGCTGATGCGCACCCGGTCGAGGTCCATGTCCGGGAGGTCACCGGATGCCCGGAGCGACAACTCGATCTGTCGAGCCCGGGCCTGTGGCTGCCAGCGCTCCACCTCCGTGGTGAGCAGTTCGCAGATCGAACCCGGTTGGAATGTGAGCCTCAACTCGCCGTGGTCGGTCTCCGCAAGCCAGTTCAGGTCGGTTACCAGGCCGCGCAGGCGGTCCACCTCTCCGATGATGTGTTCCGAGGCGTCCTCGGGCGTCTGGAGCCCGTCGCGGAGTCCCTTCGCTTCCAGTTGGATGACGCTCAGCGGGGTGTTCAGTTCATGCGAGACGTCGTTGATGAGCCGCCTGCGGAGGTTGCGCTGGGTTTCCAGGGCGGTGGTCATCTGGTTGAAGGCGGCGCTCATCCGCCCCAGTTCGTCCGATGAGGTGACGGGGAGGCGGGTCGTGTCACCCTGGGCGATCGCCTGGGTTGCCTCCGTCAAGGCTGTCACCGGCGCGGTGATCCGCTTGGACATCCAGGCGGCCAGCAGAATGCCGGCGCCTGCGGTCAGCAGACCGCCGATCAGGCTCACGGTCAAGATCGTGCTGAGGAACCCGTGGGACTCGGTCGAGAGGAACTCCTGGTTCACGTCCAGGTAGAGGCGGCCCACCGGTTGATTGGCAGTCAAGTCGAAGAGGGTCACGCTGCGTCCGTCCAACTCCGGCGCCATGGTTCCCGGCGAGAGTTCGGACAGGTTGTCCACCACCACCCGGCCGTCGGCGCCCACGATCACCACTCGCACCGGGTTATGGTGGAACGACTCGGAGGACCCATGCTCACCTGTCTCGGGTCCCTCTCTCACCGTGGGTCCGCCGGAGATGTACCCGGCTTCGGTGAGCGGCCCGTCCACCGTCTGCCAACCACCGGCGTCTGTGTATTCCCGGCTCAGATTCCGGGCCAGCCGGTTAGCCTCTTCCTCGCCTATCCGGTCCACGAACACGTCCAGGCGGGCCTGGGTGGTGTAGTAGCCGATGCCGACTCCGATCAGGATGGTGAGGACGATGACCAGGACGATGGCACCCATGATCCGCCAGCGGAGCGACATCAGCGGTCCTCCGTCACGAACTTGTAGCCGGCGCCGTACACGGTCCGGATGGGCTGGTGGCCGCCCCGGTCGATCTTCTTCCGCAGGCGGGCCACCTGGCTGTCGATAGCCCGTTCGTACCCCTCGAAGTCGTAGCCGAAGGTGAGGTATATCAACTGGTAGCGGGTGAGTACCTGGTTGGGATGGCGCATGAAGGTCGACAGCAGGGCGAGTTGCGCCTGAGTCACCGGCACGGGTTCGGCGTCGACCGTTACGCTCCGGGTGGTCTCGTTCAGGGTGATGGCTCCCCGGGTCAGGACCTGCTGGACTCTGTCCCTGACGCGCCGGAGGACCGCGTTGGCCCGCGCCACCACCTCGTCGGGGTCGAAGGGTTTGATGATGTAGTCGTCGGCGCCGCTGTCCAGCCCGATGATGCGTTCGGCGGGGGTCTCCCTGGCGGTCAGCATGATGATCGGCACGTCCGACTCGCCACGCAGGATCCGGCACACCTCCACGCCATCGAGGCGGGGAAGGTTGAGGTCGAGGATCACCAGGTCCGGAAGCAGGCGGCGGGCCATGGACAGGCCGGATCGACCGTCATGGGCGACCTCGGCGGTGAACCCGGCCCGCTCGAAGTACACCTTCACCCAGTTGGCGATCCTCTTGTTGTCTTCGACAATCAGCACTATGTCGTTCATCAGCAGTCCTAACAGGGAGCCACTCCGGAGGGAGATCCCTTACGAGAGCTCCCACCTGGCCACCGGGTGTGTCCGTTTTCAGAATATCGCTGTTCGGGTCTTGACATTTCTTCCGGATCACTCCTTCGCTCCTGTCACCGGTCTTCGATGACGTCATCTCTGATCCTCCGCGTGAAGGCTCCGGTTCCGAATGTCGGAACCGGAGCCTCCGTTGTCGGTGTCCGTAGGAGTCGTCAGCCGCCGCCGCCTTCGCCGCTGCCGCCGTGCTCTCCGCCGGAGCCGTGTTCGCCGCTGCCTTCACCACCGCCGGATTCGCTGCCGTGCTCCCCGCCGCCTTCGCCGCTGCCGACCTCGGCATGGGGTACCCAGCCGGTGAAGGGTTCAGCCGTGGCGGGAAGGTTGACCGCCAGCACCTGGCCGGGGGCCATGTCCACCGGGGTGGTCGGACCGAGTTCCGTCCCGTTCGAGAGATGGACCTCGATCCTGACCCGGGTCAGGGTGTTGTTGGTCGTGTTCTCCACGGTGCCCTTGAACGAGTTGCTCTGGGCGTCGTAGTTCAGGATCAACCGGGCGCCGGCACGGACGGTGTCGAAGGTCTCGTTCAAGGCCAGCATGTTTCCGCTGCCCTCTTCACCACCGGAGGATCCGGTCTCCGAGCCTTCGCCGCCGCCTTCGCTGCCGCCTTCGCCACCGGGACCGTGCCCTTCGCCCCCAGCGCCTTCGCCACCGCCGCCTTCACCGCCCTCGCCTCCTGTGTGAGGCACGGGGCCGGAGCCGGCGCAGTCGAAGATCTCCATGTGGACGACGTACCCGTCGAAGGAGACCCCCGCCAGGGACGGTTCACTGGAAACCGCCACCGCTGTCGTGGCCACCTGTCCGGGGCTGAGATGCCCCAGTACGTCCGGGCCGAGTTCCCCGACCGTCGTCGTCCCCGACTTCAGGTGAGGTTCGGCCTGCACGTAGCAGAGGACCTGGGAGGTGGTGTTTTCCACCGTCGAGTAGACCGTCTGGGTTGCGGCGTCGTATCGGGCAGAGATGGCCAGTCCCCCGAGGTTTCCTTCCCACGTCTGTGAGAGGGGAACGATAGGGCTCGACATGGCCGCCTCGTTGAGTTCGGCGCCGCTGCCCTCGGGACTGCCCTCGGGACCTTCGGCGCCGCCTTCGCCGCCGGACTCGCTGCCCTCGCCTCCGCCGCCTTCGCCGCTGCCGACCTCGGCGTGGGGAGTCCATCCGGTGAACGGTTCCGGCGTGGCGGGCAGGGCGACCGCAATCACCTCGCCCGGGGCCAGGTCCACGGGAGTTGTCGGACCGAGTTCCACGCCGTTGGAGAGATGCACCTCGATCCTCACTCGGGTGAGGACGTTGTTGGTGGTGTTCTCAACGGTGCCCGTGAAGGAGTTGCTCGGTGCGTCGTAGCGCATCATCAGCCGGGCGCCTGCCCGGACCGTGTCGAAGGTCTCGTCGGGGGCCAACATGGTTCCGCTGGCCTCTTCGCTTCCGCCGCCGCCTTCGCCGCCGGCCTCCCCGGCGGCGCCGTGCTCGCCAGAGCCTTCGGCGCCGCCGGTCTCCTGGCCGCCCCGGGACTCTGTGTCGTCCCCGCAGGCGACCAGCACCCCCATGCTGAGCATGGCGCCTATCGCCACCCCAATCACGGAGGTCTTGGTCAGAAACTTCTTTAACTTCATCGGTTCACTCCTTTCGCTTGAAGGTCTGTGTGATGCCATTCACTGTGGCAACGAAATGTTGCTCAAATATGTCAGGCGGACTTAGTTGTCCCGTGCGGGCGCCGTCGGGCGAAGGGAGCGGTGGGAACCATGGAGAACGTCTGAACAACCACCGGTCCACCACACCGGAAGTATTCCTGCTCGGTGACTGCTAAGACCCGGGGCCGGGGATTGGCTTGTCGAGTGTCCCCGGGGAGATCAGCGGTTAGAAGCGGGAGGGGGGATAAACGTCATGGACCCCGAATTCCCTTGGCTTCGTCATCGGGAGATGAGTTTCTATGAACTCTCCGGAGGCCGGGCCGCAAAGTAGTCGAGTTGGACTGCGCATGCCTCCTCGACCAGATGAGGCCCGCTTACCTCGATGTGACGCTGGCCGCTGTTGAGGATGGCGCGACAACCCACTCCCCGCATGGTCGGGCAGTGGTCGCTGACGCCCGTGATGTCCAGCAGGTCGTGTTCTGACATCGCGTACACCGTCCGGTTAATCCCGCCCCAGTACATGGCGCCGCTGCACATGGCGCAGGGTTCGCAACTGGTGTAGAGAGTGGCGGCGGCGATCAACTCCGGGTCGAGGGAGGCGACCGCCATGTTGACCAGGTTGGTCTCGGCGTGGTTGAGGGGATTCAGTTCGGTGAACGTCGTGTTCTCGGCTTCGAGGAGGATGTTGCCTTCCGGGTCTCCGAGAAGGGCGCCGAATGCCATGTTTCCCTTGGCGGCTGCACTGGCCGATAGCTGGATGGCCCGGCGCAGGAGCCGTCCGTCCAGTGCGCTCAGGTGTCCCGAGTCCGTTTCCCCCATGACATTCATGCTAAACGGGAGGGCAAGCTGTGCGAGTCCCTGCGGGGGTATCCATTCAGACCCATTCGTGGTGGAGGCGGAGGAACCCTCAGAGACGGTCGGCGTAGGCTTCCAGGGTCTTCTGGTCGAAGGCGACGAATGTGACTTGGGTCACATCCGTGGGTGTGGAGCGAACCGCCTCGATAGCCGTCGTGGCGGCGTCTTCGAGGGGGTACGCGTACACGCCGGTGGAGATGGCCGGAAAAGCGATGGTCGCAGCACCTACCTCGTCGGCGCGGGCCAGCGACTCCCGGTAGCAGGAGGCCAATAGCTCCGGCTCGCCCCCGCCGCCGCCCCGCCACACCGGTCCGACGGTGTGGATCACCCACCGGGCCGGCAGACCGAAACCGGGCGTGACCTTGGCTTGGCCCGTCTCGCACCCTCCCAGGGTGCGGCAGTACTCGAGGAGCCGGGGTCCGGCGGCTCGGTGGATGGCCCCGTCCACCCCGCCGCCGCCGAGCAGCGTGTTATTGGCCGCGTTCACTATTGCGTCCACTTCCAGCTTGGTGATGTCCCCCATGTGGATGGTGAGAACCGGACCCGGAGTCTCAAGAGCAGCCATGATCAGGCAGTCTGCCAGTCGCTTCGAGACGCCTTCACGTCGCCAACTGTAGTTGCGGCGCCCTCGAGGGCCCGGCCGTGCTTGCTCCGGTCGCTTTACTCGCTTTCGGGTTCCAGCGGTTTGGGGGGAACGTAGAGTCCGTCGTATATCGTGCGGTCTCCGAGCGGTCGGCTCAGTTCGATGGTCACCGGGGTGGACGGGTTTCCCTGGCAGTTGACCAAACGCTCGGCGAGCGGGATGGCCACGAAGGCGATCAGTACTGCGGAGTCGGTTTCAACCACTTGGGGACCTTGGAGATCGTCTCCCATCTCTCGCCCGCTTGCGCATGCCTGCTCAGTAGCCAGCACATGGATGGTTCTGCTGTCGGGATCGGGCGGCGAGCCGGGGTCGAGACTGATAGCGACTCGGTTGAGCCGGTTGAGCCCATCGGGAAGCGCCACGGTGGGTTCGCAGGAGGGACCGATTCCTACTCCCCCTAATCGCCACCTGTCCCCGTGGCGTCGGAATTCCGCATGGCCGAAGGAGTCCGGGGACAGGGCGGCGAAGGTGGCGAGATCGTCGCCGATGCTGATCACCACCCAGCGGCCCGTCGGCATCGGCTCAGCGCCCGGAGCCTCGAGTTCGGCACGCAGGGCTTCCACGGCCGGGTGGTCGACCTGGTCGATCGGAGGCGGGTCGACCAGCCGCGAGTAGGGCACTGGCGGGATACCGTGGCAGATGACCAGCGGATCCTCCACATCGAGGTCGGGAATCAGCTCAAGTGGCCCCGTTGGTTGTTCTGGGAGGTAGGAAACCGAAATACAGACTGCACCCACATCAGGCACCAGCTCCACAAGTTCATCGAGAGTTCCCTCGGGCGGATTGAACAAGCTGAGGTTTAGACGGTTCTTGGTGATCAGGACCAATGTCATCAGCGAGTCAGCGAAGTCCCGACCCGACACGGCGCCCATGATCTGCTGATGCATACCCTCCAGTTCGGCCTTGCTGTACCGGACCTGGACAACATCGATGGTCACCTCGCTCTGCTCACCAAGCGGCCTCAGATCGGCTTCGGAATCGCCACCGGGAGGGGGATAGGTCAGGATCGCCTCCCGATGCGCTTCCGGGTCGTCGGTGAAGGCCACCACCACAACACGGTATGCCCGGTCGATCCACGTCCCCCCGAAGGTGCCGGCATGCTCGTCCCGATAGGCGCCGATCAAATCCATCACCGCTGGGTCGGGGTTCTGCCGGGCGCCGAGGTTCCCTTCAAGACTGGGTGTCACCGCGGCCACGTCCTCGCATCGCTCAAGCCCGGCCGGGCCCACTACCTCCTGCACGGGCCCTTCAGAGGATGCAGACCCAGGGTTCTCGACATCCTCCCCGCCGGCACAGCCCGCGCCCAGCAACATCAATGCTGCGAGCGCAGCCGCTTTCCTTTCAAGACCCTTCCGGCTGTCCGCCGCATTGGGCCCATCCCTGGGGCACGGGGGATCCCGCTGGACCCATGCCTCTCCGGGTGGGACCGGAGCGGGATGCCCTCGGCTGGCGCGCGCTCTACCCTCAACTCTCTTGTACATACTTTTCACAGCCGTTATCGGTCGCCAACTATAGTTGCCGCTCCCCGCGTGACTTCTGTCAAGGGGGCAAATTGGGTCAGCGGCCTCCGGTTCGGTCGGTAGGGTCAAGGGCCATGGTGGCAACCAGCGGGAGTCCCCGGGGACGGCTCTTGGATTCTGGCCGCGGGGGCGGTGCGGGGGTCCGCAACTGGGCGTCGATCCTGGACCCCCAGACCAGGAAGCAGGCGTTGGAGACCTCGCGGAGTCCGGTGCTGGCGGGCCCGGTGGCCCTGATGCCGGATGCCCACCTGGGGAAGGGCGCCACGGTGGGGTCGGTGATAGTCACCGAAGACGCCATAATCCCGGCCGCGGTGGGGGTGGACATAGGGTGCGGCATGATCGCCGCTCTCACCAACCGGCGCCTGGAGGACCTCGATTCCCCGCAGGAAGTTCTCCGGGAGATCCGCCGGGGGGTGCCGGCCGGCTTCGACTGGCACCAGGCTGCCTCACCGGAGGCTCGAAGGTGGCTGGGGGAGAACCCGATCCCCCACCCGGAGATGGTGCCGAAAGCCAAAGGCACCGCTGGGAGGGTGGGAAAGCAACTGGGCACCCTGGGTGGTGGAAACCACTTCGTGGAGGTGTCGTCGGATGAACTCGGGCGGCTCTGGATAGTGCTGCACACCGGGAGCCGGGGCATCGGCAACCGGATAGCCACCCACCACATCGCCGCCTCCGCCCGGGTGTGCGCCGCCGGGGGAAGGAGAGCCACCCGGGATCTGGCCTACTACCTGGCCGACGACGACCTGTTCGACGTGTACATCCGGCAGATGCTGTGGGCCCAGTCCTACGCGTGGAGAAACCGGGAACTGATACTGGACGTGGTCTGGGGAGCGCTCAGGAAACACCTGGGGACCGTGGAGTTGCTGGAGATGATTAACTGCCATCACAACTACGCCGCTCTGGAGAGACATGGCGGCCGCAGGGTGTGGGTGACCAGGAAGGGCGCCATCAGGGCGGGATCGGATGACCGCGGCGTGATACCCGGTTCGATGGGGACCGACTCCTACATCGTGCGGGGGCTGGGCAACCCGCTCTCCTACCTCTCCGCCGCCCACGGCGCGGGACGCGTGCACTCCCGGAACCGCGCCAGGAAGCTCTTCACAGCCGAGCAGTTGACCGAGGCGATGGCGGGAAAGGCCTGGGAGGCCCACCGGGCGCGGAAGTTGGTCGACGAGTCCCCGTGGTCATACAAGCCGATCGACCAGGTGATGGAGGACCAGTCTGACCTGGTGACCGCCGAGCACCGGTTGGTGGCCAGGATCAACTACAAGGGGACATGACCGGTCGGGGAATGAGCCCATGAAGAAGCCGGCCGTGCCGACCTACAAGCGTCTCGTCATCGCCTGGTTCTTCGTGCCTCTGCACCGGTTCCTGTTCCGGCTCTCCGGCGGCCGGCTTCTGAGCCGCCTGGAGGGCGTGGGGGTCCTCATCCTGACGACCAGGGGACGGAAGAGCGGCAAGCGGCGCTCCTCGCCTCTGCTGTACTTCCGGTTCGAAGGGTCAGACGAGTTGATCGTGGTTGCATCCAACTACGGCCAGGATCACCATCCCGGGTGGTTTTGGAACCTGCTGTCTGACCCTGAAGTGGTGGTTGAAGTCAGAGGGGAGCGTTTCTCGGCCCAGGCCCGGATCGCGGAGGGCGCAGAACGGATCGTGCTGTTCGAGGGGGTGGTGGCGACCAATTCCCGCTTTGCCGCCTACCGCGCTGGTACCGACCGCCAGATCCCGGTCGTCGCACTCCGCCGGGCCTAACCCGAGCACCCGCCGAGGAGGGGATCGAGGGTGGTGGTCACATCCCGCAATCCGGGGCCGACGGCAGCATTTTTCGGTTTGACAGTGATCCCCGCTCATGCAGGGAAGATCGAGGACCCACTACTCTCAGACCTGAACTCCGCTCCCGGCGACGCCACTTTCCGAGAAGGAGGGAAGATGATCACAACGCCCCAGAACCGAATAGGGGGAGCGTTGCTTGTCATCGGCACGTGCCTGGTGATTGGGACTCTCTTCTTCACCCCCGGCCTGGCGCTGATCGACTTTGCGGACGCGGATGACTTCATCGGCATCGGCGAAGCCGTTCGGAACAACACGGCCCTCAGTATCTTCACAGCCACCTTTGGCGTCTTTGGGTTGGTCTTACAACTCCACGGGCTGTTGGCGTTGCGTAAAACGGCCGCCGGAGAGAGCGCCAACGACACCATCGCCAGGTTCGGGGTCATGGCCATAGGGCTGGGAGTGATCATCTCGATCATCGACAGGACGTTGTTCTACACCGCAGCCCACACCATGACATACGGGATCGGCGCGGGTACCGGACCCGATCAGACCCAACTTCTCGACTTTCTTGCCGTGATGCTCCTGAAGATGCAAAGCGCCTTCAATTTTGTGGGGTTCATCGCCTTTCTTCTGGGGGCCATGGGATTGGGCGTCGGCCTTCTGCCGAGATTCCGTTCCACCTCTTACCGGGTTGTCGGCGCCCTCACAGTCCTGTCCTGTTTGGTGTCGACGGTGTTCGTCGCCGCCATCAGCCCCTTCTACGGCTTGGCCGGTACTTTCTTCCTGCTGTTTGCGGCGTCCGTAAACCTGGCAAATGCTTTTCTGATCATGCTGGGGGTGGGTCTCTATAAGGGAATGCCTGAACTCGTGGGAACCGACCAGTCGGATTGAGGAGGCGCCCATGAGGATCACGGCTGTGCGGGCATGGCGGGTCGGGCTTCCGCTGGTCGAGGGTCGCTACACGTGGTCCGACGGCCGGTTCGTGGAGGTGTTCGATGACACGGTCGTCGAGGTGGAGACCGACGCCGGGATCTCGGGATACGCCGAAAGCTGCCCGCTGGGGCCTGCCTACCTGCCTGCCCACGCCCTGGGGGTGCGGGCGGGATTGGCGGAACTGGCCCCGCATCTGATCGGGATGGACCCGAGGGACGTCAACGGGCTCAACCGGGTCATGGACGCCTCCCTGCTCGGCCATCCGCATGCCAAGGCGCCGCTCGACATAGCCTGCTGGGACATTCTGGGCAGGTCCGTCGGCCTGCCGGTCTACGCGCTGCTGGGTGGTCGGGCCCAAGAAAACGTGGCGCTCTACCGCGCCATATCCCAACTACCACCCGATGAGATGGCGGCCAACGTGGCCAAGTACCAGGCGGAGGGGTACCGGGTGTTCCAGTTGAAGGTGGGGGGAGATCCCAACGATGACATCGCCCGCATCCATGCGGCCCGCCGGATACTTCCCGACGACAATGTCCTGGTGGCTGACGCCAACACCGGCTGGACTCGCCATGAGGCGGCCCGGGTGGTCGGCGCGGTAGGGGAGTTGGACGTGTACATCGAGCAACCATGCGCCACCTTCGCCGAGTGCCTATCGGTCCGCAGGCGCACCTCCCGGCCCTTCGTGCTGGATGAGACCATAGACGGTCTCGACACTCTCCTGAGAGGCCTTTCGGAGGACGCCATGGACGTGATCAATCTCAAGATCTCCAAGGTGGGCGGACTGACCAAGGCCCGGCTGATGCGCGACGTCTGCGTGGCGTCGGGAATCCCGATGATCATCGAGGACCCGTGGGGGTCCGACATCACCACCGCCGCCATAGCTCACCTGGCCCAGTCGACGCCCTCGGAGTTCAACTTCGCGGCCACCGACTTCAACTCCTATGTCACGGTGTCGACCGCCACCGGGGCGCCCCGAAGGAACTTGGGCAGGATGAAGGCCGCCGACCGGCCGGGGTTGGGCGTCGAACCGAACTTCGAGGTGCTCGGGGACCCGGTGCTCGAGATCTCCTAGCCCATGGCCAGCGGCGGCGGGACGACGCCTCCCCGCTGCATGACCATCCGCATGGACCGCAGAGCCCGGATGTCCGCCAGGGGGTCCCGGTCCACAACGATCAGGTCCGCCTCCTTGCCCGGCTCCAAAGTCCCCACCAGATGGTCGAGGCCGACTGCCTGCGCGGCCACCCCGGTGGCGGAGCGGATCACCTCGGCGGTGCTCATCCCTGCCTCTACCTGGAGTTCCAGCCCCAGGCAGTAGTCGCCGAAGCTGGAGATGGCGTCGGTGCCGGCCACGATTGTGATCCCCCACTCCGACCACAGCCTCCCCAGGAACTCCACCTGCCGCTCGCACTTGATCTGGAGGTCTTCCAGGCGCATCCTGTCCTCGGGCGTCAGGGCATGGCCCTCCTCCCGCATCGCCAGGAGCTTCTCCCGACGCCGGTAGCCGGTCTGGACGGTGGGGCTGATCCTGACGCCCTGGCTGGCGATGCGTTCGGCGAGGTGCGGGTTGAAGACATAGGAGCCGTCGGGCTCTATGAAGGTGGCGTGCTCGATGGAGTCGACGCCCGCGTCCAGGGCGTTGGCGATGCTTTGGGTGGCGATGCAGTGGGCGGTGGTGGGAACGCCCTGGTTGTGGGCCTCGTCCACGATCGCCCTCAGCTCCTCCACGCTGAAGGAGGGCCGGCGGTTGTCGGTGCCGGCCGTGCCGCCGCCCGAGGCCATGATCTTGATGAAGTCGGCGCCGTCCTCGACCAGTCGGCGCACCGCCTTACGGACGCCGTGCACTCCTTCTGCCTCTCCGTTGCACCACCAGAAGTGGCCCTTTTGGACCGTCACCGGGCGGCCGCTGAGGAGCAGTCTGGGCGCCAGGGCCAGGCCCTGGTCGACTCCCCGGCGCAGGTCGAAGGTGACCTGGTTGCGGGCGCCGCAGTCCCGGAGGGTCGTTACGCCGGCGTTGAGGTGGATGTGGGCGTTGCGAGCGGCGCGCAGCAGCATGATCTCGTCGGTGTCCCGCTCGATGACCTCCTCGTAGGTGGCCTCCCCGGCGCCGAACATGAGATGGGTGTGGGCGTCGATGAGACCCGGCAGGAGATACCCCTCGGGAAAGTCCAGTTCCCGCACGTCGGACCCCCGGGGCGCTTCGACGGCCTCCTGTGAGCCCGCGGCCACGATACGGGACCCCTCCACGACCACAACCGCGTTACGGACGGGCGGAGCCCCGGTGCCGTCCAGGAGGGCCTTGGCCCGGATAACTGTCTGCGCCTTGCCCACGGCTTCTCCCTGTGCGTTGTGTCGGTATCTGGCGCTTTCTCGGCATGGTACCTGCCCGCGGGCTTCGGCGCTGGTCACAGGGCCTCCGGGATCCCCGGCCCCACACGGGCTCTCGGCTCCGATGGCATCGGGTCAGGGCCCCCTGCCTTGGCGTTCGAGCCGGGGGTAGAGTGGTGGGGGAGAGGAGGTTCGCCATGGCTCTGCAGCTGGACCATACGATCGTGCCCGCCCACGACAAGGTGAAATCCGCCAAGTTCATCGCCCGCATCTTCGGGGTCGAATACCGGGGGACCTGGGGACACTTCGCCCCGGTCAAGGTCAACGACACTTTCACGCTTGACTTCGACGACTCGGACAACCCCCAGTCCAACCACTACGCCTTCCTGGCCTCCGACAAGGAGTTCGATGCGGTGCTCGGACGGATCAAGGACGAGGGCGTACCCTTCGGGAGCGGCCCCCGTTCCCGTGCGGACGGCAGGATCAACCACCATCACGGGGGACGAGGGTTTTACTTCGACTGCGAGGACGGCCACGTGTGGGAGGTAATCACCCACACCTACGTCACCGACTGAAAGCCCAAACGGCCTGCGGGTATTCACCGGGTCGGCCGCTTGCTATTGTGACGGGCAGTTGAGGCTGGGCGAGAGCCGGATCGGGACAGGATCAGGCAGGCGAGAAGCGGAGGACAATCTTGAACGACGAAGCGACCAATCAGGATGTGGAGGAGAGATTCAACACCGTCAAGCGCCTCTACGGGGACCGCTTGGACGAGGAGCAACTGGAGGGGGTGCGGACGGGCGTGGAGACCATCGTCCGGGCGTCGCAGGCGGTGAGCGCCGTCAGGCTGGAGAATGGCGACGAGCCGTTCTCGGTGTTCGCGCCCTACCGGGAAGAGGGCTGACGTCTTGTCCGACAGCTTGGTCTTCAAGAGCATCCGCCAACTCGGCGGCCTGATCCGGGGCCGGGAGGTGTCGCCGACGGAGTTGGCCGAGGTCTTCCTGGACCGGTTGGAGAGGCTGGGAGGCGACTACAACGCGGTGGTGACGGTGACCCGCGAGAGAGCGATCCGGGAGGCGAGACGCGCCGAGCAGGAGATCTCATCGGGTCGGTACAGGGGCCCTCTGCATGGCATTCCCTACGGGGTGAAGGACCTGCTGGCCACCAAGGACGGCATCCCCACCACCTGGGGCGCGGCGCCGTTTCGCAACCAGGTCTTCGACTACGACGCCACGGTTGTGGAGAGGCTGGGGGCGGCCGGCGCGGTGCTGGCGGCCAAGCTGGCCATGGTGGAGTTGGCCGGGGGCGGCGGCTACTGGCAACCCAATGCCTCCTTCACCGGTCCGGGCATCACCCCCTGGGACAAGAACCGGTGGAGCGGCGGATCGTCCACCGGGTCCGGCGCGGCGACCGGGGCGGGCCTGGTCCCGTTTGCGATCGGCTCCGAGACGGGCGGTTCCATCATGTCGCCTTCCAGCAATTGCGGTGTGGCGGGCCTTCGTCCCACCTACGGGCGGGTGAGCCGGTTCGGCGCCATGGCCCTCTCCTGGACCCTGGACAAGCTGGGGCCGATGTGCCTCACCGCCGATGACTGCGGCCTGGTCCTGGAGGCCATCTCCGGGCGGGATCCGAAGGACCCGACCACCACGAGTCACAGCTTCGCCTACGACGACTCCGACGTCGGGTCGCGCCGTTTCCGGTTCGGGATGATGGAGAACGTGACTGACCACGTGGACGAGCCGACCCGTACCAACTTCGAGCGGGCTCTCGACGTGCTGGCAGAGGTGGCGGACATCGAGGAGATGAGGTTCTCCGACCTGCCGCACGAGGAGATCCTCCAGGTCATCCTGTTCGCCGAGGCCGCAAGCGCCTTCGAGGAGATCGTGGACAGCGGGAAGTTGGCGGAACTGACCGCGCCTGAAGACCGGTTCGGCGCCTATCCCCGGGTCACGGTGCTGGCCAAGGACTACATAAACGCGTTGCGCCTGAGAAGGCTGGTGGCCGAGAACGCCGAGGAGGCGATGTCGCCCTTCGACGCACTGGTGGCGCCCACCCGTTCAGGGGTGGCCACGCCGGTCAACCAGGGATTCCGCAGCGCCACCCTGCACGCCGGGAAAGACACGATGATGTCGCTCGGGAACGTGGCCGGCCTCCCTGCGGTCTCCGTGCCGAGCGGTTTCTCCGAAGAGGGTCTGCCCACCGGGATCAAGTTCATGGGCAGGGCCTACGAGGAGAACGCAATACTGGCGGCGGCCCGCGCCTACCAGTCGCTCACCGAATGGCACGAGCGCCATCCCCCCGACCTGCTGCCTGCCGGGTGAGCCTCACGTAATCAGAAGTTCAAATCAACGGGCGGGGCCGGACGGACTCCCTCCCATCGGGTCTCCGTTAGTTCCTTATATCAACCGGAAGCCCTGTGGGCTATCGGGGGTATTGACAGGGACGGTTTCTCCGCAGCCGGTTGGCCCCCTTATGTGCCTGCATAGGTTCGTGCACGTCATATGCTCGGATGCAGGGGCCTCGGCCCGGCTTCCCGGTCCAGGGGGCGATCCCCTGAGGGAGAAGTCATCGGGTCGGTTCCCCGATCCCAAACTCGAACAGATCTGAAATCAAGAGGTAAGAAGATGACTACCAGACCCAGACAACTGATTTGGGTCGTGGTCCTGGTGATCGCTGCCGCGGCCTGTGCCGGCGACACCGGAGACGAGCGTGTGACGAACACCACGCGGATATCGACCCAGAAACCACCCAACACCCTGGCTTCCCAGGAAACGGCCCGGTCCGCCATGGATGCCGCGGAAGAAGTCATGGCCGCTGAAGCGGAGGCGAAGAACAGAAGGCTGGATGAGGACACCGCAGCAGCAGCGGTAGCGTCTGCAACCACCGCAGCGGCGTTAGTGACCGCCGCGCCGCAAGCGGAGGCGGCGGCAGCCAGTGCGGCGGCGTTCGAGGCATCGGAGGACGAGGGTTTCAATCGGATCGGGGGCTCGGCGACGGTCAACGACGAGCCCTACGACCTGACCTTCTTCGAACACTACGGGGTCAACCCCTTCGTCGACACCGAGGACGACCACCTTTCCACCTTCGCCATAGATGTGGACACCGGGTCGTACACGGTGGCCCGCTTCTTCGTGCAGGACGGCCACCTGCCCGACCCGGCCTCGGTGCGGGTGGAGGAGTTCGTCAACTACTTCGACTACGGCTACGAGGCACCCTCCGAAGGGGCCTTCGCGATACACATGGAGGGCTCGCCGTCGCGCTTCGGAACCGAGCGGCACTGGCTCCTGAGAGTGGGGCTGCAGGGCAAGGCCATCCCCGAGGAGGAGCGCAAGGACGCCACGCTGGTGTTCGCCATCGACGTGTCCGGTTCCATGAACCGCGGAGACCGGCTTGGCCTGGTGAAGGAGTCGCTGGCATTGCTGGTCGACCAACTTCGTCCAACAGACGAGGTGGGCATCGTGATTTACGGGTCCAGAGGGCAGGTGCTTCTGGAACCGACCGATGGCGGAGAAAAGCAGTCGATCACCCGGGCCATTGACGCCCTGCAACCGGGCGGGTCTACCTACGCGGAGGAGGGGCTGAGGCTGGCCTACCAGATGGCTGCAGAGCGCGTCCAGCCGGGACGGGTGACCCGCGTGCTGCTGCTCTCCGACGGCGTCGCCAACGTGGGCATGACTGGAGCCGACTCCATCCTCCGGGAGATCAGGTCGTATGTCGACCAGGGGGTGACCCTCACCACCGTCGGATTCGGGATGGGGAACTTCAACGACGTCCTCATGGAGCAACTCGCCAACGACGGGGACGGCACCTATCACTACGTGGACACCCTGAGAGAGGCGCGACGTCTGTTCGTCGACAACCTGGTGGGCACCCTACAGAACATCGCCCGGGACACCAAGGTGCAGGTGGATTTCAACCCGGAGGTGGTCAGGAGTTGGCGGCTGTTGGGGTACGAGAACCGGGCGGTCAGGGACGAGGAGTTCCGTGACGACACCGTGGACGCCGGCGAGGTGGGGGCGGGCCACAGCGTGACTGCCTTGTACGAGATGAAGCTGTTCGACGAAGCGGACGGCGCTCTGGGTACCGTCTACCTTCGTTACGAGGACCCCGACACCGGGGAGGTCCGCGAGATCGACAGGTCGTTCCTCCGGAGCGAACTGGTGGCGGACTTCGAGGAGACCTCCTCGAGTTTCCAGTTGGCGGCCGTGGTGGCAGAGTACGCTGAGGTCCTCCGCCAGAGCTACTGGGCCCAGGACAGCAGCCTCGGCGATGTCGCCGCCGAGGCAGTCCGGGTGTTGAGGCTGGCGCCCGATGACGCCGATGTCGCAGAATTCGCGGTCCTCACCGCTTGGGCCGAGGAAATAGCCGCAGCCACCGACGCCGGGCCCGGGTGCTCGCCTCTCGAGTGCATGCAGAACCTGGCCGTGGAGTTCCTCGCCGATTGGCTGGGTGTCTCCAGCACCAAGCTGGAGGTGGTGGAGGCCGAGAGCCGGACGTGGCCGGATTCGAGCATCGGGTGTCCGGTGGAGGGCTACACCTACGCCACGGCTCTGGAGCCCGGATACCGGTTCAAGGTGGAGAGCGAATCGCACCCGCCCCTGTACGTGCACACCAACGAAGACGGGTCGGTGCTGCTGATCTTGGACGGCGACGTCGGTGTGGATGAGTCGGTGACGTTGCAGGCTTCTCTCGGCCTCGACTATCCGAGTGGGGTGGCCTGCCAACTCCCCTGAGCTAGCGGAACGGCCGGTTCCTTCGCGGCTGGAGGGCGGCCCCGCGGTGTTCCGGCGCGCCGTGGTGTCGACCCCTGGGCGTCGGTTTTGTCGCCGGTTGTCAAAATACCCTGCCGGAAGTTCGGTTTTTGTCACACCGATGTCTCATAGTGAATAGGAGCCAAGCACCGAACCGGCCCGTCGGACGTCACACGGGCCGCGCAAGGGATCATCCGGTCTGAAGAGTCAAGCCCTGCCCTCGGCTGGGCTGAACACTCACAGACCCACGGCGCGGTGGAGGCGGGGGTGGGCCCTGAAAGGGGAGTTTTTTCGCGACTTTCGCCGGGACCGGTGACGAGGCTGGGCTTCAGGCTGCGGGGACCGGGTTTCGCCCAGCGCCTGGTCCCTCTATGCGGTTTCCGTCTTGGTGATGCCTTTGATGATGTAGCGGTCGCCGGTGACCACGGTCTCCTTGCCGCTGATCACGGCGTTTCCTCCCACCTGGGTCTTGTCTCCCACCATGGCGCCGTCCTCCACCCTTGCCCGGTGTTCCACCACAGCCTGTCCGCCCACGATCCCTGCCGACCTCACCGTGGCCCCGTCCCGCACTATCGCCTGGTCGAGCACCGCTCCGCCCTCCTGGATCTGAGCGTTGTCCTGCACCTGGGCGGAGCCCGCCACCCAGGACAGGTCCGTGACCACGGCCTGGCCGCTCACGGTGGCGTTCTCCATCACCAAGCCGTCCTTCAACACCTTGGCCTGGTCGATCACCTTGGCGCCCTCCTCGATCCAGCACCGTCCCCGCTGGGACAGGTTGTAGGGTCCGGAGACCAGTCCTCCCCGGTCACCCTCTTTGACTTCCGGACTCTGGCCCCGGGAGGTCTTGAAATCTCTCGCAGCGATCACCCGGTAGAGGCCTTCGCCTTCGGGTTCCAACCGGTACTTCCTTGCCATTGTTACCTCAATGCCCTTCCGCGACTTGTTAAACAGGGTTCTGAGCAACTACCCGATGATCCGGCGCCTTGCGTCGCCTCGAACCACCAGCACGCATGTTAACGGGCCTGGCTGCCGCCAAATCCCGAAAAGGCCTTTTTCAGGCTACCGGTACGGCGCGGGCCAGCCTCTGCAGGGCCCGGAACACCTCTTCGCCGATGCCTCTCTCGTCCTCCTCCAGGAGGTTCGCCATCACCTTCAGAGTCCACTCCATGAGGGGACGGTTGCGCAAGCCCGTGTGGGCGAGGGTTCGCATCACCGCCGGGCGTCCGATCAGCTTCACGAAGATGCGCGCCGTGCGGTAGTAGAGGCCGTACTCCCGGTCCAGGTGACCGGGGTATCGCGACAGGGCATCGGAGTTCCCGTTGGCGACCGCCTGTCCGGCCAGTTCCGCGGCGATGCGCCCCGTCTCGTAGGCGTAGGCGATGCCCTCTCCGTTCCAAGGGTTGATCGCGGCCGCCGCGTCTCCGATCACCAGCCAGTTGGGTCCGGCCAGCGGGGAACGGGAGAACGACATCTGCAGGGCGCCGCCCACCGGATCGGTGAGACGGGTCTCCTCGGAGAGTCCCCAGTACCCGGGGGCCGCGTCGACCCAGTCCGCCATCATCTTGGTGGTGTTGGTCTGCTTCCACCGCTTGAACGTGGAGAGGAGTCCCACTCCCACATTGACCGTCCCGTCACCCAGGGGAAACACCCAGCCGTAGCCGGGCATGGTGGCTCCCGCGCGGTCGCGGATGTCCAGTTGGCTCTCCAGGAACGGATCGGACGAGCGGGGGCTGCGGTAATAACCGCGGGCCGCCAATCCCAGGGGGTAGTCCTTCCGGCGGGTTACCCCCAGATGACGCCCGAACCGGTTGAGGGCCCCGTCGGCCACGATCACCACCCTCGGTCTGACCGTTTCCACCGACCCCTTGGAGCGCAGTTCCACCCCCTCCAACGCCCCGTTGTCCACCAACGGGCGGGCCTCGGTATTTTCCAGGACGCTCACCCCCTGGCCGCGGGCCAGGTCGGCCACCTGCTGGTCGAGTTCACTGCGGCGGATCACTCCCCCCCAGTCGGGAAACCGGGAGTGATCGGGCCAGGACATCTCCAGCATCAGCTTGTCTCCGGCATAGGAGCGCAGTCCCGTCACACGGTGAAATCCCGGCGCCGAGAAGTCGAATCCCATCTCGTCGAGTTGGTAGACGGCCCGCGGCGTCAGACCGTCGCCGCAGGTCTTGTCGCGGGGAAAGGACTTGCGCTCCACGACCGTGACGGCGTGTCCGTCCCGAGCCAGCCAATAGGCGGCGGCCGACCCGGCCGGGCCTCCCCCAACCACCAACACGTCAGCGCCGTTCATCATCTCAAAAGATAGCCTTCACCTGGGCTCCTCCCGCCGCCGGTCGCCGCGGGGGTTGGCGTCCATCCCATCTCCTCCCGGTTGCGTACGCCCGGGGCGGACGGAGGGGGGATCCCGGCAGGGCGGCCAGGTGTAGGATTTCGGGGATGGCTAGACCGGCTATCCCTCACGCCACGGTCTCGCGGTTGCCGCTTTACCTGCGGTGTCTGGACCAACTCCCCGTCGACCAGGAGACGGTGTCGTCAGGGGAGATCGCCGCGGCCCTCAGCATCAATGCGGCCAAGGTGCGGAAGGACTTCTGGTACCTGGAATGCGAGGGCCGCCGGGGGGTGGGGTACGACATCCAGTCGGTGGCATCCCAAATCGGCGCCGCCCTGGGCCTCGACGTTCCTCTGACCATTGTCATAGTGGGGATGGGAAACCTCGGGATGGCTCTGGCCCACTACCAGGGATTCGCCAGTCGAGGGCTGATCCTGGCGGGGGTGTATGACACCGATCCCGGGAAGATCGGAGAGAGTGTGGGGGACCTGGTCATCCGCCACCCCGACAGCCTGACCGAGGATGTCCGCTCCCAGGGGGTGTCGATCGGTGTGATCGCCACTCCCGCTCCCGCCGCCCAGGGGGCGGTCGACCTGCTGGTGAAGTTGGGGGTGACCTCCATTCTCAACTTCGCCCCCGTGGTCCTCCACGCACCGGCGGGAACGACTCTCCGCAGGGTGGATGTCGCCACCGAGTTGCTGATCCTGGGCTACCACCAGTCCAACTCCGACGGCGTCGGGTAACTCGGTCCTTCGGGTCAGGGAGGGTCGGCCACCAGGGCGTCGAGCGCAATCCCGATCATCCGGCCCACCGCTTCCCTCACCACCTCGCGGTGGGGGTCGTAACCGGTCATCTCCTCGTCCCGTTCCACCAGCGGGTTCCCGTCCACCGTCAGGATGGCGCCGCATTCCCGTCCCGCCAGGCCGGCCATCACGAACAGCGCCGCGCACTCCATCTCCACCGCTTTCACGCCGGCTTTCTGCCACAGACGCAGGTTGGAGCCCATGATCTCATTGCTGTAGAACACCGCGTTGGTGAGAGCCAGGCCCTCGTGGATGTTCTCGCTCCCCCGTGCGGCCCGGCGGAGTGCGGCCACGATGTCGGGTGAGGCGGCGGCGGGATAACCCTCCGGCACCAACTGGGGGGTGAGCCCGTCGTTGCGCACCGCAGCGGTGACGATCACCAGATGGCCGTCGAGGACGTCGTCCTGCATCCCTCCGCAACTCCCGGCCCGGATCACCCGCCGGACCCCCGCCTGGAAGAGTTCATCGAAGCAGACCGCCGCCCCCGCGGCGCCCACCCCGTGGGAGACCACCCCCACCTCGACCCCCCGGTGTCTGCCCGCCAGGGTCACGTATTCGCGGAAGCGCCCGATCTCGACGCGGTCCTCCAACCGGGCGGCCACCCGGAGGGCGCGGTCGGGATCGCCCACCACCAGCATCCGCTCGGGGATGTCCGATGCCGCAACATTCAAAACGGGAAGATGCATGGTTCAAACCACCCTTTCATTGCCACCGTCGATCGGTATCTGGGCCCCGGTGGTGGCCGCGAACCGGTCACTCGCCAATTCGGCCACCACCTCGGCCACCTGGGAGGAGGTGACCGGGGTCCCCAGGAGGTTCCGCCGCTTGTAGGCCTCCACACCGATGCCGTAGTGGGCGGCGCGGGTGGCCAGCAGTTCTTCGTTCCAGATCCCGGTGTCGAACACCGCGTCGGGATTGACGATGTTGACTCGGATTCCGTCGGAGGCCCACTCCAGGGCAGCCACCCGCCCCAACTGGGTGAGGGCCGCCTTGGAGGACGAGTAGGCCGCCGCTCCCGGCCCGGGTGCGGGGACGTTTCTGGTGGAGACCACCACCACCCTTCCTCCGGCCGGCGAGAGACGCAGGAACGGGTGGACCCCCGACAGCAGGTCGGCCGCCGCGTCGACATTGACCGCCATCACTTTTCGCCATTCGGAGGCGTCCAGTTCGGCGATCGGGGAGACTCCGCCGAAAATACCGGCGCACACCACCACGATGTCGATCCCGCCAAAGCGCTCCACGGCTCTTTCCACCGCCCGGGTCTGGGCGGCGGGGTCGGTCACGTCGCAGGGGACCCCCAGCCAAGCGGGCGAGTCGAAGGCGTCCACCACCCCGGGGGAGAGGTCCAGGCCGGTGACCGCCGCTCCCCGCTCCATCAACTCCTCCGCGCAGGCCCGCCCGATGCCCGAGGCCGCCCCGGTCACCAGAGCAGCCATTCCGGCGAGTTCGGGGGAGGCGCCCCGCCGTCGGAGCTTGGCCTGCTCCAACTCCCAGTACTCCACTTCGAACAGGTCCCCCTCGGGTAGGGCCGCGTAGCCGCCCAGGTGGTCCTCGGCCCTGGTGAGCACCGGGATGGTGTGGTGGTAGATGTCGGAAGCGATCTGTGAGTCCGCGGCCGTGGCGCCCACCGCCAGCATCCCTATCTCGGGATCCACCACCACTCGGGGAGCCGGATCCAGCATGGTGGTCTCCCCCCGGGCCCTGTGGAGGTTGCGCTGGTAATAGAGCCGGTACTGGTCGGCGTAGCCGGCCACGTCCCGGCCCACCATGGGGATGCGCTTGGTCCGGATGACGTGGTCGGGGGTGAGCGGCCCGCGGGTCGCCACCGAGGAGAGGTCCGCCCGGCCGACGAAGCGGGCCACCTCGGCGGTGGCGTGGCGCACCGAGATCATGGGACGGCCCGCCGCCCGGGAGATCTCTGTTCTGATCCGCGCCAGTTCCACCGGGTCCACCCGGCCCAGGGGCCCTCCCTCCGCAGGACGGTGGGGCGCGTGGCTCTCCAGCCACCGGGCGGCCCGGTTGATCAGGTCCAGATGGCGGCGATAGGCCTGCCGGGTGGTGTCCCCGTAGGTGAAGAGTCCGTGGTTCATCAGCACCATGCCGGTCGAGCAGTCACCGCCGGAGGGCCACATGTCCCGGACTTCTCGCGCCAGGTCGAAGCCGGGCATCACGTAGGGCACGATCAGGACGCCTTCGCCCAGGACCTCCCGCACCCGGTCGGCGCCGTCCTCGAGATTGGTGAGGGTGACGATCGCGTCGGCGTGGCTGTGGAGGACCGCCCGGTGGGGGATCAGGGCATGGAGCAGGGACTCCACCGACGGCTGGGGAGCGGCGGGGTCGAGTCGGGCCGCCGAAAGTTCCCGCATCATCTCGATATCCGAGAGGCTGTCCAGGTCCAAGAGTTGGCGGAGCCGTTGGATGGGCAGGGGAGCGAACCCCTCCTTCTCGATGCTGGCCAGGTCCCAACCCGATCCCTTCACCCAAAGGGTCTCCACCTCTTGGCCGGTTATGTCGGAGAAGGGCGCCTTGGCCGAGGTGTTGCCTCCGCCATGGAGCACCATGGCCGGGTCCGACCCGATCAGCCGGGAGCCGTACACGCACTCGGCCAGGGGGTCGGAGGGCGCCGGGGCTACTAGATCATCCCAGAGGTATTCCACCACGCTTCACCTCAGTAGGGAGTGTCGCCGCCGTCGATGCTGATCGACTGGCCCCTGATGATCAGCGCCTCGTCGGACAGCAGAAACGCGATCACCCGCCCGACTTCCAGCGGTTCGATCCGCCGCCCCAGTTGGGCGGGACCCATCTGTCCCAGGAGATCTTCGGCCGGCACGCCCAGGCGGGGGGAGAGCCAGTCAGCCACTCCGACCAGCATCTGCGTGTCAACCCCTCCCGGACACACGGCGTTGACGTTGATGGCGTCTGCGGCCCACTCCATCGACAGTGACCGGGTGAGTCCCAGCACCGCCGCCTTGGAGGCGTTGTAGGCGGCCATGTTCGGGTAACCGGCCTTGCCGCAGTTGGAGCTCACGTTTACCACCGCTCCGCCACCGTGCCGCCGCAGGTGGGCCCCGACCGCCCGGGCGAACACGAACGAGCCGGTGACGTTCACCTCGAGTTGGCGGTTCCAGTCGGACGCCGAGGCGTCCCAGGCGGTGTCGAGGAAAACCACTCCTGCACAGTTGACCAACCCGTCCAGCCGCCCGAAGCGTTCCACGGTCCCGGCAACCACCGACCGGGCGTCATCCCCTGAGGTGACGTCGGCCGAGAGGGCCAGGGTCCGCTGGCCGCCGGGGTCAATCTCCGCGGCGGCATCAGACGGCGCCACCAGGTCCACCATCGCCACTCCTCGCGCGCCCTCTTCCAGCAGGGCCAGGGTGGCACCCCGCCCGATCCCTCCCCCTGCACCCGTCACCACATAGACCCGGTCGGTGAGTTTCACGGCTAGGCCTCCATCACCAGGTCGGATGGGCGAGGATTCCGCCGTCAACCACCAGGTCGGCACCGGTTATCCACCGGGCCAGGGGAGACGCCAGGAAGACACAGGCGTCCGCCACGTCCTCGGGGGTGCCCAGTCTCGTCAGGGGCGCGGCGGCCTTCCAGCGGGCCACCCCTTCCGGAAACTGTTCGGTGAGCCCGGCCCGATGGATCAGGCCCGGGGAGACCGAGTTCACGCGGATGCCGTGGGCGCCGTACTCCAGCGCGGCGGCCCGGGCATGCATGATCACGCCGGCCTTGGTCACCGCGTAGTGGCCGTGGAGCGGGGCCGGCTGGCTGCCTTCGATGGAGGAGATGTGGATAACCGAGCCCGGGGACTGCCGGGAGATGAGATGGGCCGCAACCGCCTGGGTGAGGCGATGCACAGCGGTCAGGTTGGTGTCGACCATTCTCTGCCAGTCCTCGTCGCCCATCTCCGGCATCGCCACCACGGTCTGGTCGGCGGCGTTGTTCACCAGGACGTCGAGTTTGCCGAAGGAGGCCACCGCCGCCTCCACCACCCGGTCGGGCCCTTCGGGTCGGCGTAAGTCGGCCGCCACTTCCGCGGCAGGCCCGGGCAGGGAGTCGAGCAGGGGTCCCAGGTCGGTGGTGCGAGTGTGAGCCACCAACGACGCTCCGGCCTGGGAGAACCGTCGGGCGATTCCCTGGCCGATCCCGCCCCCCGCCCCGGTGACGGCCACCACCAGGCCGGAGAGATCGAGCATGGAGGCAGGGGTGGGGAGGTCGCTCATCTAAGGATCAGTTCCGGGTCAGTTCTTCGATGCGGCCGGCTGCCCGGGGGTATTGGCCGATCAGGTCACCGCAGTCGCCCAACTCGAAGCGGTCCGGATGCCAGGGGGGCGCCATCGTCGCTCCCACCAGGCTCCAATCGCCGGTGGTGGAGGCGCCCATCCACACCCCGGCCGGCACCGTCACGCAGGGCCGATGGCCTTCGGTCAGTCCCTTTCCCAGGACGGGCTGGTCCACCGACCCGCCGGGGTGGAGCAGCAGCATGCTTACCGGGGCGCCCAGGTAGTGATGCCAGATCTCGGGAGCATCCAGGCGGTGCATGGCGGAGAAGTCTCCGGGTCGCATCAGGAAATAGATGGCGCTCCCGTGATCGTCGAGCCAGATCCGGGTCCACATGCCGCCCTCGGCCGGAAGGGGCTCGAGGCCCAGGAGGGAGATGACCTGGTCGGCGTTCATCCGGCCAGTCTGCGGGCGCGGTCGGCGACGTCCCGGCTGACCGCTTCGACGTCTACGGTTAGCACCTCGCCCTCCGACATCACCTGCCTTCCGCCCACCCACGCGGCGTGAACCGCGGCGGGGGAACCCGACCAGACCAGCCGGGAGATGAGATCGTCTTCTTCGGGGATCACCGGACCGAAGGCCGGGCCGGTGGGGGAGACGGCGATCATGTCGGCAGGGCTTCCCGGCGTCAGGCGGCCCAGGTCGGGTCGGCGGATGGCGTCGGCCGCTTCCCGGGTCACCATTGCCAGGGCTTCGTGGGGCAGGAGGGCGGCGGCGTCCTGGGAGCGGATGCGAGCCAGGCGCATGGCCATCCGCATCTCCTCGAACATGTCCAGGCGATGGTGGGAAGCCGGTCCGTCGGTGGCGATTCCCACCGGGATCCCGGCCGCCCGCATCTCAGCCACCGGGGCGATGCCGGAGGCGTGCTTGCCGTTGGAGCAGGGACAGTGGGCCACCCCCGCTCCCGACTCGGCCAGGATGTCGATGTCCTCGGGTGAGATCCACACCGAGTGGGCGGCCATGGTGGGCGAGTCCAGGATGCCCACCTCCCTCAGGAAGGCGGTGGCCGACATTCCGGTCTGTTCACGTACCGCCTCCACCTCCCACTCCTGTTCATCGACGTGGATATGGACCAGCGCTCCGTGGGCGGCCGCCGCGTCGGCCACGCTCCGCAGGCACTCCTCGGAGAGGGAGTAGACGGCGTGGGGTCCGATTCCCACCTGGATCAGGGTGCTTTCGGACCAACGCCTGATGAGTTCGGTCATCTCGTCCAACTGGTGCTGCAGGGAGCCGAACATCCCGCTCAGCTTCGGGTCTTCGATGAGCGGAGCGGTGACCACGCATCGGAGTCCCGCCCAGACCGCCCCCGCGGCCACGGCCTCCCCACAGAAATACATCTCCAACGAGGTGGTCACGCCTCCGGCCAGCAGTTCCGCGGCGCCGGCCGCCATCCCCACCTCCACGTCCTCGGGGGTGAGGCGGGCCTCTCTCGGCCACATCACCTCGTGCAGCCACCGGTCCACCGGCAGGTTCTCCCCCGCGCCTCGCAGGAGGACCATGGGAGTGTGACAATGGATGTTCACCATTCCGGGGAGCAGCACGCCCTCCACCCGTTCGGTCTTGACCTCGGCGAGGTCCCGGGCCTCCGCGGCCTTCCCCGCCCACACCACCACTCCGTCTTCGGTGTCCACCGCACCCGGTGAGTGGATGACGCCTTCCGGCTCCATGGGAATCAGGTGATCGGCCACGTATCGACGGGTCTGCGGCATCTTCCTATAGGCTAGAGGATTGCTATGCAACCCAAATACGAAGGAACCTCGCTCGAAACCGTGGAGTGGGAAGACGGCGTCGTGAAGATGATCGACCAGACCCGCCTGCCCCAGGAACTGGTGATCCTGGAAATCTCGGATGTGCCGACCCTGGTGGCGGCCATCCGGCGGCTCTCGGTGCGGGGCGCTCCCGCCATCGGGGTGGCCGGAGCCTACGGGGTGGCCCTGGCCGTGCACCTGCACGGCGCAGCAGGCCCGGCCCTTGACGACGCGATCTCCAGTCTCCGTTCCGCCCGTCCCACCGCCGTCAACCTGGCCAAGATGGTGGACCGCACCTCGGCGCTGGTGTCCGAAGGCTTGGAGAGAGTGCTGGACGAAGCCCACCGGATCCGAGACGAGGAACTCGAGGCTTCCGTCTCCATGGGCGAGTACGGAGCGGACCTGGCCGACGAACTGATCGGCGAGGCGGCGGCCAGGACGATGACCATCTGCAACACCGGCGGTCTGGCCACCGTGGCCAGGGGGACGGCCCTGGCCGTGATCCAGACCCTTCACGAACGCGGGCGACTGGAGATGGCGCTGCCGGTGGAGACGCGTCCCCTGCTGCAGGGCGGGCGTCTCACCACCTGGGAACTGGCTCGCATGGGCGCGCCCTTCCGGTTGCTGGTGGACGGCGCCGGGCCGTTCCTCCTGGCCAGGGGGGAGGCCAACCTGGTGCTGGCCGGCGCCGACCGCATTGCCCGCAACGGCGACGTGGCCAACAAGATCGGCACCTTCAGCCTGGCGCTGGCCTCCCGGCATGCGGGTGTGCCGTTCGTGGTGGTGGCGCCCGAGTCGACCATCGACATGGACACCCCGTCGGGCGCCGAGATCGAGATAGAGGACCGGGGCGCCGAAGAGGTGGTTTCGGTGAGAGGAGTGGACGTGGCTCTTCCCGGCGTCGAAGCGTTGAATCCCGCCTTCGATATCACTCCGGTGGAGTTCATCACGGCTATCGTTACAGACCGAAGAATCATAAGGCCCGACCAGGGCCATAGTCCCGAAGACGTTCCCCTGGGGGAACTCAGATATCCCCATCCTCCAGGGGTGCTGGAAGTACCAAGGAGGTAATCGGATGAAGAACCGCAAGATGATTCTCGGCATTGCTGTGATGGCGGCGCTGGCGCTGCTGGCTTCGGCGTGCGGAGGTGATGAGGAAGAGGCCGCCGATGGGCCCAGCCTCATCTATGTAACGCCCAACCCGATCGGGGTCAACAAGTTCCTCGAACTCGGGCAAGTCGGCACCCAGCGGGTCGCCGAGGAGTTGGGAGGCACCTGGAAGACATTCGAGTCGACCAACGACTCCGACCGGCGCGCCAACATCGAGGCCGCCATCGACGAGGCGCCCGACATCGTGGTACTCACCACGTTCACCCTGATCGAGTTGGCCGACGAGTTGTCCAAGGCCAACCCGGACCAGCAGTTCATCCTGATCGACGCCTGTTCCGACGAACCGGCCCCCAACCTGCATTGCGGTGTGTTCCGCGAGCATGAGGGCGCCTACCTCCTGGGCATCATGGCCGGGCGCCTCAGCGAGGCCAAGCAGATCGGTTCGGTGGTGGCTCTCGACATCCCCTTCCTCCACCGCTGGTCCGACAGCTTCGCGCTGGGCGCGCAGAGCATCGACCCCTCCATCACCGACACCCAGGTGTTCATCGGTGGAGACAACCCCTTCTCCGACCCCGCCCGCGCCAAGGAGCAAGCCCTGGCGGTGGCGGCCCGCGGCGCAGATCACATCTTCGCGGTGGGCGCCGGGTCCAACGGCGGCATCTTCGAGGCCGCCCAGCAGGAGGGCTTCTTGGGCTACGGCGTGGACGTCAACCAGTGCCCCGAGGCGCCGGGACACATCGTCGACAACAACCTCAAGCTGGTGGACGTGCTGGTCGAGCAGTTGGCGAAGCAGGTCCTCGAAGGAACCGCCGGTCCGGTGGTGGCCTTCGGGCTGGCCGAGGGCGGCACCGGCGTGATGGCGTTGGAGTCGGATGAGGTGCTGGCCGAAAGCCAGTGCGTGATCGCCGACCATCCCGACATCGTGGCGGAGGTCCGCGCCGCCCGGGACGCCATCGTCAACGGCGACATCGTGGTCCCCGACCCCCTCTTCGGTTGATTACTTGACATTTGAGCTGGAGCTCCGCGGGATAACGAAGCGGTACCCAGGCGTCCTGGCGAACGACGCCGTGGACCTGGCCGTGCGTCCCGCGGAGATCCATGCCATAGTCGGTGAGAACGGGGCGGGTAAGACCACTCTGATGTCACTGCTCTACGGTCTCTTCCCTCCCGACGAGGGCGAGATCTTCATACGGGGGGAGCGGGTCGAATTCTCCTCGGCCCTAGAGGCCATCGCCGCCGGCCTGGGAATGGTCCATCAGTCGTTCAAGCTGTTCCCGACCCTGAGCGTGGCCGACAACGTGGTGTTCCGCCAGGAACCCCGCCGCCGCGGGCTGATCGACCGGGCCGCAAGCGTAGCCCGGGTCAGAGAACTGGCGGACCGGTACGGACTGGCGGTCGACCCCGAAGCGGTGGTGGAGGACCTTCCGGTGGGGGTGCTACAGAGAGTGGAGATACTCAAAGCTCTCTACCGGGACGCCAATGTGCTTATTCTGGACGAGCCCACTGCGGTACTCACCCCCCAGGAGCGGGACAAGCTTTTCGAAGTGATCCGGCGACTGCGGGACGCAGGAGGGACCATCCTGTTCATCACCCACAAGTTGGGAGAGGTCATGGCCATCTCCGACCGGGTGACGGTGCTTCGCAATGGCCGGGCGGTGGCCGATCTGGTGACCGCCGAGACCGACCCTGCCGAGATCACTCTGCACATGACCGGTCGGGCGGTGGACCTGGATCGGAGAGCCCCCGAACATGAACCGGCGCAGGTGGTGCTAAAGGTGGACAGCCTGACCGTGATCGGTGAGCATGGTCGACCGGCGGTGGCCGATGCCAGCTTTGAGGTCAGGTCGGGAGAGATCGTTGGCATAGCGGGGGTGGCCGGGAACGGGCAGAGCGAGTTGATCGAGGCCCTGTGTGGATTGCGAGAGACGGACGGTGGTGCGGTAAGTCTCGTTGGAATGGAGATCACCGGCGCCGATGTGGCTGGTCGGCGGTCGGCCGGTCTGGCATACATCCCCGAGGATCGGTACGCGGTGGGCACGATCCGCCAGGCCTCGGTCTCCGAGAATCTGCTGTTGGGTCATCATCGGAATCCGAGTATCCAGCACCGGGGATGGTTTGACCGTCAGGCTGTGGCGCGGCTGGCCCGTCGACTGGTGGAGGTCTTCGATATCAAAGCGGGTTCCGTGTCGGGGCCGGTTTCCACCCTGTCGGGCGGGAATCTGCAGAAGGTGGTGGTGGCTCGAGAGATGGAGCAGGGTACCCCGCTTCTCATCGCCGAGCAGCCCACCCGCGGCCTTGACATCGGGGCGATCGAGTTTGTCCACGGCCAATTGGTACGGTTTCGCGATCAGGGCGGGGCGGTGCTGATGGTTTCGGCCGAACTCTCGGAGATACTGGCGTTGAGCACACGGATTCTGGTGATGTTCGAGGGGCGCATCGTGGCCGACCTGGATCCGAGCAAGGTGGCCGAACCGGAGATTGGTTTGTACATGACCGGCGCCCATCTGGAGAAAGCGGTTGCTTAGGCGGTTCCCGGACTTCCTTGGCGACATGAGTCGGCGGGCGCTGGTCAGTCCGGTTACCTTCTCCCTCTTTTTCGCCTTTGCCCTGGCTGGCGCCATCGTGGCCGTAACGGGAGGCGATCCATTGGCAGCCGGGGAGGAGATGGTCACCGGCGCGGTCACCGGTTCGGGATTGCGCAACACCCTCGGCAGGGCGGTACCGATCGTCGGGATGGCCCTGGCAGTCTCCATAGCCTTCCGGTCGGGAATCATCAACCTGGGGGGAGAGGGTCAGATGGTGATCGGCGGCCTGGCAGGAACGATGGTTGCCATCTACGTGCCCGGTCCGGGGTATCTGATCGTCCCCCTGGCGATGCTCGCCGGTGCGGTAGTGGGTGCGGTGTGGGGGTTGCTCCCCGCCTACGGGCAGACCTGGCTTCGCCTTCCCATTCTGATCACGAGCCTTCTCCTCAACTACGTGGCCCGGGCCGTCACCGGTTACCTGGTGCGGTTCCACCTATTGGACGACGCGGTCACTCTCACGTCCACCCGCCAGGTCCCGGAGGCGGCCCGCATGCCGAAGATGCCGGTCTTCGGAGGGGTGAGCCTGTCGCTGATCCTCGTCATGGTGCTGGTGGCGCTGCTTTGGATGGTGTACACGCGGTCGGTGGCGGGCTATGAGTCCCAGATGACCGGCTTCAACATGCGGTCAGCCCGCTACGGGGGGATCGATGTCGAGCAGCGAACCGTCCAGGTGATGGTGGTGGCCGGCGCCATCGGGGGACTGATCGGAACCCATCTCATCATCGGTGAGGCCCTGCGGTTCATCGACGGAGAGCTGGTGCTCGCCGGGTTTGCCTGGACGGGCCTGCTGGTCTCCCTCCTGGCGGTGAACCGGCCGATCCCCATCTTCATCACGGGACTGTTCTTTTCTGGCCTGCAGATCGGGGGTCTTGCCATGCAGCGGAATGCGGGTGTCTCGTGGCGTCTGTCTCAGGTTCTACAAGCGGTCGTGATCGTTGCGGTGGCCTGCAGACTCTCCGTCTGGCGCAGCGAGCGACGGAGGGCCGAGCCGAGCGAAGCGGACGCGGCCGGGGTAGGGGAGGTCTGATGTTCGAGCAGATCTTCGACGCCGCCCTGTTCGACTCGGCCACCCGGGCGATGATTCCCATCCTGCTGGCGGCGCTGGGCGGGATGATCTGCGAGCGGGCGGGGGTCTTCCAGATCGCCCTGGAGGGGATGATGCTGGCGGGCGCCTTCGCGGCGGTGGCCGGTTCCTACCTGGCGATCAGTTGGACGCTGGGAGTCGTGTTCGGGATTGCGGCCGGGATGCTCATCTCCCTGGCTTTGGCGTACGGCACGGTCACCCGCCGGGGGGACTCGATCGTGCTGGGGATCGCGCTGAACCTCCTGGCGATGGGACTCACCGGGTTCTTATTGCCGCAGCTGTTCGATGTGCGGGGGGTGTTCCAGCATCCCCGGATCGACGGCCTGGACCGGATCGCTATCCCGGTGCTGTCGGACATCCCGTGGATCGGGCCCGTGCTCTTTGATAACACCCTGTTGACCTATGTGGCCCTGTTGCTGGTGCCCATCCTGTGGGTCTTCCTCTTCCGGACTCCGGTCGGCCTGCGCCTGAGAGGGGTCGGTGAACGCCCGCTGGCCGCCGAGACCCTGGGAGTGAGCCCCACCGTCTACAAGTACGGGGCCGTTCTGGCGTCCGGCGCCCTGGCCGGGTTGGCCGGCGCCCAGTTGTCCCTGGGCAACGTGGTCCAGTTCGCCGAGAACATGTCGAGCGGGCGGGGATGGGTGGCGGTGGTGGCCGTGATGCTGGGCCGGGCCCATCCGGTCGGCGTGCTGGCGGCCGCCGCGCTGTTCGCTCTGGCCGAGGCGCTGGGGTTCCGCTTCCAGGGCAACGGACTGCCGGTGCAGATCACCGACGCCCTGCCCTTCGTGGTGACTCTGCTGGCGCTGATCATCGCCCGCAAACGATTCGCCCGCCTCCTCGACCTGACCACCGCCGCTTGATTAAGCTGGGACTGGGGGGGGAGTAGGGAGGCTGGGCACAGCCCTGGAGCGGTTGCCGCACCGGGACGGAAGCACAAAGGAGAGAAGTGATGAGCTATAGCAGCCTCTGGGAGCGTCTGGAGAAGCGTTCGCGTCAAAGGGTCGAGGACTTTGAAGGGGTGGCGGCGGTTTCGGTCTTGGATCTGGAGCGCGGGGACGGATTCTCCATCCGCGGCGACGAGGTGTTCCCCACCGCGTCCAGCATCAAGATCCACATTTTGACGCAGTTGCTGACCCGCGCCGAACGGGGTGAGATAGACCTCACCGACCGTGTCAGGATCACACCCGAGATGTACGGAAGGGGCAGCGGCGTGATCCACTACATGGAGAGCGAGCCTGAGTTGTCGGTGCTGGATATCGCCATCCTGATGATCATCGTGTCTGACAACACGTCCACCAACATGTGCATCGACTGGGCGGGCATGGAGGCCACCAACGCGCTGTTGGACGACATGGGCCTCGGACACACCAGGCTGAGGCGCAAGATGATGGACAGCGAAGCCATCGACCGCGGCGAGGAGAACGTCTCGACGCCCAACGAGTTGGTGGCGATGATGGAGATGCTGTACCGGGGCAAGCCCTCGCCAGGGGTGGCGGACCAGGTCATGCGCATCCTCGGCAAGCCCAAGTCGACGCCGTTGAACCGGGCGATCCCGTCCAACCTGGCGGTTGCAAACAAGTCGGGCGGCATGGAACGGGTGCGCTGCGACGTCGGGATCGTGTTCCTCCCGAACCGGCCCTACGCCATCTCGGTGATGACCAAGTTTGGGTTGCAGGACTCCACCGCCAGCGAAGCACTGATCATGGACGTGGCCCGCGACGTGCATCAGACCATGGTGGCGCTTGCCAGCACCAACGACTACGGCTTGGGTGTGCTCACCTTCACCAGTTACTGATTCGCAGAATCAGACTTACGGCACGCACGGGAAGTCTGCTCAGTTGCGCCGCGTGGTCACGGGTATCGTCACCCAACTCGAGCAGTTGCCTCCAGTGCCCCGGCAGGTGCGTACCTTTACGGTGTAGCTGGTGTTCGGTTGTAGGTTGGGTACGGTTACGTCGCGGGTCCGTCCGGCGACCCGGAACGTCGTGCTCAGTCGGGTCACCACCCTGAGGTCGTAGTAGGCGTCGGCCGCAGGCGGGTTCCAGGAGAGTGTGAACGAGGTGTCGCCCACCTCTTTAACCGACACCGGGTACGACGCCGGCGCGGCAGCTAGTACCTGTGTCGAGGCGGTGGCGGTCGTCCAATCAGTGCAGTTGACCAACGGTTTCTGGCAGGCCTTGACCCCAACCGTGTAAGTGGTGCCGGCCACCAATCCGATGCCGGCTGGAACCCGTCGGCTGTCCCACCACAGTTCACAGGATGTGTCTCCTGTTCCAGGACCTTCAAACCACGTATTTTGGGCGGTCAGGTACCCACATTCGTAGAACGTGGCGCCGGGGACCGGGTCCCATGACAGGACCAGCCAATCATCGCCCGCTTCGGTGATCGACACCGACGAGACCGCCCCGGGTGCGGTGGCGCCAGGCTCGGGAGGCGTCGTGGTAACAGTGACCTCCGTCCCGAAGCTGCACTCCTCCGACCCGAACACCTCCTGGAAGCCACAGGCCCGTACCTTGATGGTGTATTCAGTGTCCGGTTGGCGGTTGTGTAGCACCAGCGAGGTGCTGCCACGTACAACTGTCCCACCGAAAAAGGTGAAGCTTCCCTCATCGTCAATCTCAAAGATGTCCGGGGGGTCATCTTCGCTGTTCCACACGACATAGTGGGCAGCGCCGGGGACCGGACTCCAAGACACTCTGATGGATGTCGAATCTATCGCGGTGGCAGTTACTGAAGCCGGAGAAGGCATAAGGGGAAGCGACGGTGTCCTATAGGGGACGCCGGATCCATATTCGGATTCGGCCCACATACGGACCGAGTAACGCCCGACTGGTAAACCATCAACAGTGAAGGAACTCTCGCCAGCCGACAGGTCGTGTCGTTCGTAAACGTTGAGGCCACCGCTGTCCTCGCGCGCAACAGTTAGCGTGTAGCCGTCGACCGGTACGTCGTCTGTGAAGACCGGTGGAGTCCAACTGACAGTGAAACCGTCATCAACAACAGACGACAAAGACGCCGACGGTGCTGAAGGAGGCAGTAGCACACAAGGAGGACTGTCTCCCCCGACGGGCCAGCCCAGAACTCTGCGTTCGTAGCACGAGAGGAGAAGCCCATCACCGTAGTTGGGTAGGTTCGCATCGATTTTCCCCAAGAACTCTCCGTGTACGCCAATCCACTCTTCCGCCACACAGACTCGGGTAGGGGCAACGGGTGTCTGTGTGTTAACCATCAAGGTGTCCGCCCCACACCGCACAAAGATGTGAGGCAGATCCAGCACCGTGTGACCCAACTCGTGAGCTACGGTGCCTCGGAAATCGTTCACATTCCCTCGCCGCGCATCAAGTGATGTGGCCCTCGCAAAGGTGCTGCCTGCGTAACCTGCAGCAAAGCCGGGCACAGCATCAACAATGATGAGGGTCTGAGGGGTGTTGTGTGGCACAAGGCCCTGGTAGAGCTCCCAGAAGAGTTCACCCAAGCAATAGTTGTCTGCCTCCCCAAAAATAACGTTGTCCCATGCGATGTCGGGGGACAAGACAAGGCCTTCGTTGAAGACCATGTTCAGCAGATTTGAAGACTCCGCGGCTAACCGAGAACCTATGTCGTCGTTGAGCCAGCGGACCAATTCGGCTAGGTCTTCGCTTGTGTATTTGCCCTGCCGACCACAGTAATGGACATCAACCGGAATGGTGCCGGTTATCGGTGTCCGCTCCGTAATGACCGGAACGCCCTCGATGTAGCCTGAAGCTTTGAACGGTAGGTAGTGGGTCAGTTTGATTTCTGGCGGGCTGACCAGAGCACCTTGACCTGGCGAGTCAATCCTTCGACCATTTGGAACAGAGCGTCCACCATTTCTTCTAGTTCGTCGATGCGCTTGGCGTTGCGGGTAGGGGTGGCCCGCTCTGCGTCTGCTGGGTTGGGTCCGGGCGCGGTTTTGTAGCCTCCTGGTGACTCAAACGCCATCAGGAGGTCGCCCCAGCTGATCGACTCGCCGACGGGTATCTGGTCGGTTCCGAGATCGAGTATGCGCATCTGGTAGTCTCTTTCGCCAATCCACCTCCTGTCTGGTGGGTTCGGGGCGGTGACCGGGTGGAGCCGGTGCATCGCCATTATTTGACTGGCTGGCTACCTGGTCGGGTCAGGAGCCAGCCCCAATCCTAGCTGGCGGGGCGGTTCAGGCGAACAAACCGAATCTCCCACTCCCCGCTAGTTGCCCGTACTTCCAGCCACGCCAAACCCGCGGGGCACTGGTATGGACGCCAATCGGACGGTTCATCCGACACCACCATAATGCTTTCTTGTCCGAGCAGCCCGCCACTGGTCAACACATCACAGTGGTCCCAGTCCTCAACCGCGCCGTCGCTGTAGACGTACACATACGTCGCTCCCGTAACGGTGACTAGATACCGTCCCTCTTCCAACATGACGGGTCCGGCCACGGCGTTCCCGGTGCCGGAAAAAACGTCAGATGCTGTTCGAGCGGGTGCAGGTTTCTCCTCGATGGCTCGGTGGAGAAGCACCACGGCCTGCCCGCGGGTGAGGGGATCGTCCACGCCGAACTCGGTGTCGGATTTGCCGGTGGTGATCCCGTTGGCGACCGCCCACTGGACGGCCTCATGCGCCCAGTGATCCTCCGGCACATCGGTGAAGGTCCGAACGGGCTGTGCTACCAGCACCCCGCCGGTCATCCCCAAGATGAACGCCAGAACTGCGAGTAGTTTCCTGCTCATGAATCCACTCGGCGGAGACAAAGAGCAATCAGCACACCCAGGGGGCCAAGGAAAAAGCCCAGCCAGAAGCCGCCCACACCCCCACGCCCTTTGTTCGCGGTGATCTTGGCTCCGAGATAGCACCACAGAACCAAGAATCCGATAAGTACAAGAGCTTCCAACATGCTCTGCCCTTTCTGCGCGTCGGGTCGTTGTGCGATCAACGCGTGGCGTGATAGGTCTCGCCTATTCGCCCACCAGGTGGTGGGCTGTTGTATTCAGCGAGCAACCCGACAGGGATCACACGCGTTGTCGCACACCCCACAGACTAGAGTCGTTACCAGCCGCATGAACGGGAAAAGGGTGTTAGTATTACAGCAAGACCAATCAAGCGAAAGGACAGATCGATTTGGCTAAGTTGCCGCGCCGCCCTGGCGATGTTGTCCAGCGGGCGATGCTGATCGGAGACCTCGCCACCGGCACCATCACACAAGAGGACATCGACAAACTTCCCCCGATGGGCCGCGAACTGTCCGCCAAAGCCCGAACCGAGGCACTGTCAGCGGAGAGGCGCAAGGAGATCGCTACCATCGCATCCAAAGCCGCTCACGCACAATAGGTTTCCCTGGCCTCGCCAGTCGGGGATGGTCGGCGGCTACGACCACACGAGAAGGAGCGCCGGGAATGAGTGGCTGGGGTTGGCAGAACCCCATAGGTTTCCCGACGCTCCTTGCTCAATCCTAGCCCTAGAACTGTCACACCCCCCGCCTATCATTGGGCAGTATGAACAGGTTGGCGGTAGAGAAAAGAGCCCTCATCTTGCAGTGTCTCACCGAGGGCATGAGCGTCCGAGCCACCAGCCGCCTAGTCGGATGCTCCAAGAACACCACCAGCAAACTGCTGGTCGATGTTGGCTACGCCACCGCCCAATATCAAGACCAAACCCTCCGCAACTTGCCCTGCAGGCGGGTACAAGCAGACGAAACGTGGAGCTTCGTCTACGCCAAAGCCCGCAACGCCCCATACGCCAAGAACCCCGAAGCCGGTGACGTGTGGACCTGGATCGCAATCTGTGAGGACAGCAAGCTGGTGCCCACCTGGTGGATCGGCGACCGCTCCTACGAGACAGGCATCCTGTTCATGGAAGATTTGGCGGAGCGGATGGCCGGTCCGATCCAACTAACAACCGACGGACTGAAATCCTACCCCGAAGTCGTGGACGACGCCTTCGCCGACTGGATGGTCGAACACCGAATCCTAAAGCAGAAATACCCCACCGAGCAGACCGCCCGCACCTCGTATGTGGAACGCCAGAACCTGACGCTGCGGATGAACAACCGCCGCTACGCACGCGCCACGAACGCCTTCTCGAAGAAGCTAGAGAACCACGCGCACAGCATGGCCCTCTACATGATGAACTACAACTTCGTGAGACCCCACCGCACCCTGGGCCGCGGTGTCACCCCGGCGATGGCCATCGGGTTGGCGGACAAGCCCTGGACTCACACAGACATCGTTCGGCGGCTCCTAGATTCAAACTGACCCACTACCCACAGCTGAGAACGCCGGTCACTCCCTGGAATCCGGAGAGGTTGTCGAGGTAATCCCGCAACCCGGCCCGGTCTATCACCAGTGCGTTGTCGCCGGACCGCAGGTATGACGCAGCGGATATGGCGTCCAGCAGCATCACGGTGGCGTCGTAGGCGTGCCCCCAGAAGGCATTGGTGGGAGGACCTCCCTCGATCTCGGTGAGACGGGCCTCCAGGTCTGTGGCGCTCCAGCCGGTGCGCTGGTTGACGTTGTCTCCGAAGCGGTCGTCGGGACCCGATATGTACATGCCCTCGCTCTCGGGCAGCGAGAGGAAACTGTCGCCGAGCAGACCGTCGGCACCGGCGAACACCATGTCCGAGAAAGCCGGCATCTCGGCCGCCTGCTCCACCAAATACTTGCCGGTCGGGTAGAAGATCGGGAAGAACAGAGCTTCCGGTTCGCCTTCGGCTATCTCGGTGAGCACCTGCTCGAATTCCTGTTCCTTGCGGTCGACTTCCCAGGTGCCGGTGATCACACCTCCTTCTCTCTCGAATGCATTGGCGAAGGCGGTGGCCAGACCCATGGTGTAGGGTCCGCCGTCGTGCATCACAGCGGCGCTGGCGACTCCCTCTCCGTACAGGAAGTGAGCGACGGCCTCTCCCTGGATCAGGTCGTTGTGAGCCGTGCGGTAGTAGCCGGGGAAGTGGCTCTCGCCTTCGTTCCCGGCCAGGTCCGAGGTGAGCGACGGGGCGGTGTTGGATGGTGAGATCAAGACCATGCCGGCGCTGGTGAGAAGCGGCGAGGCTTCCGCGGCCGCGGCCGAGCAGTTGGTGCCCACCACCCCCAGCACGTCTCCCTCGGCGATCACCAGTGAGGCGGTGATCATCCCGCCTTCGGGGGAGCACATGTCGTCGAGTCCCACGCCCAGGTTGACATCGAAGCCGTGGATGGTCCCGTAGTCCTCCACCGCCAACACGATGGCCTTCTCCGCCGAGTTCCCCAGGAGGCCGATCTCGCCGGGGCTGGTGTAGACGGACCGGACCTGGACCGAGTCACCCTGCACCACGACCACCGTTCCCAGCGAGCCGTCGCCCAGGTATTCGGGCGGCTCCGGTTCGCCGCAGGCGGCTCCCAACATCACAAACACGGCCGCAGTGGCCGTCAACAATCGTCGAGGGACGATCCTTGTCATTTCAATGCGCTCCTTCTGGCTCTCAAGCGTGGGGCATCCCTTCGCGACCCCCCGTCAAGAATATGGGATGGCGCGGAATAATCAGAGCATCACGCTTAATGCCCGGCTGCACCCGCCAAGAGAGGGAACACACCGAGGGTAGGTTGTGCCTGGTGAAGTGATCAGGGCGCAGGTGTCCCTTGAGGTACGTCAGAGATCGGCTTTTTCCCGGGCTTCTTCGTATTGGTGAAGGGCCACGAGGAAGCCGATGAACACCACGGCCGAGACCACCATGAAGGTGATGGGGATGATGCGCACCTCGAAAGCGTTTAGTCCTTCGATGTTCACCGGGCGGGGACCGCGGGGAGCGTAGAGGACGAAGAGCAGGCTCCCGATGGTCATCCAGGCGGCGGTGCCCGCTCCGGTCACCAGGAAGGCCAGTTTCTTCCCCAGGTTGGTGTAGTTCAGCAGGTAGACGGTGCCGTAGAAGACCAGGATCGAGGTGAGGAACAGGATGACGCCGGTAACGAACAGGTTTGCCGATAGCAGAGAGCGAAACAGTTCACGCATGGCTCAGTTCCCCTTGCCGTTGAGGTCGCCTGCCCAAAGGTAGTCCACCAGGAGGTCCAGGTCGTCGCTTGACAGCACCGCTCCGAAGGCGGGCATCTGCCCGTTTCCGAAGCCGCTCACCCCGTAGGGCTTGTCCGCCACCGCTCCCACCAGCAGGAAGTCGCGGAGGTCCTCCTTGAAGATAAACTGTACCCGCGGCCTGCCCTTCCACACCGCCGGTCCGAAACCTCCCGAACCGGGCTGTGCCGCATAGGGAGTCCCCGCCGACCAGCCCGAAGTGTGACAGCGCGCGCAGTATCCGGTGAACACCCCCACCGCCCGCTCGGCGCGGTCGATGTCGCCGTCGAAGGCAACCTCCGCCACCCCCTCTACCGATATCTCCCATTGGCGTTCGACCTGGGCGTCCAGCAGTTCTTCGAGACCGGCCCGGGCCGGACCGAGCAGTCGCTCGGCGTTCTCGGTCCGCACGTTCAGGTTGATGGAAGCCGCCTCCATGCCGGAGATGGCGGTGGCGGCTGCCTGGTCGTCGCTGATTCCCCCGCCGGAAGAAGCGCGCTCTGGGTCCAGGTTGACCACGGTCAGGGTGTTGGGGCGCAGTGCGGTCCGGGATGCGGCCAACTCGGCGGTGATCACCCTCTCGGCCCGGTCCGACAGGCCGTCTCCATCGGTGTCCACCTCGTCCTCGGCCGCCAACGCCGCTCTGATGGACTCCATGCGCAACTCGAGGATCGGCGCCCGGGGCACCAGCGACTCCAGGACCGAGATGGCGTGGCCGGCGACGTCCGCGTCGGGCCGGCCGTCGGTGGCGGGATTCTGGGGATCGAAGGTCCATGCCTCGATCTCGGAGAAGTCGAAGAGAGAGGCGGCCGTGGCGGTCAGCTCGGAGATGGTCGTCTCGGAGATGTCCGACAGGTTGTCGCCGTCCCGGTCGATCCCCCGGTCCGACAACTCGAGAGCCCGCCGCGCCAGGGCCACGAGGTCCGCCAGGGTCTCGGCATGACGAGGGGCGTCCTCTATGTCGGCGATGAGTTGGCGCTGCTCGACGATGGCCCTCTCCAGGGCCTGTTCGGCGTTCTCCAGGGTGCTCAGCTGACCCACCACGATCCCGTCGGTCTTGCGGAGGGCCTCCTGCTGGGGGATCTGGATGCTCTCCAGGTAGTTGACGATGTCCTGTACCTGCTGCTCGTTCATGGGGCCTCCTCCCACCGTCCCCCAGGGGGGCATGGGGCTGTTGCCCCGCCCGTAGGTCACCCAGTAGGAGATGATGTCCCGGTCATAGCGGAAGAAGATGTCGTTGAGGGCCGGCGCCGCCCAGGAGACGCTCACCCCGGTCCGCTTCTCCACGTAACTGGCCACGCCTCCTACTCCGTTCGGGCCGTGACAGCTCCAGCAGTCGGCCTCGCCGGCGCCCACCAACGCCGCGCCCCGCTCCACCGACTCCTCGTGGAACTGGTCGACGAAGCTCAACTGACGGTCGGTCTCGCTCAGGTAGTAGATGGCCAGGCCGACCGCCAGGAAGGCCGAGAGCAGCACGGCCCCCTGCTGGATACGCTCCAGCCGGCGGGTCTCGAGGGCGTCGTCAGTGACTCCCGGCGCCTGGTTGGGGGGGATTCCCTCCCGTCGGCGGGATCTCAGGGCGGCCACACCCAGGAAGGAGAGCCAGATCACCGCTCCTACCAGCACCAGGGTTATTACCAGCGTGGAATCCATACTTCCCTAAATGCAGGAGGGGCCTTGCGGATATGACACGGACTGGGCGATCGCCCGGGGAGACTCCACGATCACACCGGTCCTGATGATCAGCCTCCCGTCCTCGGAGATGTGGACCGCGAACCGGTCCAGGTTCCGGGGAGCGGGTCCGGCGAAATACTCTCCGATCGAGTTGTACTTGGACCCGTGGCACGGGCACTCGAATCCCTGGGAGTCGTCACACCACGGAACCCGGCATCCCAGGTGGACGCAGCGTTGGTAGAGGGCCATGAGCCCCCCGGCCTCGACGTCCTTGCCCGCGAATTGCTCGCTCATCTTGAGGGGTGCGGGGACCACGTAGGCCCGCGCGTCGGGGATAAAAGCCGGCGTAATGAGGCCGGCCGCGTCGGTCATCTCCGGCACGATGTCGGCGGCGTTCCCCGCGTCAACGTCGCTGCCGAAGCCACCGCTTATCTTCGGCCATAAGAAGGCCAGGATCTCGATTCCCATAATGCCGAACCACGCCACCGACATGGCAGCCAGGGAGCGGTTGAAGAACTGGCGGCGGGTGACTCCCACCTCCTCGGGGGAGGCCTCCACGATCACCTGGGTCTCGGTTATGGGCGCCAGCACCTCCTCGGCCGCCACCTCTTCGACGGCGGCCGCCACCTCCTCGACCTCATCGGGCGTCTCCTCGGCCTCGGGCGGGGACTCCACCACGACGTCCATGGTCGGGGTGGAACGGTCGGCAAGGCGCGCCCGGCGCTCCAGCCGTTTGGGCCAGAGGGAGGCCGAGTCGGGCTCGGCTCGGCGGAAGGCGATGGTGAACGCTCCCACCGCCGCGGCGATCGCCACCGCGGCCACACCGATGATGATCAGCTCGACGCCGCCCATCAGACGATCCGCCTAGCCGCCATCAGTGGCCACCGAAGTCGACCCAGTCTTTGAGGTCGTCGAAGAACACCCCGTCAACCCACGGATAGGCGAAGTTGAATCCCGGGCCCCGGAAGAGCACTCCCAGGATGGTGAGAGTCGCCGATCCCGCCAGGAAGATGGTGAACAGCATGATGGCGAGCTTGCGGTCCGAGGGACGGGTGGACGGATTGCGGTCGATGTAGGGAATCATCATGAATCCCACGATCCCGATCACGGTGGGCACGGTCACCCCGGCGATCTGCGGATCGAAATAGGAGAGCATCTCCTGGAGACCCAGGAAGTACCAGGGGGCCTTGGAGGGGTTGGGAGTGGCGTTGAAGTTGGCCGCCTCCAGCAGGGGCGCCTGGAGAATGGTGGAGAGCACCAGGAGGAAGGCGGTCATCGCCAGGAGGGCGGTGAACTCGGCGATCATCAGGTGAGGCCAGGTGTTCACCTTGTCGGTGGGGTCGGCCTTGACCTGCTGGATGGCCCGTGCCTTGACCACGGTGAGCAGTCGTTGGTGGCGCACTCCCTCCGGGACGCCGGCCGGGGGCACCGAAGGGCGGACCGAGACGGTGGCCGCCAGCCGGCCGTTCCCGGCGCCGTTGTCGGGGGCCTCAGGGGCCGCGGGGGCCGGTTCCTCGGCCGCGGGGGCGGGTTCCTTCACCGCGGCGGGTGGAGTCTCGGCCACGGCCGTGATGGCCGGAGGCGGGGCGGAGGCGGGGTCGGGCGGCTGGGGTTCGGGTGGGATTTCGGGGACCGAGGGCGGGGGAGGGCTGGGGACGAAGGTCGGCCGGGGCACGTCCACCGACTCGGCCGGGACCTCGGTGACCGGGGCCTCTCCACGCATCTCGGCGAGGATTTGTTCCACGGGAAGGCCCAGAGCCTTGGCCTTCGCTTCGGCGGAACGCCTCAGAAGTTCTTCGGGGATCTCGGGCACTAGCGCTTACCTCGCACGGCTTAGAGGGGTCCGGAGATGCCGCCGTCCTTGCGGACTCTCCAGAAGTGGACCGCCAGGAAGATCACGATGATGAACGGCAGGAATAGCACATGGAGCACATACCATCGCAGGAGCGTCCCCGCCGTCACCTCCACCCCGCCCAAAAGGGCGAATTTCACCTGCGCGCCGATCACCGGGACGAAGCCGGCCATGTTGGTTCCCACCGTGACCGCCCACAGGGCCAGTTGGTCCCAGGGGAGCAGGTAGCCGGTGAAGGAGAGGAGGAGGGTCAGGAGCAACAGGATCACGCCCACCACCCAGTTGAACTCCCGGGGAGGCTTGTAGGCGCCGTGATAGAAGACCCTCGACATGTGGAGGAACACGGTGAGGACCATCAGGTGGGCGCCCCAGCGGTGCATGTTCCTCATGAGGGAGCCGAAGGCGATGTCGGTCGACAGCGCCTGCACGTCGATGTAGGCCCGTTCGGCGGTGGGGGCGTAGTAGAACATCAGGAAGATGCCGGTGACGGTCAGGAGAATGAAGAGGAAGAAGCTCAATCCTCCCAGACAGAGGGTGTAGGAGAGCTTCACGCCGTGCCGCTTTACCTTCACCGGGTGGAGGTGGTAGAGCACGTTGTTCATGATCACGTACGATCGGTTGCGGGGAGTGTCGGTGTAGCCCTTCTTGAAGGGCGATCCGGGTCGGAGCATCGAGTCCATGAATTGGCCCGACCACATCCGTCCCACCATGTCCGTGGCATGGGTGCGGGCCTTGGCCAGCAGACCGTGAATGCCGTTGCGTGTGCTCACCCTTGCTCCTTACCAGCGCATTCCGTACGTGTACCCGTGCTTGAAGTCCCTCTGGCCGGTGTCGACCTCCCAGGGAGCCGAGTTGAGTCCCATCTCCTCGGCCTGGGCGGCCAGGGACCCCTCGAACTTGCCGAGGGAGATGACGCCGGTGGGGCATCGGTCGATGCACAGCGCGCACCGGGTGCACTCGTTCTCGTCCACGACGAAGAAGCCGTAGTTGGTGGTGTCCTCCCTCGGGTCGTCGACGTTGACCGCCTCGTCGATGGCCTCCATGGACAGATAGAAGATGCACTTCCACGGGCAGATGTCCACGCAGCCCTCGCAGATTATGCACTCGGACTGGTCGATGTGGAGGAACTGCTTGGGTCGGATCTTTCCGGTATAGAAGTCGTTCTCCACCAGCGCGAGTTGGTAGTCGTCGCGGAACGGAGGCGTCTCATCGACAACGCCGCGGGGCATCAGCCGTCACCTTTCACGAGTGGACGGCCGTAGGGGGAGGTCCGGGCGGCCGCGGCGCGCTTCTTTGGCGCCTTGTAGACCTGCTGCAGCAGGTAGGCCACCACGCCGGCGCCCGCCAGAGTGCCCAGGTTGTAGGCGCCTGAGATGGAGTCCTTGATTGCGGCCCAACTGATCGCCACGTCGTTGCCCAGCATCAGGAACGCCGGGATTCTGAAGGCGATCCGCTGGTTGGACCAGTCGAGGTCGGTCTGGGAGAGGTTGAGCCACTCGGAGGGAACTATCCCGAACACCAGCACCAGTTCTATCCAGACCAGGAAGGCGGCGAAGGAGGCCCGGGCCCAGGTCATCTTCTGGTTGAGCACCCACAGGAAGGCCGCGCCCAGCAGCATCATCTGGGAGGCCCCCAGCGCAGCGAGATACCCGATGCTCTTCCAGAACCAGCCCCTGGGTATCCAGTTGAAGTAGTCCACCACCACCGGCGTGGACACCCCGTTGACGAGCTCGGTCTGGGGCAGGGCCGAGTAATGGACCCAGAGCACCGCCACGGCCATGAGCCCCGTGCCTACGAGTAACGACGACGACCCGATGAGGATCCGTGTTCGGTCGTTTATAGCGGCGATGCGGTGCATCTCTACCAGATGGCCTTCCGGGGTCGAACCATTCCTATTTTTACACCGGGGCGGGTTTCAAACAAAGTTATGACGATTCCGGCCATCACAGCCGATCCGCTCCCGTCACCCGGCGTTGACTCGCGCCGAGGGTGGTTTCAATCTTGCTATCTTTCGGAGCGGCTCTCATGGCAGGCCTTTCGTTTCCGGGGCACCCGGGGGTAGCGCTCTGAGTACAACCAAGAATAATCGAACCGCAAGCCCGATTAGTCGAGTCGGCCGCTACGCCGCATGGTCGGATGGGCTGGCCGCCGACACGGCCGCCAAGTGGCACATCATCGCCTCCACCGCCTTCCTGGCGGCGGCCGGGATCGTGTGGGTGGCCGGGATGGTGGAACTGCGCTTTCCGGGGACCCTGACCGGGCCTTTCTCTTACGGGCGCATCCGTCCGATTGCTCTCTTGCTGGCTGTGATCGGGTGGCTCACCCTGTCCATGGCCGGCGGGGTCTACTACATCCTGCCCCGGCTCACCGGGGTCCGGATGCGCGGCGAGGCCCTGGCCCTGGCGGGCGGGGCCGCAACCGCCGGGGTGACCGTGGTAGGGGCGCTGGTGGTGCTGTTGGGCGGAGGGGACGGGACAGGTCCATTCTCCCTGCCATGGTGGGTCTCCCTGCCGCTTCTCGCCACCCTGTTGGCGCCCATGGTGGTGACCGTCTCCACGGTCCGCCATCGACAGGAGCCCAACATCTTTGTCTCACTGTGGTACGCCCTGGCCGGGGTGGTCTGGCTGCCGCTTCTCTACCTGGTGGGGGCCGTTCCCCCTCCCTCGGCGATGGGGGGCGCCATGTCCGAGTCGGTGTCTCTCTTCGGTCTCTCCAACCTGTGGGTCGTGGGGATGGGCATCGGCCTGGCCTACTACGCGCTGGTGAAGGACACGGGAAACCCTCTCGCCAGCCGCCAATTGGCCAGGGTGGGTTTCTGGTCCCTGGCGTTCGCCTCGGCGTGGGGGGGCGCAGGCCCGTTGGTTTTCGGCCCGGTCCCCGATTGGCTGGAGGCCGTGGCTTTCCTGATGACCCTGGCCCTGCCCGTCTCGGCCCTGGCAAACGCCGCCAACCTCTCCCTGACCACCGAGGAGTTGTGGGCGGAGAGACGTGACCGCCCGGTGGTGGCCGCCGCCCTGGCCGGCGCCTTCTTCGCATTGTTCACCGCCGCTCTGACCAGCTTCGGCACGGTCCGCTCCGCGGCGGCGGTGGTAGGGCTGACCCCCTTCTGGGACGGGGTTCTGTACGCCACCCTGTTCGGGGCGGGAGGGCTTCTGGTGGCGGCCTGGTCGTACCAGGCGCTCCCCTCCATCACCGGCCGGACCCTGGCGAGCCAGGGGTTGGCCCGGCTGCATCTGCGTCTCACGTTTTGGGGGGTGGGGCTGACGTCCGCCCTGCTGGTGGGGGCGGGCCTGGTCGCCGGCTACGGTTGGGCGGGAGGGTCATTCGGCGGGATCAGCCCGACCGGGGAGGGCTGGGGGGACCTGGTGGGGCTGGCCTCGCTGCTTCTGGGATTGTCCATACTCTCGGGGCTGGTAACCCTTCTGGGCCAGTTCTCATTCTGTCTGGCCGTTCTTCGAACATTCACCACCGGGCGCCCCGCCACCCAGGAGGTCTTCACCCTGGTCCCGGCCGATGGCTCCTCCGAGGAAGAGGAAGAGGATCCGCCTGAGACAGGGGAAGAGGAATGAGCGAGTTTCTCGAGGCCGCCGCCCAAGTAGTGGGTGCGCCCGCCGAGTTGGTGCAGCGCTCCGCCGAGGCCCGGGCAGCGGCGGACGGCGTCTCGGTCGACGAGGTTCTCCAGGCCTGGGCCGGAGGCGGCTCGGCTCCCGCGCCCTCCTCGGCTCCCGCTCCGGCTCCGGCTCCTGCTGCCGCGCCTCCGCCGCCCGAACCGGCCGCGCC
>JAPPFD010000018.1 GCA_028823995.1 bacterium | reverse complement strand
AGGCGGGATCCACCCGGTAGCCGGAACTGGTGTAGATCCAGCCAAAGCGCCACGGGGAGCGAGGAGACCGAAGGAGCACGATGCCCGCCTCGGCGGGAAGGCGGTTTCCCTTCTTTATGTTGCATCGCCGACAGCAGGCGACCACATTGTCCCAGGTGTGGGCGCCGCCCCGGGAGCGGGGTACGACGTGGTCGAGACTCTCCGCGGCGGCCCCGCAGTACTGGCACAGGTTTCCATCCCGTCCGAAGACGGCCCGCCGGGTGAGTGGAACCGAGCGGCGGAAGGGAGCTTTCACGTAGTAATTCAATCGAACCACCGAGGGGACCACGAAGGTCTCCTCGGCCGAGTGCCAAACCTCCCCCCTCTCCTCCACCACCGTTGCCCGATCCCGCCAAACCAACACCAGGGCGCGACGGCAACTAACCACCGAGAGCGGCTCGTAAGTCGCGTTGAGAACCAGGGCCTTGGTCACAATCACTGCCAGACTAGACGGCCGCAACCCTCGGTGCGGCTTCATTTCGCCAGGTGGACTCAGGGTGAGTGGCGGCGGTCAGCCTCCTGCTGCAGCCCAGAAGGGATTTTCACGAAAGTCCTCGGTCACCCGTTCGAGCATGGTGCGGAATCTCGCCCTGTTGAACTCGAAGTCGGACAGGTCCTCCTCCACATCCTCGACCACCTTCCCCATCACCTCCACAAAGACGAACTGACCGTTGGCGAGGGTGTCAATGATCACGCTGCTTTCCGGATGGGGAGCCAGAATGGTGGTGGCGAATACGTCGGAGAACATCCCGGCCTGGGCCAGATGCTGGTCGAGGTCGCCCACCCGACGCAGATACTTCCAACCCCTCTGGATTCTCTGGAGAGACAGGCCGTTGTCTATCAGGCTCTTGATCACCCGCAAAGCCACCAAGTCCTGGAGGTTGTAGATCCTTCGGACGCCGGGACGGCCCCCGGTGCCCTTGATCGAGGGCTTCACCAGGCCAACCTTGTCCCAATAACGTATTTGGTTGTAGCTGCAGCCCGTGAACCTCATCGCTTCAGACGAGGTAAAGCCCACTTCCTCCATTTGCTCCGTTCCACCTATCCGGCTCAGGACCCGCTTAGCGGGGCCATGTACCGAATCCGTTCGCCTTCGTGTCGCTCCCTCCCTGTACGCCCTTCCACTGAAGCTTCGTTCTCACCCGCAGACCTTGTACCAGAAAGGTAGCCGCTATCACCATAACAACAAATCCCGCCAGCGCGACGAGTAAATGGGAGGTAAAAAATACCAACACCACAAGAATTCCTGCCACCAGGAACGCCGTGGGGATCGTCAACGCCGCGCGGCTCGAGTAGAGCAAGGGTTCCTCGCTGGTTTGAGCCACTTCCTCCTCATAGAATTGGCTCTCGATCTCTTCGAGAATCCGTTGCTCTTCTTCGTTCAACGGCACGTCAGCCCAAGCCTCCGAATTCGTCCGCTTCCGCTCTCCAGTATATGTTCATCCGACGGGTAGCTAGCCATCATTGGAGGTACTTTTCTTAGGTTTAGGGGTCCGGCGGGGAACCCGGGCTGAGGCGAGCCGGCAACACCGCATCGAACCCGAATCGCCTCCGGAGCCGGAAGACCTCCTCCTCCAGTGACTCCCACCGCTTCTCGCCCTCCAGATCCAACTGCGGGTGCCCCGGCCCTACGCTCAACCCTCCGGCGGAGATACCCAGCAGTCGCACCTTCTTCCCCTCGAGCCCGGCCCGGTCGGCCAGTTCTGTCACCTGGCGAAAGATGTCGATCGCCAGTCTGGTCGGGACCTCCCTGGTGTGGGAGCGGCTGATCGTGGTGAAGTCGCTGAACCTGACCTTCAGAGAGACGGTCGTGGCCCACACCCGCGCCGTTTGCAGGCGGACAGCCAAGCGTTCGGCCTGCTCCCGCAGCTTGAGTTCGATCTCTGATCGGGATCCGAGATCACTCTCGAAGGTGTTCTCGACCGACAGTGACACCCCCAGGGGATCAGTGACGATCGGCCGGTCGTCGACCCCGCGGGCCAGTTTCCCCAGATGGTCGGCCGTGGCATTCCCCACCACCGGACGGAGATGCTCCACAGGTAAGGCCGCCAGGTCCCCGACCGTGCGAATTCCCAAACCATGAAGCCGCGCCCCGGTTGACTTCCCCACCCCCCACAGCCTCTCCACCGGCAGGGGATGAAGGAAATCAAGGCTCCCCTCGGCGGGCACCCGCAACATCCCGTCGGGCTTGGCTTCCTCGGAAGCCAGTTTGGCCAGGGTCTTGTTGACCGCGATCCCCACCGACGCACGCAGTCCGGCCCGCCGACGGACCCGCTCTCGCAACTCTGACCCCACCTCCGTCACGCTCCGGTAGTGGTAGCGAAGACCCGAGACATCCAGGAAAGCCTCGTCCACCGACAGTTTCTCCACCCGGGGCGTGAACGAGAGAAACACGGCAAAGACCTCTTCGGAGACCTCTCCGTAAAGGGAGTGGTCGGGAGGAACAACCACCAAGGCGGGGCAGAGAGCCCGAGCCTGGGACATTGGCATCGCCGAGTGGACCCCGAACCGTCTGGCTTCGTAGGAAGCGGAGGCCACCACGCCCCGCCGGCCGCTTCCTCCCACCACCACCGCCAGATCCCGCAGACTCGGGTCGCGGCGGCGCTCCACCTCCACGAAGAACGCGTCCATGTCCACATGGAGGATCGGCTCTCGAAACAGCGGCGCGCTCACCATCATGACAGTACCGAATAGGCTGGATCGAACATGGCAGAGTTGGTTCATCTGGTGCGCCACGGCGAAGTACACAATCCCCGGCACCTGGTATACGCGTCGCTTCCCGGGTTCCGCCTGAGCCCTCGGGGTGTGCGGCAAACTCGCCTGGCCGGCTGCTATCTGGCCGGCCGACCGCTCGGGGCGGTGTGGTCGTCACCACTGGAGAGAGCCCGGCAAACCGCTGAGAACCTGGCAGGACCCCATCTTCTGGAGGTGGGGGTGCTCCCCGAATTGGTGGAATGGGGGCTCATGGACCGCTGGGCGGGACACCGCTGGGAGGAAATACCGGAACTGTTTCCCGGGGAGATGGAAGCCTATCTCCAGCACCCATCCGACCTTGCCTTTGCGCCGGAGACGCTTCCCGAGTTGGCCGACAGGATCGCAACGGCGGTGCGGCAGGCGGAGGCGACGGTCTCCGACGGAGAGGTGGCTGTGGTCGGCCACCAGGATCCAATCCAGGCCGGGCGCCTGCTGCTGACAGGCCGGAGTCTCACCGAACTCTTCCGGGACCGTCCCGAACACTGTTCGGTGATAACCCTCCGCCCGGGTGACCCCTGGACGGAGATCGGCGTGTGGAGCCCGCCCTAGCCGATAAAGGCGTCGGCGAAGATCAAGGAGACGATGGTCATCACCTTGATCACGATGTTCATCGCCGGACCGGAGGTGTCCTTGAAGGGATCGCCCACCGTGTCGCCGATCACCGCCGCCTTGTGGGCGTCCGAGCCCTTGCCGCCCCGCGCCCCCGACTCGATGTGCTTCTTCGCATTGTCCCAGGCGCCTCCGGCGTTCGCCATGTAGATGGCCAGCAGGAAGCCGGTGACCAGCGCTCCCGCCAGGAAGCCTCCAAGGGCGGAGGTGGAGATGAACCCGATCACAAGGGGAAGAGCCACGGCCAGCACCCCGGGAAGCACCATCTCCCGCAACGCACCGCCCGTCGCTATCTCCACGCAGCGGGCGTACTCGGGCCGCGCCTCGGGACGGCCCTCTCTCAGACCCGGTATCTCCCGGAACTGGCGCCGTACCTCTTCGATCATCGTGAAGGCGGCCCGTCCCACCGCAGAGATCGTCAGAGCCGCGAACAGGAAGGGGAACATCCCTCCCAGGAACAACCCGACGGTCACCTCGACCGAGACGATATTGATCACCTCCAGATCGACCGCACGGGTGAAGGTGGCGAACAGCGCCAGGGCTGTGACCGCTGCCGAGCCGATGGCGAATCCCTTTGCCACCGCCGCGGTGGTGTTGCCCAAGGAGTCGAGGGCATCGGTGGTTTCCCGCACTTCGGGAGGCAGATGGGCCATCTCTGCGATCCCGCCGGCGTTGTCGGCGATCGGTCCGTAGGCGTCCACTGCGATGGTGATGCCCAGGGTGGCCAGCACCCCGATGGCCGCCACGGCTACGCCGTAGATCCCACCGTCGGATCCCAGCGCCCACTCCCCTGCCGAGAAGGCTCCGGCGATCCCCGCCGCCACCACCAGCACCGAGTATGCGGCCGACTTCTTCCCAACCGCCACGCCGGCCAGGACCACGGTCGCCGGACCGGTCTCGGCCTGCTGGGCGATGTCTTTCACCGCCCGGTAATGGTCGGAGGTGTAGATCTCGGAGATCTTCCCGATCACGAAGCCCACCGCCAAGCCGATCACCACCGCCACCCACAAGCCGAGCGGTTGCACATCGGAGTGATCACCGAAAATCCAGAAAGAGATCCCAAGGATCCCGAGTGCCGCCAGAACCATGGAGGTGTTGGTCCCCCGGTGCAGAGCGGAGGCCAGATCCGAGTCGCTGCGGGGCTTTACGAAGAACGAGCCGATGATGGAGGCCAGCATCCCCACAGTCCCCACCGCCAGCGGGAAGACAATGGCTTCCAGTTGGTAGGAGGCGTTGACGAAGACCAAAGCCGCGAACGCGATCGGAGCCACCAGAGAGCCCACATAGGACTCGAAGAGATCGGCGCCCATCCCCGCCACATCCCCGACGTTGTCTCCCACGTTGTCGGCTATCACCGCCGGATTCCGGGGGTCGTCCTCGGGGATCCCGGCTTCGACCTTCCCCACCAGGTCGGCGCCGACATCGGCCGCCTTGGTGTAGATCCCTCCCCCCACCCGGGCGAACAGGGCGATGGATGAGCCTCCCAGCCCGATGGCCGCCACGATGTCCACGCCCCGGGCCACCTCCAGCCCTCCCGCCTCCACGAACACCATGTAGCCGAGCGCCACGCCCGCCAGCCCCAGGCCTGCCACCGTGAATCCCATCACCGCCCCGCCCCGGAAGGCGAGGGGAAGGGCCCGCTGCACGCCGCCCAACCGGGCTGCCTCGGCGGTCCTGGAATTGGCTGCGGTGGCCACCCTCATCCCGACGAATCCCGCCGTTCCGGAGAGAGCCGCCCCGAACAGGTAGGCGACCGCCCTCAGCCATCCGTCTTCGAGCACCAGGCCGATCAGGATGAACATGGCGACCACGAACACCGCCAGCCAGCGGTACTCCCTCCGCAGGAACGCCATCGCTCCCTCCCGGATGGCCTCCGAGATCTCTCGCATCCGCTCGTTCCCCCGGGGAGCGGCCAGGACCTGGCGGGTGAACAATATCGCCAACACCAACGCGGCCAAGCCCAAAACCAGGGCGGCGATCAAGAAAAATGACTGATCCATGGGGGAAGTACCTCTCCTCGGAGAAACCGACGGTCTGCTATTCGTGCCATCCGCCAGTTTAGGAAGGGGATCGGCCCGGCATTCTTCACGGCAGTCCTGACCCACACGCCAGGTCCCCTTCGCTGCGGTCGCCCGTCGCCTCCTACCTCGACCGACGCGCCGATCTGACCCGCTCGATGAACTCCTCCCGGGGAAGGGTGTTGAGCACCGAACCGGCGGTAGCCCATCCCCTACGGGCGTTGGAGACCCCGTATGACATCCTTCTCAGCTCGGTTACGTGGTGCGAGTCGGTAGAGATAACCAGCATCACTCCTGCGGCCACCGCCCGGCGGACCACCTCGGGAGAGGCGTCCAGTCGGTCGAGGGCGCCGTTGACCTCCAGCGCCACTCCCCGGGCGGACATCTCCTCCAGGACCGGGTCCAGTTCGAGTTCTATACCCGGACGCCGCCCCAGCATCCTCCCGGTCAGGTGGCCGATGGCCGAGACGGCCGGATCGGCGATCGCCCGCAGCAGTCTTTCGGTCTGCCGGCGGGGTGCCAGGTCGTAGTGGGAGTGGACCGAGGCCACGCACCAGTCGAAGCCCAGCCGGTAGTCGGCGTCGTAGTCGAGATCCCCGTCCGCGCCGATGTTCAGTTCGCAGCCGAACAGGAGCTCGATATCCGGATAGCGCTCCCCCAGGCGGGCGATCTCCCGACGGTGCGCTTCCATCTCGGCCCGGGACAAGCCGTTGATGGCCAGGTCCTCTCCGTGGTCGGTGATGGCCACGTACTCCATGCCGGCGCGGATGGCGGCCTCCACCATCTGCTCGGGCGAGGAGCGCCCGTCACCTGACCGGTCGGTGTGGAAATGCAGGTCGCCGCGGATGTCCCCTACCGTGACCAGTCGGGGGAGCCTCCCCTCCAGGGCCGCCTCTATCTCACCGGCGTCCTCCCGAATCTCGGGCGGCAGCCAGTCCATGCCCAAGGCCGCATAGATCTCCTCCTCGGTCCCGGAGGCCACCGGCCGATCATCTCCCTCCCCGAAGAGACCGTACTCGTTGAGAAGCCGGCTCTGTTCCATGGCCAGTTGGCGGAGCCGCACGTTGTGAGCCTTCGATCCGGTGAAATAGAGCATCGCCGCTCCCAGTTGGGAGGGAGCAACCACCCTGACGTCCACTCCCAGCCCGCCCCGGGTCAGCACCGAAGTCTTGGTAGTCCCTGCGAGCAGGGTCTCCTCCACCAAGGGGTGCGCGGCCACCGTGGCAATCACCTCCGACCAGCGCGAGGGGTCCGCCGCCACCACCAAATCGAGGTCCGCCACCGATGAGCGAAACCGGCGGGCGCTGCCGCATATCTCCACCGCCTCCACCCCGTCCAAGGCCGAGATTCCCTGGCGGAGCGTCTCTGCGATGGGCAAGGCGGTGACCAGCGGAGTGCGCCGGTCCTTTCCCGCCAGGCCGAGGCGTTCCACGGCCCGGGCGATCTTGGCCTCACTTGTTGCCCCCAATCCGGGAAGGTCCCGGAGCCGGTGGTCCGCCAGCGCCGCCAGGAGATCGTCCAAGGACTCCACTCCCAGTTCCCGGCGGATCATCTTCACGGTCTTGGGACCCAGTCCGGGGATCCGGGTCAACTCCCGGAAGGTTGGCGGGTACTTCGAGCGCAGGTTCTCCAGCCTGGCGACTCTGCCGGTCTGGCAGAACTCGGAGATGCTGGCCGCGATGCTCTTTCCGATCCCCCCGATGCCCTGGATCTCCTTTTGGTCCAGCCCGGCTACGTCACGTCCAAGGTTCTCCACCGCTCGGTGCGCACGCTCGTAGGCCCGCACCTTAAAGGACTGCGGAGAGCCCTCGTCAAGGGTGGTGAGCTCGACCAACTCGCCAAGCATCGCCAAGACCTGTCGGTTGGAGACCATGGCAGGAAACGTAACAGGCCGGGCTAGGCCCAGATGTTCATGGGATAGCCGGCAGCGTCCCTTTCGCAGCCCCCCAGCCGCGCCGCTTCCTCTTGGACCAAACGACGGGCGGTCCAGGCCGCCGCCACCGCATCCAGTACATCATCAAGCCCGGGATGAGGTGGGCCGGTCCTGCTGGTGCGTACCGCTGCATCAACAATGTCGGGGAAGTGGCACTCAAGCAATGAGAGACGCTCGGCGACGCCTGCCTGCAGACTCTTGTGAAACGACATCGGCGAACCGGCCATGAATCGAAAGCTCACCTCCGGATGGACCTCTGCGGCCCTTGGCACAGCTCCGCATTCGAAGTCATCAGGTTGGAGGGCGGAACGTACCTCCTTGATCTTCGGGAAGAGACCGAACGCCTGTCGGGTTAAGCCCTTGTCGGTGGAGCGTCGCGCCAATTCTCCGGCCTTCTTGTAGGTGGTAGCACCAAGCGAAGATAACGGCGGGGCAGGAAACACAGACGACGTCCTTCCCCTTTTCCCCTTCTCAGAAGGCTTCAATTTCCCCCGAGCCTCCCGGTCGGCGGCGCGGCCCTCTCTGCCCGGTAGTCCGGTGGGAATGTCCACCGTCACCGCCAGCAGATCTCTTCGCTTGGCATGAGACCACAAGTCGGAGAACGACTGGAATACCAGAATGTCCAAGCTGGACTCAGGGGCAACCGCGGTCGCCGCCATGACCCAACCGCCCCGCACGCCGTCCACTCCTCCAACCAGTCCACTCTTGGAGCAGAGAGTGCCGCCCCTCACAATTCCCGACCGTCCTGGTTCAGGAGATTCAGGCTGCCGTCAGAAGGGCGCCGCAGAAGCTGAGCACCATGCTGAGGATCACTATCACCCCTATTACCACAACCCACCGGTGGGTCTTCCTGACATACCTGGCTATTTCCTCCAGGCGTTCCTTGTCGTACATCCTCTTTCCTTCCCAGCTCGTTCACCATCCCGACAGGTGCATTGGACAAGGATGCTATACCAAGCAGGGACTCCGCAACTCTATCCGGTGGAAATGGGGACGGTGCGCGCCTCCAGGAACTTCACCAACTCGGCGGGATCGATCTCGATCTGCAGGCCCCGCTTTCCCGCACTCACCCAGATGGATGGATGGTCGAGCGCCGACTCGTCAACCAGCACCGGCATTCTCCGGCGCTGCCCGAATGGGCTGATGCCACCGGGGACATAGCCGGTGAGCCGGCGGGCCTCCTGGGGCGACGCCAGCCGCACCCTTCGGACGCCCACCGCCCTGGCCAAGCTCTTGACGCTCAGCCGGACGTCCGCCGGGACCAGCCCCACCAGGGGCCGATCGTCCGCGAAAGCCACCAGGGTCTTGAAGAGCCGCGCCGGGTCCACGCCAAGCGCCTCGGCTACCGCCCTTCCGTAGTCCGGGGCGGCATCGAAATCCACCAGGTAGGAGCACAGTCGAAAGGGGACTCCTGCCCGCTCGAGAACGACCGTGGCCCTCGTGGCTCCGGTCCGCTTTTGGCTCACCCGCTCCCAGGGTAGGGGATGAACTCCGCCCGGGATTGGGCGAAGACCGTCACCTCCTCCCAAAGCCACAGGCGAGCCACAACGGCGGTCTCCACCGTCACCGTCCTCACTTTTGGACGGCGATCTATCCGGCATTTGCACCAGATAAGCCGGGCGCCGTTGGCTTCCGCCATCCGGGTTGCCGCCTGCTGAGGAGAAGAGGCCAGCGTGAAGGTAGCAGGGGCGGCGGCCAGCGCCGCGGCGTCCGCCGCGGTTTGGGACCTGGTGCGAGCCGAGACCACCGCGCTGATATCCAGCACCGCCACCCCGATCATCAGGAGAACTCCCACCAACGCAACTCCCAGCACCGCCACCGCGCCGTTCTCGTCTCTCCACACCATCCCGACCTCAGCCCTCCCGCTGCATCACCGCCCGGCTCTGGAGCCGCACCACCATTCGGTCGAGGAACGGCGTGACCGGCCGGTACTTCATGGAAACCACCACCGTGACGGGATGGCCGACCACATGGGCGCCCGTCACCTCCACCCTCACCCTCTCCGCCATTCCGGCCGGCAGAGAGGACTTCACGGCTGCCGCCGCCCGGGCGGGGTCGGGACGGGTGGCCGCCACCCGAGCGCCCTCCCGGGCAGCGGCCTCCATCTCCAGCCGGGTGACGGCGATCATGAACAGTTCGGCTACCGCCACCATCACCACCACGATGATGGGGATCACCAACGCCGCCTCCACCGCCAAAGAGCCCGTCTCCGACCTCATCGGTCTAGAACCCGAACCCGATCTTGCCCTTCACGAATTCAAGGGCCTTGCGGAAGATGGATTCCAAGAGGTTGTCGCCGGATCCCTTCCGGACCCACTGCACCAACACGGTGGCGACGGCCACCACAGCCAGAACCACCAGGATGTACTCCACGGTGCCCTGACCCCGCTCATCGCGGTCGAACCAAATCATCATCCTGGTCCACAGAGCCAACATTTTCGACCTCCTTTGGTCGTCTCGTTCCCGGCGTCCGGCCGGGGCGGGGGAAGGGGGATTCATGTGCCGATCAGCCCGCTCAGCATCTCGGCCAGCCGGGAGACCACCGATGGCCCCACCAGCACCAGCAGAAAGCCGGGGACGATCAACAGCGTGAGTGGGACGGCAAGCGTGACAGGCAGGGAGCGAATGCGAGACAGGGCTTCCATGCGAACTTGGGAGTGAAGGTTTTCCACGTGAGTGAGAACCGCCCGCACCGGAGAAGTCCCCGAAGAGTGGGCGCCGGCCATCCTTCTGAAGAGTTCGCCCAGAAGGCCGCCGCTTCCGGCCAGGGCGGCGGCCATGCCTTCCTGCCGGCTGCGACGAAGCAACCGGGCCACTTCGGCGCGCAGTCCGGGATGGGCCTCCTGGGAGGCCATCGCCAGGGCGTTGGAAAGGGACATGCCTCCGGTGAGTGGGACCACCAACAGCCGGCCGAAGGCAATCACGTCCTCGGGACGAGCCGACCGCCCACGGTGGCGGAGGCGGCTGAGCGACCAGAACACCAGCCCCGAGCCGACCGCCACCCACCACCATCGAAAGGGGACGGCGGCCACCATCAGCAACACCAAGGGCCGGTAGGAAGCGGAGCCGGAGACGGCGAGAGGGATACCGGCCTGTATCAAGGGGAGGCCCTCTTGATCAGGACCAGCATCACCGCCACTCCCAGAGTCAGCAGCGTGATCCCCGCAACGGTCAGGAGAGTTGACAGAGGGTTGGCAGAGAGACTCCTCGACAGGCTCCCGCTAAGAATCCGGTAGATCACCACCAGCACCGGTATCCCTACCACCACCACCGCTGAGGTCCTGGCCTGGGCGGTGGCCGCTCTCCGCTCCTGACGTAGTTCGTCCTCCTCCAAGGCCAGGGCGGCCGCGGAATCGAAGACTTCCGCCACCCGTCCCCCCGTGCGATCCGCTACCCGGAGGGCCGCGGAGGCCAGGGATCCATGGACGGGCATTGCCTCAGTCACGGCCTCTGATATCCGATCCAGAGGTGCGCCCGACGCCACCAACCGGCGGACGGGATGGAAGTCCAGCCGGGACGACCGTTGGCCCGCCGCCGCCATTGCGGAGCGAACCCCCAGGCCGGCCCGGAGTTCCCCGGCCACACCCAACAACACCTGCGCCTCCTCAGAGCATCCGCTTCCCTGCCTTCGCACCCGCCGGGCCTCGACCAGAACCAGCACCCCTACCAGAGCGATCACCAGCCATGGCTGCAGAATCGCCAGCGCCAACAGGGTCACGAGTCGCCAGTCCATGCCGCTGATCAAGGCCCATCCCACCACCAGGGGCGCCATTGCGCTCATGGTCGTCCCCTACGGTGTTCGATGGCCGCCACCCGGCGCCGCCCTCCGTCTCTCTCCACTTGGATGACGACATCGATGGCCGAGTGGATCTGAGAGCGGACCGCCGACGACGACAGGTTTCCCGCCCCCGACAGCGCCAGGGACTCGAGTCGCCAGAGCGCTTCGGCGGGGCTGTTGGCATGCAGCGTGGACATGGACCCGGAGTGGCCGGTGTTGAGGGCATTGACCAGGTCGAGAGCCTCGGGACCCCGCACCTCTCCCACCACGATCCGGTCGGGGCGGAGGCGGAGAGCCGAGCGGATCAGTTGGCGGAGAGTGATGGCGCCCGCACCCTCCGAGTTGGGGGGTCTGCCCTCAAGGCGCACCACATGACCCCGGAGTCGGAGTTCGGAGGCATCCTCGACAACCACCACCCGTTCTCCCTCGTCCACCAGCGCGGAGAGAACGTTCAGGAGGGTGGTCTTCCCCGAGCCGGTGCCGCCCGAGACCACCAGGTTCTTCCTCTCCTCGACCACCGAGGAAAGCTGCTCGGCCTGGTCGGGAGTGACAGAGCCCAACTCCACCAGGGCGCCCAGATCCTCAGCCTGGGGGATGAACCGCCGCACGGCGACTATGGGATGATCGACCGCCGCGGGCGGGATGATGGCATGGAGGCGACTCCCGTCCGCCAATCGGGCGTCGACCATCGGCGAGGCTCGGTCGATGCGGAGGCCCAAGGGTGCGATCACCCTCTCCACGGCGGCAATCACGGCATCGCCGTCGCCGAATGAGATGGCGGTGCGCTCCAGGCGGCCGCCTCGCTCCACCCACACCTCCGAGGGAGAGTTGACCAGCAGGTCGGTGACGTCCGGTTCCCGCAGGAGTTCCTCCAGCGGCCCCAGGCCTATCAGGGAGTCCACCACTCCTTCCACCACCCGGGCATTGGCCAGGGGCGCCTCGGTTGCCACCACTTTCTTGACGTGCCGGGTGAGGGCGGCCCGATCGGTCGGAAAGTCCGAGAGGAGAATGGTGTCCACCAGCCGGTCGATTAGCGCCATGAGACCTCCCAGACCCGTTCCCAGGCCCTCACCCAGCGCCGGGGTGGGAGTCCGGTACCCGTGAGCATCCCCTGTATGTGGGATCGCCCCAGGGGAGGCAGCACGACGCCCCTGAGCCTGGGAGGCGGTCCGCGAAAGACCGACTGGTAGACGGCAGCGCCAGTCAGGGCGGGATGGAGGAAACCGGGCAAGAGGGGGGCGACCGGTACAACCGGAATGTCGAGGAGGGCGGGAGGAAGGCCGCGGGCGGCGCCCAATCGCAACACCACCGCCGGCCATCCCGCGATCAGGGCTTCGATCACATGGGCGGCTTCCCCAGGATGAACTGAACCGTTGGGCAACACCGCCACGCCGGGGCGAAGTGGACGGAGATCGGAAAGCCTCGGCTGGGAGACAACCAGTTTGGCGAGGGAGGTCGATCCCGGATAGGCGGGCGCATCATCATCGAGATCCACCACCAAAGCTGTCCCCCGGGCGGACGCCAGGCCCAGCGGGGCCAGGGCATGCAAGACCGGGTCTGCCGCGCATCGGACTCCCAGCACCCGATAGCGCCAGTCTCTCCCGGGCTTACGACTCCAAACCATGCCATTCACTGTTCTCCACCGACTGTTCACAGGTCAAGCCTTGGGTGCCGGTGTTTTTCGCGTACCGTCTAATCAGATTTATTTTGTGTTTGTTTTACTATTTTTGTGATATGTGGTGGTGTTTTGTCACACCCCCTTTGGCATACTTGTGACATGGAGAAGACAGCTATTGGCGGTCGGGTGACCGACGAGGTGCGGTGGTTTTGCCCACCCGCCCGGTGGGAGACGCAACCTTAGATCAGCTTCAGGGTTGGTTGCGGTCCACTTTCCGGGTGGAGAACCAGGTGGCCGGGTTCCGTACCGGGATCTTGGCGGAGTTGACCCGCAGAGAAGGCGTCCACATCACCGAGGACAACCTGCGGGAGAAGGGTCTGCGACCCCGCCGGAAGGCCCGCTCAGAAGTGGAAACCGCGGTGGAGCTGGAAGAACTACCCAAGACGTCGGAGGGGATGCGAGATGGAGACATCCCATATGACAACGCCCGGATCCTGGCCAAAGCCTCCCAGCAGGGAGACATAGACGAAACAGACCTGGTGGGCAAGGCCCGAACCCAGTCCCCTGACAAATTCGCCGGGACGGTCCGCAAGTACCAACAGCAACGCTCCGAAGACGACGGGATGTCGCGGTTGGAGCACCAACGGTCACGTAGGTTCGCCAAGATCCGCACCGACCGCACAGACGGCATGACCGTTTTGTACGGTCGGTTCGACCCGATCACCGGCGCTCTCATCGAAACGGCCCTTTCGCAGAAGATGAACGAACTGTGGCGAGAAGAAGACCCCCGAGCAAGGTGCTCTCCCGGACAGCGAATGGCAGACGCCCTGGCGGGGTTGGTGACCAGAGAGGAAACCGACGAGGACGGTGGTCGGGTTCGGGGGCCGAGGTTGTTGCTGATCGCCGACTACGACGTGATTCACCGGGAACTCATAAACGGGCGTCTTGGTGATGGGACTCCCATACCGGTGGAGAAGATCCGAGACCTGGCCTGCCAATCGGACATCCTCCCCGCCATATTCAAAGGTGTATCACAACCGCTGGACCTGGGACGGTCCCGACGGGCCGCCAGCCCCGCCCAACGCATCGCCCTCGTAGCACGGGACAAAGCCTGTGTGGGATGCGGCGCCAACGCCAACTGGTGCCAATCCCACCACATCATCCCCTGGGCCGTCCAAGGCAACACCGACCTCAACGACATGGTCCTCCTCTGCTCACGCTGCCACCACAAAGTCCACGACGACCACTGGCAAGTACGCAAAACACCAACCGGCAAATACCACCTCAAACCACCACCGAAACACAACCGGCCAACCACCGGCCGCCGCAATTCCAAATACCGAAACCGCCGAAGCCCCTTCAAACAACGAAAATAGGTGCCGGACCGGGTAGTCGGGAGACGGCTATCGCGGCTGTGAGCGTATCCCCACCTTGCCCCCGGCGGCGATGACCGCTTCGACTGGATCGATCCATTCGTCCTCGGAGAGATCCGAAAGGACGCCGGCCAGCACCTCACGGTCGATGAGAATCGGAGGGACGATCGAGACCAAACCCGACCGATCGAGACTCCCTGCCACCCAGCCCCCTTCCACCAATTTGACAGCTTCTGAAACCGGCCGACCGGACACCACTACGTCCCAGCCCTCGTCCAGGTCTGCCACCATGGCATCGAAATCTTCTCTGGACGGGGCCTCACCACTTCCGGTTATGGCCACCGCCCGAACCGTGGGCGGCAACCGCCCGAGAGCCTCTTTCACCGCGCGGATGGAGATCACCAAGCCTCCGCTCCGCCGGATGGCCCCTGGAGTGACCAACACCGCGGTCTCTCCCAGGACCTGAGGGGAGGCCGGCGGCTGTGATCGGGAGGATGCTGGCTTGGTTGACAAGAGTCACCTACCCTACCGGTCACCTGATGAGAAGCAACGGCGGTCGTGGTGGGGCCATACTCTTGGCCGGAGGGAAGGGCGCCCGCGCTGGTTTCTCCGCTAACAAGGCGTATGTGCCTATCGGGGGGCGGCCCATGATCAGCCATTCACTCGAGACCTTGGACCGCTCCCCTTGGGTGGCGCTTTTGGTGCTGGTCGTCAGACCCGAGGACCGCCCAGCAGCCGAACAGGTGGTGGAACGGCTCGGGATCACCACTCCCTGGCTGATGGCGGACGGGGGCGAGTCCCGCCACGCCAGCGAGTACCGGGGGCTCGAAGCACTCTCCGCAGAGATCGGGGAGGGACACATCGACCTGGTAGCCATCCATGACGGCGCCAGACCCTTCGTCAGTCCCTCACTGCTCCGCCAGCTATTCCGGGACGCAGACCGTCACGGGGGCGCCGTCCCCACTTTGCCGGTGGAGGCGCCCACCCACCGCTTGGCCGGGCAAAGGGAGATCACCCTGCTGGACCAGGAAAGGCTTCACCGGGCACAGACTCCCCAGGTTTTCGCGGCGCCAGAGCTTCTTGCCGCCTATCGGCGCGCTCTAGTGGCTGGTTTCGAGGGAGTGGACACCGCCGAAACCGTGGAGCGTTTCTCCGATCTGGTAGTAAGAGCTACGCCCGGAGACCCGAACAACCTCAAACTCACCTTCCCCGAGGACTTCGTGTTGGCCGAGACCATCGCCTGATCCGGCTGACCACCCACTGAGTGGCCCTTCGGCCAGGCGACAGAGGTCTCAGGAGGTCACATGCCTCCACGCTTGACGCCACCGTACTTCATCCGGGTGTCGCTCATGGCCGCCGCTCGCTTCGTGTCGTCTCGAATGCCCGCGTCCACCACTTCCCCCACGAAGAGCGTGTGAGTACCGAAGTCAATAGCCCTCCGAACCTCACAATCCATGAAAGCGACGGCATCCTCGAACACCGGAGCACCGGTTTTTCCGACGCGCACCGCCCGGTCATTGAGAGTCATCCCCTGGCGGACAGCCGGCTTTGAGAATTTCACGAACACGCGCTTGTCCTCGGGATCCCAGAGGTTGACCGTGAAGCTTCCCCCTTCGGAGATCAGCCGGTGGGTAACCGCATGGTTTTCCACCCCGATCCCTATCAGGACCGGCTCCATGGACAGTTGGGTGATCCAGGACGTGGTCATGCCGTTCCAGGTCTCCCCGGAGGCGGAGCCGACCAGAGCCAGAGCGTTCGGAATTTTCCAAGTGACCTTGTTTACGAGTTGATTTTCCAGCATCCCCTGTATTCTGGCAGACATGCGCATCTTGGTTTGCACCTCGGGTGTGCTGCAGGCACCGCCAGTCATCGATTTTTGTGCCCCTCTGGTGGGCGATGACGGAAAAGTCGTGATCATGACTGTGGTTCAGGTACCCCAGTCCTTGCTGGACCAATTTCAACGCCAACCTCGTTCGTTTCTCTCCGAGGACCTCCAGGACTCGCCAGCTCACGATTCCTCTGCAGAGGCCGACTACGTCCGAGAGCGCGGCCAACGGGCGGTGGCCACGCTGGCCAGCGGGTTCCGATCCGCCGGAATCGATCCGGAAGTCTCCTACGTGTCCGGTCAGGACCTGGCGGAGACGATCATGGCCCAGGCCGAACAAATGCAGGCCGACCTGATTGTCATGGGCGCCACCCGCCAGCTGTTCGAAGGCGAGGTGTGGGCATCGGTCACCGCCCGGGTCGGGATGGAATGCGAGCGGCCCCTCCTCCTAATGCCCTCCCGACCTCCAGAGGAAACAAAGCTCCCCTGAGCCGCCTCCTCCCATCGGCCCTGCGCCCGACCGCCAACCCAGGGGCTTAATTTTTGGGTTTCCCTCCCGACCCGCCACCACCGTTCCGGTTGAATTTTTCGGATAGGCGCAGGCCTGTCCGAACCGAGGATTTCGGTCGTCGGCTTGATGCTCTTCCCCTTGGAGCGTTTTGAGAGACCGCTCGCCGGGAGACGAGACTTGGTATTGATCGAGGCCTGTCCGGACGGCCGCGATGTTTGTAACCACCAATGTGCGCGGCGCCAGGGACAGTTTTCAAGACTCCGGCCCGCCCTTTTAGAGGTTTTTTCGCGACCTTCCCTCCCTTGGCCTGCCAAGTAGGAGACGCCTAGCGAATCCGCCTGGCCGTGTTTATGGCGGCCGCCATCTGCGAGGCCGCTCCGGCCATGTCGGAGGATGTGGTCACTCCCCGCGAACTGTTGATGATCAGACCCCTCCCGTCCGGGTTGAGCCCCGCCTCCAACACCTCCTCCAGCCTCCCGCCTTGGGGCCCCACTCCCGGCACCAGAAAGGTCATGTCGCCAACCAGCTCCCGAGCGGTGCGCAGGTCCTCGGGGCGGGTTGCTCCCATCACAAGAAGGCAGTTGCCCAAGCTGTTCCACTCCTCAGCCACCATCCGGGCCACCCGCTGCCAGAGCAACTCTCCTCCGACCTCCAGGGTCTGCAGGTCGTCCGCTCCCGGATTGGAGGTGCGGCAGAGGATCACACAACCCCGCTCCCCCCGGTCCAGGAAGGGCTGAAGGGCGTCCCTTCCCAGCCACGGGCTCAAGGTCACTGCATCGAAGCCGAGCCGGTCGAACAGGAACCTCGCATAGGCCTCGCTGGTGGTGCCGATGTCGGCCCGCTTTGCGTCCCCGATCACCGGGATGCCAGGATGCTCCGATCCCAGATACTCCATGATCCTCTCCAGAGAGGCGATCCCCCCGGAGCCCCTCGCCTCGTAGAAGGCCAGGTTGGGTTTGAACGCGCACACGAAGCGATGGGTCTGGGAAATAACCTGTCGACCCCACTCGAACAGGGGGTCACCGGCCCCGACGGGCTCGTCCTCGAAGACCAGATCCGGAGCAGGGTCCAGGCCCACACAGAGCAGGCTCCCCGACTCTTCCATCCGGGCGGAAAGCCGTTCGGAGAACTTGCCCACCTAAGCCCCCGGGGCCCAGTGGTGAGGGTCACGCCACCACCGCCGCGCCTCCTCAAGTGCCCGCAAAGAGGCTTCTTCTCGCCGTGAGGCCGCCGTCAACAGGTCCATGAAGGGGACCAGGAGGGAGAGTTCCACCCCGGCCTCACCGAAGGCCGTGAAGGTCTCGTCGAAGCCGTAACCCGCCACCGACAGACACATCGTCACTTCTCCGCCAGCCTCGCGCAGGGCCCCCGCCGCCTCGAGGCTGGAGCCCCCGGTGGTGACCACATCCTCCACCAGCACCACCCGCCGTCCCCTGACATCCGCGCCTTCCACCGCCCGCCCCCGGCTGTGCCCCTTGGCTTCCTTGCGGACGAAACAGGAGGGCAGACCCGCCTCGTAGGCCACGGCGGCGCTGTGCGGTATGCCGCCGGCCGCTACACCGGCCACCACTTCCACCCCACCGTCCAGAGACCCGATAACCCCTCCCAACCCCTCGATCACCGTCCGCCATGCCGACGGAACCCCGATCAACCGCCGGATGTCCATGTACACCGGAGAACCGCATCCCCGAGGCGAACGTGATGGGCCGATCCGGACAGAAGATCAACACCTCGGCCTCCAACAGAGCGTCTGCAGCCGACCGGTCCGCGGTCACGTAAGCTCTTCCGACTCCGCCAGGATCAGCGCCGGGGCAGTTGGCCCGCGGAACACCAAGGCGCTCCAGTACTGGACCGCCGCCGCTCCCCGATCGAGAAAGTCACGGTAACTCTGACCGTCCAGCACTCCCCCACAACCAACGATCTCGAATTCCGCTCCCGACTCGGTGCGGAACGAGTCCAGTTCCTCCACCACCTCCAAAGCCAGGCTGTGCAGGGAAGCTCCCCCCACCCCCACCCCTATCTCGGTCCCCGACAGCCGGCCCGGCGCCGTGTTGGTCGCCACTATCGCCTCTGCTCCTCCCTCCACCGCCGCCTGGGCGATCGAGCCGTACCGGCCTCGACCCACATCCGGCGCCACCTTCACCCACAAGGGACTCGCCCCCCAAAGCTCCCCACGCACCGCCCGGCACAGGTCGGCCACCTCCCCGGGAAGGCTCGACAGGTCATACCCCTGGTCCACATTGGGGCAGCTCACGTTCACCGTCGTCCAGGAGGGACGGACGCCGGCCTCCGCAAAATAGCGCACCGCCTCCGCCGCCTCCTCCACGCGACGGGCGGGATCGGCCTGGTCCGGATCCGAGGCGATGCTGATCCCGTAGACCTCGGGGAGGTCCTCCGAACGGTCACCCAAGAAGGCCGCCGCCGCGGCTGCTCCGGGGTTTCGCAGGCCCACCCGGTTGAGCAGGCTCTGAGCCTCGGTGTGTCTCCAAAGCACCTGTCCGGGGTTGCCCAGTCTCGGCCGGGGGGTGAAGGTCCCCATCTCCACCGGCCCCAGGAGCGCTCCCGCCGACCGCCACCCGGGGATGATGTTCCGGCCCCTGGCCACCGCCCTCATGGCCTCATCCTCGGTGAGGAACCCTTCCCCCTTCACCAGTCCCGCGGCCAGGATCAGGGGAGAGTCGAGGATGACCCGGCCCACCCGGCCGGACAGAAGGGAACGCCGTTCCCGGTAGCGGGCCGCCGCATCACAGAGGCCGGGATGTCGATCCAGGGCCGCCAGCCTCCCGATGACCATCCGGTGCGCGTCGTCGGGTGGGAGGGCGAACAAAAACCGGCGGAGCGCCCTATAGGTGGCCTCCCCGGCCGAGAGTTCAGCAGAAGTCGTCATACAGGTTCGAACCGAATCCCTTCGGGGCCAGGACTTCACCGTCCTCGAAGACCACCGTATCCCGGATAACCACTCTTCTTATCATTCCAGACACCTCCATGCCGGAAAACGGTGTCCACCCGCACGAAGTGTAGAGGCTCTCGGGGGTGATAGTCCACCGAACCCCAACATCCACCAGCGTGTATGTCCCCGGCGGTCGGGGATCCAGACCGAATATGCGGCGGGGAGCAACCGACACCAGGTCGACCGCCCGGTCGGCGGTGATGCGTCCCTCTTTCACTGCGGTGAACAGAAGCGGAATAGTGGTCTCCAGCCCGGGCACCCCGAAGGGCGTGGGGACACCGAGCTTCTCATCCCAGGTGTGGGGAGCGTGATCCGACTCCACCACGTCTATGACTCCCTGCCGGAGGCCTTCCCATAGAGCCTCGCGATCAGACCGGGTGCCCAGCGGGGGCTTCATCACCCCTCTGGGTCCCAGAGAAGGCAGGTCTCGGTCGGCAAAAAACAGATGATGAGGACAGACCCCGGCGGTCACCTTAGTCCCCCGGCTCTTGTGCTCGGCCACCTCGGACACCGCCCGGGCAGTGTCGATGTGACATAGGTGTCCCCGCTTCCCGTGCCGGGCCAATGCCGCCAGGAACACGCCCACCGACTCCCCCTCGGCGTGGGCGGCCAGCACCCCCGGACCCGGCCAGGAAGCCACCTGGCGATCCATCTGGGACGGACCGATGGTCAAACCGCCGGTTGTGTGCCCGCAATAGAGCTTGATGCCGCACACCCGCCGGGACAGCCGGGCCAACTCCGCGGGCGGCCTCACCCCGGAGGGATGGGCGCCCAGCCATACCCCGTAGTCGCATCGGGCGTTCCTCCCCAGGTCTTCGAGCTTTCGTTCCAGACCCTGGCTGTCGGTGGTGGCGGGAGGAGTGTTGGGCATGTCCAGAACCGCCGTGTACCCGCCTGCCAGGGCGGCGGCGGTCTCGGTGGCGAAGTCCCCCTTGTGCGCCCACTCCATCCCCCGCAGGTGGACGTGGGGATCGAGCGCCCCGACGATCCGCACCAGGCTCACCGCATCCCTCCCCCAATGCTTCGGGAGACCCCGCCCGAGGACCAGGTGACTGTCATCCGGTCACCCGAGCGGCCCGGACCAACCCGAGGACCCGCTCCACCGCCTGGTCGGGGTTGAGGTCCGTGGTGTTTATCTCCACCGCATCCGGCATCAGACGCATGGGAGAGGCTGTCCGGGTGGCGTCGGTTCGATCCCGACGGGCCAGGCTCTCCTGCACCGCCGATGTCTCCGGGGCGTCACCGAACTCTGCCAACCGCCGGCGGGCCCGCTCTTCGGAGTCGGCGGTCAGATAGACCTTGACCGGCGCGTCGGGAAACACCACCGAACCGATGTCCCGACCCTCCACCACCGCCGACCCGCCCCTCTCCTCCACCCAGCGCCGCTGTGACTGCACCAGTTTCTCCCGCACACCGGAAAGCACCGCTACCTTGCTGGCTGCTTCCGTCACCCGGGGGGTCCTGATCTCGGTCTCCACATCCTCACCGTCCAGGAAGGTCCGGCCCGCGTCCTGGGAGATCACTCTTCGCCCCACCACCTCCACCGCCCCCCTCTCGTCATCGAGGTCCGCTCCCGCACGGAGGACCGCCAAGGCGGCCGCCCTGTAGAACGCCCCGGTATCAAGCCAACCCAGCCCGAGTTCCTGTGCCAAACGCCGCGCCAGGGTGCTCTTTCCCGAAGCCGCCGGACCGTCTATGGCTATCACCCCCCGCCACCGGCCTGCCCCGGCGCTCACAGGCTCTCCAGCATTGTGAAGAATCCGGGCCAGGTCTTGGTGACGCACCCGGGGTCCGAGATCTCGACTCCCTCCTGGCGGAGCCCCACCAGCGCGAAGGACATAGCCATGCGGTGATCGTCGTAGGTGCGGAACCGGGCGGGGCGAAGCGAGCCCGGTCGGATCAGGAGATCGTCTCCCTCCACAGCCGCATCCCCTCCGGCCCTGGAGATCTCGGTGGCGAGGGCAGCCAGCCGGTCGGTCTCCTTCAGGCGCAGGGTGCCCAGCCGCCGCAGTCGGCTCGGCCCATCAGCGAAGAGGCACATCACCGAGAGCCCCAGCGCCGCATCGGGCATGCGCCCCATATCCCGGTCCACCCCCCGAAGGACTCCGTCGGGGGGACCCTCCACCACCAGCCTGGCTCCCTGCCAGCGCACCGAACACCCCATCTCCGCCAGCACGTCCAGCATGCCCGCATCGGCCTGGGTCGATCCGGGCGACAGACCTTCGATGCCCACCACTCCCCCGGTGATGGCCGCCGCCGCCATCGGATACACCGCCGCCGAGGCATCCGCCTCGATCTCGAAGGCCGAAGACCGGTACCCGTCCGGTCTCACCCGGAAGACCCCGCCGTCGACCTCCACCGACCCCCCGAAAGCCCTCATCACCTCCAGGGTGGTCTGCACATAGGGACCTGAGACCATCTCGCCCCGTGTCCGGATTACCGTCTCTCCCCTGGCCAGGGGCGAGACCATCAGCAGGGCGGAGAGAAACTGGGAGGACCGGGAGACATCAACGGTGATCGTCCCGCCCGGCAAGCCTCCCCCTCCCACCGTCAGGGGCAGGAACCCGTCACAGGTCTTCACCTCAACCCCCGCCTCGCCCAGGGCGGAGGCCAGATCGCCGATGGGGCGTTCCCGCATCCGCTCGGTTCCGTCGATGGTCACCTCACCGGGAGAGAGGGCGGCCACCGCGGTGAGAAAGCGTGCGGTGGTGCCGGAGGCCCCTACGTCCACCACCCCCTCGGGAGCCGAGAACCCGCCTCCGGTTCCCAGCACCAGCCACGGATCGTCGGCGTCGTCGATCAACACCCCCAGACCGCGCAGGCCGTTTCGCATCAACTGGGTGTCGTCGGCTTCCAGCGGTCCCTCCAGGCGGCTGGCGCCCCCTCCGGCCAGGGCCGCTATGACCAGCGCCCGATTGGTGATGCTCTTCGAACCCGGCGGGCGCACGACCGCCCGTACCGGCCGGTTGCGGGCGGCGATCTCCATGACCGGGGGGAAGTGGCTGTCCATCACCTCCGAGACTATTCGGTCACAGCCGCCCGGTAAAGCGCGGCAACCTCCGGGCCGCCCAGCCTGCGCCACCTGCCCGGCCGGAGCGAAGTGTCCCGGAGCGGACCGATGGCCACCCTCGCCAGCCGCAGCACCGGATAGCCCAATGCCTCCATCATCCGCCTGATCTCCCGGTTCCGCCCCTCCCCCATCTGCACCTCCAACTGCGCCTCCCGGGCCGTGCGGTCCACGAGCCGCGCCCGGAGAGCCCGGGCCGGACCGTCCTCCAGGACCACTCCCTCGGTGAGCCGACGAACCACCGCCGGCCGGGGCGCTCCCTTCACCAGCACCCGGTAGGTCTTCTTGATCCCGTGACGGGGATGGGTCACCAGGTTGGTCAGCGTCCCGTCATTGGTCAGCAGTAACAGCCCCTCGCTCTGCCGGTCCAGCCTTCCCACCGGCCACACCCTTGGGTGGTCGGGCACCAGGTCCACAACCGTCTCCGCCGCGTGCGGGTCGGAAGTGGTCGAGACCACCCCCTGGGGCTTGTTCAGAAGATAGGTGACCAGGTGCGGGGCCAGCGGCAGACGCGCCCCGTCCACCCTCACCACCGAATCGGCGGGGTCCACCCGGTCACCCAGACGGGCCCGGCGCCCGTCGATGGTCACCCGTCCCCGGGCGATGAGATCCTCCGCTGCTCTCCGGGACATCAGACCGGCGGCGGAGACGGCCTTCTGCAGGCGGACAGGTCCCTCAGGAGATGGACGCTCGGGTGGCAAGTCCATCCATCACCTCCGGGGAGGGGACCCGCTCAGAGAGCGGAGGCAACTCATCAAGGCTGTCCAGGCCCAGCATCTCCAGCAACAGCTCGGTGGTCCCGTACAGGGCGGGATGGCCGGGGACCGACAGGCGCCCGGTCACCTCCACCAGGCCCATCCTCTCCAGGGTCCGCACCGACGACGAGGAATCCACCCCGCGGATCTCGCTTATCTGGTTTCTCGACACCGGCTGTCGATAGGTGATCACCGCCAACACCTCCTGGGAGGCCGCCGAAAGCCTGTTGATCGACCCGCGGCTCACGAAACTCTCCACGTACCCGGACAGTTCCGGACGGGTGTAGAGGCGCCATCCCCCCGCCACCCGTTCCAGGCGCAGACCCCGGTCGGTCGATTCGAGCCGGACCGAGAGGGCCTCGACCTCCCGGTCCAGTTCGGGCCGTTCGATTCCCAGAACCTCGCAAAGCCGCTTGGAAGAGACCGGGGCTTCCGCCACGAACAGAATGGCCTCCAACGCCGCGGCGTTCGTCATCTCCATCACACCCGGCCCACCAACGTGCCTGCCACCGGACCGCGCTGAACAAGGATCCTGCCGGCCGGCGTGGACTGGGAGAGGCTCACCCTCCCCTCCCGGGCCAACTCCAGAAGTCCCATGAACCAGGCGGCCATCTCGATCCGGTCCCCGCAACCGCTGGCGAGGCTGTGAAAGGAAGTGTCGCCCACCTCCCCGATCAGGCGCCACAACTCCGCCTTCACCTGCTCGGGGTCCGGGATGTCCAGGGCAAGGTGATCCAGGTCGGGGATGGCGGAAACCCGCGCCATGATCTCGGTGGCCACCTGGGCAAGATCCCCCGGATCGAGCCGGAACGCCAAATCGGGGGCCGACTCCATCTTCGACCAGTCGGGACCCGCCTCCCGGGGCTGGAAGCCGGCACGCTCTCTGAGACGGGAGACCAACTCCTCCGTGGCCTCCTCGAAGGTCATACGGGCCAGCAGGAACCACAGGTCGCGGTCCGGGTTCTCCGGAAGGTCCTCGCCGCCCGGGTCGAGACCCGCTCCGAGCATCCGCCGCGCTTTCAACCGACAGAGCAGCGCCAGCACCAGAAGGAATTCACTGACGTGTTCCAGATCCACCGGGCCTCCATCGGAGATCTCCGCCAGGAAGCCCTCGACCAACCGCGCCAGGCTCAAGGCGGCGGGGTCGATCCGGTCGGCTACGACCAATTCGTAGAACAGGTCGATGGGTCCCTCGTAGGCCTCCGTGTAGATCTGATAGCTGGAAGTCACCTCAGCCGGGATGCTATCGGGAGAACGGTCCTTTAATGAGGTTTATCGGTCTCGCACAGCGCTTCCCACACCGCTTCCTCGATGCTGGGAGGCCGGACGCCGTGATGGTGGCGAGCGAACTCCACCACCAGGGGTTCTGCGTCCCACCCGGAGAGTTCCTCCGACCCGATCCGGCCGTGATCCCGGTACATGCGGGCACGCCGCCAGAGGGGGACCCTCAGGCGGATGGCGACCGAGGCCAGCGCCCTGCCCACCAGCCCCAGACGCGCATGACGTTTGCCGATGTCGTGAAGCAGTGCGGCGCGGACCCCGGTCCGGTCGGGTCCCACGATGGCTTCCGCGAGACGGGCTGCCTCGTACCCGTGCCGCTGATCGGCGGTGGGCTGTTCACAAAACGCCACCCGCTCGGGATCGGCCAGATGGCTCTCCACCCAACTCCATTCAGCCGGGGTAAGCGGAGCAGATAGGATCCCCTCCCGGTATCGCCTGGCCAGATGCCCCCAGGTGCCCGGCAACGCCTCTCAGTCCCGGGCCGATTTGCAGGAAACGCAGTACACCGACTCGGGACGGAACTCCAATCGTGCGGCGCCGATCGGCTTCCCGCACCGCATGCAAGACCCGTATTGGCCCGTCTCCACCCGCGACAGGGCGCGGTCCACCGAGTCGAGACGCTTCTTCAGGGTCAGGATGACTCCCAGCCGCTCGGTGCGCTCGGCGGTCACCGCCGGGGCGTCGGAAAACCCGTCGCCCTGGTTCAGTCCTCGGCGCAACTCCCCGGACTCGGTCGCGCCCAACTCGTTGAGTTGGTGCACCAGTCCCTGGCGGTGGGAGATCAGCTCGGTCTTGGCATGGGTGAGATCAATATCGGTCATCGGCTTCTAGGGTGAGATAGTAGGTAAACCTCGTGCAGATACCCAGGGGAAATACGGGTATAAACTTCGGTGGTAGAGAGGCTAGCGTGGCCGAGGATTTCCTGCACGGCCCGCAGATCCGCTCCGCCCTCCACCATATGGGTGGCTGCCGAGTGCCGCAGGACATGAGGCGAGACCCGGTCGGCGGCCAACCCGGCCCGAATCGCAGCCTTCTTCACGATCCCCCAGGCGCCGTTGCGGCTGAGACGGGTTCCCCGCAGGTTCAGGAACACCGCGTCGGTTTGTCCCCTGGCCAGTTCCAAGCGGTCGGGGAGCCAACCATCGAGAGCCATGCGAGCGGCCTCGCCCAACAAGGTGATACGCTGCCTTGATCCCTTTCCAGTGACCAGAGCGGTCCCTTCCTCTATGTCGAGCCGCCCGAGGTCGAGGCCCACCGCTTCGCTCACCCGACAGCCCGTGCTGTACAGGAACTCCAGGAGAGCCGAGTCCCGGCGTCCCGCCACCGTGTCCTCCACCGGCGTGGCCAGCAGGGCGAACACCTCCTCGGTGGTCAACGCCTTGGGAAGACGGGCCCGTCGCTTGGGAGGGGCTATCCCGACGGTGGGGTCGCTCGGGGCGCCTTCCTCTTCGCACAAGAAGCGGTGAAACCCCTTCACCGCCGCCAGTTTCCGGGCCACCGACTCCGGTGAGAGACCCAGGTCCGCCAGCCACTCCAGGTAGGCGCCAACCGCGGCGGCGCCGACCGGGTCATCGCCCACAAACTGAAGGTACTGACGAAGATCCCTCCGGTAGGCCATGACGGTGTTGTCCGCCAGGCCCCGCTCGAAAGCCAGGGAGGCCAGGTAGTTCTCCACCACGGCGTGGGAGTCTGCCGCCATCCGCCTGATTATTGGGCCCGGCACCCCCGCCGGGGAGGATTTAGCAAGCCCGGACAGCCTAAAATTACGAACTGGAATGGCCGAACGCTTTGTCGTGCTGCCCCGGGGTATCAACGTCGGGAAGGGCAATAGGGTGCCCATGGCACAACTCAGGTCGGTGTTGGCAGACGTGGGTTATACCGACGTCGCCACCGTTCTGCAGAGCGGCAACGTGATCGTCACCTCCCCAACAGACAGCCCCCGGGAGGTCGCCCTCGCCATGGAGCGACTTCTCAGCAAGGAGTTCGATGTGAACGTGCGCTGCATGGTCCGGACCGCCGAACAGGTTCGGGCGGTGCTCAAGCACGATCCGTTGCGGGAGGTCGTCACCAACCCCTCCCGCTACCTGGTGAACTTTCTCTCCGACGAGCCCCAACCCGGGCTGGTGACCGAGATCCTGGCTGAGGACCACAGCCCGGAGGCAATCGCCATCGAAGGTGCGGAGGCATACGTCTGGTCACCCGACGGCGTTGCGCGGATGACCCTTTCCTATGGGCTCCTCGAAAAGCGGCTGGGGGTTGCCGCCACGGCGCGTAACTGGAACACCGTGCACAAGATCGCCGCCAAATTGTGACCGCCCCCCACCCGCCCCGACTGTAGGGTCAGGCCGGCCGGTCAGGCCGCCGACCCCGTCATGGCCAGCCACCGCAGCAACGCCACCACCGTCTTCGCGTCGCGGATCTCGCCCGACTCGACCATCCGGACGGCGTGGCCGATCTTCACCGTGATCACCCGCGCTTGCCGTTCCTCGGCGCCGTCGGGGCTCCTCTCGCCGCGGACCAGGTCCCGGGCGGCGAACAGCCTAATCCGCTCGTCGGTGTAGCCGGGCGAAGGCAGTATCTCCCCCAAGTCCACCAGCCTTCCAGCCCGGAGGCCCGTCTCCTCCAACAACTCCCTCGAGGCGGCCTCGGTCGCAGAGATCTCTCCCTCCTCGATCTTTCCGGCCGGGATCTCCAGCACATCCTCCCCCACCGCCACCCGGAACTGGCTGATCAGCGTCACCTCCTCCTCCCCCCACACCGGAAGGACTCCCACCCCTCCCCGGTGGCGGATCACATCGCGGACCACCGTTGTGCCCTCGCCGGTCCGTAGATGCAGTCTCTGGTAGGCGAGGATCCTCCCCCGCCCCACATTGCGAACGCCGAGCAACCGGAAGCTCACCGGCGCCGGGGGGTCGCCACCTCCGCTTCGGAAGCCTGGTCGTCCCGTCGGCTTCGATGGGCCGCGGCCTTCTCCATGAAGCCCCGGAACAGCGGATGAGGCTGGTCGGGACGGGAAAGGAACTCGGGATGCGCCTGGGTGCCGACGAAGAACGGATGGGAGGGCAACTCGATGAACTCGACCAGCACCCCATCGGGAGACACCCCCGACAGCACCATTCCCCCCTCGACAAGGGCCCTCCGATAGCGTGGGTTCACCTCCCAGCGATGCCGGTGTCTCTCGTACACGAGGTCCGCCTGGTAGAGACTGCGCACCAACGATCCCCGGGCGAGGCTGGCCGGATAGAGACCCAGGCGCATGGTCCCCCCCTTGTCCTCCACCCCTTCCTGGCTGGGCATCAGGTCGATCACCGGGTGGGCGGTGTCGGCGTCGAACTCGGTGCTGTTGGCGCGGTCCAGCTTCAGGCGGTTGCGGGCGAACTCGATCACCGCGCACTGCAGACCCAGGCAGAGTCCCAGGAAGGGGACCTCCGCCTGGCGGGCATAGGCGATGGCGGAGATCTTCCCCTCGATCCCCCTCCCTCCGAAGCCTCCCGGCACCACGATCCCGTCCAGGTGGGCCAGCACCCCGGGGACCAGCATCCCGGTGAGGTTCTCCGACAGAATCCACTCGATCTCCAACTTCCTGCCGACCGCCGCCGCCGCATGGTGAAGGGCCTCCACCACCGAGGCGTAGGCGTCAGGCAGGTCCACGTACTTGCCGACCATCCCCACCCGCACCGGGTCGGCCGCCGAATCCATCCGGTCCAGCATCTCCCGCCATCGGTCCAGAGTGGGCGGCAGGGTATGGAGGGAGAGTCGACGGCAGATCACCTCGTCCAGGCCCTCCTCATGGAGGAGGAGGGGCATGCGGTAGATGTTGTCGGTGTCCGAGGCGCTGATCACGGCTTCGGGCGGGACGTCGCAGAACAGGCTGATCTTCTGGCGGATGGATCCGTCGATGGCCTGCTCGGAGCGGACCACGATCACATCCGGGGAGATACCCTTCGAGCGGAGCTCAGCCACCGAGTGCTGGGTGGGCTTGGTCTTCATCTCCTCCGACGTCTTGAGGAACGGCGCCAGGGTGACGTGGATGTAGGCGATGTTGTCCGGCCCCATTTCCTTGCCGAACTGCCGGATGGCCTCGAGGAACGGAAGGCTCTCGATGTCGCCGACCGTACCTCCCACCTCGGTGATCACCACGTCGGCGTTGGACTCCTCGCCCAGCCTGCGTATTCGGGACTTGATCTCGTTGGTGATGTGGGGGATCACCTGTACGGTGTCGCCCAGGTAGGCGCCGCGGCGTTCTTTCCTGATCACCGCCAGATAGACAGACCCCGACGTCACGTTGGAGAGCTGCCGCAGATGCTCCCCGGTGAACCGCTCGTAGTGACCGAGGTCCAGGTCGGTCTCCCCCCCGTCGTCGGTCACGAACACCTCTCCGTGCTGGAAGGGGTTCATGGTTCCCGGATCGACGTTGATGTAGGGGTCGAGCTTCTGGATGACGACCTGGAGACCCCGGCTCTTGAGCAGCCGACCCAGGGAAGCGGCGGTGATGCCCTTACCGAGGCTGGAGACCACCCCGCCGGTGATGAACACGTACCGGGTCATGTTCGAGGCGTAAACTTTCGCGGCACGCTAGGCAAAGATACCACAGTCAGTCGGTTTCCTTGCCCTTTCCCTCCCAGACGTACTTTCTCAGGACGTATCCGTGGACCTTGCCGGTGGATGTCCCGGGCAAAGCCTCCATTTTCTCCACCAGACCGGGCGCCCCGAAGGGGGCGAGGCGATCAATGATGGTCGGGCTGGGCGGGACTCCGCCGGTGGTAACGGTGAGCGGAGCGTCGAGACGACGGCGGCGGGAGGAGAGGGGTGAGAAGGGTCTCGTCGACCCGGTTCGGGTTGCTCAGCTCCCGCTCCACACCGGCGGGCGTTTCTCCACGAAGGCGCCCATCCCTTCCTGGGCGTCGTTCATGGCCGCATTGGCCACCATCACTCCCTTGGTGTAGGCGTAGGCGTCCTCCTCGGCGATCTCCTCCTGCCGGTAGAAGGCCGCCTTGCCGAGCGCCACCACTGCCGGGGAGGAGTCGGTGATCCGCCCGAGCAGCGCGTCGATGGTGTCGTCCAACTCCGCCGGGCTCACCACCCGGTTGACGAGGCCCCACTCCCGGGCGGTGAGGGCGTCGATCGGGTCGCCGGTCAAGAGCATCTCCAAGGCCCGCTTGCGTCCCACGGCCCGGCTGAGCGGAACCATTGGAGTCGAGCAGAACAGCCCGATCTTCACTCCCGGGGTGGCGAAGGTGGCCGTGTCCACCGCCACCGCCAGGTCGCAGGAGGCGACCAGTTGACATCCTGCCGCATACGCGGGGCCTTGCACGCGGGCCACCACCGGCTGGGGGATGTTGTGAATGGCGAGCATCATCTCGGTACAGACGTCGAACAACTCCTCCACGAAACCCGGTTCGGGGTCGATCATCTCCTTCAGGTCGTGACCCGCCGAGAAAACCGGCCCTTCCCCGGTGATCACCACCGCCTGGCAGTCGGGATCGAGGCTTCGCAACGCCTCAATCACCTGCCGTATGGTCTCCATGCCCAGGGGATTCCGGCGACGGGGCTGATTGAGAACGATCCGGGTGACCGGCGGCTCGTTTTTTAGCAACACAAAGCTCATCTCCCTCAGATTAGACGATCCGGTCCGGGCGCGCCTTCACCAAGGGTCCATTGTCTCCCACAAGAGAGCAAGAAACGGCAACTCAACCTCAACCACAGGTTCATGCCTATCCGGTCCAGATGAGGTCGGCCTCGTCCGGCGGCGCCTTTTCGATGCCAGAACCGGCGCAGATTGAAAGTACTACTTTCAGATTGCGCGCCATTGAAGTCTCCGCCAACTGTGCCGCCAGGCGATCATCCGCCCCGGGATACGGCAGATTCGAGTAGTCCGCGGGCGGCGTTTCTTCCTGATACGCTGTCCGAATCGCCCGAGATCATCCGCGAAAGCTCCGCCACCCGCTCCTCGCCATCGACCGGGCCCAGCGACGCGGAGGTCCCCTCCCGCTCGATCACCCAGTGCTGATCGGCGAAGGCGGCCACCGAGGCAAGGTGGGTAACACACAGCACCTGTGTGCCCCGGGAGACCGCCGCCAGCTTCCTTCCCAGGGAGAGGGCCACTGCTCCTCCCAGCCCGGCATCCACCTCGTCGAAGATCATCGTGGGAGCGGACCCGGTCCCGCCGGCGAGCCGGAGCGCCAGCACCAGCCTGCTCAACTCCCCTCCCGAAGCGACCCTTCCCACCTCCCCGGGCGTGAGCCGTTCGTCGGATGCGAACAGCAACCTGACCCGGTCGCAACCGTGCGCCGCCGCCGGGGCGTCGGACACTTCGAACCGGAGCACCGGCCTTCCGAAGCCCAGATCCCGGAGATGGCCCAATGCGGTCTCGGCCAACTCTCGGGCAGCCCGCCGCCGGGCCTCCGACAGCGCCTCGCCCCAGCGGAGCACCTCTCCCTCCGCCGCCGCCAGGTCGGCCTCCAGGTCCTCGGCGGTTCCCAGCATCTCCCGGATCTCCCCTCGGCGCCTCCTCGCCCGGGACCCGAACTCCAGCACTTCCTCCAGCGTCGACCCGTACTTGCGACGCAGATCTCCCAGCCGGGCAAGGCGTCGCTCCAAGTCTTCGAGCGTCCCGGCGTCGGTGTCCAGGCTCTCTCCGGCGGCTTCCGCCTGGTAAGCAGCGTCCTCCATGAACTGCTCCGCCGAGTCGACCGCCGCCATCAACTCCCCCAGGCCCGGATCGAGCGCCAAGGCCGCACTCAGTTCACCCGAGGTCTCCCCCAGGGACTCGCGCGCCGCGGCCAGGAACTCCCCCGCGCGGCCCAGGTGGCCGCGCAGAGCCTCCCGGTTGCGAAGACGACGGGCCTCGGAGACCAGCCGGGCGTCGTCTCCGGGGGAAAACCCGGCAGCCTCGATCTCGTCGGCCTGGAAAGAGACCATGTCCAACTCCCGCTCCAAGGCCGCCCGGCCCCCTCCCAACTCGGCCCGAACTCCCTCCAGCCGGCGCCTCTCCTCCCAACTCTTCGCATAGGACGCCATCGCCTCCATGCCTATTTCGTCCAGGGTGGCGTCGAGCAACTCCCGCACCTGTCCCGGCCGCCGAAGCCGGAGGTGCTCCTGCTGTCCGATGATCTCCACCAGACCACCCACAGCCTTGGAGAGCGACGCGACAGAGGCCACCATCCCGTCTAGATACCCCCGGCTTCTTCCCGTTCTCGGGACGCGGCGGTTCACCGCCATCTCCTCTCCGTTGACGATCCATCGGCCGCCCACCACCGTCTCGGATCCGAACGGCCCCACCGCCCCGGCGTCGGCGGATTCTCCCATCAGGAGCCGGAGCGCGCCCAGGAGGAGGGTCTTGCCCGCCCCGGTCTCCCCGGTCATCACCACCAGGCCCCGGCCGGGGCGGAACTCCGCCCTCTCGATCACCCCCAGGTTCTCAACGATCAGTTCGTCGAGCATCGCCTCACAGTCCGAACCGCTCGGTAACGACAGTGGAGAAGGCGACCCGCTCGAACGCCACGAACATCACCGGCCGGGGCCCCCGGCGAACCACCACTTCATCGTCCATGCCCAGAGAGGCGGTGGTGCGGCCGTCCACCGACACCTGAACCGGCCGGTCGCGGGCCACCCGGCAGCGGATCACCGACTCGGGCGAGAGCACCAGCGACCGGGAGAACAGGGAGTGCGGCGCCACCGGGGTCATCACCAGCGCGTCCACCCGGGTGTCGAGGAGGGGTCCTCCCGCCGAGAAGCTGTAGGCGGTGGAGCCGGTGGGAGTACTGATCACCAGCCCGTCCGCCCGGTAGGAGAGCATCGGTTCGGAGTCGACCTCCACCTCCAGTTCGATCAGACGCTGGCTGTCGATCTTCTCCACCACGACATCGTTAACCCCCAGGTCGGTCAGCCCGTTCAGTTCGGCCATCACCGTCATCCGGGGGACCAACCGGTAGTCGCCCTGTTCCAGGCGGTCGAGGGTTTGGGTGAGATTCCCGGGGTCGGCCTCCGCCAGAAAACCGAGCGTGCCCAGGTTGAAACCCAGCACCGGCCTATCCGCCCGGTAGGCCAGGCTCACCGCCCGTAGCATGGTGCCGTCTCCGCCGGTGGCGATCACCAGGTCGGTAGGCCCCTCGGACGGATCCAATCCCTCCCCGCCGTCCACCCACACCTCCCAGCCGCGGTTGCGAGCCTCGGCCACCAGGTTTCGGGTAAACCTCACCGCTGTCTCTCGGACCCGGTTGGGAACCACGCCGATTCTCACCGCTCCTCCCATCCTTCCACCTCGGCTGCCCCTTTCACAGACCATATGAAGAACTCCCTGTTTCCGGACTTGGCGCCCCGCAGCGGGGAGGCCACCACCCTCGCGGGACCGAGGCCGGATCCCATGAGGCAGGCTCCCACCTTGCGGATCACCTCCGAGTGCACCCGGGGATCTCGCACCACACCCCTCTTTCCGACCGAGCGGCGGCCGGCCTCGAACTGGGGCTTCACCAGGGTCAAACAGTCCGCTCCCTCCTCGGCCAACTCACTCAGCCGGTCGACCACCGTACACAACGAGATAAAGGATAGGTCGGCCGCCACCACTTCGAAGAGCCCCAACCGTGAGGAATTCACGTGGCGGATATTGGTCCGGTCCATCACCTCCACGCGGGGATCCCGGGCCAACCGGGGATGGAGTTGGCCGTAACCCACGTCCAGGGCGGTCACCCGGCGCGCCCCTCTCTGGAGAAGAACATCGGTGAACCCGCCGGTGGAGGCCCCCACGTCCAGACATCGCTTCCCCGCAGGGTCGACTCCCAGCACCTCGAGGACGTGATCGAGCTTGTCTCCCCCGCGGGAAACGAAGCCGGGTCCATCCGTCAGGAGCGAGATGCCGGTCGCGGTCCCCACCAGGGTGGCGGGCCGCGGGGAGAGCACCCCTTCCACCCGCACACCGCCCGCGGTGATCAGCCGCTGAGCCTCGGTGCGACTCCCGGCTTGTCCTCTCTCCACCAACTCCTGGTCGAGCCGCCGCCGACTCAGCTTCCCCCTCCTTCCCTTTCCTCCAGCAACCCCTCCAACAGGTCGGCCAGCCGCTCGGCGGGCGCCAGCCCATCGGCGCCCTCCGCCTGGGTCAACTCCTCGAGCGCCCCGCGCGCCTCGGCCAGCCGGGCATCGCCGCCCTCGGCGCCGGAGGGGATGCTCTCGGTAAGAGGGTTCTCATTCATCCCCCTGATTATGGCAACGCCCGCCCCCGCCCCGCCGTCCATAAACCGCTCAGCGGTCCGGAGACCACCACAGGGTGGCGAGAGTCCGGGGGCCCTCTTCGACATAGAGGCGGTCGTCTCTCGCTACGACATGGCCTTCCAGGAGCGGGCGCAGTTCAGCCCGTCTCGCCCGGGGAACCGCCACCCGCCGCCCGTAGTAGGCCAGGACCTCCTCCCAGGTCCGGAACCACAGGTCCGGCGCCCGCTCCCAGCGCACGACCCCCACCTCGGCGCCCAGTTCGGAGACGATCACCTCAACCAGGTCCTCCACCGACGGTCCCTCGGGGCGGTCGAGATCGTGCATGGCCCGGTAGAGGTGATTCATGTTGGTCCAGGGGTGGACGTTGGTCATCTCCACCACCGCCCCCCGGCGGCAGTGCCCTCCCAGAGCCCTGATGAAAGGGCCGATCTCCGCCACGTCGTACACCACATGACTCGACAGCACCACGTCGGCCACAGGGGTGGAGACCGACGCATCCGGCCAGGCGCCCACCACCACCTCCACTTCCAGCCCCTCCGAGTCGACCTCCTCCCGAAGACCGGCCGCCATTCCGGGGTTCTTCTCCACGGCTGTAACCCTGTGTCCCGCCCGCGCGTAGGGCAGACAGCTCCGGCCGGTCCCCGCCCCCACGTCGACCAGCGTCCCGTCCGGACCCAGAATCTCTGCGACCAACGAGGTGGTGGGGGTGGTCTCTCGTCGGGTGCGGCTCTCCTGGGTCCGCCGTCTCCACAGCTCCGGCGGCCACCCGTACGGCGACTCGTCGGCCTGCTGTAGAACCCTCTCGGGTATCGCCCAGGACTCCAGGTCGGCCTTCCAGCGAGCTGACGGAGAACCAGAGTCGTACATGAGGCGATCTTAGGCGGGCCGCTCCCCGCATCCGGTGAACAGGTCATCCTCCCGGTATGGGGTCTCCACCCTGCTGAACACCCGGATAAAGGTCTCCCAGCCGATCATCCGGAGCAGGTACTCGTCGGGAATCGACAGCCATGAGCTGTCGGTGGGAATCTGACTGCGGTGAGCCTGGAGAGCCGCCATCTTGGTCGAGACGCTATCCCGCACGTCCAGCGTGCAACTGATGTCCCGGTCGGGAGTACCGGCGTTGTGGGCCCTCTCCAGGTCTTCGGAGCTCATCTCCCCGCGGGAGTACTCAAGCTCCGCGTAGGCGACCACCCTGCTCCTCGGCCAGACCGACCAGTAGAGCTTGAGCGGCTCCCAGAACTCCTCCCCCTCCTCCAGGGGGAACCGTCCCAGGTCGGATGCGCCGAAGAAGGCGGCGGTCCCCACCCGGTGGACGTTGATGTGATCGGGATGGCCGTAGCCCCCGAAGGCGTCGTAGACGGTCATCACCTCCGGCTGGTAACGGCGGATCAACCGCACCATCCGGCCGACGGCCTCCATGAAATCGGCCTGCCAGAAACTGTCGGGGTGGGAGTTGCCCTCCCATCCCATCATGCCCGAGTCGCGGTAACCCAAGAAGGCATGGTGCTTAACCCCCATGATGGCGAGGGATTCCGCCAACTCCTCGGCTCTAACCTCCGCCAGCCGGGGAGCGATCTCCTCGGGATTGGAGTAGTTGTGCACCTCCCCCTCGGCGCCGTCGGTGGCGGTCACCACCACCACCTGCTCCCCGGCCTTGGCGTACCTGATCAAGGCTCCGCCGGTGGACATCACCTCGTCGTCTGGGTGAGCATGAAACGACAACAGTCCGGACACGCCAGCCCACAATAGCACCATGAGAGGGGTGTTAATCTGCTGGACCCCCGGTTCCACCTCCCCGTGTTTCCCCCGCGAATCCTTTGTAACCCCGACTCCGTAAAATGGGTCATAGCCGACACTATGTACCAGGTTCTTCAACCCGACGGAGCTGTCGCCCTGCCTGAGGTCGCCCAGCGCTACTCGCCCGAGTTGCTGACGCGCATCTATTCGGAAATGGCGGCGGGGCGGACCCTGGACCGGAGGATGATGGCCCTCCAGCGTCAGGGGCGGATGGGCACCTTCGCTCCCATGGAAGGCCAGGAAGCGGTTTCAGTCGGATCGGCGCTGGCGCTCGCCCCCGAGGACTGGATCTTTCCCTCCTACCGGGAGCACTCGGCGGTGCTCGGTCGGGGGCTCCCCCTCAAAGCGCTCCTGGAGTTGTACCGGGGCCACGGCTATGCGAACTGGGATGCCCGCAGCCACCGGATCGGTCTCTACACCATTCCCATCTCCACCCAACTCCCCCATGCGGTGGGCCGTGCCTACTACGGAGTCCTAAGCGGCGACACGGGCGTGACCGTCGCCTTCTTCGGGGATGGGGCAACCTCCGCCTCCGACTTCCATTCCGGCATGAACTTCGCCAGTGTCTGGAATCTGCCGGTGGTCTTCGTCTGTTCCAACAACCAGTACGCCATCTCCATGCCGGTCTCCTCCCAGACCGGATCGGAGACCCTCTCACAGAAGGCCGTAGCCTACGGATTCGAGGGGATCCGGGTGGACGGGATGGACGCGCTCGCAGTCCACAGCGCGGTGGCGGAAGCCGCCCGAAAGGCCAGGGATGGCGGGGGCCCCACCTTGATCGAAGCGGTGTGTTATCGCTTCGGTCCCCACGCCACGGCCGACGACCCCGGCCGCTACCGGTCCGCGGAGGAGGAGCGCTCCTGGAGGACCCTGGATCCCCTGATCCGCATGCGTGCCCACCTGGAGAACCGCGGCATCTGGGACGATCAGATCGAGAAAGACGCCGTGGTGGAAATCGAAGCGGCCATCGACGAGGCGATGGCGGACATTGAGGGAAGACCGCCTCCCCCGCGGTCGAAGACGATCACCCAGGTGTACGAGCGCATCCCTGAATCACTTGCCGAACAGTTCCGGTCCTCACAGGACGCCCGGGACACAGGACCCGTCGACCTAACAACCCAGCTGTGGAGGATCGGCGAGGAAACCCCTCCCGACCCCGAGCCCTCGGAGAGCTGGAACATGGCCCAGGCGCTCAACGCCGCCCTGGGGGAGGCGATGGAACGCCATCCGGAGGCGATCATTCTGGGAGAGGACGTCGGGCGAGCGGGCGGGGTGTTCCGGATCACCGAGGACCTGCAGGTCAAGTACGGCGCCGAGCGGGTGATAGACACACCGCTGTGCGAGACGGGAATCGTGGGCACCGCCATCGGGATGGCCATCGCCGGGGCCCGGCCGATCGTGGAGATCCAGTTCGACGGCTTCGTGTACAACTGCTTCGAGCAGATCGCCACCCACCTCTCCCGGATGCGCTACCGCACCCAGGGAGGTCTCGACCTGCCGATCGTGGTGCGCTTTCCCAACGGAGCGGGCATCAACGCCCATGAATTCCACAACGAAAGCCCCGAGGCCCTGTTCTGCCACCTCCCGGGGCTGGTTGTCATCTGCCCCTCCACCCCCACCGACGCCAAGGGCCTCCTGGCCGCGGCCATCGACTCGCCCGACCCCGTGATATTCGCCGAGCCCAAGGTCCTGTACCGGGCAGGCCGAGAGTCGGTGCCCAGCGGCTACTACACCATCCCCATCGGCCGGGCAGCCACCCGGAGGGCGGGCCGCGACGTGACTGTCGTCACCTACGGGGGGATGGTCCCCGTGGCGCTCAGGGCCGCCGAGGAGTTGGAGTCGGAGGTCTCGGTGGAAGTGATCGACCTCCGCACCCTCTATCCGTGGGACACCGAAGCAGTGCTCTCCTCGGTCTCCCGCACCGGACGGCTGGTGGTGGTGCAGGAACCGCCTCACACCGCCGGCATGGCGGCCGAGATCTCCGCCACGGTCGCCGAGGAGGCCATCTACGACCTGGCCGCTCCGGTGGTGCGGGTCACCGGATTCGACGCTCCCCTGCCTCCTTACGCATACGAGTCCTACGGGGTCCTGGGAACTGAGGACGTGACCGCCGGCATCATGCGCTCTCTGGCCGAGTGATGGACGAATCACCGGTCATCTCGGTCTTCGGCTCCTCGGCCATCACCCCCGAACAGGCCGACTGGCGGGCGGCTCGCCACCTGGGGCGGATCCTGGCCGAGGCGGGCGCCAGGGTGGCTACCGGCGGCTACGGCGGGACTATGGAGGCGGTCTCGGAAGGCGCCGCGTCCGGGGGCGGCGAGGTGATCGGGATAACCGCGCCCAACGTGTTCCCGCACCGGGCGGGACCCAACCGGTTCGTGCGCACCGAGATCCCCGCCCACGACATCTACGAACGGGACCGATACCTGCTGGGAATGGCCTCGGCCACCGTCACCCTCCCCGGCAGCATCGGCACCATCGTGGAGTTCAGCGAGGCTTGGAGAGAAGCCCTGCTGGCCCCTCCGGACCAACGCAAGCCCCACGTGGCGGTCGGGGAGAACTTCCGGAGACTGGCCGACCTGATGGTGGCCGAGTTCGGCGTCGATCCCGAGGCGATGACCTGCGTTCCCACCGCCGCGGAGGCAGCCCGCGTCGTGCTGGAGCGCCTCGGGCTCCCACACCCTCGATGAACGAAGTCATCATGGCGGGCGGCGGCCTGGTGTTCCGCTTCTCCTCCACCGGCCAGCCCGAGGTGCTGGTGGTTCACCGTCCCCGCTATGACGACTGGTCGCTTCCCAAGGGGAAGAACGATCCGGGAGAGACTTCCCGGGCAGCGGCTGTCCGGGAGGTGTGGGAGGAGACCGGCTACCGGTGCGGTGTGATCGCCCCGGTCGGCCGGCATGAATATCCCGCTATGGGCGGATGGAAACAGGTCGACTACTACGCCATGACTCCCCGGTCGGACACCGGGTTCCGACCCGGCAGTGAAGTGGACGAGATCCGCTGGATCCCGGCTTCGGACACCCGTCTTCTCACCTATGCTTTTGATCGAAGGCTTGTGGAAGACGCTGACTATCCGACCCTGAGCGCCACCCGGACCCTGTTCTTCGTGCGCCACGCCGCGGCGGGAAGCCGCCAGCGCTGGACCGACCCCGACCACATCCGGCCCCTCACCCCGAAGGGCTGGCGTCAGTCCCATGCCCTGGCCGAGCGATTGGCCGGAGAGGGTATCGAGAGATTGGTTTCGAGCCCCTACGTCCGGTGCATGCAGACCCTCGAACCCCTCTCGGAGATCCTCGGCATCCCGGTAGAAGGGCATCCGGCGCTGACCGAAGGGGAAGGCGGGGGAAAGACCCTGGAGCTGTTGGATGAGCTCTCCCGGGGGAACGCGGCCCTCTCCAGCCACGGAGACGTGATCCCCTCGACCATCTTCCGGCTGGCCGAAGGCGGGATGGAACTGCAGGACTCCATCTACCACTGCCGGAAGGGCTCGATCTGGGTGATCAGCGTGGTCGATGGCGTGGCGGTCTCCGCGCGCTACGAGCCGCCGCCCGAGGTGTAATTCAACCGGCGCCACCGGTCGACACGAGCGGGTCTTCTCTCTCAGGGTGGCGACCCGGTCGGTATAATCTCAGAGCGCGTTTTATGGCATCCGGACAGACCGTACTGAGAAGAACTCCCCTCGGCCTTCAGATATCCCAAGAGGTGCGCCGACAGATCCTTTTCGGCCACCTGTCCCCTGGTGACCCCCTGACGCAACAGGATCTCTGCGACCGGTTCGGCACCAGCCGGATGCCGGTCAGGGACGCCATCAACATGCTGGTGATGGACGGTCTGGCCACCCGTCCCAACAACCGCGACGCGGTGGTGGCCGACATCACTCACGAGGACATCCTCGACGCCTTCGAAGTAAACGCCCACCTCCATGCCCTGGCGGCGGTGCGAGCCATAACACGGGGCGCCCCCGAGGAACGAAAGCGTCTGCAGAGCATCCACGAGGAGATGGGAGAGGCGGTCCGGGAAGGAGACTTGGCTCTCAGCGCCCAACTGAACGGAAGGTTCCACCGTCAACTCAACCGCATGTCGCACTCCAACCCGATCATCACCGCCCTCAAGCGGGTGACCGCTTTCGTTCCCGACGACTTCGTGAAAGAGGCGCCGGATTGGGCGATCCGGGGTTATCAGGAACACGAGTCGATCATGTCGGCCTTCTTCTCGGGCGACAAGCAAAAGCTCTATGAGTTGATCACCCACCACGTCATGTCGGTGGGCGACCACCTGGTCGAGGTCCTTTCCCATCACCGGAGGGACCCTATCACCGGATAGGTGCCCGCCCCTTCCGACCCTCCTTCGGGGGTCAATCAGGGTGATACCCCATGGAAACCAGGGTTATACCCCATTGACAGGGCACCGGGGCGGCCCCATGGTTAGGGCATGAGCAACGCAGCCACGCTTGAACGGCCAGATAAGGGTCGTGGCCGATTACCGAAACCGACCGGATCCGGCAAGAATCCTGAACATGTCATCATCTAACTCCACCTCTCCATCCGATCACCCGGCGGTCCGGATGGTGGACGGCGTCAAGATCTACGGGGAGGGTGAGACCGCGGTCCGCGCCCTCAGGGGGGTCTCCCTCAGCATCGAGCGGGGCCGTTTCACGGCCATCATGGGACCCTCCGGATCGGGTAAGTCCACCCTGCTCCACACCCTGGCCGGCCTCGACACCCTCGAAGAAGGGGAAGTGTTCATCGACGGCACGGCTCTCTCCACCCTCAAGGACCGGGCGCTCACCCTCCTGCGGAGAGAGAAGGTGGGATTCGTCTTCCAGACCTTCAACCTGATCCCCACCCTCAACGCCGAAGAAAACATCCTGTTGCCTCTCTCCATCGCTCGGGAGGACGTAGAGCGTGAGTGGTTCCGCCAGATAGTGGAGACACTGGGACTGGGCGACCGCCTCAACCATCGTCCCAGCCAACTCTCCGGCGGCCAGCAGCAGCGGGTGGCGGTGGCCCGGGCCTTGATGTCGCGTCCCATCATCGTCTGTGCCGATGAGCCGACCGGCAACCTCGACTCGCGGGCCTCCGACGAACTCCTCGGGTTCATCAGGAGCGCCGTGGACGAGATCGACCAGACCGTGGTGATGGTCACCCACGACCCGCTGGTGGCTGCCTTCGCCGACGAGGTGGTGTTCCTGGACGACGGCCGTATCACCAGCCGGATCGCCGACCCCAGCGCTGACGCCATCTTCGACCACCTGAAGTCCCTGGGCGAGTAGATGCTCCGAACCGCTGTAAAAGGGATGTGGGCCCACAAGCTGCGGCTCACCCTCACCGCTCTCTCGATCGTGCTGGGCGTGGCGTTCGTGGTGGGGAGCTACGTGTTCACCGACACCATCCAGGACGGCTTCGACAAACTCTTCGGAGACGCCTTTGCCGGTGTGGATGTGCAGGTGGAGGCCGAAGTGCTCGAGTTCGGCCAGCAGGGGGAGACCTTCCCCTCCTTCGACGAGGAACTGCTGGACCAGGTCGCTGCGGTCCCCGGCGTGGAGACGGCGGTGCCGTCGGTGAGCGGATTCGGTCAACTGCTCGACGCAGAGGGCAATCTCCTGGGAGTCACAGGACCCCCGAAGTTCGCCTTCTCGTGGGTTGACGACCCCACGGTCAACCGGTTCTCCATCCTGGAAGCCGATGGCCGACCGCCCACCGGCCCGGGGGAGGTGGCGGTGGACACCTCTACCGCCTCTAGACACGGCATTTCGGTCGGCCAGGAAGTGGACGTCGCCTTCGAGAACGGGAAGGGGCGCTTCCGGGTGGTAGGCCTGGCCTCATCGGTGAGCCAGACCGACTTCGGGACCAGTTCCCTGCTCTTCTTCGAACACCGTGAGACCCAACGCCTGCTGGGACTGGAGGGACATCTCACCGCCATCGTTCTCCGGGCAGAGGAGGGCGTCACCCCCGAGGTGTTGTTGGAGAGAGTCCAAGCCGTGCTGCCCGAGGGCCTGACCGCCGCCACAGGTGAACAACTGGAACAGTCGGTGGTCGAAGAACTGGAGACCGGCCTGGGGTTCTTCAACACCGCCCTCCTGGTGTTCGCGGCGGTGGCCATCCTGGTGGGCGCCTTCATCATCCAGAACACCTTCCGCATCATCGTGGCGCAGCGGCTCCGGGAACTGGCGCTGCTCCGGGCCATCGGAGCCACCTCCCGGCAGGTGATCAGGATGGTGACCACCGAGGCCGCCCTGGTGGGGTTGGTGGCCTCCGCGTTGGGAGTGGGCACCGGGATCCTCCTCGCATACGGTATGAGGGAGGCGCTGGACCTGTTTGGCTTCTCCTTCCCCCGCGGCGATCTGGTGGTGGAGACCCGCACCATCGTCCTGGGGATGGTGGTGGGAGTGGTGATCACCATTGCCTCCGCCCTGCTGCCCGCCATCCAGGCATCGTCAGTGCCCCCGGTGGCCGCTCTGCGAGTTGGCGCCGGCCACACCAAACGGGCCTCCCTTCGCAGGCGGGCGATAATCGGAATCTCGGTCACGTGCCTGGGCATAGCCGGCCTGGTGGTCGGGCTGGTCTGGTTGGGGATCACCTGGGTGGGCGCCGGCGCTCTCCTCCTGTTCCTGGGGGTGGCCATCCTGGCCCCTTTGGTGGCCCGCCCCGCCGGGTCGTTCCTGGGCTGGCCGCTCCCCCGTCTGTTCGGCGTGCCGGGTCTACTGGCCAAGGAGAACACCCGCCGCCAGCCTCGCCGCACCGCCGCCACCGCTTCGGCGCTGATGATCGGAATCGCCCTGGTGTCTTTCGTGGCGGTGCTGTCCAGTTCCATCCGGGACTCGGTGAAACAGTCTCTCCTGGAGAGTTTCGCCGCCGACCTGACCATCACCTCTGTCAACTTCAACACCGGGGTGAGCGACGACTTCGTGGGTGAGATCTCCCAACTGGACGACCTGGCCGCCGTCTCGCCTATACGGATAGGTTTCGTACGGATCACCACTGCCGACGAGTCGGTGGAGGTTACAACCAACATCGCGGCCATCGATCCGGCCACCGTGGAGCAGGTGTGGGCCACCGGCGCCGAACCCGGCATCGAGGCGGTGGTGGAGGGAATGATCGTGGAGACCAATCAGATGGAAGAGTGGGGCTGGACCGTGGGCGACACCCTCAACCTGGAGTTCCCCTCGGGAGAGAGCACCGAGCTCGAGATCACCGGAACCCTGGCTTCGGAGGCATTCGGAGGGATCCTCATCTCCGAGGAGCGATACCTGCAGTACTACGACGTGACCGCACCCGCCGTGGTATTCGTGGCAGTGGCAGAAGGGGTGGCGCTCGAGGAGGCCCAGGGACAGGTCCAGGATCTGGCGGCCGACTATCCACTGGTGCAGGTCCAGAGCAAGAGTGACTTCGTCGCCGACTTCGAGAACCAGATCAACCAGTTGGTGACGATCTTCAACGGACTCCTGACGCTGGCCATCGTCATCGCCATCCTGGGGATCACCAACACCCTGGCGCTCTCCATCACCGAGCGCATCCGGGAAATCGGGCTGTTACGAGCGGTGGGAATGGTCCGCCGCCAGGTGCGCCGCATGGTCCGCTGGGAGGCCGTGATAGTGGCGGTGTTCGGTGCGGTGCTCGGCGTGATCCTGGGCGGCGTCCTGGGCTGGGCGGTGCGACTCGCCCTGGCCGACGACGGCCTGGAAGTCTTCAGCCTGCCGGTGACTCAACTGCTCATCTACGTGGCCCTGGCCGGAGTAGCAGGAGTCATAGCCGCCATCCTCCCCGCACGCTCGGCGAGCCGCATCAAGATCCTGGACGCCATCGCGTACGAGTAGCTCTCCCCCATTTCCGACGCTTTGGGGAATTGAACCCGGGGCATCTTCACCCAGGCGGGACGGTACGGGTGGACCAGAGCATGCTGATGGGACGGAGGTGGAGTCGGTCGCCCACGGTTAACGACTGCGGGCCGGTGTGAAAGAGGATTCCGGCTCGGAAGGTCCCCGGCGCGATGCTGTCGAGCCTGTCACGAAGCCAACGGACGTGGCTCAGTTGGCCTCCGGTGGGAGAACTGGTGGCTTTGATCTCAATGGCGACTATCGCCCCGTCGCGACGCTCCAGCACCAGATCGATCTCCCGTCCCGGATAGTCGCGGTAATGGAACATGCCTACGCGGTCGGTCGAGTGGGAGAGTTGACGGGCGACCTCGTTCACGGCGAAGGTCTCCAACAGGGGGCCGGTGGCTGTTGCCGTGGCCGGTATGAGCATCGCCGGCCCGATACCGAGGAGGCTGGCCGCGATCCCGGTGTCGGTGAGGTGCAGTTTCGGACGTCGCACGGTTCTTGACATGAAATTGCGTGACCACTGCGGCAAAACGTGGACGAGAAAGACGGTTTGGAGCCACTCCAGATAGGAAACAACGGTGCTGCGGTCGATACCGAGATCCCTGGCGACTGAGGTGACGTTGAGTTCGGTCGCGGTGGCGGTGGCCGCCCATCTCAACAGTCGGGGAATGGCCGCCTTCCGGCGTATGTCAGTGAGTTCGAACAAGTCACGGCGGAAAACTGTCTCCAGGTAGCTGTCGAACCAGTCATCGCGGAGACGAGAGGCGAGACCGACGACCTCGGGATAGCCGCCCCGACAAACCCTTTCCAGATAATCCCGGCGCTCCGTATGCTCGCCCGGGCCGATCCTCGCCGGCTGTTCGAACCACCGGTCGATGGCCACCGGTGGCCGACCGGCGAGTTCGGCCTGCGACAGCGGCCACAGCCGCAGGATACGCACCCGCCCCGCCAGAGATTCGCTGATGGTGGGAACGGTCAGGAAATTGGTCGAACCGGTCAGGAGAAAACGACCCGGCGCGGGGTCGACGTCCACCAGTTGTTTCACAGCCCTTATCAGCCGGTCGCCACCAAGTTGCACCTCATCCACCGTGAGCGGCTTGGGTTGCTCGGCAAGGAAGGTGATCGGGTCGCTGAGAGCCGCCTCCCGGGTGGCGTCGTCGTCCAGTGTGGCGTAGGCGCCCTTCCGTTCTTCCGTAACGAGTCGCGCCAGTGTCGTCTTTCCACATTGGCGGGCACCATGCAGCACGGCCACCCGAAAAGCGTCGAGGGCCTCGTTGAGATTTGAACGCAGGTGGCGTTCGAACAGTACCATTTTCCTCTGATTATTCAGCAAATATACATTAAACTATTCTATATTTTTTATTCTACTTATCCAACGTTTTTACATTGACTGGGAGGAGTGCTCTTAGAGCGGCGTACTGGCGGACGGTACGACTCGCCATCGCCTACGGGTGCACGCGTGGGATCAGATGCCCTCAAGCATCTCGGTATAGCGGGCGGACCGCTCGGCCGGCGTCCATAACGAGCAGTCGTCACACTTGGCGCCGTTGCTGACCTCGGTCTGGTAATAGAGACAGCAGGCGTTGCGCTCCCACTCCCACCGCAGACCTCGCCCGATCCGGACCACACGACCCGACCGCCGCAACTCGCCGCGTGCTGTGGCGAAAAAGCCCTCCACCAGGTCGCGGATTAGCGCAGCGTCGTAGGCGAACGGCCCGACGAACGCGCCGAAGCTCGCAGCGCACGATGAACCGACATTGGCCCACAACAACGGCTCGCCTATGCGCATGGACCGGTGCACAGCTTCAACAAACCGCGCCAGGTGCTCATCGATCAAGACGCGATGCAGCACGGCAAAGTCACCTTCGGCTGCTACCAACTCGGCGCTATCCAGCCGGACAGCGTTGAGACGGTGCTGCTCCATTCCGATGGCAGTGGACTGCGGTCGGACCGAGAGCACATCGCCTGACAGGACGAATGACCCGATAGCCGCGGTGGCGATCCGGAAGGCGTATCCCTGAACGAAGAGCGACATCGCCACCATGTCGTCGCTACCCCACTCCCCGGCGGTCGGCCGCACGACCGAGAACAGATGCTGAGGATCGGCGATCAGACTGTCGCATGCCAGCCATCTCCGGCTGTCATCCGCCGTGCCGACCGTGATGCGTAGATAGTCGACGGTGGCCAGCAACTTCTCGACGACGTCGCAGCCTCGATCTCTCACTCGTACTCCCTTCGGTTCTGTTGCGGTCGTCCCGGATTCCGAAGAAACCAGATTTTAATCTCCCCCTCTTTTACTTGTAATCGAACATATGTTCGATTACCCTATACGGATTCCCAACTGAACCCGGTCTGGAAAAGGAGGTGCGATGCGGGTTGCGTGCCTGCTCATCTCTCATCTGAGAGTCAAGTCCGAGTTGCGGCGCGACGCGGGTCTGGAAGGCCGGCCGGCGGTGATCGTCGACCGGACCGGGACGGTCCCCCTGGTCGTGGACCACACCTCCCAGGCCTTCCTGGCGAGAGCCGGGATGACACTGGAGCAGGCCATCTCCAACCATGCGAACTGTGTCGTCCTGGAAGCCGACGAGCCCTATTACCGGCAGGTGTTCGACGACGTGCTCGGGTTCCTGATGGAGGTCGGCCATCGCGTGGAGGGTCCGGAACTCGGCACGGTCTATGCGCGTCTCGATGGCCTGGCGGCCCTGTACGGCGGCGAGGACCGCCTGGTTTACATGCTCCTGGGCGCCGTTCCCCACGACCTGGAACCCGCAGTGGGAGTGGGGAACGCCAAATTCCCCGCCTTCGTGGCGGCCCGGACCGGGAAAGCGATGGGAGTGAACCGGGTGCCCCCCGACGCCGGGAGGTTCCTCGCTCCCCATCCGGTCGACCTGCTTCCCGTCTCGGCGGAGATCAGAGCCAACCTGCACCTTCTGGGTCTTCACACCATGGGAGAAGTGGCCGCGCTCCCCCAGGGATTGCTGGCCGACCAGTTCGGCCTGGAGGGATCGGCCGCCTGGTCGCTCTGCAACGGCATAGACGAGCGTCCCCTGGTTCCCCTGCAAGTCACCGAGACCATCACCGAACACACCTCCCTACCCGACCATTCGGCCTCACTGGAACTCTTCTTGGTGACGGTGGACCTCCTGCTCAAAAAGGCCTTCTCCCGGCGCCGGATGCTGGGGAGACAGGCGGCCGGCGTGACCCTGGACTGCCGGACGGAGAGCGCTCCGTCGTGGAGGAAGGCGATCAGTTTCAAGCGAGGCGTCCCCGGATGGGAGAAGGCTTGTCCGATCGTCAGGCGCCAACTGGAGACGGACCCTCCCCGCATCCCCATCAAGGAGATCCGGCTGACCCTCACCGACCTCAGCGGAGCGTCGGGAACACAACTTGGACTCTGGGCGGACCCGAAGCAGGTCAGATGGCGCCGGATCCGAGACACCGAGAGAAAGCTCCGGTCCCGGACGCTAGGAGACCACATCCTGCACCGGGTGGTGGAGGTGGCACCCTGGCATCCGGCGCCGGAGATGCGGTCGGTCCAGGTGCCCGTCGACCGATCGGGCGACTACGCCATCAAACCGGTGGCGGCGCCCGTCCGGGTCTCCGTCCGGGAAGGGGACCGTCGCCGTCCGGCGGCCGTGCTGCTGGGTGACCGGTGGCGCACCGTGGGTCGGGTGGCCGACCTCTGGACCTTCGACCTGTGGTGGCTGCCGCGACCGATCACCCGGACCTACTACCGGCTGGGAGGAGAGAACGGGCGAGAGGTCACCCTCTTCTACGACCAGCGGGGGGAATCCTGGTACAGACAGAGCGGCTAGCCGGGGAGGGTGGGAGTATGGCTCCGGGCTACGTGGAGCTTCACGCAAAGAGCTTCTATTCCTTCGGGACAGGAGCGTCACACGTCCACGAACTGCTGGCCCGGGCCGCCGAGTACGAGTATCCGGCCATGGCCCTCACCGACACCAACCTGTGCGGCGCCCTGGAGTTCGCCCGCCTGGCCAACAGCCTGGGCATCCGGCCCATCACCGGCGGAGAGTTGACCCTCACCGACGACACCCGGCTCGTCCTTCTGGCCGGGACGCGCCAGGGATACGCCAACCTGTCCCGTTTGTTCACCCTGGCCAACGGCGCGGACCGCCAGAACCCGCGCCTCGATCCCGTGCACCTGCCGGCGCACTCGGAGGGACTGGTCCTCCTCGCCGGAGGGCGCGACAGCCGCCTCTCCCGACTGGCGCTCTCCGGCCGGCTCTCCGAGGCCCGGGAACTTCTCGGTGGGTACCGGGACTGGTTCGGCCCCGACCGGGTGTACGTGGAGGTACAGCAGAACTTCTTGGAGGGAGACACCCGGCGCAACCGGGAACTCGAGTCCCTGGCTCACACCGAAGGCGCGCCGGTGGTGGCCACCAACGACGTCCACTACCACGCACCGGAGCGCTACCGACTCCAGAACGCGCTGGTGGCCGCCAAGCACAACATCACCATGGACCAGGCTCTCCGGTACATCAGGCCCAACCACCACCTCACTCTCAAGTCTCCAGAGCAGATGGAGCGCCTGTTCGGTCACCTCCCCGAGGCGCTCTCCAACACTCTGAAGATCGCCGAGCAATGCTCTTTCGATCTCAGCACCGACCTCGGCTACCGCCTCCCCGAGCCGGAAGTGCCGGAGGGGCACACGCCCGACAGCTACCTTCGAGAACTCTGCCGCCAGGCCGCTCTCCGCCGCTACGGATTTCTCTCCCCGCCGGTCCGGGAACGCCTGGCAGAGGAGTTCCGGCTGATCGAGATGCATGGTCTTTCCGGCTTCCTGCTGCTCTACCGCCAGATCGTGCTCATCGCACAGCAGATCATGGAAGAAGAGGGTCTGGCGCGCCCCGGGACGCCCCTCGAAGAACAGCCGCCCGGGAGAGGACGAGGGTCGTCGGTGGCCCTGCTGGTGGGGTATCTGATCGGCATCAGCCACGTCGACCCCCTCCGGTGGAACCTCACCCTGGACCGGTTCATCTCAGACGACACCACCCTCCTTCCCGACATCGACCTCGACTTTCCCCGTCACCTTCGGGACAAGCTCATCGAGCGGATCCACCGACACTTCGGCCCCGAATACGCGGTGTTGACCGGGGCCGTCTCCACCTACACCGTCAAGGGCATCATCCAGGACCTGGGAAAGGCCTTCGGGCTGCCCAGCCGGGAGTTGAACCTCCTGTCCAAACAGATCCACTCCCACCATGCGGCGGACCTGAGAGCGGAGATGCTGGAACTTTCCGCCTTCCGCGACCGGGTGGACGCCTACGGGTGGAAGAACCTGATCGAGATCTCCCCCCAACTGATGGGGGCGCCCAAAGGCCTCAGCCAGCACCCCGGAGGGATGATCCTCAGCAGCACCCCCATCCCGGAGATGGTCCCCGTCCGGGAAGGGGCCATCGAGGGGCGCTACATCATGGACTGGGACAAGGACAACGTCGCCGACGCCAACTTCGCCAAGATAGACCTCCTCTCCCTGCCGGCGCTCGACCAGCTTCACGAAGCCCTGGATCTGATCGAAGAGCGGACCGGCGAACGGCCGGACCTGTCCAGGATCGATCCCGAGGATCCCGAGGTCTACGGGATGATCACCCAAGGCCGCTCCAAGGGGGTGTTCCTGCTCCAGTCCCCTGCCCAGTTGAAGATGGGACGGCGCCTCCGGCCCGAGAACCTCCTGGACCTGGCTTACCAGGTGGCGCTGATCCGCCCGGGCGTGGGCGTGCAGGGAAGCGCGGTCTCCCAGTTCCTGGAGCGATACCGCCACGGCGCCTCCTGGGACTACGACCACCCCTTGGAGAGGGGCGCCCTCGAGCGGGGATACGGGGTCATCGTCTGGCAGGAACAGGTGGTCCAACTCATCATGGACGTGGCGGGGATGACCGCCGCCCAGGCCGATGAGATACGAAGGTCCTTCGCTCGTTCCAACAACCAGCACCTGATAGCCATGCACTGGAAAGACTTCCTCCAAGGCGCCCGGAGGCGGGGCGTCCCGGAACGAACTGCGCGGAAGATCTTCTCCAAGATCAACGGCCACTACATGTTCCCCGAATCCCACTCCCACGCCTTCGCGGTCACCGCCTACCAGGTGGCCTGGCTCAAGCGCTACCACCCCCTGGAGTTCTTCACGACCCTCATCAACAACCAACCCATGGGGTTCTACCCGCTGGAGACCCTCAAGCAGGACGCCAATACATTCGGCGTGCCGTTCCTCAACCCCTGTGTCAACCGGAGCGGCGTCAAGTGCGTACCCGAAGAGGGCGCCGTGCGGCTGGGCCTGGGAATCGTCAAGGACGTGGGAGACCGGTCCGCCGAGACGATCGTCTCCGAGAGGCGGCGCAACGGTCCCTATGGCGGCGCCGGGGACCTGATCCGGCGCACCGGGCTTGCGCCCCAGGCCGTGGTCTCCCTGGTGATGGCGGGCGCCCTGGACGACCTCTCCCCCAATCGCCGCACCGCCATCTGGGACGCGGGGCTGTCGGTCCGTCCCTCCCGCAACGGACAGACCGTCCTGGACACGTCCCGGGGGAACAGAAAGCCCGACCTGGCCGACTTCACCGACTACGAGAGGATGGCGAGCCACTACCAGGTCCTGGGCATCCATCCGGGTGGCCACCTCATGGAGTACCTCCGGGGAACGCTGGACGAGGAGGTGCTGACCACCGCCGAGGTTGAGGACCGCGCCGAAGCAGAAGAGGTGCTGGTGGCGGGCTGGCCCATCGCCCGACAGCACCCGCGCGGGATAGGCGGCACGGTGTTCGTGACCATCGAGGACGAGACCGGGGACGTGCAGGTGATCATCTGGCCGGACGTCTTCGCCCAATACAAGAAGCAACTCCGGAGCCAGGTGATCCTGGTGCGGGGCGTGATCTCCCGATGGGACGGCACCACGTCGGTGATCGTCTCGGCCCTGGAAGCGGTCGACGTCCCGGTCTCGATGCCCGCCGCCCATGATTGGCACTGATCGGGGCTGTCACACCCCTGCCTTATCGTGATCAGGTAACCAGCCTGCGTCCCATGGAGTCGCCATATGAACATCGTCACCATCTGGATCCTGTGCGGGGCGGTCAGCGCCTTCGTCGCCTCGTACAAGGGGCGCAGCGGGTGCGGATGGTTCCTGCTGGGAGCGCTGCTCGGCCCGTTCGGGCTGATTCTGTCCCTGGTCATCCCGTCCAACGCAGCCAGAATTGAAAAAGAGGCGATTCAAAGCGGCGCGTACCAGAAGTGTCCGTATTGCGCCGAGTTGGTCCGGACCGAGGCGGTGAAGTGCCGCTACTGCGGCTCGGGCCTTTAAAGACCTTCGCTCCCTGACATCTCATCAGGGAGCGAAGGGTTCCCCTCCCAGTGTTTGTCTACCTCAGGAGTCGTCGGCGGGGAGAATCAGGTTGAGCACCACGCCCACCACCGCGGCCAACGCCAGTCCGGAGATGGCCACTCCGCCGATCTGGAGGTTCTCGAGACCCGAAGTCCCCAGACCCAGCACCAGGATCACCGCCACCACGATCAGGTTGCGGCTCTTGTGCATCTCCACCTGGCTCTCCACCAGGGTGCGGAGGCCCACTGCGGCGATCATGCCAAACAGAACGATGGACAGGCCTCCCAGCACGGAGAGGGGAATGGACTGCAGGACCGCCGCCACCTTGGGGATGATCCCCAGGATGATGGCCACGATCGCCCCGATGCGAAGGACGGCAGGGTCATAGACCTTGGTCACCGCCAGGACTCCGGTGTTCTCCGAGTAGGTGGTGTTGGCGGGACCGCCCACCAACCCGGCCAGGAAGGTGGCCGCTCCGTCACCCATGAGGGTGCGGTCCAGGCCCGGCTCTTCGAAGAAGTCCTTCCCGACCACTCGACCGTTGGTGATGACGTCCCCGACGTGCTCGATCATGGTGACGAACGCCACCGGTGCGATCAGGACGATGGCGCCCCACTCGAAGGTGGCGAAGGTGAAGTCGGGCAGGCCGAACCAGTCTGCATCCGCGATCCCGTCGAAGTCCACTTCTCCGGCGATGGCGCCCACCACGTAACCGATCACTGCGCCCGACAGGATAGGCAGCATCTTCCAGAGGCCCTTCATGAAGATGGCCGCAGCCACGGTCACCAGCAGGGTGAGAATGGCCAGCCACCAGTTGGCGTTGGACATGTCGACCGCCACCGGCGCCAGGGTGATTCCGATGATTATGATCACCGGCCCGGCAACCACCGGGGGGACCAGCCTCTTGATCTTGTCCGATCCGATGAACCGGACGATCACCGAGACGATCGCATAGACCACGCCGGCGGCCGCGATACCTCCCACGGTGGCCGACATGGAGAAACCCTCGTCGTTGAGGGCGGCGACTATCGGTGGGATGAAGGCGAATGACGAACCCAGGAACACCGGGACCATCAGCTTGGTGAGAACATGGAATATCAGGGTTCCGATGCCCGCCGCCAAGAGGGCTACCGATGCGTCCAGTCCGGTCAGAAGCGGCACCAGCACGGTGGCGCCGAACATGGCAATCGTGTGTTGAACTCCCAATACGACTTTGCGTTGGGTATTGAGTTCCATAGTTTCCTCCTCTCTGGGGAACCATACGTATCTAGCCCCTGACTCCCTTAACTCTCTAAGCAGGAGAAGCCAGAGCGGTGGAATAGGCATGCCCGCTTCCTCATGGCATGCTTTTCCATTCATAGTAAACTGTCATTCGATGAGGACCCGGCATATCCGCCTAACTTCTCACATCGACAGCCACGGACCCCAACCTCCCCCCATCCGATGGGGAGCCGCCACAGCAGCCGTCCGGGGTCCGGTCATCGCTACTCTGAGCAACCCCGATCATCGCAACGTGGTCGGAACCCACGGCGGCTCCTACGCCGTCTACCGGGCGGTCTCCATCGCCCAGGGAAAGCTCGATCGCGACTATCGGGCTGACCTGACCAACACCGCACCCACCCATCGGATCGGCCCCTATCCCGCCTGGCGAAAGCCGGACAAGATCGTCTCCCTGGACCCTTGGGGAGCGATAACCGCCGAGTCCTTCTCGGGTTTGCTGGCCGAGGGTTACGACATCAGGCCCACCATTGCCGTGACCACGGCTCACATCTTCATACCCGAACTGGAGGACGCCATAGCAGAGGGCCGCATCGTCCCCGACGGGTCCCTGTGCCTGCCCGACGGCTCGTGCCGGGTCACCAAGGCGGCCATCGAACCGGTGTGGCACCTTCCCAGCGTGGCGGAGAGGCTCGACGTCCCCGAACGCGATCTGCGGCGGATTCTCTTCGAGGAGACCGGAGGGATGTTCCCCGAGTTGGTCACCCGTTCGGACCTGGAGGTCTTCCTGCCGCCCATCGGGGGACAGACCGTATACATATTCGGCGATCCGGCCAACCTGGCAGACCCCGGCAAGACCCTGGCGGCCCGCGTTCATGACGAGTGCAACGGTTCGGATGTGTTCGGATCGGACATCTGCACCTGCCGCCCCTATCTGGTGCACGGCATCGAGGTCTGCATCCAGACCGCTTCACAGGGAGGAGCCGGGATCATCGTCTACAACCGGAAGGAGGGACGGGCGCTGGGCGAAGTCACCAAATTCCTGGTGTACAACGCCCGCAAGCGACAGGAAGGCGGGGACCGCGCCGACGCCTACTTCGAGCGGACCGAGTGCGTGGCGGGGGTGCAGGACGCCCGCCACCAGTTGCTGATGCCCGACTCATTGCACTGGCTGGGCATCAAGCGGATCGACAAGCTGGTGTCAATGTCCGACGACAAGTACGGAGCGATCACCGGATCGGGCATAGAGGTGGGCGAGCGGCTCTCCCTCCCGCCCGAGTTGGTGCCCGCCGACGCCTGGGTGGAACTGGACGCCAAGGTGGCGGCCGGCTACTTCACCGACGGCTCCGTTCCCAGCTCCGGAGAGCTAGCCGAGACCAAGGGACGCCCTCTTCTTTGACCCTCCCCGAGGTGGCCCGGCTCCGCCATCCCGACACCATCAGGCGCCAATCCGAGAGGATGCTCGCTCTCGCCACCCAGGGCCGGCTGGAAAGGTGGGAGATCGACCTCGACAGGCTCTCGGACCTGGGCCGGATGGTCGGCGAGTTGACCCGGGCCCGGTACCCGGACCTGGCGGTGCCCATGCATGGACGCCGCCTTCACTTCAAGGTGGGCGACATCGATCTCTGGGAGGCGCTCCCCCGCCCCACCGACCGGGATGAGGCAGCCAGGTCCGAGGTCGAACTCATCGTGGTATCGGTCCTGTTGGACGCAGGGAGCGGGCCTCGGTGGCGTTACGCCGATACGCGGATCCAGGGGGAGTTGAGCAGGTCCGAAGGGCTGGCGGTGGCCAGCTTCCGGGCCTGGGAGAGGGGTGTGTTCTCCAACCGCGGTCTTCCTCGGGCGGACTCCGAAGCGCTGTCGGGCCTGGCCGCCGCTTCGTTGGCCGAAGCCTTTCAGGTGAGAGAGGACAATCCCTTGGTGGGGACCGAAGACCGGGCCGCGCTGCTGCGATCCCTGGGAAGGGTCTCCTCCCGATGGCCGGGCCGGCGGGTGGGAGGCCTCTACGATCTGCTCTCCGGCCTCTCCTCGGATGGGCGCCTGTCGGCGGTGACTCTGTTGGGGACTCTCCTGGAGCAGTTGTCGCCCCTGTGGCCCGACTCCCCGATGCGCGACGGCCAATACCTGGGGGACGTCTGGCCCTATCCCCCTCTGGGGCTCATGCCCTTTCACAAGCTCACCCAGTGGCTGGCGTATTCCTTGATAGAACCCCTGAGCACCGCGGGAATCACCGTCACCGAGGTGGACCGCTTGACCCCCCTGGCGGAATACCGGAACGGGGGGCTGCTCATCGACGGGGGTGTGCTGACCCCCGTGACTCCCGGGTGGCAGGCGACCAGCCATCCGGTTTCCTCGTCCCTGGTGGTGGAGTGGCGCGCCCTCACCGTCGCCCTGGTCAGCCGCCTGGCCGAGATGGTCCGGGGGGAGTTGGGCGCAGGACTCTCGATGGCCCAGGTTCTCGAGGGCGGAACATGGACGGCCGGAAGGCAACTGGCCGCCGCGGCCCGGCCCGACGCCAGCCCGCCGCTCAAAGTGCTCAGCAACGGGACTATCTTCTGAGCATGACCTCCCAGACCGTCGGTACCCGGGTCCACGTGATCGACCATCCCCTGGTCCAGCACAAGCTGACCCTGATGAGAAAGCGTGAGACGAGTTCCAGCGCCTTCCGCCGACTCGCTTCAGAGATCTCGGGTCTCCTGGCCTACGAGGTGACTCGCCACCACCCCGTGACGTTCACGCGGATCAACACTCCCCTCAAGGCCATGTCCGCGCCCCTCCTGGACGGAAAGAAGCTGGTGGTGATCTCCATCTTGCGAGCCGGCACCGCCATCGCCGACGGCATCATAGACGCCATCCCCTCGGCGCGGATGGGCCACATCGGGCTGTACCGGGACCGGAAGACCCAGATGACGGTGGAGTACTACTTCAAAGCGCCCCGCAACATGTCCGACCGCACCGCGCTGGTGGTGGACCCCATGCTGGCCACCGGTCACTCGGCGGAAGCGGCGATCACCCGGGTCAAGGGCACCAACCCGAGAGAGTTGGTCTTCATATGCCTGATAGCCGCTCCCGAGGGGGTGGACTACCTCCACACGTACCACCCCGACGTCCCGATCTACTGCGCGGCGGTGGACGAAGGCCTGGACCCTTCGGGGTACATAGTCCCCGGGTTCGGCGACGCCGGCGACCGTATCTTCGGCACCAAGTAGACGACCCGACCATCCTGGGCGAGTCGTACGCCTCCCGCCCCGTTCCCGCGTATCTGAAGTAGTATCAGCGCTGTTCCGGTCTTGGGTTTGCGGGTCGGCCCGGAGGTCCAGTCTCGGGATCTGAATCGCGGTCTGAGAGGAGACGGAAATGTCGGAGATCAATCCTGTGGTCGTGGTGGGGGCAGCTCGGACCGCCATAGGGACATACGGAGGCTCGCTGAGCGGCATCGATGCCTACAAGCTTGGCGCCATCACCATCAAGGAATCGTTGAGCCGGGCCGGGGTGGAGCCCGGAGAGGTGGACGAGGTGGTCATGGGACAGATCGGCCAGGTGGGTCCCGACGCCTACAACGCCCGGCGTTGCGCACTGGAGGCGGGTCTTCCTTCACACACCACCGCCATGAACGTCAATCGCCTGTGCTCGTCAGGCCTCCAGGCGATCATCACCGGCGCCCAGCAGGTCATGCTGGGATCGGCCGACATCGTGGTCGCCGGGGGCGATGAGAACATGAGCAGCCAGCCATTCCTGGACTATCAGGCCCGCGACGGTTGGAAACTGGGCCCTCGGAAGATCATCGACGGCACCCTGTCATTGGTGAGCGATCCCTTCGGAGGGTATCCGATGGGCGCGACTGCTGAGAAGGTGGCCGAACGCTACAACGTGAGCCGTCAAGCTCAGGATGAGTTCGCAGCCGAGAGCCAGCGCCGGGCCGCCATCGCAATCAAAGATGGCCTCTTCGAAGAAGACATCGTGGGAGTGGACCGTCCCAAGGACACCCCGTTCCTGGTCGACGAGCATCCCAGGCCGAACACCACCGTGGAGCGCCTTGCGCGGCTCCGTCCGGTGTTCCAGAAGGGCGGCTCGGTGACCGCCGGGAACTCATCGGGAATCAACGACGGCGCCGCCTCGGTGGTCCTGATGAGCCAGAAGACAGCCGAAGCCCGGGGCGCCGAACCCCTCCTGCGCCTGGTGGCTTGGGCGGTCAGCGGCATCGACCCGGAGGTCATGGGCTACGCCCCGGCGCTCGCGGTCCCCAAGGTGCTTGAGAAGGCTGGCCTGACCCTCGACGACATCGACCTGATCGAACTCAACGAAGCTTTCGCCGCTCAGGCCGTGGCGGTGATCCGTGACGCGGGTCTCGACCCCGAGAAGACCAACGTGGACGGCGGCGCCATCGCGCTGGGTCATCCCGTCGGAGCCACTGGGACGATACTCGCCATCAAGCTCATGCGAGCCCTCGAGCGGATCGACGGCCGGCGCGGCATCGTAACGATGTGCATCGGCGGAGGCCAGGGCATGGCAGCCATCTTCGAACGCCCCTAACGTTCTTTTTGAGGTTCTCTTCCGCCCCGAGGCGGAAGAAGCGAAAGGGTCGCCGGGTCACCCGGCCCGAGTCATCTTGCTCAGGCCACTCCCAGCAGGTCGCGATAGCGGGCGCCGGACATGGGAGTGCGGCCGAGGTTTTCGGCTATGGCAATCACGGCCTCCAGTTGTTGGAGGTTGGAGGCGATCAACTCGTCGCGGTGCGGGTAGCGCCAGACGGTGTCCTCCATTCCCAGGCGGACGTGTAGGCCCATCAGCATGGCCAGGGTGACCAGGTAGACCGAGGGACGACCGGCCGCGCACACCGAGATGATCGAGTTGGGGTTGATGTCGAAGATGGAGTCGACGATGCGGGTGAGGCCCTGGATCATCTGGCGGGGGTTGTGCATGGGGCTGCCACCGGGAAGCGCCGGCAGGACCACCCAGTAGAGGGGCTCTTCCAGAAGGCCCGATTCGATCAGGTAGCGGCGGGCGTTGTCCACGTCGGCGTCGGTGTAGACCGCGATCTCGGGCTTCACTCCCGCCTCCATCAGGACGCGGGTCTTCTCGATCACCACCGCCGGGGGCTTTGCGAACAGGGTGTCGCCGCAGAAGGTGGCGGTGGTGTTGACCGGCGACCCGGTGATCAGGCCCGAGTTGGAGATCTTGATCATTTCGTTCCAGTCGTCGGGACCGATCGCTACTTCGCCCGCAGAGACATACAGGTCCTCGAACTCGTCGCGGAGCGGTTCGATGATGGTGACGAACCGGGCCAGATCCAGAATGGACCACTCCGCCTCGTTACGAACATGAATGTGCAGGGCCGTAGCACCCGCCCGCATACAAGCCCTCCCTGCTTCCATAATCTCCTGTTCGCTGATGGGCTGCGCCGGGTTGTGGCGGGTCATGAAGAACCCACCGGTAAGCGCAACCGAGATGGCCACCTCCTCTGAGATGGGCCAGCGCGGCGACACGTCCACATCGGCGTATGCGGAGGTGAAGGGGTTGGTGATGTCGGGCATCCCGTAGGGCTTCAGCACGGCGCGGGTCTTGCTCCGCTCCATGTATGCGTTGACTCTGTCCCAGTTGATTCTGTCTTTTGCCATGTTTTGAATGCGCTCCTTCTACTCGAGACGCTGGGCCCGGAAGCCCCCGTCCACATGCACCAGTTCCCCGGTGATGAAACTTGCTTGTTCCGACAGCAAAAACACGATGGCCTCGGCCAGTTCCCCGGTGGCCCCCAGCCGTCCCAGGGCATGCTCGGAAGCGGCCGCCTCGGCGTCCACGATTCCCTGGGCGGCCGCCCGCTGGAAGAGCGGGGTCTCCACCATCCCTGGGATCACCTGGTTGACCCTGATCCCCGCCGGGGCCCACTCCACCGCCAGCACCCTGGTGAGGCCCCCGATCCCTGCCTTCGAGGTGGTGTAGGCGGCCCGGCCGGGAAACCCGAAGTCCTGTGCTATCGAACCCACGGTGACGATCGATCCCCCTCCCCCGTCCCTCATGGCCCTCCCTGCCGCCTGACACCAGTAGAAGGTCCCATTCAGGTGCACCCCGGTTACCTTCTGCCAATGCTCGACCGCCAACTCGAAGCTATCCCCCACGATCTGGATCCCCGCGCAGGTGACCAGCATCCTGATCGGGCTGTTCCATCTCTCGATCTCCTCCGCAGCGGCGTTCACAGCCGCCGGATCGGTTACGTCGCACTGCACGAAACGGACCCGTTCCTCGCCGAAGCGTTCGATCAACTCTGCGGACTGGGCCTCGTTGAGGTCAACCAGCGCGCAGGCCACATCCGGGCGGCGTTCCAGCAGCAACTCGGCGGTCTTCCATCCGATGCCGCTGGCCCCGCCGGTTATCACGGCCACAGAAGAAACTTGATCGCTCATTTCTCTCCCTTCTCTGAGTATCGATCGGACAACTCCCTGGCGATCAGGGTGCGGTGGATCTCGTTTGCCCCGTCCACGATCTGGTTGAGTTTCGCCTCTCTCATCAGCCTCTCCACCTTGCCGGAGGTAAGGTATCCCCACCCTCCCATGAGTTGGGTGGCCGAGGTCGTCACGCTCATCGCCAGATCCGTCGCATACACCTTGGCCGCCGAGATCTGAAGCGACGCCCGTTCGCCGGCGTCGACCCGCGACGCGGCGTGATCCAGATAGATCCGGCCGGTCTCCACCGCTATTCCCATCCCGGCGAGGCTCTGCTGGACCGCGCCCTGGCGGTTGAGGGGCTTTCCGAACCGGCGGGTCCGGGCGGTGTATTCGAGAGCCAACTCCAGGGCCTCGGTGGCGCACCCCAGTGCCAGCCCGGCGGTGAGCAAGCGACTCCTTCCCAGATGCGGCCATAGGGCTCTCATGTCCCCTATCCGGTCCTCGGGGGCCACGAGGCACCCGTCGAACTCGATCTCGCACAGATGCACTCCTCGCAGCGCCATGGTCGGGCCCAGTCGCCGCACCTGGGTTCCCCGCGCACCGGGATCAACCGCGTAGATCGACGGATCGGCATCCGGGGCCTCCCGGGCGGCCACCAGCAGGAAGTCGACCTGGTCGGCGTTGGGAATGTAGGTCTTGGTCCCCGTAAGCCGGAAACCCCCGTCACTCTTTTCGGCAATGGTGGCAAGGGCCGCCAGGTCGTTACCGGAGTCCGGTTCGTTCAGAGCCAACACCGAAGCGGCCCGACCCTCCACGATGGGAAGCCCGCGCCTGTTCCACTGCAGGTCGTTGGCGACCTCCGCCAGGTACCCGGCGATCAGTGCGTTGGTGAGCAGGAACCCGAAAGGCCGGTACACACGGCCCAGGGCGGCGGCCACCGCCACAATTTCCGCCCACGGCCTCGGATGCCCGCCCCGGTCGGCGGGAGTCATCATCCCCAGCAGCCCGAAGCGGCGCCCCACCTCCCAGAGCGCTTCGGGCGGAACATGGCCTTCCTCCTCCCAGGCGTCCACCCGGGGCTCCACCTCGGAGCGAAGATGATCCAGCAGGTCCCCGGTCACTCGATCCTCCTGGTCACGCCCTTGGAAAGGCAGAATCCCGAGAAGAACACCGAGTGGGAGGCGTTTCCCTCGGTGCCGCCTCCGACCACGATCCGCAGATCGTCGGGCGTCTCGCAAATCAGCACGCGGTCTTCATCCACCGTCCAATCTCCCTGCGGGATGTTGCCCTCGGGCGGGTAGTCGGACAGCGGGACCTTCCCCATCTCCCACAGGTGCTCTGCCAGGCGCTTCTTGCTCCACCCGTCCCGGGCGAACACCCCGGCGTGGGCGGGGCTCATCAACAGGGTGAGCGTCCCCCGGGAGAAGAACTGGCTGGTGGCGGTGGAGCGGAGGGTCTTGGCCAGCATCTTGGCCAGGGAGTCGGGCGTCCACCACACCGCGGTGGAGTTGATCACCGACTCGATGCCCGCCACCGAGACGGTGGACTCATCCGGCCGGTACCCCAACTGGACGTGCAACGGCTCCCAGGGACTCGACTCCTCGTCCTCGGGGACCACCAGGCTGTACTTCGCCGGGCTTCCGTGGGTGGCCTGGTCCACCCCGATGTAGGCGCCCCCCAGGTTTCGCATGGCCAGCCGCAGTGCCCGGCCGATGGTGGCGTTGGCCCGGTTGCCGGGACCGAGCAGGTTACGGTCGGTGTTCATGGAGAGCTCCCGGCGGATCGGCCCGTTCACCACCACCAGGGGCGTGGCCGGGTTGGTGGTGGATTGGATGGCGTGCAGGTTGAAGATGGGTTCGCACATGGCGGAGACGGCGGCGACGATCACGGGCATGTAGGAGGGAAGGCATCCGGCCATCACCGCGTTGATGGCCAGCTTCTCCACGGTGGCCACCCCCCGCTTGGGGTCGATGATCCCAATCTCTTCACTCGGGTCGCGTCCACTCCCGGCCACCATGGCGGCCACTCGCCCGGGCGTGGGGGGTATCACCGGCAGTCCGTCGGAGAGGTCCTCTTCGTGGAACCAGTCCTGGATCGCGTCCAGGCCCAGATCGGTCGGACAGTCAAGCTCCCGGGACAACAACTCCATCTAGACGCAGTCCTCCGGCCGCTCAGGCCAAGGGTTGCCGGACCGCTTCGATGAGGGGGACGATCTCATGATCAACCGCCAACTCCACATACGGCCGCAACTCCTCGGTGGTCATCACCTCGGTCTGGTGCGGGAAGATCACCATGGGCAGATCGGGCACTCCCCGGCTGGCCAGGGTGGCTTTGGCCAACTCCTCGAAGGCCTCGGTGATCAGCACCACCGTTCCCAGCCCCCGCTTTCTCAACTCGGTCCCGTCGTGGCAACTCCACGCTGTGCAAGCCCCTCAGTTGCCGAGTCCCAGCACCGCGAAATGGCTGTAACCCACCACCTGATCGATCACCTCCTGGGGCGTGGGCTCGGAGTGCTTGATCTTCCAGTGCCGAACGTCCCTGATGAACGACAGGCGCCGGAGGCGCTCGTCCACCAGTGCGGCGATGCGGGTCATCGACTCCCAGCGGGAGTTGAGGATGCCCACGTTCAGTTCCACAGCTTCCACGGGCTTGAGGGGATCGGCGCCGTCCAACCGGCGGTATTCCTCGGCTCGGGGGTCCAACAGTCTCATCTCTGTTCCTCCGGTATCTCGAGATCGGCGAGCATCAGGTGCTGGTGGGCGCCGAACACGTCCTTGCAGGCCGGATCGGAGGAGGCGATGTCCTTCACCATGGTGACCTTGAAGGCCAGGGCATTGTCCAGGAAGTAGATGCCCAGCACCTGGTCGTTGGTGAGCCCGTACAGCGGCGCCAGCACCTCGGCGGTGATCCGTCCCGAGTCCTTCACCTGCCGGTAAGCCTCTTCGGAGTCGAAGAAAACATCGAAGGTGGTGTTGAAGGGATCGCAGTTCTTGGACCGGAGGGTCTTGGCGAAGTCGCGAAGCCGAGGCATCAACGGCCCCTCGGGAAGTCGACCACCTGGTAGGGGAAGAGTTCCAGGGGGTCTTCCACTTCCAGGAGATGCCATACATTGAACGAGAACGCCGGGCCGACATTGATGGTGGGGGGAGCGAACCGGGTTGCCAGGTTCCCCGCCGACGTCTGGCGGTTCGGGTAGGGCTTTATCCACAGTTCCATGCAGATAAAGTAGGCCAGGTTCTCGGCCAGTTCCTGGGTTTCGGCGATGACATCCACCAAAAGGCCGATCTCATGGGGCGTCCGTCCCCGGAGCGGCTCGTTGGGACCCAGCACGCCGTTTCGCCCGTACTGGTCGAAGGTGATCTGGTAATGCTCTCCCTCATCCAGGTGCCCGAAGCGCGGTGACCCGGAGATGGTGGAGCGGATGTTGTCCAGGAACCAGTCCAGGCAGTCGATGAAAGCCGGTTCCCGCACTCCGAACACGGCAATGGTGCGGTACCCTTCCCGGCGGGCGCCTTCCAGCTTGATCGTGTAGGGCGTGTCAACCCAGATGGCCCCCTCCGAGCGCACCCCCGAACCGGGGACCTCGGTGTAGGTGGCGTCGGTCAGGTCGAGATATCCTCCCGGGTTCTTCTCCATGAAGGGGTTGTCCCGCTCGTACATGGAGTGGCTGGCGATGGACCGGGCCGTGGCGGCCTGGGTGTCCGACACCGGGTAGACGGTGATGGCGTCGGGCTCCAGAACTCCGTAGATCGGCTCGGACGGGTCGCCGGGATGGAGCGCCAGGCCGGCGCACTCCAGCACCTTGGCCATGTGGGTGGTGGACCCGCGAGGGAATCCGGCCGCCAGCGGAGGAGCCATGTATATCCCCACATCGAGGGCCCGCCCGGTGATCACTCCGTCCACCCCGGCCTCCAAGGCTGCCATGATCGGCTCGGGCCCCATCTGCGCCACAATGTGTTCGGACGCCTCGACGTCTTCGGGAGTCAGCATCTCCGAGAGGTGGGGCGACTCCACGGCCCGGGGGGCCTTCGCCCCGCTTCTGATCCGCTCGGCCAGCATCTCCCTGTCGACTTCTCCGTCGATCACTGCGATCCGGAGCGGCAGGTCCTCCTCCGAGGTGATCTCGTCCACCCGATCGAGGCACTCGTCCAACTGGGTACGCCCCCCGGCGATCCCCACCGAGAACACGAACGGAACGCCTTGTTCCTTGGCGAAGCGCATGTAGGGTCGGACGTTCTCACGGAAGTTCTCGCTGGTGAACTGGGTGCCGCTCCCCAGCATGTAAGGGCCGAAGTCCATCCCGGTGCCCTGCGAGCACACCGCGTCCACTCCCCGGCGGGCCGTCTCGGCCAGGAACTCATCCACCCTGGGGTGGACGGGGATGTGGTTCACGAAGGAGAGGATGCGGAAGTCGTCTCTGGACATGGAAGGACCTTTCATGGAAAGCTAGCCGAAGAAGAAATTCACCGGCCCCAGAGTGAGGGGTGGGAAGAAGGCGATGATCAGCACGTCGACGATGAGCACCGCGATGAAGGGCAGCACGGCCCTGATCAGGTCGGCAGAGGGGATCCCGGCGATCTTGGAGTTGACGAACAGGAGAACTCCGTAGGGGGGAGTGAGGAGGCCGACCGCGATGGCGCCCATGAAGGTGACACCGTAGTGGATGGGATCCATCCCCACCTCGGGTGAGGTGGCGATCGGCTCGAGGATGGGATAGAGCACCAGCACGATGGGGACTGTCTCCATGAAGGTGCCGATGATCAGGAGGAGAAGGATCATCATCAGGATCACCACCGCCGGGGTGCTCGAGAATCCCAGCATGAACTCGGTGAGCTGCTGGGGCACCTTGGCCAGGGTCAGGAACCGCCCGAAAGCCTGGGCCGTGGCGACGATGATGAACAACACCGCGGCGAACTCGGCCGATTCCTTGAGAATTTTGAAGAAGGTCTTCCATCCCATCTCCCGGTATATGAAGATGGCTACCAGAAGCGAATAGACCACCGCCACCGCCGCTGCTTCGGTGGCCGTGAAGACTCCGGCCAGGATCCCTCCCATGATCACCACCGGGAAGACCAGGGCGGGCAACGCCTTGTAGGTGGTTGTGCCCATGCGCTTGATGCTGAACCTCTCGGGATCGGCCTTCACGCCCGAACGCGGGCGCCTTATCCAGGCCACCGTGGCCAGGGAGACCGCGATCAGTATTCCGGGGCCATACCCTCCCACGAACAGCTTGGTGATCGAGACACTGGTGGCGGCCCCCGCCAGGATCATCGGCACGCTGGGAGGGACGATGATCCCTATTGAACTCGAAGCGGCGGTGACCCCCGCCGCGTAGGGAGTGGGATACCCACCCTTTTTCATCTCCGGCACCAGCACCGAGCCGATGGCTGCGGAGTCGGCGGTGGCCGAACCGGAGATCCCCCCGAAGAACATCGACCCGAACACGTTCACATATGCCAGGCGGAGCCGGCTGAAACCGAACAGAAGGTCCACCCAGCCGATCAAACGCCGGGAAACGCCTCCCGCCAGGATGAGATTGCCGGCCAGAACGAACAGGGGCGCCGCGAACAGCACCAACGAGTCGATCCCGTTGATGGAGTTGCGCACCACGTCGATGAGGGAGGCCGAAGGGTGCAGCAGGACGCCCACGATGGTGGCGCCGCCCAGCGCCGCAAAGATCGGCACCCGCAGCAGCAGCAACAGGAACAACGTCCCGAACACCGCCAGCAGCAGCATGGCTCAGGCCTCCGCAGCCGCCACGGAGGACGGCTCTTCGGAATCAGATGACCGGAACAAGTCGAAGATCTCGTCCACTCCCAGGATCAGCGCCAGGGCGGCGCCCACCGGAGCGGCCGCGTACTGCCAGGAGCGGGAGATCTTGGTGATCGGCATGGTCTGGCCCGAAACCTTGGCGGCCAGAACCGTCCCGTAGTAAACGAAGAAGATCAGCATGGCCCATTTGAAGACGATGGAGACCACCGCTATCCAGCGACGCTCCCGCACCACGTCGATGATCAGGTGCTTTCCCTTCATGGTGGTGGCCAGACCCACGAACACCAACCAGATGAGCATGATTCTGGGCACCTCCTCGGACCACACGATCGAAGAGTTGAAAACGTACCGCATCACGACCTGCACGAACATCAGAAGCGACAGGCCGCCCAGCAGCACGGCTAGGAGCAGTCGGAGCACCGAAATGGTGCTCCGACTGCCTTTGCTAATTAATCCGGCTACCGAGCTCACGGAGCAGCCGCACGAATGCGGTCCGCCCACTCGGCCAACTCGGGCCGTTCGTCATAGACGCCCGCAACCGCAGCGCGGAAAGCGTCCTTGTCTACGTCGTTGACCTCCCAGCCCTGGTTCTGCAGTTCTGCGAGGTAACCGGCGTCCAGCTTGGCCGCTTCGGCCCGCTGATGCGCGGCGGCCTCGATGGCAGCCTGCTGCACCAACTGCTGTGCGGCCGGACCCAGGCCGTCCCACAACTCGCCACCCATGAACATGAGAAGCGCCGCGTAGATGTGCTCGGTGAGCGACAGGTACTTGACCGGCGTCTCGTAGTACTTCTGGGTGACCGCCGCGAAGATCGGCGCGCCGGTCCCGTCAACCACCCCGTTCTGCAACGAAGTGAAGATCTCCGGACCCGGCAGCGGCACCGGATTGGCGCCCACCAACTCATAGGTCCGGATATAGATGTCGGATTCGGGAACCCGGAACTTCAGGCCCGCCGCATCCGAGGGGGTATAGATCGGCCGCTGGCTGTTCATCATCGAACGCAGACCGAACTGGCCGATGGCCAGGGCCTTGATGTCCACTTCCTCGGCCAAGCCCAGGAGTTCGCGTCCCACCGGACCGTCAAACACCGCGTCAACGTGGTCCTGACCGTCGAACAGGAAGGGCAGGTTCACCACTCCCATCTCGGGAACGAAGCTCTCCAGGAGTCCGGCGAACACCACACCGGCATCGATCGAGCCCAACTGGGCGCCCTCGACCAGTTCACGCTCGGAACCGATCTGCGACGACGGGAAGACCTCCACGGTCATGCGGCCGCCCGAGCGCTCCTCGACCAACTCCTTGAACTTGACGGCCGCCACGTCGGCATAACCGTCCGGAGCACCCGAATGCCCGATATTGATGGTGATCTCTGGCAGGAGGGAGACGTCCACGGCGCCGGTCGGGCTCACCGCACGGATGCGATCGGCCCACTCGGCCAACTCGGGACGCTCGTCATAGACGCCCGCCACCGCGGTGCGGAACAGGCCCTTGTCGACGTCGTTGACCTGCCAGCCCTGGTCCTGCAACTCGGCGAGGTAGCCGGCGTCCAACTTGGCTGCTTCGGCCCGCTGATGCGCGGCAGCGGCGGAAGCCGACTGCTCGATCAGGTCCTGGGCCTTGGGGGTCAGGCTGTCCCACAGCTCACCCGACATGAACATGAGAAGCGCCGCGTAGATGTGCTCGGTGAGCGACAGGTACTTGACCGGCGTCTCGTAGTACTTCTGGGTGACCGCCGCGAAGATCGGCGCGCCGGTCCCGTCAACCACCCCGTTCTGCAACGAAGTGAAGATCTCCGGACCCGGCAGCGGCACCGGATTGGCGCCCACCAACTCATAGGTCCGGATATAGATGTCGGATTCGGGAACCCGGAACTTCAGGCCCGCCGCATCCGAGGGGGTATAGATCGGCCGCTGGCTGTTCATCATCGAACGCAGACCGAACTGGCCGATGGCCAGGGCCTTGATGCCCACACCCTCGGCCAAGCCGAGAAGCTCGCGTCCCACCGGACCGTCGAACACCGCGTTCACGTGGTCCTGACCGTCGAACAGGAAGGGCAGGTTCACAACTCCCATCTCGGGAACGAAACTCTCCAGAATCCCGGCGAACACCACGCCGGCATCGATCGAGCCCAACTGGGCGCCCTCGACCAATTCACGCTCGGAACCGATCTGTGACGACGGGAAGACTTCCACCGTGATCTGGCCGCCGGAGCCTTCTTCGACCAACTCCTTGAACTTGACGGCCGCCACGTCGGCATAACCGTCCGGAGCGCCCGAGTGACCGATGTTGATGGTGATCTCGGGATAGTCAGGCTCAGCCGGCTCCTCGGGTTCCTCGGCAGGTTCCTCGGCGGGTTCCTCGGGAGTCTCAGTCGGCGCGGCGGTGGTGGTTACCACCGCTGCTTCAGTGGTGGCAGTGGGTTCCTCGTCCCCGTCTCCGCAGGCTGCGGCCAAGAGAGCCAGGACTCCCAGTACTGCTAAGAATTTTCTCACTGGTTACCTCCGTTGGCGAATAGATTCGTCTTGGGATATCGCTTCCCCGGCTCTGTTCGGCGGGGATGCTTTGTATACCATAATACAGAACCAACCAGGCCCTCGGCCGCAGACGCCCGGATACCCCGCATTTCCATCAATGAAAAATAACACCTCACCAGACCTTCTAGCCGAGTTCGCAAAGGTGGTCGTGGACGAGGCCGATCCTTTTCCGTTCTACGCTCGGGCCCGGCGCCATGCTCCGGTTTTCTGGAGCCCCAGAATCGAGGGATGGGTGGCTTCCCGGCGCTCGGAAGTAGCGGAGGTCCTGGAAGACGAAAGCCGTTTCGCTCCCCTGATGGGCGGTCCGGGGTCTTCCGCCATCCATGGCCGGGTCATCCTGCATATGGAAGGGCGGGAGCACCGGCGCCACTCCGGCCTGTTGAGCCGGTGGATCCGCCACCGCGGCAAACTGGCCGGGGAGTTGCGGGAGATGACCGAGCAGATAACCGCTCGACTGCTTGACGAATTACCGTGGGACCGCCCGGCTGAACTCCACCAGGGCCTCAACACGTCGCTTCCGATGGATGTGACTGCCACCATGATGGGCATCCCCGACGTTGCGCGTTTCCGCGGGTGGTACGACGCGATCGGCAAAGCCAGCGTCACCAACATCAGAAACGATCCGGAGATCACCCGCCAGGGCGTCGAAGCCCGGGAGGCGCTGGGTGAGTACCTGGCGCCGATCATCGCCGAGAAGCGCCTCCGACCGACCCATGACCTTCTCTCCGAAATGTGCCAAGCACAGATCGACGGAGAACCCCTCTCCACGGAACTGATCGCCTCCACCTGCTCGCTGCTGCTGGCGGCCGGAGTCGAGACCACTTCGCGGGGTCTGTCCAACCTGATGTGGGTGCTGTTCTCGGACCGGAATCTCTGGGAGGAGATCAGAGAGGACCGGGATTTGGTGACTCTGGCCTGCGCGGAGATCCTCCGTTTCCTGGCTCCGGCCCACGCACTGGTGAGAAAGGCGAAAGTTGACACGGACTTGGCTGGAGTGGGGATCGGCGCAGGCGACAAGATCATGGTGCTGTTGGCGTCGGCCAACCGGGACGAGACCTGGTTCGAGTCTCCCGATGAGTTCCAACTGCACAGATTCGCCGACAGCGCCTTCCGCCAGTTCACACCTCGCGCCGACATCCTGCCGTTCGGTGCGGGAAAGCACCACTGCACCGGGTCGCTCCTGGCCCTGATGGAGATGGAGGTGGTGATCAACCGCTTCATGGACCGGGTCCGGTGGGCCGAGTGGGTGAACGGTCCTCCCCCCCTGACCGGCTACTCCCTCCGCTCCCCCGCCGAAGTGAAGGTCAGGCTGACCCCGGCCTAAAGCGGCCGGATCGCCCCAAGGAAGGGAAACTCCGGGCCCAGAAGAGGCACCGCCTTCACAAAGTTTTCCGGCGGTCGTCTACTGGTAAGCCCGCCAGTCGCAACCCGACGCGAGGTTGCTGCGGCCGCCCTATCCGTAAGGGTCGACGAAGGGGCTTTCGACCTGGAACGGCCTTCCCACCTGCCCGAACTCGATCAACTCGATGGAGATGCCGTCGGGGTCCCGCAGGTAACAGGTGAGGGCTCCTTCATACCTTCCCCAGGCGCAGCGAACCGGCTCGGGAGAGCGGAACTCGGCTCGTCCCCGCATCCGCTGGTAGTCGCGGTGAATGTCGTGGGTCTCCAGGCATAAGTGGGTGTTCCCGGCGTTGTAGGTCGCCATGTCAACCTTTCCCGGCGGTGGGTTGTGATACTGGAGCATCTCCAGCACGGTGCCGCCGGGTAGCGCCCAGAACGCTCCCGACATGTCGCAATCCGGATAACCCACGATGTCACCCACATAGTCGTCGATCTCCGCAGCCACCCAGGTTCCCTGCATGAAGGGATCAGACTCGAGAAAGTAGCTCCACCACGGAACCGAGACTTCCAGATCCGCAACTGTGATCCCGATGTGGTCAACCGACTTGAAACTCATCACCTACCTCCCAAATGGGAACTGCTGAACACCTGTCTGGCGGGGTGGGGACCTCCGCCATCAGCACACTTGGCATCCTAGTGAACACTCCCCTGCCGCGGCCTCGGGGGTTAGCCTCCGAGAATGGACCGATCCTCACCGGCACTTGATCTTCGTGGGCACGTGTCGCCGGCCTTGAGCATGCCGGACCAGAGAACAGGATCCCTCGACCGGTGAACCCAACTGCCAAGGGCACCCTATGGGCCGTCGGAGCAGCTGTCTCCCTCTCCTGGTTGCCCCTGTTCTTTCTGAATACCCATACCGGCAACGATCCCTTCGTCTGGCGCTCATGGCTCATCCTCTTCCAGTCGGGGGTGTTGGGGCTGGCCTTGGTCGTGATGCCGGCCCAGGACAAGGACTGGAGAGCCAAGATCCGTAGGTTCCCGTTCTACTGGGGAGACGGCGGTGAGCCGGTCCGGGTCCGGAACCCGCTGGAGGTGTTGAAAACACCCGCCTTCTGGATGGTCATCGGCTTCGCCGTGGATCTGACCTTCTGGGTTTGGGCAGCTACCCTGATCGACCCGCTGGTGGCGACCCTCGTTTTTCAGTTGTTCCCGATCGGGATGGTGTGGATGGCAGCCAGGCTGGGCAGGAAGATCTCCGCCGGACGCCGGACCGCGCCGCATGTCATAGCCGGAAAGCACTGGGCCCTCATGGCGTCTTCCTTCCTCGGCGCCGCCCTGGTCGTCTGGTCGGAGACCGGGGAAGTCAGGACTCTGAATTGGCTGGGCATAGCCTTGGCCCTCGCCGCCACCGCCTTCGGAATCGGAAGTTTCTGGGGGACCGTCTCCACCGGGCGTCTCATGACATGGCCCGACGACGACCCGAACAACCTGGTTTGGGCCGCTTCTCTCTCGGCCGTGGTGGGACGGTTCTTCGCCCTCCCCCTGACGCTTCTGGGAAGCGTCCTCTTCTTTCCCTCCACCGACGACCGCTTCGACCTCACCTGGACCACCCTCGGTTTTCTGAGCCTGATAGGAGTGTTCAACATGGCCGGGGCGGTCAGCCACCGCTACTCGCTGTATGTGACCTCCAGGTTGAGCGTCCAGCGGATCATGTTCTTCTCCCCGCCCCTTCAGATGTTGTGGCTCTGGATTTTTGCCGACGTCTCCATCGCCAAGCCCCAGGTCCTCCTGATCGGCACCGCCATCGTGCTCCTCTCCAACCTGGGTCACCAGACCAAGTCCGCTTGAATCCCGTCTGCGTCATCATCCCTCCGCCCTGATGGCGAAAGGGTCCGTAACCCGCTGTCCCGTTCCCCTACCGGGCGGTACCCGAGAGCTAACCTTCATGAAGGACGAAGCCTCGCCGGCGACTGCCCACCGGGGTCATCCAGTCACCAACCCCAAGCAGGCCAGAGCAGAGAAGAGGACCGTTCGACCGGTGAACCCGATCACCAAGGGGACAATGTGGGCAGTGGGGGCGGCGGCCACCAGTTCCTGGCTACCTCTTTTCTACATCTTCACCCATGTCAGCGACGACCCATTCGTGTGGCGCTCCTGGCTGTTCGCCTTCCAGGCGGCGGGGTTGGTCCCCGTGCTCCTGCTGGTCCCCGCCTCGAAGAGGAACTGGAGGAAGAAACTCCGACGACTGCTCTATTACTGGGGGGATAGCGGAGAGCCGGCCCGGGTCCGGAATCCGATAGAACTGCTGCGCACTCCGGCGTTCTGGATGGTGATCTCCTTCGCTCTCGACCTGACATTCTGGGTTTGGGCGGCGACTCTCATCGACCCGCTGGTGGTGACCATCATCTTCCAGTTGTTCCTGATCGGCCTGGTTTGGATGGCGGCCCGGCTCGGCAAGAAGATGTCAACCGGGCGCCAGGCCTCCCCTCACGTCATGAGCGGGAAGTACTGGACGCTGACGGGCCTCTCCTTCCTGGGCGCCGCCCTCGTCATCTGGTCGGAGACCGGCAAGGTCGGAACCCTCAACTGGCTGGGCATAGTGGTGGCCTTCGCCGCAACCGCCACCGCGGTCGGCAGTTTCTGGGGAACCATCTCCCTCGGCCGCCTCATCGCGTGGCCGAGCACCGACCCCAACGACCTGGTGTGGCACTCCTCTTTCTCAGGGGTGGTCGGACGGTTTCTGGCCCTCCCCCTCACCCTGGGCGGGAGCGCACTGTTCTTCCCCCCGACCGAAAACAGTTTCGACCTCTTCTGGTCCACCCTGGGGCTCCTGGCCCTGACAGGAGCGTTCAACGCGGTTGGAGCGTCCAGCCACAGGTACTCCTTCTACGTCACCACCAGCTTGAGCGTCCAGCGGATCATGTTCTTCTCTCCCATTCTCCAGATGCTCTGGATATGGATCTTCGTAGACGTATCCATCGCCAACCCCTCTGCTCTCCTCATCGGAGCAGGGCTCGTGCTCCTCTCCAACCTGGGAACCCAGGCCAAGACACTGTGACCTCCCCCGTGAACCCGACAGGACCCTCCGACCGGTGAAGCCAACCACCCAGGGGACGCTGTGGGCCGTCAGCTCGGTGGTCTTGGGCTCCTGGTTGCCCCTTCTATACCTCTACACACATGTGAGCGACGATCCGTTCGTCTGGCGGTCCTGGTCGTTCGTCTTCCAGACGCTTTTGTTGGCCCCGGTGATCCTCCTGGTTCCCGCCACCGATAAGGACTGGAGGCAGAAAGCCAAAAGACTCCTGTACTACTGGGGCGACACCGGCGAACCGGTTCGGGTCCGAAATCCCCTGGAAGTGCTGCGAACCCCGGCGTTCTGGATGGTGGTCTGCTTCCCCTTGGACCTGGCCGTCTGGGTTTGGGCTGCAACCCTCATCGACCCCCTGGTGGTAAACACGATCTTCCAGTTGTTCGTGATCGGGATGGTGTGGATGGCCGCCAGGCTGGGGAAGAAAATGTCCGCTGGTCGGCGCAACTCGCCCCATGTCATAAGCGGGAAGTATTGGGCCCTGATGGTCCTCTCCTTCTTCGGGGCCGCCCTGGTCATCTGGTCGGAGACCGGGGAGGTCGGCGCCCTCAACTGGTTCGGTGTCGTCCTTTCTCTCGCAGGCGCCGCCACCGCAGTCGGGACCTTCTGGGGATCCATCTCAACCGGGCATCTGATGGGATGGCCGGGCGGCAACTCTCACGATCTGGTGTGGAACGCCACCTTTGCGGCGGTGGCCGGTCGGATTCTCGCCCTCCCCCTGGCTCTCCTGGGAAGCGCAGTCTTCTTCCCGCCCACTGAGAACAGCTTCGAGATCAACTGGGCCATGTTGGGACTCCTCAGCCTCCTCGGAGTCTCCAATGCGGCCGGGGGGCTGGGCTACCGGTACTCGCTGTACGTAACTTCCAGTCTTAGCGTCCAGCGGATCATGTTCTTCAACCCCGCCTTCCAGATGCTCTGGATCTGGGCTTTCGCCGAAGTCTCGATCGCCAACCCCCAAGCGCTACTGCTCGGCACCGGGATCGTGCTCCTCGCCAACCTGGGATCCCAGGCCCAAACCAAGGATCCACTCTGAATCCGACGCCTGCTTTACCCCGACCATGCAGCCCACGGGAGGGGCCGGAAGGCTAACCTCGGAAGCACCGAAGGCCCGTGGGCGGTTGCCCAACCGGACTACGTCGCCCGCCAGCCAGACCAGAGACAGGACCCCTCGACCCGTGAACCCAACCACCAAGGGGACCCTATGGGCCGGGAGTGCGGCTTTCGGCCTCTCCGTGGGACCGGTGCTCTACCTCTTCACCCACACCAGCGACGACCCCTTCGTGTGGCGCTCCTGGTCGTTCGTCTTCCAAGGGGCGGGTCTGGCCGCGTTGCTCTTCGTGCTCCCCGCAAAGAACAGGGACTGGAAGGGAAAAGCCGCCGGGCTGCTGCTGTACTGGGGCAAGGACGGGGAGCCGGTTCGTATCCGGACACCCTGGGAGGTGGCGCGAACGCCGGCATTCTGGATGACGATCGGATTCGCTCTCGATCTGGCCTTCTGGGTCTGGGCCGCCACCCTGATCGACCCTCTGGTGGTGACCATCATCTTCCAACTGGCCTTCATCGGCATGGTCTGGGCGGCCGCCAGACTGGGCAGGAGAATCTCCTCCAGGGACCGGGCATCCCCCCACGTCATCACAGGAAAGTACTGGATGCTGATGGCCTTCTCCTTCCTGGGCGCCGCACTGGTGATCTGGTCGGAGACCGGGGAGGTCGGCGCCCTCAACTGGCAGGGGATAACCGTGGCGGTGATCGGCACGGCCACCGGCGTCTGGAGTCTGTGGGGGACTATTTCCGTCGGCCGGCTGATGAGCTGGCCCGACGACGACCCGAACGACCTGGCCTGGAACTCCACCTATTCGGCAGTGGCAGCGCGGGTCATCGGCCTCCCGCTAACCCTCCTGGGAAGCGCACTGTTCTTCCCACCAACCGAGAAGACTTTCGAACTGTCCTGGTCCACCGTGGGGTTCCTGACCCTTATCGGGATCTTCAACGCGGGCGGGGCGCTCAGCTACCGGTATTCGATGTACGTGACCTCCAGTTTGAGCGTCCAGCGGATCATCTTCTTCACCCCGGTGCTCCAGATGCTCTGGATATGGCTCTTCGCCGAAGTCTCCATCGCCAACCCCGTGGCGCTGCTGATCGGCACCGGGATCGTGCTCCTCTCCAACCTGGGATCGCAGTCCGAATCTGCTTGACGCGTCCCACACCGCCTGGCGACGCCATTGCCGTCACCGGCGAACGACTGGTCCATAGCGCCCCCGCCGGCCCCGGTTGTATCGTTCTGAGACCATGCCTGCGCTGATCACCGACCTCCTGGAACGCTCTGCTCGGCTATATCCCGAGCGACGGGCGGTAGGGATCGTGGGCGGTCCGTCTCTCAACTACTCCGAGCTTCACCGGCGGGTGGGGAGGGTGGCGGCCGTCCTGGCCCGGACGGGGGTGGGCCGAGGCGACCGGGTGGGGGTGATGGCGTCCGCCGGCCTGGCGTTCTTCGACGCCTACTTGGGCGCCGCCTGGCTGGGCGCCTCCGCGGTCCCCGTCTCCACGCGACTGGCCCCGGCCGAAGTCGCCCGGCAACTGACCGACGCCGAGCCCCGGGCGGTGATCGTTGATTCTGACCACGGGGAGACAGTGTCGCAGACCTACTCCAACGGGACGCTGCTCGAACACGACAGCCCGGGGTTTCGCCGACTCCTCGCCTCAGTCGATCCGGCCCCGGCCACGGCCCTGCCGGAGGACACCGCCCTGATCATTTACACCAGCGGAACAACCGGCGACCCCAAGGGCGTGTGCCTCTCCCATGCCGCCCTGACGTTCAACGCCTTCGTCACCGCCGTCGCCCAGGAATTCAGGCCCTCGGATGTGTACCTCTCCGCCACGCCCCTCTATCACGCATCCGCCGGGTTGCGGGTGATCACCATGCTGGTGGACGGACAGACCCATGTGGTGCTCCCCTCCTTCGACGCCGAAGGGGCGATGTCGACCATAACCGACGAGGGGGTGACGACAACAATCATGGTGGCCACCCAACTGCAGAGGATTCTGGATTCGCCCGGCTTCGACCCCGAGAGCTTCGCCTCGATGCGGCTCTTGCTCTATGGCGCATCCCCCACCGGGTCCGACCTGGTGGAAAGGATGATGGAATCCCTCCCGTGCAGCCTCTACCACGGGTACGGGCTAACCGAAGCTGCGGCGGCCTGCGCCGGTCTCGGAGCGGAGGACCATCGCCAGGGAATAGGCACGGACCCGTCCGGGCTCTCCTGCGGCCGTCCCATCGTGGGAGTGGACATGAAGATCCGGGGACCCGATGGCCGGGAGGCCCCGCCGGGGGAGGTGGGAGAACTCCTGATCCGCACCCCGAAGCTGATGTCCGGCTACTGGCGCCAGCCGGAAGCCACCGCCAGGGCAATCCGGGAAGGCTGGCTTCACACCGGGGACCTGGCGCATCAGGATCGCCAGGGGTACCTTTACCTGGCAGGCAGGATAAAGGAGTTGATCATCAGCGGAGGCGTCAACATCTCCCCGTCGCAGATCGAGAACACACTCTCCCATCACCCCGAGGTTGCGGAGGCCGCGGTGATCGGCCTCCCCGACCGCCTGTGGGGGGAGGCGGTGACCGCGGTGGTGGTTCCCAGTTCGGGCGCCACCCCCACGCTGGAGGAGTTGGCCCAATGGGTGGGAAACCGCCTCGCCTCCCATATGAAACCCAAGCGCCTGGTGCTGACCGACCGCCTACCCCGGGGGGACACCGGCAAGGTGCAGAAACATCTACTGGTAGAAAGGCACGCAGGAGACTGGGCCGACTCATGATCGACAAGGCTCTCTCCTCCATTCCCACCCCCGCCCTGGTGGTGGACCGGGCGGTGCTGGAACACAACATCACGGACATGGCGCGGCGGATGCGGGACCTTGGAGTGGCGCTCCGTCCCCACTGGAAGACCTCCAAGATGGTGGAGGCCGCCCACCTCCAGCACCAGGCGGGCTGTGTTGGGTTCACCTGCGCCACCCCCGCCGAGGTGGAGTGCCTCCTCGACCACGGCTTAACCGACCTCACCTGGGCCCATCAGCCGGTGGGTCCCTCCAAGGTTGCGTTCGCGGTTGAGGCCAACCGGCGGGGCACAGTGCGGGTGGCGCTCGACTCCGTGGAGGCAGCCACGCCCCTGTCCGGGGCCGCCGTGGTTGCTGGAGTGGCGGTTCCCTACCTGATTGAAGTGGACACCGGACTGGGACGGGCAGGAGTGGCGCCCGGTCAGGTATTGGAGTTGGCGGGCCGGATGGCAGGCCTGGCCGGCCTGGATTTCGAAGGGATTATCACCCACGCAGGGCACCTGAGCGGGTTCGGCAGCGACCGGTCAAGCCTCGAAGCAGAGGGACGAGCCGTGGGAAGGACCATGGTGGGGGTGGCCCAAGCGCTCCGCGAAGCCGGCTTTCAAGTGAGGGTGGTGTCGGTCGGGTCCACGCCGGGTTCCACCTCCACGCCTGCGGTGTCGGGCATAACCGAAGCCCGGCCGGGAACCTATGTCTTCAACGACGTCAACCAGGTGACCCTGGGGAGCACCGACCTGTCGGGCTGCGCGCTCACCGTGGCCGCCAGGGTGGTTAGCACTCCACGGCCCGGGGAGGCGATCATAGATGCCGGGAGCAAATCGATGAGTTCGGATGGCCCCACCTCGGGAGTCGGGTTCGGACGGGTGCTCGCCAAGGACGGCCGCTACGCCGACCTCGACTTCTTCAAGGCCAACGAGGAGCATGGCTTTCTGAGGGGACCGGGCGTGAAGACGCTTCGGGTGGGTGACATGGTGCGCATCGTGCCCAATCACGCCTGCACCACGGTCAACATGTGGAGCCAGGCGCTGGTGGTGGGACAAGAAGGCGACCTGAAGGAGTGGAAGGTCAGAGCCCGCCGCTGACGGGGGTGGCGCAACAACAGTTAGCCGGCCTCATTGTTTTAGGTTTGCTAACCGATGGTGACGAACTTATCATCCATCCTGATACGAGGTGTAACGATGAAACATGTCAAATTGCCAAAGATTGGAATCAGGAAGAGGCCTGATCTCAGTGAAGATTGGGTTCAGAAAGTTCTTGAGGAGGACCCCTCCCTTCTGGGGCTTGGCGATCTTGATGTAAAAGAAGTCCGCCGCCGTCAACCTCGCGCCGGTGAACTGGACATGTTGCTCACCGACGCCGAGAGTTCCACAAGATACGAAGTCGAGTTGCAGCTAGGTCCCACAGATCCGTCACACATCATCCGGACACTCGAATACTGGGATAACGAACGTCGCCGATTTCCCCAATACGAGCACGTAGCCGTCATCGTAGCCGAGGAGATCACGAGCCGGTTCTTCAACGTGATCAGCCTGTTCAACGGCTTCATTCCAATCGTGGCCATCCAGATGACAGCCCTGGACGTCAAGGAACAGGGTGTGGCACTGGTGTTCACCAAAGTGCTGGACCACGCAGCACTAGGGACGGACGAAGATGACACACCCGTCCTGACGGACCGCAACTATTGGAACAAGAAGTCAACACCGGCAGTCATGAAGCGGATTGTTGACATGGTTCACCAAATGATCCAACAGCAAGACAGCGGTATGGACCTTAACTACACCAAGCACTACATCGGCCTCGCCAAGGACGGAGTAGCGAATAACTACGTGAGAATGAGGCCAGGAAAAAAGCACGTTACCGTGCTTTTTCGCATCCAGCGCTCCGACGACATGGACAGCAAAATAGATGAAACCGGCGTAGACACACTTCCATACCAAAGAGGGATGTACCGAGTCAATGTCAACGCAGACACCTTAAAGGACAGCGACTACGTTGACCTGCTCCAGGATCTGATCCAGCTCAGTAAAGACGGACTCTAAAAGCCGTCCTTACCAGCAGTGGCAATACTGGCGATTGGGGAGGCAACGCCACGGGGCCAATTAAGACCCCTCAGCCCGTCCCCCTTGGCGCTTTTCGTTCACCCCACCCAGGCGGCCAAGCCTTCCAGCAGGCGGTCGATGTCGTCCCGGGTGTTCCACATGTGGGCCGAGACCCGCACCGAGTTGCCTCTCACGGAGACGTGCACCTTCCTCTCGGCCAACTCTGCGACCAGGGAACGCGGATCGGCGCCCTCCGGCAGTCGCAGGCCCAACAGGTGGGCGCTTCGAAACTGCGGCCCCGGGGCGACCAGCCCCAGTGCGGCGGCTTCCTTCGCCAGGTGGTCGGTGAGGAGCCCGCTGTAAGCCTGAAGCCGGTCTGCCCCCACTCCTGCAACGATCTCCAGACCAGCGCAGGCCGCCTCCGACAGCCATAGGTTCCAGGTCTGGCCGGCGTCGTAGCGCCGGGCCCCCGAGGCCAGTTCCCAGCGGTACTCGTTGACCCGCGAGAAGTCCTCGCTCCCCGCCCTGGCCATCCAGTTGGCGTCGAGCGGCCTTCCGTCCCGGTTCTCCGGCGACGCCCACAGATACGACATGCCCGGAGCGCCCAGCAGCCACTTGTATCCGACGCAAACCACGAAGTCGGGCCGGATCGCCGCGGCCTCGAAGGGGGCCATGCCAAGACTCTGGGAGAGGTCCAGCACCAACCTGGCGCCAACCTCTCGGGCGGCCGCGCCCACCACCGCCAGATCCAGCCGGGTCCCGTCGGTCCAATGACATGCCGGCGCCGACACCACCGAGATGCTTTCGTCCAGGCGGTCCAACACCGCGGCGGTCCAGTCGTCATCGAGAGGACGCTTGACGTACACCGGTTCGGCGCCCCTCTCCGTATAGGGATACACCATGGCGGGGAATTGTTCGTCCAGCATCAGCACCTTGTCGCCCGGGCCCGTGCCCAGGGCCGAGACGGCGGTGGCCACGCCGTAGCTGGCGGACGGAACCAGCGCCACGCCGTCCGCATCTCCGCCCACCAGGGTGGAGAACAGTTCTCTGATTCGATCGCCGGGTGTGAAGAAGTCGGAGACTTCCACTTCGGAGAGCGGGCGGTTGACCGCCGCCGCCGCAGCCTCGGCGACCGGGATGGCCCGGGCCCCCAGGTAGGCGCTGTTCAGCCAGGCCACGCCGCCGGAGAGTTTGAACAAGTCCCTCGCCGGGAGCTCTAGACCCGAATAGGACGCGCTCATAGCATCAAATCCGGTCGTTTGGGTAGACCAGGGTTATTTGCTCGAAGACCAACCCCTTCGAGTCCAGGGTGGAAGCGATCATGCCCGTGAACATCTCCCTGGGGATCAGGCAGTCCTCGCATGCCTCGGGTCCGGCCACGATCTCCACACGCAGGTTGTCGCCTTCCGCCAGCCCCACCTGCAACGAGTAGCCATCGGCTTCCAGGCCCGACGAAAAAGGGTGCAATGCCGCCACGACAGACTCCATATCGGGCTGGTGCTTTCCGCTCACAGTCCCCCTAGAGTAGCCTTCAAGACTCCCCTCCAAAAGGCCTGATCCTCCTGGGCAACAACGTCTCCCCCTTCCCGATGCGCACGGCTTTCAGCCATGGGGTGGGCGCTTTTCTGCAATCTCCGGTTCCCCTGCTAATCCGCTCGCTGGTCCTGATGGCGGTACCGAGCCTGGTGCTTCTGGTGTGGCAGTCCGCCGAGAACCTCAGAGAGACCAACCCGCTCTTCTTCTGGTTCTACCTGCTGATCTGGTGCGGAGGTTTCGTTGTGACCGGCTATGCGGGCTGGCCATTGGCCCGCACCGCTCTCGCCGCGGTGTCCCCGGACTATGTCCCCGGCGACGACGACTGGTGGGTGCGGGACGGGTTCGTGAGAACCACAGCGGTCTTCTGCTTCACGGTGGCGGTGGGGACCGTGTTCCTGGTGGTGCCCGCCATCTTGGTTCTGATGATCTACAGCCTGTACCCCTTCGTGATTGTGGACAAGAAGGCCAAGGGCTTCGGATCGCTGGCCATGAGTTCGGAGTTGGGCAAGGGAAACCGGATGCCGCTTCTGGGACTGATGCTGGCGGCCCTCTTGTTCTACGCGCCAGCGATAGTTCTGTTCTTCCAGGTTGCGGGCGCTCCGGGCATACTGGCCCTGTGGGTGCTGGGAGCTCCGGCACTCTCCCTGTTGGCGACCATCATGGCTTCTGCATACCGCATTCTCACTTCCCCCTGAGTCGAGTTCCTGGGGATCGGACCCCATCGAGTTGCGAGAGAGTACTCGCGAAACAGTTGCGCGAAGCGGTCTCAGCCTCTAAGGTAAAGGCACAATAAAACTACAAGTAAGGAGGACAGATGCTCGCACGTCTACAGAAGTTTGGCGGGTTCTTGGCGGGTATGGTCATTCCCAACATCGGGGCTTTCATAGCCTGGGGATTGATCACCGCCTTTTTCATTCCCACCGGATGGACTCCTAACGACGATCTGCTCGAACTGGTAGGCCCCATCATTGTCTACCTGCTGCCCGTATTGATCGGATTCACAGGCGGCAAGATGGTGTACGGCCACAGGGGAGGCGTGATTGGCTCCATTGCCACCATGGGGATCATCGTGGGTGCCGACTTCGCACTGGAAAGCGGCGCCACCGGTGACCCGCCTCAGTTCTTGGGCGCCATGTTGGTCGGTCCCCTGGCGGCTTGGATCATGATGAAAATCGACCAGGCCTTCCAGGACAAGGTTGCCGTCGGCTTCGAGATGCTCTACAACAACTTCTCGCTCGGCATCCTGGGCTTCGGCCTTGCCATCGTGGGTCGTTACATCATGGGCCCGATCATGGGCGGTATCGCCAATGCTCTCGGGAACCTGGTGGAGGGCATCACCGATGCAGGACTCTTACCGGTCGCAGACATACCAATCGAAGTCGGAAAGGTGTTGTTCCTCAACAACGCCATCAACCACGGAATCCTGGCGCCACTGGGTGCAGCGGACGCTGCCGAAACAGGCAAGTCGATCTACTTCCTGCTGGAAACCAACCCCGGTCCGGGCCTCGGTTTGCTGCTTGCTTACTGGTTCGCCGGTAAGGGAATGGCCAAGCTTTCGGCTCCGGGCGCCATCGTTATCCACTTCTTCGGTGGAATCCATGAGATCTACTTCCCGTATGTTCTCATGCATCCCATCATGATTCTCTCGATGTGGGCCGGCGGTATCGTCGCTGACATCATCTTCGTGGCTTTCGATGCGGGACTTTCAGCAACGCCTTCGCCTGGCTCGATCTTCGCCTATCTGGCGGTGACGCCAAAAGGCGAACACCTAGGTGTGTATCTAGGAATGGCAGCCGCGGTCGCGGCGGCATTCGTGGTAGGTACGCTGCTGTTGCGGATCTCCCCGGTTAAGGAAACCGAGGGCACGGACGAGATGATCGGCACCATGCCCGGTATCCCGACCTAAACCAACTTCCCCTCGTATAAAGTGGGGAGAGCCTCCGCTGGGAGGCTCTCCCCACTCTTTTATCCGGAGGATCGCAACATGAGTTCAGTCGTAAAACCAGCAGCGGATGTCCAGTGGATCGTCCTGGCCTGTGAGGCCGGGATGGGTTCCAGTCTGATGGTCACCAATGCTCTCAAGAAGAAGGTCAAAAAGGCCAAGCTCAACATCAAGGTCACCCACTCCCCGGTGCATGACATACCGGGAGCCGCCGATGTGGTGGTGACCCACCAGGGACTGTCCGCCCGGGTCAAGCAGGTGGCCCCCCATGCAGCGGTGGTGCCCTTCCGGACCTTTCTGAACGACCCCGCCCTGACCCAGTTGGTGAATACCCTCTCCGCCGGCGGGGACGTGGTCGGGATCTAGACGGACATGGCCGAGAAGTCGGTTACATCCATCGAGGCCATCACGCTGGGCGAGGAGGCCCAAACCCAGAGCGAGGCCATCGACCGGGTGGCCGGGATGTTGGTCGATCTGGGAGCGGTGGAAGCCGGGTACGGCGACTCGATGCGGGCCCGCGAGGAAGTGATCTCGACCTTCCTCGGCAACGGGATCGCCCTCCCCCACTGCACCTACGAGGACCGTGGTCTGATCAAACGCACCTCCCTGGTGCTGGCCCAGTACCCCGCCGGGATCCCCTGGGGAGACGAGGACGACGTAGCTTATCTGGTGTTCGGGCTGGCCGCGGTGGGCGAGGAGCATCTGGCGGTGATGTCGCATCTGGCCGAGGTGCTGGACGACGAGGATTTATGCAGTCGACTGGCCGTCACCACCGACGTGGAGTTCGTCCGGGACACCCTGGCCGCCGAGCCTGAATGACGAGACGGCGGGTCGCCGTCTTCGGCGCCGGGAACATCGGGAGGGGGCTATTGGGATGGCTGTTCGGACGAGCGGGTTGGGAGGTGGTATTTCTGGACGTCTCCGCCCCCCTGGTGGACCTCTTGAACCGAGAGGGCGAATACCGGGTCATCGAGGTGGGAAACGGTAATCGGTCGACCCGGCTGATCCGTGGTGTGCGGGGCGTCAACAGCGCCGACGCCGATCGGGCCGCCGAGGAGGCATCCCAGGCGGAGGTGGTGTGCACCGCGGTGGGAGTGGCAATCCTGGATCGGGTGGCGCCCGTTGTCGCCGCCGCCCTGTCCAGAAGTGACTCCCGCATTCGCAACGTGCTCGCCTGCGAGAACGCCGATCCCAACAGCGGGGCGCTCCGGAAGCATGTGGAGAGCCTCCTGGGAGAGTCGACCGCCGGGGTGGGGTTTCCCGAGACACTGGTGGACCGGATGGTTCCCGGCGGCAGCGGGGACGACCTATCGGTGGAGGTGGAGGCCCGGTTCGATTTCAAGATCTCCCGGGAGGAGTGGGTGGGTGAAGACCCCGGAGTGCCGGGGTTCACGCTTGTCGAAAACCTGGCTCTTCACCGGAAGAGAAAGCTCTGGCTGGTCAACGGACTGCACGCCGCCGCAGCCTTCATCGGACTGCAAAAGGGTCACGAGACCGTGGCGGAGGCGGTCTCCGATCCAACCATCCGGGAACGCCTGGATGAGATCATCGAAACGATGGCGGGGGTGCTTTCCGCCCAGTCGCCCGAGTGGCGGCGCGACGAACTGGCCGGATACGGGCGGTACAACCTGGAACGCTTCGAGACCACTACCCTGGTCGATCCCATCCGGAGGGTGGCGAGGAACCCGCTCACAAAACTCGGCCCGACCGAGCGTCTCGTGGGACCGGCGAGAGAAGCCATCCGCCGGGGCCTGCCGGTCGACGCCCTGTGCGAGGCGATCGCGGCCGGGCTTTCGCTGAATGACCCCGAAATACCCGGTTCGCAGGAGTTGCGGGATGCCCTTTCGGGGTCGGGGTGGCGGTCGGTGGTAGGACTCGGCGCCGAGGAGAAGCGCTTGCTGGAGATGCTGGAGAACCGCCTGGCATCGCCGGCGTAGCCAGTCGGGCCGTATATGATCGGGAGAGGCACGAGACGACCCCCGGCAGGTGAGATATGTCCCGCTTGACACACGAAGAACTCAAACAAGCGATGATCGAGAAGTTGGCCGCCGAACCCGACCCCTCCGGGACGGCCGACCTGGTCTGCTCCAAGGGGACGCTGGGAATCGCCGAGAACCATAAGCAGATCAAGAAGGTGGTGAAGCGGCTGAGACCCCTGATGACCTACCGGTTCCTAGTGATCAACCGAGCCGATCTGTTCGCAGCCAGCCCGGCCACCATCGGCACCAAGATCGGCATCCTCGATGCCCAAGGCTCAACCCTGAAAGCCGCCGACCTCCCCCGCAAACGCTAGGAGACCCCAACCACTGTCCGCCTGCGGCGGCGATTCTCCTCACCCCTGGTGGGAGTTAGGATCAACTACGGAGATGAACACTTTCACCGGGGGCGTCACAGAGGCCCTGCCCAGGCTCGTTGTCCAGGCCGATCTGGAGACAGCCCTGGAGGCGGCCCGGGCGGGCGCGAAGTTGGTCACAGCGGCTTTGGATCAGCCGACGGACATCTTCTTCAAAGGTGACTCCGATCCGGTCACGGAGGTGGACCTCCGCTCCGAGCGGGCGATTCTCGATGTCCTTTCACGTCACAACCCCGATGACCCTGTGGTACGAGAGGAGAGCGGCGGCGAACTGCCCGATGGAGGCCGCGTTTGGTTGGTGGACCCTATTGATGGCACCACCAATTTCATCCGGGGGTTCCCTTGGGTGGGTGTGTCGGTGGCGCTTTGGGTGGATGACGCTCCTGCGGTGGGGGTGGTGATTGACGTCACCACCGGTGATGAATACACGGCCGTCGCCGGGCGGGGAGCATGGCGGAACGGATCCCCGATCAAGGTGAGCGCGACCCGGGACCTTGGCGGCGCCCTGATCGTGACCGGGTTCCCCTACGACCGGAGGGAGCGGACCGAAATCTGTCAGACCCGATTCCGCCAGGTGCTGGCTGCTGCCCAGGGCATTCGCCGGTTGGGAGCCGCGTCGATGGATCTGTGCATGGTGGCCTCCGGGAAACTGGACGGATACTGGGAGGAGGACCTCTCCCCCTGGGACATGGGCGCCGGAGTGCTGATGGTGACCGAAGCGGGCGGGATGGTCACCGATCAGAGCGGTAACCCCGTCGGCGCCCGCACACCGTTCGTTGCGGCCACCAACGGGTTGATCCACCACAGGTTCCTGGAAACTCTTCAGCAGGGCTTTTCCTAATGCTGCACCGCCACCTGGAGGACCTGGAGCGCACGGGTCGCAGGATCCGGGTGGGCATGGTAGGCGCCGGACAGATGGGAGAGGGCCTGGCAGTGATGCTCGAGAGGATGTCGGGGATGGAGCCGAGCGTGGTGGTTGACTCGGCCCCCGGGCGGGCCCGGGAGGCGTTTGTCTCGGCGGGGACCCCTCCCTCCCAGGTGGTGGAGACCGACGATGCCGACCAGGCGATCGCCGCCCTGTCAGACAGCCGGCGGGTAGCCACCTCGAACATCTCAATTGCATGGTGCCATCCTGTGGACATCTCGGTGGAGGCGACCGGGATTCCCGAGGTGGGCGCCCGTGTGGCTAGGGGCGCCATCGACGCGGGGAAACATGTCCTGCAGATGAATGTGGAGACCGACGCCACGGTGGGCTACGCGCTGCGCCGGATGGCCGAGGAGGCCGGGGTGGTGTACACCCTTTCGGGGGGTGACGAGCCCGGAGCAATCATGGAACTCTATGACTTCGTCACGGCTTTGGGTCTGGAAGTGGTCAGCGCCGGAAAGGGAAAGAACAACCGGCTCGATCGGACGGCCACCCCCGACAAGGTCGCCGCACTAGCGCAGCAGCGGCGTATGAACCCGAAGATGCTGGCGTCTTTCGTGGACGGCACCAAGACCATGGTGGAGATGACCTCCCTGGCCAACGGCATCGGCTTCGTGCCTGACGTGAGGGGAATGCACGGCCCGGAGGTCACCATCGACACTATCGCCACTACCTACATCCCTTCCTCCCTAGGCGGGATTCTGTCCCGCCACGGACTGGTTGACTACGGGCGGGGAATCGCTCCGGGGGTCTTCGTGGTGTTCACCACCGACCATCCCAAGATCATCCGCGACCTGGGATACCTGTCCATGGGTCCCGGTCCCTACTACGCCCTCTACCGTCCCTACCACTTGGCCAACATCGAGACGCCCATCTCCATGGTCCGGGCGGTGCTGGCCGGAGAGACCACCCTCGCCACCGACAATCCTCCCACAGCCGAGACCGTGGCCTTCGCCAAGCGAAACTTGGCGGTGGGCGAGACGATCGGCGATCTGGGCGGGTACCGTGTATATGGAATGATCGAGAGGGCCGACGTCGCCGCCCGAGGCGGACTGCTTCCGGTGGGATTGGCGCCGGAATCGGTGGTGACTTCGCCGGTCAGCACCGGCGAGCCTCTCACTTATCGAGACGTGGAATTGGACGAGTCCTCGCCCATCGTGTCGCTCAGGCGACTGCAGGACTCGATGATCGAAAGCGGGACATGATGCAAGAACGAAAGGGAATCGGCGCTTCTCCGGGTATCGCCATCGGCCCGGTACACCTGCACTCCTCCACTCTCCCCGACATCGTCCCCCGCCGGGTGGAGAGTCCCGACCAAGAGGTGGAGTCGTTAACCCGCGCCGAGACCGTCGTGCGGGAACGGCTCGAGGGACTCCAGCGCACGCACGGGGAAGGCTCCGAGGAGGCCGAGGTCATCGGAGCGCACCTGCTTCTCCTGGAAGATCCCGAGTTCACAGGCGAGATACGCTCGCTCATCGAGGGCGAGTCGCTCTGCGCCGAAGCGGCGACCGTCCGGGTGACCGAGGAGTCGGCGGGGATGCTGGAGGCCCTCGAGGACGAGTACCTGGCGGCGCGGGCAGCCGACGTCCGGGACGTGGGCACCCAACTGCTGCGGGCCGTGTTGGGGCTTCCCCTGGACACATGGGATGACCTCTCGACGCCCTCGGTGCTGGTGGCGTCCGACTTCTTCCCCTCCGAGACGGCCACCATCCCCCCGGGGATGGCACTCGGGCTGTGCACGGAGGAGGGAAGCCCCACCTCCCACATCGCGGTCTTCGCCCGCGGCATGGGGCTGCCGGCCGTGGTGGGAGTCGACCTCCCGCCGCTGGAGCCCGGAACGATGCTGGCTTTCGACGGGGAGACCGGGACGGTGTACATCGATCCCTCCCCCGAAGTGGTGGACCGGCTCCGCGGCGTTCAGGAAGAGCAGCGTCGGAGCCGGGAAGGTGCGGCCGAGCGGGCTCATGAACCGGCCGTCACCCTGGACGGGGTGCGGATAGAAGTAGCCGCCAACATCGGCGCCGAGGAGGACGCCGTCCGGGCGGTGGAGTTGGGCGCCGAGGGAGTGGGGCTGTTCCGCACCGAATTCCTGTTCCTCGACAGGACCCGGCCCATCTCAGAAGAGGAGCAGTACGAGGCTTACCGGACAGTCCTTCAGACCTTCGGCGACCAGTTGGTGGTGGTGCGGACCCTCGACGTCGGGGGGGACAAACAGGTTCCCGGGATAGAGATCGGCGAAGAGCTCAACCCCTTCCTGGGGCTGCGGGGCATCAGGCTGACCCTGGCCCGCCCGGAGATGATGCAGGCCCAGTTGCGGGCGCTCCTGCGAGCCGGGAGCGCCGGACGGCTGGCGATCATGGCGCCCATGGTGGCCGGCAGGGCCGAGTTGCTGGCCTTCCGGGCGGCGCTGGAGGAAGCCGAGCGTTCGCTGGCGGCCGACGGGCTCTCCTTCTCGACCGATTACCAGGTGGGGATCATGATCGAGGTCCCCTCGGCGGCCCTGGTGGCTTCCCGGCTGGCTCCTCACATCGACTTCTTCTCGATAGGCACCAACGACCTGACCCAGTACACCCTGGCGGTGGATCGCACCAACCGGGAGGTGGCCGACCTCGCCGATGCCTTCGACCCCGGGGTGCTGCGCCTGATCGCCGAGACCGCCATGGCCGGGGAAGCCCACGACGCCTGGGTCGGGGTCTGCGGAGCGATGGCCGGAGATCCCCTGGCGGTGCCCGTGCTGATCGGGCTGGGCGTCACCGAACTCTCGGTGGCCATCCCTGCGGTGCCCGCCATCAAGGACAAGGTGCGATCCCTGAGCCTGGAGGAGTGTCGCCGGGTGGCCGCTCGGTGCCTGGAAGCCGCCGACGCCCAGGAGGCGAGAGACCTCCTGGGTGGGATGTGACCGAGCCATCCGGTCGGGCCCATCTGCGAGCGGTGGTCCGGGGACGGGTGCAAGGAGTGGGATTTCGCTGGTGGGTGCACCAACTCGCCCGGAGCCTGGAGTTGGTGGGACGGGTCTCCAACCAACGGGACGGCACCGTCCTGGTGATGGCGGAGGGGAGCCGGCCGGGTTTGGAAAAGCTGGCCGAAGGGCTCTGGGTGGGGCCTCGCCATGCCGCGGTGACCGGGGTTGAGGTGGAGTGGTCGACACCCTCGAGTCGCTGGAGACGCTTCGCCATAGATCACGGCTGAGGTCGTTCCAAGTCCCCCTCAGGATGGATCTCCTCCCGACTGAGGCTCCGTCCCTCAGCCGGGCGCGCCGGGGCTCCGCCTGCCGAGCCTTCGATAAGAGCGACCCGAGGGCCTGTTCAGCAACACGTTCGCCACCGCCACGATGACGGCTCCGACAACCAGGAGGTCGAGGCGGGCGACCGTGATGTCGGTGAACAGCCCCAGCCACAGCAGGCCCACAACCGGCGATGCGTAGATGAGCGCATTGATGCCCAGGTCCGGGGTGATCAGGACGGCCTTCCGGGCCAGGGCCGCCCCGGGAACGAAACTGACCCCCACCGCCACCGCCCAACCGAACGAATCCGGGGTGATGCTCCCGCCCGTGGCAAACCCGATCAAGGCGTTCGGAAGGATTGCTATCAGCCCCGAAGCGCAGTAGACGAAAAGCAGGCAGCCGAACTCCAGGTTCTCCCACTCCAGGCGGGCATCGGTCTTCCGGGATATCTCCGAAGCAACGCCATAGGCGAAGGGAAACCCGAGAGTTGCGACTCCGGCCTGGAGAAGGGCGGATATGAACGTCAGGACGATCCCGAACACCCCTCCCGCCAGAACGGTCCCCCGGGCGTCGAAGCCGACCGTCCCGACCACAACCGCCGCCATTCCGATGAACGCCAGACCCAACCCGAACCACGAGAAGGCGCCTACCTTCCGGTACCTTCCCCCCATGGTCCGGTCCCACCTGGCAAGGACCAGGACGAAGAGGACAGGCCACGTGTAGTGCAGCACCGCGACCGTGGCCGTGTCCACGTAATGGATCGCCCATCCGAAGAACGCGAACGCGAAGCGCCCCACCACCAACAACCACAGCAGCGCCACCAGGTCCCACCTGCGGACGCCGTCGGTCTTCAACCCCACCGACCGCCGGAAGAGCACCCGTCGACTGACGGGATCGGAAAAGATCGGACGGTGCAGCACAAACAGCAGAACCCCCAGCCCCAGGGACGTCCCCACCCACACCCCGGTGTTGTACAGGAAGGGGTGGTTGTCGTCGAAAGTCAGTTCCACGAAGAGGCCGTTGGTGGAGAAGAACCCGACCCCGGCCACCATCAACGCCACCGCCCGGCCATGACGGCTCTTCATTTCCACGCTCACGTCCGCCGCTGCCCGCGATCAAACCGGAGCCGGTCCCTGTCGGCACCCGCGCTCGGCCGGTTCAGCAACACGTTGGCCACCGCCACCAAGAGGCTCCCCGCCACCAGCAGATCGAGGCGCGCAACAACGATCTCGGTGAACAACCCCAACCACAGGAGGCCCACCACCGGAGATGCGTAGATCAGGGCGTTCACAGCCAGGTCGGGAGTGATCAGGACCGCCTTCCGGACCAGGACCCCTCCCGGAACGAAAGTGAGACCGACGGCCACGGCCCAACCGAACGTAGCCGGGGCGATGTCCCCGCCGACAGCCCAACCGATCAGGAGGTTCGGGACAACCGCCAGCAGTCCCGAGGCGCATCCGACGAACAGCAGGCAGCCGAACTCCAACCGGTGCTCGTCCGGGTGGGCGTCGGTCTTCTCGGTGATCTCGGAGGAAATACTCTCGCTCATGGGGTAGCCCACCGCCGTATTGCAGGCCAACAGAAGGGCCGATATGACCGCCAGGACCATCCCGAACACTCTCTCGACCAGATCCGCTTCCGTGAGGTCGAAGCCGAGAGTCCCGATCACCACCGCGGCCATCCCGACGAACGCCAGACCCAGGCCCGTCCACGAGAAACCGGTGACCTTCCGGTACCTTCTCCGCTTGGAGCGGTCCCATCTGGACAGCCCCAGGATGAAGATGACGGGCCATGCGTAATGCAGCACCGAGACCGTGGCGGCCTCCACGTACTGGGTGGCCCATGCGAAGAACGCCACCGCGAACCTCCCGACCACCCCCACCCACAGCAGTCCTATCAAGTCCCATCTCCGCACACCATCGGTCTTCAAACCGGCCACTCGCCGGAATAGCACCCTTCGTGCCGCGGGGTCGGCAAAGGCCGGACGGTAGAACAGCAAGGAGGCGGCTCCCAGGCCCAGTGACATCCCCACCCAGATCCCGGCGTTGTACAGGAAGGCGTCATTGTCTCCCAGGGTCAGCTTGATGAAGAGTGCGTTGGTGGAGAAGAACATCACTGCCACAGCCATCAGCGCCACTGCCTGGCGATGACGCCTCTTCGCTCCCATTTGCCCGTCCATCGCCCGTGGCCTATCCGAGCCGGGCAGGTTCATATGAATACCGGCCGTGCAGAGACAGGAAGGACTTGATGGGGACAGGTGAGATAAACCCTGTGGGCAGCCGGACTACCTCTCCCGCAGGTTGCGAATCATTTCAGACATGTTCAAGGTGGCGAATCGTTGAGGTTGTCGATGGACGAACCCTCAGCCCTCAATCAAGAGCAACGCTTTGAAGTCGGCTATGACCTGGTCGGCATCGTCGCCGTCAACCTCCACCGAGATGGTGGTTCCCTCGGTGGCGCCCAGTTTGAGGATGCCCAGCATGCTCTTGGCGTTCACGGTCTTCTCCCCGGACGTGACCTTGATCTCGGACGGGGAAGCCTTGGCGCGCTTAACGAACTCGGCGGCCGGGCGGGCATGGAGTCCCGCCGGGTTGGTGATGGTGATCTCTACCTGCATAAGAAAAGGTCTCCAGTGACTCGGATCAGTCGAAGCTTACCGAGACCGACCCCAGCCGATCGAAGGAGGCCCATACTGAGTCCCCCGCTTTGACCGGAAATGCGGCGTGAAGGGCGCCGGTGAGCACGAAACACCCCGCCGGCAACTCCTCGCCGTGGAGGGCCAGTTCGTTCGCCAGCCAGGCCAGGGCGTTAAAGGGACTCCCCATGCAGGCCGCTCCCGCTCCGGTCCCGGCCAGGTCGCCGTTGTGGTAGATGGCCGCCCCGCACCACCGCAGGTCGAAGTCCACCGGCACCACCCGATCGCTCAACACCGCCGCCCGCGAAGACCCCAGGTCGGCGATGGTGTCCACCAACTTGATGCGCCAGTCCGCCACGCGGGAGTCCACCACCTCGATGGAGGCCACCGCACCCTCCACCGCCCGGGCCGCGGCCAGGGCGGTCACCCCCGGACCGCGCAGGGTCTCCCCCAGCATCAGGGTGATCTCCGCCTCGGCCTTGGGGGCGATGGCGTTCCCCAATCCCACCCGCTCTCCGGAGTTGTGGGTCATGGTGGAGATCACCGGCCCGAAGTCGGGGGTATCCACCCCCAGGAGCTTCTGCATGGGCTCGGACGTCAAGCCCAGCTTGTAGCCGATGACCTTCCCGCCCATCCAGTCGATGAGCTTGGACGCGAAGATCCCCTGGATCCGGTGGGCGTCTGCGGCGTCCAGGGAGGGATCGGCGTCCGAGAGCGGCTCGATCGCCACCCCGGTCCGGTAGGACTCGAACAGGGTCTCCGCCCATTGCTCCGCCACTCTTGTGTCCTTCACAATTCGCAATACGATAGCTCCGGTAGCCTTGGGGCGGTGACCCGTATGTTGCTTATACGTCATGCCCCGGTGTCCACCACCGGGAAGGTCCTCTACGGACGGGAGCCGGGACATCACATCACCGAGGAGGGACTGGCCGCCGCCCGGGAACTCGGTCGGCGACTCAGCGAGGTGGAGATCCAGGCTGTCTACTGCTCACCCATCGAGCGCACCAGGGAGACCGCCGCCCAGATCGCCGAGCCTCACGGCCACTCGCCGGTGGGCGAAGGGGGCCTGATGGAAGTGGACTACGGGGAGTGGACCGGCCAGGAACTGGCGAAACTCTACAAATTGCCCGAGTGGAAGACCGTGATCCGCCAGCCTTCCCGCATGCGTTTTCCGGGCGGGGAGTCGCTGGCGGAAGCACAACTCAGAGGCGTTCAAGCCTGTGAAGAACTGGTCGGACGCCATCCCGACGGGGCCATAGCGGTAGTCACCCACTCAGATATCATTCGCCTGGTGTTGGGGTTCTACCTGGGACAGCCGCTTGACTTCCTGTCCAGACTCACCGTCTCTCCCACCTCGGTGTCGGTGCTGGACATCTCCAAGAAAGGCGGGGTGACGGTCACCGCCATTAACACCAACGGGGATCCGAGCTCATGGCAATGAACAATCTCGGACCTGCCGAATGGTTCGTGGTGGGCGCCATCGGACCGCCGGGGAAGCGTCGCTTCTATTTCCAGGTGGTGGCCGACGGCAACCGGCACTCCCTGCTGGCCGAGAAGCAACAGGTGGAGGCCCTGGCCTCCCAGGGATGGCGCAGCCTGCAGCGGTCAGGCGTGGAGGTCGACGCCTCGGCGGTGGAATCCATACTCTCCTCCGACCTGGAGATCGACGACCCGGCCGGAACCGAGGACTTTCGGGTGGGAACCATCAACGTGGGAATCCGACCGTCAGGACTCATGAACATCTCCTTCGAATCGGACCGGGACGACCAGGGTCTGATGTTCATGGTCTCACCCGAGCAATTCCGGGCCATGGCGCTGGTAGCCCGCAGGCTGGTCAGGGCCGGACGCCCGATCTGCCCCTGGTGCCGACTGCCGCGGAACCCCGAGGGTCATGAGTGTCCCGCCCGCAACTGAGCACCGGACCGACCGGTTGATCATCACGGAACTGGTGGGGAGGTTCGCCTCCGCCTCCAACGCCACCTTCCTCGGAGAGGACCCCGAAGGCGTCCTGTGGGTCTACAAACCGGCGGCGGGAGTGCGTCACCTCTGGGACTTCGAGCCCGACTCGTTGGCCAACCGGGAGATCATGGCCTACGAGGTCAGCACCTGGATGGGACTCGATCTGATCCCCGAGACGGTCGAGGCCTCCGGTCCGCTGGGACCGGGCGCGGCGCAGCGTTACCTGGATCCCGACACCGAGTTCGACTATCGCGGGTGGTTCGAGGACCAACTAGATCCCCGGTTGTGGCCGGTGGCGGTCTTCGACCTGGTGGCCAACAACGCCGACCGCAAACTCGGCCATGTGCTGGTGGAGTCGGATACCGGACGGCTCTTCGCCATCGACCACGGACTCACCTTCCACGCCCATCAGAAGCTGCGCACCGTTCTGTGGGCCTTCGCCGGAGAGCCGATTCCCGATCCCCTGGTCGAGGCAATTGCCCGGCTGCGCGAGTCCCTCGATGGAGAGTTGGCCCATCGGGCGGCAGAACTCCTCACCCCTCTGGAAGCAGACGCCCTCCTCCGGCGCACCGAGGGCCTCTTGGCCGACCCCCGACACCCTCACCCTCCCGCCGACCGCTCAGCCCTTCCCTGGCCCCTCTGGTAGGGACTTTGCCGCGAGTTCTACTGGATGGCCGCCAGTGCGGAGTCGACGCCCTGTCGCAGTTCGGGAGACAGGTCGGGATCGATGAGCACTGCCTCCAGAGACGGTACGTGACGCAACAACTCGGCCGAGACCACTGCCGCGTCCTCGGTGCGGGTCGCCCTGGTGATCTCCGCTGTCTCCGACAGGCGGAAGGCCAGAACGTCCACGAATGTGGCGATCACGTCCACCCTCCAGAGTTCGTCATCCCCCTGGGCGGTGGTGATCTCGAAAACCCGGCCCTCAGGCGACGATGAACTGACCACCCCGAAGTCGGCGAAGGAGACCCCGCCCGCCTCATAGCGCTGCTCGGTGATCAACGTCAGATTCTCCACCGAGCCGACCGGAAACTGGTCGGACACCTGGACGAATCCCGCCCAGAAGTTGATTCCCACCCCCACCTCTCCGAAGCGCAGATAGTCCGAGACGGTCTCCAGATCGGCCCCTTCCGCCAGGGCCATCAGGGCCATCTGGCCCTTCACGCTGAGCCTGGCCGCCTCCTCCCAGCGGTCGGCCGCCAGCGCGGCGAGGAGGGCGGTGACGGTCTCAACCGGCTCTGCGTAGCCCGAGGGATATGAGGCCGTGACGGCAGTGCCCGAGCCGGAGGAAGTGGGGTCGTCCGCACATCCGGCCATGGTGATGCCTAACAGCAACGAGATCGCCACCAAGACCCTCAACAATCGCTCCGGGAAACGCAGGCCCATCATCGGAGCTTTCCTGTGAGCAGAAACCGTCGGCGCGCTTCCTGGGATCCAAGGCCCGCGCTTCGCCACAGCCAGACCAGATAGAGAAGACCGAGACCCTCCGCCACCCATCGCCACACGTCGGACCCGGCCCGCTCCCAGGCCGCCGGCCAGAAGGGAGTCGCCTGGGTGGGAAATGACCATCCCGCGAAGGGCCACCACAGCACCGCAGGTTCCAGCCAGATCCCGTCGGCCAGCAGGTGGATTAGCCAACCCGCCGTCATCACCATCAGGTTGCGCCTCATCGGGCTGCGGCGATCGGTGGCGAGAAGGACCACAGTCCCCACCACCATCACCCCGAGAAGGCTGTGGGCGAAGACTTCAGAAGAGGAATAGACCAGGGTGCCGATCGGAAGGTCCAACACATCCGGCGCCAGCGCCCCGGCCAACAGCCACCTGAGGTCCGCATCGGGATCGCGGAACACCCACCGGAACCCGAAGAGGGCCGTGGCGAGATGCCAGAGGATCATGAGTCAAGAGCCAGGTTGGCCAGCTGGTCGGCGCGGCGGTTCTCCTCCCTGCGGACATGTTGGATCATCACTTCCGGGATCTGCTCCAAGAGTCGGACCACCTCTCGGTGGAGCGGCCTGAGCAACGGGGAACGCACTCGATACTGTCCCAGCAGTTGGCGGACCAGCAACTGGGAATCCGAGCGGAGGGCCAGTTTGGCGGGCCGGAAATCGGCAGCCATCTTCAGCCCGTCCACTACGGCTTTGTACTCTGCCACATTGCTGGTCGTGTGGCCGATGGCGAGGCTCAACTCGGCCACCAGGTTCTCGGGTCGGGGGCGTCCCCGGTACAAAACCGCTCCCACGGCGCCCGGACCGGGGTTGCCGCGGGCTGCGCCGTCGGTGTACAGAAAGTAAGTATCGTCCACGCGGGTCAGAAAACCAGGATCCTTCGACAGTGGGGACAGCGGGCCGGGTCGCTCTCGGCGGCCTCCTGGCGTTCGGACTCCGAGAGGGCCAGGTGACATCCCCCACAGGTCCCTCCCTCCAGACGACCGGCGGCCACTCCCCCCTTGTCCTTGCGCAGCCTCTCATAGATCGCCAACACCCTGGGGGGAACCGGCGCAACCACCAGATCCCGCTCGGACCGCCGCTTGCTCAACTCGGCGTCGATCTCACCCCAGATCCTCCGGACCACCGCACCCAGGCTCCTCTCCGAAGCCACCGCCTCTTCCAGTTCAGCCGCCAAGTCGGAGAGCCGGAGGGTGAGTTCCTCCCGCCGCTCCATGAGATCCAGGGCCTCAGCCTCCTGGTCGCCGATCCGCATCCGTAGAGACTCCACCTCCATCCGGCGGTTCTCGGTCTCCTTGGCGCTCATCCCTCCCCCAAACAGCCGCTTCTCCGCCACCTCCAGCCTTGTCTCCATGACCTGCAACTCACCGTTGGCGCGGTTGAACTCCAGGTCGATTGACCGGGCCTGCCCGGAGATCTCGGAGTGTTCGGACTCAACCCCGAGGCGCTTGCCGTGCAAACGACGTAACTCCTCCAACTCGGGAATGGTGGCCTTTCTCCGCTCCAGGCGATCGATCTCGAGGTCGACCGACTGGAGAGCCACCAGGTCGTAGAGGGGATTCACCCTTGTCCCCTCCTGACCCTGATCTCCGGACCGGAGTGCAGTCCGGTCAGGTCGATAGTGCGGGGGACCACAGTCCCCACCAGTTCCGCCAGTCTGGCGACTCCCGGCGCCTCGGTGGGAGCGTGTCCGGGGTCGATCACACCCACTCCCAGGTGAGAGGCCTGGGCCATCTGATGATGGGAGACATCCCCGGTGACCATCAGGGAGGCGCCCGCAGACGCCCCCTCGGCGATAAAGGAACTCCCCCCGCCGGGCACCACCGCCACCCTGCCGACCGGCCTTTCGTCCACTCCCTGACAGCGCATGGCCTCCACGCCCAGCGCTTCGGCCACCCGGTCGAAGAACGCCAAGCCCGAGACCGGCGCCGGCGGAGTCCCAATCCGACCGATCAGCGGGAGGTTGGCCGAGACGGGATAGAAGTCATAAGCCGCCTCCTCGTAGGGATGGGCGGCCACCAGGGCCGTGGCCAGGGCGTCCTTACGGGAAGCGGGAGCGATCATCTCCAGGCGCACCTCGGGCACCCGGTTCTCCTCCCCCACCTCGCCGACCGCCGGATCTGCGCCGGCTTCGGGCAGGAAGGCCCCCACCCCTTCGCTCCGGTAGCTGCATCCCCGGTACTGCCCGATCCGGCCGCCGCCGGCCGAGGCCAATGCTTCCGCAACCTCCTCGGTGGACTCGGAAGGCACGAAGGTGACCACCTTGATCTGGGGCCCAGTCTCCATGGCCCCGAAACCGCTCACATCCTCGAGACCCAGGACGTCGGCCAGCGCGTCCGCCGCGCCCCCCGGGCAGACGTCGAAGGCGGTGTGGGCGACAGCCAGGGCCACTCCCATCCTGATCAATCTGAATGCCAGGCCCTCCGGCCCGCGTCCTGCCAGGAGACTCCGGACCGGACGGAAGAGGAGCGGATGGTAGGTGATCAGAAGGTCCACGGGCTCTTCTTCCAAGGCTTCGACCACCTCGGCCGTGACCTCGTGGCACACCGCAGCCGCCCTGACCGTCTGATGGGGATCGCCCAGCGTCAGGCCGCTCACGTCCCAATCGGCGGCCTGATCCCAGGGTATGGAAGCGGAAAGCTCTTCCAGTGTGGCGACGACCGAGCGCTCAGACATCCGATAGGAAGGGTACCCCGACCAACCACCCTATCGATGTGAACCTACCCGGGAAACCCAACCAAAGAAGTGGCAGTCGGATGATGAACCAACTCAGTCAACCACGTGCAAGTCGGCGGACTCTCCAGGGGAAGGTTGGTTCTAAAGCCAAGTTGGGTGGAGCGGTAAAGCCACCCCCGCTCCCCTGGGCATCCCAATAAACCCCCTCTCAGCATCCACCAGGTTGGGGAGGTGGGAACTTTTGCGTCTATCTGTGATCCCTGTGCAATGCCCTCGCTCGCCTTCCATGGCACATTTGTAACAAACCGCCCATAGCCAAAATACCGTACAGCAGCAAAGAGGTACCAACACCCACTTTGTTACCCAACAGGGGAAGAGTCACAAGCACCATCAGCGCCGAAGCGAGGAGAACAATCCCGAGGACTGTCCTTACCATGACGAGGACGACCCGTGAGTCGGATGTGCCATGCCCTAAATATGCGGCACCCAACATGGCTCGTCAATGGGGTATCACCCTGGTCTCCATGGGAAATCGCCCTAGTTTTCCATGGGAATAACCCTGATTAAAAGTGGAAAACAGATGCTGTGGGCGTTGAACGGCGTGGCGGCCTACGGGCGGTGGGCCGAGGCGGGCGCCAGGGAGAAGCGGTCGTAGTCGTTCTCGGCGGGCTGGCCCCAGCACGCCCAGAAATCGCCGGTCCGGGGCCGCATGATCACCGCGCCGCTCGTCTCCGACCGGTAGGGCTCGGCGGGCCACTGGCAGATGGCGGTGGGCTCGCGGGTGAGATCCATCAGCCGTTCGGGATCCACAGGCCCGTCACCGTTGGCGAGGAGGTTCTCGGCCACCTCGAGGCGCCGGCGGGAGTTGGCCGTCATATCGAGGGCCCTCTCTCCCTCGTACGGCTTGGCCGCCGGGTGGATCACATGGTTGGTGTGCACCAGCGGCTCGGTCCCGAGGACTTGCACCGGCCGGGCCGAGGGCATGGCTTCGACGTTGAACCCCTGTCCGGCTGCGTCGAGTATCAGGTAGTTGTGGGCCCCGGCCAGGTCGGCTCGCAGCAGCACCCCCAGCGCCTCGGCGGCGGTTGTTTGCGTGAGCATCTCCCGGACGACGCTGGGCCACGTCACCCCGAAGCGGCCGTCGTTGCCGGTGAGATTGTTGATGGCCACGCACACCCCGGCCGAGTTCATGCCGATCTGGCCCACGCATCCCACCGTGGTGAACACCATGACGTCGGGTCCGTAGTCGGGACGCAGGCGGGCCAGGATCACGTGGTCGGTGGCGATGTCGTGCATGTCCCAGGTCTGGCCCAGCATCCCCGCACCTGCGGCCCGTCCGTCGGGCACCAAGAACGCGGTGCAGTCGTCCTCCGTCACCGTGGCGGGATGAGGCCCCCCGGTTGCGGCCCGAACGGTGTCCACGAAGTCGGTGAACCCTCCCACCACCACCGCTTCGGCCGGGGTGATGCCCGCCGCGGACGCCATAGCCATCATCTCGGCGTGCAACCGGGGCGAGAACGCCTCATGGGCGGGGAGGCACGCCTGGGCCAACTCCAGCACCGCACCCCGCTCCAGCGGCCCACCACTCCACAACCCCCCGGCCACAAGTCCCACCCGGTCGCGGGCGTAGCGTCGGATCTCGGCGGCGTGGGCGCGTCCATGGGCGTCGCCCATGGACTCGGGCGACCCGGCCAGGTCGAGTTTCCTGATCGGCGGCCGTCGCATATCCCCAGATTACCTCCCAGGGCAGGGCGGAGGCCCTACTCCTCCATGTTTATGACGATGTTGTCCGGTCCGCGGGCAAGGAACTGTTCCGACGGTATGTCGTAGGGGTTTTCCTCGATGTGCCACATGTGGGCAGGCACGAACAGAAAGTCGCCTGGTCCGGCCTCCACCCATTCCTTGAAGTCCTCGCCGTAGTAAACCCGGACGTGGCCGGAGATGACGTACGCCGCAGTCTCGGCCTCACCGTGCATGTGGGGCGGGCCCGTGTGATTTGGCTCTGAGGTGACGGTGCCGAACCAGATCTTGCTGGCGCCTACCGCTGACGCGTCGATTGCGGGACGGCGGATCAGGCCGGGAGTCTGTGCCGTTTCGCTTGGCGACCGGGTGCCGCTGACCACCATCGGGACGGTGCCGCGGACCACTCTCGGGACTTTGGGCTCAGTAGTCGCTGCCATAATTCTGCCTCCTCGTTCGCGTATGCGCGGCGGCCGACACGGGGAAACCGCGTGTTCGGTTTGATGGTTAGTCTACGGGCACTCGCTGCGCAGGTGGTGAGAATGGGCCCCGAACATGCGGACGGCGGCGACAGGGCGGCGGGTCAAAGTGCTTCGTCGGCATTCGGCACCGACCGTTTCACAAGGGATCTCCCGGGACTATTGACTGCTTGCCAAGTTGCGGCCAGGCGGCAGGCGCGGCGGCCTTGTCGAGCCGCTGTTCCATGGGCAGGCTTTCGTCCCAGTAATGGGCTATCAGGCGCATGCCGTTGATCCCGTCCGACTCCTCGGACGCCAGCCACACCGCAGGCTTGTTCATCACTTCCGGCCGCATGAGGACCGCCCGCCCCACCGCGATGTCAGCGGGGATAACGTGGGTGTCGGTCGTGCCGCCGGGAACGAGTACGTTGGCGGTTACTCCGGTCCCCTCCAGTTCACGGGACATGAGAGCGACGAGCGCCTCGTGGCTTGCCTTGGAAGGACCGTAGGGGCACATGCCCGGCCGGTACATGGTGTCGACGCTGGTCGTGACACCGATTATCCGGCCCCATCCCTGGTCGAGCATGTGGCCCACTGCCGCCCGGGCCATGAAGAACGATCCACTGGAATTGACCGCGATTATCCTGCTCCAAGTCTCGGGGGTGATCTCCCAGAACTTGGGGATATTGCCGCCTGCCAGGTCTGCAAGGTGCATCATTCCAGCGTTGTTGATCAGCACATGGAGCCCGCCGAGTCCGTCTATCGTCTTGCGGACCGCGTCCTCCACGCTTTCGGGGTCTGAGATGTCGCAGACCAGGTCCAGGACACAGTCGTCCCCGGCGGCCGCCCGGACCTCGCCTGCGGACTGGTCCAGCCACTCTTCGTTGATGTCCAGCATGGCGACGCGCGCCCCAGCCTCCACCAGGGCGAACGTCATGGCGCGGCCCATGCCGATCGGGCTGCCGGCGCCGGTAACGATTGCGACTTTTCCGTTTAGCGGTTTGTGTTGCATGTCGACTTTCCCAGTTCGTGTGCGCATTCGAATACTTGACTTGTCGTCACCGATGTTCGAGGAAGAGGCGTCCAAAGGCCATCGACGGAACGAGCGCTTATCAGTTTACGAGGGTGGGGCGGCGGTGGCCAGCCGGGCTTGAACCCCCACTGGTTTTAACAGTTCAGTTTGGGCGTTGACGGAATCAAAACACCTACCCCACATCCAGGAAGTTTCATAATGTTCCATAATACTCCTTTGACCTGGGAAAACATAGGGTTTTCCCGATTTGGCTTGTCGCAGGCGGTTTCATAGAATAACATAGCA
>JAPPFD010000003.1 GCA_028823995.1 bacterium | reverse complement strand
TACGAAACCCTCACATTGTGCCCTCCCCCGCCACCGCCTTTCCATGGGTCGAACAACTCCGTCCAGCCTGAGACGGGGCTTTCTGAATGGGTTGGTTTTATCCCTCGACGCGGTCCGCACGACGCCGGAGCGGAACGGTCTTGGTGCTTGGCTGTTATCAGTATGGAAAGGGGGTGGGACAGAACCAACCTCCCCACCGTAGCTTTTTTCACAGCCTGCGGCGAGAACTACGACGGGTGTCGCCCCCAACATCGCGACAGGACCGTCTGGGTCTCAGTCTCCCAGGAGCCGGAAACCCTCCGCTCGCAGGGCCCTGCGCAGGCTGTCGGACTCCTCCGGCCGGACCGAGAGGGTGAGCACTCCTCCGCCGCCATGGGTGGCGTGGCGGAGTTGGAGGTCCCTCAGGTCCACACCGCTCTCCGACAGTGCATGGCCCACCCGGGCGATCTCTCCCGGCCGGTCCTCCAGCAGCACCCCCAGCCCTTCGCCCGGGGGGGCGAATGCGGCGCGGGCCCGCCTCGCCGAACCCAGAAGCTCGCCTACCCACTGGTCTTCGAGACCCTCCAGATGCCTCGCCCAGTCCTCCAATCCGGCCGACATCTCCCGCAGCACCGAGGAGAGGGAGACCCGGTTGGAGACCAGCAGGTCCGCCCACCAGTCCGAATCCGACAGGGCGATCCTGGTGAGGTCACGGAACCCTCCGGCCACCAGCGCGTCGGCGGCGGCGCCTTCCCGGGACAGCCGGTCGACCAGGGAGGCGGCCAGCACCATGGGAAGGTGGCTGACCAGGGCCACTATGCGATCGTGACGGTCGGCGGTCATCTCCACCGGTAGCGCCTCCAGGGTCCGGGCGAGTTCGGAGACGGCGAGGATGTCCCGGGGATCCGCATGATCGGTGGCGATCACCCAGGTGGCGCCCCGGAACAGCCCGCCGCTCGCTCCCAGCGGACCGGACACCTCCCGGCCCGCCATCGGATGGCCTCCCACGAAGCGGGCGAGGTGCGTGGCCGCCGCCACCACCGGCTGTTTGATGCCTGCCACGTCGGTAACCAGCGCATCGGTTCGAAGCTCGGTGAGCATTGAGATCGTCGCCCTTGGAGGCGATGCCAGGATCACCAGTTCGGCGCTCTCGACGGCTTCCTCCAAGCTCCCCGCCTGCTTGGAGACGGCTCCCACGGAAGCCGCCTGAGCCAGGTGCTCGGGGTTGGTGTCCCATCCGCACACCTCCCATCCGGCCACGGAAAGCCCGATCCCGATCGAAGCACCGATCAGCCCGGTGCCGACAACCGAGGCCGAAGGCATCTAGAGGGGGATGCCCAGCGCTCGGGCCATCACCTCGATGCTCTTCATCAACTCGGCGAACTCCTCGGGCAGTATCGCCTGGGCGCCGTCGACCAGGGCAGTGTCCGGAGAAGGATGGACATCGACCATCAACCCGTCCGCTCCCACGGCCAACCCCGCCCGCGCCAGCGGCGCCACCAGGTGTCGCTTCCCGGAAGCATGGGATGGGTCAACCAGCACCGGGAGATGAGACAACTCCTTGAGCAGGGGAACGGCAGTGATGTCCAGGGTGTTGCGAGACGCGGTCTCGAAGGTCCGGATCCCCCGCTCCACCAGGATGATCTCCTGGTTCCCCTCCTTGTAGATGTACTCGGCGGCGTTCAACCACTCTTCCAGGGTGGCGGTGAATCCTCGCTTGAGCATCACCGGGGTCTTGGTCCGGCCCACCTCGGTCAGCAGGGCGAAATTGGACATGTTGCGCGTGCCGATGCGAAGAATGTCGGCGTAGCCGGCCACCAGGTCCACGTCCCGGGGGTCCAGCACCTCGGCGACAAAGGGCATGTCGAACTCCTCGCGGGCCTCGGCAAGGAGGATCAAGCCTTTCTCCTTCAGACCTTGGAAGGAGAAAGGCGAGGTGCGGGGCTTGAAGGCGTCACCCCGCAGAACGGTGGCGCCCGCCGCCCTGACCGCCTCGGCGGTCTCGAACAGGATGTCACGTGACTCCACCGCGCACGGTCCGGCGACCGGCGTGAACGACCCGTCGCCGATGCGCACCCCCCGCACCTCGATGACGGTGCCGGATTCATGGAACTCGCGACTGACCAACTTGTAGGACCTCATCACCGGCACCGCCCGCTCCACGCCGGCCAGCGCCTCCAGGGGCAACTGCAGGATCTGGTTACGGTCGCCCACCGCTCCGATGACGGTACGGAAGCGGCCCACCGAGACATGAGCCTCACAATCTATCGACTCGAGGCGGTTCACCACCGTCTCTATCTGGTTCTGGGTTGCGTCTTTTCTCATAACGATGATCATCGAGGTCCTCAGAGGTCGACCGTATAGATGTTACGGCTTCGCAACCGGCCGATGTTCATCGTTTCCCACTCCTGCGGCTCCGCGAAATAACCCGATGGGCCGGCGGTGCTTGCATGTCCCGATACCGGTAGTCTTTTGCCGGTATGCCGATCGACATCGCCGGGTTCATCCACAACGTCAAAGAACACGCAATCAAGCACGGCTTTCATATCCACGACGAGCGCCACTTCGTGGAGACCTACTCGCTCCGCCAGTCCTGGGAGGTGGATCTCCATCCCGCCGAGTCCTGCAGCCAGCCGATCGATCTGCACCTGTCCCTGGACGTGGAACCCCGGGCGCTCCTGGCCCTGATCGACCGCTTGGACGAGATGGAGGACGACTTCGAGGAACCCGAGGACATCTACCAGATGCACATGTATTTCAACTGGTCGGTCCCTCCTCTCACCAACCCACCCGACCTCCTGGTGCTGGCCACGGACCTGGCGGGGGTGGGGGAGATCTCCCTCCCCATCGAGGTGCAGGCCATCGACTCCTATGCGCCTCTTGGCGAAGCCACCCAGCGCCGCCTGATGATCACCGGCACCGTGCACATCTCCCTGGTCGACATGGTGATGGGCCGCGAGCAGTTGTGCGAGACCCTGGAACTGGCCAAGGAGGTCAGCGTTTATTTGGCCGACCGCATCGAAGCCTGGGTGTGACCCCCCGATCCCTGGCCCGAAGCCTCATCAAATACGTGATCTCGGGCGGGTAGATTCTTGAGTCGGAGGGGCCGTTCAACTCCGATAAGCTGGATGTCGACCAACCGCCTACCAGCAGGAGGGCTTGATGGCGCTAAACGTGTACTTGCATTTCAACGGCAACTGCCGGGAGGTCTTCGAGTTCTACCGTTCGGTGTTCGGAGGCGACTTCGACTCTTTCTCAACCTTCGGCGAGATGCCCGACGAGGTGGGCATGACCGAGGAGGAGAAGGACGGCGTCCTGCATGTCTCCTACGACATCGGCGGCACCGCCCTGATGGGCAGCGACGTCCCCAGCGCCTTCGGCCCGCCCGTGGAGATGGGCAACAACTTCGCCATCTCCTACCAGGCCGAGAGCCGCGAGCAGACCGAGAGACTGTTCAACAGGATCTCCGAAGGCGGGAAAGTCACCATGCCGCTCGGTGACACGTTCTGGGGCGCCTACTTCGGCGCCTGCACTGACCGCTTCGGCATCAACTGGATGTTCAACTACCAATAGCCCGCTGCCGGGCGGTCAATCGACCTAGGGATATGCGACCTGGGGTTGGAGACCCACCACCCGGGGCTGGCCCTGCTCCATCTCCAGGAACACCAGCCAGGTGGACCAGTCGAGTCCCTGGAACTCCTCGTTGTCCCCGGGATCATGGATGGCCACCCACGGGAAGTTGGCGAACGCCGAGGAGATGGCCGACCCCGGCAGGACCGCGTTGGCTCCCAGCGTGAGGCCTCCCACCTCGATCTCCACGTCCTCGTCGAGATAGTCGGCCAGGAAGGGGTCTGCGATCACCTGCTTCCAGGTGGCGACGGTCGCCCCCGCCTCATCGGCGGCGGACCCGGTGTTGGACCACCGCAGTTCGGTGTCGTCATCCCCCAGGCCGGAAAGCTCTTCGGGCTCCCAGCGGCGCAGGTTCTGGTCGTGGTAGATGACGAAGAGGCCTCTCCAGGACACCGTGTCCGCCAGGCCGTTGCCCAGCACCAGTGCGTTGGCGAAGTTGTCCAGAGCCGCCTTCCACCCCCACTCGGCCTCGACCTCCTCGGGCGACCAGATCTCGGTGAGGTAGTAGCCGTAAGCCCATCCCCAGGAGTCCTCGGTGATGAGTTCGTGCCAGACCCGGCCATTCACCACTTCCAGGGAGCCGGTGGGGGCCAGTCCCGCCTGGGCCGGGAGGAGTTCGCCCACGATGGGATTGTCGGTGCCCGGTCCCTCCCTGAAGTTCAAGCTGTTGTCCGCCTCGTCGGGTGCGAGCAGCACCACTCCCAGGCGGCGTCCGGCTGGAAGGGTGGTGGTAGTGGTGGTCGGCGGCGGAAGGGTGGAAGTGGTAACCACGTCCGGCTGCGTCCCGTCGGCGCCGGCCGCGGTCCCCTGAGTGCCCGACTCCGCTTCCGCCGCGGTGGTCTCCCCCTCCGCGACGGTCTCTCCGCCATCTGGTTCCGCTTCATCGTCCCCGCCGCAGGCCGCCCCCAACAGAGCAAGCACCAGAACCGTCCAGAGCAACAGTCGAAGGGGGTTCCGGGACTTGGCTCCAAACATGTCTGCCCAAGAATAGTAACAACCCACGAGGGACAACACCACCTACCCCCCGGAGGACAACGCCGCCGCGGCTAGGGCCGCTCTCCCCTTCCCAACCGGAGGTTGACGTCATCCACCACCCCCAACAACTCCAACGGCTCGTCGATCACATAGTGGGCCCCCGCCTCCCACAGGATCCGGCGGGCGGCCGCCAGGCGTTCGGACACTTCCTCGGGTGACCAGGACCGGGCCTCTGACAGGCTGTGAGCGTTCATGTAGTTGCCGTACCGGGCGATCCCGACCGACCAACATCCGGCCTCCAGCCCCTCCTCGACTCCCGAGGTGGTGTCGTCCACCTTCACCACCGCCTGGATGGGATGGACATCCAGGAGATCGAGGTTGCGGTAGAGCATGAAAGGCCGGGGCCGGGCGCCGTGGGTCACCTCGTCCCCCGCCACCGTGCAGTCAGGGTGAAAACCCTGGCGGCGGGCCCGCACCAATAAGACGTCAACCATCGAACGGACGAACCCGGTGGTCACGCCGATCTTGACGCCGTAATCGTTCTGCAGCCTTCCGGCCATCTCCACCACCCCCGGCAACAACTCCGCATGCTCGGGAAGACACTCGATCGTGAGGGGGACGAAATCCTCGAACATCCCGCGGGCGTCGGCCTCATCGGGGCCCCGCCCATGGACGGCCCGCCAGCGGTCTGAGATGGCGGGCTTCTCAAGCAGGCGCCGGATGTGAAGGTCCTTGGTCACCCCCATCGGGCCCCGGGCCTCCGACATGGTGATCTCCACCCCCCTCCTCTTGAACACCTCCACGAACACCCGGGCCGGGGCCAGCACATAGGCGTCCACCACGGTCCCGCTCCAGTCGAGAATCACCCCTCGAACCGGACCCCGGTAGGACCGCTCGACACGTCGGTTTTCGTCGGACATCACTCCCTACAGTCTGGCAAGTTCACGCCCCGATCCCTAGTAATGTCTCAATCCATGTCCGAGACCGTCCAGTTGTTCGTGACCTGCATCATCGACGCGGTCTTTCCCCAGGTAGGACGGGATGTGGTGGAGGAACTGGAGCGGAACGGGGCGGAGGTGGAGTTTCCAGCCGACCAGACCTGCTGCGGACAGCCCGCCTACAACGCAGGCCACCACCGGGAATCGACCGAGGTGCTGCTGCACAACCTGGAGGTGTTGGACCGGACCGGCGGCCCGATAGTGATCCCGTCGGGGTCCTGTGCCGACTTTCTCATCCACCACGGCCCGCGTCTGGCGTCCGGAGACCCGGAGAATGCCGCCATGGCCGAACGGGTGGCGGCGCGGATCCGGGAGTTCACCTCATACGTCAGCGAACAGCGGGAACGGGCCTCGGTGGAGGAGACCGAAACCCGAGACCGCTCCCCGACCCGCCGGGCCTTCTATCACCCCTCCTGCCACGCTCTGCGCGGCCTGGGCCTGCGACGGGAGGGAGAGTCGCTCCTGGAATCGGTGCGGGGGGTGGAACGGGTCGAGATCGAGGGCGCCGAGGAGTGCTGTGGATTCGGCGGCCTGTTTGCCCTGGAGATGCCCGAGGTCTCCACCGGGATAATGAACACCAAGCTGGACCGGTTGGAAGAAGCCGGTGTGGAGATGCTGGTGGGAGCGGACGCGGCTTGCCTGATCCACCTGGAGGGGGGACTCCGGCGGCGTGAGAACCCCATGCAGGTGGTGCACATCGCCTCGGCGATCGCCACCGGCCGGAAGGACCGCCCATGAGCCAGCCGGTCACCTTCCGCCGCCGGGCCGTCGGGGAGATGGACACCCCCAAGCCGGCAGCGGTGGGACGGGCGGCCCGGAGGTTCATGGGGAAGCGCCAGTGGGCGGTCGACGACTTCACGCCCATGGAGGAGACCCGCGACCGGGCCCGGATGATCCGCCTCCACACCCTGGCCAACCTCCACACCTACCTCGACCAGTTCGCCGACTCGGTGGAACGAAACGGCGGCCAGGTGCTCTGGGCGGCCGACGCGGCGGAGGCCAACCGGCTCATCTCCGAGGTGGTCGGGAGGAAGGAGGGCTCCCTGGTGATCAAGTCCAAGTCGATGGTCACCGAGGAACTCGACCTCAACGCCCACCTGCAGGCCGAGGGGCACACGGTGGTGGAGACCGACCTGGGGGAGTTCATCGTCCAGTTGGCCGAGGACCACCCCTCCCACATCATCGCCCCGGTGATGCACCTCACCCGCCAGGACATCGGGGAGTTGTTTCACAGGCGGCTGGAGATCCCCTACACCGACGATCCCGAGGAACTCAACGCGGTCGCCCGCCGCCACCTGCGCCGTTTCTTTCTCTCTGCGGACGTGGGCATCTCGGGAGTGAACACCGGAGTGGCGGAGACCGGGTCGATCATCACCGTCACCAACGAGGGCAACGGATGGTTGACCACCGCCGCTCCCCGGACCCACATCGCCGTCATGGGCATGGAGAGGCTGGTCCCCACCTTCGCCGACGCGGCCACCATCGTGGAGGTCCTGGCCCGCTCGGCCACCGGCCAGCGGCTCAGCGTGTACACCAACGTGGTGTCCGGGCCGAGAAGACCCGGAGATCCCGACGGACCCGACGAGTTCGTGGTGGTGATCGTGGACAACGGACGCAGCCGGGTACTCTCGACCGACGCCTCCGAGATCCTGGCCTGCATCCGCTGCGGGGCGTGCCTGAACGTCTGCCCGGTGTTCCGGGAGGTGGGCGGCCACGCCTACGGGCAGGTCTATTCGGGTCCCGTCGGGTCGGTGCTGGCCCCCGGGCTGGCGGACTTCGCCGAGGCGGTGGACCTGCCCTTCGCCTCCAGCCTGTGCGGAGCCTGCCGGGAGGTGTGCCCGGTCCGGATCGACATCCCGAAGCTCCTGGTCCACCAGCGGGTGCGGGCAACCAGGGAGAACGACCCCTTCAAGTGGCTGGGCCCCGGGCTGGCCCTGTACGGACAGGCGGCCAAGCGGCCCAGGTTGTGGAAGAGCCTCCTGGCCGCCGGGCGGATGGCCGGCCGGTTGAAGGGGAAGGACGAGTGGTTCCACCGCCTGCCCTTCCACGCCAAGGGTTGGACGCGGAGCCGGGACTTCCCTCCGCCGGCCCGAGAGTCCTTCCGCCAGTGGTGGAAGGAGAACCGCAGTGGAACGTAAGCGGTTTCTGAGGACCGTCGAGGCGGCGGTGGGCGCAGCCACCCTTCCAGGTTTACCCGCGCCACATCCCGGCGATGCCGTTCCCGACCTGGCCGAGGTGGACCTGACCCCTCATTTCATCGAGGCCTTCGAGTTGCTGGACGGGGTGGTGCACCACCGGTCGCCCCTCGAGGTGATCTCTCAGGTCATGGACGAGCGGGGCGCCGAGGAATTCCTGGCCTGGGACCAGGAGCACCTCCCCGCCGACGGACTGCTGGCCGCGCTGGCCGAGAGAGGGTACCGGCGGGCGTCCAGTTGCCTGCCGTCCGATCCCGAGGGTCGGGTCCCCCATCAGATGGGCTACATGGACGCGGTGGTGGGAGTCTCGGCGGCGCTTGCGGCCTTTGCGGAGTCCGGCTCGGTGGTGGTCGCCTCCGGGCGAGGGCGCTCCCGCCTGGCCTCGGTGATCCCGGCTGTGCACGTGGTGCTGGTGCCCACCGACCGGATCTTTCGCTCCCTCTCCCATTGGGCGGCCCAGGCCGACTCGCCGGGCAGTCTCGCCAACCTGGTGTTCGTCACCGGCCCGAGCCGCACCGGCGACATAGAGTTGACCCTCACCAAGGGCGTGCACGGTCCCGGTGAGATCCACGCCGTGATGCTGTGACCGTCGCCAGCCGCCTGCGGCCGTTCGGGAACACCATCTTCACCGAGATATCCCATCGGGCCCGCCAGCGCGGAGCGATCGATCTGGGGCAGGGCTTCCCCGACTTCGAGGGTCCGGACTTCGTGAAGAAGGCCGCCAAGTCGGGGATCGACGTCGAGTCCAACCAGTACCCGCCTTCCATGGGCCTTCCGGTCCTGCGGGAGCGGATCGCAGCCGGCTTCCACGCCCAAACCGGGATCGGAGTGGACCCGGACAGCAACGTTACCGTCACGTCCGGATGCACCGAAGCGCTCGCCGCCTCCTTTCTGGGCCTCGTGGAACCGGGCGAGCGGGTGATCCTCCTCGAGCCGTGGTACGACGCCTATCCGGTGGGCTGCGCCCTCGCCGGGGCTATCCCCCGGTTCGTGACACTCCGCCCTCCCGACTTCCGGCTGCCCGAGGCCGAGTTGCGGGCGGCGTTCGCCGAAGGCGCCCGGGCGATCGTGTTCAACACGCCCCACAACCCGACCGGCCGGGTCTTCGATCACGATGAACTGGCGCTGGTGGCCGAACTGTGCGTCTCCCACGACGTCACCGCCTTCACCGACGAGGTCTACGAGCACATCCGATTCGACGGGAAAGCCCATCTCTCCCTGGCTTCCTACCCGGGGATGTGGGAGAGGACCGTGACCATGTCATCGGTGGGCAAGAGCTTCTCCCTGACCGGATGGAAGACCGGGTGGGCGGTGGCGCCCGAAGGCCTCACCGCCGGGGTGAGAGCGGCCCACCAGTTCCTCACCTTCACCACTCCCAACCCCATGCAGCACGGGACCGCCGTCGCCCTTTCCGCCCCCCAGGAGTATTTCGAGGAGTTGCGCGCCCTGTACACCTCCCGGAGAGACCTTCTGGCGGAGGGACTGGACCGGCTGGGCTTCGGCGTTTACACCCCCGAGGGCACCTACTTCCTGCTGGCCGACCACCGCCCGTTCGGCTTCTCCGACGACGTGGCCTTCGTCAACCACGTCATTGAACATCTGGGGGTGGCGGCCATCCCGCCGTCGGTGTTCTACAACGACCCGGCGGACGGCGCCGAAATGGTGCGCTTCGCCTTCTGCAAGAGCGAGGACACCCTGCGCTCGGCCCTCCGGCGGTTGGAGGGTATCAGGGGGTGAGGATCACCTTTCCGGTGGTCTCCCTACCCTCGAGCATCCGGTGGGCGCGGGCGGCTTCCCGCATGGGGAGGCTGTGACCGATCCGCAGGCCCAACTCGCCGCTGATCACCATCTCGAACAGGGATGAGGACCTCTCCAGCAACTCGGCGCGGGTGGACACGTAGTCCGCCCCCGTGGGGCGGGTCAGGAACAGCGACCCCTCTTGGGTGAGGCGCAGCGGCGCCACGGGAGGAACCGGCCCGCTGGCGTTCCCGAAAGTGATCATCATCCCCCGGGGCCGAAGCACCGACAGCCCCCGGTCGAAGGTGGCCGCGCCCACCCCGTCATAGACGACGTCGATCGGGCGGGGACCGGCGATCTCCTCCACCGCCTCGGCGAAGTCGGTCTCCCGGTACAGGATGACATGGTCGGCCCCGGCGCTCTCGGCCAGCCGGGCCTTCTCGGCACTCCCCACCGTGGTGAACACCTCCGCCCCGCGTCGTTTGGCCAACTGGATGAGGAGCAGCCCCACTCCCCCCGCCCCGGCGTGCACCAGCGCCCGGTCTCCCTCCGAGAGCGGGAAGGTGTCGTTGGCCAGGAAGTGGGCGGTTATACCCTGCAGCAACAAACCGGCCGCCGACTCGATCTCCACACCCGGAGGCACCGGGACCATCCTCTCCGCCGGCCCCACCACCTGCTCGGCATAGGAGCCCAGGCAGGTGCTCCACGCCACCCGGTCCCCCACTTCGACCCCTTCCGCCCCCTCCCCCAGTTCTCGGACCACTCCCGCCCCCTCCAACCCGGGAGTGAGGGGGAGTCCCACCGGATAGAGGCCGGTCCGGTGATAGGTGTCGATGTAGTTCACTCCGGCGGCCAGCACGGTGACCAGCGCCTCTCCGGGACCCGGGCGGGGATCGGTAACCTCCCTCCACTCCATGTGGCCGGGGCCGCCGTAGTCCTCCACCCTTATTGCCTGCATCCAACCTCCATGTTCGGTGTTTCAAAGTGTATCCCGAGGCGTGGTGACGAGAAGCGTTCGAAAGGAAGGCCACCCCGTCTAAGCTGGTAAACATGCCGAGAGTACGTCTTTTCGCGGGCCTGCGGGAGGCGGCGCGCACCTCGGAGTTGGAGATCGAGGGCGCCACGGTGGGCGAGGTGCTGGAAGCCGCTTCATCCCGCTTCGGAACGCAGTTCGCAGAGGGCCTGGCCACCGCCAAGATATGGCGCAACGGCGAAGAAGTGGACACCGTTGCGCCGGTCGGCCCCGAAGACGAGATCGCCCTCCTGCCTCCCGTCTCGGGCGGTTCCATCGCCTTGGGAAGAGAACTGGGCTCGGGAGGCGCCGCCACCCTGGTGGTGGTGGCCGCGCTGGTACTGGGCAACTTGGTGGGGGAACAGGACCTGTGGACGCCGATCCTGGCGGCAATGGTGGGACTGTGGACCTTCGACGTGGTCGGAGCCGCATCGGAACGGGGACACGACCTGGCGATCGGGTCCCTTCTGGCGGGCCAGATCGCCGCCATGGCGCTCATCCACGTGCTGGGCCCCTCCGCCCTGCTGCCCGCCCTGGCGATGGGAGTGGTTTTCCCCCTGGGCGCGGCGACGTTCGTGCCCCGGCGCCGCCACCTCACCTCCCTGGGCATAGCGGCCGGTGTGGGGGCGCTGAGTTGCGGCGCCCTGGCGTCCCTGATGCTGGCCAGAACGGTGTTCGAGCCGGGTGGTCGCACCGTCGGATTCTTCCTGCTGGTGGTAATAGGCACCATCATCCTGGCGGAGGCCGTGCGGCGGATGCGGTCCAACCGGTTGCTGAACCGCCAGAACACGGTGGTGATCGGAGTGGTGGCCCTGTCGATCATCGGGGCGGTGCTGTGGGGGTTCGCCGTCACCGACTTCCTCCTGATCGGCTTCGGACTCTCCGCCGCCTATCTGGCCGGGGAGGGCTTCGGCACGGTGCTTCGCTCCGGGCGGCTCTGGTCCAGTCCCCTGCCCGGCATCCTGTCGAGCCTGGACGGACCTCTCTGCGCCGGACTGGTGTTTTTCGCCCTGCTCACGCTGATCCTCTGAAGGCGCCCCACCATTAGCGGGGCGAGACCTTTAACCTATCCGACATGGGAAGATCGGAGCGCATTCCAGCCCTTCTGGTCCTGGTTGTAATACTCATGGGAACCGGCGGAACGCTGTTCTCCGTGGCGCAGGAGGAAGACGAGGAGCAGGCGCCGGCTGAAATAGCCAGGAGTGAGGTGGATGAGGCGTGCGCGGCTTCCCGCGGACAGTTGGCCGTGTACGAAGGCGCATTGGACCTCTTCCATGAGGCGACCGCCGAGTGGGACATCGTACTGGAGGACATCGAAATCGCCCGGGGGCGCGCCGACGTGGCGCAGTCTCTGGCAGCCCGCAAAGCAGAGGAGGTCGAGGTCCTCCGCGGGGAACTGGAGGAGGCCGCCATCCAGATATACATGCAGCAGGGCGTCCTGGCCCTGACGCCCTTCCTGGGGGAGACCCCCGGTGACCTGATAGTGGGACGGCACTACTTGGAGACCGGCACCGAGACGAAGGTGGCCGACATCAACAACTACCTCAGTTCCCAGAGAGACCTGAACGTTCACCGGGAGGAAATCGCCGCCCTCGAGGCCGAACTGTTGGATTTGCAGTCCCGGCAGGAAACCTGGACAAGGCAGTTGGCGCTGGCGACCCAAGACCAGCACGCCGCCTGGGAGGAACTGGATGACGAATGCAGGGAACTGGTCAGGCAGTGGGAGGCGCAGGAGGCGCGCAAGAGAGCGGAGGAGGCCCGCCGCAGAGCCGAGGAGGCGGCGCGGAGAGCGGCGGAGAGAGCAGCCGAGGCACGGCGCCGCGAGCAGGCCCGCATCCAGGCCGCGGCTCTCGCCTCCCGCCAGGGCCAGGGGATCGGCCCGATACCCGGGCTGGTGTGCCCCTTCCCTGGATCGGCGTTCGTGGACTCCTGGGGAGCGCCCCGCTCGGGAGGGAGAAGCCACAAGGGGGTCGACATGTTCGGCCCCAGGGACGCTCGCCTCTTGGCAACGGCAAGCGGGGAGATCACTATAACCAACGGCGGCCTGGGAGGAAGGGGCCTTTGGATCCACTCCGACACCGGGGTTGCCTACTACTACGCTCATCTGAGCGACTGGAATGTTGTTGAGGGCCAGCGGGTGAGCGCCGGCGATGTGGTCGGATACAACGGCTCCACCGGCAACGCTTGGGGGGGCCTCCCCCACCTTCACCTTCAACTCCATCCCACCGGGAGGGAGGGTCCCGCCTACAACCCCTATCCGACCATCCGGGCAGCCTGCTGAGCGATGCGCATACATCAAGACTGGAACACCGACGGGTTCGGCCATCCCACGGTTGATGATCACCTGGGTCCTTTTCCCGGCCGGGGCTTCCTTCGGGCCGTGACCCCGAAAGTGGAGTTGGTGGAGGGAGACGACGCCCTGCTGGCGCTGGAGCGGGCGGAGGACGGCACTGTCCGGATGGCCGGTCGCTCTTCCCTGACCGACTACCACAGTCCCCGTGGCTCCCGGGTCCCCGCCCTGGTGGCCGAGTGGTGGAGGCGCCAGGAGCCGGGAACCAAGCTCGAATGGGACTCCCTTCCCCGCCGCGCCGCTGGAGTAGTGGAGGAGGGATTGGCCCTGGCAGGCGCCGACCCGGGGACCCGCCAGACCGCGGTGGCCGCCGTGCTGCACCTGCCCGCCACCTACGCCGAGTACCTGCAGATGGTGGGTAAGAAGGAGCGCCACGAGATCAGGCGCAAGGCCAGACGCTATGACCGGGAGCTTGGGGAGGCGATCATCCGGACCGAGCACGGCGCGGGGTGGGGATTCGAGGAGTTCGTGAGGCTTCACAGGTTGGCGGCGGGGGCCAAGGGCCGGTTCATGGACGACCAGACCGAGGCTCTGTTCCGGCGCCTGGCGGATCTTCCCGGATGGAGGGTCGACCTGCTGGGCGACCGGGGGGGAAAGGCCACCGCTTGCGTGTTCGGCTACTCGGATGCGGATTCCTACTACCTGTACAACTCCTCTTTCGACCCGGCACATTCGAGATCCTCTCCCGGGGTGGTCCTCCTGTCCTCGATGATCGAGAAGGCGGTGAGCGAGGGCCTCTCCCGCTTCGACTTCCTGAAGGGCGACGAGACCTACAAGCGGCGGCTGGGAGCCGTCCACCGACCCCTCTACACGGTGAGTTGTCGAAAGTGATCGCCCGGGTCGCCTTCATCTCCATGCACACATCGCCGCTTCGGAACCCCGGAGAGGGAGATGCGGGAGGCATGAACGTCTACCTCCATGAACTCTCCACGACGATGGCGGCCCAGAATGTGTCGGTGGACGTTTTCACCCGACGGGATCATCTCAGACTGCCGGAGACGGTGACGGTGGCGCCGGGCTACCGGGTGCATCACCTGCAGGCAGGACCTCCCTGCGCTCTGCCGATCGAGTGGCAGGCGCCGCACCTGGAGGAGTTCAGCCAGGCGCTCCTCGAGCGTCTGGAAGCCGGGACGGCCCTGCCCGACCTGGTACACAGCCACTACTGGCTCTCGGGATGGGCGGCGCTGGAAGTCAAGGAGAGGGTGGGCATCCCCATGGCCAACTCCTTCCACACCCTGGGCAGGGTGAAGGACGCCACCCGGCGAGCGGACCAGTCCCCCACCCACCCGATGCGGATCGCCACCGAGGAGACCCTGATCTCCAGTGCGGACTGCGTGGTGGCGTCCACTCCCTTCGAGGCGGACGACCTCATGGACCATTACGGAGCGGACCCCACCAAGCTGTGCATCTCCCCTCCGGGAGTGAACCGCACCAACTTCAAGCCGGGGGACCAGGCCGCTGCCCGGAGGAGGTTGGGCCTGGGGGCGGGACCCCTGGCGGTGTTCGTGGGGAGGATCCAGGCCCTCAAGGGGCCGGACGTGGCCCTGGCGGCGGTGAAGGCGGCCCGCGAGCGCATACCGGATCTCCGTCTGCTGGTGGTGGGGGGGCCGAGCGGACCCGAGGGGAAGCGGGAGATGGAGGCGTTGCGCGCCGCGGCGGCCGGACTCGGCCAGGGGGCGGTCCGGTTCTATTCGCCGGTCCCCCACGACCGGCTCGGCGACTTCTACCGCGCCGCCGATGTGCTGGTGGCGCCCTCCCGCAGCGAGTCCTTCGGCTTGGCGGTGGCCGAGGCGCAGGCCTGCGGGCTGCCGGTGGTGGCCGCCCGGAGAGGTGGGCTGATGTACGTGGTGGAGGACGGAGGTTCCGGCTGGCTGGTGGACGGATGGGAGCCGGAGGGATACGCCCTCGCCATAACCAAGGTGCTGGAGGACGAGGAGTTACGGGCCGGCATGTCGGCCCGCGGGGTGGAATGGGCCCTCCAGTACTCCTGGCAGGCAACCTCCGAGCGCCTGCTGGAACTCTACCGGAGCGTGCTTTTCCACCAATGACGGATCTCTCGGGCACCCTGACGCAGGCCATCTCCGCCTGGGTGGCGGACCCTGAGAGCGACGTGGAGTACTCCGAGGAGGTGGAGGGTCGGTGGGCGGTGAGGATGCGCCAGAGCGTCCGCTCGGCCACCACCGTATGGTGGACCGTGGGCGACCGGAGCATCATCGCCGAGGCCTACGTGCTGCCCGCCCCTCCCGCCAACCAGGCCGAGGTGTACCGGCTCTGTCTTCTGCGCAACCATCGTCTGTGGCGATGCCACTTCGCCCTGGACCGGGAAGGAGCAGTGGTGCTGACCGGGCGGTTGGCCGCCTCGGAGGTGAGCCATGAGACACTGGACCTGCTGCTGGGAGAGATCTACGAAGCAGTGGAACTCAGTTTCCGGCCTCTGGCGATGATGGCCTTCTCCGACCCGCGAAAAGAGCGCCCCCAGAAGGCTTGACATGGCCCCCTCGGCCCTCCCACTCTGTCAATGGGCGGGCGGGAGACCGAGCGTCACCTAAAGGGAAGGCGGGATGGCGCCGGAGCCCGCCCGGCCCGGAAACCCCTCGTGATGCATTACGCCAGCCAATAAGAGCCGGCGCCCCGGTTGTAGCCTTGGGTGCCTGCCTTCAGGGGTGTAGGACCAACAGGACAATCATGAGTCTTCCCATCAGCTTTCTCTCAGACTTCGGAACGGACGATGAGTTCGTGGGGGTGGTCCACGGGGTGATGGCCCGGATCGCGCCGGAGTCGCGGGTGATAGACATCAACCATCGCATCCCGGCCGGAAACGTGCGGGCCGGGGCGCTGTCGCTGCTGCGGGCCGTGCAGTACCTGCCTCCCGGGGTGGTCCTGGCGGTTGTGGACCCGGGGGTCGGGACCGACCGGAGGGCCCTGGCGGTCGAGACCGCCGAGATCGTGTTCGTGGGTCCCGACAACGGCCTGCTGTCGCCGGCCGTGGCGATGGTGGGCGGCGCCAGGCGGATGGTCGCCCTTGAGAACCCCGCCTACCGCCTCCCGTCCGTGGGAGAGACCTTCTGGGGACGAGACGTCTTCGCACCGGCGGCGGCGGCCCTGGCTGCGGGGGAAGCGGACCTCTCTGAACTGGGACCGCCGGTCGGCCCCGAGGAGGTGACTCCCCTCCTCCTGCCCCTTCCGGAGTTGAGCGCGGGCAGGGTGAGCGGGGAGGCGTGGTGGGTGGACTCCTTCGGAAACGTCCAGACCAACATCGCTCCCCACGACCTGCAGGCCGCCGGCCTGGATGACTGCCCGGAACTGTCGGTGCGGATCGGCGCGTCCGCCTACCGGATAGGTGTGGCGAGGGCCTATGCCGAGGTGGAGAGGGGAGAACTCCTGGTCCATGTCGACTCGGCGGGTCTCATGGCGCTGGCGATGCGGGAAGGGCGGGCCTGCGACCGGCTCTCGCTGTCCGAGCGCATGTCGGTGGTTATGGAGAGACCACCAGACCCCACAATTGCACCACCGCCGCCACCACGATGATCAGCGCCAGGGCGATGATGGCTATTGCCGTGCCGGGCCGCACTAAGTCACTCCCATGGGCCTCCCAGCATATCGGACCGTAATGGCGGGCAGACGGCGCTACCTGGTCTTCTACACCCGACCCGAGTGCCACCTGTGCGCGGAGGCGGCGCCCCGGGTGCGGCGGGCGGCTCTCTTCTGGGGCCTGGCCCTCCAGGAGGTGAACATCGACACCCAGCCCGAACTGGCGGTTGACTACGGGATGCGCATCCCGGTGGTGGAGGACCCGCGGGGACGGGTGCTGGCCGAGGGAGAGTTCGGGACCATGGCGGCGTGGAGAGCAGCGCTCGGGGTGCGGTTCGGGCGGTCCGGCAGGTAGGCGCCAGCCGTATCAGTGCTCGGCGGCAGGCTCGTCGACCGCCTCTTCCTCCGGTCCGGCCTCTTCGGGCGCCGGTTCCGCGTCGCCCTGCACAAGCCCGCACTCGATCAGGGTCTGGTCGGGGTCGGCGCCGCCGAAGCGGATCCTCTCGAACGCCACCACCGCGGCGATCTCGTCCGCGGTGTTGCTGGTCGCGAACCCGGGCATGAATCCTCCCCCGCCCACGGTGGCGGCCAGGTCCCCGTAGGTGTCTATGCCGGCTTCCTGGAATCCTCCGGTGGCCAGGGTCACCCACTCGATGTGATCTGCACAACTGGAGAAGGTGGTGAGCACGGTGGCTAGCGCCGGGCCCACTCCCCCTTCGCCGTTGGCGCCGTGACAGCCCGCGCAGGTCTCGAAGACCGCCTCCCCCACCGCCAGGATGTTCCCCGTTGTGTCCACGGCGCGTCCGGTGAACTCGCTCCCGTCGCAGTTGACCACCGTGGAGTCGAGCCGGTTGACGGCCAGTTGCACTCCTCCCTCAACACACCCCGCCCGGGCCGAGTTCCCGGCCAGGTACAGCAGCCCGATCACCGGGATGACCAGAAACAGGGCGGCCAGCCAGCGGGGAAGGGTGGATGAGGTCCTCTCGGTCAGGCGAGCGGTGGGTACCGACACCACCACCGGGAAGGAGACCGCCTCCTTGGTGGTCACCTCCGAGGGCGGAGGGAGGGGCGCGGCCACCACCGGCGAAGGCGCGGCGGCCGGGACGGGCGAAGGCGCGGATGGTGCGGTCGGCGCGGGAGAAGGGTCGGGCGCCGCGGCCGGGACCGGCGGAGGTTCGGGGGCCGACGCCGCTACGGGCGACGGCTCGGGAGCCGGGGCCGAGGCGGGTGCGGAGGGCGAGGGCGGGGCGCCGCCGCCCGCCCAGGCAGCCAGGACCTCCTCGACCGAGACGCCGTCGGCAGCAGCCCGGGCCTCGGCGGAGCGCTGCACCAGGATCTCCGGTGCGCCCAACACCTCCGCGGCTCTCGCCAGGTTCTCACTCATCGGGTCCGCTCCCGGTCAGAACCCGGGACTCCGACAGGTAAGCCACCAGCGAGTCCATCCAGTCGCCTCCATAGGTGAGGTGGCCTCCCTCTCCGGAGAGGGTCGCCTCGATCTCGGTCGGTGACATCCGACTCCCCACATTGGCCAGGTCGGGACCGTAGCGCTGGCGGCCGATCACCTGGTTGGTGTCCGACAGCGTCACCCCACCCACCCCGGCCAGGGCGGCGAGTTGTGCGTCGGCGACCACCGGGCGGACCATCTGGGTGTGGCAGCCGGCGCATCCCTCCGTCAGGTAGACCTCCTGGCCCCGCAAGGCGGTTGCGGTGTAGGGGATTTCGGAGTGCACGGCCCCCCGTCCCGTTACGGAGAAGATGGGGAGCACCAGGGTGACGACCAGGCAGAGGAGCAACAGGGTGGTGGCTCCCAACAGGTACCGGAAGGGCCGGTCGACCCGGCCGGTGAGCACCGGGGGAGGGCCGTCGGCCATCATGGTTGCGGCAGGCGCCACGGGTGCGGCGGGCGCAGGTGCGGCGGGTGCAGGTGCGGCGGATGCGGGAGCCGCCGGCGCGGCCGGGGAGGGCGGCGGCGCGGCTGG
>JAPPFD010000020.1 GCA_028823995.1 bacterium | reverse complement strand
ACCGGCCAACGTCCACCCGACGCAACCGCAACTACCGAAACCGCCGCAACCCCATCAAACAAAGAAAATGAGCCCCCACCCCACAACCCGCGCACCGTCCGGTTTCTCAAAACAAGAAACTCTCGTCTGCCGTCAAACCAGAGGTCGCGAAAATAACGGGCGCTCCCAGATTGACTTCTGTCCCACCAACAGCACATATTGACAAAAGCCAAACACCAGGACATTCCGCTCAGACGTCGAGCAGACCCGTCCAGGGATCAAGGGCTCCAGCGCCGCTCATAAGCCCCACCAAGGGCTACCCGGACCGCGCTCAACCCACGGCAAGGTGGAGGCGGGGGAGGGCCCAAAAAGAACCCCGAATTTTCGCGACTTTTGGCCGATGATCGGCTGGCGAGCTCAGCTCTTGGGGAGGTCGTATACCTGGGCGGTGTATGCGCCGTCCACCACCAGGTTGATCCCGCTCACATAGCGGGCGTCGTCGGAGGCCAGGTACAGGAACGCCGAGGCTATATCGTCGGTGGCGGCCAGACGGTTCATGGGCACCACCGGGAACCCTTCGGCCCGCCATTTGTCCATCAGCTCCTCGCCGGCGATGTCCACCGACTGCTGGGTGTCGGCCGGCCCGGGGCTGACGCAGTTGGCCCGGATGTTCCAGGGCGCCAGTTCCACCGCGATCGCCTTGGCCAGCGAGACGATCGCCGCCTTGGCCACGCAGTAGGCCGTGAAGTTTCGCCCGTGCCCGAGGGCGCTGATGGATGAGGTGAGGAGGATCACCCCTCCGCCGGTCTCCTTCATGGCCTGTGCCGCCCTCTGCGACAGCGTGAAGTAGGCGTCCAGGTTGACCGACATCACCCGCCGCCAGTCATCACCGCTCATCTCTATGAAGGGAACCTGCACCCAGGCCGCCGCATTGGAGATCAACACGTCAAGCCGCGGGTCAACCGCCAGCGCCTGTTCGATCGCCGACTCGCACGCCTCCGTCTCTCCCAGGTCCACGCAGATGGGGACCGGGTTGGCCCCCAGTTCCGCGATCACGGGCGCCACCTCATCCAGGCGTTCGGGCCGTCGGTCCACCAGGTACAGGTTGGCAGCCCCCTCCGCCGCGAAACGCTCGGCCGTCCGGCGTCCGAAGCCACTCCCCGCCCCGGTGATGAAGACGTTCTTACCTGTAAATCGGGCACTCTCGGAGGACCCCGGTCCTCCCTGCGCGGCGGGTGTGCGGGCCTGGGTTCTGATACTGCGGGACATCTTATCCCTCCAAAACGGGGAGAGTGACACTGGTGGGGTGGGACGGGTTGTGAAGGACGGTCTGGGTCGCCGGGCGTCCGGCGGTGGAAGGCTCGGCGAACAGCGGGCCGCCGGTGTTCATGTTACGGTCCCACTGGGGGAAGTCGGAACTCCCCAACACCAGCCGCAGGCGATGTCCGGCCGGGACCAGGGCGCCCACCGGACCCAACTCGATCGTGTACCGGTAGACCCTGTCGGGCCGGATTGGACTTGGATCGGAAAGCGAGTCCCGGTACCGAGCCCGGATGATCCCTTCCTGCAGATTGGTGGAGACGCCGGAAGAGTCGACTGCGCACAACCGGGCGGTCCAATCGGTGTCGGCGGCGGTGGTGGCTGCCCACAGGGTGACCCTCACGTCACCCATCAGGGTCATCTCCCGGCGCAGGGGCTCGGAGGTGTACACCAGCACCATCCGGGAGGCTTCTGCCAGGTGTTGGTCGGCCGGGCCCATCGGGGTGATCGTGTCGAAGCAGCAGGAGTGTCCCCCCTGGCTGGGAGTGGCGAGTGCGGGATCGTAGACGAACAGGTCGGGAGGCTCCTCGCCGGGACCCTGCCGGCTCAGCGAACCATCCCCGAACTTGGAGTTGGCCCGACCGCCCGAGTGGATGAACCAGTCCTGGTACTCGACGCCCGAGGGAGGCCAGTCGTCGTAGTGCCGCCATCCCCCGTTGTAGAGATGGGCAGTGACCGGGCTGTCGAGCACTCCCGTGTCCCTTCCCTTGATGGTCTGGTCGAACCAGCGGATGTGCCAGTCATCGATCCCGATCGTGTCGGGAGGACGGCCCTCGGAGGATCCCAGGGGGCTCCAGGGCATGTGCGTCCAGGGGCCGAGCAGCAGTTTCTGTCCCTGCCTGGCGGCTTCGGCGCCCGCGGAGGCGCTGAGACCCGAGAAGTTGGCCACCGTCCCGGAGATGAAGACGTCGTACCAGCCGCCCACATGCAGAGCCGGGACTGCGATCCGGCTGTAGTCCTCATCGATGGACCACCGCTTCCAGTAGTCGTCGTAAGTGCAGTGCTCCAGCCAGTCGTAGAACCACGGTGCATAGCCGTCCGACAGGGGCGGGTACTCCTTGAGGGGGGTGAACCAGAACCACCCGGGCGCCTCGGCCAGGGAAGCCCCCAAGGACTCGAACGCCGCCCGGTCACCGGCCCGCTGGGCGGTGTCGATGGCCAGCAGGTTGGCCCAATAGAGAATGAAAGCCAGGGAGAGCGCTCCCCCGTTGTAGGTCCATCCCTCGTAGTACTGGGAAGCCGTGAAAGCCGGAGCTATCGCAGCCAGGCTGGGAGGACGTTCGACCGCCGCCAGCAACTGGGTGGCGCCCACGTAGGAAAAGCCCCACATCCCCACCCGACCGTCAGAGCCGGCGAGGCGTGCCGCCCACTCCACCGTGTCGTAGCCGTCGGCGCTCTCGTGGAGGTAGGGGTAGAACTCTCCTTCCGACGTCGCCCGGCCCCGGGTGTCCTGGATGACCACCACGTACCCCTGGGAGGCGTACCAGATGGGATGGGCATGACCGAACGGCATGGTGGCGTTCCGCTTGTCGTACGGGGAGCGCATCAGGAGCACGGGCAGGAGGGCGTCGGTCACCGGGCGGTAGACGTCGGCATACAGAGTCGTCCCGTCCCGCATCCTGGCGGGGACATCCCGCTCCACGGTCACGTCCGGCACTCCCGGCCACGGGTGCGGACCGGTCACCGGAGAACCACCTCGTTCATCTGATAGCATCCCTTCGGTGGGCAACAACACCGCCGTGGTACTGGCCGCCGTGGCAGGTGGCGTGGCAACCGCCGCCACTTTGGATCTTGCCCGCGACCTGCGGAGCAGACCCCGACCCCACCTGTCAGCCTACACCGCCGGCATGGCCATGTTCGCCATCGCGGTGTGGGCGCTTTTCTCCGGCCTCGGATGGGGATGGACCGGCCTCAGCTACCGGGTCTTCTTCCTGTTCGGAGGGGTCTTGAACATCCCCTTCCTGGCGCTGGGATCGGTGTTCCTGTCGGTGGGCCGCAGGGTCGGGCACATCATGGTGGTGGGACTGTTCGGCTTCTCCGCCATGGCGACCACCCTGGTGAGCGTCACGCCCTTCGCTCGGTCCCTGCCCGAAGGGGGCATCCCGGCCGACATCTTCCTCTCGATCGCCGAGACCGGCTTCGGTCCCCGACTGCTGGCCGCCATCGCCGGAGGCCTCGGGACATTGGTGCTGGTCACGGCCGCCCTGTGGGGCGCGGTCCGGTTCCGGAAGTCCAACCCGCGGCGGGCCGCGGCCAACCTGGTGATCACCGGCGGAGTGCTCGCCGCCGCAACAGGAGGTACCATCCTCGGCTTTCTGCACGAGTCATCAGGCTTCTCGGTCTCCCTCCTAACCGCGGTGTCCCTCATCTGGTGGGGTTACCGCTTAGCCAGCGACAGACGCCCTAAATCCGACCCCTAGGCGGAGAGCCCGGTCCGGAATCTCGGGATCGCAAGCACCAACAAGAGGACAACCAACATGGGCATGGCCGCCACCAGATTGAGCGAGCCGTATCCGATCCCGCTCATCAGCATTCCCGCTCCCAAACTGCCCAGCATCACCGTCGCCCACGTCGCCCAATCGGCCACTCCCCCCACCACCTGACGAACCTCCGCAGGCGCGGAGGCGAACAGCATGGAACTGCCGGCCACAAAGCAAAGGCACCATCCCAGTCCCAACAGGAACAACCCGGCAATCAGAGGGAGATACCCGTCGTAAGGCGCGGTTCCCGACAGGAACACCGAAAACCACGTCACCACCATTCCCAGACCCAGCGCCGGCAAATGGCCGGCACGGTCGACAAACTTCCCCACCATTGGAGCAAATGCGAACATTCCCACCGCCAGCGCCGAAATCACCAGCCCCACCACCTTCAGATCGTAATCGATGTCCTCGATGTGAAGAGGGGTGGCGGTCATCACCAGCACCATGGTCGCCTGGGCCGACAACAAAACCAGCATGGCGACTTGCACCGCAGGGCGACCCAGGGCGATGGCCGCCCGTCGTTCGACCGGAGGACCGGATCGGGTGGTCACCGCCCCCCGGGGAGGGTCGAGCGGAAGCGCCGTCCAGAGGAGCAACCAGGACAGCAGGAAGCCCGCGATGGCGACCAGGAAGGCACCCCCGTAGGGTGTGCCCAGCCCTTCTTCCACCATCTGACCTACCCAATCCACCAGGTTGGCGCCCATCAGAGACCCGAGGGTCCCCGCCCAAACAGCGAGACCCAATGCCCATCCCCTTCGCTCTGCCTCGACCAGTTCAGCGGCGGTGAATCGCACCAGATGCACCGCGCCGACGCCTGCGCCCACCAACATCGCCCCTCCCACCAGCAGCCAATAGTTCTTCGCCATCAACCCCGCCAGTCCCAGCGTCGCTCCCAAAGCCGACACAAGAGGGCCTTTCAACATGATCAGCCGCCGCCCATGGCGGGCGCTCAGCCGTCCGAACAGATTGGCGCCCAGTGCCTGTCCCAGGGCGCCGGCCGCCAGCGGCAAACCCGCCAGCATGGTCGATCCGCTCAAAGCCCTGGCCGCCACCGTCACCACGGTGAGGGTCGCAAAGAAAGCTGCCCAGTTCAGTACGGAAGCGGAGAACAGCGCATAAGCCGGACGGCGCCGGACGGCATTGAATTCAAGGTCTGTAGCCCGAGGCTTCAATGCCCCTTGATCTTATTGGGGCCATCGCCTGGCCGCTAGGAGGACCGAAGGGCGGGCCGGGAGGAGAGCACGGCTCGAAGGCGCGGCGTCGAAAGAACCACCAGAAGGATCACCAGCATCGGAACGGCCGCCGCCAGATTCAGCAAACCATATCCGATCGCGCTGAACAACATCCCCGCGCCAACGCTCCCCAGCATCACCGTCGTCCAGGTCGCCGAATCCGCCACTCCCTCCACCACCTGCCGGACGTCCGCAGGCGCGGAGGCAAACAACAGGGAACTGCCGGCCACAAAACAGAAACACCATCCCAGACCCAGTATGAACAGCCCGGCTATCAAGAGGTAATACCCGTCATAAGGCGCAGTTCCCGACATGATCAGGGACCCCCAGGTCATCACCACCCCTAAGCCGAGGGCCGGCAGGTGGCCAATGCGGTCCACAAGCTTCCCTACAAGGGGTGCAAAAGCGAACATTCCCACACCGTGGGTCGATATGACCAGGCCCACGACGCCCAACCCGTAACCCCCATCCTCGATGCGAAGGGGGGTGGTGGTCATCACCAGCACCATGGCCGCCTGGGCCGACAACAACGCCAGGATGGCGACCTGTACCGCGGGGAGGCGGAGAGCGGAGCCCACCGACTTGCGGACCGGAGGGCCGGGTTGGGTGGTAACCGCCACCCGGGAAGGATCGGGGCGGAGCGCCGCCCAGAAGATCAGCCAGCACAGCAGGAACCCCGCTATGGCCAGGAGGAAGGCGCCGCCGTAGGGAGTGCCCAATCTCTCCTCGACCATCCCACCCACCCAATCCACCAGGTTGGCCCCCACGAGAGAGCCGACCGTGCCCGCCCACACGACCAGCCCCAGTGCCCATCCCCTCCGCTCCGACTCGGCCAGTTCAGCCGCGGTATAACGGGCCAGATGGATAGCGCCCACGCCTCCGCCCACGAACACCGCCCCCACCACCAGCAGCCAGTAGGACCCTGTCACCACCCCGACCAACTCCAACGCCGCCCCGAAGGCGGAGATCGGCGAACCCTTCAACATGACGAACCGCCGGCCGCGCCGGGCGCTCAGCCGTCCGAACAGATTGGTTCCCATCGCCTGACCGAAGGCGCCGGCCGCCAGCGGCAACCCGGCCAGCATGGTCGATCCGCTCAGGGCCCGGGCCGCCAGGGTGACGACGGTGATGGTTGCAACGAAGGCCAGCCAAGTCATGACGGCGCCGGAGAACAGCACATAAACCAGACGGCGCCGGACGGCAGTGAGTTCGAGGTTGGGCGCCGGAGGCTTCACTCCCTTCGATTGTATTGGCCCGCCGCCCGGCGGACCCTCAGGCCCCACCTAGGCAACATGCTGCGTCGCTCGTCTAAGAAGCCAGCGCCGCCCGAAGGCTGGGAGAGAACGACACCAGCAGCAAAAGGGCCAACAAGAAGCCTGCCGCCACCAGATTCAGGGATCCGAATCCGACGGCGCTCATAAGAACTCCTGCTCCCGCACTTCCTGTCATGACCATGACGTGCGCCAAGGCATCCGCCCTGCCCTCCACCACTTGGCGGACATCCGGCGGCGCTGAGGCAAACAGCATGGAACTGCCCGCCACAAAGGAGAAGCTCCAACCCAGGCCTAACAGGAACAATCCCGCGTTCAGCATCCCGTACCCGTCGTAGGGAGCGATCCCCGCCAGGAGCAGCGACCCCCAGGTCATCAGCAACCCGATACGCAGGACCGGCAGATACCCAACACGGTCAACCAGTTTCCCCACCAGAGGCGCGAAGAGGAACATTCCCACGGTGTGGGTGGAGATCACCACCCCCACTACGTTCAGGCCGTACCCGGCATCCTCAATGCGAAGCGGCGTGGCAGTCATCACCCCCACCATCACTACTTGGGCGGAGACCATGGCCAGAATGGCGACCTGAACCTTCGGCAGTCGGAACGCCGCTCCTACGGCGCCGTCTCTTCCACCGGTCCTCGCCACCTGGCCGGTGACGGCCACCTCTGAGGGGTCGGGGCGGAGAGCCGCCCAGAAGAGCACCCAAGTAAGCAGAAAGGCCACCGTTGCCAGCAGGAAGGCGCCAGCGTAGGGAGTACCCAGACTGCCTTCCACAACCCTGCCCGCCCACTCCACCAGGTTGGCGCCCACCACCGCGCCGATGGTGCCGGACAACACCAGGATGCCCATCGCCAATCCCTGGCGGCCCTCCTCGGCCAACTCGGCGCCGACATACCGGGAGAGATGCTGTGAGCCCAGGCCGGCGCCGACCAACACCGCTCCCCCAACCAACATCCAGTACCAACCGCCGACAACCCCCACCATCTCCACGATCGCCCCCAAGGCGGAGATCGGCGGGCCCACCAGCAAAATGAACCGGCGACCGCGGCTGGCGCTCAGCCTTCCGAACAGGTTGGTCCCGTACGCCTGGCCGAGAGCGCCGGCAGCCAGGGGAATGCCGGCCAGGGTGGTTGATCCGGTCAGGGATCGTGCCGCCACCGTCGCCACAGTGAGGGTGGCGATGAAGCCAACCCATCCCAGAGTGGTGCCTGTGAAGAGCACGTAGAGGAGGCGGCGGCGAATACCGGCGAGATCTCGACCGGTAACCTGTTGCTTCACTCCCATGCGATTGTATTAGCGAGCCGCCCGACCGTGAAGCCGTGCCCACCACCGCCTCCATCCACCTCCGGACCGGAGACCCTGGGGGTGATTCTGGCGGGTGGCCGGTCCCGGCGGATGGGTAGAGACAAGGCGATGACGCTCCTCGATGGGCGCACCCTGTTGGCCTGGGTAGCGGCGGCCCTCTCCCAGGTCGTCACCGATGTGATAGTGGTGGGTCGCGAGGAGGCGGAGGGAATGCGGGCAGTCCCCGACGCCCTGCCGGGAGGTCGGGGTCCGAGCGCGGGCATCGTAACGGGTCTGACGGCGGCGGGGGGAGGTCCCATTGTGGTGGTCGGTGTGGACCAGCCCTGGGTCCGGCCCGCCACTCTGGCCGCCCTCCTGGGTGTCCGGCCCCAACCCGCCATCCCGATGGATGGGCAGTACCAGGTCACCTGCGCCACCTACTCGACAGCGGCGCTGTCTCTCTTAGTCGCAATAGCGCGTGATCAACGATCTCTCCAGCCGGAAGCTCCCCTCCTCGATGGAACCGTGGTTTCCCCCGAACGCTGGCGCTCCTGGGGGGAGGACGGGAGGTCGTGGTTTTCGGTGGACTCCCCCGAGGACCTCCAGGAAGGCCTTCGGCGCTACGGCGTCCCCGACGCCTCATCCCGACACCCCGGGTAAGCCGGTTAGGAGGCCGGTGGCTCTCCTTGGAGGCGTTCGGGATCGAGTTCCTCCCCCTTCAGCGCGACCCACAGATAGGGAGCCACCACCGCCACCAATAGGGCCGCGGCAACGTACGCATAGCCGACTCCGGCCCAGGTGGCAACCAGTCCCCCGACAAGGGCGCCCACGGGTATCGCTCCGTGGGTTACGAACCAAAAGCCCGTGAAGACGCGTCCGAGAACATGATCAGGCACCGCTGACTGACGGTAGGAAATAGCCACGACGTCGAACTGCGCACCCAGCATGCCTACCAGAGCCAATCCCATCCCGCCCAATAGAGCGAACCCGGAAACTGCTATGAGAAAGAAACCACCTGTGACCCCAACCAAGGCGCCGACGCAGATTCTCGCCCGCGGGAACCTCGCAGTAATGGAGGGGGCGACGACATAGCCGAGAAAGTACCCGACAGCCAGCCCGCCCATCGTCAGCCCGAAGCCGAAACCGGTCAACCCGAAGCGGTCCTGGGCAAGCAACACCAAAACCGACAGTCCGGCGGCAGTGGCGAAGTGGAGAGCCCCTGCGCCGACCATGAACGCCCGTAGTACCGAGTCCCGCCATACCCACCTGATGCCCTCGACCGTTTCAGTCAGCAATCCTGGGCGGTGATGCCCGGATGGTTTCATCCTTTTGCCGCGGGGCAGCCCCATTACAACCATCCCCGCGGCCAGGAAACTGAGCGCGTCCACCCCCAGGGGCGCCCAAGCCGCGAAAGCGAACAACCATCCCCCCAGCGGAGGCCCCACGAAGCGTTGGACCAGGATCTGGGTGCCATAGAGCCGACTGTTGGCGGCGTCCAGTTGCGAAGGTGTCACCAGACCCGGCACCAGGGCAAGACCGGCAGGATCGAAGAAGGTCTCACCGACTCCAACCAGTATCAGCAAGCCATACAGGGCGATAATCGACTCGCCGCCCAGGAAGACATAGAGAGCGGCGGCGCCCATCAGGCCTGCTCGGCTGACTTCAGCCACAACCATCACACTTCGTCTGTCAACCCGATCAACAATTGCTCCCGAAAGGGGGCCGATCAGGATCCAGGGGAGTCCCGCAGCCACTGTGAGTCCACTTATCGCCAGCGGGTTACGGGTCTTGGAAGCGGCCAACAGCGGGAGCGCCGCGAGCAGGACTCCGTTGCCCACATTCGAGATCGTATAACCAGCGAGCAGCCGGTTGTAGGCGCGACCGAGTCCTCTTCTCATGGGGATGCCAGACCGAGCGCCTGCCGGCAGTGGCCGTACCCGGGCGCGGTATCGAGCAACCGGGCGCCTAACGCACCCAACAGGCAGCCTCGTGCCCGGGTGTCCTGGCTTCCAGTGGCGGGGCCGCCTCACGGCAACGTGGCTCGGCCAGAGGGCACCTCGTGTGGAAGCGGCAACCCACAGGCGGGTGGATGGGGTCAGGCGGCTCGCCGGCGATCACCTTCACCGAACGGCCCCGCTCGATCCTCGGATCGGGTATCGGGACGGAGGACAGGAGGGCTTCGGTGTAAGGGTGGACCGGGACCCGGTACACGCTCTCCCCCTTCGCCACCTCGACCAGCTTGCCCGCGTACATGATGCCGATGCGGTGAGAGATGTGGCGTACGACTGCCAGGTCGTGGGCGATGAAGATGTACGTCAGCCCGAACCGCCGTTGCAGGTCTTGGAGCAGGTTGACGACCTGCGCCTGAATAGAGACGTCCAAGGCGGACACCGGCTCGTCGGCAATGATGAGATCCGGATTCAGGGCCAGCGCCCTCGCGATGACGATTCTCTGACGTTGCCCACCGCTGAACGCGTGCGGGTACTTGTGCATGTCGTCCGGATTCATCCCGGTCAGCTCCAGCAACTCGACCACTCTTTCGGTGGCCCCCTTGGCGCTCTTGAACCGGCGGTGCACCACGAGAGGCTCGGAGATGATCTCCCGCACCTTCATGCGAGGATTGAGGCTTCCATAGGGGTTCTGAGGAATCAGTTGCATGTTCCTGCGTATCGCTCGCCGCTCCCGCCCCTGCACCCCGGTGATGTCGCGCCCGGCGAACATCACACGGCCGGAGGCAATGGGGACCTTCCCGAGAACGGCCCGTCCGGTCGTGGTCTTGCCCGAGCCCGACTCCCCCACCAGCCCGAAGGTCTCCCCGCGAGCGATGGAGAAGCTCACGTCGTCGACCGCGGTGAGCCGGGTCTGGTGTTGACCCCAGAAGCCCTCTCGGCCGACATCGTATTTGACCGTGAGCCCCTGCACCTCCAGCAGAGCGTCACTCATGCCCGGCCCCCGCCGTGGGAAGGGTCCCGGCCTTGCAGGCCGTTCAGAGGATTCCAGCAGGCATATGCCCGACCCACCCCGGATGGCTGGAGCACCGGGGACGCCGACGCACACCGGGTTGTGGCGTGAGGACATCGAGGGGTGAAGGTGCACCCGCCGCCGACATGGCGAAGATCGGGAGGATGCCCCTCGATCGCCATGAGGCGGTCCGCCTTCACGTCGAGGCGAGGCGTGGATCCCAAGAGAGCGGCGGTGTACGGGTGATGAGGGCGGTGAAAAAGCTGATCGGCCGTCCCCGACTCGACGATCTCCCCCGCGTACAGCACTTTCAGAAGGTCACAGGCCCCGGCCACCACTCCCAGGTCGTGAGTGATCAGAAGAAGGGCCAGGCCCAGGTCCTTCTGGAGAGAGGAGATCAGTTCCAGGATCTGCGCCTGGGTGGTCACGTCGAGGGCCGTGGTCGGCTCGTCGGCGATCAGCATCATCGGATCACAGGACAGGGCTGTGGCGATTACCACCCGCTGCTGCATGCCACCGGAGAACTCGAACGGGTACTGTCCGAGGCGGCGCCCCGGGTCGGGGATCCCAACCTTCTCCAAAAGATCTCCCGCCCTTGTGAAGGCTTCCCTTCTCCCGATGTCCAGATGCCTGGTCATGACCTCGGTCATCTGGGTGCCGATCGTGAGAATCGGACTCATCGACGCCATCGGATCCTGGGACACCATGCTGATCTCCCGGCCCCGGATCCGGCGGGCAACCCGCTTGTCCAGGAGCGACCGGCCCCTCCACAGAATCTCGCCGCCCGCAATCCGGCCCGGTAGCTCGATCAGCCCCAGAGCCGCACGCGCCAGCGTGCTCTTGCCGGACCCCGATTCACCCACAACGGCAAGTGATTCCCCCGCGTCGACCGTGAAGGAGACTCCTCGGACTGCCTGGACAGTGCCTTCCCGGGTCGGGAAGACCACCTCGAGGTTCCGAATCTCCAGAAGGTGGTCGGAGCGGTTCATCCCGACCAAGCCGAGGGGGCATCCGCAGACGCCGCGTAACGCTTAGCGCTCTCCTGGGGATCGGCGGCTACTCTCAGCCAACCCGCCAGGAGATTGATTCCCAGCACGGCCACCGCGATGGCCAGCCCTGGAAGGATAATCAACCAGGGGGCGGAGAAGACGTACTGGCGACCGATCGCCACGTCGAGCCCCCACGACGTCTGGGGTGGCTGGATTCCCAATCCGAGGAATGAGAGGGCAGCCTCGGACAGAATCACATGAGCCGACTCGAGGACCGCCAAGGTGAGCAGCGGCGCGGTCAGGTTGGGCGCGATGTGGCGCACCATTATCCGAACCGGCGAGGCGCCCACCAACTCCGCCGCCTCCACGTATTCGGCCTCCCTCGCCGACAGGACCAGTCCCCGGGTCATCCGGGCGAACACCATCCAGATCCTGAGTGACAGCACGATCGCCAGAGTCCAGAAACTCGGCCCCACCACGGCGAGGATCGTCAACGCCAGCAGTAGCCCGGGGAAAGAGAACAGCGTGTCGACGATGCGCATGATGAAGGCGTCTGTCTTCCCGCCCCGGTAACCCGCCAGCAGACCCACCGCAGTCCCGAAGACACCGGCCAGGGTCACCGACACCAACGGGATGGTCAAGGAGATCCTTGCTCCATGAATGATTCGGGACAGGACGTCCCGGCCCAGTTGATCGGTGCCGAGGAGGTGTTCCGACGAGCCGCCCTCGGCATAGAAGGGTGGAAGCAACCTGGCCGCAAGGTCCTGCTTGTTGGGATCGAGCGGAGCGATGACGGGGGCGAACAGTGCGGCGGCGACCAGCAGCGCCAGGACCAGGACACCGAACAACGCCGTGGGGTCCCGGACAATCCGCATCAGCCACCCCGCCGAGCGCCGGCGCTCGCTCCGGGAACCGGGTGAGACGGGTTTCATGACACCCGGTCGAACTTGACTCGGGGATCGAGCATCGTGTAGGTGATGTCCACGATGATGTTGATGGTGACCACCATGATCGCCACCACGAACACGACTGCCTGGACCAGGATGATGTCGTGGCGCTCAATGGCCTGCATGGCCGTGAATCCGATCCCCGGCCAGGCGTAGACCGTCTCCACCACCACCGCTCCCCCGGCCAGGACGCCGATCAATTCCCAGCCTGCGATGGTGATGGTGGCGATGCCTGCGCCCTTCATGGCATGGACCATGACGATACGCGTCCGCGAGACTCCCCGAGCAGTGGCGTCTTTGACGTGCTGGGTGTTCAACTCGTCGATCATCGAAGACCTGGTGACCAGGGCGATGCGGCCCACCACCGGCAGGCCGAGCACGACCGCCGGAAGCACCAGATACTCGATCCCCCCCGAACCGGATGTGGGGAACCACCCCAGACCCACGCTGAAGAAGACGATGAACACCAGCCCGATCCAAAACTGCGGGAGGGAGACGCCGAGCAAGCCGAAGGTGACCGCCGCTCTATCCACCCACCCCCCCGGCCGCATCCCGGAGACAACTCCGATCACAACCCCGAGTAACACGCCGAAGGCAAAACCGGCCGCCACCAGAAGGAGGGTGGGAGGCAGTCGCTCCAGGACGACGTCCATGGCGGGACGGCGCTGCCAGAGGGAGTCGCCCAGGTCGAACCGGACAGCGTCCACCACATAATCCCCCAACTGGGCGAGGATGGGTCTGTCCAGGCCGAGTTGGGCCTCTAGGAGGGCGCGGTTCTCTTCAGTGGCCTCCAGAGGCAGCATCACCGCCACCGGGTCACCGATGAGGCGGGTCACGACGAAGACCACCACCATTACCGAGATCACCACCAGCACCGCTTGAGACAACCGCTTCAGCAAGTACCTGCCCATGGGCTCTCCCGTCTCGTTTGCTTCAACACCGGGCGCGTCACCCGATCCGATGATACGCCCGGTGTTGAATACGTTGGGTGTGGACTAGGACACTGTGATGTCGGTCACATGGATCAAACCGTCGGCGCGGGCGGACCAGTCGATCCGGTCGGTCCCGCCGTAGACGTTGGGGATGCTGATGAGCCACACATACCAGGCACCGTCGTGGCCGGCCTGCCCGACATCCTGGTACAGCTTCAGCCGGGCGTCCTGGTCGATCTCGGTTCTAGCCGCGTCGATCCAGTCGTCCGCCTCTGACGGATCCATGGAGCCGCAGCAACCCTGAGAGTGGTAATAGGCGGACAGCGTCCGGTCACCGTCGAACAGGATGTTGTCATGCGGCACGAAGATGGCGTCAGGACGGTTCTCCCGGTCGATCAGGCGATCGATGTACTCGGAGAACTCGGGTATGAATATCTCGGCCGTCACACCGACCTCGGCCCAGTACCCGGCCACCACCTCGGTGGTCTCCTTGTCAAGGAGCGAGTTGCCCACCAGGGAGACAAGTTGGATCTCCAGGTCCTCGGCGCCGGCTTCCGCCAGCAACTCGCGGGCGCGGTCGGGGTCGTAGGGGAAAGGATCGAGATCGGGGTTGAATCCGAACCAGTTGGGGTTCAGCATCTGGCCCTGCAGGATCTCTCCAATGCCCGAGAACAGGCTCTCGGCAATGGCTTCCTTGTCCACCGCATAGTTGAGGGCCTGACGGATTCGCACATCCTCGACGGGGCTACCGGCCCGGGCGTTGAGGGACACGATGAACTGCTTCAGCCCGGTGGGGGTGCTCCACGCTTGATCGACCAGCGCATTGTCCTCGGGAAGGAGGTCGACCATCAGGTCGATCTCGTCGTTGAGGACGCCGGCCAGACGGGTCCCGTACTCCTCGATGAAGAGGAACCGCACGTTGGACACCGACGGGGCGGGACCCGGGTAGTCGGGATTCGCCTCCAGTTCCACCGCGATGCCGCGCTCCCAGGAAACGAACTTGTATGGGCCTGACCCGACCGGATTGTCACCGAAGTCCTCGCTCTGCGATGCCTCGGGCGGAACCAGATAGAGCAATGTCATCCTGGTTGGAATCAGCGGATCGGGACCGCTGGTGAGGATGTTCACCGTGTGCTCGTCCACCTTCTCGGCGCCCACCACGGTTCCGAGGTTGTCCTTGAGGGGGGTCGCGTAGTCCGGGTCGATTATCCGGAGGATGCTGTGAACCACCGCGTCGGCATTGAGGGGCTCACCGTTGTGGAAGGTGATGCCCTCGCGCACCGTGTACTGCCAGGTCGTGTCATCCACCGGTGTGCCAAGGTCCGTGGCGGCACCCGGCACCAAATCACCGGCCGCGTTACGCGACACCAGCTTGTGGAAGACGTTGTCATTGATGGTGAACATGGCGAACTGGTCGACGGCCTGTGGATCGAGCGATCCCGGCTCGGTACCCAACCCGATCACGATGCTTGCCCCCATCGGCTCCGGCTCCGGCTCGGGGGCGGCAGTGGTAGCCGGCGCCGCAGTAGTCGCCGGGGCCGCAGTGGTAGCCGGCGCCTGGGTAGTGGCGGGGGCTTCGGTGGTGGTAGCGGCCTCGTCGTCTCCACACGCGGCAAGTAACAGCGCCACCACCGCCAGGAAACCTACGAATCTTCTGTGTCTGGTCATTGGAGTTCTCCTCTCACTTCTCTTTACCTGTTTCTCTGTTGCTCAGATACAAACTCCAAACAAAGCAACGGTCGTCTTGCGACTCCGTCTTTTTGCCCATCCTAGTGTTGCCACTCGTTGCAATCACAAGAAACAGCAATAAAACTCCCTTTCATTGAGGGCGCATCCAATGCCATATACACTGCTATCTGACATTGGTGCGATAGGGCAAGACCTCTTGGAAGGGTCGGTAATGGCAGGTACATACGGAGGAAAGAGGGCAAGCCCGTTGCCGCCGGGTACCGCCGATTTTTACAGCGACGGTAAGTCGATCCCTTCCCGCGAGATGCGAGAAGCAGCCTTGGACGCACCCCTGGGCGACGAGCAAGAGGAAGGGGACCCGACAACCACCAGGCTCGTTGACCGGGTGGCCGAACTGCTCGGCAAGGAAAACGCCCTGTTCCTGCCTGCCGCGACGATGGCCAACGAACTCGCCGTGGCGGTGCACTGCCGCCGGGGCGACGAAATCATCTGTGAGAAGTCCTCACACATAGTCAACTTCGAAGCCGGCGGCCCCGGTCTGCTGGCGGGGGTGCAGACCCAGATGCTGGACGGTGAGAACGGCATGTTCGGCCCCCAACAGGTTGTGGCCGCTCTCCGACCCAAGGGCAACCTGTACACACCCGAGAGCGCAATGGTCGCTGTGGAGCAGACCGCCAACATGGGTGGCGGCGCGGTCTGGCCGCTGCGTCAAATGAGAGCCGTCGCCAGAGTGGCCGCCGAAGCCGGGGTCGCGACCCACCTCGATGGAGCGCGGCTGATGAACGCGGTCGTGAAGACCGGCGTATCGGCCAAGGAGTACTCGGACGGCTATGACTCCGTCACTCTCTGTTTCTCCAAGGGCCTCGGCAGTCCCTTCGGGGCGGCCCTCGCCGGATCCGAGGAGTTCATCGTGCGCGCCGCGCGCCTCAGACAGATCATCGGAGGAGGATTACGACAGTCCGGATTCATGGCGGCTCTATGCCTCTATGCACTCGACCACAACGTGGAGCGCCTGGCGGACGATCATCGCCGCGCCGCCCAGATCGCATCCTTCCTGGAAGGATTGGCGTGGGTGGACACAGTCCTGCCGGCTGACACCAACATCGTGATCTTCGACATTTCCCAAGACGGCCCGACCGCAGCCGAAGTGGTATCGGAGTTGCTCCTGCGGGGTTTTGCGGTTGGCGCCTTCGGAGAGAGGCGGATACGAATAGTCACCCACCTCGGTGTGGATCAGGATGACACGGACCGCCTGTGCGCACAGTTGAAAGCCCTCCTCAGTCCCTACTAGCAACGGTTCGAGGACGTCCGGGGCCGCTCCTAATGCGTTAGAGTGCTATTGCAGGACCTTGCGGTAGACAGGATCTCGAAAGAAAGGGGCATCGGAAAATGGCGGGTGCATACGGAGGAAAGAAGGCGGGACCCGTGCCGCCGGGTACCGCCGACTTCTTCAGCGACACCAAATCGATACCGTCCCGTGAGATGCGTCAAGCCGCCATGGAAGCGCCATTGGGCGACGAGCAAAAGGGTGAGGACCCCACGACCACCGAACTCCTCGAACGAGTGGCCGCGTTGCTCGGCAAGGAAGACGCCTTGTTCATGCCGTCCGCCACGATGGCCAACGAGATCGCGGTGGCGGTGCACGGCCGACCGGGGGACGAGATCATAACCGAGAGATCTTCCCACCTGGTCAACTTCGAAGCCGGCGGGCCGGGTCTGCTGGCGGGGGTCCAGACCCAGATGCTGGACGGAGTCAACGGCATGTTCGAGGCGGACCAGCTCGCGGACGCCATACGGCCCAAGGGCAACCTCTACATCCCCGAGACCGCGCTGGTGCTCGTCGAACAGACCGCCAATATGGGAGGTGGAGCGGTCTGGCCCCTTGAGAGCCTGAGGGAAGTGGCCAGGGTTTCGGCCGATGCCGGAGTGGCCACTCACATGGATGGGGCGCGGCTGCTCAACGCAGTGGTCAAGACCGGGGTGTCGGCCAAGGATTACGCCCAGGGGTACGACTCCGTCACCATCTGCTTCACCAAGGGTCTGGGGTGTCCCTTCGGCGCCCTCCTGGTGGGATCCGAGGAATTCATCCAGCGAGCCTGGCGATTCCGACAGCTTCTCGGGGGAGGTTTACGCCAGTCCGGGTTCATGGCGGCCCTCTGCCTCTACGCCCTCGACCACAATGTGGAGCGGCTCGCGGACGACCATCGACGCGCCGCTCAGATCGCCTCAACGTTGCGAGATTTGGAACTGGTGGAGCAGGTCCTGCCGGCAGAGACCAACATCGTGATCTTCGACATTTCCCCCGACGGCCCCACCGCAGCCGAACTGGTCGATCTACTGCTGTCTCGCGGCATCTTGGTTGGTGCCTTCGGCGAGAGGCGGGTACGGATAGTCACGCACATCGGAGTCGACCAGAGCGACACCGACCGCCTCTGTGATGAGGTGAAGGTACTCCTGTCCACCGGCTGATCGAGTGGGAAAGGGGTCCTGCCCCCTGCTCACCTGCTAGTCAGTCCGCGGTTGCCGCCTCAACCTGTCAGAGGACCGGGTTGAAGTTGTTCGGCGCCCGCCGGCTTCCGTCTCCCCAGCCACCCGCCGGCGCCCAGCAACGTGGCTACCAGAACCAGCGGCAAGCCGACCAAAGGGATCCGCAGTGCCAACAGGTATGTCACAGCTCCCACCAGGTATGCGGTGGACACGTCCCAGCGCCTCCCGAAGAGCCTGCCGAAGGCCCGGCCCGCCGCCACGGCCACGGGGAGGTGGGAGAGCAAGAAGGCCAGCAGCCACACTCCGGCCACGATGATCAGCAGCGGAACCGCCCCCACCACCAGGGGAGCCCATATGGAAACGGGAACCCAGACTATCGCCACTCCCAACAGTCCCAAGGCCAAAGGAGGCGAAAGGAATAACATCAATCCCTTTCCCAGGCTTCGCAGCGGAAGATTGGTGGTCCGGGCTGCGGCATCGGACACCCGTGAGGCCGCCACGCGGATTATCACCAGGCCGGCGGCCAACATGAAGAAAGACACGGACAGATACACCATCAGGCCAATGGCGCGGAGGCGGACATTGGGAGGAAGCGCCCTGCGGTTGATCACCGAGCCCGCCACCCTGTCCTCCAGTTCCTCCGAGAACCGGTCGGCTCGAAAATCCAGATCCCCGAGGATGGCCAAATCGGGTTCGCCGGCCAGGTTCCGGGTCCTTATCTCGGCGTCGCCGCCTATCTCCCCACCCAGGCCCAAGTTTCGGAACAGGCCTCGGAGGTCTCTGCCGACCTTCCCCCCGGTGGTACCCGACCAGGCGGCGGCCAGTATGTCCCTCCCCACCTCACCGGCTGTCCGGAGAGTCAATGCCCCCACCACCACATCTCCCCCCACCCGTCCGGAGATCACCACTTCCCCCGCCGCCCCTCTGACCGAGCCCTCCACCGCCCCCGCAATCACCACCCGAGAGGCGAAAACGGTGACCGAACCGGTCACCACCCCTTCCAAGGCCAACTCCTCGGTGGCCACCACCACCAGGTCACCCTCCACCCGACCCGACACACGAACCTGATTTCCCACCGCGTAGAGGTCTTCGGGGACAACCTCATCCTCGAGGATCCACACCAGGTCCGACTCTGCGGTTGCAGCTACGGCAGACCCAACCGGCACCACCACCCACCCCACCGTCACGACCGTTAACCACATCCACCCTCGTTGCAGGACGCTCCGGGTCGGGTTGGCTCGTCGTCGCAGCATGGCCGTGAATCTACACCGGAGCTTTGCCGTCGTCCCTCGAGGTAATCTGGCCAGATGCCCTCTGAAGCGGATAGCAGCACCGCGATCGGGGTGGTCGTCCAGCCCGATGAGACTGCCGCCACCCTGGAGATGATCGGCATGGCCGAGGAGGCGGGAGCGGACACCGTGTGGTTGACCACCGGCCGCCTGCGGCCCGACGCCCTCACGATCATGGCAGCCGCGTCCCAGGTCACAACCCGGATCAGGATGGGGACAGCGGTGGTCCCCATCTGGCCTCGCCACCCTCTGGCGCTGGCCATGCAGGTGGACGCCCTGGAGTCGCTGGCCCCCGGTCGGATCCGATTGGGCGTGGGTCCCAGCACACCTGCCGCCATGTCCCCCTTCGGCGCCGACTTTCGGCGGCCCCTCAGTCACATGCGAGAGTACCTGACCTGCCTCCGCACCATCTTCAAGGAGGGCAGAGTTGACTTCCGGGGAGAATTCGTGAGGGCCAGGGGGAAGCTGGCGGCCCCCCTTCCCACCGAGGTCCTTGCCTCAGCCCTCGGCCAGGGAGCCTTCCGCCTGTGCGGAGAGGCTTCCGACGGGGCGATCACCTGGGTCTGTCCGCCCCGTTACGTGAAGACCACCGGTTTGCCGGCGCTGCGGAGCGGGGCTTTGGCGGCGGGCCGTGTTCCTCCTCCCATAGTGCTTTGCGTTCCCACCCTGGTTACCGAAGACATCCATGAGGTGCGGCGCGCCGCCCAACGGCACATAGCCCAGTATCGGGGCTACCAGTATTACCGTGAGATGTTCCACAAATCCGGCTATCCCCCCGGCGATGAACAGCTTCCATCGCCGCTGGTGGATGAGTTGGTGGTGCACGGGTCGGCGTCGGAGGTAGCCGCCCGGCTTTCGGAACTGGCGACCTGGAGCGAGGTCATGGTGTTTCCGCTTACCGGCGGGATATCCGACCGCCGGGGTTTCGAGCAGTGTCTGGACGCGATCGGAGAGGCAGGCGGAAAGTGAGTTTGGGGACGGACTACCTGCGTTTCGACGGGATGGGATTGGCGGGGCTGGTGGCCGGCGGGGAGGTGCATCCCTCCGAACTCCTGGAGGAGGCGATGCGGCGGTCCGAGGCGGTCGACCCCCATCTGGGGGCGATGGCGTCGACCATGGAGGAGGAGGCACGGAGACAGATCGCCCTCGGGGAAACCTCCGGGCCCTTCGGCGGGACCCCATTCTTGCTGAAGGACCTCCGGGCGCAGTACGCCGGAACTCCCACAGACTCGGGAAGCAGGTTCTTTGCCGGCACGGTGCCCGAATACGACTCCGAGGTGGTACGCAGACACCGGAGAGCCGGGCTGGTGACCTTCGGAAAGACCAAAACCCCCGAACTGGGATGCAATCTCGCCACCGAGCCCCGGTGGGGAGGGCCCGCACGCAATCCCTGGGACACCGCGTTGATCCCCGGCGGGTCGAGCGGGGGAGCAGCCGCCCTGGTAGCCGCCAGGGTGGTGCCTCTCGCCCATGCCACGGACGGCGGCGGGTCGATCAGGATCCCGGCGGCCTGCTGCGGGCTCTTCGGGCTCAAGCCCACTCGCGGGCGAACCCCCGCCGGACCCGACCGGGGAGAAGGCTGGGGAGGTCTCAGCACCGAGCACGCGGTGTCGGTGACCGTCCGGGACTCGGCCCTTCTCCTGGACGTCACCGCCGGACCCGATCCGGGGGCTCCCTATTACCCCGCTTCTCCGGCCCGCTCGTTTCTCTCTATGGTCGGCGCCGATCCGGGAAAGCTGCGGATTGGCTTCTCCCTGCACACCCCGCGGGGCCACGACCTCCATCCCGATCACCGAAGGGTGACCGAGGACACCGCCCGACTATGCGAGGAGTTGGGCCACATCGTGGAGGAAGCCTCCCCCCGCTGGGACCTGGTCCAGGCGGGCGCCGCCTACTCCACCGTGGTCAACGCCAACGTGGCCCGCACGGTTGCGGATCGCGCCCGGGCGCTGGGACGCCTTCCGGGACCCGACGACCTGGAAGCGGGCATTCACCAGCGGGTGGAAGAGGGAAACCGGACCGGCGCCCTCGCATACCTTGAGGCGATGGACACCATTCACCGGGTGGGAAGGCAGGTCTCCGGTTTCTTCGACACTTATGACGCCTGGCTCACCCCCACCGTCGCCGCTCCTCCCCCACCGTTGGGGACCTTCAACGCCGACTCCGAGGACACCGCTCGGTTCCGGTCCCTGATCGGAAGGTTCAGCCCTTTCTGTTCGGTGGCGAACATGACCGGACAGCCCGCCATGTCGGTTCCGCTCGGTGAGACCTCCGAAGGACTGCCCGTGGGGATGCACTTCTTGGGAAGATACGGGGACGAAGCCACGCTGCTCATGCTGGCCGCCCAGCTTGAGGAGGCCCGTCCCTGGTTCGACCGTCGGCCCGCCGTGGCGGAGGTCTAGCCCTCTCCCGACCGCGGAGAGATGGGACTCAGTCGCCCCAGTAACGCTCCTCCGCCCAGGGGTCACCCCGCATGTGATAGCCGTTCCTCTCCCAGAAACCCGGCTGGTCGCCCTCCATGAATCGCAACCCCCGCACCCACTTCACCGACTTCCAGAAATAGAGATGGGGCACCACCAGCCTCATCGGCCAACCGTGATCGGGCGCCAGGTCCGCACCGTCGTAGCGCAGGGCGAACAGATTCTCGGGCCGGTCGAAGTCCCCAATGGGGAGGTTCGATGTGAACCCGTGCTCGGCGATCACCATCACATGGGTGGCCTGGGGCAGGACCTCGATCCGGGACAGCACGTCGGCGACGGCGATCCCTTCCCAGAGGGTGTCGAACTTCGACCACTTCGTGACGCAGTGGATGTCGCACAAACGCTCCACCCGGGGCAATGAGGTCATCTCCTCGAAGGACCATGACACCGGGTTCTGAACCAAACCGTCCACCTTGAAGTCCCAGCGGTCCAGCTTGACCTTGGGGGTCGTCCCGACATGCAGCACGGGGAATCGCCTGGTGTTGTACTGGCCGGGGGGAAGCCGGGAGGGGTCGACTCCCTCCGGTAGAGATTTGCGCAGCCGCGACATGATGCTCATGACCAAGATGCTAACCCCGCGGCGGACAACCCGAACCTCGATTCCACTCGTCCTACCCGGCGGGGTCCTTGTATCGGTCCAGCACCGCGGCGGCCAGTTGCGTCAGTTCTCGTCGACCGGCTTCGCCCTCGACGATTCTCATGCCGGGACCGAGCCGCAGCACCAGTCGGGCGGCAACCAGCGGGTCCCTGGTGTAGAACTCCGCCAGCGCGGTCCCATCCGGTTCTTCGGAGATGATCTCCATTGAGTAGTACTCGGTGATCCAGCGGCTCTCGGGACGGATCGAGAGCACCATGCGGTGGTCGTCGGCGGCCGGCTGGTAACTGGTCGGCGGGGCATGCGGTCGCCGGGGCGGCACGAAGGTCTCACCGGTCGGCCTCGCCCGCTGGATGCCGTCCACCCGGTAGCGGCGAGGCTCGTCCTTGGTCCTGCTGAATCCCCATAAGTACCACATGCCCTTCCATTGGTACACCTGCCAGGGTTCCACGTCGCGGTCGGAGATTTCTCCCTTGTCGGTGGAGCGATATCGCAAGCGGACCACCTGTCGCTCCACCGCCCACTCGCGCAGTTGGTTGACCCATGGTGCCCCGCTTGCCGAAAGAATCCGGATAGCCGACACCGCTTGGGGCATTATGGCCTCCTCCAGTTTCCCCACCGCCGACCTCAGGTCGGGCGCCTCCGGGTTTATCTCCAACGCCGTCTTGGCCGCCATCAGACATGCCAGGGCCTCGAAGGGAAGGAACCCGGGCGCGGCCGGGAAGTCCGGCGCCTCCAGGACCTTGACGTGCCTCGGTGTTATCTCCACGGAGAAGCGCTGTTCGGGACTGACGAAGAAGTCGACCTCGTTGAGCGCCTCCATGTCCTTGACAAGCTGCTCGGGTTTGATGGCAAAACGCTGCTCCATCTCCCCGATGGGCACTTCCCTCTCCTTGATCAACCACGGGATCACCATTAGAAGCCGTCCAAGTCCTCCCATCGGCTGCGCGTAGGTCATGGTTTGTGGCCCTCCAGTGATCCCTTAACCCAGTCCACCAGACCCCGGCGCATGGACTCAGGAGCCGAAATCTCCCCGTCACTCCCAAAGTCGAGCATCCAGAAAAAGAAGGCCGCCCGGTTGGTGACGGTGGTGCTCACCGTCAGGGAACCGTCGGCCTCCTCCCGAATCCGGGCCGAGGAAGGAAGGCGAGGTCGAACGTACCAGGCTGCCTCCGCATCGAAGCGCACGATGGTCTCGACAGCATCCTCCTCTCCGAATTCCCACGGCTCGGCGGTGAGAATGCTCGGCCCCTCGCCCAAGGGTGGGACATCGTACATGTTCTCCCTGGGCGAGACCCACAATCCGCCCAGCCGGTCGATCCGGAAGGTCTTGACGGTCTGTTCTTCCCGCGCCTGCACATACCACCGGCCGCGACGGTTGACGATCCGCAGAGGCTCCACCTGCCTTCGCCTGCTTCCCTTGTAGTCGAAGAAGACGGGCGAACGCGTCTGGACCGCTCTCAGCAGTCCGCCAACCTTCTCCGTTTCCAGATCACCCATGTCGACATTCATCGGAGTCATCCCCGACGGGGCGCCTGCGCCAAGTTTGACCAGGGTGCGGTCCACCGACAGGGCGCCGCCCAGTTTCACCATCGCCACCGACACCGCCAGCGACATCCGCTCGGCATCGGAGAGTTCCATCTCGCTCAGCGCGTTGGTGGGCTGGGCCAGCATGTAGGTGGCCGGTCCGTGATCCGGCTGACTGGTCTGAATGTCGAACCCCACCTGCCGTAGGGTCTTCTTGTCTCGTTCGAAGGTACGCCGGGCAGTCTCGGGGTTGGCGTAGCTGCGGTAGGGCGCCATGAGCCGGAATATCTCCTCCCGGGTGAATCTGCGTTTGCTCGACCACATCAGGCACAGCAGGTTCAACAGACGCTCCCTCTTTCTCACCCCGCCAACCTCCCTCCTACAAAGATTCGATGAACCGCTCGATCCGCTCATCATGTGAGCGGAACGGGTCCTTGCACAACACGGTCTGTTGGGTCTGGTCGTTCAGTTTGAGGTGCATCCAGTCCACCGCGAAATCCCGACGGCGGGCCTTGGCCGCTTTGATGAAAGCGCCCCGCAGGCGGGCGCGAGTGGTCTGGGGGGGTCTGGTCTGAGCCCGAGAAACCTGTTCGTCGGTGACGACCTTGTCGACCAGTCTGTGTCTCTCCAGCATGTAATAGAGCCCGCGATTTGTGTCCACATCGTGATAGGAGAGATCCACCATCGCCAATCGGGCATCCTTCTCGGAGACGCCTCTCCGCTCCCGGTACTCCTCCAGCAACCGGTATTTGATCACCCAATCCACCTCCCGGTCGAGGCTCAGGGGATCTTTCTCCAGACCGGTAAGCAGGTGCTCCCAGCGGTCCACGGCCCGCTGGACCTCCGGAGGAAACCCGGGCCCCTGCGCGTACCGCGTCACCCGGTCGAAGTATTCCCACTGAATGTCCAAGGCCGACATCAGCCTTCCGTTCTTCAGCCGTACGTTGGTGGAACAGGTCAGGTCGTGGGAGATCTGGCGGATGGCCTTGATGGGGTTCTCCAGCGTGAGGTCGCGGAAGGTGGCATCGCCCTCGATCATCTGCAGGAGCGCCAGCATCGTCCCGATCTTGACGAAGGTGGCGTATTCGCTCATGTTGGAGTCGCCGGCGATGAGATGCAGCCGCCGGTACATCTCCGCATCGGCGTGGGGCTCATCCCGGGTGTTGATGATGGGGCGACTGCGGGTCGTCGCAGACGAGATCCCTTCCCAGATGTGGTCGGCTCGTTGGGCTATCGAGTAGGTGGCCTGTCGAGAGGTCTGATGGAGCTTTCCCGCTCCCAGGAAGATCTGTCTCGTCACCAGGAAGGGCAGGAGGATGCTCACCGTCCGGTCAAAATTCTTGGCGCGGCTGATCAGGTAATTCTCATGGCATCCGTAGCTGTTTCCGGCCGAGTCGGTGTTGTTCTTGAACAGGAAGACCTGGCCCTTGACACCCTCGGCGGAAAGACGCTCCTCCGCGGAGTTGATGAGACTCTCCAGGAACCGCTCGCCCGCCCGGTCGTAGATGATCACATCCTCTATCGTGTCGCACTCCGGCGTGGCGTATTCAGGATGGGAGCCGACATCCAGATAGAGCCGGGCTCCGTTTTCCAAGAAGACATTGGAGGAACGCCCCCAACTCACCACTCTCCTGAACAGGTAGCGGGCAACCTCATCGGGACTGAGCCGCCGTTGCCCCCTCAGGGTGAAGGTGACCCCATACTCGCTCTCCAGCCCGAAGATGCGCCGTTCCATCTCCGAAAATGCTACCCCGGGCCCCGCGGTTTGTCGGCTGCCGGGAGTCGGGGCCCCGGACCAAGGGGGCTACTCGGCCGCGTCCGTGATGCTCTCGGAGAGCGAAGGATGCACCATGAGGGTTTCCACCAGGTTGTCGATGGTGACATCCGCCTGTACGGCCAAGGCTACGATTCCGATCAGATCGGAGGCGCGGTGCCCCACGATGGTGCCTCCGAGCACCACCCGCGTGGCCGGGTCGGAGATCACCTTCACGAATCCCTCCTCCCTTCCCTGCAGGACACTCCGTGGATTGGCCGCGAACGGGACCTTGGTCGTCCGCACCTTGCGGCCCTCGGCGGCCGCCGTCACATCCTCCAGTCCCACCGAGGCGATCTCGGGAGAGGTGAACACGGCCGCCGCGACGTTGGAATAGTCCAGTGGCGACACCGGATAACCCAAGGCATGGCGGGCGATCTTCCGGCCCTGCTGGGCCGCCACCGAGGAAAGCGGCATCTTGCCGCAGCAGTCTCCGGCCGCATAGATGTGACGAACGGAAGTGCGCTGGTAGGCGTCCACTTGCACGAACCCGGCACGGCTGAGGCGCACTCCAGCTTCTTCAAGGCCTATTCCCCTGGTGAGAGGAATCGATCCGACCGCCAGCAGCATGTGGCTGCCTTCCATCCGGCGCCCGTCATCACACTCCACCAACACACCGTCGTCGGTGAGATGAGTGGCGCTGGCATAGGCGCCGATGACCAGTTTCACCCCTTTTTCCAGGAAGTCGTTCTGCAACACGGCCGCGACTTCGGGGTCCCGGTGGGGAAGGATCTGCTGGCGGCTCACGACCAGGGTCACCTCGCTTCCCAGGGACTTGAAGATGTGGGTGAACTCCACGCCGGTCACTCCCGAGCCCACTATCACCAGATGGGACGGGACCACATCCAGGTCGTAGGCGTGCCGGGTGGTGAGCACCCGCTCTCCATCCACCGGGGCCCAGTCCGGAACCCGGGGAAAGGAGCCCGTGGAGACGAGGCCGAAGTCGAAGTCGAATTCCCGGGTTCCCTCCTGGGTTTCCACGGACACGCGATTGGGGCCGATGAAACTACCCCGGCCCCTGATTATCTGCACATCCTGGGAGAGCAGCAACTCCATGAAACCGATGTTGATGTCGCTCCAGATGGTCCTGATCCTCTCTGCCAACTGGTTTTGGTCGACTCGCGCCGATCCGGCAACCACTCCCATCCTGGCGGCTTTGTCGATCAGGTCCTTGGTAGCCGCGGTGGCGGCCATGGTCTTGGAGGGGATGCAGTCCCAGAGGTGGGCTCCCCCTCCGACCACGGAGTCTTCCACCAGGATCACCCTGGCGCCCAGGGATGCGGCGGTGGTGGCTGCGCTCACACCGGCCGGACCCCCTCCGACGATCACAAAGGTCGGGCCCTCACCGGCCTGCAAGAAGGTCATGATCCGGGCCGATGGACGCCGAAGGCCTCCCGCAGGACACCGGAGACCTCTCCCAGCGTGGCGCCTGCGGACAGTGCCTCCCTCATGGGATACATGAGGTTCTCCTCACCCCGGGCCGTTCGTCCCAGGTTCTGCAGGGAGCCGTCCACCGCTACCTGGTCGCGTTCGGCCCGGTGGAGAGCCAGCCTCTCCTGCTGGGACCTCTCCAAGGCCGGATCGGTACGGCTGATGGCGGGTTCGGGGGAATCATCGTCTCGATACCTGTTCACTCCCACCACGGTAGTAGACCCCTCCTCTATTCCGCGAGCGGCCCGGTATGCGGACTCCTCGATGCAGGCTTGCATCCACTCGACGGCCTGCACCGCTCCCCCCCTGTCCTCGATCTCTTCAAGCAAACGGTTGGCCTCCTCTTCAAGGGCGTCGGTCAGCGCTTCCACATAGTAGGAGCCCGCCAGGGGATCGACGGTGTCGGTCGTCCCCGACTCGTGGGCGAGGATCTGTTGGGTACGCAAGGCAAGGGTTGCGGAGTGCTCGGTGGGGAGACCCAGCGCCTCATCGAAACCATTGGTGTGGAGAGACTGGGTGCCTCCCAGCACCGCCGCCAGGGCCTGCACCGTGGTGCGCACGATGTTGTTCTCCGGTTGGTGGGCGGTGAGGCTGCTCCCGGCGGTCTGAGCATGAAAACGCATCCGGAGCGAAGCCGGGTCGCTGGCGCCGAAGACCTCCTTCATCAAACGCGCCCACACCCTCCGGGCGGCCCGGAACTTTGCCGCCTCCTCAAACAGGTGACTGTGGCTGTTCCAGAAAAATGAGATACGAGCGGCGAAGTCATCCACCGCCAGCCCTGCGTCGATCGCCGCCCGTACGTAAGCGGCGCCGTTGGCGATGGTGAAGGCCAACTCCTCGGGAGCCGTGGCCCCTGCCTCGCGGATGTGATATCCCGAGACCGAGATGGGATTCCACAGGGGAAGATGCCGGGAGGCATAGGAGATCAGATCGGTCACCAGCCTCATGGAGGGACCGGGAGGGTAGATGTAGGTGCCGCGGGCGATGTACTCCTTGAGGATGTCGTTCTGCACCGTACCCCGCAACCGGTCGGACTCCACGCCCTGGGACTCGGCCACCAGTTCATAGAGCAGCAGCAGGATTGGAGCCGTGGCGTTGATGGTCATGGAGGTGGAGACCTCCCCGAGGGGCAGACCCCTAAGGAGGCGGTGCATATCCCCCAGGGTGTCGATGGCCACCCCCACCCGTCCCACCTCTCCCCGAGCAAGCGGGTGGTCTGAATCGAGGCCCATCTGGGTGGGAAGGTCGAATGCCACCGACAGCCCGGTTTGCCCCGCCGCCAGAAGAGCGTGAAACCGTTGGTTGGAAGTCTCCGCAGTTCCGAATCCGGCGTACTGGCGCATGGTCCACAGGCGGCGCCGGTACATCGAGGGATAGGGGCCGCGGGTGAAGGGATACTCCCCCGGCAAACCCAGTCGGGAGTCGTCCACCGGGCCTGAGTAAACCTCCTCGGTGACTATTCCTCCCGGGGTGGTAACGGTTTCTTCCATAACCCCTATATCCTCGCGGTTGTCATAGGAATCGTACCTTCTCCGCCGTCCTGCATCATCTAAGTGCTCCGCCCATCACCCTTCCACCGCGCCGAAGCCCAGGACCGCAGGGACCGGTGGATGCCGTCCCTTGCAGGTCTCCTGGCGATTGTCGTGATAACGGCCGGCTGGGGAGTGCTCCTGGCCTTCCTGGGAGTGACGGCCGTGTACGGAGTCTTCGATGAAGTGACCGGAAGGCTGAACCCCGACGTATCGACCATTGACCTGACGCTCCCCGACCTGTCCCGGGTCTCCAGGGTATACGCCTCCGACGGAGAACTCCTGGCGGAGTTGCACGACGGACGGGTCTCCGAACCCCTGCCGATAGAACAGATTCCCGAGGTGGTGATCTACGCGGTGCTGGCGGCCGAGGATGACGATTTCTACGAGCATGAAGGAGTCGACTTCACCGCCATCGCCAGGACCGCGGTGTACAACTTCCTCTACCAGACCAATCTGGGTGGATCCACCATCACTCAGCAGGTGGCGAAGAACCACTTTGTGGGTGCCGACGTAACCATAGAACGCAAGATCCGGGAAGCCTTCGTCTCCACCGACCTGGAGCGGACCTACGAAAAGGACCAGATCCTGGAGTTCTATCTCAACTCGGTGTACTTCGGGTCGGGCGCCTACGGAGTGAGCACCGCCTCCCGGGAATTCTTCGCCAAGCCCCTGGAGAAGATCACCCTGGAGGAGGCAGCCACCCTGGCGGTGTTGATCCGGAACCCTGCCTTCTACAACCCCCGGGTCCGCCCCGAGCGGACACGGGATCGCCGCAACTTGATCATCGATCAGATGGTGGAGAACGGCTGGGTCGAAGCCGAAGAGGCCGAGAGAGCCAAGAACGCGCCCCTCGAGGTCGCCGAGCACATCCCATTCCGTGGAGAGGCCGATCATGTGGTGGCGGAGGTCAACCGCCAACTCCTCTACGATGCTCGTTTCGCCTTCCTGGGAGACACCCCGGAGCAGCGAAAGAAAGCGATATTCGGATGCGCCGCAGACAATCCGGAGTGTCAGGGCGGCGGGGGACTCCGTATCGAGACCACCGTCGACCTCGCTCTCCAAAGGGAGGCGTACCGGGTCCTGGAAGGATGGTTGCCTCTCCCCGATTACCAGCAGAACGTGCTCCTGTGCCAGGAACTGTTCCCCTCCGATCCCCTGTCATACCTGGAGAGCTACGCGACCGAGCACTCCTGCGCTCCTACCGGTTCGATCGTCACCGTGGACAATCTCACCGGCGCCGTGGAGGTAATGGCCTCCGGCCTGCCGTTTGACTTCATCCAATTCGACCTGGCGATCCAGGGTCGGCGGAACCCCGGGTCCAGTATGAAGCCCTTCGCTCTCCTGGGCGCGCTGGAACGCGACGTCTCTCTGGGAACCGCCTTCCCGGCCCCGCCCAATATCGAGATCCAGTGCCCGACGGTGTGCGTTGAGGACTCCGACATCTGGACGGTGCGCAACGTTGGAACCCGGAATTACGGAGTATTGACATTGGCCGACGCCACCAGTTCGTCGATCAACACGGTGTACGCCCAGATCTCGGAGATGATCGGGCCGTCCAAGGTTGCGGAAGTCGCCCACCGGTTGGGCATCCAGTCCGATTTGCCGCCGGTGCTCTCCATCGTGTTGGGCACCGGAGCCGTCAGCCCCCTGGAAATGGCGTCGGCGTACTCCAACTTCGCCACCAATGGGCAGTGGGCCTCCCCCTACATCATCTCCCGCATCATCTCGGCCGACTCCAGGATTCTCTACGAGCACGAGGTTGTGCACCAGAGCAATGGCGATCCGGCCGCATTCGCGGCGGCGCGCATACCTCTGGAGAAGGTTCCGACGCCGGAGGGGACCGGGTCGCGAGCCTCCATAGGACGCCCCCAGGCAGGAAAGACCGGAACCCACCAAGGATTCCGCGACGCGTGGTATGTGGGCTTCGTCCCCACTCACACCACCGCAGTTTGGGTCGGCTACGAGCACAACCAGATTCCGCTCGAGAACGTGGTCATCGGCGGAGAGCACTACCGCCGGGTGTACGGAGGATCGGTGCCCGCTCCCATCTGGGCGGAGTTCATGGGAGTCATGCTCGAGGACGTGGAGGCGACCGGGTTCCCGCCCGATCCCCCCGGACTGAGCCGTTACCGGTTACGTCCGGGGACCTCGGTCCCCCAGGTGATCGGGTTGGATCTCGAGACCGCCCAGACGACTCTGGTCGACTCTCGTCTCAACTGGGAGATCGTGGATGTGGACTCGGATGCCCCCGCCGGAGAGGTGCTCTCCCAGAACCCCTCTCCCCGCTCGGACGCCCTCCAAGCCGACCGGATCACCCTCGAGGTCTCCACAGGAACGCCTCCCAGCGGTTCGGTTCCCGACTGGACCGGCCTCTCGGTCACCGAGGTCCTGGAGAGCGCCCGCTCGATGGAGCAGGAGACCGGCGTCCTGGTCATCCTCGACCTGGCGTACACACCGCACCTCCTATTGGAAGCCGATCAAGTAGTCACCACCGATCCCCCGGCCGGAACCGAGATCACCACCGGCGACATCATCACCATCACCATCTCCAACGGCGAGATCCCCCAAGACATCCTCCTCCCCGACTGGACCGGCCTCACCCTCGAAGAGACACTCGAAGCAATCCGACAACTCGAACTGCGGACCGGCATCGCAATCACCGCCGCGCCCGTATACGCACCCCACGCCCAACTCGAAGCCGAAAGAGTGATCACCACCGACCCCCCGGCCGGAACCGAGATCACCACCGGCGACATCATCACCATCACCATCTCCAACGGCGAGATCCCCCAAGACATCCTCCTCCCCGACTGGACCGGCCTCACCCTCGAAGAGACACTCGAAGCAATCCGACAACTCGAACTGCGGACCGGCATCGCAATCACCGCCGCGCCCGTATACGCACCCCACGCCCAACTCGAAGCCGAAAGAGTGATCACCACCGACCCCCCGGCCGGAACCGAGATCACCACCGGCGACGTCATCACCATCACCGTCTCCAACGGCCAAGTCCCCAATTAGGAGGCGCCGGACTCAGTCTTCTCGGAGCCGGTCCCCGGACAACCCGCGGTTCTTTCATCTAGGACGCGAAAGTTCTCTACCCCTGAGGAGTCGCTAAACCAATGTAGAACCATATCATCATATACATGACTACACAGACTGTCTCCAAGAGAACAGCAGATTACAACCGGACCGTCCGGCGGGTCCCCCGCATCCGGTCTTTCTCTGTGGAGATCGTCCCGTCCGCCCGGCACGGGTACTCTCCCGGGCACGAGTATGTCCGCCTCTTCTGGGCCGCCGCCCTCGGGAAGGGAGCGATCCGGGACCTCTTGGATCTGTTCTTAGCCGGTCTGCGGCGCCGGAGAGTCTGCGAACCGTTCTATTTGGCGGTGCTTGCCTCCGCCGGGCTTGTGCAGGTCACCGACGGCCGCATCCGCATGCCCTCTCGGGTGCCGCCCCTGCCCTCCTCCATGGTCAACCGCCTCACCCCACATCTGCGATGGGACCATCGCCGCTGGACGCCCGAGGCGGGCGCGGCACGCCCCGTCGGGACATAGACATCGACCCGACCAACGCCAGGGCGACGACTTCTCCCACCCAGAACCCGATCGCCACCGTCAAGACCGGTCCGTGGGGACTCAACCACACGACCAAGGCCGCGGCCGACAGTCCCAGGATCCAGGCGGTGGCCAGACGGCCCGTCCGCGACTTCGCCACCAGGATCTGGCCTATCAACTGCACTCCGGCCGCCATCATCGTACCCGACAACACCAGGGCGGCCACCAGGGCGGACGGCACGAAGACCGAACTCATCAACAACCTCACCACCTGCGGCCCGAGGAGGAAACCGAACAGACCCGCCAGGACAGCCAGCCCTGCCGACCAAGCCAGCAGCCTGCTCCCCAGCTTGCGGAGGGGCTCTTCCTCGCCCCGGGTGAACATCCGGACCAGGGGAGGCAGTATCCGGCCCTGGAGGCTGTACATCAACGTCACCGGCGCCCGGAACAGGACGAACACTATGAAGGTAACGCTCACCTGTGCGGGCGTCGCGCCTGTGTAGGTAACCACCAGCGGGGCGGCGGCAACCAGAATGTGGGCCGCCAGCGACCCCGCCACATACTGCTGGACGAAGACCGCCCCCGCAACCGACGGCGTATCCGATCTGTTCCCCCGCCAGAAGGCGAACAGGAACGCCACCCAGGGAGCGGCCGCCATCGCCCACCCCAGGCCGATTGCTCCCCCTCCCGCGATCAGCACCATCCCCGCCGCCGCCAGTCGAAGCGCCCCCTCGGCACACAGCATCCAACCCACCCGTCCAAACCGCCCTTTTCCCTCCAGCATTCCCATCCCCATCCTGAAGAACCCGTAGCCACCCACCAGGACCAGCATCTGGATGACGTGCACGCCCACCTCTCCGGTGACCGACGGCAACGTCAACCCGGCAGCCAGGGCCGCCATGCCCATGGCCACCAGGACCACGGTGACCAGGAGCCTCCGTCCACCTGCCAGCGGGTTGAGGCCCCGGGTTGTCTCCCGGGTGACCCACTGTTCCATGGGCACGTAAACGACCGCCACGGTGATGAAGGCGATGGTCCACATCACCCCTATGGGCGCATATGAATCGGCCCCCAGTCCCCTGCCGCCCAGGGCATGGAACAGGTATGCGGACAGTCCCCCCACCACCGCGCCCACCAGCATCATCGGGGTGCCTTTGTCCTCGGCGGGAGGCGCCAACGGTGCGTCTCCTCTCATCTGGAACCTGATCCGGTTACGACCGTCCAGACCGAAGCCCAGAGAATCCGCAGGTCCAGCAAGGGAGAGACATGCTTTATGTAATAGAGGTCATAAGTGAGCTTCCTGACAGTTGCCTCCAGATCGGCTGCGTACGCGGCGTTGGTCTGGGCCCAACCGGTTACTCCCGGCCTCATCAGGTGGCGGAGGGAATAGAAGGGTATCGCCCGGGAAAACTCCTCCACGAAGGGCGCCTGCTCTGCCCGGGGGCCCACCAGACTCATGTCGCCTCTCAGCACATTCCACAACTGGGGAATCTCATCCAGCCGGTAGCGACGCAGGAAGGCTCCTCCTCTCACCAGCCTGGGATCATCAACCTCGGCGAAACGGGGGCCCCCGGCCTCGGCGTCGCTGCGCATCGTGCGGAACTTGTAAATGGTGAAGTGCCTTCCCCCCTTGCCCACCCGGGTCTGGCGGAACAACACCGGGCCCGGTGAGAAGACCCGGACCGCCACCGCCACCAGCGCGGCTAAAAGAAGCCAGACCGGCATGGTGATGATCACCGCCGCCAGATCGAAAAGCCGCTTTCCCCACAGCCAGTTCCGGACCCTGTGCAGGGTCGACGTCATCTGCCAGTCCTGCACCAGCCGGGGGAGCGGGACCCGCCCGGTGTGTTCCTCGTAGACGGAGGCGAGAGGCTTCACCACCCGGCCGGCCAAGTCGTGTCCGGACACCAACCCCGCCACCGCCGGCGAGTGGACCACGGCCATGTCCACCACCAGGGTGGCCCGGGGATCCAACGGTTGCTGATCGGGATGGGAGACAGGGTCGATCGTCGCCAGCACCTCGGCATGGGGCGCCCGCTGAAGTTCGGAAACCATCTCCTGATCGGAGGAGAACACCACCATCGGCTCGATCCATGGCCGCCGTCTCCGCACGGCCCGGTGAAGAATGACGAACAATGTCCACACCGCCACCGTCACCAGCAGCAGGGAGCGGGAGAAGTAGACCCTGGTGGCCAGGACCATCAGGGCAGTGGCCGAGAGGGTGACCATAACCATGGCCATACCCCTGCCATAGCTCGGGCGGGGAACACCCGGACCGGACATCGCAAGGATGACCGCCGAAGAACCCAGGGCCGCCAGCACCAGGAAGCCGAGCAGCGGCAGCGCTTGTGTGCCAACCTGCTCGGCGTTCCATGGAAGAAGGGTCCCGTAGAGTAACCAGGAAGCAAGCGCCACCGAGCCCGCCAGCAAAACCAGGTCGACAACACCCATCGACATGATGAATCTGCTCCTCATAGACCGCAAATGCTACGCAAGCCGCTAGCCCTGTCGGCCACACGTCCGGATGGGCCTGGCTAGGGTCAATACCCGTGTCCAACCCGTGGCCCAGTGTCTCCGTTCTAATGCCTATTCTCAACGAGGCTGCGGGTTTGGGGGAGGTACTGGGATCGCTCCGGGACCAGGACTACGAGGGAGGGTGGGAAATGGTGGCGGTGGACGGAGGGTCCCGGGACGGCACCCCGGCCATACTGGCCTCTTGGTCCGAGCGCCTTCCCCATCTGTTGGTGCTCTCCGCTCCGGAGGGCCGCCGGCACCTCACCGGGAGTCTCATGCTGGCCGCCGAGACGGCCAAGGGGAAGATCGTGATCCGGGCGGACGCCCACACGGTCTATGCCGGCGATTACCTGCGCCGCAATGTCGAGGCCCTGTTGGAGACAGGGGCCGATCTGGTGGGGGGCCCGATGCGCCCCGAAGGGTCTGATCCGTTCGGACGCGCCGTGGCGTCGGTGATGGTCAACCGGTGGGTGGTAGGACCCGCTCCCTACCGGCGGGTACTGAAACGGCGCCGGGCCGACACCGTTTACCTGGGGGCTATACGACGCTCCCGTCTCCTCCAAATGGGGCTCAGACGGTTCCCCAGCGGGGTGGCCGAGGATGCCGACCTGGCCTACCGGATCCGCAAACAAGGAGGCGAGGTGGTGTTGGACCCTGCAATCCGCTCTCGCTACCGGCCCCGTGCCACCCCGGGAGCGCTCTGGAGACAGTTCTACCGATACGGCCGGGCCAAGGCGGAGATGCTGTATGCAAACCGGGAACTCCCCACCCTTCGCCCCCTGGCACCCCTGGGTTTGGCGATCGCCCTGGTCGCAACCCTGGCCGCTGCGCCGTGGCTCGGCTGGTGGTGGGCCCTGTTCGGGCTGGGAGGCTGGACCGTCTATCTGGCGGTGGTCACCGGCGGGTGGCCGCGCCAACTGCTGGCCGCAGCCACGGTGCAACTCTCCAACGGATTGGGGATCCTGATCGGACTAGCCGCCGGGCCTGGCCGGGTCAGCCGGACTCTCGGACCCCCCTACTAGGCTTCTACTCCTTCTTGGCCTCCGCCGACGGCGGGGTTTCATCCTCAGATGCCGAGGAGCCGTTGGCGGGAGTCGATCCCTCCAGGGGAGGGCCGGGGAAGACCGAACTCAACAGCTCTTCACTCACTCCCAGTCCACGGGCCAGGTCGTCAGCCGGATTGAAGGAACCGCCCAGTTCGGAGGGAGTCATGGAGGTGGCGAACTCCAGTCCCTCGGGAACGACCGGTCGCTCGTACCCCAGCACCAGCGGCTCGTGATCCTGGTATTGGACCGCCCCTGTGCCGGCGGGGACCAGTTTGCCGATGATCACGTTCTCCTTGAGCCCCTTCATGTAGTCCGACTTTGCGAAGATGGCTGCGTCAGTCAACACCCTCGCCGTCTCCTGGAACGAGGCGGCCGACAGCCAGGAGTCAGTGGCCAATGAGGCCTTGGTGATACCCATCAACTCCGGCCGACCGGTGGCGGGAGCCTTGCCTTCTTCTAAAAGCTGGCGATTCTCGTCCAAGAACACCTGACCGTCCACCAATTCGGCGGGTAGGAAGCGGGAGTCATTGGTCCTCACGATCCTTACACGCCGCAACATTTGGCGAACCACCAACTCGATGTGTTTGTCGTGGATCTCCACACCCTGGGACTGGTAGACGCCCTGCACCTCCGTAACCAGATACTGCTGAGCGTCCCTGACGCCTCGGTACTCCAGGACCTGCTTGGGATCGAGCGGCCCGTCGGTCAGGGGATCGCCTGCCTGCACCGAACTCTCGTTGGCGACCCTGACCCGCGAGTGGCGGGAAAGGGGGATTTCGATCTCGCTGGGCATGCCGAACTCGTCCTTGCCGGTGATCTGAATCCGCCGGCCCTCCTCCGCGAGGATTTCAACCGTCCCACTGATCGGCGCCAGAACCGCTCTCCCCTTGGGGCTTCTGGCCTCGAACAACTCGAGAACTCGGGGCAAGCCCTGGGTGATGTCCGACCCGGCTACTCCTCCGGTATGGAAGGTACGCATGGTGAGCTGGGTCCCCGGCTCGCCGATCGACTGGGCGGCCATGATCCCCACGGCCGCTCCCTCTTCGACCATCTTCCCGGTGGCCAGGCTCATCCCGTAGCAGAGTTGGCACACCGAAGCGCGGGTGTCGCATGTCAGCACCGACCGCACCCGCACCCTCCTGACTTCCCCTGCCCGGCTGACGATGGCGCCCAGCACCTCCGCGTCAATCAGTACGCCCTCCTCCAAGCGAACACCGCGGTCGGTGGTCAGCACCGAGCGCTTGATCTTCACCGGAGCCGCCAGCACCCGTCCGAAGATGTGGCTGCGCAGATACCTCACCGGAGTCAAGAGTTCGTCTTGGGAAGCCGTACCCTCAGACACCGGGGAAGGCCTCTGCTCGACCACATCGACGACATCGAACCACACTCCCCGGTCGGTCCCACAGTCCGTTTCCCTGACCATCACTTCCTGGGAGACGTCCACGAGCTTGCGGGTCAGGTAGCCGGCGTCGCGAGTTCGCAGGGCCGTGTCGGCCAGGCCCTTGCGGGCGCCGTGGGTGGAAATGAAGTATTCGAGCACCGAGAGGCCCTCTCGGAAGTTGGAGGTGATGGGGCTGGGGATGATGTCTCCACGGGGGTTGGCCACCAGTCCCCTCATTCCGGCGATCTGGCGCACCTGCATGGTGTTGCCCCGAGCGCCGGAACCGACCATCATCTCCAACGGGTTGAAGGGCTCGGACTTGAGCGTCGTCTCCATGGCGTCCTTCACCTCTTCGGTCGCCTCGCTCCAGATCTCGATGAGTTCCGCTCGCCGCTCGCTGTCGGTTATGACTCCTCTTTCGTAGAGGCTCTGGACCGTCTCGGCCCTGCCGGCGTGCTCCGCCAGGATTCGCTTCTTTTTCTTGGGCGTCTTGACATCCTCCAAACCTATGGTCAGCCCGGCCGCGGTGGCGTACCGGAATCCCAACTCCTTGAGGCCGTCGAGAGTCTGCTCCACCTCGAAGCGGGGATAACGGTCTATGGCCACTTCCACCAGCTTGCGGATGCCCGATTTGATCACCGGAGCGTTCACATAGGGGAAAGAGTCGGGAAAGGCCTGGTTGAAGATAGCCCGGCCCACCGTGGTCTCGGTCAAGCCGCCCCCATCCGCCGGCTCGGGGGTGATCAGCCCCTCCAATTCGTCCTTCAACTCGGCGTGAAGTTCCTGATCGCCTACCAGGGAGCCGAGCCGCACCGAGATGGGGGCATGCAAGTTCAGCTCTCCTATCTCGTGCGCCATTATCGCCTCGTCCACCGACCCGAATACGCGATCGGCGCCCCGGGCCTCCGGTTCGAGTTCGGTCAGGTAGTAGATCCCGATCACCATGTCCTGGCTGGGCGTGACGATCGGCCGACCCGAGGCGGGTGACAGAACGTTGTTGCGGGAAAGCATCAAAATGCGCGCCTCCGCCTGGGCCTCGGGGGAGATGGGCAGGTGAACCGCCATCTGGTCCCCGTCGAAATCCGCGTTGAAAGCCTCACAGACCAACGGATGGATCTGGATTGCCTTGCCCTCCACCAACACCGGTTCGAATGCCTGGATACCCAGCCGGTGAAGAGTGGGAGCGCGGTTCAGGAGCACCGGGTGCTCCGAGATCGCCGTCGACAACACGTCCCAGACCTCATCCCGCTGCTGCTCGACCATTCGCTTGGCCGACTTGATATTCGGCGCTGCATCGCTGTCGACCAGGCCCTTCATCACGTAGGGTTTGAACAATTCCAGCGCCATCTCCTTGGGGAGACCGCACTGATGCAATTTCAGCTGGGGCCCAACCACGATCACCGAGCGCCCCGAATAGTCAACCCGCTTGCCCAGCAGGTTCTGGCGGAAGCGGCCCGCCTTTCCCTTGATCATGTCGGACAGCGACTTCAGAGCGCGGGTGCCTTGACCGGTTACGGCCCGACCGCGACGACCGTTGTCGAATAGGGCGTCCACCGCCTCCTGGAGCATGCGCCTCTCGTTGTTGACGATGATCTCCGGAGCACCGTACTCCAACAGTCGCTTGAGGCGGTTGTTGCGGTTGATGACCCGCCGGTAGAGATCATTGAGATCGGAAGTGGCGAATCGCCCCCCGTCCAACTGCACCATGGGTCGCAGATCGGGCGGGATCACCGGCAAGGTGTGAAGAACCATGTTGGTCGGGTCGTTCAGTCCCTCGGCGAAAGGACGCACCACCTTCATGCGGAGTGTGGCGCGCTGGCGACGCTGCGCCGACTTGGAATCCATGTCCTCCTCGAGCTTGCGCATCTCCGCGTCGAGGTCCAGCCCTGCCAGAAGATCCCGAATCGCCTCCGCTCCCATTCCCCCGGTGAAGTAGTCCCCGTAGTTGATTTCCATCACCTTCCAGAGTTGCTCGTACTCCACCAGGTCCTTGACCTGCAGGCGCCGGACGGTCTCGTAAGCCTCGGTAGCCACCTCGCATTCATCTTCCATCCTCCGGTGGCGTTCGGCGATCTGGGTCTGAGCCGACTTGTCAGCCTGCCTGATCTCTGCCGGCTTGGCGTTCGCCTCCTCCATGCGGGCCAGTTCTTTCTCGAGTTCCTCCAGCCGGCTCCTCTGCCACTCCTCGAAGTCTTCCTTGACCTCCCTCACCTCTTCGAGGTACTCCTTCTCCAACTCCGGCAGGTCCCGCAGCAGACGGGTCCTGTCCACCGAAGTCACCACATGGGCGGCGAAGTAGATGATTTTCTCCAGGTCGCGAAGCGAGATGTCCAGCAGATACCCCAGCCGGGAGGGGACACCCTTGAAGAACCAGATGTGGGCCACCGGAGCGGCGAGATCGATGTGGCCCATTCTCTCCCGGCGCACCTTGGAACGAGTCACCTCCACTCCGCACTTCTCACAGATCAGACTCTTGTACCGAACCCTCTTGTACTTACCGCAATAGCACTCCCAGTCCCGCTGTGGACCAAAGATCCGCTCGTCGAACAACCCGTCCCGCTCGGGCTTCAGGGTCCGGTGGTTGATGGTCTCGGGCTTCTTGACCTCGCCAAAGGACCAAGCCCTGATCTGATCGCTGGAAGCCAGGCTTATCTGCACCTCGTCGAAAAGGAGCCGACGATTCGCGGCATGAAGCTGTGGTTCGGTCATGGTCATTGGCTAACCCCCGTTCGAACGTCGGCTAAAAGGTGTAAGAAGGAGAAGGAACCGCCTCCTCGGGTCTCTCGGGACGGGAAATGTCGATCCCATCCAGCATGCTCGTCGTCCGGTAGGCGTCCTCATCGGTCTCCCGGAGGTCCACCCGCTCACCGGCCGACAGCATCTCCACGCTCAAGCCGAGGCTCTGCATCTCCTTGACCAGCACCCGGAAGCTCTCCGGTATCCCCGGCTCGGGAGGATTGTCGCCCCGGACGATGGCCTCATAGACCCGGATCCGGCCCCGGACGTCGTCGGACTTGATGGTCAGGAACTCCTGGAGGGCATAGGCCGCGCCGTAGGCTTCCAATGCCCAGACCTCCATCTCCCCGAAGCGCTGGCCGCCGAACTGCGCCTTGCCACCCAGAGGCTGTTGGGTGATCAACGAGTACGGACCGGTGGATCGGGCGTGGATCTTGTCGTCCACCAGGTGCACGAGTTTCAGCATGTAGATGAATCCGACTGTGATGGGCTTGTCGAAGGGCTCGCCCGTCCGGCCGTCGAACAGAGTCGTCTTGCCTGCCCGGTCGACGAGCTTTTTCCCGTCGTCGTTGGGAAGGGAGTTCCGCAGGAGTTTCAGAATCTCCCCTTCCTGGGCTCCGTCGAACACCGGGGTGGCCATCCTGCTCCACGGTTCGCCGTTGGAGGGCAGAGGGCTGTTCTCCTCCGCGAAATTCTTCCATCCTGCCGCGGCCACCCATCCCAGGTGAGTCTCCATCACCTGACCCAGGTTCATCCGGGAAGGCACCCCCAAGGGCGAGAGAACGATGTCCACCGGGGTCCCGTCGGCCAGGAACGGCATGTCCTCCTCGGGAAGTATCTTGGCGATAACACCCTTGTTGCCATGCCGGCCGGCCAGCTTGTCCCCCTCCGATATCTTCCGTTGCTGCGCCACATACACCCGGACCTGCTCGTTCACACCTGACTTGTGAGTCTCCCCATCGGCTCGACGCAACACTTTGACGTCGATAACCTTGCCTCCCTGTCCGTGCTTGACCTTCAAGGAGCTGTCCCGCACCTCGCGGGCCTTCTCCCCGAAAATAGCACGCAGCAGACGCTCTTCGGGAGTCAGCTCCGTCTCGCCCTTGGGCGTCACCTTTCCTACCAGGTAGTCATTGGGACTCACCTCGGCCCCCACCCGGATGATGCCGTCCTCATCCAGGTGCGCCAGCACCTCATCGGGAACGTTGGGAATGTCCCGGGTGATCTCCTCGTCGCCCAACTTGGTCTCCCTGGCTTCGGTCTCCAACTTCTCGATGTGGATCGAGGTGAGAACGTCATCTTTGACAAGCCGCTCCGACAGCACGATGGCGTCCTCGAAGTTGTATCCCTGCCAGGGCATGAACGCCACCAACAGGTTCTTGCCCAATGCCAGTTCTCCCTGGTTGGTGGACGACCCGTCGGCCAGGACGTCGCCGGTCTTGACAACTTCTCCTTCTCGCACGATCGGCTTGTGATTGATGCAGGTCCCCTGGTTGGAACGGGTGAACTTCTCCATCCGCAGACGCTGTGTCTTGCCACCCCGCGCCCGCACGGCAACCTCATCCCCGGTTGTCTCCACCACCTTGCCGTCCACCGGGGAGATGATCATGTCTCCGGAGTCCCGGGCCGCAACTTCTTCCATGCCCGTACCCACCAGGGGCGCCTCGGAACGCAGCAGGGGCACCGCTTGGCGCTGCATGTTGGAGCCCATCAGAGCGCGGTTGGCGTCGTCATGCTCGAGGAATGGAATCAGAGAGGTCGAGAGGGACACGATCTGCTTGGGGGAGACGTCCATGTAGTCCACCTCCGAAGGAGGTACTCGATCGACCTCCCCGCCGGCGCGCCGGACCAGGACGGTGTCGTTGATGAAGGTCCCGTCCTCCCGGATGGGGGCGTTCGCCTGGGCGATGACGAACCGCTCTTCCTCGGTCGCCGCCAGGTAGTCCACCTCTTCCATCACCGTGGAGTCTCGTACCCTTCGATATGGCGTCTCTATGAATCCGTAGCGGTTGACCCGCGCGTAGGTGGCCAGCGAGCCGATCAGCCCGATGTTGGGGCCCTCGGGCGTCTCGATGGGGCACATCCGCCCGTAGTGGGAGGGGTGAACGTCCCTCACCTCGAAACCGGCCCTCTCCCGGGAGAGCCCTCCGGGACCCAGGGCGGACAGCCGACGCCGGTGGGTGAGACCGGCCAGGGCGTTGGGTTGATCCATGAACTGGCTCAACTGGGATGTTCCGAAGAATTCCATGATGGCGGCGGTAACGGGCCGGCTGTTGATGAGTATCCGGGGAGTGATGGAGTGATGGTCCTTGGTGGACATCCGTTCCTTGACCACCCTCTCCAGCCGCGCCAGACCGATCCTCAACTGGTTCTGCACCAACTCTCCGACCGTTCTCACGCGGCGGTTCCCGAAGTGGTCGATGTCGTCGGTGAGAACCGGCACTTCCACCCCCCGGTAAGTTGTCATCGCCTCGTCGCCCGCATGCAGGGCCACCACGTAGCGCAATGTGTCGATTACGTCCACATCCCGGAGCAACTGCAGGTTCTCCTCCTCACCGTCGGCATTCACGACCCTCGGGTACTCGGTGGGAATCTCGTCGTTGAACTTCTGGGCCAGCTTGTAGCGCCCCACCCGGCTCAGGTCGTAGCGTTTGGGATTGCGGAACCAATTGTTGACCAGCCCCTGGGCGGACTCCGCGGAGGCGGGCTCGCCGGGACGGAGCTTGCGATAGAGATCGATCAGCGCCGCCTCGCGGTTGGGAGGAACCGTGTCCCTCTCCAGGGTGTTCCTCACCGACTCCGCTCCTTCGAACAGTTCTAGGATCTCCTCGTCGGTCAGTTCTTCGTTCTTCCCCCGGCTGGGCACTCCGATGGCCCGCAGGAAAGACGACATGTGCTGTCGACGCTTGCGATCCACCCGCACCCCGATCGTGTCCTTCCGGTCGGTGTCCATCTCCAGCCAGGCTCCCCGCCCGGGTATCACCTTGGCGGCGTAGAAGAAGGCGTCGGAGTTCTTGTCGGCGGTGCGGTTGAAATACACCCCCGGGGAGCGGACCAACTGCGAGACAATCACCCGCTCCGTCCCGTTGATGACGAACACACCCTTGGGGGTCATCATGGGGAAGTCGCCAAGATAGATCTTCTCCTCCTTGATCTCCCCGGTGTGGCGGTTCAGGAAGCGACCGGTGACTGTGAGAGGACGCCCATAGGTCTTGTCCTGGGACTTGCAGGTCTCCACATCGAATGGGGGGTCACCAAATGTGTGGTCGGCCAGCATCAAGATCAACTGTCCGGTGACATCTTCTATGGGTGAGATCTCCCGGAAGACCTCGTCGATTCCATCGTGGAGAAACCAGTTGAAGGAATCTCGCTGGATGGCTATTAGATCGGGAAGTTCATGGGCGGTAGGAATGCGGGAGAAAGAAAAACGCTCGGACAGGCGCGCAGACAAGACGCGTTTCCTCCTTAAGGCATGCAGCGGGACAAGAACAGCCAAGTATAGACGCGTGAAGACGATTCACACAAATCTGTTTGATGGCCAGCCACGGCCACCCTCCAAGGTTTTACTTTAGACACGAAGAAGAGCCCCTGTCAAGTAAATCCGTGACTCTTTGGCCAGGTACCTTCGCCAGCGCGTGTGCCGCTGGATGAAGGAGACCGTCCGGGAGAGCCCAGAGCGACAACTACGGTAGGCCGGCGCCCGCGGATGAAGTGACGCCGATGACTGTCAGGAATTGACGGCCGGTTGGTTGGGCGCCCCGACACCCACCAGGCTGTCCCTGGTAACCAGCGCCACCAGGTCCTCCTCGGCCATCCCCTCGGTTCCCTCCGGCCGCCGGGGCAGCACCATGTAGCGGAGGTCGGCGGCACTGTCGACCACTCGGACCTCGACCGCCTCTCCCACCTCCAGGCCGAATTCCCGCATCACTCCCCGGGGGTCCACCACTGCCCTCGACCGGTAGGCGAAACTCTTGTACCAGTCCGGAGGAGGGCCGAGCAGCGAGGTCGGGTAACACGAACACAGGGTGCACACAACCAGGTGATGCACAGCTTCGGTGTTCTCCACCACCGCCAGCATTGCTCCCGAGACCGCCGGATACCCCAACTCTGCCAGCGCCGCCCGCGGGTCTTCAAGCAGACGGAGCTTGAAGGCCGGGTCGATCCATGCCCGCGCCACGACCCTGGCGCCGTCGACCGGCGCCCTGGCCGCAATAACATCCATGACCCTGCGGACGTCATTCGCGTCTATCACGCCCTTTTCGACCAGGAGTTCCTCCATCGCCAGGAGCCGGCGGGCCGGATCGCTCAGGGAGAGGTCCTCCGCCAGACCGGGATGGCGGTGGTCCCCGCCGTGGTCGTGGTCAGCGCCCATGGTCAGCCCTGGCTTCCCGCCGGCTCGCCGACCGGTTCCAGCCACTGTTCATAGATGTCGACCAGCAGCTTGTCTTCTTCTCCCCCCCGGTATCGCCGTCCCCAAAGACTCTGCATGCCGAACCAAACCAGGTAAAGCTCTCGTTTGGGGAGCCCGGTCCCTCCGTAAGCGCGATCCTCAGGGTCATAGAAACTGCCCGACAGAGCATGCACCCGCCCGATCCGGCCCTTGACGTAGGAAGGTGTCCTGTGATGGGTGTCGACCACGTTCGGCAAAACCCTCACCCGGTCTCCGGGGCAGAACCTCGCCAACTCAGCCCCACCTCTCCCCGACCGCGGCGGCTCGTCCGTCGATTTCCCGGGTGGTGAGCAGCCCCTTCTCAACTAGGAGAATCTCAAGCGAGGACGACCAACGCTCGTAATAGCCGAGGCGACGGTACTCATCGGGAGGGATCGCCTCGATACCGCGACGCAACTCGTCGGTGTTGATCACTTGCTTCTCCCTCAGCACATCCACCAGCGCACCGGTCCGGCGCTCCCATTCCATCAACTGGCGCTCCGACCGGTCGATGGGATCCTCGCTGGGCACGCCGCCCATGTCATGCACCGCTTTCAGGCAGTCACGCTCCTCCGTAGCATGTGATACACCTTACCCCGCAATGGACGGATCGGCCTGTAAGGTGGGCAGGGTTGATTGGTAAACGATACCCAATGTGGTGGCTCGATTGAGGACGTCCCGGGCAGGAAAGTTGGCCCTGCGTTGGCTCTTGGCCGCGTTGGTGGCGTCACAGGTGGCAGCGGGACCGGTCCAGGCCCAGGACATCGAACCGGGTCCGCCCGGCAGCGGGGTGATAGTCACCGATTCGGGGCTTGTGTTGCCCGTCCGGGAGGCTCAGGACGGAGGATTTCGGGTTACCACCACATGCTGGCGGGAGGGATTCGTCAGTTCAGGTACGTACCTGGGCAGTGTGGATGTAGTGCTCGACCCGGGACACGGCGGCAGCGAGTACGGAGCGATCGGGTCCAATGGTCTTTCCGAGAAGGAATTGAATCTGTCTGTCGCCCAGATGGCGGCCACGGAGTTGAGGGCCCACGGCTACAGCGTGCTGCTGACCCGCACCACCGACGTCCGCATGCCGGTGGTCGTCCGCTCCGAGATAGCCCGCGCCGTGGACCCCGATGTGTTCGTGTCGATCCATCACAACGGAGGGGCGGTACGCCGGTCGTCGAGTCCGGGAACCGAGACCTACCACCAGGCCCACAACCCCGACTCTGCACGCCTGGGGGGGATTCTGTACGAGCGGATACACAGCGCTCTGTCGCAGTACGGCATAACCTGGCGAGTCACGGGCCTTCGGGGAGCCAACGCCATAGTCCGCCGCCGCGACGGCAAGGATCTCTACGGCATCCTGCAATACACCCCGGGTCTGACCTCGGTGATTACCGAAGCCGCCTATCTGTCCAACCCGGCCGAAGCGCGACTCTTGGCCGACCCTGACGCCCAGGAGACCGAGGCCCTGGCCATCGCTCATGGCATCATCCAGTACCTGACCACCGACAGTCCCGGATCCGGCTACAACGGCACCATCGTCACATCGCGACGGTTGCGCGGCGGAAGCCCCGGCGGATGCATCGACCCGCCACTCGGGGCCGAGTCACTGCCTGACAGCACATCCCTATACAAAGACGTCACACCAGGCGAGGAGACGTCCGCCATCGAAGCCCTCGCTTCTCAAGGCGTCTTGCGCAACACCGCCTGCGGCCCAGCGCTGTTCTGTCCGGACGGTCCCGTGCAAAGATGGGTGATGGCCGTGTGGTTGGTGCGAACCTTGGACAGTGATGAACCCGAACCGATCGAGGTCTCCCGATTTGCAGACATCGACGCCTCCAAATGGTGGGCGCCCTACGTGGACCGGCTTGCCGCCCTCGGGATCACCCAGGGATGCTCGACCAGCCCTGCCCGGTTCTGTCCCCATGACTACGTGAGACGAGACCAGATGGCAACCTTTGCGGTCCACGCATTCCAACTCGGAGGCGGGCCGGCCAGCGAATACATCGACACTATTGGGAACCCCCACTCCGTCAACATAAAAGCGGCCACCACCGCAGGCGTCGTCGGTTACTGTGCAACCAATCCTGCTCGGTATTGTCCACACCTGCCAACCTCCCGAGGCGAAACCGCGGCGCTTTTGCATCGTGCCACCGAAACCCCAACCACCAAGACTCAACCTCCCTCCGCCGACAAAAAGGGCAACCTACCGTAGGCGCACCTACCGTTGGCCTTGCATCCCCCTCTCGAATCGGTGGAACTGACGTCAAAGCGGGTTGGATCTCGTTGAGGCCCATGTTGGTCAAGCTCTGCCGCTAGTGCAACGCTTCCGCTCCCGACTGTCTGCAAGTCGCCGCGGCCCGCCCGGCTCAGGGCGCCTGGCACGGCACCACACCCGTTTGGAGCGGCGCCGGTCGCGTGCATGTGCTGGCGACTTCCACATGGACCCCCGCCTCCGCCGCTTCGGCAACGGAAAGGGCAATGTCCAGCACATGATAAGCAACTTCGGCCGCTACTCGATGGGGTCGACCATCAATGATGGCCTGAGCGAGATCATGGACTCCCACACCTCTCCTCCCGGCGAGGGGCCGGGAGGATCGAAAAGCCGTCCACTGGACATTTCGCTCCAAGTCCAGCATGGCCTTCTCCTCCTCACCGTATCGGCGAATCCCGGGACTCCCGCTCCAGAGATCGGGGTCCGTGGTGCTCAATGAGCCCTCCGTGCCGTACACCTCTATGAAGGGCAGTCGGGTGGCCTGCACGTCGAATGTAGCGAGCAGCGGGCTGATGATTCCGGATTCGAATTCCAGAACCGAAGAGACATAAGTCGGCGTCTCCACCTTGATTCGGGAACCGTATTGGTCCGGTGAGGTGATCATCCGCTCGGGGAAACTGATTCGGGAAATGGCAGCAACCCGCGCCACGGGACCGAGCAGGTTGATGAGCGCCGTGAGGTAGTACGGACCCACGTCCAGCACCGGCCCTCCCGCCGGACCGTAGAAAAAGGCTGGGCTGGGATGAAAGTGCTCTACGCCATTGGACAAGAAGAAGGCACTCGCTCCCACCGGCGTTCCGATCCATCCGTCGTCGAGGAGCTTGCGCGAAGTTTGGAGTCCGCTTCCCAGGAAGGTATCCGGGGCGCATGCCAGCCGGACTTGGTTGGCGGCGGCGAGGTGGAGGAGATGTTGCCCCTGTTCTCGGGTGGGGGCCAGAGGCTTCTCCGAGAAGACGTGCTTGCCGGCTTCGAGAGCGGTCTCCGAGACTTCAAAGTGGACCAATGGGGGGGTGATGTTCAGAACAATCTCTACCGCGGGGTCGGCTAGCAACTCCTCCAAGTGGCGGTAGATGCGGGGGATGTCGAACTCCGCGGCGCGGGTTTCCGCTTGTGTTCGATCAACGTCGAAACACCCGACCACCTCGAGAGAGGACATTGCCTGGAATCCCTCCAGGTATTGGAGACTCACATGACCGCAGCCCACCACCCCCACTCCGACCTTCCGTTTCATTCCTTTGTTCCTCCTCTTTCCATTCGCGGTCGTGACAGGAAGTTTGCCAGGACATTGCGGGTGACCTTCGCCACATTGCTGTTCCCGTTCTGAGTGGCTAGGAACGGAATCCAGTTCATGGATCCGACCGAGAAGACGCATCCGCCGTTTTCTCGTTCTATGAGAACCATGTCCGCCCTTACGTCGGGGTCCCGAGGCGACCCGAAGAAGTTGTTGGTCTGCATCAGGTCTTCGATGGCGCGCTGGAACTGCCCATGACGGCCTGAGGAGGTTGCCAGCAACCTGGCCTGGGAGGGAGTCCCCAACTCATAGTCGAGTCGGTCGATCTCATCGCCTGCTGCTCCCATGAGCGCCCCGCCCAGACCGCTGTCGAACTCACCGATGATCTCATCGTCCCCTATGCCGTCGAAAACGAAGGCCACATCATCCTCGAACGAGTCCGGACATCTCTCGTAGCCGGCGGAGGTGCCCCAACCCATTGCGGTGAATCCCACCCCCAACAGCCGCTGGGGAGCGATGCCGCGGTGACGCCATAGTCCGCCCACTCCGTCCTCGAAGCTGAGCCATTCTTCTCCAACCTCGGACGTCCAGTCTCGGGATCCGGCAAAGCCCCGGCGCAGTTCGATGACGCCGGGCATATCGGGGTGGGTGGCAGTTACCCAATAGAGACCATTGCCTCCTAGATACATGAGCCTTCCGCCAGCCTCCAGCCAATCCTCCAGCGCCGACAGCCACCCGGACGAAACGTATTCGGGATGGCTCCCGGTGATCACCACCGAGTAGGAAGAGAGCAAGTCAGCGCCGTACGTGTCGATGTCCTCATCAGTGATGACGTCGAATTGGCGCCCCTCCGCCCGCAGCCACCGGAGCAGGATGACGTCGGTCGAGAAGTGGCGCGGACCGCTGGTTCCCCACCACTCATACTCGGACGCAAAGGAAACGATGGGGCGGTTGCGGGTGGCGTAGCAAATCCCACTGGCGTCGGCATGCAGGTTGTACACCGCGGCGCCCAGATCGGGGCGTGTGGCTAGGAAACTGTCGAAGGGGTTCGACTCATCGAAGGGGTGCATCCCCACTTCGGCGTGGGCCTCCTCGATAGCAACCGAGTCAGGATTGGGGTCCGGCCGGAGGTTCCCGTAGGCCAGATACGTGAAGGTGGGCATCAATACCGCCAGATCAGGCTTGTCACTCCCGCTGCGGACGAAGAAGGGCAGTTCTATCGAAACTTCCCCGCTGTCGACTTGCATGGCATAGGCGCCGGGTCCCAGATCCTCAGGAAGAGTGGCGGCAGCCGACACTGCCCAGTTCTTATCCCCGACATCATCATGATGGAAGTGAATGGCGCTTCGGTTCGAGGCTTGCTCGCCGGATAACTGACGCCAACTCCAGGCGTGTCCTTTCATCCGCAATGCCGGAAGGTTGACGGTCCAGCCGTCCCGATGGTGCGGTCCTACATCGGGCACGCGGGTCGTGGCTCCCATCCCGGCAAAGTCCCAACGTCCGATCACTGCATCGGGCGGGATTTCTTCGGCATGCCGGGTTTCTTCGAACGATGACCGCGTCCATTCGCGGTACAGCGCCGGTTGTTCGATCTTCCCGTCATAGCAATGTTCGATGGAGTGGCTGCCCGCACTGTCGAAGGTTCCGACGGCGCCCATCATGACCGGACCATCGATTACAAGAGTGGCCGCGTCCGGCAGTTGTTGGATAGCTGCGCTACTTTCCCAGGAACGTCCGTCGAGGTCCTCAACACAAAGAGATTGTCGGCCTGCAGCGGTGTCGAACCCACCGAGAACCCGGAACCAGGTCCTTTCTGTGAGCACGACCTCCACCGAGACTCTCCACCGGTGCTCGGCCCAAGACAGTTCAAAGAAGGGGCGGCCGGTCTCGCCCAGAGCCAGCATCACCCCTTCTTTGGTGACTTGGTCCCGCCAATGCACCAGCGTCTGTTGCTCACCTCGCCGCGGCAGAGTGGGCCAGATCCAAAGCTGGATGGCCATCTGCGTCAGAGTCTCCGGTCCGACGCTTGGAACATAGACCATCGATCCCACCGGCGAGCAGGGTTGGCTGCCCGGAATCCCATCCCGACCGATGGAGGCTATGCGTGCTCTGGCAGAATCAAGCGATACCAGATCGAAGGAGAAGGGTTGGCCGCCGGTGTCGAGGTGCATGCGAACTTCATCGCCGGGCAAATATGACCACTGGTCAAGGTAGCCGCATACTCCCAATGATCTGCCTCCTTTCGGGGTGTTCAACCAACCGCCGGCTGGTCACTCTTTATCGGGATCAGGGTCACCGGGTTCGGATATCCCGGCATCCTCCTCTTCCAAGGCTTCCGCCAGCGCCGATCTGGTTACGGCTCTCTCCCTTCTTTCCTCCGAGAATTGGTTGAGGGCAACGGCTCCTATCAGCAGGGCCCCTATAACGACGTTGGTCCAGGTCACCTCGAATCCGATGGCTATCAACCCCGATCGGATCGTACCGATCAGACCCACGGCCAACAGGACCCCCCCAATGGGGGCCACACCTCCGGTGAACAGCACACCGCCCAGCAGGACAGCTGTCAACACCTGCAATTCATAACCGATGCCGGCGGTGGGAGCAGCGGTCCCGAATCGGCTGGCGCTCAACGTGGAGGCCAGACCCACCATGATTCCGTTGGCGATGAACACGCCGATCACATACTTTCGGATCGGTATTCCCACTGACGCGGCCGCCCTGACGTTGGAGCCCACTGCCAGCAAACGACGGCCGATATCAATCCGGTTTGCAAAGGCGAAGGCCAGCAAAGCCAGACCGATGAAAATCAAGACATTGACCGGAATGGCGAAGAACTGACCCCGACCCACCGTCCGGAATTCCTGTGGAACGCCTGCCACAGTCCTTCCCCGGGTGATGAGGATTACCACCCCGGCATATAGTGTCAGGGCCCCCAGGGTCACCACGATGGGAGACACCGCCAAACGGTGGACCATCACGCCGTTGACTCCTCCCAGGAGGGCCCCCATCAGCGGCCCCACCAAGAGCGCCATGGGCCAGGGCATCCCGGCAGCGGCCGCCATCGATGCCATGACCCCGCACAGGGAAAACATCGAACCGATCGAGATATCGATATTGCCCGAAGCCACCACGAAGGCGGATCCCAACGCTCCGATGCCCAACGACACCAATTGAATTGCTATCACCCGGATGTTGGTCGGGGTCAGATAGTGGCTGGCCTGTAACTGCACGGCGGTGACCACGATGATCAACCCCAGTGCCAGCGCGCTGCTCCTACCTACCCGGGTCGGCATGGTCCCCTCACTCCCTATGACCCATCATGGCGGCCAGGAGTTTATCTCTGCGAATGGCGCTGGCCGGTTCATCGAGTGTGATCCGTCCCTGGAACATGGTCACCAGGCGATCACTGACGTTTAGGACGTGATCGAGGTTGTGGGAGATGATCACCACCCCGATTCCGCCTTCGACCATCCGTCTGATGCTGCTCAGAATGGTGTTCGCCTGGCGAATTCCCAATGCCGCGGTCGGTTCGTCCATCAGCACCAGCCGGGGATCTCCCCGAAGAGAGCGAGCAATGGCAATGGCCTGCCTCTGCCCGCCCGACAGCCGTTCGACCTTGGTTGCACTGTGCGGCACCGATGCTCCGATGCTTGCCAGGAGATCCTTGGCTTCACTGCGGATCCGGCGGCGATCCATCCAACCGATCGGACCGAAACGCCACTTGGGGATCTCGGCGTTCAGGAAGACATTGCCAGGAACATCCAGCTCATCGCAGAGATCCAGGTTCTGGGCGACCGTGGCGATCCCGACTCGGCGAGCGTCGCGTACCGACCACTCTTTCACCCGGTCGCCATGCACGCGGATCTCACCGATGTCAGGCACCAACTCTCCGTTCATAATCCGGAGCAGGGTGGTCTTGCCCGCTCCGTTGTCCCCTACCAGTCCCAGGCATTCCCCGGCTCTCAACGAGAGGCTCACCCCGTGGAGCGCCCGTACTCGCTCGTAGAATTTAGATATTCCGGAGACTTCGATGATGGTGGACCTGCTGTTAGCGGAATCCACCATCATCGTAAGCCATCCGTTTGCTTTCTCTTGTATTACCGGTCAGGGAGTGGTTTGTGGTTCGTCCCGGTAGTCGATCACGCTTTGGATCAGGTCCTCCAGGTACTGGGGGTACTCGCCGGAACTGTCCAGATCCTGCAGCATCTGCTGGATATCCGCCAGGTTATCAGAATCGACCACATTGCCGAGCATGTACACGGTGGGTGGCCTCGACTCACCTCTGGCGCAGGCCAGGGCGTCCCGGAACATCTGGATAGATGCCAGGTTGTTCTTTGAGTACATATAGGCGGCCTGCAGCGGTGTGTCGCCGGCAGCGAGAACTTCAAGCCCGGCTTCAGAGACGTTGGTCACCGCCAGGAAAACCTCGCTGGGGTCGGTCAGGCCCTGCTCTGCAAGCGCCGCCAGTCCCGCCACTCCCGAGTCGATCTCAGGAGCGAACCAGATGCTGGCGTCCGGGTTGGCTGCCGCCATGTTGGCGAATGCCGCGGCGTGCTCCTCAGGACCGATCGCCTGCGCCTCGGCAACCACCTCGGCACCGGGAACGACGCTTTGCACGCCTTCGACGAAGCCATTGCTCCGGGCCAGGATGGGCGGATTGTCAGGACGCACGATCACGGCCATCTTGGGCGCACTGTCTCCCTTGGCAGCCGCCCACTCACCGGCCGCAACGCCAACCGCATAGCCGCCTGCATAGTTGTCTTCGTTCCAGTTCTGCGCTCCGGTCAGAGGGGTCTGCGACTCGTTGAGCACGCACACGCCTCTCGAAGCCGCTTCCACCTGGAAGTCGAGGAAGGGCTCGGGGTTGATGTACTCCATGATGATCGCGTCAACGCCTCTTTCCAACAGGGAATAGGCGTCATCCAGCATCTGCACCTCGTTGAGTTCCCCGGTGGGGGCGCTGTCCACGATTATCAGTTCGGCGCCCTGCCGGTCCGCCTCGTGCTGGAAATATCGATACTGCTCAACATAGAACGGGTGGGTGGCGATAAGCGCCGGCACCCCTACCACGATCGGATCCTCGGGCGTCGGGGTGGTCTGGGGTTCGTCGCGGTAGTCGATAACGCTGGTGATCAGGTCCTCCAGGTACTGGGGGTACTCGCCGGAACTGTCCAGATCCTGGAGCATCTGCTGGATGTCTGCCAGATTGTCAGTGGTCACGACGCTGCCCAGCATGTACACGGTGGGCGGCCTGGTCTCGCCTCTGGCGCAAGCCAGGGCATCCCGGAACATCTGGATCGACGCCAGGTTGTTCTTGGAGTACATGTAGGCGGCCTGCATCGGTGTGTCGCCGGCGGCCAGCACCTCAAGGCCTGCTTCGGAGACGTTGGTCACGGCCAGGAAGACCTCGCTGGGGTCGGTCAGGCCCTGCTCTGCAAGCGCCGCCAGTCCCGCCACTCCTGAGTCGATCTCAGGAGCGAACCAGATACTGGCGTCCGGGTTGGCTGCCGCCATGTTGGCGAAGGCCGCGGCGTGCTCTTCAGGTCCGATCGCCTGGGCCTCGGCAACCACCTCGGCGCCTGAGACAACACTCTGCACCCCAGCCACGAAACCATTGCTGCGGGCCAGGATGGGCGGGTTGTCAGGACGTACGATCACGGCCATCTTGGGCGCATTGTCTCCCTTGGCAGCCGCCCACTCACCGGCGTCGACGCCCACCGCGAAGCCGCCCGCGTAGTTGTCCTCGTTCCAGTTCTGCGCTCCGGTCAGAGGGGTCTGCGACTCGTTGAGCACGCACACGCCTCTCGAAGCCGCTTCCACCTGGAAGTCGAGGAAGGGCTCGGGGTTGATGTACTCCATGATGATCGCGTCAACGCCTCTTTCCAACAGGGAATAGGCGTCATCCAGCATCTGCACCTCGTTGAGTTCCCCGGTGGGGGCGCTGTCCACGATTATCAGTTCGGCGCCCTGCCGGTCCGCCTCGTGCTGGAAATATCGATACTGCTCAACATAGAACGGGTGGGTGGCGATAAGCGCCGGAATCCCAACCACAATCGGATCCTCAGGAGCAGCGGTAGTCTCGGGCGCCTCCGCCGCCGGGGCGGCGGTTGTGGTAGTGACTTCCTCATCCTCACCGCAGGCCGCCGCTATCAATCCCAATATGAGAAGTCCGGTCAACAGGACATTTGCACGTAGTCTCATTTTCACTTCTCCATTCACTCTTCTGACAGAGTTGACTCTTCTCCGAATTCCTGCTGAGCGAGAGATTACATCATATGATGTCTTGTGAGCTCATAAGAGTCGGATTATTTTCGTGAGGCGGTCCTGCCGTCACGGGAGGAATTTCGACCCATCGGTCTAGGATAAGTTGTCTAATCATCACATCAATAGGCGCTTCGTGACAGGAATCGGGATGATCGGTATGGGCCTGATGGGGTCGAAGCACTGTCAGGCAATCTTGAGCGCCGCGACACGCTTTGACGAGTTGCGCGCCGATCCTCCCCGCCTGGTGGTATGTGCAGATGAATCTGCGGACCAGGTGGAGGAAGCCAAAGCTCTGTACGGATTCGAACGAGCCGCCGCGTCCTGGCAGGAGGTGATCAGGGCCGATGACGTGGACCTGGTGATGATCTGTTCTCCGAACGGCACCCACGCCCGGTTTGCTCAAGCCGCCGGCGAGGCGGGTAAAAACGTCTTCTGCGAAAAACCGGTGGGCCGCTCTCCTGAGGAAACCCGTCTCATCGCCGACTCGGCAGCCCGGAACGGGGTGCGTTCCATGGTCGGCTACGTCTATAGATGGGCCCCGATGACCAGATACGCCCAGCAGTTGGTGGCGAAGGGAGTGATCGGCGACGTCACCCACTATCGGGGTCGTTTCCTGGTTGGATACGGCAGGGACCCGGCGACGCCACTGTCCTGGCGGTTCGAAGAGGAGGAGGCGGGATTCGGGGCACTGGGGGATCTGATGTCCCATGTGCTGGACATGTCCCATTTCATGGCCGGGAAGATCAGAGAGGTCGTGGCCGACACTCACACCTTCATAGGGGAGCGTCCCATACCCGCCCGTTCCGAAAGCCACGTGTTCGGCGCCCGGGCCACCGACAGAAGGGGTCCCGTGACCAACGACGACTACGCAACCGCCCTGATCCGGTTCGAGAACGGAGGGCGAGGGCATCTGGAGGCCTGCCGGGTGATCAATGGTCCGGTCTGCCGGATGGCCTTCGATGTCCATGGAACCGAAGGGGCGATCTCCTGGAACCTGGAGCGGATGAACGAACTGGTGATCATGCATGATTCCCATCCCGACAGTGAGCGGACCATCCTGAGCGGTCCCGGTCACCCCGGACAGGCGAAATTCTGGCCCGGTCCGGGAGTGGGCATCGGCTACGAGGACATCGTCAGTATCCAGGCGGCGGCAATGATCCACCACATGGAGACCGGGGAGGGTTGGGTTCCCACCTTTGAAGACGCCCGATATGTGGCCAATGCTCAAGAGGCGATGATGAACTCGTCGGTGGGAGGCAGATGGGAAAGGATCTCTGACTGACGGTGGCGTCAGGCAACGCTCCGCTTCGCTGGGGTCTGTTGAGTACCGCCCGGATCAACGACCGCATCGTCGAGGCAGTGGCCACGTCCGAACGCTCCGAGATCACGGCCATCGCCAGCCGGGATCCGGATAGGGCTCGTGCCTACGCTGTCTCGCAAGGGATCCCGCACTGGTTTGGCAGCTACGACCGGATGCTGGCATCCGATGAGGTGGATGTGGTCTATGTCTCCCTGCCCAATTGGTTGCACGTCCCCTGGGGAGTGCGAGTGGCGCGATCGGGCAAACACGCCCTGATCGAAAAGCCCATCGCCATCTATCCGGGTGAGGTCGAACGCCTGGTGCAGGCTGTCGAAGAGAATGAAGTCATCATCCAGGAAGCATCGATGATGCGCTTCCACCCCCAGACTGTCCTCCTGCGTCGGCTGGTCTCCGAAGGAGCGATCGGAGTACCCCGCTGGGCACGGGGCACCTTCAGTTTCACCTTGCTCTACAGCGATGACATCCGGTTGGACGCCCGCGGCGGGGGTTCGGTGTGGGACCTGGGCTGCTATCCGGTCACCCTGTTCCAGGCCGTGCTGCAGAGACGGCCGATCGAGGTCGAGGGGTTTATCCGCAGAGCAGGCCAACCGGCGGACATGACCTTCGCCGCCCAGATTCTCTATGAGGGAGGCGTGATGGGCCAGTTCGTGACCAGCATGGAGGCGGTGGCATCCTGGTCCGGCGAGTTCGTCGGCTCGCGGGGTCGCATCCGCGTTTCCTACCCGTGGCTCAGCCAGGTGGAGTTGGCCTCCACGGTGGAAGTGGTGACTCAGACCTCCGAAGTGGCCCCTCTTTCTAAATCGGGAAATGACAACCGGGCCTTCGGTGACGAAGCGGCTGATCAGATCACCAACTTCCACACCTTCGAGGGCACGAACGCCTACTTCGAAGAGGTGAAGGCAATGGAGAGAATGATCCTTGACCACGAGCCCGAGATCTTCCCACTCGAGGAGAGCGCGGTGAATATGGCTACTATCCGCGCTCTGATCGAGTCCGCCGACCGTCGGAAGGTAGTGACGATATGAGTGACATCGGTCTGTTCGGGCATCTCAGGGGTCTTCAACACGTGAACCTTCCGGCGACCGATCTGGAAAGGTCCCGGGAGTTCTACCTCGACAAGCTCGGCCTCCCCGAACTCCCTCGGCCGGCGTTCGAGACGCCGGGGGTGTGGGTGGGCGCCGGTCCAGAAAACGCGATTCACATCAGTAAGGTTGCCGTTCTCGGTCCGAACCCCAACAACCACTTCGCCCTGGAAGTGGAGGATCTGGAGAGCCTCCTGGACTTACTCGAGGAGCGTGGGGTGGCTGTGAAGCGATCGGCACGTGTACCTGCGGCCGGACGTCAGGCGTTTCTCAGCGACCCGGATGGGAACATCATCGAGTTGAACCAACCGCCCAACTGAACAGGGCGCCGGACGAACATCGCGGAAGGTTCTTCAGGCCCTCTCGATTCCTGGCCTCGGTGGAAAAGGAGTCGGGACTCCGCCTACTCGGTGCCGCGGAAGTTGCTCTCGTCCACCTGACCGCTAACCACCCAGATGACCCTGGTGAGGATGGCGGGGTCCACCTCCGCGCGGTGCTTGGCGAGTTGCTTCGAGAAGCGGTGCTCATCCACTGCCGCCTCGTCGGCGTAGAGTTCGAAGAGGGCGTAGCGATTGGGGTTGCGGGCGTCCACGAACACATCGAAGACCAGGCATCCCTCCTCGCCATCGAGGGTGGCCGCCGAGTGGTTCAGCATGTTGACATGGAATTCCTCCCGCTGGGCGGGATCGATGTCCAACTCGACGTAATAGCCGATTTCCTTCATTTGTCATTCCCTTCTCGTGTTTTACCTCCCGCTCTATTAGCCCCTAGCCCGGCACCCCCGGAACAGATCACGATCCGCTGTCGATCAGGGCTTGTCCGATGAGAAATCGAAAGCGTCCATGTCCGGTCCCAGGCCGAGCATGGACCACCCACCATCCACGTAGATGATCTGGCCGGTGATCATTTCGGCGGCGTCGCTGGTCAGGAAGTTCACTATCCCCACATAGTCACCGGGCATCATCACCCGGCCGAGCGGCGTGACCCTGGACCAGTCGTCACTGTAGCCCTCGCTGTAGCGGAGGTTGCGGGCCGTGAGAGTGGCGCCGGGCGCCACGGCGTTTACCCTGACGTCGGGTGCCAAGTCCAGAGCCATCTGCCTGGTCATGGACTCCAAGCCGCCCTTCGCCATGGTGTACGCGCCGTGGAAGGGCATGATGCCTTCTACCGCAATGCTGGAGATGTTCACTATCGCGCCCCCTCCGTGGGCGTTCATGATCTCCGATGCTCTCAGCGACAGGAAGAAGGGGCCCTTGAGCACGGTGTTGACCACATCGTCGAAGTCCACCTCAGTGGTTTCGTGAATGGGCCCGAACCGGGTACGGGCGGCGTTGTTGACCAGTATGTCAAGCCTCCCGAAAAGTTCTGCGACCTCATCCACCGCGGTCAGGCTGTTGTCGAGACTGGCCAGATCCAGTCGCACGGCATGAGCAGCGCCGCCGTCCCGGGCTATCGACTCCACGGTTTCGGCCGCACCCTGCGCGTCATTGTGGTATCCAACCGCTACCGAGGCCCCGTGCTGGGCCAAGCCGACGGCGAGTCGTTGTCCTATCCCCTTGCTGGCCCCCGTCACGAAAGCGGCTTTTCCTGCATGACTGGGTATGCCCATGAAGAGATTATATTACCGGACAACTGCCCTCAGTAGGGTCGGATCGACTCCAAGTATGCGAGGGAGGTGGCCAAGTGCTCTTCCATCGCTGTCCGGGCACCCTCCTCATCGCGGTTGGTCACGGCCTTCATGATGCGTTCATGCTCCGGGAGGCTTCGCGTGATGCGGTGGTGGGGGCTGGCCAGAGGTCGCATGGCGGTCTGAAGCGCCTTCTGCAGGGGCTCGACCATCTTGCCGAGGATGATGTTCCCCGTAGCCCTGAAGATCGCCGAATGGAACTCGGCGTCTGTCTTCAGGTAGTTCGCCTCCTCCAAAGGGTTGGTCACCGCGGCTTCGGCGGCCACCTTCAAACGCTCGAACGCCTCCTCGATGGTTTGCAGGTCCTCATCCGAAGCCCGCCGGGCGGCCATCGCCACGGCTTCCACTTCCAGGATCCGCCGCGCCTCGAGAAAAGCGCTCAGCACGTCGTTGCGGCGAGCCGTGGCCAGAGTGATGTCCAGGACATCCGCGTCGAGGATGTTCCAGTGATCCGAGGGTTGCACCACTGCTCCGACTCCGTGGGTGACTTTCACCAGTCCTCGCTCCTCCAAGGCTCGCACCGACTCCCGGATGGTCCCCCGGCTGGCCCCGAAACGCTCTGTCAGGTCGCTTTCCTTGGGGAGGCGGGCGCCTTCGGAGTATCGGCCCGAGATGATGTCTCCCATCAGGACGCGCATACCGTCTCTGCTCAGCCTCGACATGGGTTCCTTTCTTCGCGAACTCGGACCTTCGAGACTGTAATGCTATATCGGAAGAATCGCCTTCTATCCGCTGGGCTCCGCCGCCCCGGCATAGTAGAACCGCTGGGATTCGCGGCCCTTGAGGTGCAACTCGGCGATGAGGCGCATCTCGGCCTTTTCGGACTCTTCGGCGATACCCACATCCCACCAGGCCCCGCCCCCCGGGAGCATCCGGTAGGGCTCCACCGGGCAGACGATCACCACCGGGAGGGTGCTCTGGCGAGCATCCGCAAGAGCCTCTTCCAACTCGGGGATGTCCGGCGCATGGAATACCCGACAACCCAGGCTTTGAGCGTTGAGGACAAAGTCGACGGGGAGCACATCGCCGGTTAGGCGACCGGTGTCGCCCTCCCGGTAACGCAACTCTGTACCAAACAGGACACCTGTGGTGCCTTCCTGGAGATTCCGGATCGACTGGTAACCGTCGTTGGTGACCAGGATCACCGTCACCTTGATCCCCTCCTGGACGGCGGAGACAATCTCCGGGTTGGAAAGGAGCCAACCGCCCTCACCCTGGATCACGTAGACCTCCGCCTCGCCGGGACGCGCCATCTTGTAGCCCATCGCTCCGGGTACCTCGTGGCCCATACAGGAATAACCGAACTCCAGGTGCACCTCCGTGCCATTGGAGTGATCCCACAGATTGTGAACGTCGGCCGGCGGAGATCCGGCCGCGGCCATCACCACATCTCCCGGTCGGGCATGACGGTTCAGGGCCCGGATCACCTCCCCCTGGCTCACGATCTGGCCCGGTGGGCGTTCCAGGTGACGATCTATCAGATCGGCCCAGATACGGCCCTCCACGGACGCTTGGGTCCGGTGCTCCTCGGTCGCCTGCCAACCCCCTGCTCCCAAGGCCTGGTGCAACCGCTCGACCGAGAGTCGGGCATCTGCCACTACGGGCGAAGCTCCCAGCTTGTAGGCATCGCGGCCCGCGACATTGATGCACACGAAGCGAACATCCCGGTTCTGGAACAGCGAGTTGGAGGCGGTGGTGAAGTCCTGCAGCCTGGTGCCGACACAGATCACCAAGTCGGCCTGGGAGGCCATGGCGTTGGCGGCGCCCGTCCCCGTCACACCCACCGCGCCCAGGTGATAGGGCCCGACCGGAACCGATCCTTTTCCGGCGAAGGTCTCGCCCACGGGCACCCCGAAGCGCTCCGAGAATGCGGCCACCGCCGCCCCCGCCCGCGAGTAGCGGACGCCCCCGCCCGCGATCAGGAACGGCCTTTGCGAGGAGCGGATCAAGGCCGCTGCCCGGTCGATCTCGTCCGTCGCGGGAGGGCGGCGGGGTATGTACCACACCCGGGGGGAGAAAAAGTGGGCGGGAAAGTCCCAGGCCTCCCCCTCCGTGTCCTGATGGAAGGCAATTGTCACGGCGCCCGTATCGGCCTGATCGGTCAGGACCCGACAGGCTTCCGGAAGGGCGGAGAGGAGGTGCTCCGGATAGCTGACGCGATCGAAGAAACGGGAGACCGCTCGGAAGGAGTCATTGACTGTGATGTCACCGCCCATCAGGTCTTCGATTTGCTGGAGTACCGGCCCTTGGCGGCGGCGGACGAAGGTGTCGGCCGGGAAGAGCAGGACCGGCAACCGGTTGGCTGTGGCGGTGGCTGCACCGGTCACCATGTTGGTGGAACCGGGGCCGGTGGAGGCGGCGCATGCGAAGGTCGACAACCGGTTCTTGGCCTTTGCGTAACCCATCGCCTGATGGACAGCGGACTGTTCGTTCTTGGCCTGATAGAAGGCAAGGTCGTGACCGTATTCCTCCAGGGCCTGTCCAAGTCCGACCACATTGCCGTGTCCGAAGAGCCCGAACACTCCCGCGAAGAGTCGCTCCCTCTGACCGTCGAACTCGGTCCACTGCGCCTGAAGGAACTTGACGATGGCCTGCGCGGTGGTGAGCCTGATCGCTTTGTCGGTGTGGTTGCCGTTCATGATGTTCTTGGTTCCTTTCCTCCGGATTCGAAAATTCCTAACCGGTATGTATCACCACCGTCTTGGACTCGGTCATCTCCTCTATGGCGTATTTCGGCCCCTCCTTGCCGATCCCGCTTCCCTTCAATCCGCCGTAAGGCATAGGATCGACCCGCCACAGCGGACCCCAGTTGATGTGCACGTTTCCGGCGTCCACTTGACGGGCAAAGCGGACAGCGGTGGCTATGTCTCTGGTGAATACACCGGCTCCCAGGCCGTAGGAGGTCCGGTTGCAAAGGGAAATGGCTTCCTCAACGCTGTCAACAGGGACGACCCCCACCGCCGGACCGAACAGTTCGTCGGAGAAGAGCGTCGTGTTCTCGGGGACGTCCGCCACCACGGTCGCCTGGTGCAAAGACCCGTTCACCTCGCCTCCCACCACCACCTTGGCGCCCATGGTCTCGGCTTGGGCTATAACGTCCCGCACCCGATCGGCCTCGGCCGGGCTGATCATGGGCCCCATTTCGGTGTTCTCATCGGACGGATCCCCGGCTCTGATCCGGGAGAAGTGCTCGCCCAGCGTGTTGAGGAAATCCGGGTAGGACCGGCGATCAACCAGCACCCTTTGCGCCGAGATGCACACCTGTCCGGCGTTGACCGTCCCGGCCTTGGCCGTGACCGAGGCAGCCAGATCCAGATCAGCGTCGGGAAGCACCACCACCGGACAGTTGGCGCCCAACTCCAGCAGGAGCCTCTTCACGCCGGCGATCCTGGTTATGCCTCTTCCCACCTCGGCGCTGCCGGTGAAGCTAACCACCCTGACCCGCTCGTCGGCGCAGAGGCCGGCGCCCACCACGCCACCCGCACCGGCGATGCACTGGACCGCCCCCTCGGGGAAGCCGACATCCAATAGCAGTCTCATGAACGCAAAGGCGCTGAGCGGTGTGTAGGAAGCCGGTTTGACGATCACCGGGTTGCCGGCCGCCAGAGCCGGCCCGACCTTGTGGGCGACGAGGAGCAATGGGTAGTTGAAGGGGGTGATGGCCGCCACCACCCCGGCGGGCTGTCTCAGGGTGAACCCGAGGCGGCCCTCGCCGCCCGGGCTTCCGTCAAGGGGGAGCACCTCTCCCTCGATCCGACGGGCCTCACCCGCGCAGTAACGGAGCAGAGACCCCAGCCGCCCGGCCTCGCCGCGCGCCTCGGTGATGGTTTTCCCCTGCTCGGCTACGACGATCCCGGCCAGGTACTCGGTGGCTTCGTCGCATTTGAGCGCGGCCTTTTCCAACAGCTCCGCCCGTTCGTGGCCGCTCAGCGATCTCATCCGTTTGGCGGCTGCGGCGGCGGCCGACAGGGCATCGTCGACGTTCCTCCTCGACGCAGAATTGATTCCCCGATCGCTTCTCCGTCGTAGGGATTCACCACTCTGATCGGAGGACCCTGCGGTGTCCGGCCGGCGGACAAACGCGGATCCTGCAGACCTTCAATCATCATATTTCAATCCTATTCGAATGCATGTCCAGCCCATGCCCCAGAAGGGATGGAGTCGCGGCCAACTCGCACCAGGGAGTCCCATGGGGGGTTAGAGGCCGAGGCTCCTGAGGTATTGGTAAGTCCGTTGGGCTATGGGGAACGGTTTGTCCGGAGGTGCGGGGTACATGTCCTGCTCCACCGTGGCATGACCATCGAAACCGGTGTCCGCCAGCGCCTGCGCCAGCTCCGCGAAGTCAACGGCGCCGTGTACCGGCTCGCAGAAAACGCCCATCTGAACTGCTCTGGCAAAGGGGATGCCCTCCAGGCGCACCTGCTCCATGATCTCGGGGTCCACGTTCTTGAGGTGGAAGTATTCGATTCGGTCGGCGTGCGCCTTGTAAAACGCGACCGGGTCTCCGCCGCGATACGCGTGGTGGCCGGTATCGAGACACAGGGCGATCAGGTCAGGATTGGTATCGGCCAGAAAACGCTCGATCTGCTCCTCGGTCTCGACATGGGTTTCGGCATGGGGATGAAACACGGCTCTCAACCCATGGTGTTCGGCAATTCTTGCAATCCGGTGCGTGGTGTCGATCAAGGCGTGCCACTCTCTATCGTTCAATGTGTCGCTGCGCAGCATCTCGCCGGTGGAGAGGTCAGCGTAGACCCCGTCGATCACAATCAGATAGCCGGCCCCGACCGAGACCAGGGACCGGCAGGCGCCGATTGTCTCCGCTTCCAGCGCAGGCCAGTGGTCCGGATCATCGAGAAACCCCATGGTGAAAGTGCCGGACACTGCCAGACTCCGATCCGCCAACTCCTTTTTGAGGACTTCGGTCTGGGTCGGGAGGTATCCGTAGGGACCCAGTTCGATCCATTCGTACCCTACTTTGCTGATCTCATCCAAGCATCGTTGCCATGGCATCTGGCGGGGGTCGTCGGGGAACCAGATCCCCCAGGAACACGGGGATGATCCGAGTTTGAGTCTTGTCTTCGGCAACTTCTACCTCCTCAGTAGGACAGGGTCGGAGTCGGATGTCGGGATGGTCGGTGTTCCTTCCGGCGCCGGTGGGGCGTCGAGGAACTCCAGCACGTTGTCTATGCATTGTTCGAGCATGAGGCGCATCGATTTCCCGCTGAGCCCGGCGATGTGCGGAGAGACGACCACTTCGGGAAACCGGAGCAACTCGGAGTCATGAGGCGGCTCCACACCGAAGACATCCAGCCCGGCGCCCGCCACTTGCCCCGATCTGATCGCGGCGGCCAGGGCCACTTCATCCACGATTGCTCCCCTGGCCGTGTTTATCAGCAGCAGGCCCGGACGAGCACTTGCCAGTTGGCGGCTACCGATCATGTTGCGAGTCGCCTGTGTCAGGGGGCAGTGGATGCTGACGATATCGCTCCAATGCATCAGATCCTCCAGGGTGGTCAACTGATAGGGCGAGGCGTCTGTGGTCTCCGGGTCGTATACCCGGATTTCGACTTCGAAGCCCTCCAGGCGCCGGGCAACCGCGCGCCCGATTCGCCCTAATCCGATCAGCCCCACGCGGGCCCCGGTCAGTTCTCCTCCCGAAAGGCGGCCCGCTCTGTCCCAATGGCCTTTGCGCACCGCCGCGTCGTTCTCCACCAATCGGCGCACCAGGGCAAGGATCAAGGCCATAGTGTGGTCGGCGCAAGCATTGTGGTTGAGACCCGGCGTGGTAAACAGGGTTACCCCGGCCTTCTCGGCCGCATCGGTGTCGATGCTGTCCAGGCCCACTCCGGTCCTGGCCACCACCCTGAGCAGAGGGGAGGCTACAAAGACTTCGGCCGTGAAAGGATCGCCGCTAACTATTGCGCCGACTGCTCCGTCCAGCAGCTCGATCAACTCTTCGGGGCATCGGCGGCCACCGTAGGGCGCGTGTCGGACCTGGTAGCCGGCCGATGTGAGCCGGCCGCCGGTTTCGGGATCGTCTGCTCGAAAACGAGGCCAGGTGATGAGTATTACCGGAGAGACAGTCATCATGGTCCGAGACAGCAGCGTTCGTCGGCGAACTTCGCATCGAATGTCCCGATGCCCATGAGGAACCGGGTACCGCCCGCAGGGAAGACTGTGAGCGAGCAGCCAGGCAGGGGAGGTCTAATCATAGAATGTCTTCGAGTGTATATACTCCCGCCCACTGATGGAACCAGCAGTTAACAGGTCTCGCGGTGCGGGCCTCCCGATCGGGCGACCTGCCTTATCCGGAGGCTGATTCGATCTCCAAAAGGTTCGGGCACATGATTGCCCTTTTCTGCCGGCTGTTCAAGTCGGTGACTTGTTGGCATGGGGTGACGCTCGCAGTCGCGCCATGCCCTGTCAGGACATAAGGCAATGTTCTGAGCGATAGGAGTTCATATGGCGCGATTGGGAGCTTCAATAACTGATTATCTGGGTCCGGTGGATGTAGATGAGTACTTGCGTGAGTGCGCCGATCAGGGATACCGGTCCGCGCCCTGCCCGGTTATCAACCCCGATGACACCGAGGTGGTGCGGTACGTGCGGAAGGAGTTCGCCAAGGCCGATGTGATCATCTCGGAAGTGGCGGCATGGGTGAACCCCATGGACCCCGATCCACGTCTGAGAAGCCAGGCTCGCGCCGAAATCACCCAGGCCCTGGCATTGGCGGACGAGTTGGGCGCGGCCTGCTGTACCACGGTTTCAGGAGCTTTGGCCTCTGCCGACACCCCCGACTCCCATGTGGGCCACCACCCCGAGAATTTCACCCCTGCCGCCATTGACGCGGTGATCGAGTGGATCCGGGATGTGCTGGGGGCGGTGAAGCCCACCCGGAGTTTCCTGACCCTGGAGATGTGCCCCTGGGCAATCGTGGATCGCCCCGAGGTCTACCGGGACATCCTGGACCGGGTCGATGATCCGGGACTGGCCGTCCATCTCGATCCCGCCAACCATATGACTTCCCCCCGCGCCCTGTTCAACTCCGGCTCGGTCATCGAGGACCTGTTCGATCAGTTGGGCAAATGGACCAAGGCCTGTCACGCTAAGGACGTGACCTTTGTGGGGAGCCCGTCGATCGTGGCGATGGAAGAGGTGCCGCCCGGCACGGGATACCTGGATTACAACGCCTTTCTCCGATGTATGACCAGGCTCGACTCAGACGTCCCCCTGATAATGGAGCATTTGCCCGATCGGGAGACGTACGCACAGAGCGCCGGACGAATCAGGAAAGTGGCCGCCCACCAAAGCGTGCCGTTGTAGGTTGGAGATCGTCCTCGACATGATGTCGCAAGGCTGGCCTACCCTGGATTGAGGACACCTATCGGAGTCAGGATGGTGGAGCTGACGTCAACCACATTGGAGGTTTCATAGCGTCTCCTGCGGCCCCACAATGATCCTGTTGCCCCAGGTCATCACCATGATTAGTCTAGAGTGGTTGTTTCAACTGGTACCATAGATAACCACTCAATCCCACTGTTATACTGATAACTGTACCAATACCCCGAAGCAGGAGAACATGGAGGTGAAGCGACCCTCCACTCTATCAGCCACCTTCGTCAAAACCGTCAAACGACCCGGACGATACGGCGACGGCCGCGGCGGACACGGCCTCACGCTACTAGTCAAACCCACCAAAATCAACAACCGACTCTCCAAAACCTGGGCACAACGAATCCGCATCAACGGCAAAGAAACCAACTTCGGACTGGGCAGCTACCCAGCCGTCACCCTCGCCGAAGCACGAAAACGAGCCCTCAAAAACCGCCAAGCCGTCGAAGAAGGCCGAAACCCCCGCGGTGCCACCACACCCACCTTCAGCGAAGCAGCTGCCAAGGTGATAGAACTTCACTCCACGAAATGGCGCCCGGGCAGCCGAAGCCGAAGAATCTGGGAAACCAGCCTCCAAACCTACACCTACCCCACACTGGGAGGAAAACTGGTGTCGGACATCACCAGTGCCGATGTCATGGCCTGTTTCGCGCCGATTTGGCACACCAAACCGGAAACCGCCCGACGGCTGTTGCAGAGAGTCGCCGCCGTCATGAAGTGGGCCATAGCATCTGGCTACCGGACGGACAACCCAGCCGACGACCGGATCAGAGCAGCACTAGGAACCAACAACACCCAACGTCGACACTTCAAAGCCCTGCACCACAGCAAAGTCTCCCAAGCACTGGCAACCATCCGCGCGACCAACGCATGGCCCGCCACTATCTACTGCTTCGAGTTCCTAACCCTCTGCGCGGTTCGAAGCGGCGAAGCCCGCCTCGCCACATGGGACGAAATCGACCTCCCATCCTCCACATGGACGATCCCAGGACAGCGCACCAAAACCGGCAAACCCCACCGAGTCCCCCTCAGCACCCCCGCCCTAGAAATCCTCGACCAGGTCCACAGCGAATTTCGTAACCCCCTAGGGCTTATTTTCCCATCACCAACAGGACGTCCCCTCTCCGACGCAACAATGAGCAAACTCTGCAAAGAAAACAACATAGGATGCGTTCCCCACGGCATGCGCAGCAGCTTCAGAGACTGGTGCAGCGAAACCCAAGTGCCACGCGAAGTAGCCGAACAAGCCCTAGGCCACACCGTCAAAGGCGTCGAAGCAGCCTACGCCCGATCCGACCTCTACGAAATCAGACAACCCCTCATGCAACAATGGGCCGAATACATCAAACCTGTCAAAACACCTGACTCGCTTAATGTCGCAGACGCTCAGGTTTCATAAACACCTACATCCGAGCCACCCCGGAGTCCTCGTGAGATGACCCCAGCGATCTCCCAACCGATATCGCACACTCGCGGCCTGTTGCCCAGGTACTCGGCCTTAATAGCGAGCGATCACGTCGGGCAGTTCACCGATCGGGCGGAGTCGGCCCTGTTCGATTAGCTCATGGAGGGTGTCTAATGCTCTGGGGTTATTATTGCAGGCGTTCTGGAGCTGCTGTAGTGCTATGTGGTAGACGCAGTCCAGTTCGCCTGTCCCTCTGGCGATGGCAGCCAGCCGTGAGGGGAGTGGTTCTGCTGTGACAGCAACAAAGTGGGGTTGGCGGCCTCGTCTGTGTCTAGTTAGCACGACACCCTCGTGGCGGATGTTCTGGACACGGTCCGAGCGAATGGTCCACTTGCATGACACCGCAGCATGCAGATGTAGACGGGGACCGGTTCCGATTCCGATCGTAATGTCCGGTTTGATGAGGTAGTCGGTACCCAGTGACGATCTGAGGGTGGGGTTCGATTCTGCTACTTCCCTGATGCGGGCCAGATGCGTGTATTGCACGAAGTGAGTGATTTCCCGACTACCAACATCCCAGTTGCGGAGTGGATCTATCAGAGGTAGCCGGTCGGCCAGAGTCTGTCTTATCGCTGCTTCGAACCTGCTTCCGGCTGTCTGGCCTGGAGCTGTGGTCGATCTGGAGACCCCGAGTTGTTCGAAGACCGCTTTGGCGATATTCACACTGGGGTTGCTGGCTCCGTCCGCGATATTGGGCTTGCCGTTGGTGCGCCATCCGAGAAGGTCAAGGATCGACTGGGGTACGGTGTTCTTCACACCTAGACCAGCACCGTGGTTATGAGGTGGCGTGCTACCGCCTCTGCCAGAAGCGGGGGCACGGCGTTGCCGATTTGTTTAGCGATTTCGATCTTGCTGCCGCACCACACGAAATCGTCAGGAAAAGATTGGAGCCGCGCTGCCTCCCAGTGGCTTATCGAACGGTTCACGCACTTGTCGGGATCATTGATATCCCACTGGGGGTGGAGGTAGCGGCCCTTCTCCGGCTTGAAGAACTCGGTGCGGATAGTCAGCGACGGTTTATCCCATTCCATCCGTCCCATCACGTCGACGGTGCCAGTCGGTTTGTTCCTCCAACAGTCGGGGAGAAGATGATCCGGGAGGTCAAATCGTCCCCCGCCGGGCGGTATGAGTTCGTAGCGTCTCATTGACCGCTCCCGTGGTCTCCGCGAGAGGTGCAGATCGGTTACCTTGAACGGACCGGGTATCCCGGACTCCAACCGGCATGCTGGTAGCAGCGTGGGACCGGTCTCGAGGGGAATACCCGCAAAGGCGTCGCGTACTGTCGCCCACCGGGCAACCGTACTATCTTTACCGTGGGAGGGCGGCGGAAGAGAAGGTGGCCCGTGTAGGGAACCGACGACAATAGCCCTGCTACGTCGCTGCGGCACCCCATAGTCCGCCGCGTTCAGCACCCCTGCCGTGAGTTCATACCCACGCAAGGGGCCGTCCCGGGACCAATCCACCAGCATCCCGAACTGGTCGGACTTGAGGAACTGCGGTACATTCTCCAACACAAACACCGCCGGTCGGGTCACACGAACCACCCGCGCATACTCGCGCCACAGCAGATTCCGGGGATCGTCAGGGTTACGTGTACCAAGATTCGAAAAACCCTGACATGGAGGACCACCCACCACAGCATCCGCGCCGGCGAAAGCCTCTTCGGGCACTTTAGCAATGTCGTCACAGATCACATGGTCGCCGAAGTTCTCCGCGTAGGTAGCCGCCGCCGAGCGGTCCCATTCCACTGCCAGAACCGGATCGAACCCGGCCCGGTGAAAACCTTCGGTGAGACCACCACACCCGGCAAAAAGATCAATCAGCCTCACAGGCTCTCCCTCGTCCAAAGTAGAATCACATTCATGTCATTCCAATGGCTGCAAATATAGCACGGCCCACCGACACGACCGGGTACCGTCTGGGTCGTGCCACAGCCACTGCCACCCACAGCCGCCAAATCGGCCCAAATGAGCAGAGTACGGAGCGCGCATACAGCCCCAGAAATGGTCATCAGGCGCGAACTGCACCGGAGAGGACTCCGGTACCGCGTCAACATGCCCCTCCCCGAGATCGGCAGAATCCGACCCGACATCGTTTTCACCCGAGCCCAAGTGGCCGTATTCGTCGACGGATGCTTCTGGCACCGATGCCCCGAACACGGATCTTCACCAAAATCCAACGCGGACTGGTGGTGCCGAAAGCTCGACACCAACGTAGAACGCGACCGGAAAACCGACAACCTGCTAGCCGAGGCGGGCTGGACAGTGATACGCATCTGGGAACACGAAGACGCCGCCACCGCAGCCGACCGAGTCGAGACTATCGTATGCAACACGTAGATTCACACTCCAGGCCCATCGGCAGCCTCCCCGGAAGGCCGTTCGATTTGAGATGAGGAGGTGAAGGGGGAGAGACATGAACGAATCGGCTGTGCTGGCAGGTGCCTTTCTGTTGGGCGTCATGGTGCATATGGTCTATGACCTGATTAAGGGCTGGTGGGTCCGCCGACGGGTTAGACGTATGATGATGGCGCATATAGAGGCGAGTCGCGTGGGAGCAGTTCTCCCTCACGTCCTACTGCTCCGGGCGGGACAGCACCAAGGGCGGCTAGATTTGGTCTTCCAGGCTGAGATCATGTACCAACTGGCTCGTATTCAGGGAGGAAAGCCCGTGTCTACTAACAGTCTGGGCATCTCTCGCAAAGGGATGGAGGAGGCCGACCGGCTAATGGGGTCCAAGAGGAAACGGGAAAAGAAGGCGGAAGGAGAGAAGGATGGATGAACCCAATGTGAATGACGCATATGCCCAGCCTGCCGCCCGAGTACAGCGAGCAGGCCACCTCAACAACTAACCCTTCCACCGTGATTCCCTGAACTGTGTCGGAAGATGCTGCTGGACATTACCGCAGAGCGAGAGAGGTAACGAACAGCGTACCACCTTCATGTAGCCGGGCCGGATCCGACCGAGGTGGATCCAAAGGGATGTGAAAGGCCGCCACCGTCAATGGCGGTTTGGCTCATGAACATGGCCTGTCGTAAGGCGTTTTCCGTTGTGGGGTGTCTCGACCACACGTTTGCACTAAACCAGTGCCCACACCCGATTTCGCGTGGGCAACCACCCGCGATTCCCAGCCGCGCAGGCTGACATCAGGAAGAGTTCGGACTTTCCTTTCGAAGCGTTCGTGCATATACCCGCATTGCTCTTCACGGGTAAAGTTCGCGGCGAACGCTTTGCGAACGCCTGCAGTTTCGAGTTGGTGTTTCCCCAGGTCAAACCCCAAACGAACGCTTTGCGAACGTTTTAACGAACGCTTTAGCTGGGGTTGTTGCATGGCGGTGGGCATGAACACCGTAGATCCCGTTCTGCCCGTTCTTTCCAGGGGTGGGATGTCCCTGTTTACACGGAGAGGGTGGGTCTGATGTCCTGTGCCACTTGAGGGACGTTCGGTTGGCTGCTGGCCTAGAGAGTGTCTAGGACAGACCGGATCTCTGACCGGTCCACGCGGGTTTTGTTCGTGAGGGAATCCAGCGTTGATAACCCCAGGCTTTTCTGTTCACCGAGTTCTTCGTTGAGTTTCCGTGTCGGGATTACCCAGAATGTCCAGCAGTCCGGATCCTGAACATTCTCATTGGTCGCCGGTTCTGCGTTATGGAGACAGAAAACGTATACGTCGGCGAGACGACGGGGCGGGTTGAGAGGTTTCCATGTGTCAGCCGCTGCGTCCCATGTCCATTTGCGGGGGGCGATATCGAACCTCGGAGTTGACCTGCTGGCCCGATTCCAGTCCTGGCTGCGTCCAGAGGCTTTGACCTCGATAGTCACATTCCCGTACCGCAGATCGAACGCACCCCACTCAGCCCTTGCGTCGCCGTCCTTGATGACACCAAGCGCCGTCCCGACAAGCCACTCGGCAAACAATCCTCTGTTAAGGTTTCCGGTGAGATTGCCCAACGCCCAACGCTGGAACCCACTCATCCTGGCTCCTCAGCATCCTCGCCCGAAGTGACTGGATCGGCCATCACCCGGTCCAGATACGGCTGTACCACTTCTCTTAGCCGTAGCAGGTTCTCAGTGAGCCACTCCCCAACTTCATCGGGAATGGAACTCGGGTCATCAACCGCCGCTTCGGTTGTAAGCCACACCCAGTACTGATGCCATTCAGTCTCGCCGTTCAGCTCCGCATCTATCTCGTATCGGTGTCGAGTGAGAGCTTGGAAGATGTGCCGACTGTCGTCCCCGTACACTCCCAACGCAGCCGCCGCCCGTCCCTGGGAAATTTCAGCGGAGTAATAAACATCCTCGTATCCAGTCTGGAACGACCGATACCGACCCCGGAATCCGCCCCGGCCCACGGGAAGCAGTCCCGAACGCCGAAGCGTCGCTACCACTGGGCGATAGAACTCGGCATAGTAGGTGCTTGCCGTCTTTCTGCGCGGAGTGGAGGTTGTTCCCGCTTGCGGTTCGACGACCAGGTCGAAGTCCACAACCTTGCGACCGTCCACCAAAAAAGCCCGCACCTCCACCGCGTAAACCGCGATGTTGTCGCTCTCGTTCAACCATGACAGGATGCTTCGGTGGTAGTCGCTAAAGTACCGCGCCACCCACACCAGAATGTTGGCTTCCGCGTTGGCTGCATATCCCAACAGGCGCAGGCAGTGGGAATCGTCAGATGACCCCAACTGGTTTTCGATCACCACCCTGGCCCCGGTGGTGGCCTGTCTTGCGAGAATGTCGACTCGCCCGGCGCCGGGCAGAGTCATCTCCTCTCCCTCCCGCTCCAGGACCAAGTTTAATTCTGCTCCCAACAAAGACAGATTCTCGGCCAGCCACGGCGTGAAACAGTGGGCCTCATGAGGCCAAAAGACCCGCACATCGACCGGCTCCAACGTATGGATATTCCCCATGGCTTCCCCACTCTACCTCCTAGCCCACCTCCGAGGCATCACTGCCCAACCGGACAGGGATCAAGAACTCACCGGCCCGGCGGGGACACCACATAGTCCTAGGAGACAGCCCAGCAGCCACCACAACGGGCATCCCGCAAACCTGAGACAACCCACCACCAGACGGCCCCAGTCCACGATGCCCAGGGACAGCCCACCCAAGGAGCAGCGGCCAGAAAAAGACGATCTGCTCCTCAACCCCCAGAATTGCCCGTCCAAAACGTTCGCAAACCGTTCGTTCAAACGTTCGCAAAGCGTTCGTTATCATCTGACCTGGGGAAACACTGACTCGCAATAGCAAGCGTTCGCGTGCCGTTCGCCGGCGGCATCCCCCATGAGGCGTCGGAACAGCAAGCAAACCAACCGTTCGGCAGAGAACATCCGAACCCCACCCCAAACCTGCCTGCCCGCCCGATTTGGTGGCGGCTGCCCACGGGAAATCTGGTGTGGGCACACCTTTAGTGCAAACGTGTGGTCGAGATCACCCACAACCAAGAACGCCTAACGAGACGCAGTTCGCAAAATCACATCGCCCTCGCAGTGGCAGCAATTGAAGACACTCGGTACCCACCTTGATGGTATCTCACCCTCCGCACTGCATCTGTGACTCTGTTTGACGATGCGTTGCACCTTTGTCGCAGCTTTCTGCGGGGGTTCGGGAGATCTACAACATCCCCCGCGAGTGATCCAGGCGACTTCGGTCGCAAGGTAATCTCTGACTAGGGTGCGAACGAGCAGTTCATCGGATCCTTGAACGACGGCGTACCGGTAGACGCCATCCTGCACCACAACCCAACCATTCACGAGCGGTTCCAGGCCCAAAACGCGCTGCATCATCCTGCTCCCCACCTCCGGCAACCCGGGTCCAAGCGATACCAACTCGAATGTGTCGCGCTGATCAGCCGACATGCGGCTTACAGGCCAATACAGGATCCGGGACGGCATGCCTAACACAGGTTCGCCAAGTTCGTGAAGGACGTGCCCACGTGCGTTCTTAGTGATCACGCGATCAAACCGATCGATGTCGGGCTGCCAGAGAAGCTCTGGTTCGTCCCTGAGCGGCAACTGGTGTATTTGCGCTCGTGCGATGAGCTTCCGGAAGCGAGGGCTCCGCTGTGTGGCCGAGGCTGCCGAGGGGAAACGGCTTGGATCGGGGCGGGCGTCGCCGGAGAGCACGGCAGCTAAGAAGACGAAGAAATACTCCTCGTCTTTGGAAAACGACGCGTTGCACGATCTGCATATCCAAACGGTGGGAAGGTCTTCCGGTAACGGACGATCAAGCAGACATCTCGATGGAACGTGATCCTTGTTCTCGTTACGGGGATGAAGGCCGGTACCGCAGTGTGTGCATGTAACCCTGCTACGCGCGTCGCTGTAGTCCGACAATTGCTTCATGTGGATTCCTGTCCTTGTTTTGCTGCGGCTCTAGGCCGTAGGGCTGAGCGCTTCTATGTCCTGTTCTGAGATGCTGTGGACCAGCCTGTACACCCTGCCTGCCTCCTCCGCGCCATCGACGTAGTCTTGGTAAGCTTGCAGGGCGTTGTTGATTAGCTCGTCGTACATCACGACCCTTGCTCGGGACGCGGCGAGCATCTCGCGAAAACGATTCTCACTGTCAGGGGTTTCGTCCCAATCGCTTAGCCGCCTGCCGACAACGACGACTATCTCAACGGGCTCGTTACTCCGCCCGGCATCGGAGAGGATTTTCTCGGCAGCGGTGTAATACTTCGACACCTGCTCGTTCAAGGCAGTGGAACTGATGCGTTTCCCCGCACGTTTGAGTTCAATAATGACGTGTTTGTTCCCATTGGTGCTGTACTTGACGTCCACCCGCGCCCGCTTCTGTTCTTCGGTCAGCGTATTGCATACCTCGTCGAGCGCGGTCATGATGCTCCGCTCCATGTGCTCGGTGTGAGTCGCTCTTTCCCAGGATGGGTCTAGTAGCCAGAGGTGCTTGTATAGATGCTCTTGTATCGCCCGCTCCTTGGCGTCCTCATCAACCAGCGCTGTTAGTTTCCGTATAATCCGTAGACGTTCCTTCGCTATCTGGTAGTAGGCGCTGGCCTCTAGGTCATCCAGTTGGACAAACACCTGCTGAAGGACGTCGAGATTCTTCGTCGAAATCTCATCAAGTCTATGGAGCATGTTCCTTAGCTTTAGGCTCTCGAAAGCGAGGACACCGCTCACGATGAGTTGTCGCCTGTTGGATTCGTCTTCAATCGGCAGCTCGTTGATTCGACCGAATAGCCGCCGAGCTGCGACCTTCTGGTCAGGGTCCAATTCTGTGAACCACTCTTTGATCCCCGGGTAAATGACGGCCCTTGCTGTGCCCTGTGATCTGCGCAGGTTGGTCCATTGACTCTGGACGTGTTTCAACTCTTCTCGGAGCTTTTCCCTGAGGGCCTGGTAGCGGGGATCTTCTTCAATGAGCTTCTGCCGACTTGTGGTGGCGATGTCTTCAGCGTCGTCCATGTCAAGGAAATCGGCATGAATCTCGCCGAGCATGTACTTGGTGTATAGGCCGCCCTCGCCGAACTCTTCCAAGATATCTTCTTGGGCGAGCTTCCCGCGCACTAGGACTACTAGCTTGTTGATGCTTTCGGATGTCTCCGTGTCTATGAGTTGCCCGGCCATGGAGGCAGTTCCGATCCAACCATCAATCACCCAGTCGGGATGCCCTTCCAACTCCCCAGAGCGTTCCTCCTGCTGCTCAAGGTTGCTGGCCGTGGCGGCGACGCCGTTGCCGAGGTCACCGAAGGTCCAAATGTACTGGACTTTGTCTTGGTAATCACGGTCGGTCGCAGTGATGGGGTGGTCGTCCAGGGTAATCGCGAACCGGTGCTCTTGTCCGATGATGCTGAACCTCCGGGCGAGGCGCCTCCGCAGTGCTCTGCCCGTCCATTGAAGTTGACGTTTCATGTCCGTGAGGGTGATACGAGTGCCTCTACCCAGGTCGATCTCAGACGTCGCCACCGGGAGCGGCTCGTACTGTCCTTCTCCGCCATCTCGAATCTTCTCTTCAATGTCTACCGCGTCCATGACAAACCCGTGTCTCTGGCCACCGGCAACGCTTTCGACGCGGACTGTTTGGGCGATTGAGAACAGGGACAATTTGCCGATTCCTTTGCGTCCCATAACCGCTCGGCCGAAACGAGGAGTCAGTGGTGCGTCGTTCCGACGCTCGTACCCAACGTATAGGTACTTCCGATTGGCGTCTTCAACTGTCATTCCGTGCCCGTTGTCCTCAATCACCACCCGGCCTTCCGGCGCATTGATGGAAATCCAAACATGCTCCGCGTCGGCGTCCCAAGAATTGGCAACCACCTCCGAGAGAACCGCGGCCACGTTCGAGTACAGCCCAAGGCCAAGATGGCGGAGCACATTCAAGCTCACGGTCATCTGATACTTGGGGTCGCCGCTCACGAAAACTCCTCTAGGTGATCAACAATCGACTTACCTATCGCTTCGCCTAGTTTGACAGGCACAGCGTTTCCAATCAGACGAGCAATGGGGCCTATCTTCACGGAGTTACCTTCGGGAACGAAAGAGTAGTCCGAAGGAAACGTCTGGAGCAGGGCTCCCTCCCGGAGGGAAATGGCACGGTCTTGTTCGGGATGGCCGAATCGTCCATTCCCGAAGCCATGGAACTGGGTAGTAATGGTGGGAGCGGGGAGGTCCCACTCCATCCGCCCATACACACCCGTGTAGGTGCGACCGCTGGACCTGGTGTGGCAAGGAGCCCGCAGCTTCTCGTCCCAGTCACGCCACGTTCCACCGGCTTTCGCCGCGCGTATCCGCCGGAGGTTCTTCTCGGAGAGTCCACTCGCCTTGTGCATAGGATCAGCCTTGTCAGCCCCTCCTGCGGGTATCGACTCCAAATGCCCAATGGTGTCCCTCACAGTTACACATCCGCCATCAGGGTGAGTGGGAGCAGCCAACTCAATACTCCCCAGTTGCGACGCCAGCAGCACAAGACGCGGCCTCGTTTGCGGCACCCCATACGCTGCGCATCTAACGACACTGTGTGTGCAGTGGTAGCCAGCCTTCTTCAGAACCGACAGGAACCCTTCGAACACCGAGCGACCAGTCAAACGCGGGACATTCTCCATCGTGACCACTTCTGGCTTGAGTTCGGCGACGAGCGCGCCGAAGCGGTCCAGCAGGCCCCACTGCCCGCTGTCGGGTTCCCTACCGTTGGTGTATGACGAGAAAGGTTGACACGGTGCGCAACCAGCCAGCACCCGAGGGCCGGTCTCGGGAAAAAGGGACCCGACGAAATCCGCCGACACATCAGCGATGTCCCGCTGGTGGAACGGAGCCGAGACGTTTTCTTCGAAGGGATAACGGCAGGCCGGATCAATATCGATTCCAGCAACGACGTGGACGCCGGCCTTCTGCATCCCGTAGGACAGGCCCCCCGCACCACAAAACAGATCAACCGTTGCTGGACCACTGGACTCGGAGGACGTCCCCATAGTGGGTTACCCTAGTCGTGCATTTCCGGCCACTTGGGTGACTAACCCGGAAGATCTCCTGATTTGGGTTAGGGTCCGCGAAGGTGGGCGATGGGCTCATTGTCAATCGAAACCCCTTCTGAGCGAGCGCAACGGGCCTACGGCGAATCACACGCTTAGGAGAATATCCGGTAGCATAACTGATAACCAATCCAGCTACCATGCTGCTGACCTGCTCTATCTTCTTCCCCCGGGTGGAGCTGACGGGACTTGAACCCGTGACCTCTTGCATGCCATGCAAGCGCTCTTCCAAGCTGAGCTACAGCCCCCGGTTTTCCCGGAGTATATATCAGGCGGACTGGAGCTCGGAGGCCGTTTGAGGGGAGGGCGCGGTCCAGGGAATGCGGGGCGCGTCCCCCCACAACCCCTCCAGGCCGTAATACCGCCGATGGTCCGGCGAGAAGATGTGTATCACAAAGTCGCCGTAGTCCAACAGGACCCACTCGGCCTCCGCCAAACCCTCCTCCCCGACGCGGTCACGCCCTTTGTCCCGAAGAAGGTGTTTCAACTCCGCGGCCACGCTCTGGATGTGCAGGCGGGAACGGCCCGTGGCGATCACGAACACATCGGTGATGCCCATGGCCTCCCCCACCCGAAGCAGCACGACATCGGTGGCGCTCTTCCGCGCCAGAAGGTCTGCGACCAGCCGAGCGGCCTCAAGCGTCTCTACTCAAACACCTCCTGGGTACCGATGTGTTCTTCCATCATAAGCCTCGGGGAGGTAGGTAGAGCCGGTTTTCGGTGATGTATTCCCCGACGCCTCCGGGAACCAGGGAACTGATGCTCAGTCCCGACCGAACCCGCCGGCGGACCTCCCTGGAACTGATCTCCAGACGTGGGCAGTCCAACCACACCGGCTGGCGGCCGGCGGCCTCCTCCACCTCAACCCGGTCGGTTCCAGGCCGCTGGGCAACCGCCAGGCGGGCGCGCCGGACAACCTCTTCCCACCGCATCCAACTGCGCAACCCCTGAGCAGCATCGGACCCCATCACCAGGTAGATCTCGTCCGCGGATGGGAAAGTCTCCAGGGTGTCCGCCATGTAGCTGGGGCCCTCCCGCCGGGTCTCGCAATCGTTGACCGTGTAGTGGGAGACCCCCTCGGTGGCTCGCTTCACCATCTCCAGCCGGTGATGAGCGGCGGTCGGCGGCGGGGAGGGCTTCCACCAGGGAATTCCGGTCGGTATGAACTCCACCACCGAAACTCCCAGTTGGCGGTAGGCGGCCTCCGCCAGTGCCAGATGAGCCAAGTGAGGAGGATCGAAGGTGCCACCCAACAGAGCCCTGATCACCCCCCCTACCTTAGCCGTTGCCCAAGCGGCGGAGCCGGTCGAACTTGCGGCGGCTCCGGTTACCTAGCCGCTCCCCGGGCCGGGACCAGCCTGAGCCTCCCCAAAGGGTGGCTCGCTCTTCTCCCGCAGGCCAATGCAGGCTCGGGGTTGGCATACCGCCCGTCGACTCGCAGGGACAGATGCACTGCCGGTAGCCCGTGGTCGGCACCCGACCGGCCCAGCATCCCACCAACTTCTATCCACTGGCCCGCCGAGACCCTCACGGACGACAGATAGGAGACGCTCACCCGCAGCCGGTCGTCGGGAGCGATCGTCACCGACAACCGGCCTGCCACCCTGCCCGCGAAGGTCACGGTCCCTGAGACAGGCGCTCGCACCGTTCCGGCCCAGGGGGAGGCCAGGTCCACACCCCAGTGGCCCCCTCTGTGTGCAGGCGAGAACCGGCGAACCGTCTCTCCCGGCACGGGGGGCGTCAATGCAAGGTCACAGGTTGGGGCGGCCCAAGCCGGGGAGGGCAAGAACAACACCACCACCGAAAGGCAGGCGGCCCACCACCCGACCAGTCCGAAGCGACATCCATTCACCACCACAGGATGACACCGCACCGGGTCCGATTTCAAGTCTCTCCCCCCGGTTTTCCGCATCGCTCCGTCAGTTTGCGAAGCGATTTCTGTTCCCGGGACACCGCTAAATTTCGACACCGAGCAGTAATACACCGAAAGGAAGCCTTGAAGAAGACCAGAGTGGCCTTGATGGGATTCGGGAGAATCGGACGAAACGTCTTCCGGCTCCTGGCAGGCCATCCTTTCCTGGAAGTGGGGGTGATCGCCGACGTGGCCGATCCCGTCGGGCTGGCCTACCTCCTGCAGTACGACTCCATTTACGGCCGGTACCCCGGACGGGTCTCCTACGCCGACGGCGTGTTGCTGGCCAACGAGCAGGAAACGCCGATCATCGACGCCCGTCGCCCCGGCGACGCCGACTGGCGGGAGTGGGACGCTTCGGTGGTTGTGCAGGCCACCGGGCAGCAACAGACAATGGAGGAGTGCCTCCGCCACATCGCCGCCGGCGCGCGGGGAGTCGCGCTGGCCTCCACCCCCCTTACGCTCGGTGACATCCCCATTCTCCTCCGGGGAGTGAACGACCACGTCATGGAATCCGGCACAGAGGTGATCGCCTTGGGCTCCAACACCTCGAACGCCCTGGCCCCGATCCTCTGCACCCTCTCGGACAGCTTCGGACTCCGGCGGGGGTTTTTCACCAGCGTCCACGCCATAACCAATGCCCAACGGCTCGCCGACGTGCCCACTTCGGGCTTCCGCTCAAGCCGGGCGGCCGCCGACAACATCATCCCCTCGCCTACCAGGGCGGCCGAGATCCTGGCGTCGATCCGTCCGGAGTTCTCGGGAAAACTGAGGGCGCTTGCCCTCAACGTCCCCGTCGCAGACGGCTCCACCGTTGACCTGGTGACCGAGTTGGAGACTGCGGTGGACGCCGACCGGGTGAACCAGGCCCTGAAAGAGGCCTGCCAAACCCGCTACCGGGGAATCGTCGAGTACTCCACCGATCCCATTGTCTCCTCCGACGTGACCGACGTCACCGAGTCGGCGGTGTTCGACAGCCTGGCCACCATGGCTATCGGGGGTCATCTAGTCAAGACCGTGACCTGGTACAACAACGGCTGGGGTTACGCGGCGCGCATTGTGGAGGTCCTGGAAAAGATGAGCGGAGCATGACGACCAGGGTGGCGATCAACGGTTTCGGGAGGATCGGGCGCTCGGTGCTGCGAATCCTCATCCAACGAAGCCTGCCTCATCTGGAGGTGGTGGCTGTCAACGACCTGGCGGACGACGACGTGCTGGCCTACCTGCTCCGGTACGACTCGGTGATGGGCCGCCTGGATCAGGAGGTCGGTTTGGCCGAGGGTGTGATGACGGTCGGCCAACATGAAATCCGCATGCTGTGCGAACCGGATCCCTCCCGGCTTCCGTGGGACGAACTGGGAGTGGACGTGGTGGTGGAGTCCACGGGAGTGTTCCGCACCCGCCGCGCCCTGACCAAACACCTGGAGGCGGGCGCCAAGCGGGTGATTCTCACCGTTCCCCCCAAGGACGCCCTCGACCTGACCCTGGTGCTGGGCGTGAACGATCACCTGCTCGGGCCGGACGCCTCCCTCATCTCCAATGCCTCCTGCACCACCAACTGCCTTGCCCCTCTCGCCAAAATCCTCCACGACCACTTCGAGATCCGCCGCGGGCTGATGACCACGGTGCACGCCTACACGAACGACCAGAGGCTGGCCGACGTTCCCCATGCCGATCTTCGGCGTAGCCGCGCCGCCACCGAGAACATCATTCCCACCAGCACCGGAGCCGCCAAGGCGGTGGGGAAGGTGCTTCCCGAGTTGGAGGGAAGGCTGGACGGGATGGCGATGCGCGTGCCGGTAGCCGATGGGTCGATAGTGGACCTGGTGGTGGAACTGTCGGCGGACGTCACGGCCGAAGAACTGAACGACACCGTGCGGGCCGAGGCCGCAGGGCGGTTCGCCGGGATCGTGGAGTACACCGAAGCCCCGGTCGTCTCGTCCGACATCATCGGCAATCCCCATTCCACCGTCTTCGACTCGGGAGGCACCGAGGTCCTGGGCGCCAACCTGGCTAGGACCCTGGCCTGGTACGACAACGAGTGGGGTTATTCCAACCGAGTGGTGGATCTCATCGACCGACTGGCGAAGCTGGCGCCCTGATCGGCCCGACAGGGCGCTTGCGACGGTGGTCGGCGAGGTTCTCCACGAACTGCTCCAGTTGGAGGAGGTTTCTCACCTCGTACACCTCCGTGCAGTGCGCCGACATCCGGGACTGGAGGGAATCTCCGGTGTCCCAATAGGCCCGGGGCTCGGGATTCAGCCAATAGACCGCTTCGGCCACTCTCGCCATCTCCGCCAAGGCCTCGCCTGTGAAATCCCGGTAGTTGTTGCGAGCGTCCCCGGCGATGATGACGGTGGAGCGGGCGGTCAGTTCGCCTCCGTAACGGTTGGAGAACCGGGAGAACGCATTCCCGTAGTCGGAATGGCCGTCCAGTTCCACCACCTCGGCTTCCGAAAAGATCCGCTGGGCGGCCTCTCCGAAACGGAGTCCGGGTGTGAGAAGGTCCGTGATCTCGTCCACCCCGTCCACGAAAGCAAAGGCTCGAAGACTGGAAAAGCGGGCCGACATCGCATAGGTGAACTGCAGGGTGAAGCGGGCGAAGGTCGCCATGGAGCCCGAGACGTCACACAGAAGGAATATCTCGGGACGGAACCGTCGCATGGAGCGGAAACGAACATCCAGAGGGACCCCTCCGGTGGCCAGAGAGGCCCGGACCGTGCGGCGGAAGTCCAGGCGACCCTGGCGGCGGTGAAGATCGCGCCGGGCGAGCCGGGCGGCCAGTTTGCGGGTGAGCGGCCCTATCAGTTCCTCGATCCTGCGGAGTTGCGCATCGGAGGCATGCATGAGGTCCATTTCCTCCAGCGGCGGGGCGCGCAGGGTGGCCGCCACCGCCTGGCTTCCCCGATCGGCCACCAACCGTCGGCGAATCTCCGCCATCAGTTCCTCCCTCAGTCTCTCGATCAGCGCATCGACCTCCTCGGCCCGGAGGCGCCTCTCCAGTGTTTCATCGCCGAGGCCCGGATGGGATCCCCGTTCTTCTACCAACTCCATCAGCATCTGCCGCAGAGAATCGACGTCCAGCCGCCTCAGGGTGCGGTAGAGGTAATAGGCGCCTCCCACCGGGCGCCCCGAGGTCATCCCCGCCAACTCCTCCACCGCCCGCTCCACCAGGCCGCGGACCGTCTCCCAATCGTGACCGCCCATCGCCGCCGCCAACAACTCCGCAAGGGAACCCGCCCCGCCGGAGCTTCCTTGCGGCGAAGGGTCATCAGAGGAGACGGACCCGCCTCCGATGTCGGTCTCGGCCGGGGGTGGAGGCCGGCCCAGGCCGAAGAACACCTCGAAGGCTGTGTCGAAGGCATCGAGGTGCCGGGCTGACTTGACCAGGGTGGCTCCCAAGGCGGCCTTGAGGGCGGCGCGGTCGGCCAAGTCCACCACGGCCGCGGCTTCCAGGGCGTCGATGGTCTCCACGGTTGACACCGGAATCCCGGCCGCTCTCAACTCCTCCACAAAGTCGGTGAGCAGACCCAGCACGGCGGTTCAGCTCTCGGTGGCCAGTTCCTTGAGGGCGATGTCTATGTCGGCCTGATACTTGAGCAGGACGTGCGACGTTTCGGAGAAGGACTCCGAGTCGACTCTCGTCACTCCAAGGGTGAGCAGGGTCCGCGCCCAGTCGATGGTCTCCGAGACCGATGGGGGCTTTTTGAGGGCCATTCCCCTGAGGCTGCGGGCCACCCGGGCGATCGAATCGGCCAATGCTTCGGGCAAGCCAGGAGCGCGGGCCAGGAGGATCTCCCGTTCCCGTTCCGGGCTGGGATAGGGGATGTGCAGGAACAGACACCGGCGGCGCAGCGCCTCGGAGAGTTCACGGGTGTGGTTGGAGGTCAGGATCACCAGGGGCTGGGAATCGGCCCTGACCGTCCCCAACTCCGGGATGGTGATCTGGAACTCGGAGAGAACCTCCAGGAGCAACGCCTCGGTCTCCATCTCAACCCGGTCGATTTCATCAACCAGGAGCACGACCGGATCGGGCGACGAGATGGCGGTCAGGAGAGGTCGGGGCAGCAGGAAGCTCTCCGAGAAAATGTCCTCGGACATCTCCTTCCACCCGGACGAGGAATCAGAGGAGATCCGAAGTAGTTGTTTCCGGTAGTTCCACTCATAGAGGGCCTTCGACTCGTCGAGGCCCTCATAACACTGCAGCCGGACCAGCCTGCGTCCCCCGCCGGCGGCCATCGCCTTGGCCAACTCGGTCTTCCCCACCCCCGCCGGACCCTCGGCAAGCACGGGCTTGTTGAGGCGCATGGCAAGATAGATCACCTGGGCGATCCGTGCAGACGGCAGGTAACCCTGGGCCGCGAGGGCGTCAATTATCGCCTCGGGGGACTGGAACGGGTCGGGAATTGCGGATCTCCCTGGTGCGGAAGCACCCAGTTTACCCAACCCGGCAGGGGGTCCCCGCAGCGACTTAGCCAACTGTCCCCCGCGATCGGTAATCTTAAGTAACGCAACTATGAAAATCATCATTGTTGGGGCTGGGGCGGTCGGCAGCTATCTCGCCGAACGCCTCTCAGCCGATGGCCAGGAGGTGGTGGTCATCGAAGCGGATCCCCACACCGCAGAGGCTCTCAATTCCCGTTTGGACGTACTGACGATCACCGGCAACGGTGCAGGTCAGCGCGTGCTGAAGGAGGCCATGGAAGCGGTGGGCGACTCCGTGGACCTACTAATCGCGGTCACCGATCAGGACGGGGTCAACGCACTGGCATGCCACTCGGCCACCACCCTGGGGATAAACCAGACCGTGGCGCGGATATCCGATTCCGCCCTGAGGTCGGGGCTCCACAACATGGGAGTAAAGGTGGTCATCGATCCGGATGAAGCCACCGCCGACGAACTGGTGAGGCTGGTCCGGTTGAGCGGCCTCTCAGAACACTGGGAGTTCGCCAACGGGAGATTGCTGTTGGTGGGCGCCATCGCCCAACCCTCCTCTCCCCTTCTGGAAAAGCCTCTGCGGGACCTCGCCAATCTCAGCAAGAGGCGGGATTTCCTGGTGGTGGCCATCATCCGGGACGGCGACACCCTGGTGGCCAGGGATCACACCAGGGTACGGGAAGGCGATCACGTCCTGATGATGGTGGATCCCCGGGATGTCAAGTTCGCGGCCAAGCTGCTGGGAATCAAGACACGGCTCGCCACCCGTGCGGTGGTGACCGGCGACTCCCGGCTGTCCAGGGTCGCCATCCGGAAACTCTGCGAGGCGCGGCTGTCGGTGACTTACATCAGCCCCGATCGCGTGATCTGTCGCAAGGTGGCCGAGGACAACCCCCGGGCGCTGGCCATATGCGATGATCCCGTTCATCCCAACACCCTGGGGAGACTGGACCTCGGAGAGAGAGACGCTCTTCTCGCCCTCTCCGAGGACGACGCCAGCAACGCCCTGGTGTGCCTGGTGTCCAAAGCGCTGGGCGTGCAGATGGCGGTCGCCCGACTGCACAATCAGCACCACGTGGAGTTGCTGGAAGGCAAGGGCATAGACGCGGCGGTCTCCCCTCGTCTGCTGGCTGCGGGAAGCATCCTTCGGTACGTCCGCCGGGGAGTCGTCCACTCGGTCGTCACCTTCAGCGACTCGGACGCGGAAGCCATCGAGCTGGACGTGGGACCCGAAAGCCCGGTCGCCGGACTGCGGATGATGGACATCGACCTCCCCGAGGGGTCGATGGTCGGGGGCATCGTCCGGAACATGTCCCCGATCCTGCCCCGCGGAGAGACCGTAATCGAGCCCGGGGACCGGATCATCGTGTTCAGCCTTCCCGATCACATCACCACTGTCGAGAACCTTTTCCACGGGGAAGAGACGTGAAATTGACCTCCGCGGTGGGCTGGCTGGGTCGCCGCGGGATGTTCACCTCCCTGCTCCTGGTGACCGGCGTGACCGCCATGGCGGTGGGTCTGATGATGCTGCTGGCGGCAGGGGTGTCACTTCTTTACAGCGAATACTCCGATGCCAGGGCGATCGGGGCGGCCGCCGCGGTGACGGTCGCGGTCGGGGCGTTGCTGCGGTGGTCCGTGGGGAAACCCACCGCTCTCACCACCCGGGCAGGGTTCGCGGGAGTAGGCGTCGCATGGCTGATGATGTCGGCCTGGGGGACTCTTCCATATCTCTTCACCGGCGCGATCCCCGATGTCACCAACGCCGTGTTCGAGACCGTTTCCGGATTCACGACCACCGGCTCCTCTCTGCTGGCCGACCCCGGCGGACTCTCCCACGGCATACTCTTTTGGCGGTCGCTCACCCAGTGGATGGGGGGGATGGGGGTAATCGTGCTGTTCGTGGCAATTCTGCCCCTGTTGGGAGTGGGCGGGCTGGAGTTGGCCCGCGCCGAGTCCCCCGGAGCCGACCCTGACCGGCTGACCCCCCGTTTCCAGGACACCGCCAAGCGCCTGTGGCTGATCTACCTGATGCTCACCTGCGCGGAGGCGCTGTTGCTCTGGGCAGGCGACATGGACCTCTTCCAGGCGGTCAATCACTCCCTGACCACCCTGTCCACCGGGGGTTTCAGCACCGAAGCCACTTCCATCACCGGGTTCAGCGCCTATACCCAATGGGTGATCATCGTGTTCATGGTCCTGGCGGGAGTCTCCTTTGCTCTCCACTTCCGAGCCCTGCTCCACCCCCGCCGATACTTCGCCAACGAGGAGTTCCGGGTGTACTTCATGGTGGTGGCGGCCGCCGCGGCCTGGCTCACCATCGCTCTCGCCAACCACGGAGCCGGGTGGGAGCAGGCGGTGCGGGAGGGTGTCTTCACGGCGGTGTCGATGGTGACCACGACCGGTTACAGCACCGCCGATTTCGGATCGTGGATGCCGCCCATGCAACTGTTGGTGCTGGCCCTGATGACCCTGGGCGGGATGGCAGGATCCACCGCGGGAGGCATCAAGAGTTTCCGGTTGAAGGTGGTGGCGAACACCGCCCTCACCGAGTTGCGACGGGTGATCCACCCCCGAGGTATGTTCATCATCCGGCTCAATAGGCGCCCGCTTTCAACCAACATCATCCGGGGAATCTTTTCCTTCTTGGCCCTGTACCTGTTCCTCATGGGGGCCGGTGCGCTGGTCTTCATCACCATCGAGTCGTCCATCGGGTCCTCGGACCTGCTTACCTCGCTGTCGGCGGTGGTCGCCAGCCTGGGTAACATCGGACCCGGGTTGGGAGAGGTGGGACCCACAGCCAACTACGCCATGGTCTCTCCTCCCGGCAAATGGCTCCTGTCCCTGCTGATGATCGTGGGACGCTTGGAGATCCTCCCCATCCTGGTGCTCACCATGCCTTCCGTCTGGCGCAGGTAGGAATCAGGCTGCACCGTAGTCGCCTTCGGCGACACCTGACCGCACAGAGGAAACGGAAAGCCACGGATCCGGGCAGGGGCTCGGGCGGCTACTCCCTCAAGACCACCAGATCGTCGCGGTGGATCAGTTCTGTCGTGGGATGGGCGCTTGCCTGGAGGCTCCGGCAGTCGGATGCGGAGATGCGGGCAATGCCCTTGGCGATGGTCCTTCCCTCGGGATCCAGCACCTCCACCGCCTCCCCGGCGGTGAAGCCGCCTTCGATCTCCCGTACCCCAACCGGCAGCAGGCTTGCATTCAGTCGTGTGATCGCCCGCACCGCTCCGGCGTCCAGGGTCACCCGACCACCGGACTCCTGGCCGAATGCGATCCACAGTTTGCGGGCGCTGAGTTTCCGGGCTTCAGGATTCACCCAGGTGCCGATCGCTTCTCCCCGACAAATCCGGTCCACCACTCGGGGTTCGGCCGACGACGCAACCACAGTCGGGATCCCGGAGAAGGCGGCCATCCGCGCCGCGGCCACCTTGCTGGACACACCGCCCGATCCCAGCCGTCCCCCGGGTAGACCGGCGATGGAGTCGAGCGTCCAGTCTGCCGACGAGACTTCATTAATCAGGCTGGCGTCCTTCGAGTTGGGATCCGCCGAATAGAGCCCGGGAGTGTCGGTCAGCAGGATCAGCAGGTCGGCCGAGACCAGATGGGACACCAGCGCCGCCAACCGATCGTTGTCTCCCACCCGCAACTCCTCCACCCCCACCGTGTCGTTCTCGTTGACCACGGGAACTATGCGACGTTCCAGCATGCTGGAGAGGGCCGTCCGGGCGTTGAGATAAGGGGTACGGCTCGCCAGCACTCCCCGGGTCAGTAGCACCTGGCCGATCACCAGCCCTCGCTTGGCGAACTGGGCCGCGTACATGCCCATCAGCCGGCTCTGCCCCACAGCCGCCGCCACCTGCAGTCCGGCCAGGTCGGTGGGCCGGTTGGAGAGTCCCAGTGCGGGAAGCCCCGCCGCCACCGCCCCCGAGGTGACCAGGACGGTGGGGTACCCCGAAGAGAAGGCCCGGGCCACATGCTCCACCACTCGTTCCAGGGCGGCCGGATCCAGCCCCTTCTCCACTTCGACCAGGCTGGAGGAACCGATTTTCACCACCAGTACGCCTCCAGGGGCAATGGGCCGTCTCACTTGGACTCCTCCCAATCGGGATCCTCGTATTGAAGTTCCACTCCTCCGATCAGGACCGTGTCGCCGTGACGGGCGCCGGCCTCCCGAAGAGCCCGGCCCACGCCTATCCGATCCAGCCTGGTGGAAGCAAGCCGGGCTGCTTCGGGAGCCTCGAGGTCCCCTAGGGCCACAGCCCGCTCCGCAGCCATCCCCGCCACAGCCCACCCTCCGTCGACCCGGGTAACCACAAAGCCTCGGTGATGTGGGCGGTGCAGGATGAAGCCCTCCCGCGGATCGGCGGTCTCCCGCGCCCTCGCCACCCGTTCTGAGACCCTGCGCAGAAACGGCGCCAGCCCGTACCCCGTCACCGCCGAGATCAAAAAGGCGCCGGGGATCGCCTTGGCAACCCCGTCCGATTCCGGCAGGTCGGCCTTGTTGACCGCTATCACCCGGGGACGTTCCACCAACCGGGGAGAGTACTTCTCCAACTCGCCCAGAAGGACATCCATTTGTGTCCCGGGCGCCATCTCGGCCAGCGGAGAAGGGTCGAGCATGATCACGAGTACCGAGGCCCGCTCGACATGACGAAGGAACGTGTGCCCCAACCCCTTGCCTTCCGCCGCACCTTGTATCAGCCCGGGCACATCGGCCAGGGTGAACTCCTCATCGTCTATCGCCACCACTCCCAGGTTGGGAGTGAGGGTGGTGAACGGATATGAGGCCACCTTCGGACGGGCGGCAGACACACGGGACAAAAGGGTGCTCTTGCCGGCATTTGGGAACCCCACCAAAGCGGCGTCGGCTTGCAGTTTCATCTCCAACCGGAACCATCCCTGGCGCCCCTTTTCCCCTTCCTCGCTCACCGCAGGTACCCGATGCTGGGGGCTGACCAACCCGGCATTGCCCCGTCCGCCCCTCCCTCCCCGCAGGAGCACCACCTGTTGTGAGTCTTCCACCAGGTCCGCCAGAAGCGCCCCGGAATCGTCGTACACGGATGTCCCCGGCGGCACCGGGACGACCAACCGGGCGCCCCTCCGGCCGTGACGAAGACGATCAGCGCCTTTGCCGCCGTTCTCTGCGGCATGATGGGGATGGCGCTGATAGCGGAAAAGCGTTCCTATGGACGGATCGGCGAGCACCACCACATCCCCGCCTCTTCCCCCCGAGCCGCCGACCGGTTTTCCTCTGGGTTTCCCGCGCCGCCGCTCGAAGCTGACCATGCCACTCCCGCCGTCTCCGGCGCGAAGGTGCACCCTGACCGAGTCAACGAACATCGCGACCGGCCGGAAGCCGAATCAGTCGGTAAGAACGCTCACCAGGCGGCGACGATTCCGTTCCCCGTACTTGACCACGCCTGAAGCGCGGGCATACAACGTGTCGTCACTCCCCCGACCAACATTGAGTCCGGGGTGAATGCGAGTCCCGCGTTGTCGAACCAGCACCGCTCCGGAATGGACCACCTGCCCGTCGAACACCTTGGGACCTAGCCGCTTGGAGTGCGATTCTCGTCCGTTTCGGCTGGAGCCTCCCGCTTTGGTCTTGGACATCTCAGCTCTCCTTCTCAGAATCGGTTGGCAGGTCTATATTCAGGATCTCGATCTGGGTGTACTTCTGGCGATGGCCGATGCGACGCCGGTAGCCGGTCTTGGACTTGTACTTGAAAATGCGGACCTTGGGCCCCTTCACTTCCCCGAGCAGCCGGGCCGTGACCCGCGCCCCCCGTAGCGCAGCGCCGGTCAAAACCCTTCCGTCCCCGTCCACGACCAACACCGGATCGAAGGCGATGTCGTCGAGTTCCCGGGACAATCGTTCCACGCTGATCACGTCCCCGGGAGCGACCCTGGCTTGTTTCCCACCGGTGGCTATTACTGCATACATGCTAAGTCAGTCATTCTACGCTGCGGGAAGCCGGAACGCCAAGGTCAAATGCCGGCCGTGACCTGGGGGCGGGACGAGGTCGGATCCTGCACTATCCGACCCTGGCCTCCACAACTGTCGCACGGTTTGGAGAACGATTCCAGCAGACCTGCCGAGACATTCTTGCGGGTCATCTCCACCAGGCCGAGACGGGAGACTTCAAATGCCTCCGTCCTTGTCTTGTCCCTGGCCAGTACCTCATTCAACTTCGCCAGGACCTTCCGCTGGTTCGACTCCCGGGTCATGTCGATGAAATCGATGACGATGATGCCTCCTATGTCCCGCAATCGCAACTGGCGCCCGATCTCCTCGGCAGCTTCCAAATTGTTCTGGAGGATGGTGTCCTCCAGATTGGATCGCCCCACGAACCGCCCGGTGTTGACGTCCACCACGGTCAAAGCCTCGGTGGAGTCAAAAACCAGATGTCCTCCAGACGGCAGCGGCACGCGGCGTTTCAATGCCTTCCTGACTTGATCGTCCACGTGGAAACGCTCAAAGAGCGGGATGGGGTTCTCATAACGCCGTACCCGGGAGACCAAGTCCGGATCGGCGGACCGCAGGTACTCAACAGCCCGCTTGTGGGAATTCTTATCGTCGACTTCTACGCGTCGGGTCTCCGAACTGAGGTGCTCGCGGATCACCCGGATCAACAGGTCGGAGTCCCGGTGCAGCAACCGGGGACCCCCTCCTCGAGCCGCCTCATCGGTGATCTTCTCCCACCGGTCCGCCAACTTCGCCACCTCCGACTCGATCTCTTTGGACGTGGCCTGACGGGCCGCGGTCCGGGCGATGACGCCAAACCCCGGCGGCACCATCTCGGCCACAACCTGCCTGAGTCGGGAACGCTCCGCCCGAGACAACCGCTGGGAAATGGCCACATTGGAGAGTCCGGGCTGCAGGACCAGGAACCGGCCGGCCAGAGACACATGGCCGCGCAGACGAGGGCCCTTTGCGCCCATCGAGTCCCGCCTGACCTGCACGACCACCTCGTCTCCCTCGGAAATGACCTGCTCCACCCGGGGCCGGGCGCCCCTGCCGAACCGCTCGGGATCGACATAGACGTCATCGGCATAGAGCACTCCGTTCTTCCCCTCGCCGATATCCACGAACGCGGCCTCCATCCCCGGCAACACGTTGCGCACCACCGCCAGGTATATGTTCCCAACCAGTGAGATGCTGCCGGGACTCTCTGAGTAATACTCCACCAGGTCCGGACCCTCCATGATGGCCACCCTGGTACCTTCCCCCACACTCACCAGTATCTTGCTTCGCAGCGAGGAAGGCCGGCTCACCGGTGCGGCGGGAACGCTCTCGGGGACGGTTCCCGCCCGCTGGCTCGGCGCTGACCCTCGGGTCGTCGAAATGCTGGGGCGCCTCTTCCCCGGACCCCGCTGCCGAGGCTTCGTAGTCTTCTTCTTTTTCTTGGCGGTCTTCACGCCGCCGGCCGCCTTCGCGGCTATGCGGCGGATCTCCACCTCCGAGCCGTTGACCCGGCGCTTCTTTCGCGTTTCTACAAAGTCACCGCCGACCCGGCGGATTACCTCGGTTCCGCGCCGACGTCGAAACCTTCCCATTTACAGCCCTCCTGATTTAATCGCCGTAGGAAAGTGTCGCCCTCTCGACCTGCAACCCCTGGTCCCTCGGCCTAAACCCAGCCGGAAGGGGGGAGGACCCGAGAGTCCGACTCCAAAACTTGTCTCTTCGTGGGCTGAGCGCAAACGCGGCCAAGCCCATCGACACTCAATATGCTACACACACCTCGATTGCAAAGTGAAATCTCTTGCACACCAGGAGGATGGAAACTCACCGGCGCGCTACCTCGCCAAGAGACTCCGGTCCCCGGCGACGCCGCCGAACCTGACACGGGAACGCAACCTCCAAACCGAGACAGCAATCCCTACACCGGCCGTCGAAGTGAGGTAGAAGGAGCCTCCCCGGCTCAGGAAGGGTAAGGGGAGCCCGGTGATGGGCACCAGACCCAAGGTCATCCCCACGCTGACGAACACATGGAACATCAGGAAGGCCGCCACCCCCATCGAGAGCAGGGACCCGTATTGATCGGAGGCGGTGACCGCGATCCGCAACAATCGCCACAGCACGTAGCCGAACCCCAGTAGAACCACCGACCCTCCCACGAATCCCAACTGCTCGCCCACCGCCGTGAAGATGAAGTCACTCTCTTGTTCCGGTACCAGACCCTGGTTGGTAATGGCGCCTTGGAAGAGTCCCTGGCCGGTCACCTGGCCCGAGGACATTGCCAGCCTGGCTTGCCGGATACTCCAACCAAGACCCTGTGGGTCCAGGTCGGGATCGATGAACACCCGCAACCGGTCTATCTGATGCCCCGCCAACAGGTCGAAACGCCAGATCGTGGTGACAACTCCCACCGCCGCCAGCGCCAGGATGGTCATCTGGGTCCGGGTTGCCCCGGCCACGAACAGCATAAGCAGGAGAATGAAGGGGAGCGACATCATGGTCCCCAGATCGGGCTGCAGGAAGATCAGCGCCACGGGAGGAGCCAGCATAGCCAGGGCATAACCGACTTTCCGCCAGGGCAGTTGCTGGTAGCTCTCTTCGGGACCGCGGCTGAGCAGGGACGCCAGGGACATGACCAGCGCCAACTTGGTGAACTCGGCGGGCTGGATGTTCACCGGACCAATGGTGATCCATCGCTGGACGCCCTTCACAGGATCGAACAGGAACGCAGCCCCCAAGGCAACCATGCAGCCCAGGTACAGAACGGGGGCAAGAAACTGGTAGTTCCGATAGTCGATATAGCTGAGTGCGAACATGCCGACCACACCGATCAGCATGAACACCAGTTGACGCTCCGTGGAAGCAGAAGGCAGCAACTCCTGGCGCTCCAGGGCTGTCCTGGTCGCAGAGAAGATCATCAACAGACCGAAGCCTGACAACGCCACCACCACCGCCATCAAGCCCAGATCGGGACGGGCCACGCCTTCCTCCGTCACCCACCATCCGCGCGTCGGTCGAGAGTGCAAATGCATCAGTTGGTCTCTTCCCCGGCCTCGATCGGGTCCAGTTCCTCCCCCATCAGATACTGCATTATGTAGCGTCCCATCGGCGCCGCCACCCTTCCTCCCGAGCCACCCTGATCCACCAGCACCACCACCACCCACTTCGGGTTGTTGATGGGCGCCACTCCCACAAACCAGGCGTGGCTATCCCGATTGGCGGAGGATTGACCGGTTCCGGTCTTGCCACCCACCAGATTCCCCGAGGACCCGAAGTCCGAGAACGCGCGACGGGCCGTGCCGCTGGCCACCACAAGGTTCATGTCGGACAGCAGTGAGTCCACCACCCAGTCGGGAAGGTCGATCTGGCTCTTTGCCTCGGGAATGGCCGCCCACAACAGCTCACCGTCCGGGGAACGTACCTGGCTGACCACCCTGGGCGTCCACACCGTTCCCCCATTGGCAAGGGCGCCATAGGAGATGGCAACCTGCAGAGGAGAGGCCAGCATGTCGCCCTGTCCTATAGCCAGATTCATCAAGTCCCCTCCCAGCCAGGGACTGGCCAGGGACAGCCGAGCCGGATCCAGGCGGACGGGAGCTGCCGGATCCTCGAGTTGGATCTGCTTCCATTCTTCAAACAACTCCCGGTCAGGAACGATTCCGGCCTGATCGCCGGAGAGATCCACCCCCGTGAAGGCGCCGTAACCCAGAGAACGCGCCATGTCTTGGAGGACCTCCTCTTGAGAGGTGTTGCCCCAGTTCCGCCAGACTCCCAGCGCCACGTTGTAGAAGAAGATGTTGCAGGAGTGCTCAAACGCTTCGTGGATGTCCAGCCATCCCAGTTCGGCCGGGTAGTACCAGTCACGAAAAACCTGCGGGCTTCCCTCGTCGATGATCTCGGGCAATACCAGTTCCCCATCACAGTTGATCCGCCGGTTGACCAGGTCCACCCCCTCTATCGCCTCTGCAAAGGGTATGTCGTAGGTGAGGGCGGCCGCGTAGGTAATCGCCTTGAAAGTAGAGGCGGGCGGGTAGAGCCCCCCGACCACCAGGTTGAGAAAGGCCTTTTGGTCCGAGAGCCTGGCGAAGTCGGCCCGGTCGATCCCCCACACGAACTCCTGGGGATCGAAGTCCGGATAGCTGGCCAGCGCCAGCACCTCGCCGTTGGTGATGTCCATCACCACTCCCGCCGCTCGCTCGGTCGGATTGAGGGCGGCCCGGGTCTCCCCCTCCTCCAACGGCTGCTCCCTCTCCTCGTCCTTGATCAGGTTGGAAAGCTCGATCCCTTCCAGGAGGGCGTCCTCCACCACCCTCTGCAACTCCTCGTCGATGGTCAGATAGAGGGTGGCTCCCGATTGCGGGGGGACTTCGGTTCGCTCCTCGGTTATCCGTCCGGCCTGGTTGACCCGATAGACGCGCTCTCCAGGCGTACCCTGTAGCCACTGGTCGTAGAACCCCTCCACTCCCAGCTTGCCTATACGAATATTCGGATCGAGATGAGGTCGCTGCTGCAAGTCATCGGCAGAGGGGAACCCCAGGTGCCCTATCACATGGGAAAGGGAACCCCCGGCCAGATAGATCCTCTCCGGAAAGATCTCGATCACCACCCCCGGAAAGGAGCGAAGTTGCTCTTCCAACTGGTAGGCGGTCGTCGTGTCAACCACCGCCAGGGGAAACCGCTGGTTGACGCCCGCATCGTCGTACAGCGCTTCTATCCAGTCGGCGGGGACCTCCAGCCGGGCGGACAGTCGGGCAATGGCTTCGTCCTTTTGGGAGGATTGAAGAAGCTTGCGATCCATGACCACCATGGGAACCACCCGGCTGGTCACCAGCAACTGTCCGTTGCGATCCCGGATGTCGCCGCGGGGCGCCGGCGTGACAACCGATACCAGCCCTTCGTTGAACACGATCTCGGCGGCAGCCACGCCTTCGGCGACCTGCATGAACCACAGCCGGATTCCCAAGAACCCGAAGAGCAGGGCGAAGATCGCCGCCACCAATACGATCCGCTGTGATCCTCTCATTTAAGGGACGGGACCCAAAGTCGATTCGAGAGGGGGAATAGCACCACGGCCAGTACGAAATTGAGGACCGGAATCAGCGCCATTCTCCGCAAACCCTCCCAGATAGCCAAGGACCACTCCCCGAAGGCGATGCTTATCACCGTGTGAACCGCGATGCCGGCCAGGGTCAACAGCAGAATTCGCAGGGCATTCACGAGGACTCCCCGGCCTCCCTGTTCACGGGTGAGGGTTGCCCCCCAGGCAACCAGGGTCATGGCGAAGGCCAGCAGCCCTATCACGGAGGTGCCGGAGACGTCCAGGAGCAAGCCGCTCAAAAAGCCCAGCACAATGACCCCGTTGTCCCGAAGGCGGAATGCGGCATACGCCACCACTATGGGCACCAAATCAGGAGAGACTCCCCCGATCTGGAGCCTCCCCACCACCGAGGTTTGCAATACCACCACCCCCACCACCCCTGCCAGCCATGCAAGACCACGCCCCCACCGGACGGACCTTTGGAAAGGCAGGAACGACACCCCTCGGGGAAGGGACCTGGCGACGCTGCGGGCCGAGTCCCTCCTGGAGCGGTAGCGGCGAAGACGAATCCGGCTACTCATTGGGCCCCGGTGGCCAGGACACCACCAATACCGCCCTCGCTCTCTGAGGATCGGAGAAAGGCTTCACCGCGCCGCGCAACACCGATCCCACCACTCGGGCCTCTCCCACCAGCGAACCAACCGGCAGACCGGGAGGAAAACTCACCGACAGCTGGGACGTGACCACGTCCTCGCCCTCGGCAACTATCGGTGGGCTGTCGAAAACCTCCAGGCTGAGCAACTCCGATCCAACCTGCGGCCGCAGGACTCCCACGCTACCCGCCACCAGCACCGTCAGGCCCTCCACGTCAGCCGAAAGGGGTATCACGGTGGCGAAGTCCTCGGTCGAAGCGCCGACTCTCCCCAATAGGTAGCCGTTCTCATCGAGAACCGGGTTCCCCGCCACCACTCCCTCCTCCAGCCCCTTGTCGATTCTCAGATGGAACTCGAAGCCCACCTGCCGTCCCACCACGTTCGCCAGAGTCCTCGTCTGTTCCACATCGGGGAGGTCCAGGTCCACCAACCGCTCCAAAGAGTCCAGCCGGGCAAGTTGGTCCTCGACCGCCGCCATCTCCGCCTGGGTCTCGGCCAACTGTGACCGCAGCGCAGCGTTCTCCGAGCGCAGAGAGGCAATGCCTGCCAACCCCTCTACGGTTGCCACCAGCGGGTCGAAGACCTCCACCGCCAGTCTCTGCAGAGGCACCAGCCAGCTTCCCAGACCCACTCTCACCACCCCCCAACTGTCAGCCCTCACCTCCAGAGTGGCCAGCAACAAAGAGACCACCAGCAATAGGGATAGCGCCAGGGTCCGTCCTCTGGACCTGAACTCATACACGGCTATTCCGTCGTTTTAGGTCAAACGCTGGACGTGATAGAAAGCACGTTTCTGAACGATTGCCTTTCCTCCAGACACTTGCCGGCGCCCAGGACCACGGAGAGCAGGGGGTTGGCGGACACCCTCACCTTGATTTTGATCTCCTTCTCCAACAGTTCCTTCAACCCGGCCAGCAGGGCCCCTCCACCGGTCACCAGGATCCCCTGGCCGATGATGTCGGAGGCAATGTCAGGATTGACGACGGTGAGGGTCTTCTTCACCGCGTCCACAATTTCGTCCACCGGCTGTTTGATGGCCTCCCGGATCTCGGAGGTGGAGACGACCACCTTGTCGGGCTGGCCGGTGTGGACGTTGTGTCCCTGGATCTCGGCCATCCGGTTCTCCCGGGGCCAGGCCGAACCGATCGCGATCTTGAGGTCCTCGGCGGTACGAGTCCCGATCCGAAGCCCCTTCTCGTACTGGATCCACTCGATAATCGATTGGTCCATTGCGTATCCGGCTGTGCGGATGCTCCGGCCCGCGACCACACCTCCCAGGGACAAAACCCCTATCTCGGTGGTTCCTCCCCCTATGTCCACAACCATCGAGCCCTTGGCCTCGGAGACCGGCAGGTCCTCTCCTATAGCAGCGGCCATGCTCTCCTCGATGACATAGGCCCTGCGCGCTCCCGCTTTGAAGGCGGCGTCCTCCGCAGCCCTGCGCTCCACCGTGCTGCTCTCCGAGGGAACGCAAATCACGATCTCAGGGCGATAGAACCACCTCGGCTGGACCTTCTTGACAAAGTAGCGGATCATCCGGGCGGTGGTATCGAAGTCCGCAATCACGCCATCCCGCAGGGGACGAATGGCCGTAATCTGTGCGGGAGTACGACCGATCATGTGCTTGGCCTCGGCGCCCACCGCCAGTAGTTCTCCCGAACGGGAGTCGATGGCGACCACCGATGGCTCGCCCAACACCACCCCTTTCCCGCGCAAATACACCAGGGTGTTGGCAGTCCCGAGGTCAATTGCCATGTCCTGGCTGCCCAAAATCATGGAGAACTTCTCATCTTCGGGTGCAACCCTAAACGGCTACTGAGGATGATAACCGAACCACAGACCTATTTCCCTTTTTGCGCTGGTGGGAGAGTCTGAGCCGTGCACCAGGTTCTGTGTGGTCTCCAATCCATAGTCTCCGCGAATGGTGCCCGGAGGCGCCGCAGCCGGGTTGGTCGGGCCGATCAGAAGCCTGGCCACCGACACGGCCGACTCCCCTTCCCACACCATCGCCATCACCGGTCCTCCGGTTATGAAGGCAATCAACTCCTCGTAGAAAGGACGCTCCCGGTGCTCGGCATAGTGATCGCCGGCCAGTTCGGCATCGACGCTTTGCATGCGGGCCTCCACCAGCCGCAAGCCCTTCGACTCGAACCGACGGATGATCTCACCCACCAAGCCGCGCTCCACCCCGTCGGGCTTGACCATTACGAAAGTTCGTTCACACACCATAGGAGAAGATTCTATTTGAGCCGGAGAGGGGATTCGAACCCCTGGCCTGCTCATTACGAGTGAGCTGCTCTGCCTGGCTGAGCTACTCCGGCCTACGGGCCAAGGTTAGGCGCTTTTTTCCCGTGACTCATCCCGCTTCTACAGGCCCACCAGGGTTCGCACCTCCCCCACCAGGTAGAGTGAGCCGGCCACCAGGACCCGCCCCCGGTCGCCGGCCGCCACGCACGCCTCCCGGACCGCCTCGGCCGGGTCCTTACACTCAATGACCTCCAGGTCACACACCTTCTCCATCCGCTGGGCAATGGCTCGCGGGGAGAGCGCTCGGGAGTAGTCGACCCGGGTGGCCACCACCCTGTCGAGATGGGGGGCCAGGTGTCTCACCATCGTTTCCAGGTCTTTGTCTTTCATCATCCCCAGGACACCCACCCACTTGCGGCCTCCGAACTCTTCGGCCAGGGACTTGGCCAGCACCGAGCATGCCTCTGGATTGTGGGCGCCGTCCAGCAGAATGGGCGTGGAGCCGACCGTGATCAGTTCCATCCGTCCCGGGACGGAGAGGGCTGAAAGCCCAGTCTTCAATCTCTCGCCGTCGAGACCTCCCTCAAGCCAGGATTCCGCGGCGGCCACCGCCGCCGCCAGATTCCGGGTTTGATGACGGCCCCTGAGGGGGATCTCCAGGTTCTCATAAGACCCATAAAGCCCGTCCACCGTGACCGTCCATCCGCCCGCCGGCCTGGGTGAGACCGACCTGACACCGAAGTCCTTCCCGAGCCACACCACATCTGCGCCTAGGTTTCGCGCTCTCCGCTCCACCACCGGAGCGGCCTCAGAGGGGATGGACCCGCATACGAGCCGCGCCCCCGGACCCACGATTCCCAGCTTCTCGGCTGCAATCTGGGGCAGAGTGTCACCCAGGTACTCGGTGTGGTCGAAGCTCAGGCCGGTAAGGACCGCGACCTCCGCCGACATCACATTGGTGGCGTCCAGCCGCCCTCCCAGGCCTACCTCCATCACCATGGCGTCGACCCCGGCCCGACGGAAGTGGCCGAAAGCGGCGGCGGTGGTCAACTCGAAGTAGGTGAGCGGACGGCCGCCATCGGCCACCTCCTCGGCAACCACACCGGCCACCTCGGATATGGCCTCCGCGAACTGGGCTCGGCTGAGATCGCGACCGTTCACCGCGATCCTCTCCTCCACCGCCTGCAGGTGGGGAGAGATGAAGACACCGGCGCTGTAGCCCTGGGTCAGGAGCACCCGTCCCGCCATCCTGGACGTGGAGGTCTTGCCGTTGGTTCCCGCCACGTGTATCGATCGACAGCGGTTTTGCGGATCACCCATCCGTGACATCACCGACCGCATGGGCTCCAATCCGAATTTCCTGCCCAGGCCTATACAGGAATCGAGATAGGCCACCGCTTCGGTGTAATTCATTCGCTAAGCGCCTCGCGTCGGGAACGAAGGGAGCTTAGCTGACCTGAAGCCTCGGCCAGTTTCACCCGCTCCTTCTCTACCACCTCAGCCGGAGCCCGCTCGGTGAAATTTGGGTTGGCCAGCTTTTGAGAGGACCGGGACACCTGAGCCTCGAGCCGGGCGATGGACCGGTCGATCCGCTGGCGCTCAGCTTGGGGATCCACCAGTCCCCGCAGAGGGATGTATCCCTCCCACCGGCCGGTGGGCAGATGGATGTGACCGTCGTCAGGCGCCTCGGTCAAGGCGCTGATTTCCACCCCGACCAGTTCCTCCACCAAGGTGGCCACCCACGCGGGAGGCAGCCCGGTCACACCCAAGGGGAGTGTCCGGCGGTGGCTCAAGCCCTGGGCGGCCCGGAACTGTCGAACGCCGGAGACGAGCGCTTTCAGGTCCTCCATCTCGGGCGCGGGATCGTAGGCCGGCACCTCCGGCCAGTCCGAGCCGGCCAACAGTCCATCTCCCACCAGATGCGACCACAGTTCCTCCGTCAGGAAAGGTATGGCGGGATGAAAGAACTTGAGGATGTCCCTCATCAACACACCCAGGGTCTGGCGGGTGGTTTCTGCGTCTTCGGCGCCTGCCAACGCCACCTTGGACATCTCCAAGTACCAGTCGAACACCTCCGCCCATGAAAAGTTGTACAAGAGACCGTAGGCGTCGGAGAACCGGTACTCGTCGCAGTACCGGTCGAACCGGGCGGCGACGTCACCCAAAACGGCCAGGACCCATCTGTCCACCGGACCCGGATGGACCGGATATCCCCCCAAAGCGGGAACGCTCTGGCCAGGGAGGTGCCGGAGGGCGTAGCGGGTCGCGTTCCACAGTTTGTTTCCGAACCGGCGCGCCCCTTCCACCCACTCCATGTCCAGTGGGACGTCCTGGCCGGGATTGGCGGCTTGGATGAGAGCCAAGCGGAGGGGATCCGCTCCGTAGCGGTCGGCCACCTCCAAGGGGTCAATGGTGTTACCCAGGGACTTGGACATCTTTTGCCCGGCGCTGTCCCGCACCAGGCCGTGAATTACAGTTTCCCGGAAGGGGACCTCTCCCAAGAAGCGCAGACCCATCTTCATCATCCGGGCCACCCAGAAGTAGATGATGTCGAAGCCGGTGATCAATACCTGGTTCGGGTAGAACCTGGCGAGGTCCTCGGTTTGGTCCGGCCAACCGAGGGTGGAGAACGGCCACAGGGCGGAAGAGAACCATGTGTCCAGAACATCGTCGTCCTGCCGAAGCTCGCCTGCTCCGCACACCCTGCAGGCCTCAGGGGCGGAGCGGGCCACCGTTATGTGGTCGGCGCCGCAGTACCAGGCCGGAATCCGATGTCCCCACCAGATCTGGCGGGATATACACCAGTCACGGAGATGCTCCATCCAGTGGAAGTAGCTCTTCTGCCAGTGGCCGGGGATGAAGCGGTTCTTCCCCTCCACAACCGCCCCGATGGCGGGCCACGCCAGGTCGCCGACGCTCACGAACCACTGGGTGGAGAGAAGCGGTTCAACCACGGTGTCACACCGATAGCACAGGCCGACCGAGTGCTGGTAGGGCTCCCGACTAACCAGGCGCCCCTCTTTCTCCAAGGCGGCGATGACGGCCTCCCTCGCATCGAAACGGTCCATTCCCGAAAAGTGCCCCCCCGCATCGGTTATCACTCCCCTGTCATCCAACACCCGCAGCTTCTCCAGCGACTGCCGTTCAGATATCAAGAAATCGAGGGGGTCGTGGGCCGGCGTGACCTTCACCGCTCCGGTCCCGAACTCGGGGTCCACGCCCCGGTCGGCCACCACCGGAATAACCCTGCCTATCAGGGGAAGCCGGACGGTCTTGCCAACCACATCGCTATAGCGGGAGTCATCAGGGTGAACAGCCACACCGGTGTCTCCCAGCATGGTCTCCGCCCGAGTGGTCGCCACCGTCATCCCCCCGTCGCCGTCCGTGAAGGGATAGAAGATCTCCACCAGTTCGCCGTCGGTGTCCCGGTACTCCACCTCAATCTCGGCCAGCGCCGTCTCACAGCGTGGACACCAGTTGATGATCCGCTCCCCCCGATAGATCAAGCCTTGTTCGTAGAGACGGACGAATACTTCCACCACCGCCCGGGAGAGACCCTCGTCGAGGGTGAACCGCTCCCGCGTCCAGTCACAGGAGTTGCCCATCCTCCGGATCTGCTGGGTGATCCGCGATCCGTAGACATCCTTCCACTCCCAGACCTGGTCGATGAACGCCTCTCTACCGAGATCGAACCGGTTCAGGCCCTTCTCCGCCAGGGATTTCTCCACCACATTCTGGGTGGCGATGCCGGCATGGTCCGATCCCGGCAGCCAGAGCACCGACGCCCCCTGCATCCTCCGGCGCCGGGCTATCACATCATGTATGGCGTGATTGAGGGCATGGCCCATGTGCAGTGAGCCGGTTACGTTGGGAGGAGGGATCACCACGCAGAACGGGTCTCCGTCCGGCCGGTACTCGGGTCGGAAGACGCCTGCGGCCTCCCAGCGGGAGTACCAGCGGGACTCGATCTCCGCGGGTTCGTAAACGTCATTCATCGCGGGGAGGCTCCCGGTCGCGGAAGCGACTCAGGCGGTTTGCTCACGATGGCGCTGTGACCGTGCGTCCCTGAATGAAGCCACATTTCCTTCTTGCACCATCAGGTGATCCACAACCACCCTCCGGATGTCGGAGCGGGTGGGAGCTTGAAACATGAGGTCGCGGAGCAGGTCTTCCATGATTGCTCGCAGGCCCCGCGCGCCCGTCCCGCGGGCCAGCGCCTGATCGGCTATCTCGTTGATGGCCTGGGGGGTGAAAATCAACTCGACGTCATCGAGGTCCAACAGGTGGCGATACTGCTTGACGAGGGCGTTGCGGGGCTCCTGAAGAATCTTCACGAGATCCTCGACGGAAAGGGGATGCACTGCGCTCAACACCGGCAAACGCCCTATGAACTCGGGGATCAGGCCGTACTTGATGAGGTCTTCGGGAAGCACTTGGCGCAGCAGATCGCCGTTGTCCCGATCACTGCGAGACTTGATGTCGGCCCCGAATCCCACCGAGCCGCTCCCCACCCGCCGGGCGATGATGTCCTCCAGGCCATCGAAGGCCCCTCCGCAGATGAACAGGATGTCGGTGGTGTCGAGTTGGAGGAACTCCTGGTGGGGATGTTTTCGACCTCCCTGTGGAGGAATCGAAGCCACGGTCCCCTCCAAGATCTTCAGCAATGCCTGCTGGACTCCTTCCCCCGACACGTCTCTGGTAATGGATGGGTTGTCCGCCTTGCGCGCCACCTTGTCTATCTCGTCGATGTAAACGATGCCGGTCTGGGCCAGTTTCAGGTCGTAGTCGGCCGCCTGCACCAGCCTCAGAAGGATGTTCTCCACATCCTCTCCCACATAACCCGCCTCGGTGAGAGCGGTTGCGTCGGTTATGGCGATGGGAACGTTCAACTGGCGGGCCAGGGTCCGGGCCAAGAGCGTCTTCCCCGACCCGGTGGGCCCGATCAGGAGAATGTTGGACTTCTCCACTTCGACGTCCGAATGGGCGCGACTTCCCAACCGGAGACGCTTGTAGTGGTTGTAGACGGCCACCGCCAGGGACCTCTTGGCCACCTCTTGGCCAACTACGTAGGAGTCGAGGTACTTGTAAATGTCGGTGGGATTGGGTACTTCCTCTATCCGGTGGCTCTCGGTGGAAGTCTCCTCATCGATGATTTCGTTGCAGAGATCGATGCACTCGTTGCAGATGTAAACGCCTGGACCCGCGATCAACTTCAAGACCTGCTTCTGGGACTGCCCGCAGAAACTGCACTTGAGGAGATCTGCTCCTTCTCGGACCACCGAACCGACCTCTCAGGCGTCGCTTACCGCAGTGAGCGTCTGGCGGGTGAGCACCTTGTCTATCACCCCGTACTCGACCGCCTCATCCGCCATCATCCAGAAGTCCCGGTCGGTGTCCTGGGCGACCTTCTCCAACCCCTGGCCGGTGTGGAAGGCGAGTATCTTGTTGGTCTGCTCTCTCATCTGGAGAATCAGCCTGGCCTGGATCTCTATGTCGGTGGCCTGGCCTTGGGCCCCGCCGTGGGGCTGGTGAAGCATCACCCGGGCGTGGGGCAAGGCGTAACGCTTGCCCTCTGCGCCCCCGGCCAGCAGCACCGCCGCCGCCGAAGCGGCCATCCCCATGCAGACGGTGCTGATATCGGGTCTCACATACTGCATGGTGTCGTACAGGGCGAATAGCGAGGTCATCTGTCCGCCCGGCGAGTTTATGTACAAGAAGATGTCCTTGTCGGGGTCCTCGCTTTCAAGGTGCAACATCTGGGCCATGATCAGGTTGGCCACCGTGTCATCGATCGGGGTCCCCAGAAAGACGATCCGGTCCTTCAGCAGCCGGCTGTAGATGTCGGAGGTGCGTTCCCCCCTGCTGGTCTGCTCCGTCACATGAGGCAGGGGGATGTATCCGTGGATGGGATGGCCTGAGAAGGGCTGCTCAGTCGGGATCCGGGTCATTTATTACCTCCGCTTCGTAGACGGCCTCTCCTGAGCCGCCTCCAGTGTCTAGTTTCTCGGCCGGCTCAAACCAGGCCCTCACCCAAGAAGGCGGCTCAACCTCAACCGGCTGACCGTCAACATCGACCGGTTGGACCTGCATGGCAAGGAAGGCCTGTGCCCTGGCTCTGAGCATATCACTCCGGATCTGCTCGGGGTGACCACTTTCCGCCATGTGCCGCAGGAAGGCTTCGGAGTCCTCCGCCTCCTGGGCCGCCTTCTCCAGGGTCTCGGCCAACTCGGCGTCGTCAACCACCAGGTCCTCGGTGTCGACTACGGCCTCGATCAATATCCGTGACTTGAGTCCTGCCACCGCCTGGCCTCTCAATCCCTCAAGGAACTGCTCATGGCTGAGCCCCACCCTCTCCAAGTAGGTCATGTGGTCGGTCTTGGCGTTTTCCAGGGAAGAGAGATGATTGCGAAACAGCAACTCCATCTGGGCCGTTTCCAGACGCTCCGGCAAATCCAGTTCCAACTCGGAGGTGAGTTCGGCCAAGGTCCCGGTAGCCAGCAGTCTCCACTGGGTCTCCATACGCTGGGTCTCCAACTCGCCGCCCATCTCCTGGCGGAGATCCTCCAAGGAGTCGTGCCCGGTGTACTCCGACGCCCAGGCATCGTCAAGGTCGGGTAGGGAACGGGACTGCACCTCGACGATCCGGATCTGGTACAAGCCCTCCGCCGGCTCACCGTCCTTATCCTCGGAGGCCTCGGACCGACCCTCCTCGTCAGCGGTGTGGGCCTGCGAGGAGAGCCATTCGGGCAGGGGAGCGGAGATGTTGACCTCATCTCCCGCCTCTTGTCCCAGGAGGCCCTCGTCGATGCGGGCGTTCAGCCTCTCCGAGCCCACCTCGTAGCTGAACCCGTCGAGCGCCAACGATTCGACCGACTGCTCTCCGTCAAGCGCCGTCATGTCGATCACCACGTAATCGCCCTTCTCGACGGCCCGGTCGACCGTTTGCAGAGGGGCGTACATGTGACGAAGTTGCTGTATCCGGGCGTCCACCTCTTCGGAGACCGATGGCAAGGCCTGCACCTGTACGGTTCTCCCCCGGTAATCGGGGACCGACTCCAGGCGAGGCCAGGTGGTGACCCTCACCTCCACCCTCACCGATCCGTTTGCGCCGTCGGTCACCGACTCCAGGAGGGGCGGGACCACCGGCGCGATCTCGGTTTCCGAGAGAATCTCCCCCACCCGCGGAGGTACGAGTTCCTCCAGGGCGTCTGCGCGTATCCGCTCGAAACCCACCTGATTCTCCACCAGCCGTCGCGGCGCCTTGCCGGGACGGAAGCCCGCGATGGTCACCTGGCGGGATATCTGGCGCGAAGCGCGGTTCATGGCCCGATCGAGGTCCGAATGAGATATCTCGAAGGAGACCATCTTCTCGTACGGACCGGCATCCGCCAGGGAATTTCCAGCCGTCATAAGACCGGGATCGTATTCATGTGAACCTCGACAAATAGGCGATTGGGACGACCGAGGGGACTTGAACCCCCGTCCTCCAGGGCCACAACCTGGC
>JAPPFD010000038.1 GCA_028823995.1 bacterium | reverse complement strand
CCGGCGTCCACGGCCGGTATGTACTCGCGGGGCACCCGTCCCCCGGTGATCCTGTTCACGAATTCGTATCCCCCTCCCGGACCCATGGGCTCGATGTCGATCACCACGTGGCCGTACTGGCCGCGGCCTCCGCTCTGGCGTACGTAACGGCCCTCGGTGCCGTCGATCCCCGACATGATGGTCTCACGGTATGCGACCTGGGGTCTGCCGATGTTGGCGGCAACCCTGAACTCCCGCACCAGGCGATCCACAAGCACCTCCAAGTGGAGTTCGCCCATTCCGGCGATGATGGTCTGGCCCGTTTCGGCGTCGCTGCGCACCAGGAAGGTGGGATCCTCCTCCGAGAGCTTCTGGAGGGAGTGGCTCAGCTTGTCCTGATCGACCCGGGTACGGGGCTCGATCGCCACCCAGATCACGGGTGCTGGGAACGCCATGGTCTCCAGGCTGATCGGAGCGTGCACCGCCGAGAGGGTGTCACCGGTGGTCGTGCCGCGCAACCCCACCGCAGCCACGATGTCGCCCGTGTAGACATGTTCCACTTCCTCGCGATGGTTGGCGTGCATTCGCAGCAAGCGTCCCAGCCGCTCCTTGCGGCCGTTGGAGGTATTGAGGACGGTCCCGCCCTTGGAAGCAGTGCCCGAGTAGACCCGGAAGTAGGTGAGCTTCCCCACATGGGGGTCGCTCATGATCTTGAAGGCGAGAGCAGAGAACGGCTCGTCGTCGGTGGCTCTGCGCTCCAGGGTCTTCTGGGGGTTCTTGGGAAGGAACCCCTCCACCGGAGGCAGGTCCAGGGGACTCGGCAGGTAATGGATGACCGCGTCCAGAAGGGGCTGGACTCCCTTGTTCTTGAAGGCCGCCCCGCACAGGACCGGCACGAACAGGTGGTTGAGCACCCCGACCCGGATCGCCGAGCGTATCTCGTCGGGGGTGATGTACAGGTCTTCCAGGAACTTGACCAAGAGCTTCTCGTCGACCTCGGCCACTTGCTCCAGGAGTTGGGCGCGGTAGTGGTAGGCGATGTCCATCATCGGCTCAGGAATCTCTCCGGTGTCCCAGCGCTTCCCGTCGTCTCCCCTCCACTCGTGGACCTGCATCTCCACCAGGTCCACCACGCCCCGGAATCCGCTTTCCTCGCCCACCGGCAACTGGAGGACCAGCGGCGTCGCGTCCAAGCGATCGCGAATCGACTCGACGTCAGCGTAGAAGTCGGCGCCCACCCGGTCGAGCTTGTTGATGAAACAGATTCGCGGGACCTGGTAACGGTCGGCCTGGCGCCAGACCGTCTCCGACTGCGGTTCCACCCCGGCGACCCCGTCGAACACCGCCACCGCCCCGTCCAGAACCCGGAGGCTCCGCTCCACCTCTACGGTGAAGTCCACATGTCCGGGGGTGTCGATGATATTGATACTGTGGTCGTGCCAGATGCAGGTGGTCGCCGCCGAGGTGATGGTGATGCCCCGTTCCTGCTCCTGGGCCATCCAGTCCATCGTGGCGGCGCCCTCGTGAACCTCTCCGATCTTGTAGTTACGACCGGTGTAGTAGAGAATCCGCTCGGTCAGGGTGGTCTTCCCTGCGTCGATGTGCGCCATGATCCCGATGTTTCGTGTCCTGCTCAGAGGCACCTGGCGCATGCGCAGTAGGCGATTTCCCCGGTCAGCAGCCACAGCAACACCTCTTACCAGCGGTAGTGGGCGAAGGCCTTGTTCGACTCCGCCATCTTGTGCATGTCTTCGCGTCTCTTGATCGCAGACCCGGTGTTGTTGGCCGCGTCGAGGATCTCGCCGGCCAGCCGCAGGGCCATGGTCGGCTCCCTTCTCTGACGCGCATACCCCACCAGCCACCGGATTGCCAGACAGCGCGCCCGGTCGGGACGGACGTCCATGGGCACCTGGTAAGAGGAGCCTCCCACTCTACGAGAGCGCACTTCCATTTGGGGCTTGAGGTTCTCGATCGCCCTTCGCAACACGCTCACCGGATCCTGGCGGGTCCGCTGCTCCACCCGCTCGAGGGCGGCGTAAACGATCCTCCGCGCCAAGTCCTTCTTCCCCTTCCACAACACCTTGTTGATGATCCGGCTGACCAGGACGTTACGAAATACCGGATCGGGATCGATCTTGCGCTTGGTAGCGGCCGCCCGTCTCATAGCGCCGACCTTCTGGCTCCGTAGCGGGAACGGGCCTGCCGGCGTTCGGAGACTCCCGCCGCGTCCAGAGTACCCCTTATCACCTTGTACCGCACGCCGGGAAGATCGCGAACCCGGCCACCCCTGACCAGCACGATGGAGTGCTCCTGGAGGTTGTGTCCCTCCCCGGGGATGTAAGCGGTCACCTCGATCCCCGAGGACAGTCTTACCCGGCACACTTTCCGCAAGGCTGAATTGGGCTTCTTGGGCGTCACCGTATACACGCGGGTGCACACTCCCCTTCGCTGGGGAGCACCGGCCAAACCGGCCGTCTTTACCTTCTTCTTCTTAGGTTTGCGCCCGCGGCGCACCAACTGTTGGATAGTCGGCATAACTTTCCTTCACCGGCGAGACCCGACCTCCGCGCGCGGGAGACCGGATCACCTTTTTCCTGGTTTTTGACCGCACCCGGAGGACACTCCGGGACTGGGTCAGGCGGAGAGCCTTAGGAGGCGGGTTGAGGCACTAAGACCACGAAGGGCAAGTATATACACCACAAGCCCGCCAGACAAACTCAATTCGGCGCCGCGCCCTCCCCGGACGCCGTTCCTTGATGCGGGGTGTGATACCACTCCCGACGGTGGGGAAGCACACGGATCAGCAACCACACAAACCCCCAGATCAACGTGATCGGATACCAGCGGAGATAGGGCCGCACCTCCCTCACCCGCCAGAGCGCCCACAACGGCCGGCCGGCCAGCCACACCGCAAGCGCCGCCCACACGGGCCAGGAGAAGGGAAATCCCCATCCGCCGACCGCCGCCCAGATCCCGAGCCCGAGCGTTAGGAGCATGCGAAACGAGCGTCCCGGGACCGCCAAGCGAAGCGCCATGAGCATCAACGGGGCGGAACGCTCCGCCACCGCCCGGCTCAGGAGCGCCCCTCCCCTGCGCTTGCGCACTCCCGTCCTTCCCTGCGCCCACCTCCGGCGCTGTTGCACCGCAGCCCGGAGGTCGGTGGGCTTCTCGTCCCAAACCCGGGCTTCGGGCAAGTACCTGATCCGATAACCCGCCTGGAGCAGCCTGACTGTGAGATCGAGGTCCTCCGTGAACGACCCGCTCCATCCTCCAACCTCCCCCAACGCCGCGGCGGTGACGCAGAAGCCGGTCCCGCTCAACTCGACGGGCCGGCCCCTCCTTCTGCCGCGGGCATAAGCCATCTCCCTGGTCATCCAGTCGCCCAGCCCGGCTGCAGCCGCGATCGGGGAGGCGTCGAGGTTGGAGGGAAGCACTGAAGCCTGGACGACTTCCGCCCCCTCGGCCATGGCCCCGGCCAGACGGGAAAGGAGGTCACCCTCCACCCGGTTGTCGGCGTCCAGCACCACCAGCGCCTCGTTCGGGGCGAGCGGGTACTCGGCGAGGTGCCATCGGAGCAGTTCTCCCTTCCCGTCCGGGCCGCCGGACCGTTCCACCACCCGCGCCCCTGCGCGCCCGGCCACCCCGGCGGTGTCGTCCTCACACCGGTCGGCCAGCACCCAGACCGTGTAGGCCTCAGACGGGTAATCCTGGCCCAGCAGGTCCCCAACCAGCGCCCCCACCACCCGCTCCTCATCGTGCGCCGGGATCACCACCCGGAGCGGCCGTCGCGGGGCGGAGCCGGTCGACGGAGTCTCCGCCTCAGGCACCCGACAACCTCAGACTGACGTCCACCACCGGCGCCGAATGGGTCACCCATCCCGTCGAGATGATGTCCACCCCGGTCTCCGCGACCCTCCGGACATTGGCGGGGGAGACTCCCCCGCTGGCCTCCAGCGTAACCCTTCCTCCCACCCGCCGTACCGCTTCGCTCATCTGGCCGAGGGTCATGTTGTCCAGGAGAATCACGTCTGGACCGGCTGCCGCCACCTCGTCGAGTTCCGCCAGGGCGGAGACCTCGACGATCACCGGAACTTCTCCCCCGGTCCCATCCCGGGCCATTCTCACGGCCCCGGCAGGACTTCCGACCAGGGCGAGATGGTTGTCCTTGATCAGCACCGCGTCCCAAAGACCCATCCGGTGGTTGACTCCCCCTCCCACGCGAACGGCATCTTTCTCCCAAGCCCGCATTCCCGGAGTGGTCTTGCGGGTGTCGCTGATGCGGGCGCCGGTGCCCGCCACCACTCGCACCAGTTCACGGGTGGCGGTGGCGATTCCCGACATGCGGCCCAGAAAGTTGAGCGCCACCCGCTCTGCGGCAAGGATGCTCCGGGCCGGACCGCTCACTACCGCCGCCTCCGCTCCCTCGTCCAGGTCGGCGCCGTCGGAGGTCTTCGGTTCGAACCTCACCCGGCGGTCACGGAAACGAAAGGCAGCCTCGGCCAGAGCCAGACCCGCCACCCTTCCCGCCGACTTGAACACCACCACCCCCGTGGCCGTACGCCACTCGTCAACCAGGGCGTTGGTGGTCAGGTCCCCGGCCGTCCCCAGATCCTCGGAAAAGGCCTGCTCCAATAGGTGACGGGGGTCTCCCGGGCAGGTCAGCTGCGGCCCACCTCTAGCATCCGCTCAACCGCCCGCCGCGCCCGGACTGCCACACCGGGGTCCAGGACCACCTCGTGGGTCATTGTCAAGAGCGAGGTCTTGATGTTGTCGAGCGTGATTCTCTTCATGTGGGGGCACAGGTTGCAGGGCCGCACGATCTCCACGTCGTCCAGTTCGTAGGCGACATTGTCGGCCATCGAGCATTCGGTGAGCATCATCACCTGGGATGGTCGGTTGTCCCGGACCCAGTTGACAATCCCGTGGGTAGAGCCCACGAAGTCGGCCTGGTCGAGGACGTCAGGAGCGCACTCGGGGTGGGCGATCACCGGGATGAGAGGAAGCTGTCGGCGGAGGGCGGTGAGTTCGGGCCCGCTGAAACGCTCATGGACGATGCAACGTCCCTCCCACAGGATGACCTCCACATCGGTGTGGGAAGCGACGTAGCGGCCCAGGAAACCGTCCGGCAGGAAGATCACCCGCTCGGACCCCAACGACTCGACCACCGCGGCAGCGTTCCCCGAAGTGCAGCAGATGTCGGACTCGGCTTTGACCTCGGCGGAGGTGTTCACGTAGCTGACCACCGGCGTCCCCGGATGGAGTTCTTTGAGCCGACGCACGTCGGCGCCGGTGATCCCCTCGGCCAGCGAACACCCGGCCCGCAGATCGGGGATCAGCACGGTGGCTTCGGGGTTGATGATCTTGGATGTCTCGGCCATGAAGTGAACCCCTGCCATAAGGATCACCTCCGCGTCGCTCCGGGCCGCCATCTGGGCCAGGGCCAGGGAGTCCCCCACCATGTCGGCCACCCCGTAGTAAATGTCGGGGGTCATGTAGTTGTGGGCGGTTATCACCGCGTTTCGCTCAGCCTTGAGCTGTTCGATCTCTTGGATCAGCGGCTCGAGCGCGGCCCGTTCCTCGGGCGGGAACACCGACGGCTTGCGGGAGATTTCGAGAGTGGCAACGCTCATTGTCTGTCACATGTGGGCAATGGCCCAAGAATACCCCTGTCCCGGCGCCCGCCGTCCACCATATGGAGCCGGATTCGCCAGGTCACATCCTTTCTATCACAGCCGATGCGAAGGCGGAGGTGCTCACCTCGGTGGCGCCGTTGCGCAACCGGGCCAGGTCATAGGTGACGATTCCCTCCGAGATGGTGCGCTCCATGCCGGAGATGACCAGGTCAGCCGCTTCCTCCCATCCCAGGTAACGGAACATCATCTCCCCCGACAGGATCAGCGAACCCGGGTTGACCTTGTCCATCCCTGCATACTTGGGAGCGGTTCCGTGGGTGGCCTCGAATACCGCATGCCCGGTGTTGAAATTGATGTTGCCTCCGGGAGCGATTCCTATCCCCCCCACCTGGGCGGCAAGGGCATCGGAGACGTAGTCACCGTTCAGGTTGAGGGTGGCGATGACGTCGTATTCGGCAGGTCGGAGGATGATCTGCTGCAGGAAGGAGTCGGCTATCACGTCCTTGACCAGCAGCAAGTCCCCGGGGTCTCCTCCCGAGTCCGCCCAGCTCACAGCCCGGTCGGAGAACTCCTCCCGGACCACCTCGTAACCCCAGTCGCGGAAGGCGCCCTCGGTGTACTTCATGATGTTGCCCTTGTGGACCAGGGTGACCGAACGGTAGTCCCTGTCCAGGGCGTAGCGGATGGCGGCTCTGACCAGGCGCTTGGTGGCCGTGATCGAGACCGGCTTGATCCCGATTCCCGAATCTGGCCGAATCGCCCACCCGAACTCGGCTTTCAGGTAGTCGATGAGCCTGGCGGCCTCCGGTCCCCCATGCTCCAACTCCATGCCCGAGTACACGTCCTCGGTGTTCTCCCGGAAGATCACCATGTCCACCAACTCCGGGCGGAGCGACGGAGAAGGCACCCCCTTCAACCATCTGACCGGCCGGATGCAGGCGTAGAGATCGAGCGTCTGACGGAGTGTCACGTTGAGGCTGCGGATCCCTCCCCCCACCGGAGTGGTAAGGGGGCCCTTGATGGCGACCAGGTACTCCCTGATGGTGTCGAGAGTCTCTTCGGGAAGCCATGAACCGGTATGGCGGAACGCCTTCTCACCGGCCAGCACCTCCGTCCACGCGACCCGGCGGCTGCCGTTGTAAGCCTTCTCCACCGCCGCGTCGGCCACGCGTCGGGTAGCCCCCCACACATCGGGTCCTATCCCGTCACCCTCTATGAACGGGATGATCGGGTTGTCGGGCGTGGACAGCCACTGGGCGGTGTTCTGGATTCTCTCCGGCATGGTTGTCTACAACCTCGATCCTGCAACGACTCGGGCCATCCAGCAGATTACACGCCCGGGGAGGCGTTCCGGCGGACCCTCCGGCGACCTGCCCCAAGACGGGACCGCCGCCGAGTTCCCGGCGGCTTTGGGGGATGCCGGTTCTTGGGTGTCCGGACCCGGCCGGGGCAGGTTGAACGGCAGGGCCGAACGTCACCCTTCGAGGACGACCAGCAGATCCTTGGCCTCCACCTGGCTTCCCGCCTGCACCAGCAACTCCTTGATCCGGCCGGAGTCCGGGGCGTAGATGGTGCTCTGCATCTTCATCGCCTCGAGAGTCAGCAATTTGCTGTTGGAGGTCACTTCGTCGCCGACGGTTACGAACAGTCCTGTCACCACCCCGGGCGTCGGCGCGCCCACATGATGGGGGTTGGCCCCGTCGGCCTTGCGAGCCGCCGGTCTATCCGACTGGAGGGACCGGTCGCGGACCCGCACCTGCCGGGGCGCCCCGTTCAGGTCGAAGAAAATGGCCCGGGACCCGTCGGGTTGCGCTTCGCCCACGGTGTGGAACTTCACGAACAGCCGCTTCCCGGGCTCGATGTCGAACACGCATTCCTCGCCCTCCTCCAGCCCGTAGAAGAACACCGGGGTGGGGAGCAGTCCGACATCGGCATATCTGTGGCGGCTCTCCGCAAACCCGGCGAACTCCGTGGGATAGAGCAGGTAGCTGAGCCCGTCGGCCCTCTCCGCATCTCGGCCGAGCAACTCCGAGGCGCTCGCCGTCGCTGCTTCGATGTCGGCGCTCGGAAGCTTGGCGCCGGCCCGCCCCTCGATGGGCTGGTTGCGGCACAACAGTATCCGGCGGATGTCCTCCGGCCATCCCCCGGGCGGTTCGCCCAGCGACCCGCGCATCATGTCCACCACCGACTCGGGAAACCCGACGTTGTGGTCCGGGGGTAGCCGGCGAACCTCATCGCAGGTCATCCCCTTGGAAAGCAGGAACAGAGCCAGGTCGCCCACTACCTTGCTGGACGGGGTGACCTTCACGATGTCACCCAGCAGACGGTTGACGTCGGCGTACATCTCTTCCACCTCCCGCCACCGCTGGCCGAGGCCCAGGGCGGTGGCTTGCTGCTGCAGGTTGGTGAACTGCCCGCCGGGGATCTCGTGCTCATACAGCCGAGCGCTTCCCGACCTGGGAGCGTTGTCGAAAGGCCGGTAGTAGGTGCGGACCGTCTCCCAGTACAGGGAGCAGTCGCCCAGCGCCTCCGAGTCGAGTTCCGTGTCGCGTTCGGTGCCCCGGAGCGAACCCACAATCGTATTGAGGTTGGGTTGACTGGTGGAACCCGAAACCGCCGCCACGGCCGCGTCGATGACGTCGACGCCGGCCTCGCTGCCCTTTATGAGGGTCGCCGCCTGCAGACCGCTGGCGTCATGAGTGTGGAAGTGGACCGGCATCCCCACCTCCTCCCGCAGCACCCTGACCAACTGGTCGGCGGCATAGGGACGGCACAGCCCCGCCATGTCCTTGATACAGAGGATGTGGGCCCCCATGTCCTTCAGGCGCCGGGCCAGATCCACGTAATAGCGGAGGTCGTACTTGGGGCGCCCGGGGTCGAGGATGTCGCCGGTGTAACAGATGGCCGCCTCGCAAATGGCGTGCGTTTCACGTACCGCCTCGACAGCCACCTCCATGTTGCGCAGGTCGTTGAGCGAGTCGAAGACCCGGAACACGTCGATGCCCTGGCGGGCGGATTCGATTACGAACTCACGGACGACGTTGTCGGGGTAACTGGTGTACCCCACCGCATTGGAAGCCCGAAGCAGCATCTGGAAGCAGATGTTGGGAATCGCCTCCCGCAACAGGCGCAGGCGCTCCCATGGATCCTCGTACAGGAAGCGGAGAGCGGCGTCGAAGGTCGCGCCTCCCCACATCTCCAGGCTGAACAGGTTCGGCAGGCGCCTCGCCACAGCCCCCGCCGTCCCCAGCAGATCAAAAGTGCGGACCCGGGTCGCCAGCAGTGACTGGTGGGCGTCGCGGTAGGTGGTGTCGGTCACCAGCAGCCGGTCCTGGTCCCACACCCACTCGGCGAACCTCTCCGGTCCCATTTCGAGCAGCAGGTCCCGGGTGCCGGGGGGCGGCTCCACCCTCATGTCAACCGGCACCGGTGGTGGGGCTTTGAGGCTCCCGGGTTGTTCGGTCCCCACCACGGTGGGGTTCCCGTTGAGGATGGTGTCGCCGATGTATCTGAGCAGCCGGTTGGCGCGGTCTCGCGGAGACTGGATGTCGAACAGTTCGGGTTTCTCGTCCAAGAAGTGCGTGGTCACTCCCCCTGTCTGGAAGTCCGGGTGGTTGACGACATTGCGCAGGAACTGGATGTTGGTCTCGACGCCGCGGACCCGGAACTCCTGCAGTGCCCGATCGGCCCGCATGCAGGCATCGCGGAGGTTCTGGTCCCAGGCGGTCAGTTTCACCAGGAGAGAGTCGTAGAACGGACTGAGAACTGCTCCGGCATAAGCGGTCCCGTCGAGGCGGATTCCCATCCCTCCGGGGCTTCGGTAGGTCTGCAGACGGCCGTAGTCCGGGGAGAACTCGTTGGCGGGATCCTCGGTGGTAATCCGGCACTGCAAGGCGGTCCCCCTTCTTTGAATCTCGCTCTGGGGAGGAATCGAGAGGGGGGCCTCGTGGAGCCGGCATCCCTGTGCCACCAGAATCTGGGAGCGCACCAGGTCGATCCCGGTCACCATCTCGGTCACGGTGTGCTCCACCTGGATTCGGGGATTCACCTCGATGAAGAACCACTCTCCCGTGTCGGTGTCCACCAGGAATTCCACGGTGCCGGCGTTGACATAACCCGTGGTCTGGGCGACCCTGATGGCTGCCTGGCAAATCTGGTCGCGCAGGTCGTGCGGCAGGTTGGGCGCCGGCGCCAGTTCGACGACCTTCTGGTGACGCCTCTGGACCGAGCAGTCCCGTTCCCAGAGATGCACCACCGAGCCGTGCGAGTCGGCCAGGATCTGCACCTCGATGTGGCGCGCCCTGGCAACGTAACGCTCCATGAACACCGAGCCGTCTCCGAAAGTGCGCTGCGCTTCCCCTCGCGCCTCCTCCAGCCTGCCCAACAAGTCATCGGGACCGTCGACCACCCGCATCCCCCGGCCTCCTCCCCCAAATGACGCTTTGACGATCAACGGATAACCCACCGACCCGGCGCTGTCGAGAATCTGGCGGGGGTCTTCGGAGACCACTCCGGTACCGGGAACGGTGGGGACCCCGGCCTGGCGGGCCAGTCGCCGGGCGGCGGTCTTGTCGCCCAGGGCCTCCAATAGTTCCGGTGGAGGACCCACGAAGGTAATGCCGGCGTCCGCACATGCCCGCGAGAACCGGCTGTTCTCCGACAGGAACCCGTAGCCGGGGTGGATGGCGTCCACCTCCCGGTCCTTGGCCAGCGCGATGATGCCGTCGATGTCGAGGTAGGCCGCCACCGGCCCCTTGTCCCCGCCTACCTCATAGGCCTCGTCAGCCTTGAACCGGTGCAGGCTGAAGCGGTCCTCGTTGGAGTAGATGGTGGCGGTCCGCAGGCCGAGTTCCGTGGCGGCTCGCATGATCCGGATGGCTATCTCGCCCCGGTTGGCAGCCATGATCTTCTTCACGATGTTCACAGATTATCAAGGGGGGCCGGCGTTCCGGCACCCGGGCTTGCGGCGACCGGCCTCCATCTGACCGTCGCCTGTACCTTGCGCGTCCTCCCCTCCGGGGAGCACCCGTCGGAGTTGTTCCCACTCGTCCCCCTTTGAGCGAGCCCGGCCCCGGTCAGAAACCGAACCGGTCCAACAGCACCGACCGGCGCTGCCACTTCTTCTCGACAACCACCCGGAGATCCAGATAGACCTTCGCCCCGAAGAAAGCCTCCAACTCCCGGCGGGCGAGGCTTCCCGCCTCCTTCAGAAGAGCGCCGCCCCTGCCGATCACGATGCCCCGCTGCGAACCGCTCTCCACCACCAGCTTGGCAGCCACGGCCACCAGTCCGTCGGGCCGGACCTCGAAGTCCTCCACCGTCACCAGGAGGGAGTGGGGAAGCTCGTGCCGGAGGCGGGCCAAGAACTTCTCGCGGATCACTTCGGCCGCGAAAAACCAATCGGGCTGGTCGCTGACCGCATCGGCCGGGAAATACATCGGTCCTTCAGGGAGGCGGGCGGAGATCTCGGCGACCACGGCTTCCAGGTTCTCTCCGCGGAGGGCGCTGATGGGCACATAGGCGCCGAAGTCCCATCGGGCCGCCTCGGTGAGAGCCATGGCGATCTTCTCCTTGGAGAAGCCGTCGATCTTGTTGACAAGAACCACTACCTTCGAGGGGTCGCTGGTCAACCGCTCGGCGATCCTCCGGTCCCCCGGGCCGATGGGCCGGCGGGCGTCCAGCAGGAAAGCGATCACATCGGCGTCGGCCAGAGCACCGTACACCAGGCGGTTGAGGCGGTCACCCAACTCGTTGCGCGGTCTGTGCAGACCGGGGGTGTCCACCAGGACCATCTGCCATGAAGGGGGATCGGCGGCCGGATCGGTGACCACTCCCCTGATTGTGTTCCTGGTCGTCTGAGGCCGGCGCGACGTGATGGCGACCTTCTGTCCCACCATGGCGTTCACCAGGGTGGACTTCCCGACATTGGGACGGCCAACCACCGAGACGAACCCTGACTTCATCATCATCCGAGGCTGGGACTAGCCGACTGCCGCCGCTCTCAATCCTCCCCCGCTCCGCCGCACCCGGACTTCCGACACCCGATGACCGAGGACTTCCTTCACCAGGAATTCAACGCCCTGGGTTGACAGTACCTCCCCCACCGCCGGTACACGGCCGGCCAGGGCCAGCACCAAGCCTCCCACAGTGTCCCACTCCTCCTGCGGAAGAGCGACCCCCAACATGTCCCCCAAGTCGTCCACCGGGAACCGGCCGTCCACAAACAGCACTCCCCCCTCCTCCACCCGGAGCCACTCGTCCTCCTCGTCGTGTTCATCCACGATCTCACCCACCAACTCCTCCAACAAATCCTCGATGGTCACCAGGCCCGCCGTGCCGCCGTGCTCATCGATTACCACCGCCATGTGGGCACCGTGGCGCCGCATCTCCCGTAGCAAATCGGAGACCGGCTTGGTCTCGGGAACGTACAAAGGGGTCCGCTGGATCTCGGCCACCGTTGCCCCGCTCTCGCCCTCCGCCAGCGCGGGGAGCAGGTCCTTGGCCAGGGCCAAGCCCACCACCCGGTCGATACCCCCGTCCAGCACCGGGAATCGGGAGAAGCCGTACTCCTTGACGATTTCGGCCAACTCGTCCAACGTGCCGTTCACCTGTACCGTCACCATGTCAGGCCTGGGAACCATCACCTCCCGGACGATGGTCTCTGAGAACTCCAACACCGACGAGATCATCTCCTTTTCCTCCGACAACTCTTCTTCATCGGGCTCGGTCTCCTCGGAGTCGAGCACCCACCGCGGTCTCCAGAGGCGGGAGTGCAGGAAGGCGGCGGCTTCGACCAGCACGCTCATCCGCTCCGCCCCCATCCACAACCGCCCCAACAACCCGGCCAGGATCCTGGAGGCGGCGGTGATGATCACAGCCCAGAGCGCCGCCGCCCAGGCTGCCGCCCCCGAGGCGGCCAGGCCCGCGGTCAGGAGAACCACCGCCAATATGGCGATCACCCCCTCCACCCGCCATCCCGCCAGAGTCATCAACCCGTCCCGAGCCAACAGGCGAAGGTGTCGCTCGGCCCGAGCCACCCCCTCGGCCGCGGCCCGGGCCACCGAAGGCCGGTTCATCCGCTCCAGCGCGGCCAGTCCCATGCGCAGCAGGCCAGCGATCACCAGCAGAGTAGTTCCTGCCCAGACCAGCGTCATCTTCGTCTCAGCCCCTCTCTGGCAAGATGCCGGCGCTCCCTCTTCTCCATCACCTCGGCGTCGCCGTTTGAGTCATGGGTGTAGCCCAACAGGTGCAGCACGCCGTGCACAACCATTAGGCCCATCTCCTCGGAGAAACGGGTTCCCACGCGTGCCGCCTGGCGGCTCACATAGTCGGGGGCTATGACAACGTCCCCCAGATGCAGCGGCGGGCCTCTCTCCCCACCCGCCGGGCTCCCCTCCCCAGGTTCGATCACCTGGAGAGGTAGCGCCAGAACATCGGTGGGACCCCTATTGCCGCGGTGCAGATAATTCATCTCCGCCATCTGCTCTTCGGGGACCAGGGTCACATCCACGAGACAGCCACGGCCGTATCCCTCCCCGGTCAGCACACCTCCCGCCAGGCGCCCCAGGAGACCATGATCCACCGATGAGTCCTGCTCGTCGATGATCTGCACGTTCATCTACGAGCCTCGCCGCGCGGATCGGGAGGTTCCTCGGGATTGTTAGATGAAGGGTCTTCCATTCAGGGGAAGTTAGGGTATTGGATGCGCTGATGGTAGTGGCCCGACATGGCCTCTATAAAGGCATTCCGGATGGTTTGAATGTCGGCGAACGTCAGAGATGCCTCGTTCAACTGCAAATCGGACATTTTCTCCCTAATTATCCCGTCAGTCACCGCTGCGATGGCCTGAAGGGTCGGTTCGGATGGCGAGCCCTCTCCCGGGGTGGACTGGAAGGCTGCGCGGCACGCTCCCTCCACCGCGTCGGCCAGCATCAGGATAGCCATCTCCTTGGACCGGGGCTTCTGCCCGACGTGTCGATAGTCGTCCACGTTGACATTCTCCTCCCCGTAGAGCCCCATGGCCTTGTCGTAGAAGAAGCGCATCACGCCGGTGCCGTGGTGGGTGATGATCCCTGCCGCCACCGATGACGGGATCCGATGGCGGGCCGCCAACTTCATCCCGTCGGTCACATGACGCCGGATAACCTCCGCCGACTCCTCTGGGCTCATCTGGTCGTGCGGGTTGACCGTTCCGAATTGGTTCTCGATGAAGAGCGAGGGATGCTCGGTCTTGCCGAGGTCGTGGTAGTAGGCGGCCGCCCTTGCCAGGAGATTGTTGGCGCCTATCGCGGAAGCGGCCGCCCCGGCCAGGGTGCCCACCATCAGGGAGTGGTTGAATGTGCCGAACGCCTTCTCCTGAAGAAGTTGCAGGGCTGCATGATTGCGGTCGGTGAGATCCAACAGCCGGAGTGTGGTGGTGACGTCGAAGATGCTCTCGAAGAAGGCCATGGCCGCCAGTGCCACCAGGGCGGCGATCAAAGAGGAGGCGAAGGCCAGCACGGCAGCCTGCAGCATGGTCCCCGTCGGCGACTCATTGATGCTGGTGTGAAAGATCCAGGCCGTTGCAGCGGCGATCACTGCCAAGGCAGCCGCCGAGATCGCCACCGAGTTGCGAAACGCCCGCCGGCTGGAAGCGGCAGAGACGAAGCCCACCGGCGCCAGGGTGGCCAGTAGGGCATAGATGGTGGCGCCGGCGTCGCCGGTGCCAACCGCGGTGACCACCGCCAGTATCACCGCCATCAAGATCCCGAAACGGTGGTCCAGAAGGACGGCTGCGAAGTAACCGAAAGCGACCGCCGGGAACACGTACACACCCACCTCATAACCGAACACCTCCCCCACGAAGGTCACAAACCTCACTGCTCCCGAAGCCAGCACCGTAAGCAGCCCGAAAAGGGTGAGCAGGTGGACCTGGTCCCAAAGGTCGGTACGGTAGCGGGAGAGGTACAGAGCCAACACGGCCACCACCGCCCCGAGCACCACCAGGACCCCCGCCTCCCGCACCGGCCTCCCGGTGGCCGCGCCGGTCTGGTCGATGGCATCGATGATCAGCCGGGTGAGCGGCTCTCCCTCACTGACAATCGGCTGTCCGGAACGATAGGAGACCGTCACCTCCCCCTGGGCGTCGCGGGCTTCGGAGCGCAATTGTTCGGTGGCGCCGGTGTCGAGCAGGGAGTTGGGCCGCAGGAAGGAAGCGGCGATGTCCGAGGCCGCATCACCGGCGGCCGGGTGGCGAACATCTCCTATGAAGACCACCGGTGGATCCGAGAGGATCCGGCTCTGGGCGGAGAGAAGTTCCTCGCTCTTGATCTCCTCCGCGAAGGAGTCGGCTATCAGGGTAAGAGCGGCCTGCTCGATCTCCACCAGACCGGGAGGTTCTCCCAGGGCCTGCCGGATTACATCCTCTGTGGCCACCTCCACCAGGGTGGCGACCGAACTCTCGTCCAGTTGGGGATAGGAACGGAGGAGTTCGGGGACTTGCAGCGTCGCGGGGCGGGTCAGCGGTGTGAAGGGTACCGGAGGGAGCGTGCACGCCGCACCGATCCCCAGACACACGATCTGCTGGGTGCGCCGCGGAAGAAAGACCGTGAAGTCAGGGGGAAGGTCGGGATCGGAGCTGTCGACTATCACGTCCCACACCCCTTCGGGGACCTCCAGGCTGAAGTCCCCGTTGGCCTGGGTTTGGGTGTCATGTCCTTCCCCGGAGGGGGCCAACGCCCGTACGGTCACCAGTTCCACCCCCACCTCCGGGTAGTCGCCGGACTCGGTGAGGAAGGAGTCTGCATTGAAGTCCAGGAACACCCGGCCCACCAGGGTTACGGTCGCCGGGGGAGGAAGAGTGGTGGTGGTAGTTGTGGTCACCGCCGAGGTGGTGGTAGGAGCCAGAGTGGTGGATGTGGTTTCGCCGGCGGGATCTTGGGCACCCGCGGCCGGTCCCCCCGCGTCTTCGACGGCCGGTGGAGCCTCATCGGGCTCGGTCTGGGAAGCAGGGTCGGTGGTGGTTGTCGGGACCGTCGTAGTAGTGGTGGTCGCCGGGGCCGTCGTGGTGGTGGAGGGAGGGGGAACGGTCGTGGTGGTGGTGCTGGTTGGAGGAAGGGAGAGGGTATCCAGCCACTCCGGCTGCGCGCCGAGCACCCCCCTTCTCACCGCCGCGAACAGATCTGACAGGTCATCGCTCACCTGCTGTTCGATGCTCTCGTTCCGGCTGGTGACGCCGTCGATCTGCTCGGCCGCTGTATCGCGGAGGGATCGGGTCGACTCGCGGTCGACGACCTCGCTGTTGCGCTGGGCCACGTAGGGGCGGGTGGCCAGGTCGCCCTCGACCAGTTCCACTTCCCCGCTGGCGGCGCCCACGGTCAAAGTGGCCCAGGAGAGCATCACCGTCGAAACCAGGACCAGCCCTCGGATCGCCGTCCTCTCCCACGGCGCCGGAGAACGGTTACCGGTAGCGGTCATGGTTTGGTTCCCCCGATCCGTCCCGGCTCCTGAGGAAGTTGCTCTTCTCATAGCTCTGATAAGCATCGATTATGTCGGCCACCACCCGGTGGCGCACCACGTCCCGGCTGGTCAGCTCCACGAAAGCCACCCCGGGGATGTCGCGGAGGATGTGGCGGACCACGCTGAGCCCCGAAGAGCGGTTGGAGGGGAGGTCTGTCTGGGTGAGATCGCCGGTGATGATCATCTTGGAGTTGAAACCGAGCCGGGTGAGGAACATCTTCATCTGCTCGGGGGATGTGTTCTGCGCTTCGTCGAGGATCACGCATGCGTCGTTGAGAGTGCGACCCCTCATGTAGGCAAGAGGGGCGATCTCGATGGTGCCCCGCTCGATCAGGCGGGACGTCTCCTCGGGACCGAGCATTGTCCACAGAGCGTCATAGAGGGGGCGCAGGTAGGGATCGACCTTGGCGGACAGGTCCCCGGGCAGAAAGCCCAGCCGCTCCCCCGCCTCCACCGCTGGACGGGTGAGGACGATTCTCCGACAACTCCCCTGGACCAGCGCCTCCACCGCCGCCGCCATCGCCAAATAGGTTTTCCCGGTGCCGGCCGGACCCACCGCGAATGTGGCGGTGTTCTCCCGGATGGCCTGGACATAGAGGAGTTGACGATGGGTCTTGACCCTCACCAGCCTGCCGCGCCCCACCGACAGTGTCTGGCTCAGCACCCCGGCCGGATCGGGAAGCTCGTCGCGTACCATTTGCACGATCGGACCGACATGTCCGGCCAGGGAGGTTCCCTCCTGGACCAGCAGTAGCAGCTCTTTGATGGCCGACTCCGCCAGTTCCACTTCATCCGAAGGACCCTTGAGGGAGATGCTTGCGCCCCGCGCCACCATCCGAACCTCGGGAAACGACTCCTGAAACTCCCGGAAGTGGGAGTCGCTGGTCCCGAGCAGGTCCCGCAGCAGATGCTGGCTGGGCACCAGCACTTCCCGCTTGGAGGCTTCAATGGTCATGGCGGACTCCGGAGGTCAGGAGACTGCGGGAGTCATCCCGGCGGCCAGTTCATCCGGCGGCCTCCCAATAGATGAAAGTGCAGATGGAACACGGACTGGCCTCCATCATCTCCCACATTCGTCACCCAACGCCAGCCGTTCTCCAACCCTTCTCGGGAGGCGATCGTCCGGGAAAGGCTCACCAACTCTCCCATCATCTGGGGGTCATCGACCTCATTGAGTGACTCGACATGCCCACGGGGAATCACCAGCACATGCGTCGGCGCCTGAGGGTTGATGTCCCGGAAGGCCAGCGCACTCTCCGTCTCGGCCACTATCTCGGCCGGAATCGACCCCTCCGCAATCTTGCAGAACAGACATTCGCTACTCACTGAACCTCAAACCTCCCAGCCGAGGTGGTATGTGTAGATTTCCACGCCCGCCGCTCTCGCATCCTACCAGCCCCTTGCGCGATCCGGCCTGTTTTTTCGCGACCCCCGGCGCCTTTTTGTTCCTGCCCCTTGAGGCAGGGGAGCCTCCCCCCGGAGTTCTGCCAGTTTGCGCAGGAGATCCTCCTCGTCGGGCGTAAGGGCCTTAGGAACCTCCACATCAACCTCTACCAGGAGGTCGCCGCGCCTCCTTCTGCCCATCTGGGGCGTTCCATGGCCGGGGAGCCTCTTCACCCAACCCGGCTGGATGCCCGGCGGGATTCGCAGAGTTTGAAAGCCCCCCTCCAGCAGCGGTATCTTGATCTCGGCCCCCAGCGCCGCCTCCGTGAAGCCGATCGCCACCCGGTGGATAAGATGATCCCCCTGTCTCTCGAAGCGGCTGTCGGGGCGGACCTCCACCTCCACATACAGGTCGCCGGCCATCCCGCCCAGCGGGCCGACTGCCCCCCTGCCCCGCAGCCGAAGCCGGTTCCCATCCGAGACCCCGGACGGTATCTCGACCCTCAGGGAATGAATCTGTGAGTAAGCGCCGCTGCCGTTGCACCGCCTGCAAGCCTTGGTCACCTCCTGGCCTCGTCCCCGGCACCGGGGGCAGGTGGTCGTGGTCATCATGGATCCGAAAAAGCTCTGGCGGGTTGCTCGGACCATTCCCGCCCCGCCACATCCCCGACAGGACAGAACTTCGGCACCCGCCGCCGCCCCGTTACCGCCACACGTCGAACACACCCCCTCGGCTTCGAACTCGACCTGGGTCTCTGCGCCGAAGGCCGCTTCCTCCAGGCTGAGACCGATCCTCACCAGGACATCCTGTCCCCGCGAGGACCCGGGCACCCCGGCGCCGCCAAACATCCCCGACCCTCCGAACACGGACCTCAGCAGATCGTCGAAGTCCGAGAACAGCCCCGAGACGTCGATCTGCTCTCCCCGGTCGTAGGATCGACGGCGATCCGGATCGGAGAGGACCTCATAGGCCTCGGCCACCTCGCGGAACCGCGCTTCAGCAGCCGCGTCCCCGGGATTGGCGTCGGGATGAGTCTCCCTGGCAAGCCGTCGAAAGGCCCTCTTTATCTCCGCGGCGTCCGCGTCGCGGTCAACCCCCAGGATCCGGTAGTAGTCCTTGGCCATCTGCGAGTAGGGCTCAGGTGCCTATACGGCCGGCCAATTCCTCGCTAACCCTCTCCACCACCGAGATGGCTCTGCCGTAGTTCATGCGCATCGGCCCCAGCACGCCTATCCGCCCACGGGAGCTACCCGCCAGAAACGAGGTGGAGATTACAGCCAGATCCGCTTCGGCCAGGTCTGGGATCTCTTCGCCGATGCGGATCGTGATGCCCGGATCGGTGGCCAGCAGTTCCAGCATGGTGGTCTCCCGCTCCAGCACCGTCAGCACCTGGGCCACCGCGTCGAGATCGTCCCACAAATCGGCAAGGCGTCCGGTCCCCATCACGTAGACGTCCGAGGCGCGGAGGGCCACCCGCTCCAATGCATCCCACACTTCTCGAAGACAGCCCCCGAACGGGCTTTTCGATCCGCCCGGCGCCGCCAGAGCGGGGGGGACGGGGACACCCAGGGGCGAACCCACGGCATGGCTGCGGACTACCTGTTCGATGTCGGAGATCTCCCTCCTGCTCATCGGCGCGGGGAGGTGACAGAGTTCTTGGAGCACCCGGGCGGACTCGGTCACAACCACCATCATCGCCAGCCGCAACTGGAGCGAGACCAGGTGAATGCTCTGGATCCGCTCGGCAGCCAGGCGGGGACCCACCACCACGGTCGGTAACCGGGTGATGTCGGATACGAGCTGAGAAGTCGCATGCAGCAGCCGGCCCAACTCCAACTGAACCTCGGAGAAGAACTCCGAAATGCGGGACTGAACCGCCCTGCGCAACCGGAATGCCGCATGATGGTCAACGTAGAAACGGTAGGCAAGGGCGGTCGGGATCCTTCCCGCCGAGGTGTGGGGCTGCACGGCGAATCCCTCCTCCTCAAGGCGAGCCAATTCCTTCCGTACAGTGGCAGGAGAGACCGCGAGTTCACTGTGATCAAGCACCATCCCGGAACTCACTGCCGTCCCTGTCCGGATGTAGCACTCCACCAACGAGCGAAGTATCTCCGAGCGCCGATCCTCCAACATTGTCTCCAGATTACCAAACTCTCAGCAGACCCCACCGGCGGTCACTGGAAAAAGAGGCCGGCATGTACCCGAGAGCCATCCCCCCACCCGGCGCCGGCACACCCCCACGTGTAAAACGCATGGCTCATTTTCTTTGTCTTATGGGGTTGCGGCGGTTTCGGTAGTTGCGGTTGCGTCGGGTGGACGTTGGCCGGT
>JAPPFD010000035.1 GCA_028823995.1 bacterium | reverse complement strand
AGCGTTCGCAGCGTTCGTGAAGCGTTCGTTTGGGGTGTGACCTGGGGAAACACCGAACCGGGAAGGACCAGCGTTCGCAGCCGTTCGCCAGCGGCGTTCTCTCTTTGAGGGATCAGGCGAGAATGCAGCGAACGCTTTCGGTAGGAACCTCCAACCCCTTTCGCGAACGAGCTGGCGCCGCTTCGGGCTGGGGGGTGTTGCCCACGGTTTTTTGGTGTGGGCACTGGTTTAGTGCAAACGTGTGGTCGAGATCGCCCACACCGAAGAACGTTTTCCGTTCAGGGTCTCGCGGGGCCGGTCTGCCTTTCCCGGGTGGGTTAGGTTGGGGAATCTCGGAGTTGGCCTCGGTTAGGTGTTGTCTCTCGGGCCTTGGCGCCCTGTTCCCTGCTCATCTTTGGTTCTCTCGCACTGCTTATCTCCGGTTTCTGGGGATCCGTTGGCAGCCGGTTTCTTGTTCGTTCGGACCGGTCGGTGGTTTGTCGGGGTGGGTGGGTTTGTTGGTCGTTGTCAACAGGGTGGGTGGGAGACCGAGTGCGGGGGTGGCCCCTTGGGATGTGGGCGCAGCCGAGGTGTTGGGGTGGTGCTGTAGGGGAAGGCAACGGGGAGGGGTGGCCGGGTGCCGTCTTCCGAGGGTCGGGACGGCGGGTTTGTGGTGGCTGTCGGCTTGGAGAAGCGTCAGTTTTCGGATACTCCCGCGGCTTGGCCAGGGAGGTGCGGGTAGACTGTGGAGGCAAGCTCGGTTTACCCTTGATTGCCCTGGCCGGGAGGTGGGATCCACATTTTCGACTCTGCGTTTTTCGTTCCGTACCGTGAGCGGTTGCAGTCTCTGTATGGTTCTGTGCCGCATCGGATTAGCCACCGTACTGCTATGGCGATGGCACCGGTTGCTATCAACGTGGGGGGTGGGTTGAGCGTTTCGGGCCCGTCGGTGGAACCAGAATTGGCTGCTCGGTTGGGGGTGCGGGTGTTCGAAGAGGAGGAGGACACTCTGTTGGTGGGTGCTATTCCTTGGGAGGGTGCCACTTGGATATCGCGACCGGAACGGGCGTTGTTGGAGTGCCTCAGGTCGATGCCATCGGGTGAAGGCATCGCAGCTCAGGTGCTGTTCGGTGGTGAAGCTGTTTCCCCCGAGCCTTTGGTGGCGTTGGCGGATCGTTTGGGGTGGGATGAGCCTTTGAGGAGGGTGGCGTCGATCGCGGCCCGCATGGACAACTGTCGGGGCGTGTTCCCGATCATGGGCGCCGACGGGTTCTTGCCTGACAGCCAACGGGCTTTGCTGGATGTTCCTCCATCTGGGGACGGGGATTGGATTTGTGTCACTCCTGGACCTCATACCGAACCCGCTGGGTCGCCGTGGTTCCGAGACGAACGGTTTCGGGTGGTCTGGTGCTGGCTCCACCCCCACGCTCTGGTCGAAGACCTGCTCTATTGAAACAGTCGCCCACTTTCAAGGAGGAGCGGGACCGGGTCCAGCACCACATCGTCGCGGCGGTGGCGTACAAGGACGACCCTCGGTTGGTGTTCAAGGGAGGAACCATGCTTCGGGTCTGCGGTCTTCCCGACTACCGCTATTCGGAAGACCTCGACTTTGATTGGGTGGGTACTCCCCGGGAGTTCCACACCGTGTTGAATGCTGCCGTTAACCACGCGGCGTGGAGCAGCGGAGTCGATCTTACCCTGGCTATCGGTCGAGGTCCGAACCCAAGCATCCTGTGGCGAGGCGACCGCGCCGGGAAGAGAATAAAAGCCGAAGCAGCGTTTGTGTCCTCTCACGACCTGCCTATCCGCCGGTGGCCGATCCGTCCCAACCATCCTGATATACCGCCCGCTCCGCCGATTCGTGGCTACCGATTCGTGTCGGTCATGGCAGACAAACTCAGTTGTATCTCCCGGAGGGTGGCTGCTCGGGACTTCTACGACCTGAACAGTCTCCTCACCAGAGGCGAGGACATACACGCTGCCTGGGATCTGTATGTCGCCATCGCTGACCATCCCGAACGCCAATACGGGCGGCGGCCCCATCCCAGCGACATCAGAGCATCCTATCTGGGTCGGCGCTCCGCCATCGCTGCTGACTGGGAAGAATCAGTGGCTGACAGTCTCCTCCCGCCGGCTTCCTTCACAGAGGCGTTCACCAATGTTGACAACGCCGTCCAGACCGCCCTCGGCCGGTGGAAACAACGACTAGGACCCGGAGAACTCCACCGCCTCAAACAAGAACACCAGCAACAGCCACGGGGAAGATCACTAGACATCGGCCTCTGAACCTCCCGAAGCATTCCATGGGGTGGGGATGGACAGCACCGGTAGAACGGTGCCGTCCTCGTCCGCTATCGGCCAAGCCAGGGAAATCGAGGTGAACGATTCTCGGTCTGGTGAACAGCGACATATGGTGTTCTCAGGGTTGGGTTGTCTCGATGTCGGTGTCTGAGTTGAACACAGCGATCTCTCCGTGTTTGTTGTCCACACAGTTCAGCGCCCGTGCCATTCCTTCCGGGACGATGTAGGTGTCCAGGTTCTGTGTGTGGTATCCACCGCCGCCGGACACCTCGTCTCCGTGGTGCACGAGTGTCCCGTCGGGTAGTTTGATCGCCGACTCGGCAGGATTCCATGAAGTCCGGTGTGGCCACACAACCGGATAGCGACTATCGATTCGGGGATCGTGCAGATAGATACAGTCCCCCTCAATAATCACGGTCCCGGACACTAGAGCATCATTGCCGCCACCGGTGACGTTGCCCTCGACCACAGGACCGTCAACACTCCCGACGGTTCCGCAAGCCAGCAGCACACCTGCAAGGCACACACCTAACAGAAACCGCAAACCCCTCCGTTTCGGGCGCGGTGAGCGGTCACCGCTTTGTGGGTAGAAACGTTTGTCAGCACCCATAACGAGCCCTGGCTTCTTGCACCGGTCCAGGCGGATCATAATGGTGTCGGCGGGGGTTGTGCGACGTCCCAAGTGGGTTGGGTTAGGTGATGTAATCTGCCCACTGTTGCATTAGTCGCCGGCGGCGTCCGAGTAGGTCGGTTCGACTGTAGGCAGCTTCTGCTCGGTTCCGAACGGCGTGTCCGAGGGCTCGTTCTGCCACTTCCCGGGAGACCCCGGATTCGGCGCACCAGTTCCGGAAACTGGAACGGAACCCGTGCGGCACACAATCGATGTTGTTTTCCTTGAGGAGTTTGGCCAGCCCGTCGCTGCTTTGGACCTTGCCCCGTATCGAGGGGAACACCAGCCCCCGCCCGCCCGTACGTGAGTGTGCATCCTCCAGAATGGCTCTGGCGGCCCCGCTGAGCGGAACCCGATGGGGACGGCCCGTCTTGGTCCGCTCGGCGGGAATCGACCAGGTCTCCTGCTGGGTGTTGATCTCCTCCCAGGTTGCGTTCCTGACTTCCCCCGAACGGGCAGCCGTCAACACCAGGAACCGCAACGCCGCCTGAGCAGCCCAATAGGCACCGGAAGTCTCGATCGTTTCGATGGCGTTCCGGACTTGTGAGTAGTGAAGCGCGTTGTGATGGGTCGGTGGTTTGGTGTTCCGACCCAAAGCGGCTACTACTCGCTCGTCCGCCGGGTTGTCCTCCCGATAACCTTGAGCGATGGCCCAGCGCATCACCGCGCTGATCCGCTGCCGCACCTTCCGAGCCGTCTCACCCTTGACATGCCAAATCGGAGCAAGCACCGAAAGAACCTGACTGGTGGTGACCTTGTCCACCCGTATGTCGCCCACCGGACCGGCGAACCTCTCCAGACTCGACCGCCAAATGTCAGCGCTGCGGCCCCCGGCCTTCCACTTCCCAGAATGAAGTTCTATCACCCGTTCGGTGGCTTCCGAGAACGTTGGAACGGCGGGTGCTTTCGGGTTGCGGCCTTGTTCGATGGAACGGCGGTTCCCCAACGCCTTCTGTCGAGCCTCCGCAAGAGTGACCACCGGATAGACACCCAGACCGAGGTTGGTTTCCCGCCCGTCAATGCGGACCCGTTGGGTCCAACGCTTCGACAATCGCCCGTTGGTACGTCGGGAGACCAACAGGGAAAGACCGTGACTTCCCCTCCCGTCGCCGTATCTTCCAGGTTGGTTGACAGTACGAACGAACGCTGCTGACAGTGTTTTCGGACGTTTCTGGCTCATAGACTCCCTTTGTCTAGCGTGTAAGATAGCGTATCAGTATATCGGAGGGATTATACGGGTCCCAATAAAACCTTGGGAAACACCCGATTCACTCAATACGCAGAACTAGCTGGGATAACAGCAACCATATGGAAACCAGTGGAACGCTACGAAACTCCCACAATGTGCCCTCCCCCGCCACCACCGTTCCGCGGTCGACCAGGCTCCGCACAGCCCGAAAGGAGGCTCTGGGAGTGGCGACATCTGATCCCTGACGCGGTCCGACCGGGCGCCCCACCCGGACCGTCTCGGTGTTTGGCTTGTATCAGTGTGGGTTATGGGTGTGACAGCATCAACCTCTAACAAGAAGATTGTTTCACAGTCTGGAAGAAACATTGCAGGCGGCCCCCGACCGCACCTCAGGGGACCGTTCAGGCTCGGGGTGGGAGGGAGCCGTCGTCTTGGCGGTCGGCTAGGCGGGCTGGTCGGCGGTCTCGGTGTCGGCCACCGTGATGGCCAGGGGGGTGTCGTCCAGAGGCAGTTCCACGATCATCGTGGTGGACTCTCCCGCCTCAGTCTCGACCCGGATGAGGCCGCCGTGCTGCCGGGCAATGTCGCTCGAGAGCGCCAGGCCCAGTCCCGTGCCCTGGTCGGTCGGCTTGGTGGTGAAGAAGGGGTTGAAGATCTTCTCGATGTTCTCCTGGGGAATCCCGCCTCCGTTGTCCCACACCCTCGCCTCGACCCGGTCTTCTCTCAGGTGGGTGCTCAGCCGCATCTCCGGAAAGAAAGTCGCGCCCGCCTCCTCCTTGGCCCGTCGTCGTTGATCGGTGGCGTAGCAGGCGTTGCTAACCAGGTTTAGGAACACCCGACCCAGATCCTGGGGAATCACCTCCAACTCCGCGATGTTCTGGTCGTATTCCTCTACGATGGCCAGGTTGAAATCAGGATCGTGCGCTCGGGCGCTGTGATAGGCCAGCAGCATGTGCTCGTGCATTATGTCGTTCACCTGTGCCAGGCGCTTCTCTCCAGAATCCCGGCCCATCATCAACATGTCCTGGACGATTCGGTTTGCCCGATCACCGTGGGAGCGGATTCGCTCCAGGTTGTCCTCCAGGTCGCCGACGATCTCCATTATGTAGGACATGTCGTCCTCGCTCACCTCCCCATTGGTGCTCTCATCCAGGATCTCCCGGAACTCCTCCAACAACTCCTCGGACGCCTCCGAGAAGTTCTTCACGAAATTCAGCGGATTGCGGATCTCGTGCGCCACTCCCGCGGTCAACTCCCCCAAAGCCGCCAGCTTCTCCTGTATGACGATTTGCTCCTGGGCCCGCTGCAGGTCGTCCAGGACCGCTTCCAGTTCGGTGTTCTTCTCGCCCAGTTCCGCGGCGAGTTTCTCCACCAGGTTGAGGCGTTGCACTTCCAGGGCGTGGCGCCGGAATACCTCCAAGGCGGCGGCCATGTCCGCCACTTCGTCCCGACCCTTGATCTCGACCTGGGTCTCGATGTCCCCCTCGGCCATGCGCAGCATCCAGTCGGAGAGCTGGTTGATGCGGCGCAGAAGGACCCGGCCAACGAACAGCCAGGCCATCAGAATGGCCCCGGTGACGCTCAGGATACTGATCGCCAACAGCAGCGTCCGACCGGTGAGGATGGCGTTTTCCGAGGCAAGCGTTGCCTCGTCGGCCCGGGCGCGAGCCGCGTTCACCAACCCGTCCACTTCGGCGAGCAACTGGATAGCCAGTACCCGATTGTTGAGCAGCAGTTCGGTCTGGCGCGCAATCAGGCGCAGTTCCCTATCCGCCAGGTTGAACCCGCCGTCCTGCCCGAGGCCCAAAGTGAAGAGTTGAGAGAACAACTGGCTGAGTTCCGTATGGAATGGGGTCCCACTCAACACCAGGAGGCTCTCTTCGATCTGTCCCGCGGCGGCTTCGAAACGTTCCCGGAGCGGTTCGACCTGAGAGGCGTCCGAGAGACTGAAGGTGGTGGCCAGCAACTGGGTGGAGATGTTGGTGTTGGCTTGTATCTCCGACAAGTGCCGATAGATCATCAACTGGTCTTCCGACAGGTGCTCTTCTCTGGGCGCCGGGAAGAAGCCCAGGATCCGGTACCCCGTCATGCCGAAGAAGAACTGGTCGTCCAGGGCAGGCACCACGATGCCGTCCAACTGGGCGCGGAGAGTCGCCAGATCCGCCTGGAGGTTCTCCTTCTCGATGACCACCTGGGAGAGTTCGACCTTGTCGACATAGATGGAATCTATGTTGGTGATCAGGGACTCCGCATAGGAGCGAAGCTGTTGGACGGCCGCCGTATCCGTTCCGGATTCCTCCAGGGTGGCCAGTTCATCCAGGAAGGCCGCGTTCGTTTCGGCGACGCTGGTTGAGATGTCGTCCAGTTCTTCCTGGGAGATGGCGGTGGTGATGCGGGGAGCGGCGTCCACCAGGGCGCTGCTGTGCTGAGCCACCCCGAATGCAGACGCCAACTCCGGAACGGTGTCCTCGTTGACCACGCTCTGGGCCTCTCCCACCTGGTTGAAGGAGAACCAACCGACGAGGCCCGCCGCCACGGTGAGTGCGACCGCGCCCCAGATCCCCGAATAGAGTTGGGTGGAGATCCGAAAGCGGCTCTCCAACAAGCGCCTGATGAAAGTCCTCATCGCGCCTCCGCCAAGTTATCGATTGGGTAATAGCGCCCGTCGGCGCGCAGCACCGTCCAGAACACCGAGTCCGACCCCTGGTTGTCGTTCTCCCCGTAACGTAGCGCGAACCCATTCAGATCTATCTCTGTTTCCCGGCTTTGCAGCGCCCCGGTGAAACAGTCGCGGCTGACATCCGGTCCGCACCTCTCCAGGACGGCAATGGCCAGGCGTCCGGCCAGATAGCCCTCCAGGGAGACGAAACCGGGCACGGCCCTCGGCGCATAGGTCTCCAACGCGGCCAGGTACTCGGCAACCACGGGAACGCTGTCGTCTGTCGGGAACGGGACAACCTGGGTCACAAAAACGCCCACCCCGTAGGCGCCCAGCTTCTGGGCCAGGGCGTTGCTGCCGACAAAGGAAATGTTGATGAAGACCGGATTGAAATTGATGAACTTCGACCAGGAGATCATGGCGGCGGCCGGCTCGTAGGCGCCGACGATTATCACCGCCTCCGGGTTGTTCAACTTGATGTCCAGCATCGCCGTCTTGATAGCCGTGGTGTTGCGGGTGTAGGAGCCCACCGCCGTTAGTTCCATATCGCGCCGATCCAAGGCCGCCAGGACCCCGTTGTACCCGGCCCGGCCGAAGGAGTCGTCCTGGAAGAGCACTGAAATCCGCGTGATGCCCAGGTCCTCGATCAAGCGCTTGACCATCTCCTCGGTCTCCTGGTTGTAGGAGGCCCGCAGGTTCACCACGTTGCCCAACTCCACGGCATCCCGCAGGAATCCCGCGCCCGTGAAGGGGGCGATGTAGGGCACCCCGGCCTCCTTTGCCACCGGGGTAGCAGACCGGGAGGTGGGCGTCCCGACCGCCCCGATCAATGCGAACACACCGTTGTCATATATCAGGGCCTGGGAGTTGGTGATGGCTGCCTCCGGCTCATAGGCGTCATCCAGGGTCACCAGTTCCAACAGCCTCCCGTGTACTCCTCCCTTCTCGTTCACCTCGGCGAAAGCGGCCCTTATGCCGTATCGCATGTTGGTGCCCAGTTCCTGGGCCGGGCCGCTGAAGGCGGCGGACTGGCCGAAGAGGATGCGATCGTCGGTGACGCCCGGAACCCCCTGATCCTGCGGGGTCCCCCCGGGGTCGGGACTGGCATCGGGAGTGGCGGTCTCGATCGTAGTCGAGGTGCCGAGCAGGACCTCGACCTGGTCCTCAACGTCTGATGGAAGTTCGACGGCCCCCGAATCGGACGTGGCGGGAGGATCCCCTCCATCCGATGACTGGCCACAGGCGCCGAGCACCAGGCTCACCACTATGACTAGAGCCCCCCCAAGAACTGAACCTCGTTTTATAGGCAGATGGGGTCTCTGCCTCATGCAAGTCTGCGGGTTATCAGTGTGAGGTGGTTGCGCCCGTCATGCCACTTGTAGTGCATCTCGTCGACCATGGTGCGCACCAGGTACAGGCCCAAACCGCCGATCGGTCGCTGCTCCAGTGGCAGGCCGAGGTCGGGATCTGGTGCGTCTTTTATCGGATCGAAGGGTTGGCCGACGTCCTTGATCTCGATGGTGACCGTGTCGCCCTCCGTCTTCAGTTTGATGTCTATCGGGTCGTCACCCTCCACACCGCCGTAGTTGATGACGTTGAGCGACATCTCCTCCAGGATCAACTTCACCTGGAACACAAGATTCATCGGCCACTCCGCCCGCTCGGCGAACTCCTCCACCGCCGCAAAGACGTTTTCCAGATCCTCGGCGTCCGGTTGCATCGTGATCGAGGTTGATACGTTCATGAGCTCACCCTTAGTTGTCTCGATGCAGCGTCAGGCAGGTTATGTCGTCGAACTGCGAAGCCTCCCCCATGAATTCCCGTACCTTCTCGAAAACCAGGTCCGTACCCTCACGGGCCTTCAGATAGGCCGAGGAGCCGGCGAATATCTGGTGAAGCCCATCAACCTCGAATGCCGACCCGTCGGTGTTCTGCGCTTCCGTGACCCCGTCGGTGTAGAGGACCACAGTGTCCCCTGGGCCAAGGGTGATACTGTGCTGTTTGTACTCCAGTTCCGGTACCACTCCCAAGGCGATGCCGTCGGTGAGGGGCAACAAAGAGACACTCCCGTCGGAGCGAATCAAAAGGGGCGCGTCGTGTCCGCCGCTGGCGTAGGTGAATTCCCCCGTCGAGGGGTTGTAGACGGCATAGAGGACGGTGACGAACAGCATGGTCTCGTTGTCCTCGTGCAGGAGGTCGTTGACTTCGCCCAACACCGCACCGGGCTCGGTGAGACCGATTGCCACTCCCTTGAGCAAGGTGCGGCAGGACATCATGAAGAGCGCGGCGGGCACTCCCTTGTCCGAGACGTCGGCGATCGCCAACCCGATCTGGCCCTCGTCGAGGAGCATGATGTCGAAGAAGTCACCACCAACGTCCCTGGCCGGTTCCATGTTGCCGTACACCTGGTAACGGAGGTCGTCGGGGAACTCCGACGGAAGGATCGACTGCTGGATCCTGCTGGCGACCTCCAACTCGTTCTGTATGGAGACCAGCTTGTCCCGGTAGGAGAGCGCCTCTCTCCACTCCATCATGTGGGCCAGCGTTCGCTCGATGGTGATCTGGAGGTCCTTGAAGTCAACCGGTTTGGTGACGAAGTCGAATGCACCGCGGTTCATGGCTGTGCGGATGTTCTTCATGTCTCCGTAGGCGGAGATGATGACAGAGCGGATGTTGGGGTCTACCTTGGGGATCTGCTCCAGCAACGTAAGACCGTCCATCTGCGGCATGTTGATGTCGGAGAGCACCATGTCGATGTCCCCATCCTCGTTCAAGCGGTCAAGCGCCTCCAAACCGTTGCGAGCGAAGACGAAACTGTATCGACCCGCCCGAATGTGGCGTCGCATGCGCTGCAGCATGAGCGGTTCAAGATCCGGCTCGTCGTCCACCACCAGGATCTTGTAGGGTCTGTTCATGGACTGGTGCTGACCTCTTTAGCCTCAGCTACCCATTGCGGAGACAGCCTCTCCCTGCGAGGAGTGGATCGTCACGATTTTGTCGAAGCCGACGATCCTAAAGACTTCACCGATGGCGTCCTGGAGAGAGCAGACTGCAAACTGGGAATTGCGTTTTTGGAGTCCCTTGGCAATGAGAAGGATGGACCGGAGACCAGCGCTGCTGATATAACTCAAATTTTCCATGTCAAGGATCACGGCACCGTCGTCGTCGTCAATGACACTCTCGACGGCCTTTTGAAACTTGCGGGCATTGGCGCCGTCGACCCGGCCCTCGACCGAGACAATCAGTGCCCCGCCGGTGCGCTGACTGGTAACATCCATGAGACTTCCTTTCTATGGGTGAAGCTTGCTCTCCCCGCGATGCGGAACGCATTGGCCACCCGCGATAATAACACCCAACACGCTGGAGGGGTAGCGTAGCTGGTTGTGATTGTAGATCGCGTTTCCTCCTATGGTACATGGCTGCGTTCAATTCCAAGTATCGGCAGGACGGTAATCATCCCTGAAACGCCGGACCCCGTGAAGAATGCAAGGCTAAGGACCACCTGGTGGACCGGTGCCCTGGCACGCAAGCCCGGGACGGACTAGTTGCTTGGCCCCGACATGTCGGCGGCCGGTCTCCGCAGCCCGGTCCGATCGCGTGGCAAGCGTCAAAACCGACGGCGGAAACTCAATGCGTTATAGTATCTCAAGAATTCTGAAAGCCCAGTCTCCCCAGAGAGCCAGGAAGGCGCATTCATGGATCGCCTTCTAGGAGACACCGGAGGCGCAGTAATAAGGACGGTATGCCATGACCGATTCGCACTCGGACAAGCACGCCGATGATCACCATCGCCACGCCACCCATGACCATCACGGCCACGAGCACGATGACCACTCCGACCACGACCATCATGGCCACGATGACCACTCCAGCCACGACCATCATGGCCACGATGACCACTCGGGACACGGCCACGGAGGCCACGACCACTCACACGATCTGCGGGGAGCGAGCAAGCGCAGCCTGACCATCGCCCTGATCCTGATCGCAGGCTTCATGATGGCCGAGGTGGTGGGAGGCATCCTGTCCGGCAGTTTGGCCCTCCTCTCGGACGCCGGGCACATGATCACCGATGCCGCGTCGATCGCGCTCGCCCTGTTCGCCATGAGGGTTGCGGACCGTCCCCCGTCCGCGGAACGGACCTTCGGGTATCGGCGAGCCGAGGTGCTGGCCGCGATGCTGAATGCGCTCAGCCTATGGCTGATCGCGGCCTGGGTGATCTTCGAGGCGTATCACCGCATTCAGGATGTCCCAGAGATCGAAGGAGGCCTCATGTTGGTGGTCGGAATCCTCGGCCTCCTGGTCAACGTAGCCGCCGCCTGGGTACTGCACCGGTCCTCAAAGCACAGCATGAACGTCGAAGGGGCCCTGCGGCATGTGATGGCGGACCTGATGGGGTCGGTCGGGGTGGTTATCTCCGGCATCCTGATAGTCACGCTGAACTGGACGATCATCGATCCGATCCTGAGTGTCCTGATCGCGGCGCTGGTCGCCCACAGTTCATGGAGTCTCACCGTCAAGGTGTTCAAGGTGCTGCTGGAAGGAGTGCCCGATCACATCGATGTATACCGGCTGTGCAGTGAAATGGAAGACGTGGAAGGCGTCACCCTGATACACGACGTGCACGTGTGGACCATCTCCTCGGGTCTCGAGGCGCTCACCGCCCATGTGCTGATCGACCCTTCCTTCGAGGGCGACACGGACGCGCTGTTACGCGAACTCCGAAGAATCGCCCATGAGGGCTTCGAGATCGACCATGTCACTATCCAGGTTGAGGAGGCCGTGACCGGCTGCACCGAGGACCATCACGTCGGCCACCTACTGGCCCGCTCGCGGCCTCTCGGGTAGCCGCGAAAGCCTCTTAAACAAAAGGGCTCCGCTGCTGGAGTAGCAGCGGAGCCTCTTTGCGTTTAGAGGGAGTTAGTGTCCGTGGTGCTCGTGACCGTCGCACTCGTGCGGATCGTGCACATGCCCGGGCTCATCTCCATGATGCTCGTGAGTATCACACTCGTGAGAATCGTGCTGATGTTCCTCTGCATGGTGCTCGTGATCGTCGCACTCGTGCGAGTCGTGCACGTGACCAGGTTCTTCTCCGTGGTGCTCGTGACCGTCACACTCGTGTGGATCGTGGACGCTCATCCAGTACTCCTTCCCACTGGGGGGCTCTCTTGTCCGGCTCGGGCATCGACACTCCGATGAATCGATAGCGGCAACGTTCCGAACCGATCTCATTGTACCTTATCAGTCTCTAATGCAAACCATCTCTATTTGCGATGCAAACCATCCTATTTGCGCTTGGGAACCCCCCGATGGCAACCCGTTGCTAGCGGGCGACGAAGGAACCGACAGGTTCCGAGTTCACGTCGACGATGTATTCGACGCCGGTTTCGAAAGCGGAGCCCAGGGGAACGATCGTTTCCACGACCGGATAGTCCGCCGTGCAAGCAACCTCCGGGTCGGAAACTTCGTGGTGAGTGACTGACACTTCCACGCGGTTGGTCCTTCGCCGGCGGATCTCGTAGCCGTTGAACTGCGAACAGCTGCTGCCTCTCGGCATGCCGGAGATGACTCGGAGTTCGTACAGGAGGGGCCCCGTACCCGACGTCCCCACCTCGGCGCGCTCGATGGGCGACTCGGCGATGAAGGTGTGTCCAAGTCGCGGGTCCGCCAGAGTGAACGTGGTGGTCAACCGGCCGTTGACGATCACCCGGTAGGTGTCGGCGGGCTGCAGAGACGCGGTGATCGGCTCCACGGCGTCGAGTTCCACGACTTCTGTGTGGCAAGGTATTCCCCAGGGGGTGGGTGGGGGCTGGTACAAGGTGACGCTGGCGATCACGTCATTGCCGTGGACCTCCAGTCCCTGGTTGCCGGGGCGGGCACATCCTTCCATGGTGGACTGGTAATAGGCGATCATCAAGTAGGGTTCCGGTTCGTTCGGTATCAGGTTCGCCCAGATCACCTCGACGGGGGTCTCCACCCAGGTCCGCCAGTCGGATCCGCCCTCCAGTTCCGCCACCAGGTCCGGCGGGGGCTCCACCAGCACCAGGATCATGCCGACCCTGTCGGGATTGCCGCGGGTGATCACCTCATGAACCGTGTCGTTGGTGAAGGCCAGCCGTCCGTCGGACTCGACTATCTCGGCGCTGATCGAGTACCGGTTGCCGGAGATGATGTCCCTTCGGCTGTAGTGAACCTCGAATTCGATGGGAACCTGGCCCGGTCCGACGATGGTCTGGCGGGCGATGAGTGGTGCGGGCCCGTCAGCATAGGAGACGTCCCGCAACTCCACCACCAGGGTTGCCTCCGGGGTTAGGGTCAGACGCTCCCGGTAGGTGACGGTGCCGGCAACCGACGCATCCGGTTCCCGGCCCGAAGGTATTTCGATGGCTCCGCCGGATGGCCCGTCTTCTCCCTGGCAACCGGCGGTCGCCATCAACCCGATCATTGTTCCCGCCAACAACAGAGAAGTCTTCGCGTTCATCTCCTCCCCAACTTAGGAGAGGGGACGTAGTTGAGCCACCGGAATATTCGGCGCGGCCTGCCCGCTACCGTTCCTCACGTCTTGAGGCGCCACCGCCCACAAGGAGTGGAGCGTTCAGGGTTGAAGTGGCAGACGCTCAGGACGCCAGGTTGGCCAGACGCTCCTGGACCGCGGCATGGTCGGCGGGTTCGACCGGGTTGGGGAGCTTCTTGAGTTCCGGAACGACCAGATCCCGAAGGGACTCACCCTCTCCCGAGGTGAGGTCCGACCCCGCAATCACGTCGTCTGTTCCCCACATCACGGCCAGCCGGAACCCGTAGTCGGCGACTGCCCGGTCGATGATCTCCCGGAGGGCCTGCTGGGACATCTTCTCTCTCCCTTCTCGGTCCTACACCTGGCCGCCGCCGTGGATCTGGATGGCGGCGCCGCTGATGAAGGACGACTCGTCGGAGGCCAGGAACAGCATGAGGTTGGCGATGTCCCGGGGAGTACCCGCCCGCCCCAGCGCCACCCGCGAGGGGATCAGAGCGAACTCCTCGGCGCTCCCGGTGCTCCCCCGGGCCTGTGGGGTGTCGATGGGCCCGGGCACGATGACGTTGCACCGCACCCCATCCGGGGCGTACTGGGAGCTGGTGGTCAATGTGAGTTGGATGACCCCGGCCTTGCTGACACCGTACGGCACGGCGTGGGTGGTGGGGTGAATGCCGGCGCCCGAAGACACATTGACGATCGACCCCCCTCGGCCCACCATGTGGGGGATGGCGTACTTGGTGCAGAGAAACACTCCGCGAATATTGGTGTCGAGGGTCAGGTTCCAGACCAACTCGGACACTTCCGCCAGTGGCGGCGTTCGGATGAGAATCCCCGCGTTGTTCACCAATACGTCCAGCTTCCCGAAACGCTCCAGCGTCTGGTCCACCATATTGCTCACCTGTTCGGCCTTGGAGACGTCCGTCTCGACGAACAGGGCTTCGCCACCGGCCTCCGCCACCATGGCCACCGTGTTCCGCCCCTCGGGTACGTTGCGATCCGCCACCGTCACCTTGGCGCCTTCCCCGGCGAAGAGGAGTGCGGCGGCTCGACCCATGCCGGTGGCGCCACCGGTGATAATGGCTACTTTGTCTTCCAGACGGCCAGGCATCGCTCCTCCGCGTCCAGGGGTGTTGTCAGAGGACCTTCGGGGGATCGCTGAGTATACCTTCTCCGCCCCGCCGGAGCCTGGCCCGCGCCTTGTCCCAAGCGAAGAAACCCGCACGGGGGAGGAGTCTCCGCACCCGTAGGGACGCCGGGATCGCTGGTTAGTATCGACCGTGTCTGTCTCCCGGTTTCCGATCCCGTCAGGGGGTTTGTGAGCAAAACGCGCTCTTCGGACGCCGACGTCGTAGTGGTCGGTGGAGGAATCATCGGGCTCTGCTCCGCGCTGCATCTGCAGCGACGCGGATACGGTGTCGCCATTGTCGACCGAGGACCCCCGGGCAACGGAGCATCCGGGCACAACGCCGGCCTGTTCTCGATCGGCAATTGCCTTCCCACCGCCACGCCGGGGGTGATCCGCGCGGTGCCGAAAATGCTCCTGGACCCGCTGTCGCCCCTGGCGATCCGTTGGCGATACCTACCGAGACTGACTCCCTGGCTGGCTCGGTTCCTCCTCGCAAGCCGTCCGAGCCGGGTGGAAAAGCTGTCCGTGGCCATTGCCAGTTTGCAGAAACAGGCCGTGCGGGCGTACTCCGATCTCCTGGCGATGCCGGATCCGGATGCCGGGCTCTTCGCGGGCGGTCACCTACTCGCCTACGGTTCGGAGGCCGCCTTCAGAAAGGCGCAATATGGCCTGGAAGTGCGCCGTGCGCGGGGGATCCACGTTGAGGTTCTCGACCGGCGCGCTGTGGCAGCCCTGTACCCCGCCCTCTCGGGCCGCATCAGTCGGGGGGTGCTGGTGCCGGACTCCTACTACTGCGACCCACCGACGTTCACAGCCGCGGTCGCCGCCCGGTTCAGAGAGGCCGGGGGTCGATGGCTGGAGCACACGGTGCGGGGTTTCCGGATTGAGGCAGACAGGGTCTCGGCGGTGGAGACCGACGGCGGCCGACTGGGGGCGTCTGTGGTGGTGATCGCCGCCGGCGCCTGGTCGCGTTCTCTGGTCCGCGCCCTGGGTTTCGACACGCCTCTCGACACCGAACGCGGCTACGGCGTCAGGATTCCCGATCCCGGCATCGCCCTGGACGGACCCCTGATCTACATGGACCGCCACGTGGGGATAACTCCCGTTCCGGGTTGGCTTCTCCTGGCGGGCACCGACGAGTTGGCGGGCTTGAGCTCTCCCGCGATTTACGCTCGGGCGGATGCGCTGATCCGGGCCGCTCAGGAACTCTTTCCCGACATGAACACCGACGGGGCGGACAAGTGGATGAGCTTCCGGCCTTCCCATCCTGACTCGCTCCCGGTGATTGGCCGATCGCCTCGCCAGAAGAACGTGTACCTCGCCTATGGCCACGGTCACCTCGGCTTCACCATGGCCGCCATCACCGGGGAGTTGGTCGGCCAACTTGTCGATGCAGAGCGCACCACCGTCGACCTCGAGCCGTTCCGCCCCACCCGCTTCAGGATGCTGCGACGCCGGTGACCATTGATCACCCCTTGAGACCACGGTACTCTTGACCGGTATTGTGAAACCGATGATGATCGTCGCCGGGACATTCCGGATGGAGCCGGGATCCCGAGCCCGTTTCTTCGAGGAGGTGGCGTCGATGGTGGCTGCATCCCTCGAGGAACCCGGCTGCCGTGTCTACGCGTTCACACCCGATCCGGATGACGCCGATCTAATCCGGCTTTACGAGCTTTGGGACCACCAGGAGGCCCTCGACCAGCACTTCGAGTCGGAACACATGGCCGCTTGGAGGGAGCGGGCAGCCTCGTTGCCGATCGTGAGTCGCGAGATCATGTGCTACACGGTCACCGACGCACGTCCCCTCGGCTGACAGCACGCCCCCGATTCAACCGGTCCCCTGACCGCGGCCGTCACCCTCAGGTCCGATGCAACGCCCAATCGGGACCCGCCGGGTGGGCGACGCTCGGGTTAGATCAGGACCGCCCGCTCCCACAGACCCCAGGGTGAGGATCGGCGACCCTTAGGCCGCGCCGCGTGGATGAGGGTGGTCGTCCTGGGGACCACAGCTACCACAAAACCCGAGGAACGCGAAGTGGTGGGGATAGATCTCAAAGCCGTATTTCTCCCGGAGAATCTCGAAGAGGGGTGTGAACTCGGTGTGAGGTATCTCCGTGGTGTTGCCGCATTGTTCACACACCAGGTGTTCGTGGTCGTGGTTAAGGGTGACATGCCACCTTCCCGATTGACCGTTCCGCAGCGGAATGTGGTGCACCAGGCCGATACGCGCCAAGTCATCGAGTATGCGGTAGACGGTCGAGGCCTCTATCCGCCCGGCGTGCTCCAGGACGTGGTCGATGATCATGCGGGCGCTCAGAAAGGGCTCATCGATCTCGGCCAATGCGCGGACCACCGCTGCCCGGGGAAGGGTCAAGCGCAATCCGGCCGCCCGGATTCTCTCGATCATCAAATCTTCGGTGACGACTACGCCGTTGGACATTCGCTAAACACATTATAGCAGGAGCACCGGGACAACTATTGCAAACCTATGTCATCAGACCAGATGCCCATCTGCGGTCGTTGTCAAGTTCACCTTCCACTTGCAGATCAAAGGGTCGGGGGTTTCATCACAGGGGCAACATAACTGGAACGAATGGCAAAAGTATCAAATGACACCAGTTGCAACTGTGGGTTGACAAGAATATAGTGGTGTGCAATAACCTTTGTAGTCAATACGGAGTAATAGTGATAAAGATGTCATCGGACGACCCCCACGACTCCGCTCCGCATTCAACCGGTAGTCCTTCCACTTCATCCGGCGCGGGCCACCGGTCGGAGGCGGAGCACCTCTCCCAGGCTCATCCAGACGGCCACGGACATGGCCACGGACATGACCATTCCGACGGGCACGGGCACGACCACCCCCACGGAGATCACCACTCCGACGGGCACGGGCACGACCATGGCCACGGACATGACCATGGGCACGGGCACGGCCACGATCATGGTTCCGGGTCGCTCTGGTCGGGGTTCAAGCACGGAGTGAGCGAGTTGTTCGGGACCCACTCCCATGATCATGCCGAATCAATCGACAGCGCTCTAGAAAGCAGTGAACGCGGTATCAGGGCGCTGGTCATCTCATTCACCGGGCTGATGGTGACCGCAGTACTCCAGGCCGGGATCGTCTTCTTCACCGGTTCGGTGGCGCTGGTTGCCGACACCATTCACAACTTCTCCGACGCGCTCACCGCGGTGCCCCTGTTCATCGCCTTCAAGCTGGGGAGAAGGGCGGCTACCCGCCGGTACACCTACGGGTTCCGACGGGCTGAGGACGTAGCCGGGCTGTTCATCGTGCTGATGATTCTCCTGTCGGCGATCATCGCGATCTGGGAGTCGGTCGAGCGGCTCTTCAATCCACGCGAACTCGACTACCTGGGCGTTCTTTTTGCGGCGGGGGTAATCGGTTTTCTCGGCAACGAACTGGTGGCCATATACCGTATCCGGGTTGGCCGCCAGATCGGATCGGCGGCCCTGGTCGCCGATGGACGCCACGCCCGCGCCGACGGGTTCACGTCGCTGGCGGTAGCGGCCAGTGCCGTGGGCGTCTGGCTGGGATTCGAGCGCGCCGACCCGATCGCCGGCATCATCGTCGGCATCATCATCCTTCGCATCCTCTGGTCGGCGGCCCGCGACATTTACTGGCGGCTCATGGACGCCGTGGACCCGGAGTTGGTGAAGGAGGTCGAGAGCGTAACGAACTCGATCGACGGAGTCCTGAGCGTGAACAGTTGCCAGGTGCGGTGGATGGGCCATCGTCTCCGCGCCGACATCTCGATCGGGGTCGACTCGAGGCTTTCGGTGGGAGAGGGCCACACCGTCGGGGAGGGAGTGCAACAGATTCTCCAGCGGCGGGTGCGGCACCTGGACGAAGCCTTCGTGCACGTCGAGGCCATAGACCTGGTCCAGTTCAGGGAGTCCGATCGATTCGATGAGAATGTCGACGCCTCCATCGCCAATGCCGTCTCCCCGGCGAGCCCCACCCGTCGGGTCGCCGAGCAAAGAGGTTCCGGCGCATAAGCTAGACCCAAGTGGATGAGGGAAGCTGCAATTCGTTGTGTGGACGAGGAACGGCTCCCTTGAGGGGCTCGGGTCCCATCCCACGCCACGGGGGACAGGTGCTGGTCGACCAATTGCGCCGCCACGGCGTGGACACGATCTTCACCGTGCCGGGCGAGGCCTTCCTGCCTGTCCTGGACGCCCTGTACGACGACCCCCTGATTGGCACTGTCTCCTGCCGCCACGAGGCCGGAGCCACCATCATGGCCGAGGCGCACGCCCGTCTCCGTGGCGAGCCGGGCGTTGCCCTGGTCGCCAGGGGCCCGGGGGCGACACACGCCTCTGTGGGAGTGCACAATGCTGCCGAGAGCAGCACTCCCCTATTGCTTTTCGTGGGTCAGGTCCCCACCGGCCAGCGGGGTCGGGGGGCCTTCCAGGAGGTCGACATCGAGGCGTTGTTCGCCCCGCTGGCCAAATGGGCGGTGGAAGTGGAGCGCCCGGAGCATCTGAGCGAAGTCACGGCCCGAGCCGTGCGGGTGGCGCGGGGTGGTCGGGCGGGACCGGTGGTCGTGTCCCTGCCTGAGGACGTGCTGGCCGAGCACGTGTCGGTGCCCGATGCCCCCGTGGCGGCGCCACCGACGAGGCCCGGGCCCAGCCCCGGGGAACTGGCCGAACTGCGTTCCCTGCTGGAGGGAAGCCACCGGCCGCTGGTGATGGTCGGCGGCGGCGCGTGGGACGCCGATGCCGCCGGGGCGCTGACCTCCTGGGCAGAACGCAACCACCTCCCGGTGGCGGTGTCCTTCCGCCGGCAGGACTTCCTCGACAACCGGTCGCACTGCTATGTCGGCCACTCGGGTGTAGGGGTTGTGGCCAGCCTCGCCGACCGGATACTCCAGGCGGACCTGATCATCGCGGTCGGGACACGTCTGAGCGACACGGCCACCAGGGGTTACACACTGCTCGAGCCCCCGAACCCCACCCAGACCCTGGTTCACATTCATGTTGACCCCGACGAGTTGGGTCGGGTATACAAGCCCACTCTCGGCATCTGCGCAGGAATCCCCGAGACGGTGGCCGCCCTTGCGGCCACACCACCTCTCTCCGGCCAGCGGTGGCGAGGCTGGGCAGCCGAGGCCCGCTCCGATTACGAGGCCAGTCTCCTGGCTCCGCCGGCACGGGGTGTGGTGGACTTCGGGGAGGCGATGACCTACCTCGACTCTCGCCTACCCCCCGACGCGATCCTCACCAACGGCGCCGGCAATTACACCCTCTGGCCTCAGCGGTACTACCGGTTCAAGCAGTACGGGACCCAACTCGGACCTCAGAGCGGTGCGATGGGGTATGCGGTACCGGCCGCGGTAGCCGCCAAGCTGCGCCATCCCGATGTACCGGTGGTTGCCATCTCCGGCGACGGGGATTTCCTAATGACCGGTCAGGAGTTGGCCACCGCCGTGCAGTACGACGCCCCGATCATCGTCCTGGTGGTCAACAACGGAATGCTGGCCACCATCAGGATGCACCAGGAGCGGACCTTCCCGGGCCGGCCCAGCAGCACTGACCTCGACAACCCCGACTTCGCGGCCTACGCGCGGGCCTTCGGAGCCTTCGGCGCCACCATCGAGCGCACCCAGGACTTCCCACCGGCTTTCGAAAAGGCCCTCGATGCCCGGGTGCCCGCAGTGCTGGACATCCTCGTCGACCCCGAGGCGATCCTCCCCCACTCCACCCTCTCCGAAGTCCGCCGACAGGCGCAGACAGGCTGAATTGTCCACTCGTAAAAGCCGCGAAAAACAAGGTTCCCTTTGGGCTCCCTCCCCCAACACCTTATCGGTCTATAACATACCAGTTCAGAGCAGTGTTTGTTTTTGTCAGTACCCTTTTTAGTATCAGGGTGCCCCCTGGTTCTGTCTGCTGAATGAAGTTGCAGGTTAAGCGGCGGGTCTACAAATCGAACGATAACCCGGGCCCCTCCCGGTGGGTACCGTGTTCCTGTT
>JAPPFD010000034.1 GCA_028823995.1 bacterium | reverse complement strand
CATGGGGGGTTTGCGCCGCCACATGCCCGACACCTACCGCACCTTCGTGATCGGCGCCCTGGCGTTGGCCGGGGTGTTCCCCCTGTCGGGGTTCTGGTCCAAGGACGAGATCCTGGCCACCCTCGGCTACGAGGGGTACAACCTGGTGATGTGGATCGCGGTGGCGGGCGCATTCGTGACCGCCTTCTACATGGCCAGGGCGGTGGCGCTCACTTTCTTCGGGGAGTACCGGGGGCATGGCGAGCCTCACGAGTCGCCGCCGATCATGACCCGTCCCCTCTGGGCGCTGGCGGTCCCCGCCGCGCTGGCCGGGGTGGTGAACATCCCCGGCCTGAAGCTGCCGTGGATCGGAAGTTTCACCGACTGGCTCTCGGTGCGGAGCGTGCCGATGGGCGACCACCACGCCGAGGCCATCGACCTGGGCCTGGCCGCGGCGGGCCTGGCCGCAGCCGTGGCCGGTCTGTGGCTGGGGTGGATGGCGTTCGGGCCGTCCGCCGCCGCCCGGCCCGACCGGGACCGGGTGGAGATCCCGGTGCTGTACCCCCTCCTTCGCCAGAAGTACTACCTCGACCACGCCGCCCTGGGGCTGGTGTGGGTGATCCGCCAACCGGCCGCCCGGGCGGTGAACTGGGTGAACGACTACGTGATCGACGGGGTGGTGAACGGGGTCGGGGCGCTGTGTCAGCGCCTGGCCGGCCTGTTGTACGGCGGGGTCGACCAGCACGGCATCGACGGGGTGGTGCACGGACTGTCGTGGGGAACCTCGGGAATGGGGGGCCTGATTCGCCGGATTCAAAGCGGCCGGGTTCAGCAGTATGCTGGCCTGCTGGTGGCGGGTCTGCTGCTGCTGGCGGTCGTGGTCCTTTTCGTCCTATGAGATACCGAATGGGAGACTGATAAATGGATTTGTTGGATAGCTGGGCTCTGACCCTGATCGTCTTTCTCCCACTGGTGGGAGCGCTGGTGGCCCTGGCCATCCCCAAGGAGCGGGAGGAGGCGGTGAAGCAGTGGACGCTCCTGGTGAGCGTGGTGACCCTGGTCCTGGCGGTGGTGGTCGCGGCCCGTTTCGACTTCGGCGCGGCCGCCGGATTCCAGTTCGAGGTGGACCTTCCCTGGATCTCGGCGATCGGCGCCAACTACCACATCGGAATAGACGGGATCAGCCTGCCGCTCCTGGTGCTGTCGGCTCTGGTGGTGGTGCTGTGCGTGATCTACTCCTGGCAGCACTGGGACGAGCCCCGCAACCCCCGGGCCTTCCTCATCCTGATGATGATCCTCGCCACCGGGATGAACGGGACCTTCGTGGCCCTCGACCTGGTGCTGTTCTTCATCTTCTTCGAGTTGGTGCTCCTTCCCATGTACTTCATGATCGGCATCTGGGGAGACCGCACCATGCGGAAGATCCCCGGGTTCCGCAAAGAAGTGGAGACCCGCCTGTACGCGGCGATCAAGTTCTTCATCTTCACCCTGTTCGGGTCGGCCTTCATGCTGCTGGGCTTCCTGGCCCTCTATTTCAAGTCGGGGTCGGGAGGCCAGCAGTCCACCTTCGACATCCCCGAGTTGATCGCCCGCGGGCACCTCTTCCAGGGCACCTTCGCCTGGCTGGTGTTCGGGGCGATGTTCCTCGGCTTCGCGGTGAAGGTTCCGATGTGGCCCTTCCACACCTGGCTCCCCGATGCCCACACCGCCGCGCCCACCGTCGGGTCGGTGCTGCTGGCCGCCATCCTTCTAAAGCTCGGCTCCTACGCCTTCATCCGGATCGCCATCCCCATCCTCCCCGAGACCGCCCGCGACTGGGCGCCTGCCATCGCGGTGCTGGCGGTGATCGGGATCATCTACGGGTCCCTGGCGTGTCTGGCCCAGACCGACGTCAAACGGTTGATCGCCTTCTCGTCGGTGGGGCACATGGGATTCGTGATGCTGGGCATCGCCACCCTCACCGAGGTGGGGATCAACGCCGCCATCATCGGGATGGTGGCCCACGGCCTTATCACCGGGCTCCTGTTCTTTTTGGCCGGATCGATCCACCACCGCTACCACACCCGGGAGATGTCGCGCCTCGGCGGCAACCTCAAGCTGATGCCCGTCATGGGCGGGATCCTCGGGTTCACCGCCATGGCCAGCCTGGGTCTGCCCGGCCTGGCCGGATTCTGGGGCGAGTTCATGGCGCTCCTGGGCTCCTACCAGCCGCTCCCGGGTCTCTCCACCTCCTTCTTCCGCACCGCCATGGTGATCGGCGCGATCGGCACGGTGCTCACCGCCGGCTACATGCTGTGGATGCTCCAGAAGGTCAACCTGGGCGAGCCGTCGTCGGAGTGGGCCGGGAAGGAATTCCACGACGTGGACCGCTACGAGATGGCCGCCTGGGCGCCGCTGATCGTGCTGATCGTGGCGGTGGGCGTCTATCCCAGGCTGGTGCTGGGGGCGACCACCGACGCGGTGGTGGGCCTGGTGGAAACGGCGTTCCGGGCCGTCGGAGGCTAAGTAATGCCGCGGATCGACTGGCTGGCCATCGCGCCCGAGGTGGTGGTGGCCGCCGCCCTCCTGGTGGTGCTGGCAGTCGATCTGTTCCTGCCCCGGGAGCGAAAATACTGGGTGGCAGCGCTGGCCGTGGTGGGGACCACCCTGGCCATGGTGCCGGTGATCCTCATGGCGGTCTCCGGCGACAACTACTCGATGTTCGACGGTTCCTATGTCGTGGACGAGTTCGCGCTGGTGCTGAAGGGTGTGTTCCTGGTGGCGGGCTACCTGGTGCTCCTCATCTCGGTCTCCTACATCGAGTCCGACCGCTACTACCAGGGCGAGTACTACCTGCTCCTTCTGTCTTCGCTGTTGGGTTCGATGGTTCTCACCTCGGCGCGGGACCTGGTGGTGCTGTTCGTCGCCCTGGAGTTGACCACCGGCCCGCTGTTCCTCCTGGCCGGGTGGCGCAAGGGCGACCTCCGCTCCAACGAGGCCTCGCTCAAGTTCTTCATAATCGGGGTGCTGTCCACCGGCCTGATGCTGTACGGGATGTCGCTCCTCTTCGGTCTCACCGGGGAACTGTCCTTCGACGGCATCCGGGAGGCGATCTCGGCGGAAGGGATGGCCTCCGAGCCGGTGCTGGGCCTGGCGGTGCTCCTCATCCTGGTGGGGTTCGGCTTCAAGGTCTCGGCGGTCCCCTTCCACTTCTGGGCGCCGGATACTTACCAGGGGTCTCCTCCGCCGGTGACCGCCTATCTCTCGGTCTCCTCCAAGCTGGCCGGGTTCGTGGCCATGCTGGCGGTGATCTACCTGGCTCTCCCGGCGGTGACCGACTTCTGGGGCCCGGCGTTGTGGCTGATGGCGGCGGTCTCCATGACCGTGGCCAACCTGTCGGCTCTGCGCCAGTCCCATCTGATCCGCCTGCTGGCCTACTCGTCTGTGGCCCAAGCCGGGTTCATGCTGGTTCCCTTCGCCGGAGGCGCCATTGCCACCGACGGCCTGTCGGAAGGCCTGGGCGCCACCGTCATCTACCTGGTCATCTACGCGGTGATGAACCTGGGCGCCTTCGCGGTGGTGATCGCCGGAGGGCGGCGCATCGGAAGCTACGAGATCCCCGAATGGAGGGGGCTGGGCTCCTATTCCCCCCGCCTGGGGGTGATGCTGGCGGTGTTCTTCCTGTCTCTGGCCGGACTGCCTCCCCTGGCCGGGTGGTTCGCCAAGTTCGTGATGTTCCGAGCAGTGCTTATCTCCACCGGCCCCGCGGGCGTCTGGCTGGCCGTCATCGCGGCGGTCAACGCGGTGGTGGCCTTCTACTACTACGCCCGGGTGGTGAAGACGGCCTGGTTCGACCAGGCGCCCGACGAGATCCCCGAGGACACCGAGACCGGCCCCACCGGGCCTCTCTCCCTGGCCATGGGCCTGGCGCTGGTGGCGGTGCTGGTGGTGGGAGTGTTCCCGGGACTCGCCACCTTCTTCGGCGACGCCGCCGCGGCGCTGGTCCCCTGACCGGAGACAGGAACCGAAGACGGCTTCAAGGTTGCGCGGCGCCCTTCCGCCAGTCTCATAGCCCGGGGCGGGGGTACCATGAGCCATGTCGAAGACGCCTTGGAAGGAGGGATGACGATGAGGGATGTGGAGATGGCATCGCCGGGACGGGAGGTTGTGGACCGCAGGCTGCCAACCATGTCGAAGGAGGAGACTGCCCGCCTGGGCAGGGAGATCTACCAGCGGGACATCCGGCCGCAGGTGGAGGCGGACCACTTTAGAGAGGTGGTCGCCATCGATCTGGACACCGGCATTTGGGCCATGGGCCATGACCTGGTGGAAGCGGTGGAGGGTCTGCGGGAGCAGAGCCCGGACGCTGTCAATGTCTGGTGCGAGCGGGTCGGGTTCCGGGCCGTGCACACCTTTGGGGGCCGGTTCATACCGAGGGTGGAGTGATACAGGGCGTAGTGAACGCCGCCTACGAACCTGTCATATCCCTGACTGTCCGAGGCCCCTCAGGGCAGAGCGCGGAGATCGAGGCCGTCGTCGACACCGGCTTCAACGGGTTCCTGACCCTGCCGTCGGAATCGGTGGCCGCCCTGGGGCTGCTCCGCTCGGCGAGACTCCCAGCGACTCTGGCCGATAGCAGCACGGCGATGCTCGACGTGTACCGGACAACGGTTCTTTGGGACGGCTGCCTCCGCCATGTCTATGCCTACATGTCCGAAGCGGTCGCTCTCGTCGGCATGCAGTTGCTGGACCGGCACAGCCTGTTCATCGAGGTAGAGGACGGCGGGTGTGTTCTCATTCAAGCCGGAAAGTAGCCGAGTCTCCCGGCGGTAGACCCCGAGGATGGAGGACTTACCCGTGGAGGGCCTGGCGCAGGGCCGCCGCGGTTACCGCCGCCCAGCGGCGGCTGGTCGGGGACGTCGGCAGGTAACGGTCGCTCAGGTGGAAGGCGCCGGGGAACACGTGCAGTTCGGTCGGCACCCCGGCCCGGGTCAGACGTTGGGCGTATTCGATGTCCTCGTCCACGAAGAGGTCCAACTCGCCCACGATGATGAACGCCGGAGGCAGGCCCGACAGGTCCTCGTGTCTGGCCGGAGAGGCGTAGGGAGAGACGTCGTCTGATCCGGCCGGTTTTCCCAGGAAGGCGCTCCACGCGGCGATGTTGGACTGACGGTTCCACATCTTGGGGTGCTGGATGGAGTGGCTGGAAGGGGTGATGTTGCGGTCGTCCAGCATCGGGTAGATGAGTTGCTGGAAGGCAATCTCCATCTCGCCCCGGTCTCTTGCCAGCAGGGTCACCGCGGCGGCCAGCCCACCGCCCGCCGAGGTGCCGCTCAAGACGATCCTGGACCGGTCCACTCCCAGGTGTTCGGCCTGGGAGAAGAACCACTTCAACCCCGCGTAGCAGTCCGCTACAGGCGCCGGATACGGGTGCTCGGGAGCGAGGCGGTACTCCACCGAGGCCACCACGCAGCCCATCTCGGCGGCCAGTTCCTTGCATCTGAGGTCGTCCATGGCGACGCTTCCCACCACCATCGCCCCGCCGTGAATCCAAAAGAAACCGGCCGCTGGCCTTCCGACGCCCGACGGCGTGTAGACCCGCACCATCACGTCTGGGTCACCGGGGGCTCCCCGAACCCGATGATCCTCGACGTCCACTCCCGGAATGTCGGGATTGACTGCGAGGGTGGCCGCCATCAAGTCCTCCATGGCGCGACGAGCGGCGGGGATGTCCGACATGTCCCGCAGTGCTGCTGGGACCAGGTCCAGCACCGCCCTGCTTTGGTCGTCCAAGCGGTCGTCCCAGTCCATACTCATCCACCTATCCCGGAGGCATCAATCTCGAAAAAGAGAGTAGTGGCCGTTTGGGTTCAGCCGTGAAGGGCCTGGCGTAGGGCTGCTTTGGTGGTTTCTATGAACCGCCGACTGGTTTCGGAGGTCTTGATCATCAGTTCGCTGCCGTGGAAGGCCCCGGCGAAGACATGCAACTCGGTGGACACCCCGGCCTGGATGAGGCGCATGGCGTAGTCGATCGACTCGTCCACGAACAGGTCCAGTTCGCCCACGATGACGAAAGCGGGAGCCAATCCCGACAAGTCCTCGGCGCGGGCGGGAGCGGCATATGCAGAGACGTCGTCGGATCCGGCCGGCTTTCCCAGCAGCGCGCTCCACCCGATGATGTTGGATTGGCGGTTCCACACCTTGGGGTGTTGGACGAAATGGCTGGCGTGAGTGATGTTGCGGTCGTCCAGCATCGGATAGATGAGTTGCTGGAAGATGATCTCCACCTCACCGCGGTCTCTGGTCAGGAGGGCCACGGCGGCCGCCAGTCCTCCGCCCGCCGAGGCGCCGCCTATAGCGATCCTTTTTGGATCTACTCCCAGGCTCTCGGAGTTATCCGCCAACCACTTCAGCGCTGCGTAGCAGTCCTCAACTGGCGCGGGGTGGGGGTTTTCGGGCGCCAGTCGGTATTCCACCGACGCCACCACGCAGCCCATCTCCACCGCGGTTGACTTGGATTGGTGATCCTCCATCGACGCAGTCCCCACCACCATGCCTCCGCCGTGGATCCACAAGTAGCCGGGAGCCGGACCTTGGAGGTCCATTGGCGTGTAGACCCGCACCATCACATCGGGGTCTCCCGGCGGGCCTGGCGCCCAGTGATTCTCCACATCCACGCCGGGTACATCCCCCTGGGCGAACAGATCCGCTACCAGGTCGTCAAGGTTCTCGCGAGCCTTCGAGATGTCGGAGAGGTCCACATCGGCGGATGTCTCCAAATAGGCCCTGCTCTGGTCATCCAAACGATCTTCAAAGTCCATGGTCCCGCTCCGATCGGCCACTTCTACTTACGCAGGCATCCTAGTTGAGCCACTTGTCCCACAGCAGGTAGAGGAACGAGAGATAGGTCCCGGTCGCCACGGCGGCGTTGGTCCAGTTCGAAATCCGGCGTTCCCGCTGCTCCCATCCGCTGCCCGCCGCCGGCGGTTCCGTGCTCACCACCTGCGGGGAGGGTCCGCCCATCCCCCCCGTCCAGCGGGAGGTGTGAAAGGCGGAGGCGGCGATGGCGGTGCAGAAGGAAACGGCGAACACATCGACCGCCAGCCCCACCCATCCTGTCACCGCAGGTCGGACAATGATCGTCAAACCGATCGCCACCGAACCGTACAGGCCCATGGTGAACGTTCCGGCAAGGTTGAGGCCGTCTGTGATCAGTGTGCTCTTGGCCCCCCTCGGTGGCATCTCAGACGAACGTGATCGAGCCAGGGCGTGTCTTCCGGTAGTGGGAGGAGAGGCGGTCGTGGAACGGAGAGCCTGGAGCAGGGCGAACGCGCCGGCCAGCAGAGCCAGGACACCGAAGAACCTCCCGCTTCCCCACAGCGGGCCATCGTCTCTCAAATAGACGATCGCGCCGGTAGCCCACATCGCCAGGATCGCCGACTTGAATCCTCGGCTGATCTCGACTTCGGAGTTGATGAGGATGTTGGAGGCGATGATGGCGCAGGTCCCGAGTACCAGGTAGTCGACCCGGGAGATGTCAACTTCCCAGAACAGGGCCAGCCACAGCACTCCGAACAACGGCTCTCCGTACCCGATGGCGTTGATCCCGAGCGCATGGGTGATCTGGTTGGCGTGACGCCAAAGCAGGGAACTGCCCACCCTCAGCGTGCCGCCCATGATCAGGGCTCCCAGTATCACGTCCATCCGGATCGGCTCGGACGCCGCCAGGCTGAACCCCGCCTTGATCGGCGCGGTGAAGGCATTGGAGACACACACCACCACCGTCATGAAGAACAACTCCATGTTTCTCGGCCCTCCGGCGAGGTTCAGCGTCCTGGACTTGGCGGCCAGGTCCGCCGCCCAGGAGAAGGAGAAGATGTTGAGAGTGATCAGCACTCCGCTGAACACGGCAAAGACGAACCCGACCCAGGAGGAGTCCGATGTCCAGTCGAACCCGGTCTGCTTGCTTGCCTGTGCCAGGACCACGAATGCCAGGCCGACCAGGCTGAGGACCATGAGCAGGACCAGCGACGGGGTGATCCTTTTGTAGCGGCTGGGCCGCGCCCGGCGGCCGCTGAAGATCCGGCGGAGAAGGAACACGAAAATTATCGGCCAGCTTCCCCAAAGGATGGTGGCCACGGAAGGGTCGACGAACCTGGTGCTCCAGGCGAAGAACGTGAACTCGAACGTGCCCACCAGGACGAAGAGAATCGGCCAACTCGCCAGGTTCTTCCTGATGAGCGCCCGGATGTCCCGGTCCCGCAACTGCGCGCGGTAGCGGCCCGCCAGAAAAGCCAGTGACCCCGCGGATGTGCCGACCGACAGGAAGGCGCCGAACAGCAGCGGGCTTTCGGGCGCTCCCACCATCACCATGACAAGGGGCAGCACCGAGATGCCTACCACGGAGACCAGCGTGTAGATTGCGGCGGTCCGGTTGCGTTCCGTCTGGGCGGAGACCAGGGTCATTTCGGGCACGATAGCGGTTGGGGAGTCAGCCGTCGGGTTAACCGGGGATCCGATCCGAGTCAGGCGCCCGGGGGTGGTTTGTCTCCTTTGCTCAGGGGCCCAGGACGCAGAACTCGTTGTCCTCGGGGTCGGTCATCACCACCCACCTTCCCACCGGCTCGTCGAAGCGTTCTATCTCGGTGGCGCCTCTCGCCACCAGGGCCGCGATCTTTGCTTCGCGGTCGCGGTCCTGGTGGTCCTGGGGCAGGGATGGATCCACCATGTCTATGTCCAGGTGCCACCGGTTCTTGACGGCCTTTCCTTCCGGCACTTTCTGGAACAGGATCCGGGGGCCGATCCCTTGGGGGTCGACAACCGCCCCGTATCTCTCCCGTTCCTCGGTCGACAGGTCCAAAGCGTCGGCGAAGGCCTCCCAGGTCTCGAAGCCCTCTGGAGGGGGCTGGAGGACATATCCCAGGGCGAAGGCCCAGAACTCGGCCAGAAGGTTGGGATCATTTGCGTCCACGGTGACCGCCTTTATTCGGGTGGGGTGAGGATGAGAGATTGGGTTCATGTTTCCTCCAAGGGTTCAGTCGCCTTCCAACGCCTCGGCGGCTCTCTGGAGGGCGGCGCGGCAGGGTTCGACCACCGGGAGACCCAGGTCTACCGAGAGCCGGTCCGCCATCTTGGTCATACCCGCGCATCCCAGCACCAGCACCTCGGCGCCCGCTTCCTGCAACCGGGCGCCGGCGGACAGCACATCCTGGTAGGCCTCCTCGCTCTCCAGGTCCAGCACCCCCCGGCCGCAGGCGACCTCCCCGACTATGTCGTCCAGGGCTCCGAGCTTCTCCCAGTAGACGGTGTGGCGGGGAATAGCCCCTTCCATTCCGGCGACGATCCCGATCGACGGTGAGATGTCGCGGGCAACCCGGATCGAGGACTCGGCGATCCCGAACACCGGCGCGTCGAACTCCTCGCGGGCGACGGCCAGCCCCGGATCGGAAAAGCACCCCACCACGTAGGCGTCCGCCGGGTGCCGTCTCAGCCTTTCGAGCATCGGGGCGACCGCGTCCACCACGTCCTGGTCGGAGGAGATCGCCGGCGGTCCCCCGTGACTGGTGAGCACCTCCACGTCCAGTCCGAATCCGGGCGTGTCCAAAGCAGCCTGAGCGAGTAGTCGGGTGATGTACTCGGTGCTGTTGGGGTTGATCATCACCACCCTGGCGCTGGTTTCGGTCGCGTCGGTCATGCATGCTCCTTCGATAGCCGGTCGATCAGTTCCCAGAGGCGATGGACGTGGCGGTCGGTGGTGTTGGTCTGGCCGATCGAGACCCTGATGAAGGGCAGGCTGTCCAGAACCGAGGCGGTGACGTACGCCCAGCCGGAGGCGTTGATCCCCTCCGCCAGCCGGGAGGTCTCCTCGTCGCTCTCGGAGTGGCGGAACGAGACCAAGGAGAAGGTGGTCGGCGCCACCATCTCGAGGCTCGGATGGGCTTCGATTCGTTCGGTCAGCCAACGCGCCAGGCGAACGTCCTCCCGGACTTTCGCCCTGATCCCCTCGGCGCCGTACGAGCGGAGCACGAACCACAGCTTCAGGGCCCGGAAGCGCCTCCCCAGCGGCACCTGCCAGTCGCGGTAGTCGATCACCTCCCCGGCCTCGGTGGCCCGGTTGCGGAGGTAGGGAGGGGTGATGCTCAGGGCGTCGATCATCGGGCGGCGGTCGGCGAAGTAAGTGGCCGAGCAGTCGAAATTGGTGAACATCCACTTGTGGGGGTTGAACACGTAGCTGTCCACCAAGTCCAGGCCGTCCTGGTAGTGACGGAACTCGGGACAGATCATGGCGGTTCCCGAAAAGGCGGCGTCCACGTGGTGCCACATGCCCTCGGAGCGGGCGATCTCGCCGATGGCCCGCACCGGGTCGACCGCGGTGGTCCCCGTGGTGCCCACGGTGCTGGCTACGAATGCCGGGGTCAGCCCACCCGTCCGGTCGGCGGCCACCGCGTACGAGAGGGCCGCGGGGGACATGGCCCGGGTTTCGTCGGTCTCCACCAGGCGAAGGTGGCCGATTCCCGCCACCCGCGCTCCCTTGTCCACCGAGGAGTGAGCCTGGGCCGAGGTGTAGGCCACCATCTCGTCGGCTGCCACTTCACGGGACTTGAGGTGCCGGGCGATGACCACCGCCAGGTGGGTGGCCTCCGAGGCGGTCCCCTGGATCACCCCTCCTCCGGGGCCGGTGGTCTTCCAGGTCTGCGGAAGGCCCATCAGGTCCACCAGCCAGTCCATCACCTGCGACTCCACCTCCGTGCAGGCCGGACTGGTGGCCCAGAGCATCCCCTGCACGCCCAGTCCGGCGGCGGCCAACTCGCCCAGGACGGCCGGAGGCGACGAGTTGGCGGGGAAGAAGGCGAACCACCCGGGCGACTGCCAGTGGGTGATGCCCGGCATTACGATCTCGTCGAGGTCGGCCATGATGTCGGCGAACGGCTCGGGACGCTCGGGGGCCCGGTCCGGCATCCGCGACCGGATGTCTCCGGGTTCGACATCGGGGAGGATGGGCCGGCTCTCGATCCCCTCCCAGTAGTCGGCCAGCCAGTCGACCAACTGGTACCCGTTCTTGCGGAACTCAGCGGCGTCCATCGGCCTCAGGCTAGTTGCCGAACGGTCGCTCTGGCTACGGGCGGGCGACGACCTGTGGTTAAGGAACATCGATGAGTACACGAAGGGATTCGACGAGAGGTGGTCATCGCTGACACCAGCGGTCTCCTTTCTTTCTTCATCGAGTCCGATTCACAACATGACCAGGTCGTAGCTTGGATAGAGGCCAAGGATCCGTTCATCGTGGTCTCCCCGTTCGTGGTCATGGAGATCGATTACCTGGTGGAGACTCGACTGGGCGTGCAATGGGAGTTGGAGGTACTGCGGGAATTGGCGGGTGGCGCCTATCACCTGGCCACCATGGATGCCGATGACCTTGTAGCCGCCACCGAGGTGGTGGACCCTTGGAGGGCGCTCTACCGAGGAATGACCACCCGCTGGGGGAGGGGAGTTCCGGGCGGGGTTTCCGGCGGGGCGGGAGGCGCCTGGGGCTCGTCGAAGATGTGGATGCCGTCCACCGAAACGGCCACCCGGTCTCCGGGCGCCAGGGCCGGCTGGGGCCAGCAGCGGGCGCGCAGCGTGATCTTCCCGGGAAGCTTGACCGACAACAATTGGTCGTGTCCGAAGAACTCCCGGTAGGTAACCACGGCCACTCCCTGTGCATGGGGGAAGACCGTAACCGACTCGGGGCGCACCATCACCTTCACCTTGCCCGAGCGGGTGGTGGGAAAGGTACCGAACGGGGTGGTGATCCGCCCTCCCTTGGCGTGGGCGTCGAAGAAATCGGCGTCGCCCAGGAATTCGGCCACCCAGGAGGTCGCCGGGTTCCGGTACACGTGGTCGGGAGGGCCGGTCTGCACTACCCGGCCCTCGTTCATCAGGGCCAACTGGTCGCTCACCGCCAGGGCCTCCTCCTGGTCGTGGGTCACCATGATGGTGGTGGTCCGCGCCTCCCGGAGGATGGAGCGCACCTCGGCCCGGAGCCTCTTGCGAAGGGCGGCGTCCAGGTTGGAGAAGGGCTCGTCGGCCAGGATCACCTGGGGGCCGGGCGCCAGGGCCCTGGCCAGGGCAACCCGCTGCTGCTGGCCGGCCGACAACTCGTGCGGCATCCGCTTCTCGAATCCGGCCAGGCCCACCATTTCCAGCACCTGCGAAACCCGGAGCTCTCGATGGTGGGCGTCGAGCCCGAAAGCCACGTTGCGAGCTACGTTGAGATGGGGGAACAACGCATAGTCCTGGAAGACCATCCCTACCTGTCGGCGTTCGGGCGGCACGAAGATACCGGGGCCGTTCACGGTTTGACCATTGACCCTCACCGTGCCTGAATCCGGCATCTCGAAGCCGGCCAAAATCCGCAGGGCGGTGGTCTTTCCCACGCCCGACGGCCCCAGCACGGTCAGGAGGGACCCGCTCTCCACCTCCAGGTTGAAGTCATCCAGGGCCACAGTGGCGTCAAAGCTCTTGCAGAGGGCATGAGCTGCGAGGGGGCGGTGGTTAGCGGATGAGTTCATGTCGGGTCACGATGGCCAGGGGAAGAGCCGCTACCAGCAGCAACAACAGCCCGGCCAGTGCACCCTGAGTGTAAAACCCCTCACCGGTGGCGCTCCAAACCCTTATGGCCAGAGTCTCGAATCCTGCCGGACGGAGCAACAAAGTGGCGGGGAGTTCTCTGAGGGTGGTCAGGAACACCAGGGCCGCCCCCGACAGGAGACCGGGGGCCATCAGGGGGAGAGTGATGCCCATGAAGGTGCGGAGCGGTGACCTGCCCAGGCTGCGTGAAGCTTCCTCCATGGAGGGAGACACCCGTCCCAAAGAGTCCCGGCTGGGTCCGAGGATCTGGGGCAGGAACATCACCACGTACACGCCCACCAGGAGGACCAGGGTCTGGTACAGGGGCCGAGCCAACCACAGGGTGAACACGATCATCGCCATTCCCACCGCGATGTGGGGGACGCCGTACAGCGCCCACGCCCCGCCCTCCAGGAGGCCTGCCCAGCGGTTTCGATAACGCGTGGTGACCATCGCCACCGGCGCAACCACCACCCCGGCCACCAGGGCGGTGAGCAGGGCGACCCACATCGACCGTCCCAACTCGGCCCATGGTTGGTTGACCAGGACCCCCGAGATCAGGCCCCGCATCACCCAGGCGATCAGCACCGCCACGGGAACCAGCAAGGAGACCGTCACCAGGGTCCCGAGGAATCCCCACCCGAGGATCTTTCCGCCCAGGCCCAGGCGCACCGGCGACCCGGTGCGGCGCGGCCTGGCGGTGAACCACACTCCCCGGGTTCGGGTGCCCCTCTCCAGCCACACCAGCAGCACGGCCACCGCGGCCAGCACCGCCGCCAGTCCCAGGGCAGGTCGCCGATCGACCCGGCCCGCGTATTCCAGGTAGATGGCGCGGGTGAAGGTGTCGTAGCGGAGCAGGGAGACCGCCCCGAAGTCGGAGAGCGTGTACAAGCCCACCAGCAACGCTCCGGCGGTGAGGGATGGCCGGAGTTGAGGCAGGGTGACCGTCCAGAAGACTTTCAGCCGCCCGGCGCCCAGTCCTCGGGCCGCCTCCTCCAGGGTGGGATTGAGGGAGCGGACCGCCGGGGCGACGGCCAGGTGCACCAGGGGCACCGAGATCAGGGTCAGCACCAGCCAGGCCGCCCAGAACCCCGACGGGTAGCGAATGACGTCTCCTCCCATCCAGGCCCAGGCGGTGGACAGTATCCCGTCGGCGCCGGTGGCGCCCAGGAGAGCCAGGGCTCCCACGAAGGAAGGGACGGCGAAGGGTGTGAGGACCAGGACGGTGGCCAACTTCTTGCCCGGGAGGTCGGTGCGAGACACCAGCCAGGCGCTGGCGCCGCCGATGAGCAAGGAGGTCGATGTGACGGCGGCGCCCAGCGCCCCGGTGTTGGCCGCCAGTTCCAGCAGTCGCGCCATCGGCACGGTGGTGACCACGCCGCTCACCAGCCCGTAGGCGAGCACCCCGAGGGGAGCGGCGGCCGGTAGCATCACCACCCCGGCCAGCACCCACCACCAAGTGTTGGGAGGTAGCGCCCTGAGGCGCGGTGCCGGGCGCGCTACCCCCATCATCTCAGTGGAAAATTACAAGAGTCCCGCTTCGGCGACCAAGTCGGTGGCCCGCTCCAGCGCGGTGTGCAGGTCGGAGAGGTCTATGGCCGGCGTCGGGATGGAGTCGATGGGCGGGAGACTCGCCGCCGGCCTGACTCCGGCCGCCAGGGGGTATTCGTAGGTCTGCTCGGCGAAGTACCGCTGCGCGGTCTCCGACAGTAGGAACTCGATGAATCTGTGAGCATCCTCCGATTGCTCGGAGCCCGACAGCACTCCCACGCCCGATGGCATGACCAGGCTCCCCGGGTCCCCGGCGGATAGGAAGTGGTTGGCGGCCCTCTTGCCGGCTCCCTCGGCCTGCAGGCGCAGCAGGTAGTAGTGGTTCACGAGCCCCAGGCCCACTTCTCCGGCGTCGGCGGCCGCCACGATCGGGGAGTTCTTGGGGTAGTCCAGGGGATCCAGGGCTGCCAGTTCCTTCAGCCACTCCAGCGTGGCGGCCTCACCGCGGTCGAGGATCATCGCCGCCACGAAGGCCAGGAAGGAGCCGTTGGTGGGGGCCACGCCGATCATGCCCGCCCAGCGCGGGTCCAGCAGGTCATCGATGCTGGCGGGCAGGTCGCTCACCTGGACCTGGTCCCGGTCGTAGATCACGGTCCGGATCCGTCCTGAGACACCCACCCAGCGATGGCCCCGGTCCCGGAACCGAGGGGGCACCGCCTCAATGACGTCTGAGGGAAGGGTCGCCATCAGCGGCGCGGCAAGTCCCAGCGACGCAGGATCCTGGGCGAGGAACACATCCGCCTCGGTGCCGGAACCTTCCTCGAGAAGGGTTGAAGCCAGTTCGGTGCTGCCCGCGTACCTGACCTCGACTTCCAAGCCGCTCGAATCGCTGAACTCCTCGATCAGCGGTCCGACCAACTCCTCGCCCCGGCCCGAGTAGATCAGGAGAGGGTCGTCTGCGCCGCCGCAGGCGCCGACCAGCAAACCCGCCGTCAGCAACGCCGTCAGCAAGGTCCGCCGGCGCCTGCCGACCTGGAATCCGGATGACATGATCACCTCGCACATTTTAGACAACAAGGATTGGCGAAATGCTATATGCATAATCTGGCTTTGTCAAATCCTCAGGATTGTCAAGCCGTGACACCGACGAAGGTCGGCAGGCGAGGCCCACAGAATGGGGTGATAGGCTCATAGGACTCAGATGAGCGAGTGGACCGGAGAGGAGTTGCGGTGGAGTTGTCCGAAGTGATGCGCACCATGTCGGGAGTCCGGCTCTATCTGCCCGATGACGTCCCCGACGAGGTGATCTACGCCGCCCTGGACGACGCCCGGTTCGCTCCCAGCGGCGGCAACCGCCAGCCGTGGCGGGTGGTGGTGGTGCGGGATCTCGACCTCCGCAAGAGGGTCAGCGAGATCAGTTCCCGGGAGTGGAGGGCCTACACCGCCAAGTGGTACCCCTCCCCCGAGGAGATCACCCCCCAACAGGCCCGGAAGCTCCAAGAGGGAACCGACTACCACGCCAACATGCACCAGGCGCCGGTCCATGTGTTCGTGTGGGCGGAACTGGGATCATTCGCCCTCACCGATCGCAACCTGGACCGGGTGAGCTTCGTGGGAGGCGGGTCCATATACCCGTTCGTGCAGAATCTGCAACTCGCCCTGTCGGCCCGGGGATTGGGGTCCCGGATCACGGCCCTGGCGATCCCCGCCGAGGCGGAGTGGGCGAGGTTGATGTCGGTCCCCGACGGCTACGGCCTGGCGGCCGTCATGACCGTCGGCTATCCGGAGTGGAGAGCCACGCGACTGTCCCGCAACCCCGTGGAGAGCTTCGCCCGGAGAGAGTCTTTCGAGGGGACGCCGCTCACCGCAGCCCCCTAGGAGGTGACAAACCCAATGGACGTATTGAAGGAATGGCCCCCTGACCAGTGGCCCGGGCACTCCGGCAACTGGAACCGCTGGCCCAACGATCTGGGCACTCTCAACCTGCTCGACTCCGATTCGACCCTCCGGGGCGCGGCGGCGGTCCGGAGCGGTAGGGCATTTCCCCTGTCGCGGCCGCTCGACCTCAAGGAGACCCATCAGCGTTACACGGACCCGTTCGTGGTGCACGAGATCATCAAGGCCGACGAGGGGGGATACGAGGAGGGCGACCTCACCCAGTCCTCTTCCGACCGTCTCTCCACGCGGATACACGGGATGACCCATACCCACATCGACGCCCTGGCCCACATGGGGTACCGAGGCTGGACCTTCAACGGCTACTACTTCCCCGACGTGGTGACCATGTCCGAGGGGGTGAAGAACCCCGAGATGGACATTACCCCCATGGCGGCCATAGCCACCCGTGCGGTGTTCATCGACATCGCCCGCCGCCGTGGCCTCGACGCCCTGGAGCCCGGTGACTCGGTGATGCCCGAAGAGTTGGAGCATGCCCTGGACAGGATCGAGCCTGGCGACGCGGTGGTGATCCGGATCGGCGGGACCATCAGGGTCGGCTTGGCGGCCACCGAACTCAGCGAGCACGGGACCTGGCACCACGGGACCTGGGCCGGCCTCGACACCGACTGCATCGACGTGCTGGCGTCCCGGGACGTCAGCCTGGTGGCCACCGACTCGCCGGGCGACACCTTCCCGCATCGCCATGAGGCCTACTGCCGGAGCCCTGTACATGTTCTGGCCGAGGTGTTCTACGGGTTGCCGCTCATTCACAACATGGACCTCGAGGCCCTGGGCGCCGCCTGCGCCGAGGCCGGTCAGGACACCTTCTTGCTGACGGTGGGCCCGCTCAACCTCCCCAAGGGGACCGGGTCGCTGGTGACTCCGGTGGCGGTGCTCTGATGGCCGAGGGCGGATACATCCAGACGGTCCTCGGACCCATCGCTCCGGAGGAGGCGGGCGTCTCCCTCATCCACGAGCACGTGCTCTTGGACCTCACCAAGGGAATCACCGGCGTCGAGCAGTACAAGACCGGCGCCAAGAAGTACGTGCCGATCATGCGCCGGGCCGAAGCGGGCTGGGAACCGGGCCAGGAAGGTCCCGGGACGGCGGCCACCTGGGGCGCCAAGTGGGGACAGCCGGTCACCCTGGAGAACCTCAACGACCGCCAGAAGCACTGGGTCTACTACGGCGACCAGAAGCTCGACTCCATCGATGACGCCATCTACGAGTTCGACCAGTTCAGGCGGGTGGGAGGCTCGACAATCGTTGACCAGACCACCCGGGGGATGGGCCGCGACCCCCTCGGCCTGGTGGAGATCTCCCGGGCCACCGGGGTGAACATCGTCATGGCCACCGGCTGGTACCTGGCCGACTATCACCCCGACGACATGGACGACCTGTCCGAGGATCAGTTGGTGGAGTTGATGGTCCAGGACATCGAGGTGGGCGTGGCCGGGGGAGTGAAGGCCGGAATCATCGGAGAGGTGGGCATGGACCACCCCATGCACCCCAACGAGGAGAAGTCACTGCGCGCCTCGGCCAAGGCTGCGGTGGCCACCGGGGTGGCGCTGTCCGTGCATCCCGGCTTCAACCCGGCCTCGCCGTTCGACATCGTCCGGGTGGTCGACGAGGCAGGGGGGGACCTGAGCCGCACCGTCATCGATCACTGCGACAGCCGTTTCAACACCTCGGCGGGCACCAACGTCTTCGACAGCGGGCCGCTCCTCGAGTTGGCCAAGACCGGCGTCTACCTGGCGTTCGACACCTTCGGCTGGGAGGGGTCGTTCCGCCAGCGCTCACCGGTCGACCAGCCCAACGACGCTATCCGTCTCAACTGGTTGAAGACGGTGGCCGACGCCGGATACCCCGACCGGGTGCTGGTCTCCTCCGACATCGCCCTGAAGCACTGGCTGAGACGATACGGCGGCCACGGCTGGCGCCATCTCCCCGAGACGGTCAGGAACCTGATGCGCTACAAGGGCTTCCCCGAAGAGTTGATCCACCAAATCTTTGTGGACAACCCCCGCGAGGTGCTCACCAAGAGCTAGTCCCGGCCGGGTCGGTCTTCCCGCTCCGGTTGCGCCCTGGCAGCCAGGAGTTCCTCCATTCGGTCCAGGCGCTGGTCGATGGAGTCCAGGCGTTTGTTGACGGTCATGATTTCCTCGTGGGTTTCCCGCTTGTGGTCGCCTTCCACGAAGTAAGCGGCGATGCTGGCGGTGATGAAGGCCAGGACGCCGATGCCCGACAGCATCAGCACCGCTGCGGTGATCCGACCACCCGCTGTCACCGGAGCGATGTCGCCGTAGCCCACGGTCGTGAGAGTCACCAGGGCCCACCAGACGCCCTCGATTGGACTGCTTGCTTCGAATACGGAGTGGATCAGACCCGCCAGCATCGCCAGCCCGAAGAAGACCAGGACTACCAGTCCTAGGCCTCGTCTCCTCAAAAGGGGGGCCACGACGAAGATCCAGGGATGGCGCACAACCGCCACCAGGTCGAAGAAGAGGTGCTTGAGGAGTCGGTAGAGGGTCACGCAACTCCAGAAGAAAACGGACACCAGCACGACGAATCGAAGGGTCCGGAGCACCCCCTCCAGGTTGGAAAAGACGTGGGGAAGCAGCGGAAAGGCGAAGGCGACCACCAGCAGGTGCAGCCAGGCCCTCCGGAGATAGGCGAGACGGTTCCCCGCTAGGGAGAACAACAGCAGGAACTCGATCGTGAAGACCGCCCAGATGAGCCAGTTGATGACCACCGCCGCGATCGGCGCCCATCCATCGGCGGCCACCAGTTCGATGAGGAACATCGGGAGTACGGCCAGGGCCGAGACCAGAACAGGGATTTCCAGTCTGCGGTTGATCGTCGCCGCCCGCGGGCCCAGCAGGGCCTCCAAAGAGCGGAGGTCCTCCAGCAGATGATCGGGACGGATCAAGGGGCTCAACTCGGAGCGGAATATACCGCACTTGACCTGCTTGACAAGGGCACCGTCAGCTAAGACAGCTACTAATGCCCAGCGGCGTCAGGAGAAGGACACGCAGGCGTCGCTTTCGACTTCGAGCACCGACTCCTGGTTGAACCGGCGCTTGTATTCATCCGAGACCTCGTCGATCAGTCCCCTCGGGTCATCCCCGGGGGGAGCGAGTATCACCAGCACCTTGGAGCGTTCCTTCAGTATCTGCCCTTCGGAATCGCTCCACTGTCCTTGGGCGTCGAGGACCGTCAGACCGTCCGGGAACCGGGGCGTGACGGTGTCCCCCAGAAAGGCCTCCCATGCCTGGTCGGTTACCACTTCACCTCCCGGACCGCTTCGTCCCATGAACAGTTCGTAGCGCACGAATGCCTCACTCCCCTCCGGGCACGTCAGGTCGTCCGACTCCGAGCATGCAGCAACAACCGAACCCGCCAACACAAAGAGAACCAGCACCAACCGGGCCTTCCTGGTTATGGAGAAGGGCGAGGCGCCGGGCTTGGACATCGCAGAGAAATTCTACGACCCCAGCCGTGAGACCCAACGCGAGATTGCACCATTCAAGCCAATTCGAGTGGAAAGGATCCGCTCCATGTCGTATCCTGTGAGGCGGGGCTGTAGCTCAATTGGCAGAGCAACGGGCTTTTAACCCGGAGGTCGTGGGTTCGATTCCCACCGGCCCCACCAGGGTAGGTTGGCGGTTTATTTTTCGGCACCCCCGATTTTGTTGGCGGTTTAGCCGCTGACAGGCCGGTTTGACTGGTTTTGGGGAGTTTGGCCGTTCCCGTGGGGCGTTTCGGGCTAGCCCGGGGGGAGTGTTGGAGGGGTTAGATTTCAGGCGCGGCTTCTTCGAGCGCGGCGTCGACCTCCTCCAAGTCGTCGCAGGCCAAGTTCAAGGAGAAGCCGATGGCAGCCACACCAACCCCACCTTCGCCGAACAGATCGCCGCCGGCATCTACCAGGTCAGAGAAACAGAAGAGTGGATCGCAGTCAATGAGGCTCTCTACGTGGCCCTCGAGTGGAAAATAGACCCTGAAAGTACCGCAGCACTGATCCACACTAAGACCGATTAGCCCCCGCAGTCACACCTGGATCGAATGCCCGCTTCGGCCAATCAACTACCAGATACCGTGTCCACTTGCCGCTCCCGCCCGCACATCACCTTCCACTCGGATCGCCACCCCGCGAAATGCAAATTACCCACACCCGACAATGGCCCAACCTGTCCTATCCTGTTCGCCGCACAAGGTTGTCGAGCCAATGCTGCAATGCTATTCGATTGTTAGAAGGCAGAGCGTCCCAGGTGCCAGCCCCTTTTCTGGACTCTTCAGTGGCGTTGCCTATCCCTTCTTTGGGTAGTGACTGACCGACGGTTCGGCGCACCAGTTTGATGCAAGGTCGCGGAGAGTCTCGGATTCACCGCCTTTGAGAGGTGTTCCCAGCATCTCCGCGACCTTGTCATCGAGGTTTTGGCGAGCGCCATCCCGGTGGGCGTTCTTGGCGCGGTCAAGCCTAAGGGTTAGGAGGCCGGGCTGGTGCTCCATCATCTCCTGGGCAGCGGCGTGGAGGTCCGGATGGTGGAAGTCGGGACATGGCATTTTCTTGATCGCTCCGATCTGAGTCCTGCTGCGGCCCAGTTGCTGGCGCTGGGCCCTCGACCAGTGGACGGCCATTCCAAGGGTGGAGTTGGCCCACAGGGCGAAACCGAACCGGACCGCGGGATCGTCGACGATAAGGGCTGTCCAAGCACTTCCTCCCATGGCCGGTTTTTTGGTGGCGGCTACCAGTATCTTCTGAGAACGCCAGTCGATGTTGCGTTGGTAGAACAAGGTAGAGGCCAGAGCGCGCATGCTGTCCGGATCGTCGCCGTGTTCGATCCCGTAGTGGGTGGGTTCCACGAGAATGGAAGTCTGCGACTTGCTGTCGGTTGCCCACAGGGACAGGTCCTTCCGTGTGCGGCGGTCAACCCTGGGATAGAAGACGAATTGCCCTATCGGTTCCCTGCCAGTCGGGTGGCCGATGAGGTGGTGCGTCGGGCCGACCTGGAACAACTCGCCGACAGTCGTCATGGGGATGCGACAAGCTGGCTCGTGGCTGTCCAAGGGCACGAACTCGTCCTGTCGGCATAGCCTTTCCGCAAGCGCGACGATCCCGGCGTGCGAGGCACCCACATAAGGCCAGGGGTCGCCGTCGGTGAGGGGTGTGACTCCCCACCGGGCCCGCTGGTGTTCCCCCAGCATCACCACGCCTTCTTTTCGACCGTTCCTCCGAGAGACAGACCGTGAAACGAGCCTCCCGGTTTCGGCGGCATCGATCAGGTTGGAAAAGGAACCGTTCAAGATAGCAGTGACAACATGAGCATCGTCTCCTCCCGAGCGAGGAACGGAGCGTTTGGTCCCCACCACCAGCATCTCCCCCATGTGCGTGTCAGCCGACATCGAATGGACTCGCCCGCCGGACCCGGCCGCGAACGACACAAGCACCAAATCGTCGAGATGGGTTTCCAGCATGACCCTCGTGTCCGCCCAACTGGGCGACGCTGCGGCGGTCATGGGCAGCACCAGACCTACCCTTCCACCAGGGCGGGCAGTTTTCACTGCCAGCACCGCAAAGACGCTTCCCAAGCCCGCTTTCATGTTCGCCGGCGTGCCAGCGATGATCTTCCCGGCGTTCCGAACGGCCAACTTGCGGTGTTCCTCTCGAACGCCGGCCACGTCGAAGAGTTTCTGCCCACCGCGTGCCCTCTGATAGGGCGGATTCATCACCACCACATCGAAAGAGTTGTACGGCGCCCGCAGCGTATATCCGTCGGACGAGGCGGAACCCACCAGGGAGGCGGCATGCGCCGCCTGGGTGTGCGTCCCGCCGAAGAGATCCCTAAGTTCAGTCTGGCGGAGGAACTCCACCGATCCCGTCCAGCCTTCGCTCTCGCCGATAGGTACCACACCGATGTTTGTGTTCTGATAGGCGACGCTGGGAGCCATGTTCGACAGTCCGGAGGCTGTCAAGTGAGCGGCGATCGGGGATATGTCTATCCCCGCGAACCCGCCCTCCATCATCTGCTTGTGAAAACCCTCCCACAGGTCTGGAGGAAGGGCGCTCCTGGCCCGCCGGTATGCGGCCCGCAGGAGGGTACCGGTGCCGCAGGCGAAGTCTCCTACCAGGAATCCGGGGGGGTGTTTCTATCTTTTTTGCAAATCGGTTTGGGGGTGTTGGGGGTTG
>JAPPFD010000014.1 GCA_028823995.1 bacterium | reverse complement strand
GGTTGCAAAACCCCGGGAGAGTAGGTCACCGCCGGACAACCTAACTTTCAAGGCGTCATACCTGGGAGAGGGTCTTGCAAAATCCGGCGCGTGGTCGGTTTTCCGGGTGGGTCGGATCCGGACCCACGGTGAAGGACTCCTAACTGCGTCCCATAGTCCCCGGGGGCCGTAAAATAGCCCGCATGGTTACCTCTATCTCTACTCAGGCCAAGCGGTTGGTAGTGGCCGTCCTGGCAGTGGGGCTGATCGGCTCAGCTCCGGTCCTCGCCCAAGAAACCCCGGCCGCGGGTGACTCCCCGCAGCCGGCTTTGATCTCCGCCGACGATTCCGGTGAGGTTCTGACCCACCGGGACGGCGCGGTGCTGCTGGCAGGCGCAATGGGTCTTCCCGACGCCATCTGGCAGGGCCTCTTCTCGGATGTGGCCGAGACCAGCCCGGACGCGGCGACGATCGAGGCCCTGGCACTGGCGGGGGTGGTGAAGGGGAACATCGACGGGACCTTCCGGCCGGACGAACCGCTCACCCGCGGCCGTTTCGCCGTCTGGCTGGACCGGGCGTTCTTCCCTGACCGGTACCCGACCGATCTCGATCCCTTCACCGACATCCCCGAAGGCGCGGCCTACGAGGATGCTGCGAATGGCTTGTTCTCCCAGGGGATCACCAGGGGATGTGCGATGGAACCTTTGCGCTTCTGCGGCGAGGATGTCATTACCCGCGGCGAGGTAGAGACATTGATAGGGAGGGCGTTGGATCTTCCCTACACGATCTCCGACTGTGAGGACCCCGATGAGTGGCTCCTGTTGTGCGAGGTGTACGAGTACATCGACACCCAGTATCTGCTGGGTACCACTGACGAGGAGTTGGCGGCGCCGGTAACCGAGGCGGCTATTCGGGTGTTGGACGAGGCGGAGGGATCGGATGCGAGGCGCCCGCGGTTTGACTGTGCCATTCCTGACATGGCGTTCGAGGCGTTGTGCGCCTGGGCATGGAACGCGGTCGACACCCCCCTCCGAAGCTTGGCGGAGACCGCGGTGCGCCAGATGGTGACGGCGTTGGACCGCAACAGTGCCTATCACGATCCCGAGGAGTGGAGGGAGTTGGAGGAGCGAGGCCGCTACGTGGGTATCGGAGTCCGGGTGATCACGGTTGATGACCAGTGGAAGCCGTTCTGCACCCCGCTCTCGGACACCTGCCGCATCTTCATCCTGGAGGTCTTCGAGGGCGGTCCCGCCGCCAAGGCCGGCTTGATGCCATGGGACTTCATCGTTGCGGTGGACGGCAACCGTCTTCACGATCTGACTCTCCGGGAAGCCGCCGACTTGATAAGGGGCGAAGTGGACACGCCGGTGGACATCACCTTCGAGAGGGACGGTGATGAGTACACCTTCACCCTGGTCCGTGAGGAGATAGTCGTCCCGTACACCAGTGCGGAGTCGCACAACACCGAGTCCATCGCCTACATCCGGTTGACCAGTTTCGACGCCTCGCCGGGTGGGGCTCCCGAGGAGTTCGCCGGACGGTTGGCCGAAGCGGCGGGCGCCGAACTGCTGGTTCTCGACCTCCGGGGCAACCCGGGGGGACGGGTGAGCATATTACAGGAGATAGCCGGGTCCTTCGTGGGGGAGGTGCCGGTGATGACCTTCCACACCCTGGAGGAGACCTATGACATCGACGGCATAGGACAGCCTCTCCTGGATGCCGACACCCGTATCGCGGTGTTGGTGAACGGGGGCTCAGCGTCGGCCGCCGAGGTGCTGGCCGGGCTGCTGAAGGAGACCCGGGGAGCGGTGGTGATCGGCGAGACCACCTTCAAGAAGAACACCGGACAGCGCCTGTTCGACCTGCATAACAACGGCGTCTTCAGGTTGACCACCCTCAAGTGGACCACCCCGGGCGGGATCGACATCGGCGAGACCGGTGTCCCCCTCGACATCGAGACCGCATTTCCCGACCTGCCGCTCCAGGATCTCATGGAGTGGGTGAAGGAACTCCTGGACAATCCCCCCGAGGAGACGCCTGAAGAGACACCGGAGGAGTAGTAGTAGGGCTTGGAAAGTTCTAAATCGCAGTCGGGGGACGACCGTCGCCACGGACTCGTCACAGGTTGGGAAAATATCTGTGGTCCGAAGGTTGACAACTGTCCCACCGACTGCCCACATTGGACCTAGCCAAGCACCAGGCCGGTCCGCTCAGGCGCCGCCCGGACCGAGTCGAGGGATTAAATCTGCGTCATGCAACAAGCCCTGTCCCGGGCTGGACAGAGCCTGTTCATCCATGGAAAGGTGGTGGCGGGGGAGGGCACAGTGTGGAGGTTTCGTAGCGTTCCAGGGTCTACCGTAGGGTTGCTGCTAGCCCAGCT
>JAPPFD010000039.1 GCA_028823995.1 bacterium | reverse complement strand
CATCGGAGAAACGGCTAGCGTCTTGGGTGGGGTCTGGTGTCTTCCCCAACGCGCGCGTTAGCCAGACAGCCATCACCCAGCGTTTGATTGGTTTTTGCGGGCAGAAGAGGCGTTGGCCACAATCTGTGCCTGACAAGATGTGTCTGCTGGCAAGGGTGTTGATGGCAGGCTCATGTATTCCGCTAACGTCGCTGTAACCATTCCCGGTTCTGCCAGTAGCCGTGTGTGGCGTGGTTTTAGTGATTGTGATTGTGTCTGTTCTGGGGGCACTGGCCTCGACGGTGATGGTGTAGCCCATGGTTTTGAGGGTTTGACCTTCGGTGAGGATCGGGTTGTTTTCCACATGCCGATCGGAGTCGCCTGCTATGTGGAAGGGAAGGTGGCCTGTTGGGATTGTTGCGTCGACTGTGTAAACGAGGATCCCTTCGCCGGGTAGTGGTGTGCGGACACGTCTTATGCCTTGTTCTAGGTGTTCCTCGAAGTTTGCGTCGTAGCCAAGTTTGCGGCGGCTTTCGATGACTAATGCTTTGGTATCCGATATGGGGATGGCGATCATGGCGGGATGGTTGGTGGGTGATGCTACAGGACTGATAGTGACGGTTGTTTCGGTTTCGAGCCCGGCGAGACAGCGGATCTGGTCGGGGTTGAGCCAGCCGAGTTGCCAGCGGCTCCAGCTCAGCATCTCGTTGGCCTCGAACAGGGTGTCGGGGGCGGTGTATGTTCCGTCCGGATGCACTTCCGTGAAATGGAGCCGGGGATCGTCGGTTACGGGAAAGGTCACACGGAGTCCCATAAGGCCCACCACGAAGTGGACATAGGTCTCGTCGCTTCCCGGTGGTGGATGCGGTATGGCTGCGTGGTAGGCATACATGTCGAGCAGGCCCAGGTTGTGGGCTATTTCGTGGGCACCGGTAAGTCCCCAGGGAACCGGTTCGTTTTCGGGTTCGGACCTGAGGCCTGTTCCGATTCGGCTGGTTTCCAGGATGGATTCCTCTTCTGTCATAACGTTGCCTCCGGCGTTTGCACCAAAGAACAGTGAACTGGGGCGGACCACCATCAGAGCGTCGACACCGGTGAAATCGAAAGTGGGTTCAGCTAGTCGCACGGCTTCCTCGGTGATGTCGATCTCTGGCCAAAAGTCTGTGCTGGCGGTCCCGATGTAGCGGGTATAGCTGTGTTCGGTTCTTAACCACTTGTGTAGAGGTATCACCTCGACATCCAGTTTCCCGTAGCTGGCTGCTTCGAGGTACTCCTCCATGTACGGCAGGCTACCTTCGGCCTCTTGTTGCGTGGAGTATGGAGCTTGTGCGTCTGGGAAGTCCACGAATAGAACCGCTACTCTGGCTTTGCCGACCCGGGGCACTGCCGCCCAAGCCAGCGGGAAACCCGCTGTTGTATGATGATATAGGCTCTCTTGCGGGTAGCCTCGTGGGCGGCATGCCAGGGGGTCGGACCTACCGGCTACGGCGACGATTCCAACCTCTGCGGGTGGTGCGATCACCATTTCACGACCCCAACATGCGACGGTGCCGTCGGTCCGAAGACCACAAGCGCGTAGGTCGCCCGCAACGACCGCGGTGAAGGTCCCTTCGGGGGGGCTGGTCAATCCATCCTTGTCCGAGCCCCAGCACAGAATAGTGCCGTCGGTCCGAAGACCACAAGTGTAACCGGTCCCCCCGGAGACCATAGTGAAAGACCCCGGTGGCGGAGAGGCTTGCCCTCTATTGTTGTCACCCCAGCATAGGACACGCCCACCCGCTCGGATCCCGCATGAATGTGCACTCCCGACTCCAACGCTGACGAAAGCACCCTCCGGAGGAGTCGCTTGGCCCGCGTAGTCTGATCCCCAGCACTTCACCCTCCCGTTAGTCAACACGCCGCACCCGTGCCACGCGCCAGCGCTTACCGCAGCGAATTCGCCCTCCGGCGGGGTGGCCCTGCCGTCCCTGTTATCGCCCCAGCAGCTGACCCTCCCATCGATACGAATCCCACACGAGTAGAGATTGCCGGCGGTGACTGCAACGAACTCTCCTGCCGGTGAGGAGTCTTCAACGATCCCGCCTGAACCCCAGCAAGCGACCGTGGAGTCGTGTCGGATGGCGCACGAATGGTACAGCCCGGTTGCTATGGTCACGAACTCACCATCCGGCGATTCCGCTGTGTAAATGCTGTCCAGATTCGAACAGGAAACTTCACCGCTGGAGCGGATGCCGCAAAAGTGGGCCCAGCCGACGCCGATCGCCTGATACTCTCCACTTGGAGGAACGGGCAGATGCAACCCAGGTGTCCTGCCCCAGCAGACAACAGTGCCATTGGTTCTCAGCCCGCACGTGTGGTCATCACCTGCGGAAATGTCACTGAAAAGGTCGTCAGTAGGGGTCAATGGCCCGTACTTGCCATATCCCCATCCCCAACAGACAACCCTTCGACCGGTGTCAATGGCGCACGAATGCTCGGTCCCGGCCGAAACGGCTGTGTAGATCCCATCCGGTGTGTCCGTCTGGCCGGTCCCGTTGAAACCCCAACAAGCCAGCACACCGTCGGCCCCGACCCCACAGGTGTGCCAATCTCCCGAAGACACAGAAACGAAAACGCCGTCCGGCGCGTCGGTCTGCCCATAGTCATTGAGACCCCAACAAACAAGGGTCCCATCCGAGCGCACCCCACAAGAATGATCCCGCCCGGATGAAACATCAACGAAAACGCCGTCCGGCGAATCGGTCTGCCCATGCGGGTTGCTTCCCCAGCACACCACCGAACCATGAGTCAACAACCCACAAGAGTGCACAAAACCCGCACTCACAACGGTGAACCGACCCACGGGATCAGGACCCCAAAAGGCACCCCAACAAGACACAGTCCCCGAAACGCGGATACCGCACCCATGCCGGCCTCCCAAAGTGATCTCAGCAAACACCCCCCTTGGCGGAGCCGACTGCCCCACCCTATTCAACCCCCAGCAAACAACCGTGCCGTCACCACGAACACCACAGCTGTTCTGAGGTCCCACCTCCACAGCCACAAAACCTTCCTGCTCCCACCGCTGAGAATCAACAACTCCAACCACCCTCTGTGCCGGCAACACCCCAATCTCCAGCGCATACTCACCGTCACCAAACCCCACAGTCCCGTCCATGACGTCACCCACGATCATCCCAGATACCCCGACATCGGTATGCCCGTCCACCGGCCACACAAACGGAACCGGACCCTCAACAACACCAGGATCGCCACCGGCAGTCGCTTCCACCATAGGCGCAGCACCAGCCCAGTCAGCCCACACCACCCAACAGACAACAACAACCACCCCCACCCAACACCACCAAACCAACCCTCTCACAACAAACCGGACGACTTGCATCAAACTAAGGGAATTATATCACTTGGGTAGACGAACTGGCGGTCAGCGGGTGGGGTTAGTGGGGTTAATTGAAGCGGCGGGATCGTATATCTGGTGGGGCGCGGTAGCGCAACACAGCCTCGGCGGCCTTCTTCAACTGGGGCGGAGGTTGGGAGCGAGCCCAGGCGCGCGCTGGATCGTCTACGTCTCGAACCCGAACGGATCATCACGGGAGAGGAGCTTGGCGGAGCGGTAGTCGGCTGGGATGCCCACAGGTGGGGATGGTTCTGTCTCCGAGGCGTTGAATCATCACCTTGATGGCGTGCGAGTCGATGTCTATACCGATCCGCCGTCTGCCCAATGCATCGGCAGCGGCCACGGTGGTGCCGCACCCACAAAATGGGTCCAACACCAAATCACCGGGATAGGACGATGCCCTGATGATGCGCTCTAGGAGAGCCTGTCGCTTCTGGTGGGGTAACCCAGTTTCTCTTTGGCGTGTCCGCTCAAATGCCTGATATCCGAGATCAGATCGGTGGAGGCCACTCCCTTGGTGAGGCCAGGTATCGCTTGTAATGCGGCACGGTTCCGGGGTTCGTCTGAATGATCCGCCCCTCTTCGATCAACCGCTCCATGTTCTCGGGAGAAAAACGATAGGGTCTCGTAACGCCCAGCACTTCATAGGGTGTATTCCCCTTTGCGGTCGTATTATCCAGTCGGCATCTGCGACCGGCGACCAGGAACCGGACCTAAAATAGGGGGGAGGCTCCCGGTTGAGGAGGTGAAGGCAATGCAGATAGGCAGGGAAATGGAGCGACTCGCAACTTGGAGAATAACGGTCGCAGCATTGATCGGTACCGTCGGTTGTGTGGCGGGACTCGTTTGGCGGCAGGCGCGGCTGGTAGGACTGGACTTGCTCGACGGTCGGGGCTGGTACACACCTGGAGAGGCGGCGGCCCTGTTCGATGCTCTGGACCGGCTCGACGCCAGCGCAAGGGGCGTCTATGCTGCTACCGCCCTCACCGTCGACATGGTCTTTCCGGTCTCGTACGGCCTGCTACTCGCCGTTCTGCTGTTCCGTCTGTTTCAAGGCAGGGCGCCGCTGTATCTGCTGCCGCTAGTCCTCGCCTTTACGGATGTGCTGGAGAATGTCACCATCGCAGTGCTAGCCCTAAGCTACAACGGTGGGCCTTCTCGGCTGGCCTGGCTGGCCGCCGCATTCACCTTGGTAAAGACAGGCCTGATTGTGGCCACGCTCGCGGCGGTAAGCGTCGGCGGCATGCTCTGGCTGTGGGCAAGATTTCGTCGATCACGCTGACCATGGCATGAGCGTGTTCAGCCAAGTGGTGGCGAAGGGTGTAACCGGGGATTCCGATCATCTCCTTCCGGTCCTCTCCGATGTGGTGACCATCGGCCACTCCCAGGCGGAGACGGCGATGGTTGGGGGCGACGCGGTGGAGGATCTGGTGGCCGGATGGCGGTCTCATTGGAGAAAGGTGGAGCAGCTGTGACCCCGAAACTGTGGCTGATCGGGATGATGAGTTCCGGGAAGACCAAGGTGGGCCGGAGGGTGTCCAAGCGCAGCGGGTTCCCCTTGCTGGACACCGATGACGAGATCGTAGAGCGGGCCGGAATGACCATCCCTCGAATATTCGCCGAATGGGGAGAGCCGACATTCCGGGCGATGGAGAAAGAAGAGGTGGCCCGTATCTCCCGGAGCGACGAGCATCTGGTGGTGGCCACCGGAGGGGGAGCGATCCTCAACCGGGAGAGCCGCAGGTTGATGAGGGACAGCGGGCTGGTGGTGTGGCTCAATCCCCCGCTCTCCTCCCTAATCGCCAAGGTCAAGACACACAACCGGCCCCTTCTGCAGGGTCACGCTGATCTGGGGGCCCGCTACACCCAGATCTGGGAGTCCCGCAAACACCTTTACGAAGAGGCCGCCCACCTGCGGATGAATATGGACGGGAAAACCCGGGAACTGGTAGCCGAGGAAGTGTGGAGGGTGTGGAAAGCATCATGATCGGACACCAGCAAAGACCCTCGTCTCGGACGGCCTTACCGTCCCTCGGTAGCGAGATCCTATGATGCTTCTATGTTCACCAAATCCAGAAGATAATCCCGGTGCGGTTCAGCGTCCTTCGTTGTGGGCTGGATCGACCACACGGTTGCACTGAAAGCGGTGCCTTCACCGGTCCGTTTTCGGGTGGGACGTGTCGTGATCCGGTGACCACCCGAAGAGAGCCCCGGGTGTGTCGCATGGGTTCCCTTGTTCTTCGGGTTCCCCCGACTTTCCGCTCCTCGGAGTCGTCGTCCCTTCACCCGGTGTTCAAGAGATGCGATTGTTCAGGTGTTGTAGGAAATGCCGGCGGGCTGTGGTCGAGGCGAGCAGCGCCGCCGCGGCGTCGGTTTCGGAACAACACAACAGTTCCGCAACCCGTCGGATGTGAGCGTCGTGGCGGCGGGTGATACGCACCGACCAGCGCACCGTTCTCCTATCAGACGGCACCCGGTGGAGGTGTTCGCGAGAGAAGGGATGGCGGGTGGCATGGGAAAGAACCCCTCGCACCACTTCGGAGCGGCTCAACCCATGCCGAAAGGCTGTGGAATCCAAGAAAGAGGCTTGCATGGGAGTGATCCGGAGGGTTCGGTGGACCATCCCCGGTCTGCTGTCTCGGTTGGAGGAAGACCGCGGGGATGGTCGAGAACACCCCGATCTCTAAGGACCTCGCGAACGATCCGCCGGGCAACCGCCACAGGGGAGATCCCCCACTCCTCGGACAGTGCCATCAGACCAGCCGAATAGGACGGATTGAAAACCACCCGGACCTCTTGTAGGTGCTGTCCCAGCTGCTGTTCTGACATTGTGTTTATCCCCCCTCTTTCTCAGGTTGTGGACCGAACCAGACGCCCCGGGGTGAGAGGCCCCGCCCGGCAAGCCTCAGACAAAGAGCCCTAAAACAATCGCGGGTTGTCTGCTAAGGCTGCTCGTTCGACTGTGAATCCAAGACCCAAACGGCCAGGACTCAGAAACCCATCGGTTCGGCAAAGCCTCCACAAAGTCACAAGAGACAGACCAACAGCCGCCACCGCCGACACGCCCAGCACCTGACACACTCCACCCCGCCGGGAGGCGGGTCCGGTCCACTGAGCACCGGACCAGCCCACCGCCAAGGGAGACCGACCGGAAACAAACAGCACTATGTTTCATGCCCCTTACCATGCAACAACCGTCACTCCGGAACGTTCGCAAACCGTTCGCTGTAGCGTTCGTTTAGGGTCTGACCTGGGAAAACACCGACCTGAAGTGGTGAAGCGTTCGCAGCCGTTCCCCGCGAACCTTTCCCGTGAAGAGCAATGCGGGTATATGTACGAACGCTTCGGCAAAGAACGCTCGAACTTTTCCCCATGTCGGCCGGCGCGGCTGGGAGTCGCGGGGGTTGCCCACGGGAACTCCGCTGTGGGCACTGGTTTAGTGCAAACGTGTGGTTGAGTTCGCCCACATCCAAGAACGTTTCCCGACAGGCACTGCGTCCGAAGCCCATGCCGTCTTCAAGGCAGTGACGGGGACGTTCGGTCTACGCCTGAGTGAGGTTTCCCGGTTGTCCGATGACTTTCTTTCCCCTTCCTCAGTCCAACACCCAGCCGCTTAGATTCCTGTACGGTTTGACGGCGTGTTGGGTTGACGTGGCCCTGCTTTCCGACCGGTCTTGGCGACCAGGGTCTGGCAGGCGCGGTGATTTAGGAGGAGGAGGCGTGCTCCGCCGGCGACTACTCCAAGGACATATGGGTCGGCTGGGAGGGGTGGTGGGAGATTCGCTGATGACTTTAGGTGACCGTTCCCCGTAGGGGTGGCGGGTTGGTTCAGGGGGCATGGGAGGCTTGGCAGCCACCGGCCGTTTCCGAAACGTCGAGGGTGGGCGGTCCTGCCCTTTTTGTGAGTTCGTTACCAGGGGTCTCCCGCCTTGTCGGGCGACCGGTCCCACCGGTTTTGGGAGAGCAGGCTCTCCTCGGCGATCCGTTGGTGAGGATGATGGGCACTGTCGTCGGACAACGTTGGCCACCAGACATATGGGTGGTTTGGCCATGGGTTGCGCCGACGAGGTTCCGAGGCTGTCCCTTTGCGACTGGGCGGTTTGATGGGGAGGGAGAAGGACCGTTTGGCTGCCGCCGGGGTAGGTGGTGTGGGGAGGGTTGTCGTTGGCGCGGTGTTCTCTCGTCCGGCATTGTGGGGGGATCTGTCTTGTTACCCGGGGGCGGGAGCCTTTGATGCCGATCGTTCCGGGTGGGGGCGGGCAAGTTGCTGGCGGGTATTCTTATTCTTTGGCGGGACCATCCCTGGCTAGGTGTTGTCCTGCTCACAAGGCACGGAGGGCCGTCTCGATCGTTTCATTGATGGTATCTAGCGGCACCACGATTCCCAGGTCGGCGTTCTCTCCAAGGCCAGGATGGAGACGGCATCCGCTAACCATCCCGATCAGGGCGTTTCTGGTGAACTGATGTGTTCCTGTGATCGCCAATGCTTGCGGCACCGTGATGACGGGTCCTCCGCTACTGCCGCCGAATACTGATCCGTCGATCAGGAAAGTCCGCGCGGAACCCTCCAAGTACGGCTGCAACTGGGCGATAACGCCCTGGCGAACCACCGGCCAGTTCTTGGCGTCGTCGTAATACCCCACGGGGAATCCCACCATGAAGACTGCGTCTCCTTCGCTAATCGGCCGATCCCGGGGGTCCGGCGACGACATCATTGCCTTTGTCAGGTGGAGGCGAGGAGCGAACCCCCACCAGTCAAGCTGGCGGAATCCTTCGAGATGCATCGGCGCCGTAGTGACCGCCACATCAACAGCCGCATCATCGGGAGTGTATTCACGGTTTGCAATGGGCCCGAGCCGCGTGCAGCGTTCCGTCCAACCCTCGTGTCTGGTCCACAAACTGGTGACGGGGTAACCAACGCGGCTTCCACCGGTCGCGACCTCGTTTACCTCCACGAAGGTGTGTTCGTGGTGAAATGTCCGGCTGTCCTCTATTGCGTCGACGACATGGGCACACGTTACGAACCAGAGTCGCCAAAGCTCGCTGTCGTCCGCTCGATGGATCCTAGGATTGCTGGAGTCGTAGCTGTCCGGGCGGGCATACCCGAATCCGGTTCCCCATACCCTGCCCGAGGACTTTCTTATCTGTATCGCTGCCCGAACTAACTGGGACGTGATCGATGCCATTGAATCACCTAACCTCGGCACTCTTCGTGGACCGCAGCACTAAGCCAACGCGAGCCCTCCGGCCAATGGTGGATGGGGCCGGTTTCTGAGACCGATCCCAGGTACGCGTCAACCCTGGCACCGAGCAGGCCACACATTTCCACCACCACCTCCGTTAAGGTCGAACTGGTGGCGCGGCAGAATGGGCCTTGCAAACGGCGCGAGCCATAGGCACCGGCATCGCCAGCCACCTCCGTGCCGGTATCCTACACCACCTCGTATCCCACCGTCTCGTAATCCACCGTGGATCACAGCACGATCACAGACTGGTCGGGCGTTCGTACTACACACGCGATCGATCCGCCGGGTGTTCACGCCCGAGCGGTCTCGTCCCCTCCAAGAACGAGGTCGCCCCAGTCGTCTGGTTGGCCGTTCGCGATCATGGTCAACAATCCCATGCGCAAGATGTCCTGGGCCTCCGACAGGAGCCTGACGTTCTTGGACCACTGGCGTGCGGGGTTCTTCCGCTTCCTGCGCCTGTTCTTGCGTCCGGAGTCGATGTCGCCGCCGTGGACTGCTCTCGAAGCTGCGTTGTAAGCTTCGCGAAGTGTCTTGCGGATTGTCCGTCTCTCTTCGAGATCGGCTCCCAGATGCCATGCGCCGAAGAGGGCCATCCGGAACCCCATCTCCTGGCTGTGTTCGTTCCTGAAGTCGTGCAGGTACAGTGACTCCAGAGCGATCCGCAGATCGATGAACCGGTCTTCGAGGGGAGGGTTCGGGTCTTTGGACCGCAGCCATCTCGACGCGGCGACATTCAGGCGGTCAGGAGGAGACTGCGCCAGGGCGGCGAGCGCCGCTCCCAAGCGTTCGCCGTCGACTACGATCTCCGGAACGTCCTCGAACGCCAGAGTCGTGGCTCCCGTCGCGTAGTCGGTCTGCAACGAGTAGTTTTGGAAGGACGCGGTCCGGAAGTTGGCCTGTGGCGTGGACCAGACGCCCCCCCCTCCCCCCAGGCCGAACACCCCCAGACGGTCCCCGAAATCCAGCCACGACAACGCCACCTCCGTGAACACATCCGCTTCGAGCGCCAGCGCCTGGCAAACGACCTCCGCCCGGGCGCCTGAGGCGGCCGTCGCTCGCTCCGCCCGCACCGACGGCCCTTCGCCGGGTCGGAACAGCGCGGGCGACGCGGAATGGTCGATCGTCAACACCGTCCTACCGAGGAATTGCACCGGCGACCGGTCCCCCTGCACCGGCAAGTAGCCGCTGAAAAGCTCCGTCGAGAGCGGGAGCGACTCAAGCCGCACACCCTCCATCGGCGACAGGGGCTCTGCAAGGATGCCGTCAACGTTGACAATGCTCCTGATCTGGTACCGGGCCGGCTCTCCACCGAACCATCCCGTCACAAGACTGGCAATGGGCTCACCACCGAACACCACGGCGGCCCTGGCGACCGCCCCGGCGAACGTCTCCACGTGTGACACCGCCTCAAAGCTCACAACGCCATCACGCTGGTGTGTCGCACTGGTGTGGGACTCCCGCCCCCGTGTACCCCCGGCACCTACCGGGAAAGCGTGACCGATCCGCCCCGTCGATGGCTCAATGTACTCCCGGAACTCTGCCCGGACAACCTCCACCAGGCGAGCAAACAGATTGTCGGGAACAACCACCTCCGTCCCGCTCACATCCTCTTCCGCCCGTCTGCTCCGGGAGCGGCCCGCTAGCAAATCGCGGAATTGGCTCGGCGCCATCACACGGCCCGATACAACGAGAGTAGCGCAACTGGCGATGTCACCTAGAACTTCTCTCATGTCGTGCACTCCCACCTCCGACGCGGTGCCAACCGCCCCATGTCCAGACTCCGCCCTGCGGGTGTGCTTCCTCCTCTAAGCCTGGGGAGAGCCCCCGACTCGTCATCGGGTCGGACTTGCCCCGGCCTAGGGCCCCCCGCCTGACCGTTTGAGTGGGTTTCGCGGATCGTTATCACTGGTGGCGTTAGAGGCTGAGTCCGCGTTCTGTTTGGGGTGGCCGGGGTGGTGGCCTTTCGGGCACGGGGCGGACTGGGTGTTCTTGTTGGGTGTTGCCTGCTGGGGTGGCGAGGGTGCGTTCGAGGGAGGTGAACAATGCGATGATGTCTGGGGCTTCTATTATCCGTTTGCGGGGGGTGCTGGATGGTCGGAGTACCAGTATGCCTGCCTGTAGGAGTTGGGTGATCGCGGCTCTGGTAGCCACCGGGGATCGTCCGCCCAGTTGGGTTGCGCGTTCGAGAGTCAGCAGGGGAACGCCGGGTAGGGCGTCGACTAGTCGATCCAATGCTGATCCTTTGCGGTAGCGTCCCAGTTTCTGGTTCCATTCGGTAGTCAGTTGATTGATGAGGTGGCTGTACCCGAGAGCGTCGTGGCATGCTCTCTTCGTGGCGGCTGTGAAGGTTTCCAGCCAGGGTTCGACGGCTTGGGATCTTTGAGTGCTGTCGGCCGGTCCTTCGTGCCGATAGTCTGTGAGAGCCGCGATGTAGGAATCGGACCATGTGGAAAGAACCAGACTGATAGGCGGCACGAACCGGGGCGCCACCTGGCGTTTCTGGAGCACTATGTGGATTAGAGCCCGGCCGGTTCGGCCGTTGCCGTCCCCGAAGGGATGGATCGTCTCGAACTGGGCGTGTGCTATGGCCGCTTGGGTGAGGGGGCTGTGATGGTCGGTGTTGACATAGGCCATCAGGTCGGTCATCAACGCGGACACCCTGTCTGGCGGGGGCGGGACGTAGGCGGCGTTGCAAGGGTTGAAACTGCTGCCTCCGATCCAGTTCTGTTCCTCCCTCAGCACCCCTCCCAGTTCCGGGTTGGGGGAGCGGCTCATCAGCAACTTATGGATTTGCAGTATGTCGTCTAGGGTGAGAGGCCGGCTCTGGGTTCCCAGGTCTGTTGCTCGTTGCATGGCTGTGATGTTCCCCAGCACTTCATCGGCCATTCGGTCGTTGACCGCCCACCCTCTAGCGTTTTGTTCCTCGGCCGCCAACAAACGCCGAGGCCCTACCCGCAGTCCCTCGATGGCCGACGAACCCACCGACTCGGCTCTCAGCAGGAACCGGCCCAACCCGGCCAAACCGGACGGTCGAACGTCGGAACGGTTCAACCCTCTAATCGCTTCTTCTGCTTTGCTGATCGAAGCGGCCAATGACCCGGGAATAGACGGATCCCATCCCGCCAGGAGATCCGGCGAATAGGGGTGGTACCAGCCGCCCATCCGATCCGCCCGAGAGGGACCCTCGAACCGAGGCGTCCACCACACCCGCTGATACTCCGCCACCCCAACTACCCCCCACACCCCGCTAACGAAAGGCAAAAAAAGAACCTCACCACACCATACCTCATAACAACAGCATACCGCACAACCTGTCGCTATCACTCTCCTATTTCGAAGGATGGGCTAAACCAACAAGGTAATTGGCAATATACAGACCCGTCTCATGGGGAATGGCGGCGCAGTTTCCCGAAAGGGAGATTCACAGTTAGGCCCGACTCCGACGGGACGGTTCATCGTCGTACATCATCACGGACTGCGATGCCCAAGGAGCGGTCTGAGCGGGGAGGGGCATAGGCGCCTTTCCAACTTGGGGGAGATCACGGGTCAGGGGCCGGGGCCCGGGAGCTATCCTACGTCGGTCTCTTTGGCGGAAGCTGAGAAACGAACGGTTTAAACATTGACACGACTTTTGACAGCCTTGCGGGCTGCTTGGAGATTGGTTCCGTAACGTCTGAGACTTGCTACGACGCCGGTGAGTACCTGTGGGTATTCGGTGTCTGTTCTGACGTCGATCGGAAACCAGTGCCGGCCATGCCTGCGGTACCAGTCTCGGTTCTCTTCGCCGAGTTCTCGGCTCACGTCGGGTTCGTCAGCGTAGCTGTGGTGCCTGGAGACCCAAAGAGGGGTCTTGCCGGTGTCCTCGAACAGTTCTAGGTTGATACCGAACCACACCACGGTGCCGCGCAGGCGGATGTATCTGCCGTAGCCGTAGGGCATGGGAGTCGCACGCAGTCCCTTGCGGTCCGCCCAACCCTGGTTGATGCCTTCTTCGGTTGCGGCGTCCACCAATCGCCGGTATTCCCGTAGCCTCTTATCGGAGTCGCTGCTGGGTTCGTTGCCCGGTGGGAACGGACAGAAGGCTCCCTCCTCGGCGTAGCGGGCGAGGCTACGCAACTGGCGGATCTGTGTCACCGCTCTCGGTTCGCCGCTGTCGCTGCTTCTGGCAGCCATAGCGTCGAGCAGGCTTTCCCAGCTGACCACCATCAGGTGCCGCCTGCTGCCGCTGATACTCACGCAGCGGCGCTCCGATTCGAGTTCCTCAACAACATCGAACTCGCCATCGAGGCACCTTTTCAACTGGGGCCACAGATACCTGACTCTGTCATCAGGCACCAGGAACATCACAACCCCAGCACGGTCCACGGGCAGTCGCTTGATGTAGGCATTCGGCTGATTCGCGGTGAGACCAGCCCAGAACTTGACTTCGATGAGCACCCGCTCCCGACCATCCTCATCGAAACAAACCAAGTCCGGGCGAGTTCCATCGCCCCCGATGACCTGCGTCTTCACTGTGGCGATGGGATCAACGCCGCGCACGCCGGACTGGACCACACCACACAACGCGTCCACGCAAGCGTCCGAGTCGCCCAGAACGTGGCAGAGAGCCTCGGTCGCGATGTCCTCAGTTCTTCCGGGAAAGCTCGAAACCAGATAAGCCAGCAACCTGTCGTCATCGGACACAGAAAACCTCCTTCACCTTTCCCCTCCCTGAACAGTTGTCGCCCTACTTTTGGACACCGGCTTGATTGTATCCTGGTCATCGAACCAGGCAGCCCCGGGCGTTTTACCGCCCCGGGTCGGCAACCACTCCTTCCAGTTACATACCGCGGATCTCAAGGCCTGGGTACAGGAGGAGATCACCATATAGGGCCTCGTCCCCCCGGGCGTATAGTCGGATGAACCTACAGCTTGGACTCAATCCAGACAGGAAAGACTGGAGAGTCGCCATCGCTCTCAGACCAGCTCAATAATGCGTCGCGAGGTTAGGTCCACGGAAACCACCAACCACATGGGCCGTGTGGGTGTCTCTGGGGGTTGCCGACAAGTCCCCGTGTTGGTGTTGGGTTAGGTGATGTATTCGGCCCATTGTTGCATTAGTTGTCGGCGGCGTTGGAGCAGGTCGGTTCGGCTGTAAGCGGCTTCTGCCCTGTTCCGGATCGAATGTCCAAGGGCTCTTTCTGCTACCTCACGGGCGACACCGGATTCGGCGCACCAGTTCCGGAAACTGGTACGGAACCCGTGGGGCACACAGCCGATGTTGTTTTCCTTGAGGAGCTTCGCCAGCCCGTCACTGGACTGCACCTTGCCACGGATCGACGGAAACATCAGCCCTCGACCGCCCGTCTGCGAGTGTGCTTCGTCCAAGACAGACACAGCCGCCCCGCTTAGGGGCACGCGATGGGGACGACCTGTTTTGGTCCGATCCGCCGGGATGGACCACACCTTCTGGTGTTTGTCGATCTCGTCCCAGGTAGCGTTCCTGACCTCCCCGGAACGGGCTGCCGTCAAGACCAGGAACCGCAACGCCGCTTCGGCGGCCCAATAGGCACCGGAAGTTTCGATCGTTCCGATCGCGTCTCTGACTTGTGAGTGGTGGAGTGCCCTCTGATGAACAGGCGGTCTGCTGTTACGACCCAACGCGGCCACTACCCGTTCATCCGCCGGGTTGTCCTCCCGATACCCCTGGGCGATAGCCCAACGCATCACCACGCTGATCCGCTGCCGAACCTTCCGAGCCGTTTCAGCCTTCACATGCCAAATAGGCGAAAGCACCGCCAAAACTTGGGCGGTGGTGACCCTGTCCACCCGTATGTCGCCCAGGGGACCGGCGAACCGGCCCAAACTGGACCGCCATAACTCGGCGCTGCGGCCCCCGGTTTTCCACTTGGCAGAATGAAGTTCTATCACCTGTTCGGTGGCTTGGGAAAACGTTGGAACGGCGGGTGATTTCGGGTTGCGGCCCTGTTCGATCGACCGGCGGTTTCCCAATGCCTTCTGACGGGCCTCAGAAAGAGTAACCACCGGATAAACACCCAAACCCAGGTTGGTTTCCCGCCCATCGATACGGACCCGCTGGGTCCAACGCTTCGACAGTCGTCCGTTGGTGCGCCGGGTGACCAACAGAGAAAGGCCGTGACCTCCCCTCCCGTCGCCGTATCTTCCCGGTTTGTTGACAGTGCGAACGAACGCTGCCGACAGGGTCTTCGGACGCTTCGAACCCATCGCTCCTCCTCATTGTGGACATGTACGGTACAGTATCAGTATATCGGAGGGATTACACGGGTCCCAATGAAACCCCGAGAAACCGTCTATTCGCCCAATATGCACAACTACCTGGACTAACAGCAACCCTATGAAAACCGGTGGAACGCTACGAAACCCTCACAATGTGCCCTCCCCCGCCACCACCCTGCCAGGGTCGAACAGGCTCCGCCCACCCCGGGATGGGGCTTGCCGAGCCGGGACATGTGATCCCCCAACGGTCCGCTCGACGTCTGAGGCGGACCGCTCTGGTGTTTGACCCTTATCAGTGTGGAACCCTCCTGGGACAGTATCAACCCCGCTGGACCGGTATTTTTCGCAACCTTTGACTCGTATCGGCGGCCGCCGTCGGTACGACGCTGTCGCGGAGGTGCTAACCGGCGGCCAGTTGCTCGGCCACCAGCCGGGAGATCAGACCTCCGTCCACCTCCTGGCGGTGGGCTCTCATTATGTGTCCCATGACCCTTCCCTGTGCCCGGGGTTGGCCCTTCACTCCCAGCAGCGCCACCGTCTCTGCCACCAGTTTGCGACTCTGCTCCTCGTCGAGGTGAGCGGGCAGCCACCGGGATAGGTATTCGGCTTCGAACGAGAGCTTCTCGGACATCTCCTTCCCGCGTCCTCCCAGGTCGGCGTACTCGAAGGCGGCCTTGCGCATCTTCTTCACATAGCCGGCGATCACCTGCCGGTAGAAGTCGTCATCCTCGCCGGTCCCCGAGAAACCCGGGGCGGTCCTCCGGGTCTGCACCTCTGCTTGGACCGACCGGATGGCGTCTCGCCGGCCGCGGTCCCCCGACTTCATGGCCTTGACCAACTCACTGCGCAGTTCGCTCTTGATGCTCATCCGATGCCGGTTCTCCGAACCCGTCTCTTCCAGCCCAGCCTGATCCGCCGGCCCTAGATGTGCATCAGCCCGGCGCCGAAGGCCGCCAGGAGGTTCTCTTTGGTCAGAACCTCCGAGGGGGGGCCGCTGACCACCCGTTGCTCCCCCAGCAGGAGCACATGATCGGCGGTTCCGGCCTCGCCAAGGTCGTGGGTGGACACCAGGACCGCGCAACCGTGGGCCTTCTCCTCGTGAATTGTCCTGTCCACCGCCTCCGCCGAGAGGACATCCAGGCCGGTGAGAGGCTCGTCCAGGAGCATGATGCGATGGTCCTGAGCGATTCCCTGCGCCATGAAGACCCGCTGGCGTTGGCCCCCGGAGAGTTCGGTGAGGTGGCGGCTGGACAGGTCGGTGATGTCCATCCTCTCCATGGCCTCTTGGACCCGTGCCCTGTCATCGACTCTCAACGGCTTGACCAGGCCCCGGTTTGGGTAGCGTCCCATGGCCACCACCTGGGCGACCGTCAGGGGCAGGGACTGGTTGATCTCCTTGGACTGGACGACGTAGGCGACCTGCTTCCGGGCCTTCTGCGGGGAGGTGCCCATGACGCTGATCTGGCCGCCGGTGGGGTCCACCAAACCGACCATGGAGTGCAGCAGGGTCGACTTGCCGGCGCCGTTCGGGCCGATCAGGGCGGTGATCGCCCCCATCGGGGCCGTAAAGGTGGAGGGCTTGAGGACCACATTCGAACCGTACCGCAACTCCAGGCCCACAGCGTCGACGGCGTTTTCGAAGGTCTCTACCGGTGCCTTCACGAATCGCAGTCCGGGCACAGGCCCTCGATCTCCAGCGAGTGGCCGGTTACCCGGTATCCGCTGGCGGCCGCAGCGCTCTCGGCCAAGCGGGCGAGGCGGCGTTCGGAGTCGGGAGGCAGGGAGACGTCGGAGATCGCCATGCATGGCACGCACACCAGGTGATGATGATGCCCCGACAACCACTCGGCCAGTTCGAACCGGTTGGACCGGTCTGCGCTGTGATGGAGCGTGAGCACCTGGGTATCGGTCAGGACCCGGACATCCCGATATATGGAGGAATAGGGGATCCGCGGCTCCGTCATCCGGTATAGCTCCTCAACGGTGAGAGGGCCCGCCGTGTTGTTCAGTGCCTCGATGAGCGCCCTGCGGTTGGTGGTGTAGCGCACCCCCTGCGAGCGCAGGCTCTTTTCCACCTTGGCGTGAAGTCCAACCATCGTAGATATATGATGATAATGATTATCAAATTGTTAAGGGACGCTTTAAGACTCGACGAAGAAGTGGCATGGACTGGTTGCTAGAGCCCTTTGAACTCGCCTTCCAGCAGCGGGCCTTACTGGCCGGGGTGCTGGCCGGGTTGCTTACCTCGGTGGTGGGTACCTGGGTGGTGATCCGGGGGATGTCCTTCATGGGAGACGCCGTGGCGCACGGGATCATTCCGGGTGTGGCCGCCGCCCTGGTGGTGGGAGTCAATCCCCTGTGGGGAGCGCTGGCGGCCGGGATCGTGATGGTTTGGGGGATCAACCAGGTTCATCAGCACACCAAGCTCAGCGCCGACATCGGGATCGGATTGCTGTTCGTGGGCATGCTGTCGCTGGGGGTGGTGATCATCTCGCTGACCGCCTCTTTTTCGGTCTCGATCACCGCGGTCCTGTTCGGCGACCTTCTGGGAGTGACCACCGGCGGCATCCTCCTGCAGACCGTGAGCCTGGTGGTCGCCGCGGCGATCTCGGTGGTGATGTACCGGTCGTTCCTTGCTCTTGCCTTCAATGAAGCCAAGGCCGAGATGATGGACCTCCGGCCCCGCATGGCCCACCTGATGTTGCTGGCCCTTATCACCGGGACCATGGTGGTGCTGTTCCAGGGGGTGGGCGCCATCCTGGTGTTCGGCTTGTTGATCGGGCCTCCGGCCACCGCCATAATCCTGGTCCGCCGGGTGGTGCTGGTGATGGCGGTCTCCGCCGTGATAGCGGTCTTCTCGGTGGTGAGCGGCCTGGTGATCAGCTATCAGTTCTCGACGGCCGCCTCGGCCAGCATCGTGGTCATCTCGGTGGCCCTGTTCTTCGTCGCCCTCACGGGATCGCGGATACGCGATCACTTCCGTCGGAAGACTCCTGCCCTGGCCTGAACGCCCCGGCTACTCGGGAGCGGGCCGACGGGCTTTCGCCAACACCTCGTCGATCGAGCTTCGGTCCACATCGCCCAGGTTCTGGACGTAGTCGTAGCCGAACCGGCCCTTGATGCACAGATGGCCGCTGGTGACGTCGTGGTCCTGGGGGGAGGTCACCTTGACGATCCGGTTGTCCTGGGTGTGCAGTTCCAGGTTGCAGCCCACCCCGCAGTAGGAGCAGACGGTCCTGGTCACCGACTGGGCGTCGGGGTCCCAGAGTTCGGCTCGCCGCAGTTCCCACTCGGAGCGGAACATGAGGGCTCCGGTGGGACATACCCCGATGCAGTTGCCACAGAAAACGCACGCGCCGTCTCCCAGGGGAAGGTCCATCTCCGTTGAGATCCGGGCGTCGAATCCCCGGCCGGCCACCGCAATGGCGTAGGTCCCCTGGGCGTCGATCCCGCATGCCTCCACGCACTTGTAACAGAGGATACAGCGGGAGTAGTCGCGGACATAGAGGGTGTTGTCCACCTTGGTCGGCTGATGCACTCCCTCGGCCGTCCGGCCGTTGACCTCGCCGTGATGTCCCGGATGGCGCCGGTCCCTCTCCCCGGCGACGGTGGGCTCGGATTGAGGGCCGTACCGGGCCGGTTCGGCCTGGTATTGGCGCATCCATTCTCCGACTTCGTCCTCGGCCGCCGAGAGGTCGACCGACGAGCCCAGGAATTCCAGGATCATCTTGCGGCTGTGGCGGACCCGGTCGGAGTCGGTCTTCACCACCATGCCCTCCTCGGCGATCCGTGAACACGCGGGGACCAGGGTGCGGTTGCGTTCCACCTCCACCACGCAGATCCGGCACACGTTCACCGGGGTGAGGGTCTCGAGATAACAGAGGGTCGGGACGTCGGTGCCCATCTGGCGGCATGCCTCCAGGAGGGTGGCGCCCGGTCGGACTTCCACCGGAGCGCCGTCGATGGTCAGGCGGACGGCCTCGCGGGTCTCGGAGGTCTCCGGCAGGGTCATTCCAGGAGTCCAAGTTCGAGAGCCGAGCGCAGGGCGATGGCGGCGGTGTGTCCCAGACCGCAGATGGATGCGTCCCTCATGGCCAGGTCTATATCTTCGATCAGTTCCAGGTCTCCGGGTTGGGGATCGCGCCGTATTCTCGCCAGCGCTTCTTCGACCCGTACAGTACCAACCCGGCAGGGAACGCACTGCCCGCAGGTCTCGTCACGGAAGAAGGCGGCGATCCTCGCCAGGATGTCCCCGAAGTCGGTGTGCTGATCGAAGGCCATTATCACTCCCGACCCCAGGGAGACCCCGGCCTCGGAGGCGGCCTCGAAGGTGAGAGGCATCTCCAGGAGGTCGGGAAGCACGAAGGAGCCGGCTGCTCCCCCCAGGAGGACGGCGCGCAGCCGGCGGCCCTCGGGCAGTCCCCCGGCCAACTCGATCAGATCGCCCAGAGTGGCCCCGAACTCCACCTCGTAGGTGCCGGGCCGGCGCACCGAACCCGAGAGGCAGAAGAGCTTGGGCCCGGTCGACTGGGGAGTGCCCACCGAAGCGAACGCGGCGCCCCCGTCGGTGACGATGTCGAGGACGTTGCAGAGCGTCTCCACGTTGTTGATGACGGTGGGCTTTCCGAACAGTCCCGAAACGGTGGGGAAGGGCGGCTTGTTGCGGGGTTCTCCCCTCAGGCCTTCGATGGAGTTCATCAGGGCGGTCTCCTCGCCGCAGATGTAGGCGCCCTGCCCGCGACGGAGGTCGATGTCGAACGAAATCCCGCTTCTGGTGGATTCGCCCAGGAGGCCGGCCCGTCTCGCCTGGTCTATGGCTGAACGGAGACGCCGGGTGGCCAGGGGATACTCCCCCCGGATGTACAGATAGCCCTGGCGCGCCCCGATGGCGTGACCGCTGATGGTCATCGCCTCGATCACCGAGAAGGGATCGTCCTCCATCAGGACCCGGTCCTTGAACGTGCCGGGCTCGGACTCGTCGGCGTTGCATATCAGGTAGCGGACCGGGTCGGGAGAGTCGGCGACCGCTTCCCACTTGATCCAGGCGGGGAAGGCCGCGCCGCCCCGGCCTCGCAGGCCGGATGCCTTGATCTCGGCCACCACTGCCGCGGGGCCCATCTCGACCGCCGCCTCCAGGGCCCGGTAGCCGCCGGCCTCCAGGTAGGAGTCGAGGGATCGCGGATTCACCGCCCCCACTCTCCTGAGGAGCCGGAGATGGGGTTCTCCCGCCTGGGGAACCGCGGCGCTCGGATGGTGACCGTTGGACGAGATGACCCCTCCGTCCGGTCCTATGGGCCGCGTCTGCGGGTCCATGGAGACGAGGACCCCGTCTTCTTCCCCCGCCCGTTGTATGTAGGCCGCCGGCGCGCGGTCGCACTGTCCCAGGCAGGGAGAGGGCAGCCACCGGACACCCGGCGTCCGGCCGTTTGATTCCAGTCCTTCCATCAGGTCCAGGGCGCCGGCCCGGCGGCACACGATGTCGTCACAGACATGGAGAACCACCGGCGGGGAGGGGTCGACCGAGATCAGGGAATAGAAGGTCGCGACTCCCCAGGCCTCGGCCGGCGGGACCGACAGTTCCCGGCAGATGTGCATCAGGGCGCCCTCGGAGACCCACCCTATCTCGGATTGGACGGTCTCCAGGGCCGGCAGCAAGAGGTGACGTCGATCCGAGACGCTCTGCATTCCCGTGGCGAAGATCCTGAGATTGGAGGCGGTCCGGATCCGCTGGTGGCTATCCATCCCCGCCGGACCGAGGACCGACTCCACCGCCTCCCGCTCGGCTGCGGTGGGTTGGGCATCTGTGAAACGCAGGTCCATAAGGAGATCGGTGGGCGGATGCTACCCGACTTGAGCAGGCATTTTCTCCACTCGCACCGCAGTGGCTTTGAACTCGGCGGTGCCGCTCTTGGGATCCCAGGCCTCGATGGTGAGTTGGTTGATGTCGACCTCTTCGGGGAAGTGGAGGGACATGAAGACCAGGCCGGGCCGCAGGCTCTCGTCCACCCGGGCGGGGACCGTGATGGATCCCCTCCGGGAGGTGACCCGTACCTCCTCTCCCTCCGAGACGCCCCACTCGGTGCAGTCCTCGGGCGAGATGTCGATCGTCCCCCCGATCCGGATCGGGGACTTCATGGAACCGCTCTGCACCCCGGTGTTATAGGAGTCGAGGTGACGGCCGGTGGTGAGGCGGGTGGGATAGTCCTCGGTCAGGCGGTCCACCGGAGGCACCCACTCCACCGGGAAGAAGGGCGCCAACGGGCCACCCGGGGGGTTCGCCCACAAGCGGGAGTGGAGGAACAACTCGCCGGGATGGTCCTCGTCGTAGCAGGGCCACTGCAGCCCGCCGTTCTCCTCCAACCGGCGGTAGGACATGCCCCCGTGCATGGGGGAGAGGCTGCGCATCTCGTCCCAGACCTCCTCGGCGGCGGGGAGACCCCAGTCGCGGCCCATGGCGGTGGCGAGGGAGCAGATGATGTGGGAGTCGGTGCGGGCCTCTCCGGGAGGGCGGAGGGCGGGACGCACCCGCTGCACCCGTCGCTCGCTGGAGGTGACCGTGCCCTCGGCCTCGCACCAGTCGGCGGCGGCGGGGAACACCACGTCGGCCATCTGGGCGGTGCGGGTGAGGAAGATGTCCTGTACCACTATGAAGTCCAGTCCCTCCAGAAGACCGCGCGCTCGGTTCACGTCCGCCTCGGATTCGGCGGGATTCTCCCCGATCACATAGAGGCCGCGCAGGTGTCCCTCCTCCATGGCTTCGAACATCTGGGTGAGATGAAGGCCCTTGCGGGGAGGGACCGAAGCGTTCCATGCCGTCTCGAAACGGCCCCGGATCTCGTCGGACTCGACGTCCTGGAAACCGGGGAACTTGTTGGGGATCGCCCCCATGTCGCCGCCCCCCTGCACGTTGTTCTGGCCCCGGAGGGGCACCAGGCCCGACCCGTAGCGGCCAACGTGCCCGCAGAGCAGGGCCAGGTTGATGAGAGCCAGCACATTGTCGGTGGCGTTGTGGTGCTCGGTAATCCCCAGCGTCCAGCACAACTGGGCGCGATCGGCCTTGGCGTAGGTGTGGGCCAGGGAGCGGATGGCTTCAGCGGGTACGCCGGTTACCTCCTCGCCGCGTTCGAGGGTCCACTCCTCCACGCTCTCGGCGTATTCGTCGAAATTGAGGGTCGCCCGTTCGATGAACTCCCGGTTCTCCAGGCGGTTTGCCAGGATCTCGCGGGCCACCGCGTTGGAGAGGGCGATGTCGGACCCGACGTCGATTCCCAGCCACAGGTCGGCCCATTCCGCGGACTCGCTCCGCCGAGGGTCCACGCAGAACAAGGTGGCGCCGCGCCGGACCGCCCGGATGATCCGGTGAAAGAAGATGGGATGTGCGGCCCGGGCGTTCGATCCCCACAGGATCACCACCTCTGCGTCATCCATCTCCTCATAGGAACTGGTTCCCCCTCCGGCTCCGAAAACCGTCGCCAGACCGGCGACGCTGGGAGCGTGTCAGGTCCGGTTACAGGAATCTACGTTGTTGGTGCTCAACACCACCCGAGCGAACTTCTGAGCCAGATAGTTGGTCTCGTTGGTGGCCTTGGAGCAGGAAAACAGCCCTATTGCCTCTCCGCCGTGAGCATCGCGTATCTCACCCAAGCCGCGGGCCGCCGCATCGAGAGCCTCGGCCCAGGTGGCTTGTTGAAGTGCGCCGTTGCGTCGCACCAGCGGATGGGTCAGCCGGGTCTTTCTTCCCATAGTTGACTTCTCCTTGACTTGGAGGGGTTGGTTCGGCCCCTTGGGGGAGTATTTTAGCAATCTGTAAAGAAAGCACTCACCGTTCCACAGGGATACTTGAACTTGGACAATGATTCGGCCGCTGCGGCCCGGCCAGCCACGATCTTGCTTCTCCTACTGCTCCTGATGCTCGCCGCGGGTGCTTGTTCGGGGGGCCGGATGGTCCGGATGTGGGTCGGGCCGGAACTGGTGGACTGCGTGGGGGTCGGTCCCCGGGAGTGTCTGCTGGTGAAAGAGTCGGAGGAGGCCGACTGGGAGTTCTTCTACGACGGCATCGAAGGGTTCGACCACATCGAAGGCGTCTCCTACGTCCTCGAGGTTGAGATAACCGAGATCAAGGACCCTCCGGCAGACGCCAGTTCGCTGCACTACCGCCTATTGCGGATAGTCGAATCGACGCCTGGAGACTGATCTGCGAGGTTTGAACCGCGGTGGTAGTCAGGAGGGTGCGCCGGGGGATATGCGGCTGGGAGGAAGTCGCGAAAGAAAGTGACAGAAAGTACTGGTGGGGGTTGACTCTCGTCACAGGTCCGATGCACATTGTCGGGGTCGAACACCTCCCGGTCCGTTCCGACGTCGTCCGGACCGAACAACGAGCGCCCTTGGCGCGCAGGAGGTCATATCTTCTCGAACGCCTCCCCTGCCCGGGGCCGGTGGACCGCGTTCGGACCTGTGGTGGTGGCGGCGGGGGATGGGCCCGATGGTTGAGGAGAGCCGGGGCTTTTTTCGCGACTTAGGGGGACGGTTTTGTGGTTGCGAGTGGAACCGGAGAGGCCCCGGATCTCAGAACAGGCCCACCACCTTTCCGGACGAGTCGAGGTCCACATTGAGATAGGCGGGAGCCGACGACAGACCGGGCATGGTGCGCACGGCCCCGACCAATGGGTAGATGAACCCGGCCCCCACCGAGGCGCGGACTTCCCGGATGGGCAGCGTGTATCCCCGCGGGGCCCCTCTGAGACTGGGGTCGTGGCTGATCGAGAGGTGGGTCTTGGCCATGCAGATCGGCAGGTCCCCGAACCCCGCCTTCTCGTACTGGGCGAGTTGGCGGTTGGCAAGGGCGGTGTAGGAGACGTCCGCCGCTCCGTAAACCTTCCGGGCGATGGTCGAGATCTTCTCCTTGAGGGACAGTTCATCCGGATACAGCAGGGAGAAGTTGCCCGGTACGGTGCAGGCGTCCTCGACGGCCTCGGCCATCTCCAGGGCGCCCTGGCCTCCGTTGGCCCAGTGGGTGGTGGCCGCAACTGCATGAGCTCCGGCCTCGGATGCCGCCGCTCGGAGGTATTCGATCTCCCGGTCGGTGTCGGTGGGGAACACGTTGACCGCCACCACGGCCGGTACCCCGAACTGCTTCACGTTGTTGAGGTGGGCCTGGAGGTTCGCCACGCCTTCTCCCAGCAACTCCAGGTTCTCTTCCACGTAGGCCCTGGGCAGGGGCCGTCCCGGTCTCACCGGCGGGCCTCCTCCCTGGGCCTTGAGAGCCCGGATGGTGGTGGTCAGCACCACGCAGTCCGGGACCAGGCCCGAGGTCCGGCACTTTATGTTGAAGAACTTCTCCATTCCCATGTCGGCGCCGAACCCCGACTCGGTAACCACGTAGTCGGCCAACTGGAGGGCCACCCGGTCGGCCAGCACCGAGGAGTTGCCGTGGGCGATATTGGCGAAGGGCCCGGCGTGCACGAAGACTCCCTGTCCCTCGAGGGTCTGCATCAGGGTTGGATGAAGGGCGTCCTTCATCAGCACGGTCACCGCCCCCGCCACCCCCAGGTCCTCGAGGGTGAGGGGATCGCCGCCCTTTGACGTGCCGAACACGATCTTTCCGCAACGCTCTCTCAGGTTGCGGAGCGCGGAGGCGTAGTCCTGTCCGTCCACCAGCGCCAGGATGGCCATGATCTCGCTTGCCACCGTGATGTCATAACCGGACTCCCGGGGCAGCCCGTCGGCCCGGCCTCCCAGTCCCAGCACGATGCTGCGAAGCGCCCGGTCGTTCACATCCACGACCCGCCGCCACAGGATGCGGTGAGGGTCAATACCCAGGCGCTTGAGTCCCCTGTCCGCCAGTTTCTCATCGCTGAGCCTCTCCTCGAAGTACCACCGGGCGTCGATGGCGGCGGCCGCCAGGTTGTGGGCCACCCCGATGGCGTGCAGGTCCCCGGTGAGGTGGAGGTTGAACTCCTCCATGGGGATCACCTGGCTGTAGCCTCCTCCGGCCGCGCCACCCTTGATCCCGAAGGTGGGACCCATGCTGGGCTGGCGAATGCAGGCCATCACGTTCCGATCCCGGGCTCCCAAGCCCTGGGTCAGGCCGATGGTGGTGGTGGTCTTGCCTTCCCCCAGGGGAGTCGGAGTGATGGCGGTCACATCCACGTAACGGCCCCGCGGGCGGTCGCGAAGGCGTTGCAGGATGTCGAGGTGGACCTTGGCCTTGTCGTGCCCGTACGGGATCAGTTCCTCGGTTCTGATGCCCACCCGGTCGGCTATCTCGGTGATGGGAATGACCTGGGCGGCTTGGGCGATGTCCAGGTCGGAGGGGATGGGGGACGAGTTCAAGG
>JAPPFD010000028.1 GCA_028823995.1 bacterium | reverse complement strand
GATACCGGGGCAACCTGACCCTCATGAACCGCGCCGCCGTGGTCCTGCGCGCCGGTCCCGGCATCCGCCTCGACCTCCACGACGGGAAGGTGTTCGTCGTGACCATCGACGACCCCGACACCCCGGCCCGTCTGCTCAACGCCGAAGCCGCACGCCTGGAAGTCGACCCGACCGCCAGGGCCGTCGACTAGAGCGTCCACGGGGTGAGGTCAATCACCGGTCGATGTGGCTGAGGCAGACCCACCGGAAGGTCGGGCACGGTATCGATGTCGCCAGAACATCATCAACAGACCGAGCAACAGCATGAGGCAACCCCACAGGAGAGTCGGCCAGGGTATAGACGCTTCGACCGGTCCGTCCTGGGCGGGTCCGGTTCCGGCCGCCGATACCGGCGACCAGGCCGGACGGGAGGCGCCTTCGGCCAGCAGCCATGACTCCGGACTCGCCATGTCCACCACCCAGACCTCGGAGCGGCCGTCACACGTGGTGGAGTAGGCCAGGTGGCTCCCGTCGGGTGACCATGCCAGGGCCCAGCCGAAGTCGCCGCTCACCGGACGGCCACCCGCCCCGTCGGCATCCATCACCATGACACTGTTCCCTACGTAGGCGATGTAGTCCCCATCCGGAGACCACACCGGGCTCGAACCGTCGGCCAGCCGCTGTGGACTGTCGCCGGAGGGATCCGTCAGCCAGACCTCGTTGGTGAAGTCGAGGGCCTTCTCGTAGACGATGTGCCGCGCGTCCGGGGACCACGCAGGATCCGAACCGTCGATCAGCCGCCGGGGATCGCCGCCGTCGGCGGCCACGATCCAGACCTCGCGACCGGATTCGGCAACCCATCTGTGGTAGATGATGTGGGCGCCGTCCGGGGACCAGCTCAGGTTCAGACCGCCGTAGCTGGAGTTCGGCCGCCAGTCGTCGGTGAGCCGCCGCCCGGTACCGGCATCCATCTCCGCCACCCAGACCGCTCCGCCCTCCCCCGCGTAGGCGACAAGGCGCCCGTCCGGGGACCAGGCGGGTTCCGAACCTCTGCGATCCAGCCGCCGGGTGTCGCTGCCATCAGCGCCCATCACCCAGACTCCGATACCCTCCCCATCCGACCTGGTGTAGGCGATATGGCCGCCGTCCGGGGACCACACCGGCCCCGAACCGTCGGTGATCATCCGGTGCCCGGCGGCATCCGCCACCCATATCTCGGGAACCTGCTCGACCGGTATGGAGTAGGCGAGTTGCCGTCCGTCGGGCGACCAGGCCGGATCGTGTCCCTTCAAGGCCAGCCGCCGCCGGTCCCCGCCGTCGAGGTCCACCGCCCAGAGGTCGAAAACGTACTGGTCGCGCCGCAGATCCAGGTAGGTGATGTGGCTGCCATCCGGGGACCACTGCGGGCCCGAGCCGCCGCTGGTCAACTGCCGCTGGTTGCCGCCGTCCGCGTCCACCACCCACACCCCGGAGAGCTCGCCCCCGTCCGCGTAGGCGATCCGCGTCCCGTCCGGCGACCAGGCCGGGTCGTAACCACCTGCCAGCCACCGCCGATCACCGCCGTCCGCGTCCGCTACCCACACTCCGGAATCCCCGCCCGACTGGTAGTAGACGATGCGGCGCCCGTCCGGCGACCATGCGGCATCCGATCCCGCGTCGGCCAGCAACCGGGGGTTGGCGCCGTCCGCGTCCATCACCCAGATCCCACCATCGCTGTAGGCGATACGGTCCCCGTCCGGCGACCACACCGGGTTCCAACCCGCCGCGGTCAAACGCCGCGCGTTCGCGCCATCCGCGTCCGCCACCCAGACCCCATCACCCGCCGACTCCTCATAGGCGATGCGGTCCCCGTCCGGCGACCACGACGGACTCGAACCCGTGGCCGGCCGCCGCAGGTCGGTACCGTCCGCGTCCATCACCCAAATGCCGCCACCCTCCCCCTCCTCGTAGGCGATGCGGTCCCCGTCGGGTGACCACACGGGAAGGAAGCCGCTGCCGGCGAGCCGCCGCGCGTTGGCGCCGTCCGGGTCTGCCACCCAGATCCCGGCCCGGCTGCCATCCGGTCTCTGCCTGTTGTAGGCGATGGTCCCCGTACCGAAAGCAGTCGTATCCGGCACAGTCGAGAATGTGACCTCGGCGCGTTCCGGCGAACACGCATCCTTGGCGACCGCGCTACCGGACAGCGCCACCGACCATCCCACCATCACCGCGGCGGCCAGGAACCCTGCGAGCCGTTTGCGGCCGGGCCACGGACCGCGTCCCGTCATTCGAGTCCCATTCGTTGCCACCGGGGAGCGCCCCGGTACGTTCGATACCGACCCTAACGCCGGCCGGGCTGTATTCGACCGAGCCAGCCGTCATGGCTGGCGGATGGGGCGGCGGACGAGGCTGGCCATGCGGCGATCGAAAGCGCCCGCGCCGAGGCAGCAGAGCAGGGTGGGGTCGAGTTCGAGACATTCTTCGACAGCCTCCCGGGGAACCCCGAATGATCCCCGCCTCGCATCGTGACGAACCGGCTCCGGGGGACCTGTCCCCGAACTCGCGCCCATGACAACGTCGAGTGACTGTTAGCAACGCAGATGGAATCGACCCCGACCTGTCCGAGACCACGAGACAGCGTCGAACTTGCCGTAGAACGGATTCCAGCCTGATAGATTGGAATGGCCTTCCGGTGATACTCCGGGAGGAAGTCGCAAACCCCGGAGTGCCGGTCCGAGGATCCGTCAGGGTCGACTAGGACTGGAGCCGGGGTTTACGCATTTCTGGGGACTTCATCCCGGAGCCACGTACCCGGCCAAGTACCGTCCGGTCAGGGTCGACCGCTCGGCGACCAGGTCGGCCGGCGTGCCCTCGAAGACCACCCGGCCCCCGTCCTGGCCGGCGCCCGGACCGAGGTCGATGACCCAGTCGGCGTGGGCTATCA
>JAPPFD010000005.1 GCA_028823995.1 bacterium | reverse complement strand
ACCTGTTCCAGTCGGTCCTGACCTGGGCGCTGGTGGGGGCGCTGCTGGGCGCCCGATGGCTGACCCTGCCCGCCTACTGGGCGGAGAACGGTTTCGACGCGGGCCAGCTGATCAACATCGGCGGCAACTACTCCATCCTGGGCGGTTTCGCCGGTGGCATCGGAGCCGGTGTCTGGAGGGCCCGCCGGCTGGGGCTCCGGCTGGGACCGGCCGTGGACGTGGCCGCCTTCGGCCTGGCCATAGGAACGGTGGTGGGCCGCATCGGCGACCTGGCCATCGTGGAGCACCTCGGCGGGCCGACCCGGTTCGCCCTGGGATACGGGATCCGGCCGGGTTACGACGTGGCCCCCCAGCACGACCGCCTGGAGTGCGTGACGGCGACAGTGGGCGAGTTCTGCGGCATCTACCACCATGCCGCCCTGTATGACATGCTGGCCGCGGCGGTCTGCTTCGGCTTCCTCTACTGGCTGGTCTTCCGGTCCGGCGTGCGGCTCCGCTACGGCCAGCTGTTCGCCATCTGGATGACCTGGTACGGCCTCCAGCGCTTTTTCATCGACTTCACGCGCCTCGCCCTGGACGTCGGCGGCGACCGGACCCTCGGTGCGCTGACATGGAGCCAGTGGAGCGCCCTGGCCGCCGCGGTGGGCGGCGTCGGCCTCTTCCTCTGGTTGGGCAAGCGCCATCCGGTGGTGACGCCCGAGAACGACCGAGCCCAAGGCGCCGCGGCCCACCATGAGGACGGGTAGGGGTCCAGGACATCAACCCGAGGCCGTTTCGGGTTGTCGGCCCGGTCACCGATGGGGTAACCTGCCCATCGTGACTTCGACCAAGGTGTATTCGTACTTCGCCTTTACCGGGCCCGGTGCCCGGGCCTGGCGCGACGTCTAGACCGAACCTGTCATAGAGAAGCCAAGGCCCGGAGCGCCCGCTCCGGGCGCTTTGACGTCCGGAGCGAATCCCACACAGAGGAGCATCATGGAACGCAGAGCACTACGCAACGGATCGCCCACGGACACCATCGTCGAGGTGGGCGACACCAGGTTCGGGCACGACCCTTTCCCGACCATCGCAGGCCCTCGGGCGGTCGAGTCGGACGAACAGATCATGGAGGTCGCCACCGCGGTGGCGGATGCGGGCGCCGCCGTCCTTCGGGGCGGGGTGTACGAGTCGACCGCCTCGCCGTACGAGTTCCCGGGTCTGGGCCGGCCCGGCCTGGAGTTGTTGCGCGACGCCGGGGCCGAGGTGGGCCTGCCCACCGTCACCAAGGCCCTGGAACCGAAGGACGTCGAGATGGTGGCCTCGCACGTGGACATGATCCACGTCGACCCCCGCTCCATGCAGAACTTCGAGTTGCTACGCGTCATCGGCGGGACGGGGAAGCCGGTGCTGCTCGAGCGCGGGGGGTCCGCCACTGTGGACGAGTGGCTGTGGGCGGCCGAGTACGTACTCGCCGAGGACAATGACCAGGTGGTGCTGTGCGAGGGCGGCATCCGTACCTTCGAGAAGTCGACCCGGGCCACCCTTGACCTGAGTTCCATTCCGGTCCTCAAGGAGATCAGCCACCTGCCGGTGATCGTGGCTCCTTCCGCCGCCGCCGGCTCCCGGACCAGGATCCAGCCCCTGTCGCTGGCCGCCCAGGGGGTCGGCTCCGACGGGCTGATGGTGGAGGTTCACCCGGATCCCATGGCGGCCCGTACCACCGCGTCACACCAGATCACGTTCGAGATGTTCACCGACCTCATGGACGCGCTGGGTGTCAACCGGGTCCGGATCAACATCGACATGATCGACCGCGACCTGGTCCGCCTGCTGGCGCGCCGGCATCTCATGGTCATGCGGGTGGGCCGGATCAAGGCCGAACGCGGGATGCCGGTCCACATCCCCGAGCGGGAGGTGGAGTTGCTGGACATCGTCCGGGAGGAAGCGGAACGCCATGGCCTTGACCCGGCCGAGATCGAGGGCGTCTTCGATGTCATCCTCGAACAGTCGAGGGAGATGCAGCGTCGGGAACGCGCCCGGTCCTGGTCCCGCGCCTGAGATCTCCGTTACCCGATCTCCGTTACCTATGCCCTAGGTGTTCGCCGACCTCGGGTCAGAATATGGTGGCGGCGGTGTCGATGACGTTGTAGTCGTCGTCGGTTACGAGTAGGACTCGCCACTTGTCGAGGGTTGTGCACGGATGTGAGATCCCGACCCGTACCTGAGTGCCCACGGGGAGCGCCGTGGGATCGTCAGGGGACACGAAGGCGTGCTGGTCGTTCAGCTTGACGATCGGAACCGGTCCACCGCCGGCGGAGACCGGGTCTATCACCGAGGGGAATCCCTTGTCGAAGCCGAGGTCACGCCGTCCGACGTTGAGCAGGGCCAGGTCGGGCTGCGGCCTCGATATCACGGTGGCACCAATCTCGAGGGTCCCTCGGAAGGGGGTGTATGCCAACCAGGCTGGACACTAGGCCCCAACGCGGCGTAGTGGCCATGGTCATGGACCAGGTAGCAGCCCGACCGGACGACCAGCCGGTAGCCGGGGACGGAGGCGAGCCGCTGCCTGATGCACTCGCCGACGATCTCGAAGACCTCCGACCCTCCGATGGTCAGCACCGGCGCCTCACCGGTTGCGAAGACGCCTTTCCGGTCGAAGTCCCGGAAGATACCGGCCACCGACTCGAGGTAGGAGTCAACTGATGCCAGGGTCTCCGGTGAGCGGTCCTCTCCGGCGGGACCTTCGTATGCCCCGATGCCCCCAACCACCCCGGTGGCCGTCTGTTCGATCTCGCGGGCCACAACTTCGGCCTCGGCCCGGCTCCGGCAGCCGGTCCGTCCGTTCGGTACCCCGATGTCGATCAGTAACCGGAGGCCGGCCGGGTCGACACCGGTGCTGTCGATGGCTGCCCGGTATGCCCTGACCCCGGCCACCGAGTCGACGAAGCCGTACACCTCCACTCCGGGTTCGCCCGCCAGACGGACTAAGCCTGAATCCACCGGTAGGGTCTGGTGGGTTGGTGGGTGGATAGACGTGGA
>JAPPFD010000001.1 GCA_028823995.1 bacterium | reverse complement strand
CACCCTGTGGATAACAAATCGCGAACTGTCCACGAAAGCGGGGCAACTCCAGACACTGAAACCCTTCTCCGTAACTGGCTTCCGCCCCACAACTCTCTACACGACTGGCAACCCGGACACACCGCCTGCATGACCGCTGAGGAAACCGCTTGGCTGCTCGAGATCAGCAAGCCCTTGGATTGGCTAGCCCACCTAGAAAGGGCGTTTATCGGCCTTATCAATATGGCCGCTGGTGAGGGGTGGGCTCTAGTCGAGAATGATCCAACGTGGCAGCAAGCGGCCATCATTGCCGCCCACCGTTTCGACGATCCCGCCCGCCAGGCCCTCGAACTCCTACCCGCTCCCGGCGCTTTACGGCAAGGCAGCCGCGACCTGGAAACCGTTGCCCGCATTTACATGGGGCTTGCCCGAGACCTACCCCTAGCGATCGAGACCGGCGGCCGCGCCCTTGAAACGGTGTTGGATAAGTGGCTGGAAGTCCGGGAACCTTGGGGACGGTGGATAACCACCACCCAAAACCATTGCCAATAAGCACGCCGCCCAGCTCTGGTCATGCCCTTAGCGCCGGCGGGATCGGTATCTACTGCTACCCAACGCGCTAGGAGAGCCGGGAAGTGGTCTGGTGGTGGCCGATCCGGGCCGATCCCGAGACCCTGGCGCCCTCTCGATGGCACCAGGTGGTCACGGCCCTCGACAATATGGTCCGGGCGCCGTTCCCGGCTTTCCTACTCGGCGGGGGATTGGGCTGGCCTGACCCTCGACAGGAAGGGGCCACCGTGGGCAACCGATCTTTTGGGCAGGTTACTCGCTGTTTGCCACGTAAGACGAAACCCTTCCGTTTAGGCCCGTTCTGGCGCCTGGGATAGCTATCACCGCCGCAACGGTCAACTGCCCCCCGGCCTGTGTTCTTCGGTCTCTTCCCGGATTGCGAGCGATAGCCGAAATCGACCACCCCGCGCCCTCCACGCTTGTGCCTCCCCGTACTCCTCCTCTGGCAACATCGGCGGTGGAGATGCCTCTCCTTGCTGCCGGACCTGACCCCCAACGGTTTGGAGAGGACCACACTCGCGTCTGGTATTTGGAGTCACAGGATGGGGACATCCCCACGACTGTAACGTCACAGATTCGGATCAGCCTCTGCGTCCTGTCGGGCCGACTTGGTGTTAGCTCGCTCCTGCGCTTCAAGTCTGAGTCGGCCGATCTCCTTCCAGGCTTCATAGAAGCCGTCGGTGGCGCCAATGCGCCATGATCCCTGTGGCCGCATTGTCCGAATGAGGCTAGGCCTTCCAGCCGTCCGCAGAGTCAGGGCTAGAAGCTGGTAGAGCGGTCTCCGGTCCCCCGCTGTCACGCGCATCTGGTGAAACACCACTTGGTAGGCAGCGTGCACTGCCATGCGGTACACGCATATGAGCGAGACAGGCATTATCCAGATTGGAAGCAGGTACCCTCGCAAGAGCGCCCATCCATCGATCTCGTGCCAGTCGATCGCGATCCGCCATGTCGTCCACCCGGCAGCCGTGAGCCCGAACAGGGCGAGGCATGACTGCGCGACCTTTACGGTCAGCACCGCCTTCGGGTCGTCGTCCGAGCGATCACCGGACTTGACGATGAGGCAAAAGACAGCGAGAGCCTGCAAGGGGATCTCGACCCACAACGCAAACGAGGCAAGATTCGCCAAATACTCGATGATGGCCACCAGACCAGCCGTCCTCGTGAACTCTTGTCGGAAGAATCTTGGCTCGTCGGTAACTTCCTTGAACCGGACCAAGAGCCCAAGCCCTGATACGAGGAACCACAGAATGGTCTTCTTCCACAGGCCAGCACCCCATAAGCCGATTTGGGCTGCAGCAGCCACCGCACCCAAGACCCCGGCGAGAATAGATGAGCAGCCGAACTCGGATGCTCGCAAGGCCGATCCGAAGCAGGGCGGCGAACGCGGAGTAGACCAGATCAATCTTCCTCACGGCGATCACCAACACGAGCATCACCACGCCCACAACTACCAAAGACGCAATGTCGCGGTTGGTTAGGACCGCGTCACCCACCGCGACCCCCGCCGAATAGCCGAACTAATCCCACAGCTGTGATTATGACGGAATGATGGGACACCTGATGCGGTTCAACACGCGGGATGACCCGGCTGTCCGTTCAGCACAGCGGAGCGATGCGGTTTGTCGTGCTCGCAGCGCCGGAGGAGCTGGAAGACTCATGGGTTGAGGTATTGTCCCCAGGTTTCCATGAGTTGGCGGCGGCGTTCGAGTAGGTCGGAGCGTTGGTAGGCGAGTTCGACGTCGGTTCCTGCGCGGTGGCCTAGGCACAGTTCGGCGACGGCCCAGTCTGCGCCTGTCTCTGCGGCCCAGCTGCGGAAGGCTGAGCGCATCCCGTGTGGTGTGCCGTCGATGCCGTTTTCGCGGCAGAGTTTGCTCATGGTGGAGTCTGAGAGGGTTTGGCCGGTTGCTGATGGGAAGACGAGGTCGTTGCCGTCGGAGAGTTCGCGTGCTTTTTGGAGGACGGCTAGGGCGGCGGTGCTTAGTGGAACCCGGTGCGGTTCACCGATCTTGGTCCGGCGGCCGGGGATGGTCCATGTGGCGGAGTCGAGGTTGATCTCGTCCCATGTTGCCAGTCGGGCTTCGCTGCTTCGTACGGCGCACAGCGTGAGGAACTCTAAGCAGTACACGGTGGCTGCCCAGGCGCCGGTGGCGCGGATGGTGGCCAGTGCGTCGGATACTTGGCTGTGTGGGACGGATCGCATGTGTTGACGGCGGGTGCTGTTCTTGCCTAGGGCAGCTGTGATCGTGGCGGTGGGGTCGTTGGTGCGGTGTCCTTCAGCTACGGCCCATTTCATGACGGCGCTGATGCGCTGGCGAACCCGTCTGGCGGTTTCGGCTTTGGTGAACCATATGGGGGTGAGACACGCCATGAGGTCGGCGGAGGTGATGAGGTCGATCCGTTTTCCTCCGACTGTTGGGTACACGTAGGTTCGGAGGCTCGACTGCCAGATTTGTTGGCTTCTGCTGCCAGGCCGCCATTTGGCGGAGTGGAGTTCGATTACCTTGTCGGCTGCCTGCTCGAATGTTGGTGTCTTGTTGGCTTTCGGGTTGCGTCCTTCTTCGATGGCTTGGCGGTTGTCGAGGGCGCGGCGGCGGGCTTCGGCGAGTGTGACTGCGGGGTAGTGAGGTTGACCCGCTTTGGTGGACACTCGAGGACTTGGGACGATGGTCCCGG
>JAPPFD010000019.1 GCA_028823995.1 bacterium | reverse complement strand
CGTCGTGGTCCTCGTCCTCGTCGTGATCTTCGTCGTGGTCCTCGTCCTCGTCGTGGTCCTCGTCCTCGTCGTGATCTTCGTCGTGGTCCTCGTCCTCGTCGTGGTCCTCGTCCTCGTCGTGATCTTCGTCGTGGTCCTCGTCCTCGTCGTGATCTTCGTCCTCGTCGTGGGCGTGGTCGTCTTCCTCGTCGTGGGCGTGGTCGTCCTCCTCACCCTCGTGGGGATCGCGCCCCTCGCCCCACTCCATGGGATCCACCATGTCTCCCACCTCGAGAATGCGCGCGCCGTCATCGTGGGCGGCTTCCAACACCGCGATCAGGCCCTCTTCCAGCCCCAGACCGTTCGCAACCACCAGATCGGCTTCCCTGATAGTCACCCCGTCCCTGGAGGAAGCTTGATAGTCATGTGGATCGGCGCCCACCGGCAGCAACACAGTGACCGTGGCGTCATCTCCAACGATCCCCTTCACCAGGTCCCCCAGGATGGTGGTGGTCGCCACCACCAGGAGTTCCTCGGAAGGTTCGGGGTCTACGGAGGATTCGGCATCGGCCTCCGCGGCGGTGGGAGCTGTCTCCTCGGGCTCGACGTCGCCGTCGTCGGCGCCGTCGCCACACGCCCCGAGCACCAACAGCGTCGCCACCGCCGTAGCCCATACCTTGAAAGTCCACCCTCTACGCATTTCTCTGTTCCTCCGAGACGCAAATGATTATCATTCTCAAAATAATAATCATTATCAGTGTAGGCAAGCCCGGAGGGGCATGCAAGCAATGAGATCGTGACTCTTTACGAAAGAGGACCGCCGGGCGATCAGACTTCAGGCGCGTTTGGCGGCCATCCGGCGAATCGGGGGATCGTAGCGGGGCGGCACCCTCCGGGGCGGGAGGGAGTTGAGCACCTGGGCGGTGGCGGCGCTGACCCGGGCCACTGCGTCCTCGAAAGCCGCCTCGGTGGCGGCCGAGGTTTTCTGCACACCGCTCACCTTACGGACGTACTGGCGGGCGGCCGCTTCGATCTCCTCGGGAGTGGCGGGCGGTTCGAGGCCTCGCAGAGTAGTGATGTTGCGACACATACTCGCAGATGTTATTGGTCATACACCATGGGAGACCGCTGTCGCCCCGTTCGATGAGCCCCGCCCCAGCGCCCCCCGCCGCGGCACACCGATTCCCCCTTGGGATTCCCCTCCCGACCCGCCTCCTCCGTTCCGGGCAGAAATCTCGGATGGGCGCAGGGCTCCTCCGAACCGGGCCTCGATGGTCGGCTGGGCGCTCCTTCCCGTGGGACTTGGATGGAAGGGTCTTCCGGGTGATGGAGACTTGGTGATGATCGAGCGGTCCGGACCGCACGATGTTTGTGCATTGCCGGCAGCATGCAACATGCCTGGGACACTTTCAATTCCTGGGGGTTGGTCCTGCGGACGATATTTCCCAGGTTTGACCGCCTGGGGGGGCGAATAGGGCGTCGGCAGGGTCGGTCAGGTGGGCGGGAAGGGAAGCTGGAGCCACGAGGGCCGCTGCGACGTCTCCATCTCAACCACCCACTTGACCCACCAAAAGCCCCGGCGTCCCGGAGCCACGAGGCGGGCGGGGAACCCGTGACCCGGGCTCAGAGGCGCCCCGCCCAGGTGGATGGCCAGCCACAGGTGGGAGAGGTCGGAGACGGGGAAGCGACGCTGGTATCCGGTCTGCGACCGTACCACTACGCTCCGCGCCTCGCCGGGCTCTATCAGGCGGTCGAGGCGGATCCCTTCCCAGATCTGTTCGGAATACCAGCCGCCGGTGCAGTCCAGGATGGCGGTGACCCGCTCCCGGGGGAGCAGGTCGAGATCCGAGAGCCCCAGTTCTTCCCCGTCTGCTCGGAGCCGCCACTCCGAGGCGGGAATGCGAGGTGTGCTGTCGTTGAACCAGGAGGTGACCGGCATCCGCCGGGGATCGTGGGAGCCCCGTTCGTGCGAACCGGTGAACCGGCGTACCGAGCCCGGCCAACCCGCGGCGCGCACCGCCGATTCCCAGGTGCCCCACACGACGGCGGCCAAGCCTGCCAACCCCGCCGAGCGCAGGAAGGCGCGCCGGTCGAAGTCTATGCGCCGGAAACGGACCGGATGGGAGCGGTAGTGCAGCCAGACCATCACCACGGCTCCGATCCCGGCGCCCACATGGATCTGCATGAGAGTCAACGGGCCTACCCGGTCGGTCCACCCGGCCGCCTGGACAAGACCCGAAAGGAGAGCAACGGCCACCAGGGTTCCCAGTGTGGCGGAGATGAAGCGGCTGGGGCGCCGGCGGCGAAGGCCCCGGCGGACTATCGCCGATTTCCAAGGGGTGAGGAGGGCCACCGCCAGCGCCAGGACGCCATGGACGGCGGCCGGATCGACCTGGAGATCCACCCCCACCGCGAAGGAGAGCGCCCCGGTGAAGACCACCAGGGGAAGGAGCACCGCCAATGCCAGGTTGGTGCGGCGCCCCGAGGAGCGCCGCGGCGGGGTGCTGTCGCTTCGGCGGTGTCCTAGGTCTTCCACAACGGGCAGTCCCAGGTCTGCCAGCCGGCGCCTTCGTACACCAGGTAGGCAGCCACCGCGGTGCTGGCCACCGGGTCGAAGGGGTCATATCCCCGGAATCCGGCCAACTGGGCGTGGTCGGGCCAGAAGTCGGGGTCGTGCCGGAAGAGGCCGACATGACCGGTGGTCGGGTCGATTGTCCCGGGGTCGAACCGCGAAAGGCACCAGGCCAGGCGCACTGCCCGGAGCACATCCTCCTCCAGGAAGTAGCGGGACGCAATCGTGTGTATATCGGCGGAGGTGAGTGTTCTCCGGCGCAGGAACGGAGCATCCGAGGGTCCGGTCTCCGTTCCCTCCGGTATCCCTGCCCCGAACTCCTCCTCGGCCGGGACTCCGATCTCGTCCTCGCTCTGCCTGGTCGGCTCGGGGAGGTCCTCGGGGCTTAGGGAGAGAACCACCAACTGGGCGGCCGCGCCTCCTGCATTGCGTCCGTGGGGGATCAGGGCGCCAACCGGTTGGGCAGGGAGGGCCGGATCCGGTTCGGGCTCGGCGAACAGATTGAACAGGAGGACTCCGGTCACGGCCACCGCCACAAAGGAGACGCTGGCCCAGATGGCCCGGCGTCTTCGCAGTTGGTGGAGCCAATCCCGCTCGGGTTGGTCGAAGGGGCGGTTCTGCGGAGGGGGGTTCATGCCGGGAAAGCGGAGATGAACCTTTCCCGGGCAACGGTCCACGCTCGATTGGCAGGGTCCAGATAGCCCAAGTGCCCTCCGTGGTCGAGAATCACCGTCTCCACCCGGTCCCCGGCTGCCGAGGCGTCCTGTGCGTATCCCACCGAGTGCTCGGCGGGAACCATCTCATCATCGGTGGAGTGGATCATGAGCGTCTCCACTCCGATCGGCACCAGGCGCCGGGGAGAAGCAGCCTTGGGGTCCTGGCCTCCCAGGTAGGCGAGGTCCAGTTCGCTGTCTTCGCGGAGAGTGGTCACTCCCGCCACCGAGACCGTCAGGCGGGGGGCTCCTCCCGCCGCTCGCCACCGCCCGGCCGCCATCAGAGCCAGGTTCCCCCCCGCCGAGTGTCCCAGCAGCGCCACCCGATCCGAGTCGAGTTCCGGGCGGGCCGAGATCAGATGCCGTGCTCGGTCAGCCGCCTCCAATACGGCCGGGAACCGTCCGTCCTCTCGGGGCGGGAGGTATTCGAAGTTGAGGGTTGCGTAGCTGCGGCTCCAAAGGTCGACAGCCATCCCGTCCAACTGGTCTCGGCGCCACTGTCCCATCCATCCCCCACCGTGCAGCAGCACCACCACCGGATGGGGTCCCGCCCCCTCGGGAAGGCGGAGATCGGCCACCGCCCCTCCCTCTCCATGGATGGTCTCGGGGGCACCGATCCGCCGGTAGTGGAGGTGGCGGATCCCCCACAGGTACCCTTCGACTCCCCTCCCATAGATGGTGGCCACGCAGGCCGGCGAGACCACCGAATGCCGCCGCCACTCCTCTCTCTTCATGATGTTGGAGATGTGCACTTCCACGGTCGGGAGTTCCACAGCTTCGATGGCGTCGGCAATCGCATACGAGTAGTGGGTGAATGCACCCGGATTGATCACCACGCCGTCGGCTAGCCCCCGCAGGCTGTGGAGGTGATCGATGATCTCCCCCTCGTGGTTGGATTGGAAGTGGGAGACCTCCGCTGCCACCGGCCGCCCCCAGGCGGTGAGCAGGCGGACCAGCCTCTCCAGGGTCGTGGATCCGTACACCTCCGGCTGGCGGGTTCCCAACAGGTTGAGGTTGGGTCCGTTCACGACTGCGATCCGCAAACCCATCGGCCCGAGGCTACTCACGACCGCCCCGGATCCTGGGCCGGTAAGTGCTGGGGGAGGAGGTCGTGCGCGCGCCTGAGGGTCTCCTCGCCGAGTTGCTCTTCTGAGATCTCGCCCACCAGCGCCAGTTCGGCCAGGAGAGCGTCCGCGACCTCGGACATGGTCGTATTCGGCAGGGCGGCCCGGAGGGACCCGGTGGCGTCGGGGTCCCAGTCGACCGACAGCGCCCGATAGACGGGGGTGAGCACCTGGTTGATGGCTTCACGGCCCCGCACCGCCACCACCCCGCCCACGTGCGCCACGCCCCGGCGTAAACGCTGGCCGACTCCCATCACCTTCCACCGTCCGGAGAGATTGACGCTGTAGCGACCCGGACAGTACTCTCCCTCCACCTCTCCCACCCGGGCGTCGAAGCCCAGGGAGGAGAGCGCCCCCACCACGATCCGGTCGATCTCTGCAAAGCGGACTCCGATCGTCCCCACCGGATCGGAGGCGGGGATCGCCCAGGAGAACGCCAGGGTTCCCCGGTTGAAGACCGCGGCGCGCCCCCCCGCCAGCCGTTCGACTGCCTCGTATCCCTCCAAACGGCAGGCGCGGACCGCCTCGGGGTATCCCTCGGCCACCGTGTCCTGGCGACCGAAGGCCACCACCCGGCCCGGAATGTAAAGCCGGAAGGTTTCACTCCGTCGCCCGGCGGCGACCTCCTCCAGGATTGCGTGGGATATGGCGGTGTCGAGCGGCGGGTTCTCGGGATTGCCGGCGCGGAGCACCACGATGCGGCGGGGGCTTCCGTCGGTTCGAGAACGCATTCACCGATAGAAGTTAGGCCCACCGGGGGGCCTAACCCGGTTTGTAGGACATTCCGGGACACAATGCGCACCGCGAGGTGCCATGCTGACCGGGTTGCCGATAGGCCCAAGAGCCGGGGTAGCCTGCTCTTTCCATGTGGCACGGCTGGTACAGCTACATGAGGAGCGTGGGAGAGACCCCTCCCGCCATCGACCGGGCCCTTCTCGGGAGGGTGGCGGGATACGGACGCCCCTATCTCGGCCGACTGGTGGGCGTGCTGATCACCGTGGTGGTGGTCTCGGGGCTGTCGGTGGTGCCTCCTATCCTGATCCGCCTTCTCATCGACGAAGCGATCCCCCAGGGTGACCTGAGGGCACTGACCCTGCTCGGGATAGGGATGGTGGCGGTGCCGCTGGTGATCGCCGCAGTGGGGATACTTCAGCGCTGGTGGTCTTCCCAGGCCGGGGAGGGGATCATTTTCGATCTTCGCTGCGAGCTCTACGCTCACCTCCAGCGCATGTCGCTCGGTTTTTTCACCAACACCCGCACGGGCGAGTTGATCTCCCGCATCCAGTCGGATGTTGTGGGCGCCCAGCAGGCCATCACCGGGACGTTCGTCACCATACTCTCCAATCTGGTGGCGGTGGTCGCCATCCTGGCGGTGCTGATCGGCGCCGACTGGCGGCTCACCCTCCTGGCGGTGGCTGCCCTGCCCCTGTTCGTCGCTCCCGCCCGTCGGGTGGCGAGGACCCTGCGGGCGGTCACCGAACGCCAGATGAAACACAACGCAACCATGGCCTCCATCCTCCAGGAGACCTTCAACGTCTCGGGAGCGCTCCTGGTGAAGCTCTTCGATCGGGGACGGCGCGAGCGCGACCGGTTCTCACAGGAGGCGGCCGGAGTCAGGGACCTCGGGATCAGGAGCGCTTTGATCGGTCGGGGATTCCAGGCGGCGATGGGGGTGGTGAGCGCCTTGGGCGCGGCGGCGGTGTTCTGGGTGGGGGGATGGATGGTGATCGAGGGCCACATATCTCTCGGGACGGTGGTGATGTTCTCCACCCTTCTCACCCAGCTCTACGCGCCCCTCACCGCCCTCTCCAACACCCGGGTGGAGTTCGCCACGTCGCTCGTCTCCTTCGAGAGGGTCTTCGCGGTGCTCGACATCCCCCTCGACCTTCCCGAGTCCCCCCGGGCGCGGGACCTGGAGAAGGTCTCGGGAGAGGTCGTATTCGAGAGGACATGGTTCCGGTATCCGACCGACCGTCCCGAGGGGCTCGGCTCCGCCCAGCGTTTCACTCCTTGGGACGTCTCCTCGTTCGAGCGGGACGGCGAGACCCAGGCCCAGGTCTCCACCCGGGAGTGGGCGCTGGAGGACGTTTCCTTCCGGGTGCCGGCGGGCGCCCTGGTGGCGGTGGTCGGTCCCTCCGGAGCGGGAAAGACCACCCTGTCGTACCTGGTGCCCCGCCTCTATGACGTCACCCGGGGAGCAGTACGGATCGACGGAGTCGACGTGCGGGACCTGACCTTCTCCACGCTGGCCGCAGCGGTGGGGGAGGTGACCCAGGAGACATATCTAGTCCATGACACGATCGCAGCCAATCTGCGCTACGCCCGCCCCGAAGCCACCGAGTCTGAGTTGTGGGAGGCCTGTGAGACCGCCAACCTGACCGAGTTGGTCCGCTCCCTGCCCGACGGGCTCGGCACCGTGGTGGGCGAACGCGGCTACCGGCTGTCGGGAGGCGAGAAACAGAGGGTGGCCATTGCCAGGGTGATACTCAAGAACCCCGCAATTCTCATCCTCGACGAGGCCACGTCCCATCTGGACAGCCGCTCCGAAGCGCTGATCCAGGAGGCTTTGGAACGCCTGATGGCAAAACGGACCTCTCTGGTGATCGCTCACCGGCTCTCCACGGTGAAAGCCGCCGACCACATAGTGGTGATCGACCGGGGACGCCTGGTGGAGCAGGGAACCCACTCCGAACTCCTTGATCTTGACGGGCTGTACGCCACCCTGTATCTGACCCAGTTCCAGCCGGTCGGCTGAGATAGAAACCTCGATCGGGGTCGGCTCCGGCCCGAAACTGTTACCGGTTGATCAGCGAGAGCGCGTCGGTGGCCGTCCAGGAGCGGTCGAAGTCGGTCCAGGCATGCCAGTCGGATGCGGGAACCGTGAGCCCGGCCTCCACCACCTGACCCAGGAGCGAGGTGAACACCCGAAGCTGGCGGGGGAGTGGGAAGTACTCCTCCTCGTCGGTGACGTGGGCCATTTCGAATCCGTGCCGAGGTTCCAAGGCGTCGATCACCTCCTGCACCAGGTGCTCGGGCGCCGACGCACCCGCGGTGAGGCCCACCACCGAGACTCCCTCCAGCCACTCGGGGCGGATGTCGGCCGCCCGGTCGATGCGATGGGCGATGGTGCCCAGATCGTCCGCCACCCTCACCAGGGCCTGGGTGTTGGAGGAGTTGTCAGAGCCCACCACCAGGATCAGGTCGCAGGTCTCCGCCATGCTCTGCACGACGGTCTGGCGGTTGGTGGTGGCGTAGCAGAGGTCGGAGCGCCGGGCGGTCCAGAGTTCGGGGAACTGATCTGAGGCCTGATCGTGTACCGAACTCCACTCGTGCATGCCCAACGTGGTCTGAGCCAGCAGGGCCACGCGGGAGGGATCCTTCGGTGTGAAGGCCCCGACTCCCGACTCGGGACTCACCATGGTTATCGCCTCGGGGGCCACCGCCACGGTGCCCACCGCCTCGTCATGGCGTTTGTGTCCGATATAGAGGATGTCATAACCGTTCTGCGACATCCTTTTCACCTCATGATGGACTTTGGTGACCAGGGGGCAGACCGCGTCGATCACGACCGCCGCCCGGTTTTCCGCATCCTCGACGACCTGGGGCGCCGACCCGTGGGCTGACAGCATCACCGGTGATCCGGTCGGGACCTCGGAGATGTCGTTCACGAAAATCACCCCCGCTTTCTCAAAGGCGCGCACCACCCACGCGTTGTGGACGATCTCGTGATAGCAATAGACCGGCACCGCAAAGATCCTGAGCATCCAGGTGAGGGCTTTGATCGCCATCTCCACTCCCGCGCAGAACCCTCGGGGCTCGGCCAGAATGATTCTGTCAACCATATGGGTGATGTTATACACCGCGGAGGAGCGGTTCACCATTTTGTGGTCACTTCATCAGGTGTTCCCGATAGGCCGGGATCCTCGAGCCATCCGTCCGGCATCTCTTATGGCTCTCTCCAAACGGCTCCCGGACCCTTAGTCTTTCGGGTATGTCCTCGGAGCGTTTGGCGGTGGTGGCTGTGGTGGGGCGTCCCAACGTGGGCAAGTCCACCCTGATCAACCGGATCATCGGTCGGCGCGCGGCGGTGGTCCAATCGGAGCCGGGAGTGACCCGGGACCGCCGTATCTTCACCGCCGAGTGGGCGGACCGCCGCTTCCTCCTGGTGGACACGGGGGGTTGGGAACGGGATCCGTCATCACCCTTCTCCGAAGCGATTCGCCACCAGGCCGAAGCCGCGGTGAGCGGGGCCGACGCGGTGTTGTTCGTGGTGGACGGCACGGCGGCGCTGGGTGACGACGACGAAGGGATGGCGGCCGTTGTGAAGAGGAGTGGGGTCCCGGCGGTGATGGCCGCCAACAAGATCGACAATCCTCGCAGGGAGATGGCGGTGGCCGAGTACTGGTCGCTGGGCCTGGGAGAGCCGCACCCGGTGAGTGCAATCCACGGCAGGGGAGTGGGAGACCTCCTCGATGAGGTCCTGTCGGTCCTTCCCGAACGGGAGCCCCATCCCGCCGACGAGCCCTTCCGGATTGCGATCGTGGGTCGCCCCAACACCGGCAAGTCCACTCTCCTGAACCGCCTTTGCGGATCACAACGGGTGATCGTCTCCGATGTTCCGGGTACCACCCGGGATCCGGTGGATGTGGATGTCGAACTCGACGGCGTCACCTACCGGTTGGTGGACACCGCAGGGATCCGCCGGAGGCCTCGGAACAGCGATGAGGCCGACTACTACGCCGTGCTCAGAGCACGGGACGCCCTGTCGAGGGCGGATGCGGCGCTGTTGGTGGTGGACGCACTGGAGGGCGCCACCTACCAGGACCAGAAGATCGCCCGGGCGGCGGCGGAGGCGGGCACCGCCCTGGTGGTGCTCCTCAACAAGTGGGACGCCATCGACCCCGAGCAACGGGAGTGGACCGAGGAGTCGATACCCGACCGGCTGGGGTTCATCTCCTGGGCGCCGGTCCTGCGTCTCTCCGCTCTGACCGGCGCCCGGATCGGACGTCTCGGAGCCGCGCTGGAGATGGTGCTTGAGAACGCCGGTCAACGGGTGCCGACCGGGGAACTGAACCGGCTGGTGGCCGCCTGGGTGGCCGCCCAGCCGCCGCCTCCTCACAAGGGCCGGCGGTGCCGCATCATGTACGCCGTGCAGGCCGGTGTCAGGCCTCCCACCATGGTGCTCTTCACTGTCGGCTCCCGACTGATCCCCGAGTACCTGCGTTATCTGGAGAGGAAACTCCGCGAGCAGTACGACCTGGTGGGCACCCCGGTCCGGTTCGTGACCCGCCGCCGGACAAGGAACGCTTGATGAGCCATGGAGATCCCTGCTTGCCGGAGAGGGACGGGGGAACCGAGGAACGGGAACCCTATCCGTGGGGCTTCAAGATCACCATCGCCTTGACCGCGCTCTATCTCCTGTGGCGGCTGGTCCAGGGCATGGGATGGCTGATCTCCCGCCTGTTCGGTTGATTGCCGGTCCCTTATTCTTCGCCGGAACCGCACTGCAGGCCAAAGGCTCTAGGCGGGAACCGATCGGAGGAGCATGATTTGAAGGGTCCAGCAGGTAGACATCCTATCCGGCGAACGGCCCGGGTGCTCGTCATCGATGAGTCTGACCGGGTGCTGCTGCTTCGCACGCAGTTGCCCCACCGCAAAGAGGATTCGGTATGGCTCACCCCGGGCGGGGGGTTGAAGCCGGGGGAGACCCACGAGGAGGCGGCTATCCGGGAACTCCGGGAGGAGACCGGCCTCACCGGGGTCGACCTCGGCCCGTGGGTGTGGAGAAGGCAGGCCGTCTGGAGATGGGGTGACCGGACCTATGAGGCACGGGAGAGGTTTTTCCTGCTCCGAGTTCCCCGCTTCGTTGTCTCCCCGACCGTCGCGGTCGACCTGGAGGCCGAGACGGTGCTGGAGCATCGCTGGTGGAGTGTCCGGGAGTTGCAGGCGGCTTCGGGGGAGAGTTTCGCACCCAGCCGCCTCGGAGAGCATCTGGCTGTGATTGTGGAGGACTGCCTGCCCGAGCAGCCCATCGACGTCGGCTACTGACCGGCCGGCGGCTCCGTGATTTAACTGGAGGCAGGAGCAGGGAAAGGGTCGGGCTGGCCGGATTTGAACCGGCGACCTCTTGACCCCCAGTCAAGCGCGCTGCCATGCTGCGCCACAGCCCGGACTAGCTCTAGATGCTAACAGCAGGTCAACGACTCCGGCATCCCGTAAAATGGGAACGACCGGGCCCGTAGCTCAAGTGGTCAGAGCAGCGGACTCATAATCCGTTGGTTGCAGGTTCGAGTCCTGCCGGGCCCACTGTTGTGTCGGTTGTTCCCTTGTAAGGAAGCGAACTCACGGCCACGCCGAACCCAATTCGGGTAGGCTGTGGCGGCCAGCACCGGTTGTCAGTTGTCTCCGGTGTTTCGCTTCACGGACTCTGACGCCAGCCCGGCCGCCAGGTCGGTGAGCCATGTCCGGTAGACGTCCTTTTCCAGCATCATCCGCGTCTTGTTCCGGTCGATGGAGTCCCGCGTGGCCCGAAGGAAGTCGTCCACGTCCAACCCGGGGATCTCCTCGGCTGCTTCGATAAGCCGGCTGGCGCCTTCTATGAGCCGGTACGAACCGTAAATGGCTCTCTCATCGAGGCTCGTGCGGGCGGAGGTGATCAAATAGAGGATGAAGTCGAATAGGGGATCGTCCTGCATGTCGTGGGTCACCGCGTGTCGCTCCAGTCCTGTCCGTAGAGATCGTGGTGGACGTCGGGGTGGAAGCCCTTGACGGGCTTGGGATGATTCGCCACGGGAATCCCGATCGCCATCAGGACTTCGGGGCGTATGTGGTCCGGAAGGCCGAAGATGGATTGGACCACCTCCTCCGTCCAACTCGTGACTTTGCAAACGCCGATGCCGAGTGTGGGGGCGGCTATGGTGATGTAGCCGGCCGCGGCGCCGGCGTCCAGCCGGGTGACGACCTCCACTCCTCGGGGTCCCATGACTTCGTGGGCCTTTCGCAGGTCGCTGCAGATGACGATGACCGCGGGAGCGTTGTTGACGAACCCCGGACACGCATGCCGCACCGTCCGCACCAGCCGCGGGTCGGTGACGACGATCAGATGCCGGATGCCCGGGCGGGCTACCTGAGCGCGGCCGGCCGCGTAGACGAGTCGCTCGAGGACGTCGGCGTCCGGAAGTTCGGAAGTGAAGACGCGGTGCATCCGGCGACGGCGCATCGCTTCGAACACGGCGTCTGCCGGGCTGCCACTCGTGTCGGGTACGCTTTCGGTCACCGGCCAATATGCTACAGCCGCCGCTCTGAGATTGGCCCGGTTGTCCGGCTAGGGTGAGTCACCGAAACATGGCACGCATCGATGTAATCCCCGACGACGCCTGGGACGGCGCTCTTGGCGAGCTCTATCCGCGGGTTGTGGATCCGGCATATGGCCGCGTCGACAACATCCTGGCCGTGCACTCTTTGAATCCACGCGGCATGGCTGCTCACCAGGGTCTGTACGAGTCGGCCATGGCCGGCACCGCAACGCTGCGCAAGGCCGAGCGGGAGATCATCGCTCTGGTGGTGAGCCTCGAGAACGACTGCCACTATTGAGTGGTCCATCACCGGCGCGGTCTGCGTCGGCTGCTCCGCGACGATGATCTGGCCGCTGCGATAGAACGGGATTGGACGACCGCCGATCTGTCGCCGAAGCGGGTGGCGATGCTCAGGTTCGCGGTCAAGCTGACGGCGACGCCCAGCGCCGTGAACGACGCCGACGTCGAGGCTTTGCGATCGGCCGGATTCTCCGATCGTGACATTCTCGACATAGTCGAGGTGGTCGGATATTACGCCTACGCCAACCGGGTCGCCGACGGTCTGGGCCTCGAGTTGGAGACCTGGATCCCCGACTGATTCAAGCGGTTGGGGAGGGGTGAACCATGCACTTGGGGTACCCGGGTCTCTACGGGGGGTCCGCAGGCGTGTCGCTCTCCAGCCCGGAGGTGTTCTCCTCTATCCCATTCCCAGAGGTCTTCTTGTCCTGTCTCGGTGTGAACAAAGGATGCAGCAGTGCGGCCCCCACCAGGATCGCCGCGGCGGGAAGCAGCCAGCGGGAGAAGTCGATGACCCATGCCCTGATGGGGAAGACGAACCAGGTGGTCCAGGCGGCCAGCAGGATCAGGAATATCCCGAACATCAGCGATAAGAGATTGAATGGATGGCGTTTCATCGTTTCTCCTCTATGGTCACGTTCCCCTGGCCGAGGCGGATGTCCAGGGTGAGACGAGGGGCTTTAAGAACCTGGGTTGAATAGGTCATGCTCAGATTGGATCCCTCCGACACCCGGTCGAAGATGGTGACGCGTCCCCGGTCTACCCGGGTGTCGATCTGCAGGCTGACCTCCTGCGGAACGGTCACCCACACCTCGCCGCGACCCACGTTGATGGGAACACGCCTGTCTTCTGTGAGGACCAGTTCCCCGAGGTCGAGCCGGAGCGAGCCGGCCGACAGCGTGTACTCGTCGCCGAGCTCCCCACCGTCCCGGATGCGGTGCTCCTCCCTGAGCGTCTCATCCTCGGAGAGCCGGTAGGGCGAGCGGTGGTCCACCGGCCAGGCGCGGACCTCGATCTCGCCTATGCCGACCCCCGCATCGAGTACCAGCGTGCCCTCCGACCCCTCCAGGCGAAGATCGGCCTCGACTCCGATTCCGTCGCGGTCCCAATCTCCCACCTCCAGGCTCCCCATTCCCACCTCGCCCCTCACGTCGGCGGCCACACCCTCCGGAAGCCGGACCACAATCTCTCCGATCCCTACTTCCGCATCCATCGGCACCGTGCGTCCCGCGAAGTCGACGTTCCGAAGGTCGATGATCAGCCCGCCCACACCCAGGTCATACGATTGGTCTATGTCCTCTACCGAGCCCGGTCGGTGGAGGACCTGGCCGGCCGAGCTGAATTGGATGACTTGGCCGCCCGAAGTGAACTCCATCGAAACGAGGTTCACGCCCCCCGCTTCCGCCAGCCGGGAGAGGAGCAGGACCGGTATGAGGACGACGCCGAGAATCACCAGGCCTGCGGGGCGGCCGAACCAGGCGCCCACCACCACACCGAGGCCGATCACGCTCATGGCCAGAGCCATGTAATGGAAGAAGTGGGGATGGAAACCCGGGACGACCTCATCCAGCAAACCGAGCACGCCCAGGGCGATCACGGCGACTCCTACGAACACCCTGCCGAGGTAGGATCGTTCTCTGGGTGGTGGGGGAGTCGTCACCGCCGCGGGTGGGGGAGGGGCGGTTGAGCCCTCGGCGACCCCGTCGGGCAGCGCCTCTTGGGTGCGCGACCTGCGGCTGGCGGGTGACCCGTCCCCGCGGCTCAGGTCTCCGCGAAAGAGCATCACCCCGATGCCGATCAGCACGACTGCGAAGGCCAAGTCACCCCGGATGAGGGATGTCTCGGCGGCCAGGATGACTATGGCGACGCCGACGAGAATCACCCCGACCCACCTTCGCGCCTGGCCTGCGCCTACCCAGCCCTGCACGATCGACTCGGTCTGGCCTTCACCGGGGATCAGCAGCCAGCCCGCCACGTACAGGAGGACGCCCAGTCCCCCGACGAAACACAGCAGGGCGAAGGCGACCCGGATTATCCCGGCGGCCACACCCAGGTGGAAGGCCAGCCCGGCTGCTACCCCGGCTATCCAACGGCCTTCCTCAGGTCGGTGAAGTCGTGTTGCTTGGTTGCTCATGTCCTTAACTATCGGGGGGCCGGGGCGCTTTGTCTATGGGGTATCACCCTGGTGTCCATGGGGCATCACCCTGAATGATCCCTGAATTGGTGCCTTTCTGACGTTTTGCGGTTGTTGTACCGGCCCGGTTGTGGGACAATGTTCGGCATGGAGAGCACAGGAACGCCGGTGGCGCAGCGCATGGGCGGCATGGTCTCTCGGAGGCGGGAAGACCGGGTGATCGCCGGTGTGGCGGGGGGAATAGCCGACCGCCTGGGCGTCGTGGACCTGTATGTCCGCGCCGGATTCCTGGTCCTGACGCTCATATGGGGCGTCGGGATATTCCTCTACCTGGCGCTGTGGGCGTACACCCTGGACCGCACCCACGACTCCCCGCCAGGATTGGAGGAGAGCGAGCAGCGGAAGGTGGGGTATCTCCTGATGTTCGCCGGCGGCCTGCTGGCCTTCCGCTCGATCGGGATTTGGAGCAGCGACCGGCTGGTGTGGCCCGGCGCGGCGGTGATCCTGGGGATGGCATTCCTGCTGGACCGCCGAGACATAGACCCGCGCTCGGCGATCCTGGCGGTGTTCGACCCGCGGAGCGGCAGGTTCCGGAGCCGCGCGGTGATCGGCATCCTGCTGCTGGTGGTGGGAATCTCGATCCTGAGCGCGGCGGCGGTCCCGGCCTTGGAGACGGTGGTGCTGGCCGTGGTGGTGACCGGGGTGGGGATGGCGGTGCTGTTCGGACCGTGGGTGTGGAGGATGGCCACCGACCTCGGTGCGGAGCGGAGCAAGCGGATCCGCGAGGAGGAACGGGCCGACATGGCGGCCCACCTCCACGACTCGGTCCTGCAAACCCTGGCCTTGATCCAGCGGACCGACGACCCCAGGCGGGTGTCCACCCTGGCCAGGGTCCAGGAGCGGGAACTGCGCCGGTGGCTGTACGACGCTTCGGTCGCCGACGGCCAGGACCTGTTGTCCCGGGCGCTGCAGAAGGAGGCGGACCGCATCGAGAACACCTACGACGTGCCGGTGGTGCTGGTGACCGTGGGTGACCGAGCGGTGGACGACCATGTCCGAGCGATGGTGGCGGCAGCGGGAGAGGCTCTTACCAACGCCGCCCGACATTCGGGCGCCGACCGGATATCCGTCTACTCCGAGGTGGCCGAGGATTCATCCGATGTCTGGGTGTCGGACCTGGGGCGGGGTTTCGACACCGCCCGGGTAGCCTCCGACCGGCGGGGCATAGCCGAGTCGATAGTCAGCCGCATGCAGAGCCATGGCGGGAAGGCGACCATAGCCTCGGTACCAGGCGAAGGGACAGAAGTGCACCTCCAACTGAATGGAGAACCACAGTGATCAAGGTGTTCGTGGTCGATGATCACCGACTGTTCCTCTCCGGGGTGAGGGCGGAGTTGGAAGGCCGGAAAGGCATGATCCTGAGCGGCACGGCCCAGGACGTCGACGAGGCCATCGAGGCGCTCCGGGAAGACCCCCCGGATGTGGCGCTCGTGGATGTCCACATGCCGGGAGGAGGGGGACTGGCGGTGGTGGAGAACCTCCGGGAGACCAACCCCGACGTGAAGTTCCTGGCCCTGTCGGTGTCGGACGCGGCCGAGGATGTGATCGCAATGATCCGCGCCGGCGCCCGGGGGTACGTCACCAAGTCCATCGGACCCGACGACCTGGCCGACGCGATACGGAGGGTGAACGAGGGCGATGCGGTGTTCTCTCCCATGCTGGCCGGCTTCGTGCTCGACACCTTCTCGATGGATGTCTCGCCTGCGTCGGACCCGGAACTCGACCGTCTCACCTCCCGGGAGAAGGAGGTCTTGCGGCTGATCGCCCGCGGCTATCCGTACAAGCAGGTGGCCAAGCGACTGTTCATCAGCGTCAAGACGGTGGAGTCCCACGTCTCGGCGGTGTTGCGGAAGCTCCAACTGTCGAACAGGCACGAACTCGCCCATTGGGCAAGCCACCGCAGCATCGTCTGACCTGACCGGCCGGGGGACGAGCGAGGTGTCGGGCCGCCGGCGCCGGAAAGTAGAATTGACGTTCGATGCCGCACGACGACCAGGCCAGTCTCCCACCATCAGTCGCTGCCATGGTCCTCAGTATCTGTTAGGGGCTCGATCCGGAAATGCTGGACCTGATCATTCGAGGAGGGAAAGTCGTCACACCCATGGGGGTTGGCGTGTGGGACGTGGCGGTCAGGGGAGAAAAGATCGCAGCCGTCACCGCGCCGGGTGTCCTATCGGGTGATGGCTGTCGGGTCGTCGACGCCTCGGAGATGGTCGTGGTCCCGGGCGGCATCGAACCGCACGCTCACATCGCCGCTCCGATCGTCGGCCGCGGCGATCTTCTGACGGCTCCTCCGGAGCAGGTCAGCCGGGCGGCTCTGTTCGGCGGCACCACCACCCTGCTGGACTTCGCGGTGGTGTATCAAGGTCTGGACATCCCCGGGGCCCTTGAAGAGCGGGCCGGTGTCTGGCGGGGGAATTCCTATGCCGACTACTCCCACCATGTGATGCTCCTCGGCGCCATTCCGCACGAGATCATCGACTCGGTCGGCGAGGCGGTGGAGGAGGGCTTTCCCACCTTCAAGATCTTCACCACCGAGGTCCGTCCGCCCACCGCAGGCGACGTCCCCCGCATGGTCCGCACCGGGCACCTCCACGATCTCATGAGCCGGATCAGGGAACTGGACGCCATGTTGCTGGTTCATGCCGAAGAGGACGACATGGTGCAGCACATGCACCAGAAGTTGGTCCGGGAGGGGCGGACCGAATGGCCCAACATGCCCCTTGTGCACAGCGTCGAATCAGAGGACATGTCGTTTCGACGAGTGCTGCGGCAGGCAGAGTGGACCGGCGCGCCGGTCTATTTCGTCCATGTCAGCGCCCGGTCGGGGGTGGAGGCCATCGCCGAGGCCCGGGCCGACGGCCGCCCGGTGTACGGGGAGACGCTCCACAACTACTGCTGCTTCAGCCAGGAGAACTACCACGAGGAGTTCGGTATGAAGTACCACACCTACCCCTCCCTGAAGTCCGAGGACGACCGGGTGGCGCTTTGGGAGGCCATCATCGGGGGCGACCTCCAGACCATGGCCACCGACGAGTACTGCACGTCGTGGGAGACGAAGACTGTCGGACGGACCATCCTGGACGTCACCGGCGGGCACAACGGCGTGGAGACCCGGATGGGCATTACCTTCACAGAAGGCGTGTCCCGGCAGGGAATGGACCTGCAACGGTTCGTGGACGTCACGTCTACCAACGCCGCCAAGATCATGGGCCTCTACCCGCGAAAGGGCGTGTTGGCGCCGGGCAGCGACGCCGACATCTGCATCATCGACCCCAGGATCAGGCGGAGGTTGACGGCCGAGGACTTTCACATCTCCGACTACAGCATCTGGGAGGGATACGAGATCGAGGGGTGGCCGGTGACCACCGTCCTGCGAGGGGACGTGGTTGTGGCGAACGGCACCTTCAGCGCGTCAGCCTCGGGTCGGCTCATACCTCGCAAGATCGATTCGGGGGTAACCGTCCGCCCCACGTGCTGACCTCTCCGGGGAATTTCGGGCTGGCAACGCTCACGTGGTGGTGGCTTCCCACGATCCGGGGCCGCACAGGAGCGGTGTCTATTCTGCGACCTCCAACGGCGGTATCAGTCTCCTCAGGTGGTCCAGACCCCAGCATTCCACGCTGAGATCGGGCCTCAGTCCGCAGGTGCGCTGATCGCCGGTTCCTATGGCTATGAAGAGACCGTCCGGCACCAGGGCTTGTCCTTCGTCGTTGGCTCCCCAACACTCCACCGCGCCGGTTGAGCGCATCGCGCAGGCGTGGTCCCATCCGGCGTCCACAAAGGCGAACCGGCCGGAGGGCGCCGATGTCCTTCCCTGTTGGATGGCTCCCCAGCACTCCACCGATTGATCCGGCCGCAGTCCGCAACTGAAGAGTCCGCCGCTCGCCACCGAGATGAATGCACCGGTTGGAGGCTGGGTTTCCCCGTGGAAACTGTGTCCCCAGCAACTCACCGTGTTGTCCTCAAGGATCCCGCAGGCGTGAAACCATCCGGCGGCGATGGAGATGAACCTTCGCTCAGGCGGCTGGTGTGCGATCGGATATCCGCTTGCATCCCCACCCCAGCAATCGACGCTTCGCTCCACCCGGATCCCACAGGTGTGGGAACCGCCGGTGCTGATGGCCACGAACTCACCCTCGGGCGCGGGCGTTCCGCCGACCTGGCGTCCCCAGCACTCGATGGTCCCTTCAACGTTTATCCCACAGGCCCTGTCTCCAACGCTGACCGCCGCCAGATCGCCCCTGGGAGAGGAGTCGAAGCCCAGCCAGTCCCAGCAGACCACGATGCCGTTGAGCCGGGTCCCACAGATCCCCTTCCCCACGTCGATGGATGAGAAGCCGGTGGTCAGGGGGACGGCGCTCACCTGGACTTTGTACGAGTCGTCCGCAAACTCAACCACCTTCACCTCGAAGGCCACGAAGGACCCTTTCCCCTTATAGAACACCGAGAGGCTGGCCGCCCAGGAGTCGCCGACACCAAGAACGACGGCTTCATCGGATCCGGAACCCGTAGGCAGGTACACACGTTTGCAGGGCACAACCCAGGGATTGCACAGGTCTATTTCATACAGTTCCACGCCTTCGCGGGCGATGTCGCTGTCGTACCCCTCCCTGGCTCTTGCTCCGATTGCTATGTATCTGTCGGATCGGATGGGTAGGAGCAACAACTTCTGACCGCTGCCGGTGCGGGGCGGCACAATAGAGTATTCCGCAATACCGCCCTGGTGGAGGACAACGTCGGCGGGGTCGAGCCAGCCTGTGTGGAACAGATTGTGAGCGGGGGTTCCCACCAACCCTCTGCGCTGGGCCATGATGTCCATTCCGGTGATCAGGGGTTTGGTGGAACCGGGCGCCTCCAAATTGTGCGGCCAGCCGAGGGTGTGGCCTATCTCGTGAGCGTAGAGGCTGGCATGGTAAATACCCCCTCTGTCGACCCATACGTTCCGGTAGACCTTGCCGTCTCGTGAATCGAATGCTCCCTGGTACGCCAAGCCGGCAATCCTGCCGCCCAGGGGGCTTCCAACGAAGACATGCGTACCCTCCACGCGTTTCACGTGTCGACTGTTGTCGCCGCACCCGGCCAGAATCGCCGAGACCTCGGGAGAGGGGTCTTCTCCGTGTTGGAACCGTATCCGGTGGCGGCCTCCGGACAGCCACTCGAAATAGGGGGACACCTGGCGGTTGAGGAAGGTCGGCACATCCTCCGGGATGCTGGCTCCCCCGCAAATCCACACGTTCCAGGGATCCTCGCCAACGGCAATGTCTTCCATGATGTGGCGACCGGGCGCGTACTCCAATACGGCCCTCAGGTCGGCATCCCGGAGCGCCCTGGCCAGAAAGGAGGCCATGGTGTCCCTCCTCACCGTGTCCTGGGGACAGTAGAGCGGAGGATCGGTCCCGCATCCCCGGGTGATGCCTGCGGTCAGCACTGCTTCGACAGCCTCACGATAGGAGGCGTCGGGGTCGATGTCGGAGAATGAGGAGGCTGTGGTGTCTACGGGGGCGCCCAGCCGGAAGGCCCTTTGGAGGAAGACGGCTATCTCGGATCGCAGTATCGGATCGTTGGGCCGGTAGGGTTCTCCGACCCCGGTGTCGGAGAGACCCAGGGCTCCGATGACTTCCACATGAGACGCGTACGGGGCGCTCGGGGGAACATCGGTGAACACCCCCCGATAGGACAGGGTGGTGTCGAGGCGAAGAGCGCGCGCCAGAAAGATGGCGATCTCTGCTCTGGTGACATCCCTTCCCGGGCAGTACCGGGGGCCTTCGGCGTCGCAGCCGATGGTCAGTCCGCGGTCCACGATGAAGCGGATGTCCTGGGCGTGGGGACCTTCTTCGACGTCCACAAACCCCGTATCGGTTTGCCCGCCGCCGGTGGTTTCCAGGGCCGCTGCCGGTGCGGTCGGCGCCAAGAACGACGCCGCCACCAGCAGACCGAACCACAACCCTATACGAGCAGCCGTCTCCATGCCCACAACCGCGACTATACGAAGGTCCCAGAGGTATGTGCGTTGTCGGCGAAGGCATCAACCGCCACAAGCGGTTGAAAGCATTAGCTACGTTCCAGCGCCTCGGGGTTGACGATGTTTTGGGGGCTTCCCTCCAGGAAGGCGATCACGTTGTCGACCGCCCCCTCGTTGAGGAGTTCGGTGCCCTCGGGTGTCTGGTCCGCCATGTGCGGGGTCAGCACCACCTGCTCGCAGGTGAGGATGGGGTCGTCGGCCGGCAGGGGCTCGGTTTCGTAAACGTCCAACCCTGCTCCTCCCAGGTGGCCGGAGTGCAGGGCCCGGACCAGGGCGTCCGTGTCGACGAGCGCCCCTCTGCCACCGTTCACCAGCAACGCCCCGGGCTTCATGAGCCCGATCTGGCGTTCGCCGACCATCCCGCGGGACTCATCTGTCAGGGCGACGTTGAGGCTCACCACGTCGGCGGTGGCCAGGAGTTCATCCAATTCGACATAGCGGACTCCCAGGCGCCGGGCGCGTTCGGCGGTGGGGTGGAACGTCCAGGCCACCACCTCCATCCCGATGGCGCCGGCCAGTCTGGCAAGCTCCGAGCCTATGTTGCCGGTCCCGACCACGCCCAGGGTCTTTCCCTGGAGGAAGACGTTCTCCCTGCGCGTCCAGCGGCCCGACTTCAGCTCGATCGTCTGGTACGCGGCTCTCTTGGCGACCGCGAACATCAGGCCGAAGATGTGCTCGGCGACCACCCCCGCGGTCCGCCCGGGTTGGTTGCTCACAGCCACTCCCAACGCGGTTGCCGCCCGGAGGTCGATGCTGTCGGTCCCCACGGCGCACACCACTATGAGACGGAGCCTTGCGAGGGAACCCAGATCGTCCTCTCGCCAGGTAACCGCCCCGCGGCTGTTGATGATCACCTCCGCATCCCTGACCCGCTCCACCTTCTGTTCCTCGGTGGGGCGATCCGGATAAACGATCACCCTTCCGAACGGCTCCAACCGATCGAGGTGTGGAGAGCCCTGGATTTGGATCGGCTCGTCGCCGGGTACCACGATGGTGGGTCGTTTATCGAAGCTCATTCCGTTCCGTCTGTGCTCCACTCAAACGGGGGACCTCTGGTGCCAGACTATCGGCGCGGTCACGGGTTAGTCAAGTGCCCGGGATGGGAGGCGACTTCTATAGGCTTCCAACTGTGGACGAACTGAAGGCACCTGTGGCGCCTAAGGGACCCTGGCAGGCGTGATCGTCGGGGAATCTCTGCGGGAGGCGCCTCCTACGGTGTACGAGTTGGTGGGAGGCCAGAGCTTCTTCGACGATCTTGTCAACCGCTTCTATGAAAGGGTGGAGACCGATCCGGTGCTGCGGCCCCTGTACCCGAGCGATCTGCGTCCCCCCAGGGAGCGGCTGGCGGGCTTTCTCGCCCAGTACTGGGGCGGCCCTCCCCGTTACAGCGAGACGCGGGGTCACCCGCGCCTTCGGCTTCGCCACATGCCCTTTGCGATCGGTGAGGCAGAGCGTGAGGCGTGGATGAAACACATGACAGCTGCTCTCGACGCCGCAACGGTCGCCGACGGGACTGGCCGGAGGCTGCCGGACGAGATACGGGACCTCATGTTCGACCACTTCGACAACGCCGCGGCCTTCCTGGTCAACAGGGCCGATTAGAGAGTGGAAACGCCCCCGGTATTCCTCAATAGACCCAGGGGCAAATGCGGTACTTCACCTTCTCCTGGTATTCCGTCCACTTCTCGGCGCCGTACTTCTGGAGGCACTGGTTCTCGTCGAAGAGTTGGCGGAAGGCGAACAGGGTGACGATGAAGACAAAGTAGGTCCAGGCCCACAGGTTGGTGAAGTGGCCGAAGATCAGGGCCATGGAGAGGGAGACAAACCCCTCGCCCAGGTAGTTCAAGTGGCGGGCGAGGCCCCAGAAGCCGCTGGTGAGGATCTTCCGGTCCCCTGCTTCGATGTACTCGGGCTCGATGAGCCCCAGGAACTTCCGGTCGGGCCACCGCTTGAAGGTGTACTTCTGCAGGTTGGCGCCTCGGGAGATGCCCCAGCCGAACAGGAACAGGCCGGGCGTTCCGATCAGCCACAAATACCTCGCGGGTCCGGAGAAACCGGGATCGGGGTGCACGGCCATCCCCCACAGTGGGATGATGAACATCCAGCCGTAGACGATCAGCCCGCCCCAGAACAGCTTGAAGCCGAGATTCTCGTGAATCACGTCGTAGGTGTAAAGCTGGACGCGCTCGAAGATGAAGTAGTCCAGCACGTAGAAGGTGAAGAAGCCCGCGTAGATGAAAACGCCCGGGTTGGAGTCGTCGCCGAAACGCTCGTAGTGGTACACGGCTCCCGACAGGGCGTTGAGCGCCAGCATCGTTCCACCCACGACATAGAAATACATCTTGATGTCGAAGCGCTCGTTGAAGAACGCAATCTCCTGAGAGCGCCCATCCCAAAACGCCAGCCACGGATGCTGTCCCTCGTTCTTGGGCTGGGTGAAGAACGCCATCAGAGAGAAGATGGCGGTCAGGATGGTCCCGCCGACCACCGCGTAGACCGAGGACCGGTAGAACCAGTCGTGGGACAAACCGGTGAGCTCGAAGGCCCACACCAGCACCGCCAGCACGTATATCAGAAGACCGTTGAGCCGGTAGTTGCGCGGTTGGCCGGTCTCCGGATTGATGACGTATCCGGGAACCCGCTGTGCGGGCAGTATGAGCTGGGCGAGGAAAAAGACGACGAAGACTATGAGGGGAGTCAGGAACCCCATAATCGCCTCCGTCCCGGTTAACTCGAAGAGGTGGCTGATGCCGAGCCATTCAATCATGACCGAATGCCTTTCCTCCAGTGACGCGTCCACACCGGATGAATGTGTCTATCAACGTTTGAGGGTGTTCGGTCTACTGGGTAGCGAGAGAGTGATGCCTTCGCTTTCAAGGGTACCCCACGGCCATGGTTTCTCACGGCAGCGAGGAGCATTGGACCTTGCCGGGCTGCCCCGGGAGGAGGGATGGGTCAGGGGCGCGCTCCGCCCGTCCATGGGGCGCGGGGCAGCCGTTTGTCCTTGTCGAAAAACGGCAGGTTGTCCACCGTCGCCTCATGACTCACTCCGTACTGATCCTGCAGGAACACCGTCTTTCCATACCAGTCATCTCCTGGCAGCGGTTGGTCGAAGCGCCCATAGCCGACTCCCGTGTCGAGGGTGGGCGACCACGTGCCGACGGTCAGATGGCCGACCGGGCCGCCGTCGAAGTGGACTGTCATCCCGGCTTGCGGTGTGGCGGTTGGGCAAACCAGACCGAACAGCAGTTGGCTGCGATCGGCCTTCTCCAGGGCGGAGCGTCCGATGAAGGCTTGTTTCTGGAGTCTCACGAAATGTCCGAGACCTGCGCCGTAGGGCGTCAGATCCGGTTCGATATCGGTGCCGTTGTCAAGAATCCCGGACTCGACGCGTCGGATCCCCATCGACCACCCCGAGCTGAACTCCATGCCGAAGGGCTCACCGCAGGCGAACAGGCCGTCCCAGAGGGCGTCATGATCCGTCGGCCAGGGTCCGCTGTTGCAGTAGATCTCTATCCCCACCTCCCCGGTCCACCCGGTGCGGGAGACCCACAACGTCTGGCCGCAGACTTCGAAGAACCCGGCGTGAAAGTAACGGAAGTCGGCCGGGAGCCCGCCGCCGATGGCCGCATCCAGCACGTCGAGCGAGTTCGGTCCCTGGATCTGGAGCACCCGTGAATCGGGGTCGGAGATCTCGACGTCAAGGCCGATGGCGTTTGCCGAGAGCCAACTCTCGAACTCGCCGTTCGCCTTGACATACCAGAACCGATCCTGGGAGAGACGCATCACCACGCCGTCCATGAGTACCGTGCCGTCTTCCCGACAGGCGATGCCGTAGCGACACCGTCCGACCGGCAGGGTCTCAACCCTGCAGGTGAGAACTCGTTCGAGCAGTTGGGCGGCGTCCGGGCCGATTATCTCGAGTGGCTTTTCCGGAACGTCGTACAAGAGGACGCCCCGGCGCAATTTCCAATAGAGAGGGACGGGGTCCTCGTTGTCGGTCAGTTTGAGCGGAAACAGCCGGTCGCAATAGACGCCGAACACCGTTTCATCGGTGACGTAGCGGTCCGCAAAGGGTGACTGGCCGAGTCGAAACGAAGTGACCTCGACGGTATCGAATGACTCGACGTAGTAGTGTCTGTCCCCTTTCATCTATGCCTCCAACGATGAACGGCGCGGCGTCCTATGGTACCCAAGAGATCTCCCGGAGCCGTACGGAGGGCCGGGGTCAGCGCCTCCCCGGACGTGCCCTCGACGGGGTGGGGGAGGCCCGATGCGGTACAATCGCCTGCGGTGGACCTGAGGAGAAGCATCCGCGCTGTTCCTGACTTTCCCGAAGAGGGCATCCTGTTCAGGGACATCACACCGCTGTTGGGCGATCCGGCGGCGTTCCGGTACACCGTGGGAGAGTTGTGCGCCCATGCCGAGGCGACGGAGGCTGCGGCCATAGTGGGAATCGAGTCCAGGGGGTTCGTGTTCGGGACGGCGATGGCCGACCGCATGGGACTTCCCTTCGTCCCGCTTCGAAAGCCAGGGAAGCTGCCGGCAGCACGTTTCTCGGTTGCCTACTCCCTGGAGTACGGGGAGAGTCAACTCGACATGCACCGTGACGCCTTGTCGGCGGGGACCAGGGCGTACATCGTGGATGATCTGCTGGCGACGGGAGGGACTGCGGAAGCGGCCACCAAGCTGGTCGAGATGGCGATGGGCGAGGTGGTGGCGCTGGGGTTCGTGATCGAGTTGGCGGAACTGGGCGGACGGGCCAGGATCGAGGGGTACGAAATCATGAGCCTGGTCTGCTACTAGCCGATTCAGGAGGGGCGGCAGGCGCCCCGGCCCACGGGTTCAGGCGAAGCTGTGAAATAAACCGGCTCCTCGTGGTTGACTGTGTCACACCGGGGAGGCACATTGAAAGAAGCCAAACACCTGGACGGCCCGGCTCAGGCGCCGGCGGGACCGTGCCGAGGGATCAGAGTTTTCGAGGCCCGTATTCGGGCGTGGCCGACCGCGTTCGGCCCTGGAAAGGTGGTGGCGGGGGAGGGCGCATGGTGGAGGTTGCATACCGTTTTACCGGTTTGCACAGGGTTGCTATCATCCCAGCTAGTTCAGCTTATTGGCCGTTTTGATTGTTTCTTGGGGTTTCATGAGGATCCGTGTAATCCCTCCGATATACTGATACGTATTCGTACATGGCAGAAGAGAGGAGGAAGTGATGGGTTCGAACCGTCCCAAAACACTGTCAGCAGCGTTCGTCCGTACTGTCAACCAGCCGGGAAGATACGGCGACGGGAGAGGAGGCCACGGTCTTTCCCTGCTTGTCACGAGGCGCACCAACGGGCGGTTGTCGAAACGTTGGGCCCAGCGGGTCCGCTTCGACGGGCGGGAAACCAACCTCGGTCTCGGTGTCTATCCGGTGGTTACTCTGTCGGAAGCCAGACAGAAAGCATTGGGGAACCGCCGGTCCATCGAACAAGGCCGCAACCCGAAAACACCCACCATTCCCACATTCTCCGAAGCCACCGAACGGGTGATAATACTTCATTCCGCCAAGTGGAAGACCGGAGGACGCAGCGCCGACATATGGCGATCGACTCTGAGCAGGTTCGCCGGTTCTCTCAGCGACATACGGGTGGACAGGGTCACCACCGCCCAGGTGCTATCGGTGCTCGGTCCGATGTGGCATGTGAAGGCAGAAACAGCTCGTAAGGTTCGCCAACGGATCAGCGCGGTGATGCGCTGGGCTATCGCCCAGGGGTATCGGGAGGACAACCCCGCCGACGAACGGGTAGTAGCCGCGTTGGGTCGGAACAGCAGACCACCAGTCCATTACAGGGCACTCCACCACACACAAGTCAGGGACGCGATCGCAACGGTCGAGGCCTCGGGTGGGTATTGGGCCGCCCGAGGCGCGTTACGGTTCCTGGTTTTGACAGCAGCCCGCTCCGGCGAGGTGAGAGACGCAACGTGGGAGGAGATCGACACCGACCAGCAGACCTGGTGTATTCCCGCGGGTCGGACCAAAACAGGCCGACCACACCGCGTTCCCCTCAGCGGGGCCGCGGTGGCTGTGTTGGACGAGTCACGCACGCACACCGGGGGCGAGGGGCTGATATTCCCGTCGGTCCGGGGCAAGGTCCAATCCAGCGACGGGCTGGCGAAGCTCCTCAAGGAAAACCGTATTGAATGTGTGCCGCACGGGTTTCGTAGCAGTTTCCGGAACTGGTGCGCCGAGACCGGTGTCAGCCGGGAGGTAGCAGAACGAGCCCTCGGGCATGCCATCCGGAACCGGGCAGAAGCCGCTTACAGCCGAACCGATCTGCTCCAATCCCGCCGACAGGTAATGCAACAGTGGGCGGAGTACATCACCTAACCCCAACCTCGGGACTACCCGGGTGGCCAGCAACAGACCCATCGCAAACGAACTATCCTCTACACCGGTATCGAAATGGGAGCTTTTTCTCTACACGGGGGCAAACCGAGTTGGGAACTCCTCCCAAGCCGTCACTCCTCCGGATGGTTTCCGATGAGACGTTTTAGCCGCGAGGAATTCAGGGTCGGCACGTCTCGCCCAGCCGGTCGCTCTTGAACGCCAGTCTGTCAGATGGCTGCTGCCGCAGTCTGTCTGGGTTGGTGCCCAAATCGTGCTGTCCTTGTATTCCCACGGTGTGGTATGGGTGTCCTGGGTCGTCCAAGACCACTCCCACTTCCGCTGATCGCCATCAGCCTCTCACCTTGTGAGTGATCCAGTCGCCGGAGCAGAACTGGGAGGCCTCTGCCGCCATCCGATCACCACCCTCGAAAACAGGGTCCCACGGCCACAGGGTGCAGAGGACCCACGCCGCCAAGGCAGGGTCCCCTCCGGAAGGTATCTCGGGCACCACCTTCGGCCGGGTACGCCTGGTCTGGACATACGGCTACGGCGTCTCCGACAGCTACTGATACGAGAACTTTGAGGCGGGGGTCGCAGCCCTTATCGAACTAGAGCCCGGTGGTGAACCGACCGGGTGGATCCCGGCGCCCAGGCGGAGATCCCGCCAAGGAATATATCCACCATTGACCCCCGCTACGCGCCCCCGGCCGCACGACTTTGTGGGCTTCGCCGGAGAAGGGTAGAGGAAACCGCTATGTCTGCGACCTTTTTGATTTGGCGGACGACGTCGTCCAATACCCGGTCGTACTCGACGCCGGTCCTCAAATAAATGGGCATGTCGTAGTAGTCGGGCCACGTCGTTTCCTCCATCAAGGGAGAGATTTTGCTCTTCAGGTGTTTAAATCCGGGTGGCACTTTGTTTTTGATCCGGAGCCACAGAGGCGTATCGCCCGTGGCCCACAAATCAAAAACGACGCCCAGGAACAAGAACCCGTCCATAACCCCGTGCTTGTCGCTAATGGCAAAGTACCGCCCGTAATGTTCTCTTGATTGCCCGACTGCCAAACCTTCGGTATTCATCCACTTCTCCCCCACCCCGCGAGAGACCGCATCATCCACCAAGCGCCATAACCACGGAAGGCGCCTCGGGAAATCTGGTCCAAGTTCGTTCGGGTGGATCGGAAGAAAAGCTTCCTCGTCCTGACGCTGGGCAAGGCCTCGAAGTTGTTGGATGTCCGCTGCCATTCCCGGATCGGCACACTCCAGAATGTCCAGCAGGCCGGTCCAGCTGACCAACAGCAAATGCCGATCCGAATCACGGTGAGCGACCCTGGCTCTACGGGTCCCCTCCGGAGACTCGAGGCATTCCAACCGATCCACAGACTCCGCTATGTCCTCCCCGCATTCCATTTGGCGCCTGATCTCCCACCAAAGGGTTTCGATGCGGCTAGCCGGCGCGATGAACAGCAGCACTCCAGGTCCATCAAGCAATCGCAAGTACCTAACAGCTTGATCCTCCTGCAGAGGCGCCCAAAACTTCGCCTCCACCACTAACGGTTTGCAGCCGTCGCAGGCATAACCGATCATGTCAGGCCGGGAACGCTCGTCATCCGACACTTGTGTCTCCACCCTGCTGATCGGCGCGACCTTGAAATCTTCGGCATGTAACAGCCGGTCCAAACCACCACGACAGGCCGCCGACCTGTTCAGGATGAAAGCAAGCACCTCCGTTGCTGCATCCTCCACCCTGGGCGTCAGCCTCGGCACCAAATGGGCCAGCAATGTGGGCTCTTCAACCATGTGCGTCTCCTCCTCTCGCCTCAGGGGACGGGCACTCACGCTTCCTCAAGGTACCGGCGAGCGGCCTTCTTATCAACCTGGTCGCAGTCCCACAGAGCCGTCACCCCTTCGCCAAGACCATCCTCAGAGTCCGCCCAGAGAACGGTTGCCTCCCCCGTCCGGTGAAACCATGTAGGTAACACCGCCGAGGGACCCCTCATAGGGAAACAGGATAGGAGGGCCGATAAAGTCGTCCCTCACGATCACTTTAAAGTTCCTCTCCGGGGTCTGCTGTGTGGCGGCACGACCGTGGACGCTGCCAACAGCGCGACCATCAGTACCCCGACAATTCGCTTTCCTGTTTCTCATCGCCAACACCCCCACATCGGCGTCGAATCCTCAACAAACGAGCCTACCTCGATAGAAAGAACTCCGTAGGGGCGGGTTTCCTGTTTCAAGGGGAGGAGCGGCAGGAAGACCGCAGACTCGAAACATGGATTCTTCCAAGTAGCAACTCCACGGTGATTGCTAGCCTTCACCCAAAGATGTGTTGGTGCGGCCGACGTCTCCCGAGTTCGCAACTGGTTTACTGTTCGTATGCGTGCGAGCGGCTTTGGATAGCATTGGTGGGCTGGCAGGCACACAACGTTCGCGCCGGAACCGACCTCCCGGACTCTGAACCATACCAGCAGCCCAAAAGGGACCTCCCAACGAACGACGCCAGGGTCGGAGATTCACGGTGCGCGGCTGACTGAGCGGAGATGGGAGGAACGGTCCGGATCGCAAACCCGGGACCAGAACCGCTAAAGGGATCCTGAGGTGTGCGGAGAGGAGTCTCCACCGTGGGAGTTTGGCTCCGGGACATGGCCCGTCCAGAAAACGTTTTTCAGTGTGAAGAGCCCCCTCTCCTTTCTCCTAGGGTCATCACCCGGCGAAGAATTTTGCCCAGTTCGGTGCTCTGCTCCCGCCTGTCGGGGTAACCTCCCACCCGTATGGGATCGGTTACCGCTACGCACCTCGAACCCTCACAAAATGTCAGGTCCCGGGTTTCCAGATCCCAACTCTCTCCCCTTCTTGGGACAGCTGCCCGCTAAAACCAGAGGCGAACCGGCCTCTCTTCCTCCGCAAACGGAGACCCGCTAGCATCTAAAACACCACCCTCAGGGGTGGTTACTTTCGGTGATCGACTCGGGGGACTCTGGCAACTCTCGCTGATCGCCATCACCCCTTGTGGGACAGGAGTCTTTCAGAGTCCGATGTCGAGTGACCCACCGCCGCCGCTGCGCTGGCGAATGTGTTCTTGTTTGAGACGGTGCAGCTCTCCAGGGGGCAGACGCTGTTTCCACTGATCAAGAGCTGCCCGGACCGCGCCATCTACATTGTTGAATGCTTCGTGTACAGGGTAAGCCGGGAGGCGACCTTCTTGGACCAGGTCGTCCCAACGGGAGAACAGCCGAGCCCGACGTCCGAGATAAGAAGCCCTGATATCGCTGGGATGCGGCCGCCAGCCGTATTGAATCTCGGAATGCTGATGGTGGGCTTCGTAAAGCGCCCAGCCGGCGTGTATGTCCACCCCGGCCAACAGGAGACAGTTGAGGTCGTAGAAGTCCCGAGGAGCGGCCCGTCGGGAAATGGCACTGAGTTTGTCAGCCATCACCGACACCAGTTCGTAACCGCGGATCGGCGGGCAGGGAGGTATGTCAGGATGATTAGCGCGGATAGGCCAAGTGCGATACGGAACGTAATGCCTTGACAGAAACGTCGCCTCGGCGTTTATCTCCCCCCGGTGTCCTTCGGCACACCACAAGATCCGAGGATTCGGGCCTCGACCGAAGGACATCTCAAGATCCGCGCCGCTGCTCCAAACAGCCTTGTACAGGGCATCGGCCAAAACGCTGTGGAACCCAGCCGGTGAACTGATCCAATCGAAATCGAGATCTTCCGAGTACCGATAGTTGGGCAGACCGCACACTCTCAGCATCGTTCCACCCTTGAACACCAGCCGAGGATCCTCAACTTGAGCCAGAGCCGCCACAACATGATGCTGGACACGATCCCGAGCCGCAGCACGGGGAACTCGCCGATGATTCAACGCAGAAGGTCCTCCAAGAACTCATAAGGATGTTCCCAACACCAAACCACTCGATACTTCTCGTCTCGGAACGCAGGCTGCCCATCCGGCTCCGGGTGCCGAGAAGAAATGACACAAATCCACTCGGTGTCCGGACTCACAGCGGGAACCTCCAACAGGTCTCGTTGGCTGTCCGGCAAGAACCCGTCGGGCATGTACCGAAACACCCCGCGGCAGTTGTTCATGCGAGTGGCAATCGAGGCTAAACGTCGCAACGGCTGGTCCCACCCCAGCCGCTCAGCCAACGTCACCACGACCCCAGGGGAGACCACCCGACCGCCATACAACACGCGGGCAGCCGCCACCTCACCGTCCGGAACATGATCCTCCGCTTTGAGACACTCCAGCAATGCCCGCTCCGGCTGTGATATCCAAGTCGTCCGTTCCCAAGGCACAGCACCAACCGTCAGAGTGCCGTCTGACTCCTCATGGGACCTGACCCTCAAACCCTCAGCAACCGCGTCATCGACCGGCGGGCCCGACGCATGCACCACAACCCCGGTCTCTATCGCAACAGGGGCCAACTCCATCGCAGTGAGATGACTAATACGATGCGGCGCCGAGCCATACAACCGCCGCAACCGGTCTTGAAACAAATCGAAGATCTCTCAGCACCTTCCCAGGATCACTACGTTACCGGCGCCACCCCCAGCCTAACACCCACCCCCCGACCGGCACGAACGAAAAACCGGTAACCAACCGATCCTCCACAGACGGAACAAGCACTGCAAAAGAAACGAAGAAGAGAACAGAACAGAGCACCAAGAACCCGGAGAGACAAGAGACCTAACCAAGGCGAACCCCGAAGATCCCCCAATTACTGCCGCTTCGGGAGGCCGACATGGCCCTGCGAAACACCGGCGGCGAAAACCGTTTTTCGTGGGCGTAACTCGACCACACGTTTGCACTAAAGCCTGCCCACAACCAAAAACACGTGGGCAACCACCAGCCAACCCGGAACGGAACAGGCCGGATTGAAGGCCAGTTCGGGGGCTCCTAGCGAAACGTCGGCGAGTACCCGAACCGGGCTCTTACCAAACAAACGGCGTGGCGAACGGCTGCGAACGCCTGCCACTTCGAGGCGGTGTTTCCCCAGGTCAGACAGTAAACGAACGCTTCACGAACGCTGCGAACGTTTCTGCGAACGGTTTACGAACGCTTCAGCGAGGGCGTTGTTTGGATTGTAAAGATGGGAACCACCGAACCTCTTGTTTCTGACCGCTCCCCGAAAGGCGTTGAGCCGCCCCCTCACCCCAGATTGTGAAAAAGCGGCCGGGGTGTACCACGTGTCCAGTCCTTTTTGGAGCCGTTGGGTGGCTTCTTCGGGGGTGATGGTTCCGTTTAGAACCCCTGCGCTGGTGGCCCAGAGTTCTTCTTCTAGGTTGGGTTCCCCGCGGGACAGTATCTGGTACGAGTTGCGTATCGTCGATTCGCATTCGTTCCGCCAGGATATGAACTTCTGAGCTACGGGATCGTTCAACTTGACAGGGGTGTCCTGCAGGGTGAAGAAACCGGGCAGAGCGTTGGTATAGAGGCCTGCAAAGATCGGGGACGCCACCCATGACAGGAAGGTCTGGGCTGCGTCGGTGTTGGCCGTGGCAGCGTTCATACCCAGTGCTATGTCGGTGTGGTCGCTTATGTAACAGGTGTCCTGCCCAGCCGGAACCGGAGGCCGGAACGCACTGTACTCGAAGTCCGCGTTGGCGTTGAAGCCGGCTATCTCCCAGGAGCCGGCCGGGTAGATGGCGGCCTGACCAACCGTGAAAAGGTGTTGGGCATCCACATAGGTAACTGCGGAAGCGCCGGGCGGCAGGTACTCGGACCAACGGGCCAGGGAGACCAGGGTGTTCACATAGGGCTGATCGGTAAGTTTGGCGGACCCATCGATCAGGGCCATCCGACCCGCCTCGCCATCCCAATAGTTGGGGCCGATGTTCTGGAATCCCATGGTGGCGGCTTCCCAAAGATCGGCAGTTCCCATCCCCAGCGGCACATAGGAACCGTCCGTCGCGATTGCATCCAGCACCTCGAAGAACTCGTCTTCGGTTTGAGGAACCGAGAGACCAAGCTCGTCGAACGCTTCGACGTTGTAGATGAAACCGTGTATAACCGATGCCATCGGTACGCAGAACGGGGTTGATCCGTCATCGGTGATCCAGGCGCTTTGAGCCACGGAACTGAAAGACTCGATCCCCGGCAGATCGTTCAACGGAGCCAAGTGGCCCTTCTCAAAGAGCACCAGAGAAACATCGAAGGGACGGCATGTGATCAGATCCCCGCCCGTGCCTTCCTCCAGCCGACCAGCCAAGGCAGCATCGTATTCGGTTGGAGGGAACGGATTGAAAACCACCTCGATGTGGGGGAACTCTGCTTCGAACACCGGGATGATCTGATCACTCCAAATAGCCAGGTCATCGTTTCTCCAACTATCGATAGTGATCGTAACCGGCTCATCCGCCCCGGCCCCAACAGTCACAATAGGAGCAGCCCCCTGAACGCCATCACCGTCTCCACACGCCACAACCAACACCAACACCACCAAAACAGCAACCCGCCCGCCAGCAATCAGCACAAAACTCTCCTCCTCTACAGGTCCTTCGCCCCTAAAAGGGGTCGCTAACACACGCGAAGCACGAAACATTGCGTTAAACCTGGATCACTGATGGGCATTGGTGGCAGGTGAAGGTCAACGCGGTAGGGTACCCCGCAGACCCGGAAGAATAGCTGCAACCGTAACCGGCTCCTACCCAAGCAGAGGAAGCACCGCACAGACGACCCCACCGCCACGATCACAGCCGCCCTAGGCAGGAACAGCGCCCACCCCCAACACATGCGATCCGTGCCACACAGCCAAGTATCCGAGGCATTAGCCACCATTCGCCCCACCGGCGCCTGGGCAGCCACCGTGTACTGTTTCGAGTTCCTCACCCTGTGCGCCCGTGCAAAGCAGCGAGGCCAGGCTGGCAACGTGGGACGAGATCGACCTCGACTCCGCGACATAGACCATCCCGGGCCAGCGGACCAAGGTCGGCCAACCGCACCGGGTTCCACTAAGCACCGACGCGCTTGCCGTCCTCGAAAGCACGCGAATTCTCCGACGGCAACGACCTCGTCTTCCCATCGGCAACCGGCCAAACTCTCTCAGACTCCACTATGAGCAAACTCTGAACCGCCCCGCCTTTATCGGAGAGCGAGGTGCGCCCCCACTTTTCCGGAGTCGACATATTTGAATTG
>JAPPFD010000026.1 GCA_028823995.1 bacterium | reverse complement strand
TCGCCGGCAGATTTACAGTCTGCTCCCTTTGGCCGCTTGGGTATCCCGGCCTGCTCAAGGCTTTCCCGAATGGGATATCCTAGCGCGTCCGCCTCTCGATTCGTATTCCATATCACCCCGGCGCCGGTGTTGGGTGATCTCAGGAAAACGGGTCGGCCATCTCTTCGAGGACCTTGATCCGGGCTTCGATGGGCGGATGGGTGGACAACAGCTTCATGACGCCCCCTCCGCCCCGGCGGAAGTTGCTCTTGAGGGGGTTCTCGATGTAGAGCTGGCTGACCGCGTCGTTGACCCGCATGGGAATTCTTTCGGTGGCGATTCCGATCTTCCCCAAGGCTGAGGCCAACAGGAGCGGCTGGCCGGTGAGGTCCACTCCGGACCGGTCCGCCTGGTACTCCCGGGAGCGGGAGATGGCCATCCTGATCAGGATGGCGGCGATGGGAGCGACGATCATGGCCACGATCATGACGATGGCTCCCGCCTGGTTGTTCCGGCCGCGGCCCGAGCCGCCGAACCAGAACGCCATCCGGGCCAGGATGGTGAGAGCGGCGGCGATCATGGCCGCCACGGACGAGATGAGGATATCCCGGTTGCGGATGTGGGACAGTTCGTGAGCCAGCACCCCCTCCAGTTCCCCTTGGTTCATGATCTGCAGGAGTCCGGTGGTGACCGCCACCACTCCGTGGCGGGGATTGCGCCCCGTGGCGAAGGCGTTGGGCTGGGGTGAGTCGATCAGATAGATCCGCGGCATGGGCATCTCGGCGGTCTCGGCCAGGAAGCGCACGATCGCATAAACCTCGGGAAGTTCATCCTCCGTGACCGGCTTGGCGCGGCTCATCGCCAACGCCATCTTGTCGGAGAAGAAGTAGGCGCCGAGGTTGAATAACGCGGCGATCCCCAGCCCGAACCAGAACCCTCCGTTGGGGAAAAGGCTGATGGCCACCCACCACAGGAGGGTGGTGAGGAGCGCCAGGAGCACCACGGTCTTAATGTTGTTCATCTCTTTGGCAAAGTCTATATCTTGCGGCGGGCTATCAGCACCCGGAAGTCGCCCAGCCCCCGTGGGTGAAGAAGGGTCTCCGCACCGATGCGAAGCGAGCGTATCTCAAGACGCCGCAGTTCGTCCCCGGACCGGGCGAGTTCGGCCTCCTGTGCTCGGAGGCCTCCAATCCGCTCTGCGAGGCCGAGTTCTTCCAGCAGGTCGTCCTGGCGGTGCAGGGAGACGGTGGCTCCGGTTGCACGGGCGGCCTCGGCCACCGCGGTGAAATTCAGGTCGGCGGTGATGTCGGTCCGGCCCGGTTCGGAAAGCGGGTCGGGGCCCAGGTGATGGGCCCGGTAGGTACGGAGGGTCCCCTCGGGGCGGCGGCCTTCCAGGCCTTGGGCGGTATCGCCGTAGTCGAACAGCACCAGCGCTCCCGCCGCCAGCCGGTCCAAGGCGGCGCCGACCCATCCTGCGGCGGCCAACTGGCACTCGACCATCCCTCCCTCGGGCGTCGGCCCCGCGAACCTTCCCAGCCACTCCTCCACCTCTGGTCGGGCTGGGGTCTCCGCCCATCCCAGTCCGTCTCCGCTCTCGTCGACCCACAACTCTCGCCATAATCCCGCCCGGCGGCGCGCCAGGGCCATGGGGAGGTTGTCCAGCAGCTCGTTGGCGAAGATGACGCCCGCGATCCTTTGAGGCAGTCCCTCCAGGGACTCCACCACCCGCTGCGTCCCCACCAACTCCGCCAGCGCCCTCCGGGCTGGTGGTGAGACCTCCACCGCCCAGGGATCGGCGCGCTCGCCGAGGACCGCAAGCAGCGGCCGGAGAAGCGACCCGGATCCCGCTCCCGCGTCAACAACCATCGGGCGGGACAGTCCCGCCTCGGCTGCCTCCCGCATCACCAGTTCCGCCAGGGTTTCCCCGAACAGCGGACTCACCTCCGGGCTGGTGAGAAAGTCCCCGCCCTGGACGGACCGCAGCCGTTCCCCCATGAAGTAACCGCCGTCGGGGTGGTAGAGGGCGAGTTCCATGAAGACCTCGAACGGGATGGCGCCTTCCTCCCGGATCCGGTCGATCACATGCTGAAGCATTGTGGTCGGAGATCATACGGGCTGTCGAATGCCGCGGTACGACCTGCCGGTTGACCGGGAGAACGCCGTGCGCGGTGGTTAGCCTGTCTTGTTGAACCAAGAAGGCAACCCCATCGCCCATCCCGGGGAGGAGGTCTCCGTCCATGTCCCAGTTGGCCCACGCGGAGCTGAAGCACCAGGCCCGCCGGCGAGTCGCCGACCAACAACCCCGCTTGGAAGAACTGAACCTCTGGCTGCACGACAACCCCGAGACCGCTTACCAGGAATACCAATCCTCAGCCCGCCTCTCCCAGATGCTGGAGGGCTACGGTTTCACGGTCGAGTACCCCGCCTACAGCCTGGACACCTCCTTCGCGGCCCGGTCCGGACAGGAGGGACCGGAGTTGGTGATCTGCGCCGAGTACGACGCACTCCCGGGCATCGGCCATGCCTGCGGTCACAACATCATCGCCTCGTCGGCGGTGGGCGCCGGTCTCGCCCTCCAACCCCTCACCGAGGAACTGGGCTTCCGGGTCACCGTGCTGGGCACCCCTGCCGAAGAAGGCTATGGGGGGAAGGTGGACCTGATAAACGCGGGAGCCTTCGGCGACACCGCCGCCGCCATGATGGTCCATCCCTCCCCCCGCGACGTGGTGGACCCGACGTCTCTGGCCGTCAGTCACCTGGAGGTGGCGTTCCACGGGAAGGAGGCTCACGCCGCCGCGTTCCCCGAGGAGGGCATCAACGCACTTGACGGGTTCGTCCAGTCCTATGTGAACATCTCCACCCTGCGCCAGCACATCCTGTCCACCGACAAGATCCACGGGATCATCACCGACGGCGGGAAGGCCCCCAACATCATCCCCGCCCTGACCCGGGCCAAGTGGTACGTCAGGTCCAAGGACTACGAACGACTGCAAGTCCTGGAGGAACGGGTCCGGTCCTGCTTCGAGGCCGCCGCCCTGGCCACCGGATGCCAGGTGGAAGTCTGGGACTACGGTCACCGATACGCCGAGTTGGTCCACAATCCCCTGCTCGTCGAGCTTTACGCGGCTAACTCCGAAGCCTTGGGGCGAGACCCGCTGAGAGGCGCCGAGATGCCGCCGTCGGAGGCCGGATCAACCGACATGGGAAACGTCTCCCAGATCGTTCCGTCCATCCATCCCAGGGTCTCCCTCCACTGCGCGCCGATCGGCAACCACCAGCCCGCCTTCACCAGCCAGACCATCACCCCCGCAGGCAACCAGGCCATCTTCGACGCGGCGGTGGGCATGGCCTGGACCGCCATAGACCTCGCCGCCGGAAACCTCTGGGACCGGTTGGGAGACAGTTGACCTGAGGTACTCGCCACCCACCGGACAACCGTAGTACACCGGGCGGCTGAAGTCGCGAAAACAGGGGTCCCCTTTGGGATCCCTCCCCCACCACCACCTTTCCAAGGCCGAACACGCTCGGTGCAGCCCGGGATAGGGCCGTTGAGCGGAACGGGTCTGATCCCTCGATGCGGTCCGGTCGGCGCCGGAACGGGCCGTCTCAGTGCTTGGTTCCTATCAATGTGAACGATGGGTGGGACAATTGCAACCTCTCGGGAAGTGAATGTTTCACAACCTACCGACCAATGTCCTCCCATACAGAAGGGACCCCCGCCGGAGCGAGGGTCCCTTCTTGGTTCTAGGGGATTCCGTCCTGGGACTAGAAGTCCATGCCGTGGCCGCCGTGCTCGCCGCCGGGCATGGGGGGCTTGTCTTCCTTCTCCTCGGCGATCAACGCCTCGGTGGTCAACAGCAGCCCCGCGATGGACGCGGCGTTCTGGAGCGTCGAGCGGGTCACCTTGGCGGGGTCGATGATCCCCGAGGCCATGAGGTCCTCGTAGTCGCCGCTTGCCGCGTTGAAGCCGACGGTGGTCTCGCTGGAGCGCACCCGCTCCACGACCACGCCACCCTCGTATCCGGCATTGAAGGCGATCTGGCGAAGGGGCTCTTCGATGGCCCTGCGCACCAGCGCCCGGCCGGTCCGCTCGTCAGAGGTGGCATCGGCGAGTTCGTCGATGGCGGTCTGGGCCCGGAGCAGGGCCACTCCGCCACCGGGGACCACTCCCTCTTCCACCGCGGCGCGGGTGGCCGAGACGGCGTCCTCGATGCGGTGCTTCTTCTCTTTGAGCTCCACCTCGGTGGCGGCGCCCACCTTGATGACCACCACTCCGCCCGAGAGCTTGGCGAGCCGCTCCTGGAGCTTCTCGCGGTCCCAATCGGAGTCGGTGTTCTCGATCTCCCGCTCGATCTGGGAGATCCGGGCCTTGACGTCCGCCTCGTTGCCGGCGCCGTCCACAACGGTGGTGTCGTCCTTGGTGATCACGACCTTCCGGCAACGTCCCAGCATGTCGAGGGAGATGTTCTCCAGCTTCAGGCCGACCTCTTCGGAGATCACGGTGCCGCCGGTGAGGATGGCGATGTCCTGGAGCATGGCCTTGCGGCGCTCCCCGAACCCGGGGGCCTTCACCGCCGCCGACGAGAAGGTGCCGCGGATCTTGTTGACCACCAGGGTGGCGAGAGCCTCGCCCTCCAGGTCCTCGGAGACCACCAGCACCGACTTGCCGCTCTGCATGATCTTCTCGAGCACAGGCAACAGGTCGTTGACCGAGCTGACCTTCTGGTTGGCGATCAGCACGTAGGGGTTGTCGAGCACCGCTTCCTGGCGCTCGGGGTCGGTGATGAAATAAGGGGAGATGTAGCCCTTGTCGAACTGCATGCCCTCGGTGAACTCGAGCTCCAACCCGAAGGTCTGGCCCTCCTCCACGGTGATGACCCCGTCCTTTCCGACCTTCTCCATGGCCTCGGCGATCGTGGAGCCAATGCTGGAGTCGTTGTTGGCCGAGATGGCCGCCACGTGGGCGATCTCCTCGGATGTCTCTATGTCGCGGGAGAGCGACTCGATGGAATCCACCACCTTGTCAACCGCTTGCTCGATGCCGCGCTTGAGTCCCATGGGGTTGGCGCCGGCGGCCACGTTGCGAAGTCCTTCGCGCACCATGGCCTGGGCCAGGACGGTGGCGGTGGTGGTCCCGTCGCCGGCCACGTCGTTGGTCTTGGTCGCCACTTCCTTGGCAAGTTGGGCGCCCATGTTCTCCCACGGGTCCTCCAACTCCACTTCCTTGGCGATGGTGACGCCATCGTTGGTGATAGTGGGTGCTCCCCACTTCTTTTCCAGCACCACATTGCGGCCGCGTGGCCCGAGGGTGACCTTCACCACATCGGCCAGCTTGTTGACGCCGGATTCCAGCCCTCTGCGGGCATCTTCATTGAATCTCAGGTTTTTTGCTGCCATATTTCAACTGCCTCCCTGAACTACTTGACCACGGCCAGCAGATCGTTGGCAGAGAGCACCAGGTAGTCGACTCCGTCGACCTTCACCTCTGTGCCGCCGTACTTGGAGTAGAGGACTTTGTCGCCCTCGCTCACATCCACCGGCATTCGCTCTCCGTCCTCGTTCCGCCGACCGGGACCTACCGCTATTACTTTCCCCATCTGGGGTTTTTCCTTGGCAGTGTCGGGAATCACCAAACCCGAGGGAGTTCTTGTATCCTGCTCCTCGTCGGGTTCTACGACCACCCGATCACCAAGAGGCTCCAGCCTCATAGTGGTCTCCTTCCTACTCTTTGCGAAAGGAAAATCCCCACGAGGGGACACCTTCCTATTTAGGGAGAATTGTAGCAGTCACCGTCTACGACTGCTAATCCGCCGGGCGGCAGCCGAGCCCGGCCCGATGCTTCACACCGCCCCCAGCCGCAGGCCGGGATCGACTCCCGCGCCCCAGTGCGTGGCTTCCCCTCTTTCCAGGCGGTACACGGCGGCCGCGCCGATCATGGCCCCGTTGTCAACGCACAACCGAGGCGAAGGAATATACAGCTCCAGGCCGCGCTGGCCGGCTTCCGCGGCGAGCCTGGCTCTCAGGCGGCGGTTGGCCAACACCCCCCCACCGGCGCCTATCACCCGCGCCCCGGTGTCCTCTGCCGCGTTGAGTGTCTTCTGCACCAGCACGTCAACGATCGCCTCCTGGACCGAGGCCGCCACATCCTCACGGCTGGGAAGCTCTCCCCGGACGGCGGCCTTCTCCAGGAAGGTGGTAACCGAGGTCTTGAGGCCGGAGAAAGAAAAGTGGTGCCGGCGCCGAGAGAGCGCCCGGGGAAAGCGAACAGCCGCGGGATCACCGGCCTCGGAGGCCCGGTCGATGGCGGGCCCGCCCGGGAACCCCAGTCCCATCACCCTGGCCAGCTTGTCGAAGGCCTCCCCGGCCGCGTCGTCGATGGTCTCCCCAAGAATCCGATAGTCCCCCCAATCCCGCACGTGCACCAACTGGGTGTGCCCCCCCGAGGCCAGCAGCGCAACCGCCGGAGGGCGGAAATCCGGGTACTCCAGCCGGGGGGAGAACAGGTGGCCCTCCATATGGTCGATACCCAGAAAGGGAAGCCGGCGCGACCATGCCAGTGCTTTGGCGAACGAGTGGCCAACCAGGAGGGCGCCCACCAAGCCCGGCCCCTGGGTGGCGGCTACCGCCTCCAGATCGGTGAGATGGACTCCGGCGTCCATCAGGGCCCGGTGGGTTAGCCCCCTGATCGCCTCCACGTGGGAGCGGGCAGCCACCTCAGGCACCACGCCCCCGAACCGGGAATGCAGCTCCACCTGGGAGGAAAGAACGTTGGATAGCACCCGATCACCGGAAACGACGGCCACTCCGGTCTCGTCGCAACTGGTCTCGAATGCGAGTATCGGCCCGGTCATGGAAGGTCCGCGGCGATCCGGGCCAACCGGGAGCGATACTCGGGAGTGTCGAGGCCGTGCACCCACATGATCAGCGCATCCTCGGACACGTAGTACTTCTTGCGGACCCCCACCGGGGCCATTCCGAAACGCCAGTAGAGGGCCTGGGCGGCCTGGTTCGAGGAGCGCACCTCGAGCGTGAGGCTGCGGGCTCCTTCCCGTGTGGCTCTGGATACGAGTTCCAGCATCAGCCGGGTCGCCACCCGGTCCCGGCGCCGCTCGGGACGGGTGACCACCGTGGTGATGTGGGCCTCCTCCGTCACCAGCATCATCCCCCCGTACCCAACCACCTCTCCTTCGCCGAGCGCCACCAGGTACACCCGCCGGGGAGCCGCCAACTCGTCAAGGAAGGTCCGCCTCGTCCAGGGAGTGGGGTAGACCCGCTCCTCGATCTCCAGCACTTCATCCACCCGATCGACCGTGAGCGGGACTATCTCAACCATCGTCTACCGGGGGGTAGAACCGAGAGCGCAGCCTCTTCCAGTTGATGTTGACGTCGGCGTCCCGCAGGTACTGGGGACGGACCGCGTCGGGATGGGGCGCCTCTCCTCGCTCCAGAATCCCCAACCCCGCTTCGGCCAGAGCCTCGGCCGTCGGGTAGCGGGGCCGGCCCACCCGGACACCCCGCAGCCCCGCCAGCGCCCCGGGGCCAAGGGCCGGGACGTCTCCCACCAGGAGCGTTTCCTCGCGGTGGGTGCTGAGCATGGCCACCAGACGCTCTGGGGTGGTCAGTTCGACGGGGTAGTCCCGCACCACCCCCCCGGGGAGCGGGCTGTATCCGGCTATCGCCACCTCCCCCCGGCGCACATCCACCACCGGGAAGATGCGTCGTCGCCCGGTGGCGGCGCGCAGGGCCAGGGCGTCCAGAGAGGAAGCGGGCGCCACCTGGGCGCCCAGCGAGGCTCCTATTCCCTGGGCAACCGAGATACCGACCCTGATCCCGGTGTAAAGCCCCGGGCCGACGTCCACCACCACCGAGTCGATCTCCTCGGGAGACCACTTGGCGGTCCTCATGCAGAAGTCGAGAGCCGCCACCACGAAGTCGGCGTGCCCGCGGGCATTCACGTTCTCCGCGGAGGCCACCACCCTCAGTCCGTCGGCCAGCGCCACCGAAGACGCCGGAGTGGATGTGGTGATCGCCACGATCTTCACGCCGCCAACTCCTCCAGGGGTCTCGACCGCCAGGATGCAGGGGCTACGAAACTCAGCAGGCGCTCACCTTCCCATCCGATCTCAAAGCGCACCAGCAGGTGCTCGGGCAGGAGCGACTCCACGGCTTCTCCCCATTCCACCACCAACACCCCGTCTGAGGCAGCGTCCAACACCCCCAGATCCAGGAACTCGTTGTACGACCCCAACCTGTAGACATCCACATGTACGAGCGGCAGGAAGCCGTCGTCGTAGCGGCGCTCCAGCACGAAAGTGGGGCTGGGAACCGGCCCATCCACTCCCAGGGCGGCGGCCAGCCCGCCGGTGAAGAGGGTCTTCCCGCATCCCATCGGGCCGGAAAGGGCGACAACGTCTCCGGCGCGGAGCAGTGGCGCCAGCCGGGTGGCCACCGCGTAGGTGTCTTCTGCGGTGGGACAGACCACCCGGACAGTCATCGGCTGTTCATCAGAACAGGCCCAACTGCTCCGGCTCGGCCAAAACCCCCTCCCCGGCGTTCATCGAGTCGAGGACCGAACGCATCAGGGCCAGATCCTCACGAATCTGGTCGGTGACCCGCTCTCCTCCCCGGAGGGCGGCGGCCGGATGAAAGGTGGGGATGAGGACCTTGTCTCTCCACCATCTGTAGCTACGGCCCCGCATCCGGCTGATACCGGTGTTGGTGCGCAGGAGAAGCTGGGTGGCGAAGTTGCCGAGCGTCATGACCACCTTGGGGTCCACCAGGTCGAGTTGGCCTCGGAGATAACCCTTGCACGACTCTATCTCGTCGGGCCGGGGATCCCTGTTGCCCGGCGGGCGACACTTAAGCACGTTGGCAATGTACACCTCGTCACGCCCCATGCCCACTTCCGCCAGCAGCCGGTTGAGCAGATGGCCGGCCGCTCCGACGAACGGCTCGCCCTCCAGATCCTCGTTGCGGCCCGGCGCCTCCCCCACCATCATAACCTCCGCATCGGAGCGGCCCACCCCGAAGACCACATTGGTCCGGGTCTCCGACAGACGGCAGTCCGTGCAGACGTTTGCCCGGGCGCCCAGAGCGGCCAGTTCCTGCATGTACGGCTAACGGCCCGGGTTGGAGGCGTGGGGATGGCTCTCGGCCACTCCGGCGGGCGTGGTCCTGACGAATCGGGCGTTTCTCCGGAAGGACGGCAGGTCGTTGGCGCCCAGATAGCTCATGGCGCTCCGCACTCCCCCCATCAGCGGGCGTATCACCTCGGCCGCGGTGCCCCGGTAGGGCACCGTCCACTCGATTCCCTCCGGGGAGCGGTGCTCGAAGTATTCATCCTCCAGTTCGGCGCCGCGGCGGGCGGCACGCAGCACCGCAGCCTCCTGGGACGCCATGCCCCGAACTCTCTTGACCGGCCCGGTGGAGGTCTCCTCCACTTCCCCAGGACTCTCCCGGGTCCCGGCAAGAAGGCTCCCCACCATCACCGAGTCGGCGCCGAGCGCCAGGGCCTTGGCTATGTCGCCTCCCGCTCTGATCCCGCCGTCGGCGATGATCGGGGCGCCCACACCGGCCTGGACCACATCGTGGAGGGCGGTCACCTGCGGGACTCCCACCCCGGTGACCACCCGGGTGGTGCACACTCCCCCCGGACCCACCCCCACCTTGACCGCGTCCGCCCCCGCCCTCACGAGATCGGCCGCACCCTGGCCGGTGGCCACGTTTCCGGCTATCAGGTCAATCTCGGGGAACTCGTCCTTCAGAAAGCCCACTGCTCGCAGGGCGTGCTCGGCGTGACCGTGGGCGATGTCCAGAACCAGCACATCCACTCCGGCAGCCACGCAATTCTTGGCGCGCCGGGCCATCTCCTCCCCCACTCCCAGGGCTGCTCCCACCAGCAGTTCCGCACCCGCCTCCTTGACCTTCTCCACCTGCCGCGCATGGTCCTCGACCGGCAGGAACCGGTGAATGATCCCGATTCCACCCATCCGGGCCATGGCCACGGCCATCTCCCATTCACAGACGGTATCCATGTTGGCGGCCAGCACCGGGACGTCGAGCGGGATGCGACGGCTGAGACGGGTACGAAGGCTCACCTCCTGGCGGGAACCCACCGCCGAGCGACGGGGCACCAACAGCACATCGTCATAGGCGAGAGCGAGGGGAAATTCGGCTGGATTCATGAAACGTAACGCCTGGGCAAGCGGGGACCGATCCGGGAAACGACTTCGTAGTTGATTGTATCGGACAGTTCCGCCCAGTCATCGAAACTTATCGACTGGGATCCGGAGGCGCCCACCAGCACCGCCTCTTCTCCCACCTCCACCGCCTGTTCCCCGACGTCCACCACCAACTGGTCCATGGTCACCCGGCCCGCCAGGGGGAAGCGCCGCCCCCCGATCAGGACCTCCCCGCCGCACGAGATGCCGCGGGGAATGCCATCGGCGTAGCCCAGGGGAAGAGTGGCCACCATCGATGGGGCCGGGAGGGGCCGGACCCGTCCGTAGGAGGGCCGGGCGCCTTCGGGGTGGCGAAGCAGGTGGGAGACATGGGAGACGATCTTCATGGCGGGGCGCAGGTTGATGAGGGGACGGGCAGCGGGATGCGGGTAGAGGCCGTATGTCCCCAGGCCGGTCCTGACCATGTCCAGGTGGGCCTCAGGGTGAAACAGGGTGCCCGGGGTGTTGGCCAGATGCCTGAGGACCGGCGGACTCCCCACCGGCAGGGCCGGTTCCGTCAACCGCATGGCGCTCTCGAAGGTCTCGATCTGGCGGCGGGTGAAGTCGGGGTCGGTGTCGGCGACCGCGAAGTGGCTCCAGATCCCTCCCAGGCGCAGCCAGGGGAGGTCGCAGACGCGGCGGGCCAGTTCCGGCAGAGCCTCGGGATGAGCGCCCACCCTGTGCATACCGGTGTCGACCTTGAGGTGGACCTCCATCTCCCCTGCCTCGCGGCGACGGACCACCCGCGCCAGGGCGTCGACGCTCGGGACTCTGTAGAGAGTGGGGGTCAGGTCCTCGGAGACCACGGTCTCCAGATCGTCCCACGGGGGCTCGGACAGAAGCAGCACCGGCGCGGTGACTCCCGTCTCTCGAAGTTGCACTCCCTCCTCCACCGTGGCCACAGCCACCCATGCAGCGCCGTTTTCCAGGGCGGTCCTGGCCACCGCCGGAGCGCCATGACCGTAACCGTCGGCCTTCACCACCGCACACAACCGGGCGCCGGAGGCATAGGAGGCCAACTGCCGCACATTGTGGGCGACCGCGCCCAGATCGACCTCCACCCATGAGGGGCGGCTCACGGCGGCGGCTCCCAGGCCCAGCGTCCCACCTCTCCGCATAGGGCGTCTGCGGTCACGGTTCGCCGGTGGGACAGGGCGGCTCCTGCCCGACCGTGCCAGAAGGCGGCCGAGCGAGCCGCGACGCCGGGCGACAGGCCCCGGGCCCAGAGTGCGGCCACCCATCCCGCCAGCACATCGCCAGTGCCGATGGTGGCCAACTCGGGACCGCCCTCGCTAACCACCCAGGTCTCTCGGGGATCGCACACCAGGGTGGGGTTGCCCTTGGCCAACACGACCATCCCCGAGGCGGCCAGTTCCCGGATATCCTCCAGCCCGGGGTCGTCACCCGTCAGGTGGGCCAACTCGCCCCGGTGGGGAGTAATCACCGTCGGTCCCCGCCGCGCCGACAGGACCCCCGGATCGGACGCCCACAGCGCATCGGCGTCCACCACCAGCGGGCCCTCCCATCCCTCCATCATCCCCCTCGCCCACCGGGCGGTTTGGCCCCCTCTGCCGATGCCGGGGCCGATCACCATAACGTCAAAACGGGACGCCACCTCCAGACATGCAGCCGTCCGGGCCGCTTCGAAGCGCTCCTCCGAGCCGAGCCCGAAGGTCAGGAGTTCGGGAGCAGGCCCGGCCACCACCTCCTGGCATCCGCCCGGGACCATCAAACCCACCGACCCCGCCCCGGCGCGCAGCGCGGAGCGGGCGGCCAGCAGGGAGGCGCCGGTCATCCCCCGGGAGCCTCCCATCACCATCACCGACCCGGCCTTCCACTTGTGAACGGTACGGCGCCGCGCCGGCCGGGGACAGTCCTCGGCCTCGGCCAGCAACAAGGCGGGTATCTCTCCGGCCTGGCCGATGTTCGCCACCTCGACCTCACCGCAGTAGTCGGGGCCCTCTCCCAGGAGGTGGCCGGTCTTGAGGGCATGAAAAGTGACGGTCCTCTCGGCCGCGAAGCATCGATCGGGGACCTCTCCCGTGGTGGGGTCCACACCGGAGGGAAAGTCGACCGCCAGGACCGGGGCGGGATGCTCCATCCAGGCCGCCAGAGCAGGAGGGCACCGCCCGCGGAATCCCCCTCCGAACACCGCGTCCACCACCAAGTCAACCCGGGGAGGTGGAGGGCCGAGGGGCTCTATCTCCACTCCGGCCGCCAGCGCCCGCCCCAACGCCCAGCGGGCTGCGTCGGTCTTGGGCTCTCTCAACTGGTACACGACCACCGCCGCACCGCGGCGCCGCAGAAGTCCGGCGGCCACGTACCCGTCTCCCCCGTTGTTACCCGGTCCGGCCAGCACCGCCACCCGACTCCCGTACCCGGCGCCCATCCGGGCCGCGGCGATCTCCACCGCCCATCCTGCCCTCTCCATGAGCACCTCCACCGGCTCCGGGGTGACCCGGTCCAGGCGAGCAGCCTCGGAAGGCGTGATGACCGGCTTCATCCTCGGAGTCTCAGGGGTGAGGCCGACCACATGTCGGGAAACTCAGTGCTCTCCCAGGGCCAACGCCATAACCAGAGCGGTTTCGTCGGTGTGGGTGATGGTCACCTGCACCTCTGTCACCCCCAGCCCCTCGGCGCGCCGCAGAGCGGTTCCCGACAGGTTCACCCGCGGCCTGCCTCCCCCGGTGATCTCTATGTCGGTCCAACGAAGGCGTCTCCAACCGGTCCCGAGCGATTTCATGACCGCCTCCTTGCCGGCGAAACGGGCCGCGAACCTGCGCTCGGGCCTCTGGTAACGATCGGCGTACTCCCGCTCGTGAGGGGTGAAGCAGCGCTCCCGAAAGCGCGGGTAGCGCTCGAGCATCGACCTCACCCGGTCCACGGGTGTCAGATCCACTCCCATGCCGATAATTCTCACCCCACCGATGCTACCCGGCCGGCTCCTGCCCCTGCATGGAGATGCCCCGGCAAGCCCGTATCGGCCCCGCTGCGGACAGCCTTGTCGCAGGTTGTGAAGAAAACACGGTCGGGAAGATTGAAAGTGTCCCACCACCCGTTCATATTGACAGGAGCCAAACACCGAGACGGTTCGCCCAGGCGCCGCCCGGACCGCATCGAGGGATCAGACCCATTCCGCTCGCCAGCCTTATCCCGGGCTGCACCGAGCCTGTTCGGCCTTGGAAAGGTGGTGGCGGGGGAGGGCAGCCCGGACCCCTTTTTCGCGGATTCCTCGCCAACTTAACCCTATTCGACCGTCACGGTCTTGGCGAGATTGCGGGGTTGGTCGACGTCGAGCCCCTTGATCGTGGCCAGGTGATAGGAGAAGAGTTGCAGGGGGACCACCGCCAGCACCGCGCCTATCAGGTCGGCGTCCTCGGGAAGGGTGATCACCAGGTCGGAGGGGATGGCGGCCCCCGCCCGGTCCTCGGAGCCCACCAGGGTCACCACCGTACCGCCCCGGGCCTTCATCTCGGAGAGGTTGGAGAACATCTTTTGACGGAGCCGACGGTCGGTGGCCACTCCGAACACCACCACCCCCGGCTCGATCAGTGCGATCGGCCCGTGCTTCATCTCGCCTGCCGCATAACCCTCGGCGCGTACATAGGAGAGTTCCTTGAGCTTGAGGGCGCCCTCCAGGGCCGCCGGATAGTCCACGGACCTTCCAAGGAAGAAGAAGTCCCGCACATCACGCCAGTCCTCGGCCAGTTCCAGCATCCGGTCGGAAAGGCCCAACACCTCTTCCAGACGATCGGGCAGGCTGCGCAACGCATTCACGGGCCCCGCCGCCTCGGCGGGGGTCATCACCCCCCTCTCGATCGCCATGTGCAGCCCCATCAACTGAAGGAGCGCCATCTGGGTGATGAAGGTCTTGGACGCCGCCACCCCGATCTCCGGCCCGGCCCGGGTCTGGAACACCATGTGGGCCTCCCGCGCCAGGGACGATCCCACCACGTTGGTGACCGCCGCCACCCTGGCCCCCTGATCCAGGGCAAACCGGACCGCCCCGAGGGTGTCGGCTGTCTCCCCCGACTGGCTGATCCCAATCACCAGCGACCGTTCGTCGAGCACCGGGTCCCGATAGCGGAACTCCGACGACAGATCCACCTCCACAGGGACCTTCGCCCATCGCTCAAGGGCGTACTTGGCCATCATCCCGGCGTGATAGGAGGTGCCGCAGGCAACCACGAACACCTTGTCTATGCCCTTTGCCACCGGCCCGGTGAGTCCGGTCTCCCCCAGCAGCGGCTCTCCCCCGGCGCCTATGCGTCCCAGCAGGGTTGCGGCGACCGCCTGAGGCTGCTCATGGATCTCCTTCAGCATGAAAGTGGGATAGCCGCCCTTCTCGGCCGCCTCCACATCCCATTCCACTTCCCGTTCCTCGGGTTGGCTCTCCTCACCGAAGAGGTCCGTCACCCGCACCGAGTCCGACCGGACCTCCACAACCCGCTCCTCGGGGACGACCATCATTCGCCTGGTGTGCGCCATGAAGGCGGGAATGTCCGACGCCAGGAAGTTCTCTCCAGAACCCCGACCGATCACCAGGGGGCTACCCTTTCGACCTCCCACCACCAAGCCGGGGTCGGAGCGGCGAACCACCGCCATCGCCAAAGCTCCCTCACAACGCCGCAGGACCTCGGCCACCGCCTCCGCCAGGGAGACGGAGCCCAACTCCTCGATGAGATGTGCTGCCACCTCGGTGTCGGTGTCAGAGGAAAAGCCGTGGCCTCTGCCCTCCAGCCAGGTCTTCAATTCCACCCAGTTCTCGATTATCCCGTTGTGAACCACGGCAATCTCCTGCGCGCAGTCGAAGTGGGGGTGGGCGTTGGGAACGGTGGGCGAGCCATGGGTTGCCCAGCGGGTGTGTCCCACCCCATAGCTCCCCGGGAAAGACTCCGGCTCCCGAGCCACCGCTTCCACCAGTTCGGCGATTTTCCCGACCCTCCTCACGCTCCGCAGAACGCCGTTCTCGCCGATCACCAACCCCGCCGAGTCATAACCGCGATACTCGAGGCGCGCCAGTCCCCCCAGAAGAAGGTCCTGGGCCGGCCGCGGCCCCACATAGCCAACGATGCCACACATGATTGCACACTCCTTTAGAATCCCTGCCCGGAGCGCGCACATGCGACCCTCAAAGATCCACTGCGGGCGGCCTTTGTCCCCGTCGTCACCGACGGGATTTGCTCCGCTCGTCACGACCGTGGCAGCCGGGAAGGCATCCGCCGAAGGTTCGATCGCCTTCCTCCTCGTCACCTCCCGGCAGTCTCCCGGAAGGTCTGGCGCTTGTTGTTCAGGATCGCTCTGTCATGCACCGAGCCTTTGAGTCTTCGGTCACTCCCTTTCCATAGCGGGACAATCCATCGCCGCGGCTATCACCCCGGCTAAGTCCTGAGCATACCGCTCGGCAAGCTCCGATTCCCGGCATTCTATCATCACCCGCACCAACGGTTCGGTGCCCGATGGCCTCACCAGCACCCTCCCCGTCTCACCCAGTTCCCTTTCCACCCGGGCCACCGCCTCCCAGACTTCCGGAATGCCCTCCACCTCCCTCGGGCGGTCCACCTCGACATTCACCAGCACCTGCGGAAAGCGTTCCATAGCCTCCGAGCGAAGGTCAGCGAGTCTCCTCCCGCTGAGGGCCACCACCTCCAGCAGTTGCAGGGCAGTGAGCAACCCGTCCCCGGTGACCGCCAGATCCCCGAAGATTATGTGGCCGGACTGCTCTCCTCCCAGGACCGCCTCCCGGCGAATCATCTCCTCCCGAACGTACCGATCCCCGACCTTGGTCAGGGCGGTTTCGATCCCCCGGGAGGCCATGGCCAGGTTGAAACCCAGATTCGACATGACCGTGGCCACCACCAGGGGCGGCCGAAGCCGGCCGTCCCGCTGGAGATGGCGGGCCAGGATCGCCATGAGAAAGTCGCCGTCCACGATCGCTCCGGTCTCGTCCACCGCGATGAGACGATCGGCGTCCCCGTCCAGGGCGAGCCCGATTCGCCCCTCGGAGAGGGACCCAACCCACTCGGGATGGGTGGCGCCGCACCGATGGTTGATGTTCGATCCGTCCGAGCAGGCTGCGGTGGTCACGGTCTCCACCCCCACCGAACGTAGAACCCCGGGCGCGGCCCGGAAGGCGGCCCCGTTGGCGCAGTCGACCACAACCGACAGCCCGGACAGGTCGGCTGACACCGAACCCGCCAGCCAGTCCAGGTAGACGTCTATGCCCTCGGGCCACTCCGAGCCCGGGGATGCGCCTCCGCGTGGCGGGAACCATTCGTTGTCGGCCGGTCGTACGGCTTCGGAGATCTCCGCCTCCACGTCATCAGGGAGCTTGGCTCCGTCGGGGCCGAGCAGTTTGATGCCGTTGTAGGGAGCCGGGTTGTGGGACGCCGAGACAACCACGCCCATTGCCGCCCCCGCCGCGGCCGTCAGGTGGCTTATCCCTCCCGCCGGTATCACTCCGAGATCGACGGGTTCCACACCCGCTTCCTGTAGTCCGCAGCGAAGGGCGTAGGAGAGTTCCGGACCCGAGGGACGGGTATCCATGCCGACCAGGACCCTTCCATCCCCCGCCGAGGCGCCGGCCGCCCTCCCTACCCCGAATGCCAGCCCGGCGGTGAGATCTCGACCGGCTATGCCCCTTATGCCGTCGGTACCGAAGAGGTTCTTCGCCGAAGCCACGAGCCCTGGCGTCCAGTAGGACCGGTAAGGGTCAGCGCTTGGTGTACTGCGGAGCGCGCCGGGCTTTCTTGAGGCCGTATTTCTTGCGCTCCACCACCCGCGCGTCCCGACGCAAGAGCCCTTGCTTCTTGAGGGTCATCCGGAGCCCGGGTTCGATATTCGCCAGGGCGCGGGCGATTCCCAGCCGCAGCGCATCGGCCTGGCCGGTGACACCTCCGCCGTGGAGAGTGGCCTTAACGTCGTACCGGCCTCGCGTGCTGGTTATCTCAAGGGGCTCCAAGACCCGGATGCGGCGTGCGATGGTGGGAAAGTAGTCCTCGATGGGGCGTTCGTTGAGGGTTATCTGCCCGCTACCCTCATACAGCCTCACCCGGGCCACCGACTCCTTGCGACGTCCGGTTGCCTGCACCAACGGAGCAGCCATCAGCCATCCACCTTCCGGATGTTGAACCGCAGGGGAGCGGGCTTCTGGGATGCGTGGGGATGCGATGGGCCGGCATAGACCTTGAGCTTGCGGAATAACTTCCTGCCCAGCCGGTTCTTGGGCAGCATCCCGCGCACCGCCCGTTCGATCACCGCCTCCGGGCGCCGCTCGATGAGCGACTGGAAGGACTCGGCCTTGATCCCTCCCGGGTAGCCGGAGTGTCGGTAGTAAATCTTCTTCTCGCTCTTGGCCGAGGTGACCGCCACCCGCTCTGCATTGATCACCACGACGTAATCGCCTCCATCGACATGGGGAGCAAAGGTCGGCTTGTGCTTCCCGCGGACCACCTGGGCTATCTCGGACGCCAACCTGCCCAGTGGAAGATCGGTGGCGTCCACCACCCACCAGTCCGGGACCGGCGGTGCGCCCGTCGGCGAGTAGGTCTTCGAGATGACAGGTTTGGTTCGCGCAGTCAAGCCAATGACTCCATATAGGTCAGAAAGAGAGCGAGCCGACCCCAAAACGCTCGGCTCGCACCATCATGATAGCAGAACCACAGCAAATCAAAATCCACTATCAGGGGTGCGCCTGCCGTCCAGCGCTTCCGCCAACTCCGCCACCGACGGCACCCGCCGGGTTTGATCGAGGTTCAACCCGAGCGGATCCACCAGCCAGGCCTGGGCGTAACCGGCCCGGCGGGCCCCCGCCACATCGTGAAACACGGAGTCGCCCACATACGCCACTTCCTGAGGGGAGACACCTCCCAACTGTTCGACCCCCAAGGCAAAGATCTCCGGATCGGGCTTCTTGAATCCCACCTCGGCGGAGTCGATCACGAACTCGAAGAGATGGGAGAGTCCCGCCTCCTCCAGGGAGTCACGAATGGAACCGTCCGAGTTGGAGATGACCGCGCAACGCAGCCCCCGGTCGAGGATCCTCCTGACGCCGGCCTCCACTCCCGGGAGGGGAAAGGACCACATCCCGTGCCCGAACCTTATCCTGGGCCCCGCTTCGGCGGGGGAGGGAACTCCCAGGGTCGTGAAGTAGTGCTCCAACCACCACTCCCACCCGTAGCGGCGCTCGCCCCCCGACCACAGCCGGGAGTAGCCGTCCATCGCCAGGTAGTGGGCCTCGAAGCAGGCATCGGGTTCCAACTCCACCCCCAACACCCTGCCCATCAGATCCGGGTGCTGGAGCACCAACGTCCCTCCCGCGTCGAACAGAACCGCCTTCACAGCCATTACTCGCCTCCCGGTCCGCTTTCCTCGGGCGTCCCGTACCCTACTTCCCAGAGGATCAGCCCCTGGGGAGGCGCCACCTGACCGGCTGCCCGGCGGTTCCTGGCTGCCAGCACCCCGGGGGTCTCCGAAGCCTCCCTCCGCCCCCTGCCCACCTCCACGCACCATCCGACCATCGACCTCACCATCTGCTGGCAGAAAGAGGAAGCCAGTACCTCGAAGGTCAGGTGTTCGGCCCTCTCGACCCGCCATCGCGCCTCGCGTACCTCCCTGACGGAGGACCGGCCCTCCGCCGCCCGGCAGAAGGAGGAGAAGTCATGGGTTCCCACCAGGAGGGCCGCCGCCCTGTTCATAGCCTCGATGTCCAACGGGACACCCAGATGCCAGACCAGGCGGCGTCCCAGGGGATCGGCCACCGGATCCGTCCGGACATGGTAACGATAGGCTCGCCACTTCGCCGAGAACCGGGCGCTCCATCCCTCCCCGGCCCGGGACAACCCGCTGACCCTTACATCGGGGGGAAGCAACCGGTTCAACGACCGCACCACGGCCGCCTCGTCATCGATCCGGCGTGACCGCGTCAAACTCACCACCTGGCGCCGGGCGTGCACACCCGCGTCCGTTCGGCCGGCACAGGTGGTCAGCACATTCTCGCGCAGCACCACGGACAGGGCCCTCTCCAACTCCCCCTGCACGGTGCGCACCTGCGGTTGACGGGCGAAGCCCCGGAAGTCGGTCCCCTCATAGGCCAAATCAAGACGGTAAGTGAAAACCCCGGTCTCCTGAGTCGGCGCCACCTCAGAACAGCCGGGCGCCCCAGAAGAGTTGGGTGATGATGAGCAAGCCCGCCAGGCTGGCGAGCACGGCCAGCGCCGCTCTCCACCAGACCGTCTCCAGCGCCTCGGCGGTGGCGAACACCAGCGCCGCCAGAAACCAGACCCGCCCAAACCATGCCAGGGGAGCAACGAGGTAGGTCAGGAGGAGCGGGAGATGGCAGAAGCCCTGGAGGCGCATGATGGTGAACATCGGGGTCTCCGTCCTGCACAGCACCCTGCCTGCCAGCAACGTCAAACCGGCGATGATCACCCAAACCATCACCGAGTTGATCAGGATCGCCACAAGGAGCCGCCATGAGAAACGCGCTCCCCCGACCAGTTCCCACACATAACCGATCAAGGCCACTCCGGAGACCAGCAGGGCGGCGTCGGCGGTCGCCCGATGGTCCAGAGCGATGTCAACCAGGGAATCCCTTTTGAGGAAGGCGGCCTCGACGGCCCTGCGGATGGCGATCACGGAAGCATCCCGCCCGGTGGTTTCCCGGGGCTGTCCGTCACACCAACTCGATTACGGCCATCTCCGCTCCGTCCCCGCGACGAGGACCCAGCTTGACGATGCGGGTATAGCCGCCCGGACGATGGTTGTAGCGAGGCGCCACCTCGTCGAAGAGCTTGGTAACCACCTCGTTGTCCCGAATGGTCTTGAGGACGATGCGCCGAGAATGCAGGTCCCCCCTGCGGGCCCGGGTTATCAGCTTCTCCACCACGGGACGCACCGATCGAGCACGGGCATGGGTGGTGGTGATCTTCTCCTCCGAGATCAACGAAGCAGCCAGATTGGCCACCAGCAGGTGGTGGTGGGCAGGTGAACCGCCCAGGCGGGTACCTTTAGGCGGCCGGGGCATCCGTGGTCTCCTGTTCGCTGAGACTCAACCCCATCTCGTCAAGGCGCTCCTGCACCTCTTCCAGACTGCGCTGGCCGAAATTGGTGATGTCCAGGAGTTGGGCGGCGGTGCACTTCACCAGGTCCCCGACCGTGGCGATTCCCGAACGCCTCAGGCAATTGCGGGGGCGCTCCGACAACTCCAGAGCTTCGATGGGAAGATGCAGGTCATCCGTGCCGGTATCCGGGACCGGAAACTCGCCCAGTTGCAATCCGGTGCCTTCCCCCACGCCGGCGAAGAGGTTCACAAGTTCACCCAGAGTCTTCCCCACCGAGGAGACCGCCTGGGAGGGGCGGATCGAGCCGTCGGTCTCCAGGTCGAGGATGAGCCTCTCGTAGTTCGTCATCTGCCCGACCTGGGTGTTCTCCACCGAGTATGAGACCCGCCGCACCGGCGAGAAGATGGAGTCGATGGGGATCACGCCCACCACACCGCTGGTCTTGGCCTTGTTGTCCTCGGCGGACCGATAACCGACGCCGGCATGCACCCAGGCCTCGATCTCAAGTTTTCCCTTCTTGGAGAGGGTGGCGATGTGTGCGGTGGGGTTTACCACCGACAATCCGGCAGGAGCCTCGAAAGCACCCGCCGAGACCGCGCCGGACCCCGTGGCCCGCAGTGACAGTCTCTCCGGCCCATTGCCTTCCAAGCGCACCACGACCGCTTTGAGATTGAGGATTATGTCCACCACGTCCTCAACCACTCCAGTAATGGTGGTGAACTCGTGCGCTGCACCTTCGATCTGCACGGCGGTGATCGCCGCACCGGGGACCCTGGAAAGCAGTGAGCGGCGAACAGTGTTCCCCAGGGTATGACCCAGTCCGGGCTCCAACGGCTCCATCACGAACTTTGAGCGGACATCGCTCAGTTCGGTCTCCTCGATCTCAGGACGCTGAACTATCAGCATGGCGAAAACCCCCTTGCACCCGTTTGGGCTATTTGGAATAAAGCTCGACGATCAACTGCTCGTTGATCGCGGTGTCAATCTGCGCCCTGTCCGGCAGACTGAAAATTTCTATTCTGCGCTCGGAGTGGTCAACCGTCAGCCACTCGGGAACATTGCGGCTGAGGGTGTCGATGGCATGTTGTACGATTATCAGATCCCTGCTCTTCTCCCGCAAGGTCACCACGTCCCCCTGCCGGACCTGGTAGGAGGGAATATCCACCTTCCTTCCGTTGACCCGAAAGTGACCATGGTTGACCAACTGCCGGGCCTGCGCCCTGGTGGCGGCCATACCCGAGCGCCACACCACATTGTCGAGGCGCAGTTCCAAGAACCTGAGCAGGCTCTCACCGGTGACCCCTTCCCCTCGGGCGGCCCGCTCGTAATAACCACGGAATTGCCGCTCGAGCACTCCGTACATGGCCCGCAGCTTCTGCTTTTCCCGGAGGCGGATCAGGTAATCGCTCTCCCTGATGCGACGACGGCCGTGCTCGCCGGGTGGATAGGGACGTCGGTCGACGGGGCACTTCCGCGACTGGCAGATCGACTGGCGGGCGCGACGGCAGGACTTGTGCCGGGGACCGGTGTAACGCGCCATCAGCCTCTTCTTCTCTTCTTGGGGCGGCAGCCGTTGTGAACGGTCGGAGTCGCATCGCGCGGTGACCCGGAAACCTCCAGACCCATGTGTTGGAGGGTTCTCCAAGCATCCTTTCCCGGCCCCGTCCCGCTGATGATCACCTCGATCTTCCTAACGCCGTGTTCCCCAGCCTGGCGGGCCGCTTCCTCGGCCGCCAACTGTGCGGCGTAGGGAGTGGACTTCCGGGAGCCCTTGAAACCCACCGAACCGCCTGAGGTCCACACGATGGTGTTCCCCTGCTGATCGGTGATGTTGATGATGGTGTTGTTGAAGCTCGCCTTGATGTGGGCCTTTGCATGCGCCACGTTCTTGCGCTCGCGGCGACGTACCCGTTTTTGCGGTCCTCTGGTTGCCATTCCTCAAGTCCCTCAGCGTTCTCAGTGTTTAGCCGGCTTCTTCTTGCCGGCGACAGCCATCCGCCGACCCTTGCGGGTCCGGCCGTTGGTATGGGTGCGCTGGCCCCGCACCGGCAACCCTCGACGGTGCCGGATGCCCTGATAACAATTGATCTCGGTCTTGCGGCGTATGTTCTGGCTGACCTGGCGCCGCAGGTTCCCTTCCACCTGATAGTTGGCGTCGATGAAGCGACGGATAGAGGCGGCTTCCTCCTCGGTGAGATCCCGCACCTTGGTGCCCGGGTCGATCCTCAGGTAGTCGCAGATCTCCAGCGCCCGTGATCGGCCCACGCCGAAGATGTAGGTGAGTGAGATCTCCAAGCGCTTGTCTCGCGGAAGGTCGACACCGGCGATTCTGGCCATGGCTCAGCCCTGCCTCTGCTTGTGTCGAGGATTTTCGCAGATCACCCAAACGCGACCGTGGCGCCGGATGATCTGGCACTTCTCACACATTTTTCGGGTCGAAGGCTTCACCTTCATCTGTATCTCCAGACGATCCTTCCCCTGGTGGGGTCGTAGGCGGACAATTCGAGGTCCACTCGGTCACCGGGAAGGATCCGAATGTATCTCATGCGCATCTTCCCCGAGACGTGAGCCAGCACAACCAAGCCACCGTCCACCTCCACCTTGAATGTGGCATTCGGAAGGTTTTGAAGAACGGTGCCTTGGACCCGAACGACAGAATCGTCTTCAGTCATTCAAAGTTTAATTGCGCCAACCGCCCACATCTTAGCGACCTGTGGTGGCTTCTAGCAAATTAATTGCAGTGGGGGTGGTGGTTACCAGCGGGCCGTCGGGAGTGAGGCAAACGGTGTGCTCCCAGTGGGCGGAGAGCGACCCGTCGGCGGTCCGTACCGTCCATGCGTCCCGGTCCACCCGGGTGGCGGCGGTCCCCAGGTTGAACATGGGCTCGATGCACAGGGCCATCCCCGTGCGCAGTCGAACTCCCCTGCCCGCAACCCCCAGATTGGGGACGTCCGGCTTCTCGTGCATCTCTCTACCTATCCCGTGTCCGACATAGCCCTCCACCACCCCGTAGCCCTCGCGGCGGGCCACCGCCTCCACCGCCGCTCCGATGTCGCCGATCCGCGCCCCGGGGCGGGCCTTCGAAAGCCCCTCCCACAAGGCCTCTTCTGCGGCGGCCGACAGCGCCGATGCCTCCAGGGAGACCTCTCCTATCGCAAAGGTGCAGGCCGCATCCCCATGGAATCCCTTGTAGATGGCCCCGATGTCGATCGACAGCAGGTCCCCCTCCCGCAGCCGGCGGGAATCGGGGATGCCGTGGACCACCACGTCGTTGGGGGACGCGCAGATCGAGGAGGGGTAGCCGCGATATCCGAGGAATGAGGGGACGCACCCCTGGCCTCGAATCACCTTCTCGGCAATCCTGTCCAGTTCGAGAGTCGTGACCCCCGGACCGGCGGCCGAACGCACTGCTTCATGGGCCTTGGCCACGCAACGACCCGCCGCTTCCATCTTCCTGAACTGGGCGGGGCTCTTGAAAGTTATCACATCGGGGGGTGCGGATGCACAGTCATCCGAGTGCTGCGATGATCCGCTCGCAGATCTCGGGGATGCCGCCCGATCCCTCCACCGTGCTCACGATGCCCCTACGACCGTAAAACTCGAGAAGTGGAGCGGTCTGGGTCTCGTACACCTCGAGGCGGCGACGGATCGTATCGGGGGTGTCATCCGCACGGCCCCGGGCCAACATTCTCTCAAGGAGAACCTGGCTGTCGACCTCCAGGGAGACCACCCGGTCCAGGGGATCCTCCGCCAGCAGGCGGTCCAGGAGTTCGGCCTGCGGGAGGGTACGGGGGAAGCCATCCAGGATGAACCCGCCGGCGCAGTCGGAGTCCGTCAACCGCCCGGCCAGCATTTGCCCGGTGATCTCATCCGGAACGTACTCCCCTGCCTCCATGAGGGCCTTGACTCTCCGGCCCAGATCGGTGCCGGAAGAAACATGCCGGCGGAACATCTCCCCGGTCGAGATGTGGGGAATCCCCAGTCTCTGGGCCACCCGCTCCGCCTGAGTGCCCTTCCCGGCGCCGGGCGGACCCAAGAACAACAGCCTCATGGGCCAGAACCCCTCGCGGTCAAGTGAGAAAGCCCTCGTAGTTGCGCATCGTCAACTGGCTCTCGATCTGCTTCATGGTCTCCAGCGCCACTCCCACCACGATCAATATGGAGACTCCCGAAAAGCTGATCGGGATGTTCCAGAGCAGTCCCGCCAGCGCGGGAAGCACGGCTATCACCGCCAGGAAGACCGAGCCGGGGAGGGTGATCCGGTTGAGAATCCTCCCCAGGTAGGAAGCCGTCTGGCCACCCGGGCGCACCCCGGGGATGAACCCCCCTTGGCGTTGCAGCATCTCGGCCTGGCGGGTGGGGTCGAACTGGATGGCGTTGTAGAAGTAGGTGAAGAAGATGATCAGGGAGAAGAGGAGGAACACATACCACCAGGTGATCTGGCCGCCGCCGCCCAGATTCTCGTCCACCCATCGGTAGAGACCCTGCACCCACGCAGCGTCGGAGGGGATGGCGGTAACCAGCAGCGAGGGGAAGAGCAGCATCGATGTTGCGAAGATCACTGGGATCACCCCGGCGGTGTTCACCTTGAGGGGGATGTAAGTGCTCTGGCCTCCCATCACCCGCCGGCCGCGGACCCGTTTGGCAAAGGAGACCGGGATGCGACGCTGACCCTGATCAACATAGATGATGGTGACGATCACCACCAGGAAGACCAGCATGATGACCAGGAACCGCAACACCAGGCCTACCGCCGCGGTCTGGCCCCAGATCTGGCCGAACACGAAGGGGAACTGGCTGAGGATGGAAACGAAGATGATCAGCGACATGCCGTTGCCGATCCCCCGCTGGCTGATCTGCTCGCCCAGCCACATCACGAAGGCGGTCCCGGCGGTCATGGTCAGCACGATCAGGGCCACCCGGCCCGGGGTGTAGTTGGGCACCAGGTCGATGCCGTTCGTGAACCGGCCGACGTGGAAGAGGTAAGTGAAGCCCGTGGACTGGATGAGCGCCAGGACCACGGTTGTGTACCGGGTCCATTGGGTGATGACCTTGCGGCCGGCCTCGCCCTCATCCTGCAGGGCCTGCAGCTTGGGAATGACCACCGTCAGAAGCTGCATCATGATTGAAGCGGTTATGTAAGGAATGATCCCCAGTGAGAAGACCGAAAACTGCTCCAATGCTCCTCCCGAGAACAGGTTGAGGAGACCGTAGATTCCGCCCGCCTGCTGCTGCTCCTGGAAGGCCTGCACCGCGTCAAGGTCGATGCCGGGCACCGGTATGGTGGCCCCCAGACGGTAGACGCCGAAGATGGCGAGGGTGAAGAGGATCTTTCCCCGCAGGTCGGGGACCTTGAACATGTTGCGATAGATGTTCAGCATGACCGGGCGTCTCCCGGCCGGGCGGCGGCCATCGACATCAGTCGACTATCTCCCATTTCCCGCCGACTTCCTCGATTTTTCGCCGGGCGGCGGCGCTGAAGGCATGAGCCTCGATGGTAATCGCCGATGCGAGTTCCCCCTCGGCCAGGATCTTGATCTTTCCCCGCCGCTTGGCGAGGCCGGTATCCCTTAGGGTGTCGGGCGTCACTCTCGAACCCTGGTCGAACACCGAGAGCGCTCCAAGGTTGACCACCGCGAACTCTTCCCGGTTGGGATTCTTGAAGCCCTTCAGCTTGGGCAAACGGCGCGCCAGCGGCGTCTGGCCGCCCTCGAAGCCGGGCCGCAACTTGTTGCGGGCGTTGATGCCCTTGGTTCCCCGACCGGACTTCTTACCTCGCCGGGCGGCGCCTCCCCTGCCCATGCGGACCCGGCTCTTCCGGGAACCCGGAGCAGGTTTGAGGTCGTGCAACATCAAACGGTCAGCCATGGGCTTCCTCCACTTCCACCAGGTGGCGGACCCGGTGAATCATCCCGCGTATCTCGGGCCGGTCGGCGTGTTCCACGGTGTGGTCGATGCGACAGAGACCCAGGCCGCGGACCGTCCGGCGCGTTTTCGGCTTCTCACCGATCACGCTGCGGCGGAGGGTCACCCGAAGGGTCTTTTCCTCGCTCATCGGACCGCCTTGGGGGCGGCGCGCATCGCCTCGGTGGAACGGTAGGCATCCAGCAGGGCGGGAGGAACGAACTCCTCGGGACGCTTCCCGCGCAGACGGGCCACCTCATCGGGACGGCGCTGGCCCATGAGAGCGTTCATGGTGGCCCGGGCCACGTTGAGATGGGACGGGGAACCCAGCGACTTGGCCAGGGCGTCCTTGATACCCGCCGCCTCGAGGATCTGGCGGACCGCCCCGCCGGCGATCACGCCCGTTCCCGGAGAAGCGGGCTTGATCAGCACCCTGGACGCATCGTGCTTGCCGATGGTCTGGTGAATCACCGTCACGCCGGTCATGGGGACGGTGACCATGGAACGGCGCGCCATCTCCATAGCCTTTTGGATCGCTACCGGCACTTCCTTGGCCCGGCCGTGGGCAATTCCCACCCGGCCGGCGCCGTCGCCCACCGCCACCAGGGCCGTGAAGGAGAACCGGCGGCCGCCCTTCACCACCTTGGCCACCCGGCTGATCTTGATGACCCTCTCTTCGTACTGTTGTATCTCTGCCATCGGCTACCTCAAAAACTCAGTCCGTCGGCGCGGGCGGCTTCGGCCAGGGCCCGCACCCTTCCCCCGAACCGGTAGCCGCCCCGGTCGAAGACCACGGTATCGACCCCCGCCTCGAGGCTTCGTCCCGCCAGGAGTTTCCCCACCTCACCAGCCGTCTCAACGGTCAGGGAGCGTTGGCGAAGCTCCGGCTCCAGGGAAGATGCCGCCGCCACCGTGTGGCCCCGATCATCGTCGATGACCTGGGCGTATATATAGCGGTTGGAACGAAACACCGCCAAGCGGGGCCGGTTGGCGCTGCCCCTGATCTTCTTGCGCACGCGCCGATGACGGCGCAATCTGGCCGCGGTCCGTGTTGACCTCATATTCTTCCCGCCTTACCTGCCTTGCGACGCACCTTCTCGTCGACGTAGCGGATGCCCTTTCCCTTGTAAGGCTCGGGAGGGCGAACACGCCTGATGTCGGCCGCAATGTGGCCGACTTTTTGCTTGTCGATGCCCTTCACGATGATCCGGGTGGGAGCAGGGGTTTCAAAGGTGATTCCCTCGGGAGCCGGTATCTCCACCGGGTGGCTGAACCCCAGTTGCATAACCAGGCGGTCTCCCTGCGACTGTGCCCGGTAACCCACTCCCACAATGGTGAGTTCTTTCTGATAACCCTGCACCACCCCGGTGACCATGTTCGCCAGGAGCGTGCGGGACAATCCATGGAGCGATCGCGACATCCGGGACTCATCCACCCGGCTCACCAGCGCCTGGCTGTCGGAGACATCGATCCTCACCCGCTCATGGAAGGTCCGGGACAACTCGCCCATGGGACCCTTCACCACCACCGACGATCCCTCCACCGCAAGGTCCACACCGGCAGGAATCGTTATCGGAGCCATGCCCACTCTGCTCATCACCACACCTCGCAGAGGATCTCGCCGCCCAATCGCCTCCGGCGGGCTTCCCGGTCGGTGAGCAGTCCCTGGGAGGTGGAGACGATCGCCACCCCCATTCCACCCTGCACGCGGCCGATGTCCGACGCCCCGCTGTAGCGGCGATGGCCCGGCTTGGAGATCCGGCGTAGACCGGAGATGGCGGAGATCCTGTCCTCGGTGTACCGGAGTTCGACCTTCAACACCCGGTGCGGCTTCGAGTCGTCCACCCCGGCGACGGAGAACCCGTCCACGAAGCCTTCGGCGGCCAGGATGCGGGCAATCCGTTCTTTCAGCCGGGATGAGGGCATCTCCACGTGCGCGTGGCGGGCGGAGACTCCATTGCGTATGCGAGTCAGCATGTCGGCCACCGGATCGGTCATCATCGTTACCACGACGCCTTTCTGATTCCGGGCAACTCCCCGCGGGAAGCCAGTTCCCGCACGCATATCCTGCACATCCCGAAGTCGCGCAGGAAGGCGCGCGCCCGACCGCACCGGCGGCACCGGTTGTAGGCTCGCACCTTGTACTTGGGCGGGCGTTTGGCTTTGGCAATGAGGGATTTACGCGCCACTCGAAACTCCTTAGTACAAAGACTCTCTGACCCGGAAGGGAAACCCGAAAGCCGCCAGAAAGGCGCGGGCATGGTCATCGCGGTCTGCGGTAGTGCAGATAGTGATGTCCATTCCCCGGGTCTCCGACACCTGGTCGTAATGTATTTCGGGAAAGACCAACTGCTCGTCGAAGCCGAAAGAATAGTTGCCTCTTCCATCAAAGGACCTGGGGTTCATGCCTCGAAAGTCCCGCACCCTGGGAATGGCGATCGACATCACACGGTCGAAGAATTCCCACATGCGATCTCCCCGAAGCGTCACCGAGATACCCACCGGCATCCCCTTTCTTATCCGGAACCCGGCCACCGACTTGCGGGCCCTGTTCAGACGGGGACGCTGTCCGGTGATCAGTTCCAACTCCGAGAGGGCGTTGTCGACCTGCTTGCGATCCCTGACCGCTTCCCCGATCCCCATGTTCACCACGATCTTCTCCAGACGGGGGACCTCCATGGGGTTGGCAAGGCCCAGTTCCTTGTGAAGAGCGGCGGCCACCTCCGACCGGAACCGATCCTTGAGCCGGGGTGGCGCGGCGCCGTTACCCTGGCTCACAGGTCACCTCCGCACTTCCGGCACACCCGGTGCTTGCCGCGCTCGTCAAAACGCTGCCCGATCTTGGTGGGTCCGCACTCCTCGCAAACGATCATCACGTTGGAGGCGTCAACGGGCATGTCTTTGTCGATGATTCCGCCCTGCATGGTCCCGCTCTGGGGACGCTGATGGCGCTTGGCCGTGTTCACCCCTTCCACGATCACCTTGTTCCTGCCGGGAATCACCCGCGAGATTCTCGACTCCCGGCCGACGTCCTTGCCGGTGATGATCTTCACCCGGTCTCCTGTCCGCAGCTTCATAACACCTCCGGCGCCAGCGAGACGATCCGCATGAACCGCTTCTCCCGCAATTCCCTGGCCACGGGGCCGAAGATCCGGGTGCCCCGAGGCTGGCGCTGGGGATCGATGATCACACAGGCATTGTCGTCGAAACGAATGTAGGTCCCGTCGGGGCGGCGCCGCTCCTTGCGAGTACGCACCACCACTGCCCGGACCACCTCCCCCTTCTTGATCACTCCCCCCGGGACGGCTTCCTTCACGGTCACCACGATCTCGTCCCCCACCCGCGCATAGCGGCGACGGGTGCCGCCCAGCATTCCAATGCACAGCACGGAGCGGGCGCCGGTGTTGTCAGCCACCCTCAGCCTGCTCTCTTTCTGGATCACTTGGCTCGCTCCAGGATCTCGGTCATCCTCCAACGCTTCTGGCGTGACAGCGGACGGGTCTCCACGATCCGCACCATGTCTCCGGTCCGGGCGTCGTTGTCCTGGTCGTGGACGTGGTACAGCCTGGTCTTTCGAACCACCTTGTGATAGCGGGGATGCTTATAGGAGGTGGCAACCCTGACCGAGATGGTCCGGTCCCGTCGGTCCGAGGTGACCACGCCCACCCGGCTCTTGCGTCTTGGTCGGTCACTCATTGGCGGCGGCCTCCTGCTGGGCATACCAAAGCTCTATCTCCCTCTGGCGGAGAATGGTGCGTATGCGGGCCACGGTCTTTTTCACCGCCCCGATGCGGGCGGTGTTGTCCAGTTGGTTGGTGGCCAACTGGAAACGGAGGTTGAAAAGCTCCTCCTTGGACTCAGCAAGCTTCTCGGTGAGCTCCCGATAGTTCATTTCCCGCAACTCGGCCGGACTCATGCTTCCTCCCTGGCTACAAACCTGGTCTTCACGGGAAGCTTGTGTCCGGCCTTGCGCATCGCTTCCCGGGCAAGATGCTCCGGCACCCCACCCAACTCGAACATGATCCGGCCGGGCTTGACCACCGCCACCCAGAACTCCGGGTTACCCTTCCCCGACCCCATACGGGTCTCGGCCGGTTTGGCGGTCACCGGCTTGTCGGGAAAGATGGTTATCCACACCCTTCCGCCTCGTCTCACCGACCGCGTTATCGCCACGCGGGCGGACTCGATCTGGCGGGCGGTGACCCACCCCGCGGTCAGGGCCTGCAAGCCGTATTCTCCGAAATTCGCCTTGGTGCCGCCCTTGGCGACTCCCCTTCTCCGGCCCCTGTGGACCTTGCGGTGACGGGTTCTCTTGGGCATCAACATCAGGAACGCTCCTCCGATGAATCCTCCTCGCCCGTCGGGGCGTCGGCCGCCGGGGCGCCCGTTTCGGAGTCTTCCATCTCCCACATGTCGTCTGTGTCCTGTGCGGCCCGCTTGCGGCCGCCGCCCGCCTCGATGATGCGTTTGCGACCATCCCGCTTGGGCGCCGCAGGCTGGACCGGGCGCTTGCCCCCGCCCGCCTCGATCAGACGCGGGCCCTTTCTTCCTCCGGCTGCGGCCTCGGCGCGCGCCTTGGCGGGAGTGCGGCGACGCCTGGTAGGACCGCCGGCCGCCAGGGCCACCTCTGCGGCTATCTTCTCGCCCGAGGAGGGGGCCTTGAACACGTCGCCCTTGTAGATCCACACCTTCACGCCGATGGTTCCCACCATGGTGTGGGCGGTCGCCACCCCGTAGTCGATGTCGGCCCGAATAGTGTGAAGGGGAACCCGGCCCTCCAGATACCACTCCCTGCGACCCATATCGGCTCCGCCCAGCCTGCCCTTGCACTCCACTCGCACTCCCTGGGCGCCCGCTTTTCGGGCCGTGCCCAGCGCTCGCTTCATGGCGCGGCGAAAGGAGACACGGTTTTCCAGTTGGTCGGCGATCCCCTGCGCGAGGAGTTGAGCATCCAGTTCGGGATCCTTGACCTCGATGATGTTGAGCTTGATCGACTTCGAGGTGAGCTTCTCCAGGCCCTTGCGCAACCGCTCGGCTTCAGCTCCGCGGCGGCCGATCACCACCCCCGGTCGGGCGGTGTGGATCTCCACCACCACCCGGTCGCGGGTTCTCTCCACCTCGATGCGGGAAACCGCCCCTCGCAGGAGCCTTCCCCTTAGATAGTCGCGTATCTGCCAGTCCTCGTTGACCAGGTTCACGTAGTCCCGGTCCGAATACCACTTGGACTTCCAGTCGGTCACGACCCCCAATCGGAACGAATAGGGATGGGTCTTCTGTCCCATTAGATCTCCTCTCCGTCGTACTCGGAGTCTGCCACCACTATGGTCAGATGACTGGTGCGCTTGCGAATCCTGGCAACCCGACCCCTTGCCCGGGCGCGGTAGGAACGGAGAGTGGGGCCCTCATCCACATATGCGGCCTCCACCCTCAGATCGTCGGGATCCAACTCCAGGTTGTTCTCCGCGTTGGCAACCGCCGAGTTCAAAACCTTGAGAATGGCGGGTGCGGCGCCCCGGTTGACCGCTGCTAGAACGTGCCTCGCCTCGGACACCTGCTTCCCCCTCACCAGATCGGTCACCCGCCTCATCTTGTAGGGGGAGTGACGGAGGAAACGGGCGCGGGCCTGGGTCCTCACTTCTTTCTCACCACCTTCTCCCGCTTGCCGCCCGGATGCTTGCGGAAGGTCCTGGTGGGAGCGAACTCTCCCAGCTTGTGGCCGACCATCGACTCGGTCAGGTAGACGGGTACATGGCGGCGTCCGTCATGGACGGCGATGGTGTGACCGATCATGGCCGGTATCACCGTGGACCGCCGGCTCCAGGTGCGGATCACCCGCTTCTGGCGCGCCGCGTTGAGTTCCTCGACCTTCTCCAGCAAATGGTCATCCACAAAGGGGCCCTTCTTCAGACTTCTGCCCACTGCTACCTCCGACCCTTGGCATATCGACGGCGAACGATGTACTTGTTGCTCTGCTTGTTCTTCTTGCGGGTGCGTCCCTCCGGCTTGCCCCAGGGGCTGACCGGCGTCCGTCCTCCCGAAGACTTTCCCTCTCCCCCGCCCAGCGGGTGGTCTATGGGGTTCATAGCCACTCCCCTGGTCTGGGGGCGCACGCCCTTCCACCGATTCCGGCCCGCCTTGCCCAGCTTCACCAATTCGGCCTCGGTGTTGCCTACCTGACCGATGGTGGCGCGGCAGTCCATGGGAACCATGCGCATCTCCCCGGAGGGAAGCCGGAGCAGGGCCATTCCCCCTTCCTTGGACATGAGTTGCACCGACGATCCCGCCGCCCGGGCGATTTTGGCGCCCCCACCGGGTCGGATCTCCACCGCATGAACGGTGGTTCCAGCCGGGATGTTGCGGAGGGCCATGGCGTTACCTGGGCGAATCTCGGCCTTTGGTCCGGAACTGATCCGGTCCCCCACACCCACTCCCACCGGGGCGAGAATGTACCTCTTCTCTCCGTCCACGTAGTGGAGCAGGGCTATCCGGGCGTTGCGGTTGGGGTCGTATTCGATTGCAGCCACCTTGGCGGGCACGCCGTCCTTGGTTCTCCGGAAATCGATGACCCGATAACGGCGCTTGTGACCTCCCCCCCGATGGCGGGAGGTGATCCGTCCATGGCTGTTGCGCCCCGCCTTGGAAGGCCGGGGAGCCAAAAGGGACTTCTCGGGACGACTGCGCGTGATCTCAGAGAAATCGGAGACGGTCTGGAAGCGCCGGCCGGGAGAAGTGGGATTGCGTTTTATCACTGCCATGTCTTTACACCCCGAACAAATCGATCGAGTGGTCGTCGGCCAGTTTCACCAGGGCCCGCTTGGTGTCTTTGCGTCTTCCCATGGTGCGACGGGTGCGCTTGCGCTTACCCCGCCGATTGTAGGTGTTGACCGAGAGCACCTCTACATCGAAGATGGTTTCCACCGACTGGCGGATCTCTGTCTTGTTGGCCCGGGGATCCACCAGGAAGGAGTAGGTGTTGTTGGACTCGATGAGGTCGAATGACTTCTCGGAGACGACCGGTCCCAGGATCACGTCGTGCGGGTACTTCATGACGCCTTGGCCTCCAGCGGTTCCGGAGAGCCGTACGCACCCCAGGTGCCCGCACAGAACAGCAGGTGCCGGGACCACAGCACGTCGTATGGAGTGACGTACCGGGCTTCGGCTATCCGAACATCGGGGAGGTTCCGAAAGGACAGCTCCTCGGTTCCGTCTCGCCGCTCGACGACCACCAGGGTCTTGCCCTCCAGTCCGATCGCCCTCAGGAGGGCGAGGGCCGTCTTGGTGTGGGGCGTCTCCCATTCCAGGGGAACCACGGTGTGAACGGCGCCCTCCGACGCCCGGGCCGATAGAGCGCTCACAAGCGCCAGCCGGCGCATCTTTGCCGGAGTCCGCTGGTGATAGCTGCGAGGCTTGGGGCCGTGGGCCACGCCTCCCCCTCGCCACATGGGGGAACGGATCGAGCCGTGGCGGGCCCTTCCGATCCCCTTCTGCCGCCAGGGCTTGCGGCCCCCGCCCCTGACCTGGGCCCGGGTCTTGGTGGAAGCGCTTCCCGAGCGCTTACCGGCCATCTGGGCCGTGACCACCTGGTGCAGAACCGGAAGGTTGGGGGAAATCCCGAACACCGACGGATCCAGAGGGGTCTCTCCCTGGAGAACTCCATCTGCGTCATACAGGGGGGCGGTCAGTTCAGCCACCGGCCTTCACCGCCCTTCTTACCAGAACCAGCCCTCCCTTGGGACCGGGCACAGCCCCCCTCAGAAGCAGGAGGCCTTCTTCGGGAAGAACCTTAACGACCTCGAGATTGAGAACGGTGGTGCGCTGCGCGCCCATGCGGCCGGGCATCGCCTTTCCCCGGAAGACCCGGGATGGGGTGGCGCAGGCCCCGATCGCCCCGCCGGCCCTGTGCTTTTTGTGGTTGCCGTGACTGGCGCACTGTCCGGAGAAGTTGTGTCGCTTCATCACTCCCTGAAAACCCTTGCCCTTGGAGACGCCGGTGACGTCAGCCCGCACGCCCTCGGTGAAGACCGCATCCACTTCGATCGTCGAACCGGCCTCGAACTGCCCGGAGTCCTCCACCGGAGTCTCCACCAGGTGACGCGATGGATCCACCCCCGCCTTGGCGAAATGACCGGCCAGGGCTCTTCCCACTTTGGCGCTGCGGGCCGTCTCCAACGCCAGTTGCACAGCCTCGTAGCCGTCCTTTTGGGCGGTCTTGATCTGGACCACCCGGCAGGGACCCGCCTTGATCACGGTAACCGGCACAGCCTGGGCCGACTCGTTGAATATCTGGCTCATCCCCAGCTTGGTGCCAAGAATGGTGTTCACAGCTTTATCTCCACTTCTACTCCGGCGGGAAGATCGAGACGCATCAGCGAGTCCACCGTTTTGGCGGTCGGGTCGAGAATGTCGATCAGACGTTTGTGAATACGCATCTCGAAGTGCTCCCTGGAATCCTTGTCCACGTGCGGTCCTCGAATCACGCAGTAACGATGAATCTCAGTGGGCAATGGAACAGGACCCTTGATTTTGGCCTGGGTACGGGTGACCGTAGCGGCGATCTTACGCGCCGATTCGTCCACGCTCTGGTGGTCATAAGCCTTTAGCTTTATGCGGATCTTATGAGATTCATCCATGAAATGTTTCTACTGCTTTTCCTGTTTTGTGTTCCGGGTCTTATTCCTTATTTGGTTCTTATAGTTTGCATTCAAGTCCGTCGAATAGTTGTTTGTTATTTGGTGATTTTGGTGACCCGACCAGCACCCACCGTACGACCACC
>JAPPFD010000013.1 GCA_028823995.1 bacterium | reverse complement strand
CCCACCAGGCCGGCATTAACCCACCCAGGTGTCGCTACATCTCAGAAACAGGACAAGTTAGACGCTCGTACCCGCTGGGCCCTTACATGGTACGAGCAGAACGGTTATGATCCCGGCCCGTTCGGAGACGCCGAGACTTTGTCAAAGGCTAAGAATACGTCAGTGGCCTCTGTGGAGAGAGCAGAGATCGCCCAGAGCTCAGCAGGCAAAGTGCGCCTGTTGAACCGTGACGAACTGCAACCGGAATGGGATCCGATCCAGGATCCTCACCGAACCGACTGGAAGCTCACCCAGTATCTCATAGCGCTTCTCCGAGAATCAGAGAAGGAGGCCGGTGATCTACTACGCACTGTGGGCGAAGGTTTGGGGGACCGGGCACAACGCCTTTCCTACGTGCTCTACCAAATAGCCAATAACAAGGGTTGGTCCGCCGATGCGGTTGCCTACAACAGCCTTATCCAGTCGTGGCACGACATCAAACGCCAGGCTGGCACCGGTCCGACTCTGTCTGACCAGAGCTCGTTAGGGATCTAGGGCCCATGGCCGTCACTAACCACGAGCGCGTGAACAAGGCCCTGAACTTAGTTCAAGACGCCATCCGGCCCGAGGTGGAGAGAAAATGGCGGGGCCAGTACGGGCTCCGTTGGGTGGAGCAAGTGAGAGGGCGGATTCGTCATCATGGCGGTCCTTCCAGCCCTGATGACCTGGCGTTCCTTCTTCGAGGTATGGACGCCACTTGGGATCAGTTCTTCCGCCATACCCAGTCGCGGTCCACCCGCAGTTACCTGCACCTCTTGTGGGAGGCTCGCAATGAGTGGGCGCATACCAAGCGTTTCAGTTCAGACGAGACCCTACGCATCCTCGACCACTGTGAGATGATGCTTTTGGCATTCCAGTCGGGAGAAGCGGCGGAGGAAGTCCAGGAACTGAAGCGCACTCTTCTCCGCCAGGTGTACGCGGCGGAGCGGCGGACGGCGGAGCGGCGGGCAGCCGCCGGGGCCACCAAGGGGGAACCGCTAGCAGGTCTGAAGCCATGGCGGGAAGTGATAACGCCTCATCCCGATGTGCGGGAGGGCCGTTTCGCCCAGGCCGAGTTCGCTGCCGATCTGCGCCAGGTGGTGAGAGGCGAAGCCGCGTCCGAGTACGGGGATCCCACAGACTTCTACGCCCGGACCTTCATCACCGACGGGCTGAGGGATCTGATCCGCAACGCCGCCCGGCGCTTGTCCGGCCAGGGAGGCGACCCGGTGGTGGAGCTTCAAACCGGGTTCGGGGGTGGGAAGACACACAGCCTGATCGCGCTTTATCACCTGGCCTCCGGGCGGTCCGGTCTGCCGGGAGTGGGTGAGACGCTGGAGGAGGACTACCTGTCGGTCCCCGAGGAGGTGCGACGAGCGGTGTTCACCGGGCAGTTGACTTCGCCTTCCTCTCCCGTGCTAACGGTGGGAGATATCGAAATCCGGACTATGTGGGGCTACATCGCCTACCAGTTGGGAGGTGTGGAGGGGTACCGGATGGTGGCCGATGATGATCGGAACGCCACCAATCCCGGCGACAAGTTGATGGAGTTGTTCCGCAGGTACGGTCCGGTGCTGATTCTGATAGACGAGTGGGTGGCCTACGCTCGCGGCCTGCCCATGACAAGCGGGGAGAGGCTCCTTCCCGCCGGCGACTTCGACACGCAGTTCACCTTCGCCCAGGCTCTGACCGAAGCCGTGGCATCGGTGGACGATGCCCTGCTGGTGGTCTCGGTACCCGCCTCGAGCGACCCGAGTACGGCGTCGGGCGATCCCAGGGAGGACAGTCTTGAGATCGGGGGAGAGAAGGGTCGCATGGCGCTTGACCGGTTGGGCCATGTGCTGGCTCGCAAGGCGTCACAGTGGCAACCGTCCTCGTCCGAAGAGTCGTTTGAGATCGTGCGGCGTCGGCTGTTCGAGCCCTTGGAGTCGTCGATGGCCCGTCACCGGGACGCCGTGGTTAAGGCTTACCATAGGTTTTATCTGGACAACGCCGGAGAGTTTCCGCCAGAGACGAGAGAGGGAGATTACCTGGGGCGGATGGAAGCCGCCTATCCCATCCATCCTGAGTTTTTCGACCGTCTCTACCAGGACTGGTCGACGCTGGAGAGGTTCCAGCGTACCCGTGGAGTCCTGCGGTTGATGGCGAGTGTCATCTCGGAATTGTGGGACCGTGACGACAAGTCGTTGATGATCATGCCGGGAGTGGTTCCGATGGACTCCGCGAAGGTGGTCACTGAACTGACCAGATACGTGGACGACCGGTGGAAACCGATCATCGACGCCGATGTGGACGGCCCCGGGTCGCTTCCGTTGCGCTTCGACCGGGATCGGAAGAACCTGGGCCGGTACTGGGCCTGCCGCCGGGTGGCCCGCGCCACCTATCTGGGGTCGGCGCCTCTGCCGGTCGATCGGCGCGGCATCGACCGGACCCGGATCGTACTGGGATGTGTCCAGCCCGGTGAGCGGCCCGGTGTGTTCGGTGACGCCCTCCGACACCTGGCGGGAGAGGCCACATACCTCTACAACCAGCAGATGAGATACTGGTACGACACCAAGCCGTCCCTGACCAAAATGGCGGCGGACCGGGCGCTCTCCAACTTCAGCGACGACGACGCGGACATCAAGTTGGGTGAGCGGATCCAGAGGACAAGAGCCAAGGAACCACTCGGCGCTGTTCATGTATTCCCCGACGGGCCGGGAGATGTTCCGGATGAAGACGACCGAGTGCGGCTGGTGATTCTTCCCCCCAGGCACTATCACGAAAGAGGAGTCAAGTCTCCGGCGGAAAAGACGGCCCAGGACATCCTGGAACAGCGTCGAGGTGGACCCCGCATCAACCGAAACCTGCTGGTTTTCCTGGCTGCGGAGAAGGCACGGGTTCCCGAGTTGCGTCAGGCGATTCGCAGCCGGATGGCGTGGCAGTCCATCCTCGACGATCAGGGCGAGTTTGCGTTGAACTTGACCCCCGCCGACGTCAGTCAGGCCGAGACCAGAAAAAGAGAGGCGGACCGCACCGTCGATCTGCGGATCGAGGAAACGTTCAGCCAAGTCCTGTACCCGGTTCAGGCGCCGGGGCAGTCCGAAATCCGGTGGGCGGCGGTACGAGCAAGTTCCAGCGGGAACCTGGCCGAACGGGTGGCTCGCAAGTTGGAGTCATCCGAACATCTGATCCCTCGCTACCACGGGACAAGGGTCCGTCGGGACCTTGACCGGCGAGATGCCAGGTTGTGGAAGGGACCTGGCGGCGGAACCCACATCCGTATTCAGGAACTGTGGTCTTACTACTGCCGCTATCTCTACATGCCCCGCCTTGCCGGCTTCGGCGTTCTAGCCGCGGCCATCTCCGGAGGTGTGGCCAGCATCAGTTGGCAGACCGAGACCTTTGCCTACGCCGAGTCCTACGATGAGGAATCGGACCGTTATCTGGGCCTTCAGACAGGCCAGCATGTGGACGTTACACGCAGCCAAGAGGCGGTGCTGGTACATCCGGAGCGGACATGGGCGCAGATCCAAGCCGACTCGGAGTCCCCTGAAACGGGGCGAGACGACTCGCGTCAGCCAGGGAAGGGATCCAGCCGAAGGATGGACGACGGGAAGGACGATGATGTCGACGTTGGTAGTGGGCGCGAGGAGCCTTCCCTGACCCGTTTCTACGGTCAGGTCGAACTCGACTCCGTCCGGGCAATTCGAGATCTGGAGAGCATCCTCAAAGAGGTCGTCTCGCACCTCCGCCGAGCGGGTAAAAAGGTGACCATCTCGGTCGAGGTGAACGCCGAAGCAGATGGATTCGACACCCATACGGTGCGGGTGGTCAGCGAAAACGCCACCCAACTGGGCTTCACATCCCACGAATTCGAAGAATGAGTCTCCCCGGGGAGGGCAGCATCGGGAAGAGGCAGTGCCTATACAGGGGGGCCTGCCGGATGTAACCTACCGTGCCAACGGTTTGGGAACAGTGGTGAATGGGTAACCGGACTACAATGTGGGATGTTGTGTGGGACAAGATGGTCAACAACCACTATTTAGCTGGGCGTTCTTAATCCCCGCACCTCCACCAAGGAGTGCTGTGCACCCTCTTTTGGCTTGTGCTGTTCAAATTAAGGTCACTAGACATGAGAGTTGAACAGGGTGCAACGCCACGTTAGGCGGACACATGGCTGAAGTAGTGGATAAAACGAAATAGTTCTGATTCCTAGAGGAGCCATTCTGATGTTAAGGTTTGAAACCGGTAGGCAGTATCTGAGGTCAGAGATTCGGGCGATAGCTGGCCATGATCCTAGATCCAAAGGCGGACAATGGGATACAGGCATCGCACACGAAAAAGGGGAGTATGTCATATTTGCCAACGTGGGCACTGCGGGACGAACAGGGCATGACTATAGCAGCCGATGGGAAGGAAACCTGCTCCGGTGGTCCCATAAGAGGGATTCCACAATACTATGGCCCAGTGTTCAAAGACTGCTAGGGGCAACCTTTGTGCACATCTTCTGGCGAACCTCTGATAGAGCACCTTTCACCTATGCCGGGTATGGAAATGTGCACAACGTAATCCCGGTGTCGCCGGTGGAGGTGGTTTGGTCTATTACCTCTATAGCGGTTGAATTCGATTCTTCGCAGAGTCCACATGAGGTTGCGGTTGAGGAATACCATGAAGGCGCCGTCCGTCAAGTTTGGGTCAATAGGTACGAACGAGACCGAAAGGCCCGTCAGGCGTGTCTCGCACACCATGGAATAAGGTGCGTAGTTTGCGGTCTTATATTGGAGGAACGCTACGGTGAGATCGGCAAGGATTACATACATGTCCATCACCTGGTGCCCCTTTCCCAAATCGGTAAGACCTACAAAGTCGATCCAATTAAAGATCTCCGTCCTATCTGTCCCAACTGTCACGCGATGGTCCACCGAAAAAGGCCTCCTCTTATGATTGAAGAACTGAAGAAGAGGGTTCAGCTGTAGAAACTAGGAGGCCCTAGGTGCTGGCTCCAAGAATGGGAGACTCAGTAATGGGGTGAGTGTCCGTTTAATAAGGGGTTGGGGGACTCAGACGTCACCAGCCGGGCCTCCGGCGCGCCGGCGATCCGTGCGAGGCGGAAATGAAACCTCTATTGTGACCATCTCTCGACTACGGGAGCGGCAATAAGGGGGTCTTCGGAATGAGTGGGTAGTGGTGATTCCGTCTGTGTGAGTGGGGGCCCTCCATAAGCGGATCAAACGAGCCGCGTTCGGGTTCCAGAACTTCGCCAACTACCGAATCAGAGCCCTCCTCTACGCCGAAAAACCCAACTGGGACCTCCTCGCAACCATCACTCCCCCTCACTTCCGATGAGCCCCATAAGGCGGACATCGACCGCATCGCCACATTTGGGCTACGAGGACACAGCTAGGTAACCGCACTTCTTGGTTGAGGTGAAGGTCCCGCCAACTCAAATGTCCCTCCAGGCCGTCCGTCAAGCGTCAAGTGTGCATGGCCAGTGGGCGTCATAACAGTTCATTTTAAGACTGAAGACACCCATTGAGCAATAGATATCCCAGATTCCCAAACCTCGCTTGGGACTTCATACCTGAGGGCCGATTCGTTGCGAATGGCTATAGACCTTGACTTTGCATCTTCAACCAAGGAATACGTACCCTCGACCTTTGATCCAATGTCAGGGACAATCTTGGCGAGGGGCTCTACGACGGACGCGGACCATTCACTCACCGGGTCTTCATACTCAAGGGAACGAAGATCGACGACACAGAGCACATAGTAATCTGTTTCAAGACTTGCCGTCTTCGCCTGCAGGGAGGTGAGGCGGGTTTGGCCTGTCGTCGTAGCCTTAACCTCAAGAAGGTATGGACCAACCGTGAACTTTCTCGATAAATCGTCGATTACGATTACATGGTCACTTGGTACAGTGACCTTGTAATCGAACCCCTGGTCAATAAGCTCCAGGTCCAATTCATAGGCTTCCAATGTTGCCTTGATTGCTTCTTGTACACCTAGGCCCAAAAGCCTGAAGTTCTCAATGTCCCGCTGTTGACGCTTTCGCGCCTCAACTTGGTCTGCCAACGACGAATAGAACTCAGGGTCGGCACCCCCATACTCAACCAGTCTGGCTAAGCCATTCCGCAATTCGTCGCGCTTCTCGCTATCCGGTTCAATGCCCAGCAGTCGCAACTCGAGACGGTCAAATTCAAACCACTCACTCAACAGTCTGATCGCCGCGTCGTTTTGCTCCAACCAGGCTGGCTTTAGCAACTCATTTAGAGTCTTTGCGTTGGCAAGCATCGGCATAAGCTTGCCATCTTCGTCAGGGATCGGCACCCATGGTCGGATTCTCAGGTCAGCTAGCCATAGCGCGCCTGCAACTGAAATGTCGATGGGTTGTCCCGACCTCCTAGCTTTTGCGATTCGCTTCATGCGCCATGCGGGATCATGAGGTGCCACATGGCACAAGACCAGACCAAGCAACGCTCTAGCCTCTTCAAAACCCTCTCGGCAGCGGTTCAGCACCTCGGGTTGAAGCAACGCGATTTGGCTGAACTCATCGTCATTGTTCCGGACGGTGGCTCCGTTGGTGTCAGTGGAACTGAGTTCTGCTAAGCGCCGTGGTGTCAACTCGGACGGTGTGTCCGCGTAGATCGGATCTGCGATCGCAATGCCCCATGTGACCAGTGCCGTAACACACTCGGGCAAGTCCTCTGACGAGGAACCCGCATACATCTCGGCCAAGATGCGGTCGGGCGGATACGCGTGTGAGAATGGTTGTGCAGCTTGATGCCAACATCGAATAGGGGCCATCATCATGCGAGTGCGGCTCCAGCGAACCGCTCTCTTACCGTGCGTGATAAGTGGAATTTGGCGTGCCGTCCGACTGGCCTGTTCCTGTCTGGTTTCCCAGAGGTAGGACATTAGTCGTACAGTTCCCTGCTGCACCTCAGGAGGGACGTTTTCGCAAGGCTCGTCTTCAGGAAGTGATTTAGTAACAGACTCCACTGTTGCCCGAATGACGTCCTCCTCCGACATGGTGTTCGGCAGTGCATTCTCAAGCAGGTAGTGAAGGTGGGGCATCCGATCCCCCGCAGCCACCTCATCAAACCCACCAAGAAGCAGCTGGCTGCGAATGTCGAGACCTACATCAGCACAGATGTCCTTCAGGGAATCTGGTATGTTGCTTTCCCTCTTCAAGTCTGACGGCGAACGGAGGCGTTGGTTTTGGTCTGGAAGCATGCCGTTGAGCACCGTTGGATCTATTCCAGCTCGCTTGTTCCAACACTCGCCAGCAACATCCAAGAAATGCGCTATCCATTGCTTAGCGTCTCCATCAACCCTGAGGTCTTCAAGCTTGTCTGACTGGCTTCTGACCCATTCGGGGAGGTCTTTGACGCTAATGCGATTGATAGATAGACCCAGACTATGCCATCCGTTCGCTATGTCGCTCCAGGCAACCGCAAGTTCTTCCTTGGGGGGTTGCAGTTTCCAGGCGGCCTCGAGAAGAGGCCACACTCGCTCTACAGTCGTCTCATTGTCGGAGGATTCGCGTAGTAGTCCTGGAACAATAAAGTCGGCATAAGAACCGGTGTTAGATATCGCTGGCAACATGCGTGATGAGCATTCGACTATGGGCAATTCGGCTACCCGCCTCGCAAATGACGCGAGCTCCCCACGCCACCACGCCTTCTCTGCATCATTCGCTGCTTCAAATCCCCTTACAGGCTCATGAGCCACCACTAGGAGATGAGCGTTCTTCCATTTGTTGACAAAGGCATACTTCACAGCCACCACGGCGGCATCTAAAGCTTCTTCCAATAAGACCTTGTCCTGGTTGCCCATGAGCAATCTGCTGCGCTCTTGGTCGGGCTCGAACTTGCCATCAAAGAATGAAGTTGGTCGGAAGGAAACCTGATCCACTCAGGGGATACTCCCGGTAGACCCGACAGGCGTTCGGTTCAAGTGGAACGACTTTCCAACCTTCATGAGTACGTTCTGCCAACACGAGAGCTGAAGCCAATCCTTGTTGCCTTGTCATAAACCGAAAGACACGAATCTCGGGTAAATCCGTACCATTCCGATTGACTATGATGGAACGTTCTTCCAGATGGCCGTCTTGCAATACTTGGGCAGTCACATCTGCAGGCGTCCAGACCTCCCTTTCGTTCACCCCATTCCGTAGCTCAACACGGCCCAGGATCTGCCGGGTGGCATAAAGGTAAGGCAACGCAGACCTAAGCGAGGCAATTCCCAAAGTCAGCGGATTGTTGTCGGCAGTGTGATACTCGAACCTTGCCGACTCGACACCATCCAAATCCGAAACCGGGTTTGCGGATCGGATGGCTTCCCTGCAATCCTTCATATTCTGAAGGATTGCGTCTTCGTCACCTCCACGATCCAATAGCAGGTCGAATCGTTCGTACCCGTTTGGTGTCTTTAGCAGACCGCTTAAGCTTGTGCGCTCGGCCAAGACATGGGTGACAAGGAAACCCGTCCCAAAGCGACCGGTCGTCTCTTCGGATTCGAAATCCTTGTTCGAGCCACCAGACAGCAAAGCGGTGAGATCGCTGGTTGTGAAAGGGATCCCGTCATGTTCGAATGCGACTTTCGTCTCCTCGGAGCTCAGGCGAATCCCTACTGATGAGTTACCGACACGGGGACCAGAGTCGAGAGCGTTCTGGAGTAATTCAAACGGCCAACGAGGTCCAGCGGACGGAAGGCTTCTGCGAGCCTCCGCCACCCGGGTACGAATACGCCTTGCCTGGTAGCGGCCCTGTTCTTCTCTAAAGGTCTCGTCGAATAGCTTAAATGCGGTTTCGCTCAAATGCCTGCCTCTTTACCAGTTATCAACTCCATCCTGGGGTCCGCAGGGCTGTCTTTCATGCTGCTGGCTCCATCTCCTTCGTTTTGGACGACGTACGGGGGTCAGCCGTAGTATGGGAAAATCGGTGCTGACAATGGCGAAGGTGCTATTGGTATCGTGTCAATGATGGTGCCCACACCCAGCGTTGCTCTTGCGTCGGTGGTAGCAGCCGGTAACCAATAGGACTGCAATCCGTCTGGTCCATAGGTCGGCACCCCCATTTGACCTTGACCACTCAGGATCTGACCGACAGCGACAGTTCGGCGATCACAACCCGACCGACCTCATCTATAAAAAAGTCTTCCGACCTCACCGGGAATCCGTTTTGCTGCATTCGTGGACCGCGTATCAGCATCAAATCGGGGACAGAAACAAAGTCACCGACAAACTCAAATGTACAGGTGTTCACAGTGGCTACTTCTGGAAGAAGTATTCCGATGATGTTATTGGTTTGATCCACCAAAGAGTAGGTAGCTGACGGAACATCGTCATAGTTGCCTCCAACCGATATGACCTCGCGGCAATCGTAACTGGAAAGCTCGCGCAAGTTCTGCTCACTGAAGAGAGTAACGCGAAGCACATATGTGATCGTGGGCGGCGCCGTGGTGGTAGTGGTGGGCGGCGCCGTGGTGGTAGTGGTGGGCGGCGCCGTGGTGGTAGTGGTGGGCGGCGCCGTGGTGGTAGTTATAGACGGTTCGGGTGACTCCATGGTGGTAGGGGCCTCCGTCGGTGTCACGGGATCAGCTTCGTCTGCCCTCTGATACCCAAGGGACTCGTTCTGGTTTTCGATCATCATTTCTTGGTTTGCAACGATCACTTTCTGGTTTTCGATCATCACATAGAGGATGCCAGCTAGGACAAGAAGTATTCCCGCCAATAGAAAGGCCATGAACCGAAGGGTCCTGACCGGGAAACCATCAGTTCCTGGCCGGCCCCGTTCTGCTGGGTGGCTCTCTGGCACGTTGTTTTCATTCATTTCTACTTTGACAAAGGTACATAAGACTGGCACAAAGTGCAGTTCCTAGCTGCCCCTTCCCTGGGAACAGAATACCATCATCTATCGTCACATCACAAGAACTCCACAAACTACAGTGTGAAGTTACCAACGGGTGGCCGTCCGGCTTGGGCACCCTATTCCACTGGCGATCACCGCAAGAGACGCCCACCGCTGGTGGCGTCTCTGGGTACCATGCCTGAAGACGCTTTGGAAGGGAGCGTGATGGGGATTCGTCAACAGCTTGAGGCTCTATCAGAAAGGTGTGTGTCCCTCTGCGGGAAGGAAGGATGGCTGGGAATTGACGGAACGCCGAATTATCGGCTCCTGTATTCCAGTGTGGACAGCTTCGAGCAGGGCAGTGGGTTCGCGATAGTAGGGATGAACCCGGCAGGCGGCCCACGGGACGCCCACCCGGATCATGCTGACCGCCCTTTCCGCGAACCCGCCTACTCGGCCTATTTGGATGACCGTTGGAACGCGGAGGCGGGCGCGGCCCGATTACAGCGTGTGATCCAAGCAATAGCCACGGTCTTGGCGGGCGCGTCGGCCTGCGAAGCCATGGCAGCTATAGAGGACCCGACCCCAAGGCCTGAGGAGCGCCTCAGCCTAGAGGCCATGGGTGTCCTTCGGAACACGCCATCTATGAACATCATTCCCTTCCGGGCTTCAAGGCTCGCGGATGTTCCACTGGCCCTCCGGGAACGAGGTGAGGAGATTGGTTGGCGACTGCTCTGTTTAGCTCGTCCCAGGCTTCGTTGCATCGTAACGCTGGCGAATCAAGTTGACGGAGTTCCGTGGAGGACGATCCTCAGAGAGAGCGGCCAACGGCGCCAGCCGGACTACCAGGAAACGATCAACAAGCGTCTGAGCCGCACCTACCGAGAAGTTCAACTGGTGAGGGGAGAACTCGCTGGAACTCTTGTTGTCGGTCTTCCCGCCATAGTGCGGGACAAGGACAGATGTGACGTAACGATGCGTCTGCTAAACGTGCTCCACCGACGCCTCCAGCACCACGGGATCCAGGGCCCCCACTAGCCACGGGACCCCCAAAGGGCCAACCCGCCAATAGAGGCAATACTCGCCCTTGGGGTTCTTTCCCTGAGGACAGGTTGTCTCTGATCGTCAACGAAGGCTTGGGTCGCGAGGAGTAGGCACACCACGACCGCCCCTATTCACCACCGCAGCCGTGGTGAGGAGGGCATGCGTCCGTGTCAGATTCGGGCTCTAACCGTGTCAAAGTCCTTCTCCCGCAAATCCGTGACCTGGGAAAACGGCATTAGGCGCCAGCGCCATTCGTGACATCCTGGCCGCTACACCGGACGACGAGTCTCAATGGGGAGAAAATTCGGTGATCAACTCTGGGTACTTCGGTGATCGCCATCCACTTTGCCGAGACTGGTGTTGTCCCCTATTCCTGCTCGATAAAGTCTCGCAGGGTCATGTTCCTGTTGCTGGTGTCAACGACACTCTCGAATAGGTCTGGTCGCATTATCACCGCGGAACCCAAGAGGCATGGGAATGGCAAGGAGTGTCCGACAGTGTCGTATGTCGAGCGCCATGTGAGGAGAACAAGACCGCGGCCGTCGTCGTCGGAGAGCACAAAGGGTTTGGCGGGTTGGAGATTCAGGAGAGACACGAAAACGGGGTTGGGTGTCAAGAGAGGCGACGGTATGCCCAGTCCCATGTGGGCGTCGCCTGCTCCGAGCATTCCTCGGTCGAGACCCAGGAGAGGGACAGCGCCAGCGGATGGTGGGAAGGGGTGGGTTGGTCCGATGTGCTGCCACCAAATGCGAATGTCTCCCTCGGTCACCGGTGGGTGATTAAGGGCCTGGGGATCGTCGCGGTGCCGTGTCTCTATGACCCTGTATCGTGTCGTCCTGGTATATTCGCTGGCGAGCTGAGACTGGCGAGTCAGCCTGTCCTCAACTGTGGCGATGACGCGCCAGTTCTGGAACGGTCCCTGATGGATGGTTGGGGTGGCCGTGGGCGGCCTCACTTCCAAGGTGGGAAACAGTGGATGTTGCTGCTGTGTGCCAATGGGCGACCGGTTCCAGAGTTTGTCGGTCGCCGACGGTGGGTGTGGGATAGTTGGGCGGGGTATTCGAGATGCCTCTGCTGCCATAGGTAACACGGGATCGTCGAGCAACGCCTCTGCCAACCTGTCTTCCCAGACAATGGGATCAGAAGTGTTGATGCCTGCGGCAGTCCGTGCGGCTCGACCGCCGGTCGCGACTCGTTGTAGCGCTTCTTCGACTGCCTGATATGGTGCGAGGTAGGCATCCGGCCAATGCTGTTGGTTTCGGTTTCCGTAGGCATCAAGTTGTTTTTTGCATCGCCTATTCGTGTTTGGGTCTTTCTGGGCGACAGCCACCTGTGAACCCACAGCGTCGCGTAGTCCCGGCACCATCTGCTCTGCTGTGGAGATTCGGTTCCCAGCTACCTGCTCCACCAAGTATTCGACATGTGGGGCATGACTGGCTTCGGAGTGATGGGAAGGGGTCGGAGTCCAAAGGGTCTCGGAGAGGTGGGGGACCATAGCGGGGTTCGGCGGAGATGGCGGCGGCAGTGGAGGTGCTTGGCTTCCGAGCAGACGCCGTGCCAGCGCTCTGATCACGAGATACTCGCCAGAAGCCAAACGCCCGAGCGCATCTTTGCACTTGTTGATCAATGTCACTTTGTGTTTCGGGGTGTTTTCCAGCAGTCGAAGCAACCTTGTTACGGTCGCCGGGTCCGAAGAGGTGCTAAGGACCATGTTGAGGCCTGCTGATACCAACAAAGGTCGTTCTGTCATCAGGCGTTCGAGGGCGAGCATGGTTCTGCGTTTCTTTTCGCGTCCTGGATGGCCGAGTCCTGCGATTATTCCGAGAACAAACGCATTGTCAATCTCGGTTTGATTGTCCACAGTGGTGGTGTCTGGGGGCGTGTAGGAATCCTCCGGATCGTCTGCGGGTCCGACTCTCGGCACTCTGTCATCAATAACACAGAACACCTCATCCCACAAGGCGAACGCTGTCTCCCCGGACATGCCCGCATCTGGAACGAGAGCACCAACAGCGATGGCGTATATCAGTGATCGGCATATGCCGTACGTCCAATACCCACCGTCCATTCCGGAATGCACGACTTCTACAGTTTGATCGGCGACGACTCTTAGAGCGACTTCGGAGTCCAGGTCGCTCGCCTTGCGTAGCAGATCAATGTTGGTTTCGGTGTCTTCTCTCCGAGTCTGGAACCATCTCAGCGTGTAGGCAATGGCGGCCAGGGTTGGATTACCTAGCTCTTCCAACAATGCCGCTGTTTTCGGCAGAATGCTCCGTTCGCCGTATTCGGCTGCCCGCGCCAGGGAACCAAGGGCTAGTTCGGCTTCTCTTTTCTGCCCATTCTGAGCAACTTCGACAAGGCGTGTGGCGATAGCGTCGGCGAACCGGTCGGGGGACCACTCGTCCAATGTTGTGTCGTATGGCCGTTGCCGCCATGCCCGAATGGCTTGGGACACGCCCACAAGGCCAGGTTCGAAAGAGGATGGTGCCGCGACCTGGGATACGGTCGAGTTGTCCGTAGTGGACGGGGTCTGAGGGTTGGTTTGTTCATCTGGGGTGTGTTGTCTCTGTCTCTCCGTGATCAAATGAGAGAGTCCAGCGGAACCGGCGATAGCGTTTAGTTCGCGGACTAGCAGACCGTCCCTGGCGAGGCGTTCCTCGCGGTAATAGCCGTGATAGTCGTCGGGTTGTTCGTCAGCGCGGGCGAGCAACCAGGTTAACAAACCCGGTTCGGTTTCCGACTCGACGTGGTCTGCTAGCCGCGAGAACGCAGCAGGGTCTCTGGTGTCCAGGGCAGTGTCCAACGTGAGGCGCAAAAGACTGCCCAGGAGAGGGTCTGCTTTTTCCCACCACAAGCGCCAGATTGTTTCCAGTGCTTCGTCCAGCGGCCAGTTCGGATCGTTGCATTCGCTAAGGAGTCGATTAGCGACGATACGGGCAAGGCTCTGGGGGTCTGCCATTGCAAGCAAGTCCCACCAATACTGCCATTGCGAAGTCGTTTCCTTCCCATCGGTATGCATCGCTGTTCGATAACAGAGAGGCTGCAAGCGAGCCAGGATTTCCCTGCTCCGGTCACGATCCGCGGCAATGAGTGCCTTGAGGGGCTGAGTCAATTCGAAAATGGTGAGATCTTTGTGATGCCTATAGGACACCAGCATCCGACACGCTTCGTTCCAATGCCGGTCGGCGGCCTCGTGGTTGTCCGCTGCCAACGCTAAGCGAGCCCCGATGAGGTGACCCTCGGCCATGTCGGAGTAAAAACGATAGACAGAGGTGTTAGTGTCTTGTTGTCCCATCGCATCGGCGGCCAAGCGCCGAAGGGTCTCGTTGTCACTGCTTAGAGCTACACGAAGCAAGTCATGCAGTACCAGAGGACCGGCAACCGTGCCTCCCACTGTGGCAACGACCGAGGTGCTGACTTGCCACAGGAGTTCGAACAGTTCCGTTGCGTGTTCGCCGCTGACCAGCAGCATGGCCCTTCGGATGTTGTCGCGGATGCGGATGCGGACGCTCTGCATCAAGTCGACTGCACGGGGGTTACCAGACAGGGGTTCGACATCGGCTGCGAGGTGACGCACTGCCTTGACCGCCAGACCTGCACGCTTCTCTGGTTCGGCCGTTTCTGCCCGGGCCAACTCAACTGCAAACCGCAGCCAACACCCGTACCAACCGTTCGCGACGATCAAAGCCTCGGCCAAGTCCAGACCAACAGGATCTCTACACGCCGCGATCACGCAGGCATCCAGCCATTCCCCCAGGTATCGGCCCTGGCTCGCGTTAGAAGGTGCTTGGATTCTCTGGGTGAGATCCAAAAGCCGTCGTCGGCCTTCTTCTATGGAATCTTCGACCAGGTCCGCTATTTCAACACCGAGACCAAGAAGGGTGTGGATCTCGCCTGGGCGGATCCCTCCCCCGATGGCGCGTGTAGCCCACTCTTGGGCGGTTCCAGCGATAGTGGAGTGTTCAGGGTTTTCGGTCAGGTGCTGTGCAACAGCAAGGCACACAACGCCGGGATGTTCGAAGAACGGCACGAGTTTTCGGATCCCTGGGATGCCATGGGTGGCCAGTACGCTTTCTGCCACACCTTTCTGAGGCAGTTGGTGCTGGTTGACCAAGCCGGCAAGATGTCTCCAGTTGATCGGAGCCGACAAGTCCCGGCCCGCTTCCAGAATACGCGTTTCGTCATGCCCGGGAGCATCAACGCATGCTTCGACCGGGAGGTCTTCGTCTTCTGCCGCGCTTTCGGCGACGGAAGCACTGAGATGCAACCGCCCGCGCCACCACTCCATGGAACGAAACAGATCCCCGTCCTGGTCATATTCATCTTCATCCAGCCTCCGGCGCGATTCGGCTTCACGCAGCGATGCCTCCATGTATTGCCGCCATGGAGCAACGGCTCCATTGGCATCCAACTCGGCGCACACACGGAGACCAGCACGGGGTGACATCGCGATCTGGCCTTCATACAGAAGCCGGTCCGCCACAGCCGAAGGGCCAAACAGCCTGATCGGAACATCCGTATATTCAACCAGAGGCGTTTCGTACCTTTCGGCTTCGTATGACTCGGCCGCACGCGTCAGCTCAACGAAGCGGGCAAACACCGGCCACATCCCCAGCTTCGCCGCGCACCCAATAGCTGTGGCAAGATTGGCAACAATCGCAGATGTCGGAAATCCCGCCGCCACCGAACGGACAACAAACTGGCCATCCACAGCATCAATAACGTCTTTGCCCTGTCCGCTTGAAGCCAAGAGGGGAAGCAAAGAACGGAACGCACGCGAATCGTCGAAAAGCCCCCGTCCGCTGAGCCATTCAGTGACATGCTCAACCAACGCTTGGTGAGCATCTGCGTCATCTTCGGCCATTTGCCGGAGATACCGCGAAAAAGACTCGTGATAGATACGAACGCCACCTTGGATACCGCTATCCACTAGGACCGGTTTGAGTACACCCAAGGTTCGGTCAATCCGGTGGCCAGCCACGGTTAGGATGTCTCGGAGTTCGGCTCGCGTCACAGCAAAGTCGAGCAAGCCTATCAGGTCCGCCACCAGTCCCCCTTCAGCCTCAAGGGATGTGTATAGGTTGCCGTAATAGTTCTCGAGCGTGCCGTCAAAAGGCGGGAGGTTTCGCAAGGTGGCAACGGGATCAACGAGGGTCGCTTCGCTCCGCAACGTTTCGCGACACAGATAGGTCGCATACAGCGCATTACCCCCTGAGCGTTCGACCAGCACTTCAACGAAGGCCCTCGCCTCGGTTAGGTCCTCGAGTGCCGAAGTGCCGTTCTCAGATGCGTCGGTGGGTTCGGACGGGATCAGGCCAAGGTTTTGGGCAAGCGAAGAGATTTCTGCATGACCAAGACCCTCCAACTCGAATTTGATGGCACCACTCTCGAATAGCGGATCCAGGTGCCCACCCGGCTGGCTCAGGACAATCAACACCGCCCCTGCGGGAATCTCCAACGAGGCCAGGACATTGGCGAGACTCCAAGAAGGATCGAAACCGCCGACCCGGCCCGCCTGCACCCTAGTGATGTGATCCATACCATCAATAACAAGAGCCACCGGACGGTCAGGTTTCCGGCTGATAGATCGCTCCACGTATTGGATGAGGGTGCGATCATCCGCAGCGAACCGCGGCAACTGACTTTCAACCAGACTCGGTTCGGTCTCTGCCAACCGACCCACGAGACTTCCGAAAATCCGTTCGGAGACAACACGCTCGTTCTTCTGTCTGTCGGCATCGCCTAAGTAGCAATAGTGCTCTGCTACCAGCCAACCCCGGCTTGTCATGTCCCCCAGCATTTGGCTACTTAGCCAGGATTTTCCCTGACCTGGTGGCCCCGTGACGACAAGAGTTCCGCCAACTCCGATGATGCTCTCCGCTGAACCGACAATCCTCTGGATGGTCGTCGGTCGAGGCACCTCCAAATCGCTACCAACGGGATGAGCGCGGGAAACGGCACCGAAATCTCTGATCAAACCGCACCGTCGCAGAATCACTTCCCGGCTTACTCGTGCCAGAGTGCCGTTCCGAGCTGCCTCGGCCGTATCGATCATGGCGGCAGCAACGTCAACCGGTTTCCGGTGGTGATTAGGGAACGATCCTGCACCAACCTCGGCTTGGAGCCGCGCCAAGAGCAACTTCTCGACCCCTCCTGGTGCTGTGAGGTCACCACTCATAGACGGAGCGCCTATTTCGATCACAAGCCGACTGCACACCCAGACGAGATCAGCAAACGACAGATCCGGGCAGTGCCTTCTAAGAACCCCCGCGACCGCATTGACACGGGCGGGTTCACCGTTGCAGGATCCGTGCATTTGGTGCCACAACGCCTCCGCATCGAAGAAGAGCCGTGTTGTGCTCAGCCCCTTGAACAGAGGGCCAGGGTCATCGACTGCCTGGCGGAGGACAACTCCGAACGACCCATCGGTGGGTTCCCGATCACAAAGCACAATGCGATATAACTGACGGGGGTTGTCGTGCCCTTGCGCCTGACGGTCAGCCAGGACGGACCCAATAACCTGGTCTAGCCGTAAACGGCGACTGTCATTTGTGAAGGTCGTAACGCTTAGAGGGGAGGGGTCAGATAGGGTGAATTTGATTTGCACGCGTTCGCGTCCACCACCCGCGTCTATGGTTGTGAGGTCGTCAAACCGGTCAGTTGATGTGAGTTTCGTGTCCACATGAGCCTCGGCCACCTCATCCAAGAGCAGATCAACTAGACGACACGCCACAAAGATGTCTTGATACGAATACCCTTGATGCGCGGCTGGGAGGGTGGACACTATTGGAGCATGTGTTTTGACCTGCTTGCGACTCGTGCAGTCGGGGAGATTCCTCTGGACTAGCTTTCGTCCGCCACTGTCAACTGGGAGAGCGAGAAACCGAACGCGTGTACGGAGTCTACCCGCGGAGGGTGCTTAACAAACAAGGAGGTAATGGCTCAGTTTGTGAGTAGGTGTAAGCACATCAGCTTGTGGGGCGCCTCGTCAACCTCTTCGAAGGGGATGGGCTGATCTGGCCCAATCCCTAACCGTCGGCGTGTCACCGTATCGGAGCAGATCCACGGATCGCATCCTCGATCGACGGCGCATCGAGTAGCGGCGGCTTCGGTGCGGTGCTGGTGCCAGTGGGGGCAGGCTCCAGAAACTGCGCAATCCCATCGCCAGGCGCGACGAGTCTTAGGCTGACGGCAGCCCTGGGCGGTCAGCCAGTGGGCATCGATAGCTTCCACGGCCTCAGCCTTCCTTTCTTAAGGTGGAGAGGATTGAAGCCTACAGACCGTCGATGGCTAGGCAACACTCCGGTTTACGAATTTGGCCAGTTTGAGCATAGCTCCATCAACCGACAGGCATTCGTCGGCCTGATAGGCCTTTAGCAGAGCCACGAACAATCGCTTAACGACTTCATGAACCCGCTGGCGAGTTTCTTTTCGTTTCTCCATGCCATAAACAGCCACGACCGCTCCTTCCAAAGCTTGGCTAAGTTCGACACCCTGCCGACTGAGCATCGCCGCTATTTTGCAAACCCTTTCCAGCTCATCTTTGGTCACACCTGCGATCCTAACGGCTCCCTTAGTCACCGCCCAGCCACTCAAAACACCGAAATCGTATCACTCATTGGCGGACGGGTAGCACCAACGGTTGCCTACTTGCAGAACTTCCCCCGAAACAGTCGGCGAGCGATCCCCGCACTGGGCTAGAGGCAAGGCCCGCCTCAAACCTGCTGCGCTGCAGCCCCTGCCAAATGTGGAGCCATCCGGGTTTATATGTGGAGCCAATTCTGGAGCCCCTGCGGAGCCGCAGGTGAGGGGTGGTGGCCCAGAGGCCACCAATACCTCTAGTCCATTTATTTCAAACGAGAAGGCCAGTCAAGTCGTCTTTGTCCTGTTTTCGCCTCAGCTGCGGCTAGCTGTCGGCGTGCGTCCAGCGTACCCCTTCGGGCGGTTGTGGCCAGCAGGTGACGTTGTCGTCGGTGCCGACTGCGCACGAGTGGTTCTCACCCAGGGCGAGAGCCTTGTAGGTGCCCGCCGGCGCGTCGGTCTGGCCGTTGGTGTTCTTGCCCCAGCACGCGATGGTGCCGTCAAGGGCGATCGCGCAGCTGTGGGAGGCGCCGGCGGACAGGGCCTTGTAAGTGCCAGCGGGAGCACTGGCCCGGCCGTGGCTGCTGCTTCCCCAGCAGGTGACGGTGTCGTCAGAAGCGATGGCGCAACTGTGGCTGCCGCCGAGGGCGAGGGCCTTGTAGGTTCCTGGCGGGGCGTCGGTCTGGCGGTAGGCGTTGTTGCCCCAGCAGGTGATGGTTTCGTCGGTGGCGATGGCGCAGTTGTGGTCCTGGCCTGCAGCGAGGGTCTTGTAGGTGCCGGCCGGGGCGTCGGTCTCGCCCTTGCGGTTGTCGCCCCAGCAGGTGATGGTGTCGTCAGAAGCGATGGCGCAACTGTAGTAGCGGCCTGAGGCGAGGGTCTGGTAGGTGCCCGTCGGCGCGTCGGTCTGGCCGTAGCTGTTGTTGCCCCAGCAGGTGATGGTGTCGTCGGTGGCGATGGCGCAACTGTGGAGGTCGCCGACGGTGAGGGACTTGTAGGTTCCGGCCGGGGCGCGGGTCGAGCCGCCAACGTCGTCGCCCCAGCAGGCGATGGTGTCGTCGTCTGCGATGGCGCAGGTGTGCTCGAAGCGGGTTGTGAGGGTCTTGTAGGTTCCTGCCGGGGCGTCGGTCTGGCCGTATTCGTTGTTGCCCCAGCAGTTGATGGTGTCGTCAGAAGCGATGGCGCAGCTGTGGCTGTTGCCGGTGTCGAGGCTCCGGTAGGTGCCGGTCAGCGGCTCGGTCTGCGCGAAGCGGTGGAATCCCCAGCAGGCCACACCGCCGCCCGACTCCAGCGCGCACAAGTGCTCCGAGGAGAAGGCGACGGCCTCGAAGGCGCCCGCGGGAGCGTTGCTCTGGCCGTAGGCGCTGGTCCCCCAGCAGGTCATTGTGTCGTCGGTGGCGATCCCGCAACTCTTGTTCATTCGGGCGAACACGGCCTTGTAGGTCCCCGCCGGGGCGTCGGTCTGGCCGCTGGTGTTCTTGCCCCAGCAAGTGATGGTGTCGTCGTCGGCGATCGCGCAAGTGTGGTGGTAGCCGGCATCGAGGGCCTTGAAGGTGCCGGCCGGGGCCCTGGTCTGGCCTTCGGAGTTTCTTCCCCAGCAGGCGATGGTGTCGTCGGTGCCGATCGCGCAGTTGTGGACGTCTCCGCTCGCCACAGCCTTGTAGGTGCCCGCCGGCGGGTTCACGTTGCCCCAGTCAGGGTATCCCCAGCACGCCAGCGTGTCGTCGGTTGCAATCGCACAGGAGTGCTCCCAGCCGACATCGATGGCCTTGTAGGTGCCCCTCGGGGCGAGTGTCTGCCCCCACGCGTTGTATCCCCAGCACGCCAGCGTGTCGTCGTCCGCGATGGCGCAGCTGTGGCGTTGCCCTACGGCGAAGCTGGTGTAGGTGCCTGTCGGGGGGTGGATCGAGCCGTTGGTGTTGTATCCCCAGCAGGCGATGGTGTGGTCGGTGGCGATCGCGCAGCTGTAGATGGCTCCTGCCGAGACCGTCTTGTAGGTGCCCGCCGGGGCGTTGAGCTGCCCGTAGTTGTTGGCGCCCCAGCAGGTGAGGGTGCCGTCGGCCTCTATCACGCAGGTGTGGTAGGAGCCGCCGGCCAGCCGGTTGGTCCTCTGCCCGACCGCGTCCCAGGGACCCGGCACCGATGCCTGGGCGCGGTTGTGCAGCTTCAGGCCGTCGGCGGTGCACACCGCGCCGGGCTGGTCACACGCCTCGACTGTAAGCGCGACGGTGACGTCGCCGGGCCCGTCGGGTTGCACGGTGATCGACCAGGCCTGTGTCGAGCCGTCCCTCACCGCGGCCACATCGGTCACCGTCCCGCCCACGGTCTCCAGCGCATGGTCCGTTAGCCCAGCCGCGGTGACGGGCAGCTCCCGGTCGAAGTTCAGCCTCAACGTGAACGGGCCGGTGCCGTCGTGTTGGCCGGGGATCTGGCTGAAGTATGCGATCGGCGGCGCTGTCGCCCGCTCGCCCAGCGTTGCGGAGCCGGCGGTGATGCTGGCGTCCACCTCATCGCCGACCGCCCAGAGGTCGCCGTCGGTCGCCCACCAGTAGCGGCCCGACCCGGCTGTGTCGGGGACCAGGCTCTCGCCGGCAGTGAACTCGGCATCGCCGAGGGTGAGCGTGAAGTCCGTGTCGGTCGCGCGGTCCATGACCAGGAAGAGGCCTCCCGCCAGTTGCACGATCACCATCACCCGCATTGAGGTGCCGCCCAGCGTGAGCCCTCGCTCCGACAGCGCCCCCACCCCTGCCCATCTCGAATAGCCCGATCCCGGCGGCTGCGAGTCGTCTACCCCCACTGTGAGCGTTGCCGACCACACCACCGAGGCCTCGTCCGCCTCGGCCGCGTCGCCATTCTCGGCCGGGTCTCCGGGCAGATCTGTCAACTTCGGGGTGGTCTCTTTGGTGGGGGTTGTGGTCTCGGCCGCCGTGCCGGTGACCGCCGGGCTCCACAGGCCGTTGGGACCGCTAAAGCGGGCCCGCACCTGCACCTTGTAGGACTGGCCGGGCCAGAGCCCTGAGATCGTCAACTCGTTGTCGACGGGGAAGGCGTTCCAGTCCGCGTCTTTCTTCGGCTTGAAGTCCTGGCCGGCAGGCGTCCACCTCACCCGGTGGTCGACCGCGCCGTCCGGATGGGAATCCCAGCTGACGTGAAGCTCGCCGGGCGCGTCGCCCGCCTGCACGCTCAACCCGGTCACCGCCGCAGGCCGAACAGACGAAGCCGCCCCCGAAGGCACAACCGGGCCGGCCAACAACCCAACCCCAGCCAGCGCAGCCAGCAAAGTGGCCCGCAGCCGTCTCACACGGGTGCCGCCACGGCCCGCTCGGGGCCATACGGGCCCAGCCGACGATACGAAACCATCAACCAACACCGAACCCCTGAGCGCGCCGCCGCCTGGAAACAACCAATGACCGGTTCCGTGTCAGGACTTCCACCCCTTGCGCTCGCTGCAAGACCTGCTAAGGGGTAGCTTCGAGGACATGCGACCACCTAGGAAATAGTAGTGACTACAACTTACTTGCCACTATAACACCCGGACTCACTTGCAGACCTTCCCCCGAAACAGTCGACGACCGATACGCACTGGTCTAGAGGCAAGGCCCGCCTCAACCCGCGGCACCGCAAACCCTGCCAAATGTGGAGCCATCCGGGTTTAAATGTGGAGCCCATAGGGAGCCGCAGGTCACAGGTGGTGGCCCACAGGCCACCAAGGCCTCTGGTCCACTTATTTAAAACAGGTGGGCCAGTTAGGCCGTTTTGGCTGAGGATGTATCCGGGTGGGGCGTCTTTGATGGTGGCATGGTTGGGGTTGCCTAGCCATTGGCTTCGGCGACGGCGAGGTGAGCGTCGCTCCCGGGGAAAGGGCGAAAATGATCCCCTTTCGGCTTGTCGGTTTCCTCTTAGCCGGGCTTAGATTCTCAGGACAGGCTCGTCGTTGCGGCCGAAACGCTCCAGCCGGTCATAGCTGTTGCGGAGATCCGCCTCGACGACCCATGTAGGCTGATTGCCGGGTTCAACCAGCACGAGCTTTGGCGGGTGCCCCCTGGTCTCGCTCCATTCGAGGTAGTCGGAGTCCTTGGTGGTGATGATGAAATCGAAATCCTTTGCATATTCCCAAATCCCCGAATCCCCGGTTTGGTGAATGCCTAAGGCAACGACATGGGCGGAACCCGGGTAGAGATCCGATAGGAGGCGAGGCAACTGCGGAGAGAGGTTCTCGTCGAAGAGCAACTTCATGCCGGATGGTTGGGAACGGCTACGCCGTGGTCAGGTGGCCGTTGGATGCGTACGCCAGACAGGACCTGATCTGAATCGGGGTTAGATAGTCCCACTCGGAGAGAATGTCTTCCTCGGTCATGCCGTAGGACATTTTCTCGAGGATGTCGCTGACCGCGATCCGGGTTCCGGCGATACAGGGCTTGCCGAACCTCACCTCGGGATCGACCGCTATGTGGTTCCAATAGTCAACATGGCTATCAGGCATGAACCGCATTTTACCGTCGGGCGCTGGAAACGATGCCCTGATCAACCGCTTGGATGCATCCTCAGCTAGGCAGATCGGGCACCGCCGAACCAAATGTGGAGCCAATTGTGGAGCCCCTGCTGAGCCGCAGGTGAGGGTTGGTGGCCCAGGCCACCAACCAACCAACCAACCATCGCCCAACAACACAGCTGAAAAAGGCCAAAAAGGAGGCTCGCGGTTGGCGGTGGCGAGAAAGCCCTAACCCCTATGGGCCTAGAGACGGCCAGGAGAAGTTCGTTCCCGACATAGTGGCAGCGTGGGGACAGGGGACATTCAAGCGGAGCTACAAGAGAATCGATACGATCTTGAGATCGCCCAACACCGGCTTTGCCACAGGGAAGCCGGGCGGTGGGAGGAAAAGATCCAGCGCTAGATTAGCCAATCGGTCGGCAACGCGATTGCAGTTTCGCGGGATGTCCTCCACCTCTATTTCAGGAAAGCTCTCTATTAGTTTCTTCGCCTCCCTGTGGGACCTTTTGAGGTTTGGCGCTTTCACCCGGGCTTGCCCGGTTAGTTGATTTATTACCAGGTTTGAATCGGAACGCAACACCAAACGGCGGGGTCCGTGGGGTTTCGCCATCCTCAAGCCCTCGACAACTGCTCGATATTCAGCTTCGTTGTTGGTGGCCCGGCCGATGCTTCGCGCCAGATAGTCCACATGGTTGTTATCCCCTGGATCACCTCTGTACAACACGGCTCCTATGCCTGCGGGGCCGGGACTACCCCGACGAGAGGCGCCATCCGTGTAGAGAAAGTAGGTTCCATCCATTGGCTGCCAGAGTACCGGATGGGTCCACTAGGCAGCCAGCTCCGGCGGGTTCCCGCTCCACCGGACAAGGGCGTCGCTACTGCCACGTGGTCATCGAGGTTAGAATTCGGGGAGACAGTGAAGGCACGATGGACGTTCATGGCATTGGTGGCGCTCATCCCTCTGATCCTGGCCTCCTGTGGCGAGGATGAGCCATCCGGGGTGGGTGCTACTGCGGTGGCATCAATGTCGGGCCCGGACGGTATGCCAATGGGAACTGTCACCCTGGCGCAGGGACCCAACGGAGTGTTGATCTCGGCCGATGTCAAGGACCTGATTCCCGGTGCCCACGGTTTCCACATTCACTCGGTCGGCGCTTGCACACCGGACTTCTCGGCCGCCGGTGGACACTTCGCTCCAACGGACCACGGCCACGGTTTCATGCATCCCGACGGGTCACATGCCGGCGACCTACCGAATATCTACGCCGGGAGCGACGGTACCGCCCGGGCGGACGTCTTCACTGACCAGGTGACCCTGGCGGCTGATGCCGAGACATCTGTGTTTGACTCCGATGGCTCGGCGATCATCATTCACGCTAAACCGGATTCCTACGGCGTTGAACCTGGCGCTGGAGACCGAGTGGCCTGCGGGGTAATAGAGCAGAACTGAGAGTCGGGGAGCGTTCCCTTGGAGGGGACAAATGGGTGCACCTATCTCCAACTGACGACAACAGGCCCCCAACCCGGCGGGCGGCAACCACTCCCAACCCGACTGTCCCCAGATCGGAAGAAAAGCCTCCACTGTAAAAACCTCACAAATCGTCCGATATATTTTGTACCATCATTACCAATAGAGGGAATGATGAACCGTACCAATCCCGATGCTGTCAACGCATTGCCCGGCCTGTTCACCCTCGGACTGCTAACCCTTATCACCTGCCAAGCAGGCCAGATCTTTACCCATGTTGGCCGGGACCACTAGAAAGGAAGGGCTAATGCACCACACCGACCTCGCTGTCTACCGCAACCTGCAGGGCCGGCTGTACCGGGCTGCCGAGATAATCGACGGCGTTGCCACGTCTCTCCGCCTTTTCGACGCGACCGATCCGCAAGTCAAACAGCTTGATGGAACCATTTACATCTTTGTCGACGGGACTTGGCAGAGCCTGGGGAACGTTCATCATGTCCTGACCGCGGCCGGGCAGACTGTGACCAAACTGATCAACATGGTCGAGGCGGACCTGGCACACGGAGAGCTGACCTGAAGGGAGCGGCCCGCTAGAGGAGGGTTATCCGGACACCTGCGTTCCCGTTGGGAGTCGCCTCTTCGATCCCTCCATTGCGCAGGGTTTCCCCAAATGGGATTGATCCCCTGTGCGGTCCGTCCCCGAGTCAGCCGGTCGATTCTGTGGTTGGATCTGAGGCGACGACGCCGAGCAACTTCACGAAGAGCGTCAGCCAGTCCTGTTCGGATGGAATGTGACGATCCTCCAACCCCGCAGCCAACAACAGATGCGTACCGATTCCGATCGCTTGACAAAGCAAGGTTATGGCAGTGGTGTCTAGCTCGGGATCGCAGAATCCCTCATCCTTGCCCCTCTCGATCATCATGCTCAACTGGTGGGCCTGGTCGTTTATGAAGCCCTGCAGGCGCTCTTGGATTACCGCGTTGTTGCGGGCGCTACCGAACACCTGCACCAGCACATCCTTCGTCTCCTCGGGTCGCAACAGTTGGGCAGCCCACGCCAGGGCCAGAACGTTTGCCGGCAACTCCGCAATGCCCATGTCCTTAATCCTCTGCTCGGGCAGTAACTGCTCAAAGAGATGGTCGAGGGCAGCGGCCATCAGATCGCTCTTGTTAGGCCACCGCGGGTACACCGCACCTGGAGTGACCCCGGCGCGACGGGCGATGTTGCTGATGACAGCCTTGTCATACCCGCGTTCCACGAACTCTGCGGCAGCGGCTTCCAGTACCCGCCTCGCGGTTTCCTCCGAGCCGCTTCGCCTACGTGGTTCGACTTTGGTAGGCATGGCTATCTCCCGTAAAGGACCATCCAAGGTTACCCGGCGGGCTGCTATCGATCGGGAATAGACCCAAACCGGTTGCGTTGTTTGATAGCGGGGAATTGCCCGATGGCGTCTCGTTGACACCTTGTCACCTCCACAAAGCCGCTGGGATTCGATCAGTCCGCTTCCTCGGTCCCGTTGATAACATGATCGGTTCATGCAGGGTTTATCAGTGACGGCTTCCGGGCGTTCAAACGTCCGTCGTGGCTCGCGTGAGGTGGGTGAGCGCATTTTGGAAGCTGCGGCTCGCGTGTTCGGTGCGAAGGGTTATGAAGCCGCTCGGGTCATCGACGTCGCCCGCCTGTGCGGCCTGTCCACGGGGGCGGTCTACTCGCGATGGCCCACCAAGCGGGAACTGTTCGTAGCGGCGGTTGAACAACACGGCTCGCGCAACACCCTGTCGGTGTCCACCCGTGCCGACTTGACAACTGCACAGAAGCTCGCAGCCCTAGGCGGCGGGCTGATTGACACGCAGCGAGACGACGAGGCCGGCAACCTCATGCTCGAAGCTTGCGTTAGCGCCCGCCGCGATCCCTCTCTCAGAGCAGATCTTGCACGCGCCCTCGACATCGAGGCCGACGTGCTCACCCAGATAGTTGACCATGGCAAAGCAACCGGCGAGATCGACCAGACGCTGAGCACCGAGGCCATCGTGCTCTCGTGCCAGACGCTCAGCCTCGGCGTTCGGCTCGCCGCTCTGGCAAAGCCTCGAAGCAGCGGACCACCCACCGAAGGGGCGTGGAACGAATTGATGGAACGCTTCATCGGGTCAATCCGCCCAACCGGTCCAAAACCCACCGCAGACAACGACTAAAACGGCACCTCCAAGGTGTCCATGTCCGAACAACGCGGCAACGCCACCGGCCATGGATCCGCTCCATCCAACACCCGCACAGTCCACACCGCTACCGTGGCCCGATCTATCCCATCCTCGGGGCAGAACCCCGCATCACATTCGGTACCCGCAATAAAAGGCGAAAGGCGGTTACGTCTTCGGCAGGTTGAGTTCCGCCTTGGGACAACGAGAACCCGGCTGTGGCCCTTCACTACGCCGGGATCTGTCAGAGGAGGGTCATCCGGACGTTTACCTCCAGTTGGGATTCGCCTCCTCCCTCGATCACTCCTCGCGTGGGGGGGACGTCTCGGTAGTCGCGGCCTACCGCGATCCGCACGTATTTGTGGTCGGCCAGGGTCCGATTGGTGGGGTCGAGGCCGATCCAGCCCAGGCGGGGCAGGCGGGTCTCGGCCCAGGCGTGGGTGGCGGCCCCGAAGGCCGATCCGGGCTGTCCCGACCCGTCAGCGGTAACGTACAGGTACCCCGACACATACCGGGTCGGAACGCCCCAGGAGCGGGCGATGGCGACCATGACGTGGGTGTAGTCCTGGCACACGCCCTTCCCCGAGGCGAGGAATTCGTCGATCGTGGAGTCCACCGATGTGGCGCCCGGCAGGTACTCGAAAGCGTCGTTGAGCGCCTCCGACAGCGCCATCAGGTCGGCCAGAGGATCGCCTTCCGGTTCGACTCCCAGCCCCGTGACGAATTCAGTGAGGGCAGGGGAGGGGCGGGCCACCGGGCTTGCGCTGGTGAAGTCCCACCACTTCGGATCGGCGCCCCCAGCCCGGACCTCGTCCCAAGTGCTCATTCCCAGGCGTTCCGGTAGGGCGGGCGGCGGTTCCATCTCCACATCGGAAATCGAGACGACCTGTAGGGAGTCGTGATCTTGGTGGAGGGTCAGGATGTGCCGGGTGTTGCCGAACGGGTCGGTCTCGGTCGTCAACCTGGCGGGAGGTGTGGTCTTGACGGAAAAGTCCGCAAGCCTCTGGCCGGGAACCTGGAGGGGTTGGAGGCAGAGTGACATGGTGCATCGGCGGACCGCCTGGGTGTACACGAAGCGGGTGACGTGTTCGATGCGGTAGCGCGACGAATCCTGAGCTCCGCCGGCGGGTGCGGTCACTGGTCGTGCCTGCCGGCCCTCCCTTGGTCAGGCGCGAGAACCGGGTAGTCGAAATAGGTCTTCGTCACCAGGTCGTGGAGTTGTCGGCACCCGACGTCGATCTTTCCCAGCAGGGCGTGGCCGTCGGCGCCGCCGGGCCATTCGATCCCGACCAACTGGCGAAGGTACTCGGCCTGGCTCCGGGTCCGGGCGGTGGCCTCGGTGTCTGGTCCCGGTCCGATGGCGGCCAACTCGGTGCACAACTCGGCCACGGACAGGCTCAACGAGTCGGGGAGTTGGGGGTTGGTGACCAAGAGGCCCAGGACGCGGTCTGGGTCGATGGCGGCGCTGGAGGCGCGGTTGTAGGCCTCGAACGCGTAGTAGTGGCGGAGAAGGCTGGTCCAGTAGGCGTCCGCCGGGATCTCGAACAAGTGGACCGCTGAGATCTGGGCCATCAGGAGGGAGGCGGAGAGTTGGACCCTCTCTATGTAGTTTCCCAACTGGACGAAGTGCCAGGCGTCGTCGCGGTACAGGGTGGACGAGGTCACGCCACGGAACGTGTCGATCTCCGCGGCGGTCTCGGCGTAGAAATTCTCAGGAGACCTGACCCATATGTCCTGCATCTCCATGTCCTGGAGCCGGAGGTGCGACTGGTTCAGGCAGGTCCACATCTCGGCGGAGATGTGGTGGCGCATCTGGCGGGCGTTCTCCCGTCCCTGGGCGAAGCAACTGCGGATCGAGTCGGGGTTGGTGGGTTCGAAGGTCAGGTCGTCGGCCAGCGCGAACGAGTCGACCAGTGCGAACAGGTCGTCGCTGTCGAGTTCCAGCGCGCCGCTGAGCGGCTCCCGGTCCAGTGCGCCATATATGCGGTGCCAGCCGAAGTAGATGTCCCGGGGCGGGCTGTCGGCGAGCGACTCGGTCTGCTGGCGGAGCAGCCGGGACAGGTGGCTGGCTCTCTCCAGGTAACGGCCCATCCAATACAGCCCCGCGGCGCTTCTCGACAGCATCGGCGATCAGTCGTCCAGTACCCAGAAGTCCTTGCCGCCCCCGCCCTGGCTGGAGTTGACAACCAGGCTCCCGCGGCGCAGGGCGATGCGGCAGAACGCCCCCGGCACGATCCGGGTCTCGGCGCCGGTCAGGATGAAGGGCCGCAGGTCCACGTGCCGCGGCTCCAGCCGTCCCTCGATGAGGCACGGCGCACGCGACAGGGCGAGGGTGGGCTGGGATATGTAGTCGGCGGGGTCCGCCCTCAGCAGGGCTGCGAACTCGTTGCGCTCCTCCGCGGTCGAGTGGGGGCCGATCAGCATCCCGTACCCGCCCGACTCGCCGACCCGCTTGACCACCAGGCGTTCGAGGTTGTCGAGGGTGTACTCGAGGTCCTCGGGGCGTCTGCACAGGTAGGTCTCGACGTTGTGGATCAAGGGCTCTTCGCCCAGGTAGTAGCGGATCATGTCGGGGACGAAGGCGTAGACGCTCTTGTCGTCGGCCACCCCTGTGCCGGGAGCGTTGACGAGCGAGACGTTCCCGAGGCGGGCGGCGTGCAACAGGCCCGGGACCCCGAGCAGCGAGTCGGGGCGGAAGACCAGGGGATCCAGGAAGTCGTCGTCGACGCGCCGGTAGATCACGTCGACTCGTTTCAACCCCGACGTGGTGCGCATGTAGACGTAGCCGTCCTCGACCAACAGGTCCCGGCCCTCCACCAGGTCGGCGCCGATCTGGCGGGCCAGGAACATGTGCTCGTAGAACGCCGAGTTGTAGATCCCGGGGGTGAGGAGCGCCATGGTGGGGTCGGAGCGTCCCTCGGGCGCCAGTTCCCGCAGGGTCTGGGCGAGGATGAGCCCGTAGTTCTCGATGTCGCGCACTCCCGAGAGCCGGTACAGGAGCCGGTGGGCGGACTTGGTCGCCTTCCGTATGGCCAGCATGTACGACACGCCCGAGGGGACACGCAGGTTGTCCTCGAGGACGCGGAAACCTTCGTTGGTGCGGACCAGGTCGGTCCCGCAGACCGCCACCCAGACGCCGTGGGGCGCCTTGAACCCCCTCATCTCCAGGCGGTACTGGGGACAGTCCCGCACCATGTCGGCCGGTATCACCCCGTCGGCGATGATGCGGGCCTCGCTGTAGATGTCCTCCAGGAAGCGATTGAGGGCCGAGAGCCGCTGTTTGAGGCCGGCGGTGAGGTCGCCCCATTCGGCGGCGGACATCACCCGGGGAACGGAGTCGATGGGGATGATGCGCTCGGTCTCCTCGTCGTCGCCGTAGACGGTGAAGGTGATCCCCTCGTTGGTGAACGAGCGGGTGACCCATTCTCCGATGGCGCTCAGATCGGCGGACGACATCGACCCCAGCGTGTCGTACAGATCCTCACAGTGGGGGTGGGGTGTGCCGTCGGCGCCGAACATCTCGTCGAACACGGCCGGGTCGAGATCGTACGAATCGAAGTTCACGCCTACCTCGCTTCGCCGATGTTGTGCCTGGTTTGAGCGGCCGCCATCACTTCCATTCCGTTCCCTCCGGCCTCTTGGTGATTGTAGGTGTGGATGAAATCTCCGAGGCCTTGGGGGGTTGCCGGCTGGTGACATGGGCGCCCCTTTGCCGACCCAGCCCCCGGGAGGGAGTCGGCGGTGGAGGGAGCCGTCTTGTGCTTTCCACATAAGTTGGCTGGAAAGTTAGGCTTCGACGAGTCTGGTTCCGGAGGTTGGCGATCGGTGTTCCGATTGCTTGAACAGGTGTCCTGAGTGTTTCGCCTAACCCGAGTATTCGATTTGGCAATCCGGGCTGTGGCGGCGCGTCCCTGGATAACGTTGGCGGCGGTGTTGGCGGCCACGTTGCTCTTCGGTGGGGGTCTCACGCTCCGGGTCCCCCAGGCCGAGACCGGGACCGTGACCTTCCTCCCCTCCGACAGCGACGTCGCCAGGGCGGCCGACACTATCGATGAACTCTTCGGAGGTTCATCCGACGCGGTTGTTACGACGGTCATATTCCGCGGCAACGCCCTGTCGCCTGCCGGCCTGGCGCAGATGGACGAGTTGCTGGACCGCATCGCAGTTGAGCCGGGCGTAGCGGGGACGCTGACGCCCTCCCATGCCATCGTGGCCCCGACGTCCGTGATCGGCGGAGTCCTGGAGACCGACGGCTTTGAAAGGGTTACGCAGGCGGAGATCAACTCGGCAATCGAACGGATGCTCACCGACCCCGGATTGGTTCGGCCGCAGACCGCTCTCTTGGAGATGACCGGAACCGACCGCGACGGCACCCTCATATCGGTGGCCACTATCAGGCTGCGCGACACCGGGGACGATCTGGCTAGGCAGGCGCAATTGAAGATCCACGACCTCGCGGAGACTTCACAAGGACCGCTTCTGGTGGGAACCGTGTCTCCGGCCCTGATCGAGCAGGTGTACCAGGAGGCCACGGGCCCGGGCTTCGTGCCGCTGATGGCCCTGGCCGTATTGGTGGTCTCGGCATTGATGCTGCTGTTCATGCGTTCGGGGCTGGACCTGTTGTTGACCCTTGTGGGCCTTGGGCTGGCCCTTACCTGGACCCTCGGAGCAGAAGGCTGGCTGGGGCCGGGTGCACTGGATCTCATCGGTCCGCCCAACGCCTTCGGAGCCATGGTGCCCATAATCCTCATCGGTCTGGCCGTGGATTACGTCATCCAGTCGCTGTCCCGCTACCGGGAGTACCGGATCAGTGGAGAGCCGGTCGCAGAAGCGATGCGGGGCGGACTGCGGAAGGTGATCACCCCGGTGGCGCTGGCGGCCGGAACGACTATGGTGAGCCTCCTCAGCAACCTCCTGTCGCCCGTTGCCCCAATCGGGGATTTCGGAGTGGTCGCCGCCGTGGGGGTGGGGCTCAGTTTCGTGGTGATGCTGACATTCGTGCCGGCCGTCCGGACCATCATCGATCGGCGCAGGGAGGAGCGTGGCGCCCTCCCGCCGGCCCGTCCCATCTCTGACTCCCTGCCCGGCGTGGGCTGGGCGGGGCGGCTGCTGGGAATGGCCTCGGTGCGCTGGCCTGTGCCGCTTCTGGCGGTGCTTGCAGCCGCCACCGTCGGGTTCGGGTTCGCGGCCGCTTCGGTCACGACCGACTTCAGTCATCGGGACCTGCTGCCCAGCGGGGGGGACCTCAACCGGGACCTGGACACCCTTAGGGCGGCGGTCGGTGGTTCGACGGAGGTGGTGGATGTCCTCGTGAAGGCCGAGATAACCGAACCCCGGACCCTGTTCAACCTGGTGGACCTGACCACCGCCTTCGATGACAACCTGCGACGCCCGCGAGGCGCGGTGTCGGGGATCCAGACATCCCCGGGCATTGTGGTCGTCGACTGGATCACCGACGACGGCACACTGGGAGACAGGTACGACCCCGAACTGGAGGCCCTGTTCAACCGGGCCACGGCCCGTCTCCAGGTCGATCGGGAGTTGGTGCAGGAGTTCGTCGTGAGGATGAAGGAGAGAGAGCCTGATGAGCTGGCTCGCGTCCTCGCAGAGGACCCCCACGGCGTGGACACCATGCTTCTCCAGTTTCAGGCCTTCACCGGAGACCAGCAGCGAACCAGATGGATGCAGGAAGACATCGAGGGGCTCTGGTTCGGGGGCGACGAGGAGATCACCGTCACGTCGTCGGAGATCCGGTACGTAGTTGTCAACGACGAGATCAGGGAGACCCAGACTCAGACAACCGTCATGACCATCGTGGCGGCCCTTGCCATCCTCATGCTCTTCTTCAGGATCACCATGCGCCAATCCGTGCTGGGCGTCATTGCGGTGGCGCCGGTCGTCGTGTCCCTCATCTGGATGCTGGGCACCATGGGACTGCTCGGCATCCCCTACACCATCACCACATCGGCGGTCATCGCCCTGGTGATCGGTGTTGGCGTGGACTACACGATTCATATCATCTATCGGTACCAGGAGGAGTACTCACAGGCGCGCGACCCGGAGGAGGCCATGGGCCGCACGCTCTCCACCACCGGCTCGGCGCTCATGGGATCGGCCTTGACCACGGCTCTGGGAATGGGGGTGCTGGCGCTGTCGGACCTGGTCGTGTTCCGGAACTTCGGCCTGATGGTGGCGCTGGCCCTCATCTACTCGCTGATAGTCTCGACCTTCCTCCTGCCGCCCACCATGAGTGTCTGGGCGGCATACCAGAACATGCGAATGCGCTACAGAGCCCGGCGTCTGTCGGACGATGCCGACCTGAAAGCCGACCACGCCCACCGGGGCTCTCGGCAAGGTCAAGGAGTCCGGTTGGATGTGAATCCAGGGTTAGGCAGTTGACAGTCAGCGTTTCCTGTCTCTGAGAGGTAGCGGCACACGGGGGGTCCGGGGTGAGACCGAATACGGCTCCGAGCTGAGGCGGATACATGTTATCTTCATGCGAGTGCTCGCTCGTGGTTGCATTCTGGTCTGTAATACTGCACTGACAAGTAACAATTGCATGTAATGATCATGCTTACTCGGCGTCATTACGAAGAGGGCTGAATCATGAAGCGCATCGTCGCGTTCCACATGTTCGTCGTCTTTCCCTTGGCCCTCGCCCTGTCCGCGGTGGCGCCTGCCGTCGTGCTGGCCCAGGAGGAGGCGACCAGCCCCGGTTGCGCAGATGCCGTCGCCCTGCTGGGAGGGTACTTTGAAGGGGAGACCACCAGAGCGGAGGTGGATGCGGCCTTTGAGCGTTGTGCGGCTGAGACGCGGGGAGCCCAGGGCGGTTCGCAGGGGGGTGGTCAGGGGCAGGGTTCCACGTCGGACGGCCTCCCGACGCCTGTGTCGGTGTGGGAGGTGTTCGGTCCCGGTTGCGCGGATGCTGTCGCGGTGCTGGGAGGTTACTTTGAAGGGGAGGCCACCAAGGCGGATGTGGATGCGGCCATTGAGCGTTGTTTGACTCAGGCGCGGGGAGCCCAGGGCGGCTCGGTGGCGGGTGGTCAGGGCCAGGGCGGCTCGCAGGGGGATGGTCAGGGCCAGGGCGGCTCGCAGGGGGATGGTCAGGGCCAGGACTTCCAGGACCAGGGCGGTCGGGGACAGGACCCGACATCGGACGGCCTTCCTACTCCCATCACTGTGACAGCATGGGAGTGGCACCTTGCTTACACCCAAGCCCCACGGAGATGCGGTGAAAGAAACATGCCGAAGTACACGACGGAGATGTTCAATCAGCTTCTGACCTGGCGCTGCACGTCAGGTCGATGGGAGCTGATCACCAAGCGTCCTTATCCTCCTCCCTTCAATGAAATTCAGTGGGAAATCCCTGTCGGCGCTGACGGCCCCGTCTGCGAGCGTTACATCAAGGGCGCCCACCCAGGTTGGCCGGGACGGGTATTCACGAGACTCAACCCCGGCTTCGACGAGGAGGGATGCGCCGCGGAATAAACCCGGTGGCGCTCATTGCCGAGGCGATCCCCGATCGCCACGAGGTTGGGTTTCATCGGTTGCGTCCGCGGCGTCGGTGGGGGTCGCCGGGGGGACCGGGGCGAAGTAACCGACGATCATGAGCAGCAGGCCCACTCCCAGGAATGACACGACCCTCGCCACCGTCCCGGTGTTGCTGAGGTCGAACAGGAACAGCTTGACGACCACCACTCCCATGAGGGAGGCGCCGCCGATCCACACGATCCGCCGGGCCGAGCGTCTTCCGACCACCATCCCGGCGAGGCCGGTGAGACCCCAGACGATGGACAAGGATGCCTGGAGGGTGGTGGAGGAGGTCATGGACTCGAGGTCGAACGGCACTCCGGTCCAATGGTGAACTGTCCGAGCCACCGTCATGGTCAGCAGAACGATGCCGGCGACGGCCAGTCCCGGAGCCCAGTTGCCACCGACCAGGTCCTCGAGTGGATGGTCCGATTCGGAGCGGACCAGTTTTTTCCAGGCCAGCGCGGCGACCACCACCAGGAAAGTCAGCACTTCCAGGGGGTTCAGCAGCGGCAGGTAGGTGAGTGGAGGGGCTTCGCCGTTCGACGTCAGGTTGATGGAGACCAGCGTGAGAACAACCACGAGGAGGACCGGACCCGCGCAAGCCATGAGGTAGGTCCGCCAATGCGCCTTCAGGGGCCACACCCGCGGTCCGCGAGCCAGCATGGTCGCCCCCACCAACGCCAGGACCCCCGCCAGCGCCGCGGTTGTGGGCCACACCCCGTCGGCGACTCGATCGACCTGCCAGTGGACCTCGGTACCCACCAGCACCGCTAGGACCCAGTAGCCGACGACGTGCATCGCCGTCACAACGCGACGAAAACTCCTTCCCCGGAGGCGCAGGACCGAGTAGTAGGCCGCCAACGCCACGGTCCAGGCCGCCCAGCCGTTCGACCCGAACGGGTGGTCTTGGAGTGCCAGCGTCATGATCATCGCCAAGGGCAGGACGGGAAGCAGCAGGACCCCCGCGGTGGCCAGCTTCGACCAGCGGACCAGCGGCGCGGCCAGGGCCATACCACCAAGGGAGGCCGCCGTGAACGCGATCGAGACATTCAGACGCGCATCCACGGGCACCTGGGCGGCTATCTCGGTCAACCCGCCCAGCAGCCACCAACCGATCCCCCAGAAGAGGAAGAGCCACGGGATGTCCTTGATGCCCTTCCACAGGTCTTCACGTGCATCGACCATCCGAGCCGTAAACAAACCCGTGAAAGCCAGCAGCGCCGCTCCCAGGAAATAACCGTTGATCACAATTGCCGTACCGTCCGGATAGGGCAGGGACTCGGAGAGATGACGCAGGAAGACGCCTCCGGAGAGAAGTTGCAGGAATGCGCCGCCCACCTTGAAGATGAGGAGGTCGTGGCGAAGGCCTACCCACACCAGCAACGCCCCCTGCAACGCCCAGACCGCCGAAGTGAACTGGGTATCGAACGCCAACGGCGCTGCGATCGACACGAAGGTCATCGCCAAGGCCAAATAGACTTCGACCAGGGCACGTGACTCTTTACCGAACCGGTGAGCCACCGCCGCAAACACTCCATGGAAGGCGGCCAGTGACGCGGCGCTGATCGCCGGCCCGTATTCGAGGTGATCGGTGAGAAGGAACTGGAAACCCAGACCGATGAAAGGCGTCCCGAAAACCAGCGGGCTGGTCATCAGGTCTCTGACATTGGGAGGTCGTCGGATGGCCATCAGGAGGGGGATGGCCATGTAGAGGAGTATCAGGAGGGCGATCAGGGGTTGAGTGGTCGCCCATCCGTCTACCTCGTACCTGGTCAGCAGCCAGAAGGTGGTCAACCCGACGGTGAAGCCAAGGCCCACCAGGTTCAGGACCGGCCAGACCTTGAACCAGGCCACCGCCACGATGGCGGTGCTCAGGATGACGTAGAAGCCGAACACCAGGACGTGGTCCTCGGCATCCGAGTACGCCAGGATCGGCGCCATGAAGCCGCCGGTTATGCCGAGCACGGCCAGGGACCGGGAGTCCTGGGCTACGGCCAGCACACCGGCGCCCACGGTGACGGCCACGACCGAACCGGCCGCCAGAGGGGCCGGTAGCAGGTCGTATACCGCGTGCGCCACGTAGGTGGTTACGTAAAGGACCGCAATGCCCCCTCCCTGGAGGCTCAGCCCGTAGATGGGGTTGCGGCGTCGCGTCCGCCATCCCAACACCAGCAACAGGACACCGAGCAGCGCAACCAGGAGGTGGCGCACTCCGATCGTGAGGGTGATCCAACCCTGTTCCAGGGCCACTCCGAGCAGGAACCCCAGTCCGATTACCAGGAGCAGGACTCCCACCTTGACCGGCACGTTGCCGGTGATAGCCCAGGTCTTGACCGGCTCGAACAGTCTGGAGAGGGCCCCGGACGAGGAGTGCCGGTAATAGGCAACAGGAGCGTACACCTCGGTCGGAGTCTCCTCAGCGGTCGTCGTTGGGGCCTCGACGGGCGAGGGTTCGACTTGCGGGCGTGGTTCCGCTCCTACGGTGACTGAAGGGGCATCGGACGGGAGCGGCATGGCGGGGGGTGGCGGTTGTTCCCCGGTCGGCGCGGAAGGAGTGACGGGCTCACCGACTTCGGTGACCTCTGCGGCGGCGGCGTGAGTCTCTTCGATCTCTCGGACCCGGCGCCGGAGTTTCACAACCTGGGCGGCGAGAAAGCCGACCAGACCACCGAACAGGAAACCGCCGCCACCATCCAGCAACAGGGTTCCCAGGACGATTCCGCAGAGAACCAGAACCGCGGTCATCCTGATTGTCCTCGCATCCTGCCCCAACCTTGTCCGTTGTCTGACGTTCCAGAATAGTGAAAGGCACCGGCGGCCGGCCGTGGTCCGATAAAGGGATGGCCCGCGGAACGGCGCCGCTCCCTGGTCGGATGCCTTCCCCACCTACAATTCACTACTGATAACCCACCTTGGCGGAGAGGACGCCTAGCAAGGGCGAGTCGACTTTCACGGAGCAATCGTGATCATCCTGGCAAACGGCAAGACGACCGAGATCGCCCAGCGGACCGACGACACGGAGCATCTGTGGGTGCGGGTGGGCGACCTCCCCGACGCCACCGGCTGGCAGATGAAGCCGCAAGGCATGTGCCTGGGGGAGTTGTGCGTGCCGCTTCCGGACCAGAGGGTTGAGGAGTGGATCGCCGACGCCGAGGACTGGGTGTGGATGTGCTACTCGGAGTTCGCCGACATGATCGGCCAGCAGTACGCGCGGGACGGCGACGTGTGGAGCCTGGGCTCGGTGCCCGACGTGCGTCGCTCCGGGCTGGAAATCGGAATCGCTCCCGACTTCGAGGTGACCGAGCGCAGCGGCGACACGTTGCGGCTCTCGGACTTCCGCGGCCGGAAGGTGGTGCTGTTCACCTGGGCGTCGTGGTGAGGGTGCCGGGTCAGCCTGCCGGTCTGGCAGGAGTTGTACGAGTCCATCGGCCCCGACCGGTTCGAGTTGATCAGCGTGGCACAGGACTCGGGGGACCCCAAGGCCGTGGGCAAGTGGTTCGACCGGGCCTCGCCGACCTTCCGGTGCGTCATCGACCCGACACACCAGATCAGTTCGCTGTTCGGCTGGGTGAACGTGCCGTCGGCGGCGTGGATCGACGAGGGCGGGACCATCGTACGCAGCCACGAAGGGGCGTACCCGGGCGAGTCGACCGTCAGGTTCGGCCTCGGCAAGGTCCGCTTCGGCGACAACTCATTCGCCGAGGCGACTCGCGACTGGATAGAGCGGGGCGCCGACAGCGAGTTTGTCTGGTCGAGCACCGAACTCGCCGAGAGGCTCAAGCCCGTCGACGACGACACCCGTCTGGCGGAGGCGACCTTCAAGCTGGCGTTGCACTTCGAGGCGGTGGGCGACAGCGAGCGCGCCTTGCGGCACTTCGGCGCGGCACAGGACCTGGCGCCCGACAACTGGAACTACCACCGGCAAGGATGGAGTCACAGGGGAGCGCTCTATGCCGGCCTGAAGGTGCTGAAGCGGACCAGCCACCTGCAGAAGAACACCGACAAGAGCTTCTACGACCCCACAGGGCTGCCCGGTGAGGACTATCGCCGGTTCACCCAGCCCGAGTGGCTGTGGACCCCTGCCGTCCGGCGGATCAAGCAACTGCTCGGCCGCCGATAGGCCCGGGAGGGCGCTCGGTCCCCTAGAGGTCGAATCGATCGAGGTTCATGACCTTGTCCCACGCCGCCACGAAGTCCCGGACGAGCTTGTCCTGGCCGTCGTCCGACCCGTAGACCTCGGCGATGGCCCGGAGCTGGGAATTCGAGCCCAACGCCAGGTCGACGGCGCTGGCCGTCCACTTGACCGTCCCGGTCTGACGGTCGCTGCCCTCGTAGACGTGCTCGGTCTCCGACACCTGCCACCGGGTGCCCATGTCCAACAGGTTCACGAAGTAGTCGTTGGTTAGGGTCCCCACCCGGTTGGTGAGCACTCCCAACGCCGATCCTCCGGTGTTGGCGCCCAGGACGCGAAGGCCGCCGATGAGCACGGTCATCTCCGGCGCGGTCAGCGACAGCAGGCTCGCCCGGTCCACGACCAGCCGCTCGGGTCGGCGGGGATCGTCGGGCCTCCGGTAGTTGCGGAACCCGTCGGCGATGGGTTCCAGCACCGCGAACGACTCGACGTCGGTCTGCTCCGCTGAGGCGTCGGTGCGTCCCGGCGTGAACGGGACCACCACATCGCGGCCGGCGTCTCGGGCGGCCGCCTCGACGGCGGCGCATCCGCCCAGGACGATCAGGTCGGCCAGCGACACCTTCTTGCCGTTGCTCTGGGCGCTGTTGAACTCGGCCTGGATCCCTTCGAGAACCGAGAGGGCGGCCGATAGCTCCGACGGATCGTTGGCCTCCCAGCCTCTCTGGGGAGCCAGGCGAATCCGGGCGCCGTTGGCCCCGCCCCGCTTGTCGCTGTCGCGGAACGTCGACGCCGAAGCCCAGGCCGTGGCCACCAACCGGGAGACCGACAGCCCCGAGGCGAGGATCCTGGCTTTGAGAGCGGCGATGTCGCGGTCGTCCACCAGTTCGTGGTCGACGGCCGGGACGGGATCCTGCCAGATCAGTTGCTCGTCGGGGACCTCCGGACCCAGATACCGCGCCACGGGACCCATGTCGCGATGGGTCAGCTTGTACCACGCCCTGGCGAAAGCATCGGCCAACTCGTCGGGATTCTCCAAAAAGCGCCGGGAGATCGGCTCGTAGACGGGGTCCATGCGAAGCGCCAGGTCGGTGGTCAGCATCACGGGAGCGTGCCATGCGGACTGATCGTGAGCATCGGGAACCAGGTTGGCTGCCGCCGGATCGGTGGGGATCCACTGCCACGCGCCCGCCGGGCTCTGTTCCAACTGCCACTCGTAGTCGAACAGGATCTCCAGGAAGGTGTTGTCCCATCTCACGGGGGTGGGCGTCCAGGCGCCCTCCAGTCCGCTGGTGATGGCGTCGGCTGCCATCCCGTCGCCGTGGGTGCTCCTCCAACCGAGGCCCTGCTCCTCCAGTGCGGCGCCCTCCGGCTCCGGCCCGACATGACGGTCCGCCGGAGCGGCGCCATGGGTCTTCCCGAAGGTGTGCCCTCCGGCGATGAGCGCCACGGTCTCCGCGTCGTCCATGGCCATCCGGGTGAAGGTCTCCCGGATGTCCCGGGCGGCCGCCAGCGGGTCGGGTCTGCCGTTCGGCCCTTCCGGGTTCACATAGATCAGGCCCATCTGCACGGCGCCGAGCGGGTTGGCGAGGTCCCGGTCGCCGCTGTAACGCTGATCGTCGAGCCATACGGTCTCGGGTCCCCAGTCGATGTCCTCCTCGGGTTCCCACACGTCCTGGCGCCCGCCGCCGAATCCGAAGGTCCGAAAACCCATCGACTCCAGGGCGACGTTCCCTGCCAGGATCATGAGATCGGCCCATGAGATCCGCCGACCGTACTTCTGCTTGACCGGCCACAGCAGGCGGCGGGCCTTGTCCAGGTTGGCGTTGTCGGGCCAACTGTTGAGCGGGGCGAACCGGTGGGTTCCCGAGCCGCCGCCTCCCCGTCCGTCGAAGATGCGGTAGGTGCCGGCGCTGTGCCAGGCCATCCGGATTATCAACGGCCCGTAATGCCCGTAATCGGCCGGCCACCAGTCCTGGGAGGTGGTCATGACTTCTTCGAGGTCGGCCTTCACCGCCGCCAGGTCGAGGCTGTTGAACTCCCGCGCGTAGTCGAAGTCGTCACCCATGGGGTCGATCAGCGGCGAGTTCTTGTTGAGCGGCCTCAGGTTCAACTGTTCGGGCCACCAGCGATGGTTCGCCAACGACCCCATGGCGGCATTCGTCTCATGAACGACGGGACAATTGGCGGCGGATGCCGAGGCATCGATCGAAGCGGTCTCTTCGACAGTCATGTCTACTCCTTTGGCTGTTCCATGGCTGCGGGTCACAATCTCCCGCATCGGATGGCGGTGGTAAAAACCCTAATGTGCCTGCCTTCTTTCAGTTCTGGCGCCCCTCGAGAATGGGCAGCACCGATGCGTCATGGCAGAATGCTGTGGTTGCCACAGCGTTCCCAAACCACATGCCGCTATCCCGGTGTAACTGGATCGCCCCAAGAGAACGTCGCACGCCCGTCAGGCGCCCAGGTAATCCGGGCACGCTTCGTACCCCTCTCACGCGAAGGCCTGGGCTAAACCTGTCGGAGTGGCCTGCATCCATTGCCACAATGTCGGCGATGAATAGATAAACCGCGGCTAGAAACCGCTATCCCGTGCTCGTCCACCCAAAGCGGCACGTCTTCATGTTGCTCGATTCGTAGTCGTCCCATAAACGGGTCCTCCTCGGGTTAGTCCTCCCTTACACATCCTAACCCGCCGCAGACTAACGCAGGGGCTGGTTCTGCCCCGGCCGCTCGGTCCGGAGTCGGTAGTCGGAACCGATGGTCCGCCATATCAGCGGAACGCCAGGGCGCCCTCGATTGATCGACGTCGAAGGCGCCGGTCTCGCAGAACACATCGATCCCGCGCACATGGGGACTCGGCCATCCCTGCCCTGGATTACCGGGGAGGCGCCGGAGTCCTGGCTTTGGCTAGGCCTCCGAGGTGAGGATGTCCGCCAGGCGGTCCGCGCCGATGCTCCCTCCGCTCAGAATGCAGGCAACCGGACCGTCCCGCTCCTCGGCGAGGGCGGCCGCCAGGGACATGGCGCCGGACCCCTCGACGACCAACTTGTTCCCCAGGGCCAGATCGGCGATGGCCGAGCGGACGTCGGCTTCCGAGACCAGCACCACCCTGTCCACCGACGAACTCACCAACGGGTACATCTCGTCGACCACCACCGGCACCATGGTCCCGTCGCAGATCGTGTCTGCGGTCTCGACCCATCTCGGTTCTCCGGCGTCCAGGGCCGCTCGGAGGGAGGGGCAGGCCGTGCTCTGCACCCCTACGATCTCGGTGTCGGGTCGGAGTTCCTTGATCACGCTGCCTATGCCGGACACCAGTCCGCCGCCGCCCACCGGCACGTAGATCGCCGTCACCTCGGGGAGGTCCTCCAGGATCTCGAGCCCGATCGTCCCCGAGCCGGCCAGCATCGAGGGGTCCCCCCAGGGGTTGAGGTAGCTGTACGGCTCTTTCTCCCATCCCTTGTCGAATACGTAGTCCATCAGCGCCGAGAAGGGGACCGGCACCGGCGTCACGCCGTAGGCGCGGACCCCGTCCACCTTGACCTGCGGTGCGCTGTCGGGCAGGAGACTCCGGGCCGGGACCCCCAGCAACTGCGCCGAGTAGCCCAGGGCCTGCGCGGTGTTGCCGGCGCTCTGGGTGGTGACTCCCCGTTGAAGGTCGGCGTCGGAGAGCGACCGCGCCCAGTTGTACACCCCTCGCAGCTTGAACGACCCGACCGGCTGGAGGCACTCCGCCTTGAGCCAGATCGCCGGGTCGGGCTCCGAAGACTTGTACTTCAGGAGCGGGGCTCGCAACGCCACCCCGCTGATCCGTCGGGCGGCCTCCTGCACATCTCCGACCGAGGGCGGAGGTATGGGAGGGTCTCCGGATCCGGTTCTCATCTGGTTCATGCGGCGAACTCCTTGTGATCGTTGCCTGTGTCCTCAGAGTAGATCGGAGCACATTTGTCAGGGGAGAGTTTCCCATTAGGAACGTTTCCAGCTTCTATTCACACAAAAAGGTTGGTATGTGGCCTTTAATGCACTTTTTGTTGGGATAAGGGCCCTAATCAGACAAATTTGTTGTGTTCTATTGTGCAGACAGGAGAACTAGAGGGTCTCTTTACGGCCGAATAGTGTAAATAATGTGTATAGTGGATTTCAATATGAAGATTTGCGCCGCTGCTGGTGGCGTTGAACCGGATGGAAAGGTTGTGAGTCCGATGTTGGTTACACAGGTCAAGCCTGCCGAGCTAATCCGTCGGGGGGGTGTTTCTATCTTTTTTGCAAATCGGTTTGGGGGTGTTGGGGGTTGT
>JAPPFD010000009.1 GCA_028823995.1 bacterium | reverse complement strand
TACAACCCCCAACACCCCCAAACCGATTTGCAAAAAAGATAGAAACACCCCCCTTAAGACGCCGGGTCTTTCAGGTTTGTAGGTAGTGGCCCCATTGTTCCATTAGTTTGCGGCGTCTTTCGAGGAGGTCGCTTCGGGCGTAGGCTCCTTCGACTCCTTTGACTGTGTGAGCTAGCGCTGCTTCGGCGAGTTCGCGGGAGACGCCGGTTTCTCCGCACCAGTCCCGAAATGATGATCTCATTCCGTGGGGGACGCATCCGATGTTGTTCTCTTTGCAGAGTTTGCTCATTGTGGCGTTGGAGATGGGCTTTCCTCTCGGCGCGGGAAAGATCAGCCCGACACCGCCGGTTTGTTCCCTGGCTTGTTCGAGGACGGCTAGCGCTGTTGTGCTTAAGGGCACTCGGTGGGGTTTGCTGGTCTTGGTGCGAGTTGCGGGAATGGTCCAGGTTGCAGTAGCGAGGTCGATCTCATCCCAGGTAGCCAGTCTGGCTTCCCCGCTTCGGACAGCGCAGAGTGTCAGGAACTCGAAACAGAGGACTGTGGCTTTCCACGCGCTGGTGGCCCGGATGGTGGTTAGTGCCTGGGCGACCTGGCTGTGGTGAAGAGCTTTGAAGTGTTGCGCCTTGGCACTATTGCTGCCAAGGGCTGCTTTGATCCTCCGGTCCGCCGGGTTGTCCTCACGGAAACCCTGAGCCACTGCCCAACGCATAACAGCCGAGACTCGCTGCAGAACCCGCCGGGCTGTTTCCTCTTTTCGGTTCCAGATCGGAGCAAGACAGGCCATCACATCCGCCCCCGTGATCTGGTTGACAGCCATGTCACCCAAATGGGGAAAGGCATACGTCTCGAGTGTTGAACGCCAGTGCCTCTCGGAGAGGCCTCCTGGCTTCCATTTGGGAGCATGCAGCTGGATGACCTTCTCGGTGGCTTCCCGGAATGTCGGCACGGTGGACCGACCGGCGGTGGGATTGCCGCCCTGGCGTGCGATCCGTCGGTACTCGAACGCCTTGGTTCGGGCTTCTTTGAGGGTGACGTATGGATATCCCCCGAGACCGAGGTCGCGGCGTCTACCGCGAATGGTCCCTCGCCATATCCATTGTTTTGATCCGGTGGGCGTGACCCGCAACATCAGCCCGTGCTGATCGCCGTATTTGCCGGGTTCTTTCAACGAACGGACCCGTTGGGCGTTGAGTGTCGCCATCATCTCCTTTCTTGAGCGCCTCGAATTTGGGGAATTTAACTATTGTGTCCCACATAGTATCCCACATTGCATTGAACCTACCAGCAACCAACGGGAAAGTCAAGAACCCTCACGGACAGCCACACGCTCCACGCCTTACCATCAGAATATGGCTTTCTACCTGGGATAACGGTTCTATATGAAACCTCGGGAAACCGTCAGAACCCTTGAGAAAGGAAAACAGGCGAAATCGGCGAATGGTGGAGGTGCGGGGAGTCGAACCCCGGTCCGCCGAGTTCTTCGTGTCGAATTCTCCGAGCGCAGCCGCCGGTTGGTTGTCGGCCGGTGAGATCACGGCAGCTGTCTCCCATCGGCCCATCCGGGATTGGCTTGGCCCAGCGGTCCCGGAGTCCCGTCGGGGGCATCCCGCATTAGCGACGCCCTTGTCCGGTGGGGCGGGAACCCTCCGGAGAGGACGGGCTACCTATCTATCAGGCAGCCAGCGCCATTTGTGGTTTGGCACTTGTTTTTGTTTACCCGGTTGTTTTGCGAGGTTCCGGAAACCTCGGCTCGCTTCCGACACGGCGATTACTCAACGTCGAATCCAAGTCACCCCCATGTCTTCTCGGTACCGCTCAACTATACAAACCCGGTGTGACAGACGCCGCGGCGTTTTCGGTTTGACCGAGGCTAGAAGCCTCCGAGACGGCGGCCGACCTGGCGGAGGCCCCTTTCCATCTCCCGGCGCTGCTCGCGCTCGCGGATGACCTGTCGCTTGTCCACCTTGGTGCGCCCTTTGGCCAACGCTATCTCCAACTTGACCTTGCCCTTCTTGAAGTACAGTCGCAGGGGCACCAGGGTGAGGCCCCGCTCGGCGACCCGGGATGAGATCCGTTCTATCTCCCGGCGATGCAGGAGCAGTTTCCTGGGCCTCAAGGGATCGTGTCCTCCCTCACGGGCGAAGGAGTACGGGGCGATGTGCATCCCCATCACCCACGCTTCGCCCGCCTTGACCTGAGCGAACGACTCGCCGATGGAGGCGCCGTGGTTCCGCAGACTCTTCACCTCCGAGCCGAGCAGCACCAGGCCGGCTTCGAAGGTCTCCCGGACCTCGTAGTCGAACCGTGCCCGGCGGTTGGTGGCAATCATCTTCACGCCCATGGCGTCTCATCCTTGCAGGTATTTGAGGGGATTCACGGGGGCGCCGTCCTCCCGTACCTCGAAGTGCAGGTGCGGGCCGGTGCACAGCCCCGTGCAGCCAACATACCCGATCACGTTCCCTTCCCGGACGTCTCGTCCCACCGACGTCCCGAACCGGGATAGGTGGCCGTAGATGGAGGTTACATCCCCGCCGTGCTGGATCACCACGGTGTTTCCGAATCCGCTCCACGACTGGGCCAGGATCACCCTCCCGTCGCCGGCGGCCCGGACCGGCGAGCCATGGGGGGAGTCGAGGTCGATGCCGTTGTGGAAGATCCTGCGGTTGAGAATCGGATGGGTCCTCCAACCGAAGCCCGAGGTGATCAGCCCGTCGGTCGGCCAGGCCAGACTCCCCGGACGGAGCGCCCGGGTCAGGAGCACCTTCCGGTAAGCGATCTCTCTGCCCAGGCGCTCGGCGTCGTCCAGGAGGCCTTCCTTCTCCTGCAGGTAGGCCTGGATCTGCAATTGCACCCCGTCGAGGAGATCTTCCACCGCGGTGACGCTCGACTGTCCCTCGATGCGCAGGCGCTCCACCTCCCACAACTCCGCCGACTGCTGTTCCCGGTGCTCCTCCAGGAGGACCAGTTCCTCGACTGCGACCGCCCTCTCCCGTTCCAGGCGGACCTCCTTCTCCACCCGGTCCCGGTCGAGGGCTTCGAGGTCGCGGATCTCCTGGTCGGCCTCGGCCAGCAGGTCTCCGCCGTAGGCTCTTCCCAGGGTCAGGTCGACCAGGTTGTCCTGTTGCAGCACCGCCCAGCGGCCAGCGGAGAAAAAGCCCACGTACAGGTCCACGGCGCGCCGCTCCAGGGACAGGGTGGCGTCCAGGATCTGTGCCCGGATGGCCGCAAGCTGGGCCTCCAGGAGGGCCATGCGGCTCTCCACCCCGGCGATGCGGCGCTCTCCCGCGGCCACTTCCTGGCCGGCCAGGGCCAGGCGAACCCTCGCCGCCTCCAGTTCAACCTCGACCGTGGTGAGCCGGCGCCGGGCGACAGCCAGGTCCTGTTCGGTGGCGGCCAGGACGTCGAGGTTGGCGTCCACCGACAGTTCCACGTCCTCTATCCCGGCCTGCACCTCCTCGAGTTCGCGCTCCAACTCGGCGATCCGGCGGGCGATCTCGTCGGCCGTGTCGGCTGCGGCGGGGACCCCGAGGGAGGCGGCGACCACCAGCACCAGGAGGAGCGCCCCCCAACCTCCCCATCCCCGTTTCATCCTAGGAATCCACTTCTCTCAGATGGCGACTCAGCCCCAGGAGCGAACCCGCCACCCCGACGGTGGCCCCGAACAGCACCAGCACCACTCCCCAGCGGAAGAAGAACCGGGCGGGGATATTGAGGGTGATCAGCTGGATGGTCTCTCCCAGGCTGTTGAGGTTGCGGGCGGCCAGCCAGACGGTGAGGACCGCCATGACGGCGCCCACCACTCCCTCGATCAGGCCCTCGAGGAGGAAGGGCACCCGGATGAACCAGTTCGACGCTCCCACCAGCTTCATCACCGAGACCTCGTTCCGGCGGGCGTAGATGGCCAGACTGATGGTGTTGGAGATGAGAATTATCGCCGACAGGCCCAGCACCAGCGAAAGGCCCCAGCCCAGCACGTTCAGCACCCGGGAGATGGTGGAGAGTTGCTCGATCTGCTCGCCGAAGGAACGGACCTCCCGCACCACCGGGTCGGCCGACAGGCGGAACTGGACATCCCGGTAGAGGTCGATCGAGGCCAGTTCGATGCGCAGGGAGGCGGGGAGCTTGAGCGGGTCGGTCACCTCGATCAGTTCCGGACGGGAGGCGAATATCTCCTTGAACTCCTCGTAGGCGCCCGCCTTGTCGACATAGTGGACGGTCTCCACCTCCTCCCAGGCCATCACCTGGTCGCGGTAGGTCACCTGGGCGGCGGCGTCCAGGCCGCCCTGGTCGGGGTCCTTCAGGAAGGCGATGATGTGGGTGCCCTGCTGCCACCCGATGGTGTTGAGGCGGAGCAGTTCGTTCACCACCAGGGCGCCGAAGGCCAGGGTGAGCGAGATGAAGACCGCCAGGATGGCGCCGGTGGCCACCAGGGCGTTGCGCCGCAGGTTTACCAGCGACTCCCCGATGAGAAAGATCATCCGGCCCATGGACTTCGTCTCCTAGGAATCCATGCGCGGAAGGGTGGGTTTGTCCGGATCAGGCGACAGGGGCAGGTTCTGTGGAGGAGAGTGGGGAACGGCCGGTTCGACCGGCTCCGGGGGCTCCTCGAACCCTCCTCCCCGCTCGTCCCGGATCACCTGGCCCTTCTCGATGGCCACCACCCGGCGGCGCATGGCGTTGACGATGGCGTGGTCGTGGGTGGCCATCACCACGGTGGTGCCCGACCGGTTGATCCGGTCCAGAATTCTCATGATCCCCACCGAGGTGGTGGGGTCCAGGTTGCCGGTGGGCTCGTCGGCCAGGAGTATCAGCGGTCGGTTGACGAACGCCCGGGCTATGGAGACCCGCTGCTGCTCCCCGCCCGAGAGTTGGTCGGGATAGCGGCCGCCCAGGTCGTCCAGCCCCACCAGCTCCAGCACCTGCTCCACCTGGGAGCGGATCGCCGAACGGGGACGGCCGATCACCTCCAGGGCGAAGGCCACGTTCTCGGAGACGGTCTTGGTGGAGAGGAGCTTGAAGTCCTGGAAGACCGTGCCGATCGACCGGCGCAGGTAGGGCACCTTCCAGGCCGGGAGGCGGGTTATGTCCTTTCCCGCCACCCAGATGGTCCCCCGGGTCACCATCTCCTGGCGCAGCAGCAGCCGGACCAGCGTTGACTTGCCCGAGCCCGACGGGCCGACCAGGAATACGAATTCTCCGCGGCGGATGTTGAGGGAGACATCGCGGGCAGCCACCGTTCCACCCTTGTACACCTTGGTTACGGAGTCGAGTCTGATCAAAGCGAACCTTCCGGGAGACCGATGGCAGGGCTCATACTCGGCCAGAAAACGATGCTACCACTTTGGGGCTCCAATCTCAGGCACCCCCACCGGGGAGGGGCTCGGCGCGTGACCGGCGCTCGTGGGAGACCCGCCGCCACTGCAAATAGGATTCGATGAGCGGCTGGATGTCGCCGTCCAGGACCCGTTGGACGTCCCCGATCTCCAGGCCGGTCCGGACGTCCTTGCACAACTGGAAGGGCTGGAGAACATAGGACCTTATCTGCCGGCCCCAGCCCGCCTCTCCCTGCTCTCCGCGGATGGCGTCCAGCGCGGCCTGGCGCTCCCGGCGGGCAAGCTCGGCCAGCCGGGATCGGAGGATGTCCATCGCCCGGGAGCGGTTCTGCAACTGGGACCGCTCGTTCTGGCACTGCACCACCACCCCGGTGGGAATGTGGGTGATCCGAACCGCCGAGTCGGTGGTGTTGACGTGCTGGCCGCCGGCGCCCGTGGACCGGTAGGTGTCGATCCGGAGGTCCTCGTCATTGATCTCGACCTGGGCCTCCTTCCCCATCTCCGGCGCCACGTCCACGCCCGCGAAGGAGGTGTGGCGGCGGTTCTGGGCGTCGAAGGGGGAGATGCGGACCAGGCGATGGACTCCCCGTTCCGACTCGAGGTTCCCGTACGCCCTCTCGCCACGCACCGTGAGGGTGGCCGACTTGATGCCGGCCTCCTCCCCCGGGGTTATCTGGATGAGCTGCCACTCGTAGTTGCGGTCGGAGAGGTAACGCTGGTACATGCGCAGGAGCATCTCGGCCCAGTCCTGGGCGTCCACGCCTCCCGCTCCGGCGTGGATGCCGAGGATGGCGGGATGATTGTCGTACTCCCCGAAGTAGAGGCTGGAAAGCTCCAACTCCCCGAGGATCTCCTCGGCGGTCCTGAGCTCCGCGGAGGCCTCCTCCACGGCCTCGGCGGCGTCGGCGCCGCCCTCGTCGGCCAGCGCCAGCAGCACCTCGGCGTCGTCGAGACGAGCGGCCAGGCCGTCGAAGGAGGCGATCAGGCTCTCGTGGCCTGCTAGGCGGCGACCGGTCTCCCGAGCGCGGTCGGGATCCGACCAGAAGCGGGGATCGGCCGACTCCCGGCGAAGCACCTCGGCTTCCGATCGCCTGCGTTCGAGGTCAAAGGAACCTCCCGGCTTCGTCCAGGCGGATACGTAACTCGGCGAGGATCGCCTCTGGGTCGAAATGCTCTACAGACATGGGTCAAAGTCGGGGTCGGGGCGGCGTGAACAGGCAACCAAGGCTAACCCCGATCGGTGGCTCCGCCGGGCCTTTCCTATGCGACGGCGCCGTGGCACCGCTTGTACTTCTTGCCGCTGCCGCACGGGCATGGTGCGTTGCGTCCCACCTTGGCCTTTCCGGCCCGTGAGGGACGGATGGGGCGGGGGGCGGTGGCCGCCGGGCGGCGGGGCTTGGTCGCCTTGACGTGGAAGAGGTAGCGGACCGAGTCCCGCTTCACCGCCTCCACCATGTCGGCGAAGAGGTCGTAGGCCTCCCGCTGGTACTCGGTGAGCGGGTCCCTCTGTCCCATGGCCCGCAGGCCGATGCCCGAACGGAGGTAGTCCATCTCCGCCAGGTGCTCGCGCCACTTGTTGTCGATCACCGACAGCATCACCGAACGTTCCACCGCCGCCACCACGGCCGGTCCCAGTTCCTCGGTCTTCTGCCGGTAGGCCTCCTCCGCCTCCACCAGGGCGAGCCGGGCGACGTCGTCGGTGGTGAGCCTCTTGGCCGCGCCGTCGGGGCCGAGCCGGCTCTCGTAGTAGATCTCCAGTTCCCGGTTGAGTTTCTCCCAGTCCCATTCGCTCGGCGCCAGGGGGCCGAACTCGTCGGTGACCACTCCCTCGATGGCCTGCTCCATCCATCTCGACACCAGTCCGGCGGTCTCCTCCTTCACCAGGATGTCGTTCCGCCAGTCATAGATCCGCTCGCGCTGGAGGTTCATCACCTCGTCGTACTTGAGGACGTTCTTGCGGATCTCGAAGTTCTGCGCCTCCACCTGCCGCTGGGCTCTCTCCACCGCGCCGGTGACCATCTTGTGCTCGATCGGCACCTCTTCGGGGATCTTCAGCCGTCCCATGATCGAGGCCACCCGCTCGCCCTGGAAACGGCGCATGAGGTCGTCCTCGAGGGACAGGAAGAACCTGGTGCGGCCCGGATCGCCCTGGCGTCCCGACCGACCCCGTAGCTGGTTGTCGATCCGGCGGGACTCGTGGCGTTCGGTCCCCAGCACCAGCAGGCCCCCCGCGTCCAGAACCCGCTGTCGGTCATCGGAGAGTTCCCCGTGGAAGCGGGCGGCCAGGTCGCGAAACCGGGGCTCGTAACGGGAGTCCTCGGGGTCGATCCCGGCGCGGCGCAGGTCCAGCCGGGCCAGGGACTCGTGGTTGCCTCCCAGCATGATGTCCACTCCCCGGCCGGCCATGTTGGTGGCCACCGTGACCGCCCCGGGACGGCCCGCCTGGGAGATGATGTCCGCCTCCCGGGCGTGGTGCTTGGCGTTGAGCACCTGGTGGGGGATGCCGCGGCGCGACAGCAGGGTGGAGATCCGCTCGGAGTTCTCGATCGAGACCGTGCCCAGCAGCACGGGCTGTTCCCGCTCGTGCGCCCGGGTCACCTCGTCCACCACCGCTCCGTACTTGGCGGCCTCCGTCTTGTACACCTGATCGCCCTCATCGAGGCGGACCACCGGCCGGTTGGTGGGGATGCTCACCACCTCGAGGCCGTAGATCTGGGACAACTCGGGCGCCTCGGTCTGGGCGGTGCCGGTCATGCCGGCCAGCTTCTCGTACATCCGGAAGAAGTTCTGGAGTGTGATGGTGGCCAGGGTCTGGTTCTCATCGAGAATCCTCACCCCCTCCTTGGCCTCTATGGCCTGGTGCAGCCCTTCGGAGTAGCGACGTCCCTCCAGCACCCGCCCGGTGAACTCGTCGACGATCTTCACCTGCCCGCGGTGGAGCAGGTACTCCTGGTCCCGGTGGTAGAGCTCCTTGGCTCGCAGCGCCGTCTCCAGGTAGTGGACGAAGTCGACCGCCGCGTGATCGTAAAGGTTCTCCACCCCCAGCGTCTCCTCCACCTGCGCCACCCCCTGCTCGGTGGTGAGCACCTGTCGCTTCCCCTCGTCCACCTCGTAGTGGATGTCCCTGCGGAGCCGGGCAGAGATCCGGGCGAAGTCCCGGTACCACTTGGCGCTGTCCGCCACCCGGCCCGAGATGATCAGGGGGGTCCGGGCCTCGTCGATGAGGATGGAGTCCACCTCGTCCACGATCGCGAAGTGGTGTCCCCGCTGGACCATGTTGGCCGGGTCCATCGACATGTTGTCCCGCAGGTAGTCGAAGCCGAACTCGTTGTTGGTCCCGTAAGTGATGTCCGCCCGGTAGGCGGGCCGGCGCTCGGCAGAGGTCATGGAGTTCTGGATCAGGCCGACCTCCAGGCCCAGGAAGCGGTGGACCGCCCCCATCCACTCGGCGTCCCGGGACGCCAGGTAGTCGTTGACCGTGACCAGGTGGACGCCCCCGCCTCCCAGGGCGTTGAGGTAGGCCGGCATGGTCGAGACCAGGGTCTTTCCCTCTCCGGTCTTCATCTCGGCGACCCTTCCCTCATGGAGGGCTCCCGCCCCGACCACCTGCACGTCGTAGGGCCGCTGGCCCAGCACCCGCCAGGCGACCTCACGGACCACCGCGAAGGCCTCGGGAGCCAGGTCGTCGAGGCTTTCGCCGCGCGCCACCCTCTCTCGAAAATGCCCGGTCCGGGCGGAAAGCTCGGCGTCGGAGAGCCGTTGGGTGTCACCCTCCAGCGCGTTCACCCGGTCTGCCAACGCCGACAGACGCTTCAGCGAACGGCTTTCCCCCGCCTTGAGAACCTTGGTGAGAATTCCCATCCGTACCTAGATGCTATATGGGCGCGGCGGCTATGCGGGCAAATGGCCCGGCGCCATCGGTCAACTTCCCGACTCGATCAGGCCCAGGCGACCGTCGCGGCGGCGGTAGAGGACGCTGTGGCGGCGGTTGGCCGAGTTGAGGAAGAAGAAGAAGTCGTGGCCCAGCATCTCCATCTGCAACTGCGCCTCGGCAACGCTCATCGGCTTCATGATGAACCTCTTCACCCGCACGATCTCGTCACCCTCGGTCTCCGGGAGGGTCGGGGATGGCGGTTCTCCCTGGCGATGCCGGTCGATCACCCGCTCCTTGAGCCTGCGAATCCGGCGGGTGAAACGGTCGGCGGCGGTGTCGAGCGCCGTCTCGGCGGTGGGAGCGGCCGCCTCCACCCGAACGATCCTGCCCAGCGCCTGTCCCGACAACTCGATGCGGAACCGTTCCCCGGACAGGCGGGGGTTGGTCTCCTGGATGATCTCCACGTCCACCGAGGTCAGGTCCGAGAACACCCGCGCCGCCCGGCTCATCTTGGCCGTCACGGCGCGGCGGAAGTCGTCGGTCACATCCGTATTCCGGGCGCTGAGCCTCACATCCATGTCGGAAATCCTCTCTCCGGTGCCGCGAAGACTACCGATCCCTCAGGCATGGGAGGAGGCAGTTGCGGTGACCGCCCCCAGCACCACCGAGTGCCCGAGGGCGGCCGCGGCGGCCGTCAGCGTGGCCCCGGTGGTCAGCACGTCGTCAACCAGCACCAACCCACCGGTGGGAGTCCACCGGCGGCGAAAACGGGGGGCGGTCCGGTCCGTACGGCCCAACCCGGCGTTGGCCCCACCCACAAGGCGAGGGCCGAGGACCGCGCGGACCGGGAGGCCCGAGCGCCGCGATAGGGCCCCGGCGAGGAGTACGCCGGGGTCGGAGCGGTATTTCAAACGCCGGGAGTAGATGCGGGGCACAGGCGCCAGGGCCGATGCGTCGGTCGGCAGGAGCGGGTGCATCACGGCCGCCAGCACCTGGGCCGACTCCCGGCAACCGCCGTACTTGAGACGGAGAACCAACCGGCGCGCCGCCGCCCGATGCACAAGAGCCGAGGACACGCCTATCCCGCACGCCAGCCTCCGCCAGGGCCCCGCACCCATGGTGCGCAGACAATCGGGGCAGACCGCCAGTTCGGCGGGTCGCAGACAGGCCAGACACCAAACCATGGCGACAAGATGTCATTCCCGGTGTGACAGGGGGCCTGAGTCCTCAGACCTCCACGACCTCCACCAGCACCACCGGTCGCTGGCGCGTCTCGGCCCGGACCACCCTGGCCACGGTCCTTCTCACCACGGCTCGCAACTGGTCGCGGTCGGTCAACCCGTCGGCCATCCGCGCCGACACCAGCTCCACCACCTCGTCTGCGGCAACGTCCAACACCGACACCGGATCATCCACCAGCCCCCAACTGGTGAAGGAAGGATCGTAGACAAGTTCCCCGCTCCCCGCGTCGATCACTACCGCCACCGTCACCACCCCGGCCTCGGACAGGCGGCTGCGGTCCCGGAGCACCCTGGTCTGCACGCCACCGAGGGAGGATCCGTCCAGGAACACGTAGTCCGCCTCCACCACCGCCCGCTCCACCCACAGGTCGTCGCCCTCCATCACCACCCGGTCCCCGTCCTCGAGGACCTCGATCTGTTCCACGCCCACCTCCTCGGCCAGACGGGCATGGGCGTGCAGATGGCGGTACTCACCGTGCACCGGCACGAAGGCCTCGGGTCGCACCAACCTCAGCATGACGGCCAGTTCGTCGCGGGCCCCGTGCCCGGAGACGTGCACCGGAGAGTTGAGACCGTGGTAGACATTGGCTCCCAGCCGGAGCATCCCCGAAACCAGCTTGGAGACCGCCTTCTCGTTGCCCGGAACCGGCGTGGCGCTGATCAACACCGTGTCGCCGGGCTCGAGGGAGATCTGCCGATGGGTCCCGTTCGACATGCGCGACAACGCCGAGAAGGGCTCGCCCTGGCTGCCGGTGGCGATCAGCAACTGCTGGGAAGGGTGGAACCGCAACAATTCGTTGACGCTGACCACATGCCCGTCGGGGAGTCGCAGCACCTCCAACTCGGAGGCGATCTGGCTGTTGCGCATCATCGAGCGTCCCGCCAGGGCGACCTTGCGCCCTGCCGCCACCCCGGCGTCCACGATCTGCTGGACGCGGTGGATGTGGGAGGAGAAGCACGCCGCGATGACCCTTCCCCCGGCATTCCGGACGATGTCGGTGATAGGCCCGGCCAGGGAACTCTCCGAGGGGACGAACCCGCTGCGCTCCGCGTTGGTGCTGTCTCCCAGGTACAACCGGACTCCCCGGTCGCCGAACTCCGCCAGGGCCCCCAGGTCCGTCGCCCGGTCGTCGATCGGAGTGGGATCGAGCTTGAAGTCCCCGGAGTGGAGTATCACACCCTCGGGAGTGTCGAAAGCCAGAGCCACCGCGTCGGGAATGGAGTGGCAGACCGGGATCAACGTGAAGAAAAACGGCCCGTGACGGATCTCCTCCCCGGTGGGTACGGGGCGCAGGTCCGGGGTGACTCCCAACTCCTTGATCCGCTCGCCGGCTATCTGCAGGGAGAGATCGGTGCCGTACACCGGTACGTTCACCTGCTCCAGGAAGTAGCCCAACGCCCCGACATGGTCCTCGTGGCCATGGGTCAACACCACGCACTCCACGTCTTCGGAGCGCTCCACCACCCATGACCAGTCCGGGAAGACCAGGTCCACCCCCAGCATGTCGGCCTCCGGAAACATCAGGCCGCAGTCGATCAGACAGATCCTTCCCTCGACTTCCAGCGCCGCGCAATTACGGCCTACCTCTCCCAAGCCCCCCAGGAAGGTGATGCGTACGCTCACCCTCCGTCCAATGCGGCCAAAGCTTTCATGACAGCCCGCAGCGTGTCCCCGGCGGGCGCCACCATCGGCAGGCGGAGGTCCCCGACCGGCTCCCAACTCTCCGAAAGGGCCGCCTTGACCGGGCCGGGGTTGGTCTCCATGAAACAGGCCACGGACAGCGGCATGAGGGCATGGTGGAGGGCGGCCGCCCTGTCATAGTCCCCTCCGGCGGCGGCGGCGACCATCCCGGCCACCGTCCTCCCCGCCAGATGGGAGATCACCGAGACCACCCCCACGGCTCCCACCGACATCATGGGAAGCGTGTAGGAGTCCTGCCCGGAATACACGATCAGGTCGGGGGCGGTCTCCACGGTGAGGGAGGTGAAGTCGAGGTCCATGACCGCGTCCTTGGTGGCCACGATGTTGGGATGGGTGGAGAGGCGGGCCATCGTGGAGACTTCGATCAGCCGGGCCGTGCGGGAGGGGATGTTGTAGACCAGGACCGGGAGTTCGGTGGCGTCGGCGATGGCCTCGAAGTGCGCCACCAGTCCCTCCTGGGTGGGTTTGTTGTAGTACGGGGTGACCGCCATCACTCCCCCGCAACCGGCCTGGGCCGCCCGGCGGCTGAGCGCCACCGAACCGGCCGTGTCGTAGGTGCCGGTACCCGCCACCACCATGGCCCGGTCTCCCACCGCCCCGACCACGGCTTCGAAGAGGCGCACTTTCTCGTCGGAGGAAAGGGTGGGCGACTCGCCGGTGGTGCCGCTGATCACCAATCCGTCCGACCCGTTCTCCACGAGGTGGCGGGCCAAGCGGCCGGCCTTGTCCGTATCCAGCGATCCGTCGGCGGCGAAGGGGGTGACCATGGCGGTCAGGACGCGGCCGAAAGGCAGGTTAGGCGGACTCACACCCGCGAGGATAGCCCTCGTCGGCACCGGACTTGGACAACCCCAGGGTGAGGTGGGTCGATGCTGAGGCGACACCTGCCGCGGCTTTTTTCACAGGTTTTCGAAAACCCGGGGTCGAAGGCTTGATTCTGTCCCACCAGCAGGCCACATTGGTAGGAGCCAAGCACCGAGACCGGCCGCCCAGGCGCCGCCAGGACCGCGTCGAGGAACTAAAGAAAGGTAATGCAACAAGCCCTGTCCCGGGCTGGACAGAGCCTGTTCAACCATGGAACGGTGGTGGCGGGGGAGGGTTCCCAAATAGGGGCCCCGATTTTCGCGACATTTCTCCGGTAGTCGGGTGGTGGTTCACGGGAGGACCGCCAAGAACATTCGTGTTTGTTTTCCCATTTTGGTGATATATAGCAGTGTTTTGTCACACCCCCTTGGCATACTGGTACACATGGAAAAGACAGTCATGGACGGTCGGGTCATCAACCAGATCGAGGCGGTTCTGCCCAATCTGGCGGTGGGCGACGCAACCCTGGATCAGCTCCGGGTACGGTTGCAGTCCACTTTCCGGGTGGAGAACCAGGCCGCGGCGGTGCGTGCCGAGACGCTGGCGGAGTTGACCCGCAGAGAAGGCGTCCACATCACCGAGGACAACCTGCGGGAGAAGGGTCTGCGACCCCGCCGGAAGGCCCGCTCGGAAGTAGAAACCGCGGTGGAACTGGAGGAGTTGCCTAAGACGTCGGAGGGGATGCGGGATGGAGAGATCCCCTATGAGAACGCCCGGATCCTGGCCAGGGCCTCCCAGGAGGGGGAGATAGACGAAACAGAGTTGGTGGGCAAGGCCCGAACCCAGTCGCCTGACAAATTCGCCGGGACGGTCCGCAAGTACCAACAGCAACGCTCAGAAGACGACGGGATGTCGCGGTTGGAGCATCAACGGTCACGTAGGTTCGCCAAGATCCGCACCGACCGCACAGACGGCATGACCGTTTTGTACGGTCGGTTCGACCCGATCACCGGCGCCTTAATCGAAACGGCGTTGTCGCAGAAGATGAACGAACTGTGGCGTGAGGAAGACCCCCGCGCAAGGTGCTCTCCGGGCCAGCGAATGGCCGACGCCCTGGCACAGTTGGTCACCAGAGAAGACACCGGCGAAGACGGAAAACCTCCCCGCGGACCCAGGCTGTTGTTGATCGCCGACTACGACGTGGTCTCTCGGGAGCTTCGCAACGGGCGTCTCGGTGACGGGACCCCCATCCCGATAGAGAAGATCCGGGACCTGGCCTGCCAATCGGACATCCTCCCCGCCATCTTCCGGGGCATGTCACAACCCCTGGACCTGGGACGGTCACGACGGGCCGCCAGCCCCGCCCAACGCATCGCCCTCGTAGCCCGGGACAAAGCATGCGTGGGATGTGGCGCTAGCGCCAACTGGTGCCAATCCCACCACATCATCCCTTGGGCCGTCCAAGGCAACACCGACCTCGACGACATGTGTCTATTGTGCTCACGCTGCCACCACAAAGTCCACGACGACCACTGGCAAGTACGCAAAACACCAACCGGCAAATACCACCTCAAACCACCACTCAAACACAACAGCCCAACCACCGTCCGGCGCAACCGGACAATCCGACGGCGCCGTCGGACCCCCTTCAAACAAAGAAAATGATCCGGCGTTTGGTGATGCGGAGGTCCAGTACCCGATGGGCATGTGGCCCTGCCCGGCGTACCTGCGCCCGCCGACCTGGGCTGTGTCTTAGCAACGGGGCGGCTAAGCGTCCAGCAAGACCTCGAGTCCTACCGAGACACCGCTCTCCAGTCCCGACACTCCCCGCACGGCCAGCATCACTCCGGGCAGGAACGAAACCCGGTCGGTTGAGTCATGGCGGATGGTGAGGATCTCGCCGGGATTCCCGAACAGCACCTCCTGGTGAGCCAGCAGGCCGGGAAGCCGCACCGAGTGCACCGGAACGCCCTCCACCCGGGCGCCCAACGCACCCGCGTAAAGCTCAGCCGACGACACTTGCCGGGACTGACCTCCGGTCTCGGCCATCCCCACCGCGGTGGACACCGCCGTACCCGAGGGAGCGTCGGCCTTCTGGTCGTGGTGGAGTTCGATCACCTCGGACGCTGCGAAGAACCCGGCGGCGGCTCGCGCGAAGCGCATCATCAGCACCGCCCCGATCGAGAAGTTGGGAACGATCAAACACCGGGCCGTGCGCTCCTCTCCCCACAGACCGCGGACCGAGTCGACCCGCTCGGCGGTGAAGCCGGAGGTGCCCACCACCGCGTGGCAGTCCATGTCACGGTATTTAGCGAGGTTGTCCATCACCACCTCGGGGTTGGTGAAGTCGACCACCACATCCGCGTCAGCCAGGCATGCGGCATCCACCTGGACCGACGTCCCCGCCACCTCTCCTTCGAAGAGGTCGTAGCCGGCCACCAGTTCCACATCCGGCGCTTCTGCAACCGTCTCGGCGATCAATGACCCCATCCGGCCCAGCGCTCCCGCCACCCCGACCCGGATGGTCACGTCACGTACCCGGTCAGGTCAGACTCTGCGAACGGTCCCACCACTCCCAGGGTCTTGGGACCCGAGAAGACCTGGCGGGCCACCTCGGTGACCTCGGCCCGGTCCACCGCCAGGATCCTCTCCAGCCGCTCGTCCATGGAAAGGTGCTCCAGCCCGCAGATCTCCTCGCGGCCCAGATGGACCATGCGGCTCTGGGAGTCCTCCATCGCCAGCGCCAGGGCCCCCCGCGCCGCGCCCCGCGCCTTCTCCAACTCGGCATCGGTTATGCCGTCCTCCATCAGCATGGAGAGCTGGCCGTCGATGACTTCCATCACCTCGGCGGTCTGCCGGGGGGTGGTTCCCGCATAGATGCCCCACACGCCCGAGTCGGCATAGGAGTGGCCGAAGCTGAAGATGGCGTAGGCCAATCCCCGCTCCTCCCGAATGCTCGTGAACAGACGCGAGGACATTCCCCCGCCCAGCACCAGGTTGAGCACGCCGAACGCCCACCGCCGCTCGTCGGTCCGGTCTATCCCCGCGCCTCCCAGCACCAGGTGGGCCTGCTCGGTGTCCCGCTCCACCAGTCCGACCGATGCGGACGGCACGTTGGGAGAGAAGTCATGGCCCACCTCCCCTCCCGACCACTCCCCGAACAGTTCCTCAACCAACTCCAGGGCCTCCGAATGCCGCACCGCACCGGCTAACGCCACCACCATCGAATGCGGACCGTAGCGTCTCCTCCAATAGCCCTCCAGGTCGGCCCGGGTCATCTCCCCGATCGACTCCCGGGTGCCCAGAACGGGGCGTCCCAGCGCATGGCCGTCGAGGACAGTACGGCTGAAGGCCTCGAAGGCCGAGTCCTGAGGGTCATCCTCCCGCATGTTGATCTCCTCGAACACCACCTGTCGCTCCGAGTCGATCTCGCTCTGCCGGAATGCGGGTCGCTGCAGCATCTCGGAGATGAGCCCCAACCCCACCGGCAGGTCGTCGTCCACCAAACGCGCCCAGTAACAGGTCTGCTCCTTGGATGTGAAGGCATTCGACTCCGCCCCCATCCCGTCGAAGGTCTCGGCGATCTGGCGAGCGGAAAGCTCGTCTGTGCCCTTGAAGAGCAGGTGCTCGAGAAAGTGGGATGCTCCGGCCTCGTTGGCGCGTTCGTCGCGGGCGCCGGTGTCCACCCAGCACCCCACCGACACCGAACGGAGCGCGGGCATCTCCTCGGTGATCAGCCGCAGGCCGTTGTCCAAAGTGGAGAGACGATAATGAGTCATACCCGCCGAAATTGTAGATGAACCGATCAGGGATAAAGTGACCCTTATGCCCGCCCGCTCGGCCACCGTCCTCCACCGGCTCCTCTCCTCGGAGGAGAACACCATAGAAGAGGTGGTCAGCCGCTACCAGCGGGTGGCGCCCGCCATAACCCGGTTCGCCCGCACCCTCTCGGGCGACCCCGAGCTGCGGGTCAGGCTGGGCTCCCACTCCCACCGCGTCACAGGCGAGGTGGTGTGCGACCCCCGTCTCTTCCAGAACGCCTACCAGCGCCGCGCCCCGGTCACCCCCGAAGAGGTGGCGGTGGCCTCCGCCCTTCACGAGGTGGTGCATCTTCTCTCCAGCCGCTTCGAGGACAAACGGCCCGTCCCCGAGCACTGGTCCGGCCTGCTCGGGGAGGAGGCCGCCCGCCCCGCACCCATCCCCGACGAGCCGGTGGACCTGCTGGCCGCCCTCGAACGGACCGGCGGAGAACTGGCCCTGCTGTTCTTCTTCGCCCTTGAAGACGCTCGCCAGGAACACAGGGGACTGGTCAACTATCCGGGGGCCCGGTCGATTCTCGACGACCTCTATCGAGCGGCGGTCCCCGCCCTGGAGTCCCAGCCCGACCTATCCCAGTTCGTGGCCGGATGCTTCCTGGCGGCGGCCGGCGCTCTCTCCGCTCGGCGGCCGCCCGACTTGGTGAGCCGACCCGCAGCAGACGCCCTCCGGGACGGGGCGCAACTGCTGTCCCGGGTCCCCGGCCTCGACGACCCCTGGGAAGTGGGAGAGACAGCCCTCGCCATGCTGCGGATCGCCATGGACCAACGCCTGGTTCCTCCCACCCTTCCCCGCGAGTCCTCCGCCGGGAAGGCAGTCACCGAAAAGGCGGCCGAGACCCTCGACATGGTCCGCCTCCCCAGCCCGGCGGTGGCCGACGCCGAGTCCTACCTGGAAGCGGTCGGCGCCGAGAACGGCGCCGGGAGAGAGGCCCAGCTCTCCCGGGAAACCGACCAATCCAGCACCGACCAGTTGCTGCGGGTGGGAGCGTCACCCCTCATCCACCTTCCCACCGGCCAGAGCGGTCGGCTCCTGATCTCCCCCGCTCCCGCCGCCTTCTCCCGCTTCGCCGAGCAGGGACGCGAGGCATACCGTCGGTCGGCGGAGAAGTGGGGGGTGGTCCCCCGGCGGGTGTCGGGAGAACTGTTCCACCTTTTCACCGCCAACCAGAGGCGGGGACTCCGATCGGGCTTCGACCAGGGAGACATCTCCCCCTATTCGGCCCTCTTTATCGGCGCCGGCCTCTACCAGCGTCTCTACGAGCGGCGTCACCTGCCGACCCGGCGCCACTACGCGGTAAGCGTTCTGGTGGATGGCTCGGCCTCCATGCTGCAGGCCCGCCGTTACGGCCCGCCCGGAAGCGGATGGGGCATGTCCGCCGCCCTGCTGGGCGCATGGACCGTTGCGGTGCTGTGCAACGAACTGCAGATCGACTTCGAGGTCAGCATATTCAACCGGTCGTTCGCGGCCCGCCAGCAGGACACCGAGTGGTCGTACACCCGGTCTCTCAGCCAGTCCACGGCCGGTCTGAGAGCCAGCCACGGGGAATCCGCCGAGCGGCTCACCACCACGGTCAACCACTATCTGATCAAGCCCTTCGACAAGCGATGGGCGAGCGCCGAGGAGATACTGGCGGGTATGCTCTGGACTGCCTCCGCGCCCCGTAAGGCCGCTTTGGAAGCCCGCAAAAACCCCCGAACCGCACCGCCCGTCTCCATGTTCGACAAAGCCGCAAACGTGGACGAACTCAACGTCATCCACGCCGCCCAGAGAATGGCCGCACACGGCGCGCAGACGCGCCTATTGATGGTGCTGGCCGATGGGATGACCCGAGGGTCGGTCCGCAACCTGGCCAATGCCGTCTCCGCAGTCGAGAGAGGGGGAGCCACCGTCCTGGGAATCGGGATCGGCGACGACACGGTGGCCGCCGCCTACCCGCGCCATCAGGTGGTCCACCACCCCGGGGAACTGGCCCGGGCGATGGTCGAGGGGACCAAGGACCTCCTGCGCCGGAGTCTTCACAGCCTGAAGGCGCCCGCGGCATGACCGCCAAGGCGACCTTCGCCCATCCGTCCGGCAAGCCCGAGCGGGAGATCAGCCTGGATCCCTTCTCGGTGGCGCCCGACCTGCCGGACTACTCCCAGCGCCTGGGGAAGATCCCCGCGCCCGACCCCTATTACGTGGACCTCGGGATGCTCTATCGATTCGCGGCGCTGGAGAGGGTGCATCGCCTTCGCCCTCCGGGGTACGTCTCCCTCCACATCGCAGTCCGCGGCCACATGGGCACCGGCAAGGACCATGACATCGAGCAGTTCGCCGCCCGGCTGGGACTTCCCTACTACCGGGTCCCCATGACCGGGGAGGTGCGGGACCTCACCCTGATCGGCTCCACCCGGCTGCACGGGGACGGCAAGGGCGGCACCGAGAGCCGCTGGGAGGACGGGGACATCACCCGGGCGCTGCGCGGCCCGGCGCTCATCAACCTGTCGGAGTTGAACGCGGCGGGCGCCGAGACGCTCTTTGCCCTGCACGGACTCCTCGATCGCTATGCCGCCCTGGACCTCCCCACCGGCGAGACCATCCGGCTTCGGGACGACGTTCGCATATTCGGGACCATGAACCCCACCGACTTGAGGGACTACGCAGGCACCCAGACCCTCAACAAGGCCTTCGCGGACCGCTGGGTGATCTGGGAGAAGAACTTTCCGACCGCCCCCCAGGTGGAGGCAATGCTCCGGCGGCGCTATCCGGCGATGATCGACACCTTCGTCACCGCCATCGCCCGGCTCACCGTGGACATAAACGCGTCCTTCGAGACCACCGACGCCGACACCCGGGTGGAGACCCCCATGTCCCTTCGAGGCGCCCTCGACCGGCTGCCCACCGGCTTGCGAATCTTCTCCGAGCACCCCGATCCGCTCCGCCGAGCCTGGGAGGAGTTGGTGCTCCCCAGAGTGGACCCCCACGACCGCGACCACTACGAGACGGTGTGGCGAGCGGTGGTCCGGCAAGGTCCGAGCGGGCCGCCTTTTGGGAGGCCGACCCCAAAAACCTGATAGAATGGGGATGGTGCGCACCATCCTCTCCGACCTCGTAGCCGAGCAGCAGTCACTGGATCAGTATCTCCAGAAAATCCCGGTGCGCGACTGGGGCACCCCCACCGCCGTCCAGGGTTGGGACATCCGGGACATAGTCAGCCATCTCGCCCACTTCGAGGAACTGACCGCTCAGACGGTCGTGGGAGAGGCGCTTCCCATCGGCGAGGGCGAGGCGGGTGATCTGCACTGGGAAGGAGTGCGGAGGGGTCGGGAAATAAGGCCTCAGGACGTCATCGAGTGGTGGAGAAAGGGCCGCGCCAGGCTGATCGAGCCCCTCTCGGAGATGTCCCCCTCCCAGCTGACACCCTGGATGGGCGGCCAGGTGGCGGCACAGACCGTGGCCATTTACCGGTTGACCGACACCTGGGCCTACGGGCTTGACATCTACGAGGCCATGGGAGACGAGTACGAGGACACCACCCGCATCCGCCACATCTGCTGGCTGGGATGGGCCACCCTGGCCCACCAGTTCCAGGAGAATGGGGAGAACCCGCCGGTCCGGGTGGAGGTGATCGGACCCCAGTACTACAAGTGGGTGTTCGGGGAGGAGAAGTCCCCCCACCAGATCAAGGGAAGCGCCTCCGACTGGGCCCGCCTGGCCGTTCAACGGCTGGCGCCGTCGGAGACCAGCCTGGACTGCTCCACCGAGACAGCCGAACACGCCCTGGAGATGCTCTCGGTCTACTAGGTCTCCCCCGGAGAGAACCGCGACCCCTGCCGGAGTCTCCCGGGCCATTTGTCACCGAGGCCCTCTACCCTGACTTCAGAATGGGAGACTCCAGTCTGCAGCAGTTCGCTCCTGCCACCCGGGCGTGGTTCGAGGCGACCTTCGAGGCGCCGACCCTCCCCCAGACCCTGGGCTGGCCGGCCATCGCCTCTGGCAGCCACACCCTGATCCACGCCCCCACCGGCTCGGGGAAGACCCTGGCCGCCTTCCTGTGGACCCTCGACCGGCTGTGTGACGAGCCCCTCCCGCCCACCGGCGGCCGGTGCCGCCTGCTCTACATCTCACCGCTCAAGGCGCTTGCCTACGACATCGAACGCAACCTGCGAGCTCCCCTGGCCGGGATCCGGCACGCCGCGGCTCGAATCGGCGCCGAACCCCCTCCGGTGCTCACCACCTTCATGCGGACCGGCGACACGCCCGCATCCGATCGCCAGAAGATGCTGCGTCGCCCGCCCGACATCCTCATCACCACTCCCGAGTCGCTCTATTTGATGCTCACCTCGGCCGCCCGGGAGCGGCTGGCGCCGGTGCGGTGGGTGATAGTCGACGAGGTGCACGCCGTGGCGGGCACCAAGCGGGGGGCCCATCTGGCTGTGTCCCTGGAACGATTGGAGGAGACCGCCGACGCCCCTCCCCAGCGGATCGGCCTGTCGGCCACCCAGCGTCCCCTGGAGACCATCGCCCGCTTCCTGGGCGGTGGGAGCGTGGAGCGCCCCGAGGCGCCCCACCGGCCCCGCCCGGTGACCATCGTGGACGCCGACCATCGCCGTCCGCTCGAGCTCGAACTGGTGGTCCCCAGCCGCGACATGACCCAGCCCGAGCCGGTGGAGGAAGGCGAGGAGACCCGGTCCCGGTCCATCTGGCCCTCCATCTACCGGCGATTGCTGGACCTGATCCAACAGCACACCTCCACCATCGTGTTCACCAACAGCCGGCGACTCGCCGAGCGAGTGTGCGCCGAGTTGAACAACCTGGCCGCCGAGGAGATCGCCCGCGCCCATCACGGATCGGTGGCCCGGCGACGCCGCCTGGAGATCGAGGACGGCCTCAAGCGGGGACAACTCCGGGCGGTGGTGGCCACATCTTCCCTGGAGTTGGGCATCGACATGGGGGCGGTCGACCTGGTCATCCAGATCGAGTCGCCCACCAGCGTGGCTTCCGGGCTCCAGCGGGTGGGGCGCTCCGGACACCAGGTCGGCGGGACCAGCCGGGCCAAGCTGTTCCCGAAGTACCGGGGGGACCTGCTCACCTCCACGGTGGTCGCCCAGCGCATGCGGGACGGACAGGTGGAGAGCACCGTAATCCCCGCCAATCCCATCGACGTGGCGGCCCAGCAGATCGTCGCCGCGGTGGTCGCCTCCGAGCGCAGCGTCGACGACCTGTACCTCATGCTGCGCCGGGCCGCTCCCTTCGCCGACCTCTCCCGGGAGGTGTTCCTGGCCACCCTGGACATGCTGGCCGGACGCTATCCGTCCGATCTCTTCGCCGAACTCCGGCCCCGGGTCGTGTGGGACCGGATGGAGGACACCGTCAAACCCCGGTCGGGCGCCAGGCAACTGGCGGTGACCAACGCCGGAGTGATTCCCGACCGGGGCCTCTACCGCGTCCAACTCCCCGACGGCAGCCGGGTTGGGGAACTCGATGAGGAGATGGTCTATGAGTCCCGGCCCGGCGACGTCTTTCTCCTCGGGTCCTCCTCGTGGCGGATCGGCGAGATCACCCATGACCGGATAGAGGTGACCCCGGCGCCGGGCGTACCGGGCCAGATGCCGTTCTGGCGGGGAGACACGATAGGGCGATCGGCCGAGACCGGGCTGGCGATCGGCAGGTTCCTTCGGGAGACCTCCGCCCTGGCGCCGGAGGAAGCGGAACGTCGCCTCACCGAGCAGGTGGGCCTCGACCGGTGGGCGGCCGAGAACCTGGTCGCCTACCTGGAGGACCAGCGGACCTCGGGCAGCGCTCTCCCCGACGACCGGACCGTGGTCGTGGAGCGTTTCCGGGACGAGATCGGGGACTGGAGGATGGTGGTCCTCTCCCCGCTGGGGGCGCGGATCCACGCCCCCTGGGCGATGGCCGCCATCGGCCATCTCCGTTCCCGCTACGGGATCGAGATCGACGCGGCATGGTCGGACGACGGGATCATCTTTCGCTTTCCCGATGCGGACGATCCCCCCTCCGCCGACGACATCCTGCTGACCCCCGACCAGGTGTCCGACCTGCTGATGGACCACCTGTCGGGCACCGCTCTCTTCGCCTCCCGGTTCCGCGAGGCGGCCGGGCGCGCCCTTCTGCTGCCTCGCCGGCGCCCGGGTTACCGCACCCCCCTCTGGCTCCAGCGACGACGGGCGGCGGACCTGTTGTCGGTGGCCCGCCGCTTCGACTCCTTCCCGATAATCCTCGAGACCTACCGGGAGGTGCTGCAGGATGATTTCGACCTCCCCTACCTGCGGTCCCTGCTCACCGACCTCCGCAGCCGCAAGGTGCGTTTGGTGGAGGTGGAACTCCTGCAGGCCTCTCCCTTCGCCACCTCCCTGATGCAGGCCTTCCTGGCGGGGTTCCTCTACGAGACCGACGGTCCGGCCGCCGAGCGCAAGGCCATGGCCATCACCCTGGACCGCCATCTTCTCTCCCAACTCCTCGGAGAAGGAGAGATCGGAGAACTGATCTCGCCGGACGTGGTCGCCTCCCTTGAGTTGGAACTCCAGCACCTCACCGAAGAAAGGCGGGTGCGCGGTGCCGACGGAGTTCATGACCTGCTGCGCAGGCTCGGTCCCCTGAGCCGGTCCGACCTGGATCTACGCGCCCACGGGGCAGGCGCCGCCCTGGAGGAGCTTCGAAACACCCGGCGGGTTATCGGAGTGACGGTGGCCGCCCGCCCGGTGTGGGCGGCGGTCGAGGATGCGGCCCGTCTCCGGGACGCCCTGGGCTGTCAACTCCCGCCCGGGGTCCCGGCGGCCTTCTCCGAGCCCGTCGAGGACCCGCTGGGAGACGTGGTTTCCCGCTATGCCCGCACCCACGGTCCCTTCCCGGCCTCCCAGGCGGCCGCCGCCCTGGGCCTGCCCACCGCGGTGACCGAGGAAGTGCTCTCCCGCCTGGCGGGCGAGTCAAGAGTGATCGGAGGCGTGTTCCGCGCCGGGGGACCGCCCGAGTGGGTGGATACCGAGGTTCTCAGAAGGCTCAAGCGCCGCTCGCTGGCTTCGCTGCGCCGCCAGGTGGAGCCGGTCGACTCGGTGGCGCTGGCCCGGTTTCTCACCGCATGGCACCGGGTGGGAGACGATCCTCCCGGCGGCCCCGGTTCGCTCTTGGGAACCATCGCACAGATACAGGGCTGTCCGGTCCCCGCCTCCATGCTGGAGAGCGACATCCTGGCGGCGCGCCACTCCAATCCCACACCTCGGCTCGACCAGTTGCTGGCGGAGGGCCGCCTGATCTGGGTGGGGAGGGGATCACTGGGGCGGCGGGACGGGAAGGTGGCCCTCTACCTGCGGGACCGGTTCAGCCAACTTGATCCCGGGGGACCGGAGGACCCCCCCGACCAGCCCCTTCACCGGGCCATCCGCGAGCATCTCGACAGACGGGGGGCGTCCTTCTTCGCAGAGATCCTCCAGGCCGCCGGCGGCGAGGACCTCCCCGACGTGGTCGACGCCCTCTGGGACCTGGTGTGGGCCGGGCTGGTGACCAACGACAGCCTCCACGCCCTCCGGGCGCATCTCCGCGCCCGCCGCTCCCCCACGGGTCGCCGCAGGAACATGGCATTTCCCCCGGACACGGCCGGAAGGTGGTCGCTGGTGCCCGACGTTTCCGGCGAAGGCTCCCTCCCTGCCACCGAGCACTACGCCGCGCTGGGGATCCAACTTCTCGACCGGCACGGGATCGTGACCCGGTCGGTGGTGGCCGCAGAGGGCATTCGGGGTGGGTTCACGGGCATTTACCCGGTGCTGGCCCGCCTGGAAGAGACCGGCAAGTCCAGGCGCGGCTACTTCATCGAGGGCCTGGGTGGGGCCCAGTTCGCCTTGGCGGGAGCGGTCGACCGCCTCCGGGAGGAATCCGAGCCCCGGCTCGTGGTGCTGGCGGCCACCGATCCGGCCAACCCCTACGGAGCGGCGATCCCCTGGCCCAAACTCCCCGATGTCCGTTTCGCCAGGGCGGCGGGATGCTATGTGGCGCTTTGGAACGGAGAACTGGCCGCCTTCCTGAACCACCGCCGGCTGACGGTGCGGGACCTCGACGACCTGACGCCCGAAACGCTGGCTGAAGGGCTGGCCAAGCTGGGGAGTCGCCACCGTCGATTTCGGATAGACCGGATCAACGAGCTCCCCGCCGGGGAGCACCCCCTCTCCGCCGCCCTGCAGGGCGAGGGTTTCGCCGTCAGCCTGAAGGGACTGGGCCTTCCCGCCAAGGCCAGACGCTATTGAATGTCCCGCGACGAGTAACGCCCACAAGTCCCCACCCTCGGCCAGGCAGGGGAGAACGCGCAAACCGCCGGCTCGACTGACACCGGGTTGGTCCGGCACAGCAGTCCGAAGCGGTAACCGTCGTCCAGCAAGGTGGGAATGATGATTTCCAGCGAGGAGACCGTGCGGGAGCGGGGGCCGCCCCCATCATGAAGAAGCACCACCGATCCCGGAGCGACCCCGCGTAAGACCCTCCTGGCGATCCCCTCAGCCGAGATGTCGGTCCAGTCGTTTCCGCTCACATCCCACAGTTCGACGGGCAGCCCCAACTCATTCGCCCACTTCTCCACTTTGGAATTGGTGGCGCCGTAAGGAGGCCGCAGACAGGTGGCCTGCGTCTTGGTGGCATAGAGCAGTTCGGTCTGGGTCCTGATCATGTCCCTTTTGAATTCCTTGCGGTTGAATGCCGTGAGGGTGTCATGATTCCAGGCATGCGATTGGATGGAATGGCCTTCCGCAACTATCTGCCGTGCGGCGTCCGGCCACCTCCGCACCATGTCGCCCACCACGAAGAAGGTGGCCTTGATCTCATAGGAAGCCAGGACCTCCAGCACCTGGGGTGTGTAGACGGGGTGAGGCCCGTCGTCGAAGGTGAGGTAGACGACCGGGGCGGGGTCCTCTAACGGTGGCGGCTGCGGAGCCGGGTCCTCGGGGTGGGAATGTGGCACCCGATCGGCGTTCAGGCCGGAGGCGACGGCCCCTCCGGGCGGTCCGATGCCCAACAGGGCCACCTGTGCCACGGCGGCCGCCGCAGGGATGTTGCCAGAACCGATCACGCTTGCATCGAATGGTAAGGATGGTCCGGCTCAATCTCGGCCAATAAACGCCCGGCGCCCCCTTGCCGAGATGTGACCAGCGGGAGCAGTCGCTTGGGGCCGGGAAAGGGGCAGGAAAGGGCCCATGGCTAATGAAGCCGTCACACAACGAGCCTGATCCCCCCTTCCACGGGAACATAGGGGAACCCGTGTGAATAGAATGAAACCACCAAGCGAAAGGTTAAGAAACAGAAAGGAGAACAAGTGACAACCAAGAACCCAGGACCGTCCCTGGAAGAGACGATCGAGACCAAGGTCGACCGGCGGGACTTTCTGAAGAAAGCCGGGATGACCGTGGCAGCCGGTGGCCTTCTGACCGCCGTGGCTGCCTGCGCAAGCGAAGATGAGGAAGCGCCGGCCACGACCGCCGCGCCGGCCACTACGGCAGCCCAGGAGGCCGCCGAGGTGGTGGCGGCGGAGGGCGGTCCGGAGATCGAGTGGGAGATGGGCACCAGTTGGCCGCTGTCCCTCGACACGATCTACGGCGGAGCCGTCGACTTCGCCGAGCGGGTCAGCAAGCTGTCCGGCGGACGCTTCCGGATCACACCCCGGGCGGGAGGCGAACTCGTCCCCGGCCTGGAGGTGCTCCAGAACGTCCAGCAGGACGCCATCCCGGCCGGTCACACGGCCTCCTATTACTACGTGGGCCTCAGCCCGGCAACGGCGTTCTCGACCGCACTGCCGTTCGGACTCACCTATCGCCAGCAGAACGCGTGGATGTACGAAGGAGGCGGACTGCCTCTGATGCGGGACTTCTACGCCGACCGTTTCGGCGTGATCAACTTCCCGGCCGGTAACACCGGCGTGCAGATGGGCGGTTGGTTCAACAAGGAGATCAACTCTCTGGCCGATCTGGAGGGTCTGCGCATGCGGATCCCCGGCTTCGGCGGCAAGGTTTTGGAGCGGCTGGGTGTCACCGTCCAGGTGCTGCCCGGAGGAGAGATCTTCCAAGCCCTCCAGACCGGCGCCATCGACGCCACCGAGTGGGTGGGACCCTACGACGACACCACCATGGGATTCCACCAGGTGTCCACGTACTACTACTACCCCGGGTGGTGGGAGCCGGGCCCGCAGCTGGATACGTTCATCCCGCTGTCCCGCTGGAACGATCTCCCCGAGGAGTACCAGGCGATCGTCGAAGCGGCCGCCTACGGGGCCAACGCCACCATGATGGCCCGCTACGACGCCAAGAACCCGGTTTCCCTGCAGGAGATCATCCAGTCGGACATCGAGTTGCGTCCATTCCCGGATGACGTGATGCAGGCATCCGAGGATGCGGCCTTCGAGTTGTTCGACGAGACGGCGGCGGCCGATGACGACTTCGCCACGATCTACGAGCAGTGGAAGGAATTCCGCGCCGGAATCACCCAGTGGCACGGCCTCGCCGAGACCGCCATGGTCAGCTGGACCGGTCGCAGGACGTAGTAGATCCTCTCACCAACCAAAGGAGGGACGGGCGCCTGCCCGTCCCTCCTTCAATTTGGCAGAAACCAGGCCATGACGCCGCAACCGGGTCGGATCTACAGACCTCAGCCCACCACGCTCGGCAGCCAGATCACGGTCTGGGGGAAGATCATCACCAGCACCAGCGCCACACCCTGGAGGACCATGAAGGGCAAGGCGCCCCGGTGGATGTCAATCGTTCTCACCTCCGGAGGGGCCACACTCTGCAGGTAGAAGAGGGAGAAGCCCACCGGAGGGGAGATGAAGGCCATGTTGAGGTTGATCGCCATCATCACGGTGAACCAGACCATCAAGGCCGGAAGGGTGTCGAAGGGGGTGACTCCGGTTTCGAACAGCACTCTCACCGCGGGGACGAAGATGGGCATCACTATGAAGGTGATCTCGATGAACTCCAGGTTGATCCCCAATAGGAACACGGCGATGTTGGCGATGATGATGAACCCCCAGAACCCTCCGGGAAGACCGGTGAGGATCTCCTGAGCGAGGCGCTGGCCGCCCAGTTGATCGAAGATCAGTTGGAAGAAGGTCGAGCAGAAGAGGATCATCAGGACCAGGCCGGTGATGTTGGCCGTGGAGCGTGACGCCCCGACCAGGACGGAGCGGTTCAGGTTGCGGTTGGCGGCCGCCAGGGCGACGGCGGCGGTGGCACCCACCGCACCCGCCTCGGTGGGGGTGGCGATGCCGGTGAAGATCGAGCCCAGCACCGCCAGTATGAGCAGTATCACCGGCACGACCGCGATCAGGAGTTCTCTCGCGAGGCGCAGGCCCCGGATGGTCCGGGCCTCGTCGGGAAGGGCGGGCGCCGCGTCGGGGTCCTTGTAGGCGCGGTAGATGACGTAGAGACCGTAAATGGCGGCCAACATGAAGCCCGGGACCATGGCGCCCAGGAACAGGTCCCCAACCGACACTCCCACCACCTGGGCCAGAAGGATCAGAACAAGGGAAGGCGGCAGGAGCTGGGCCAGGGTCCCCGAGGCGGTGATCAGCCCGGTGGCCAGGCGGTGGTCGTAGCCGTAGCGCACCATGGTGGGAAGGGACAGCAGGCCCATGACGATCACCGTGGCCGCCACCACGCCGGTGGCCGCCGCCAGCATGGCTCCGACCAGGACCACCGTCAGCCCCAATCCCCCTTTCAAGCGCCCCAGGGCCATGCCGATGGTGGTCAGCATCCGTTCCGCCAAGCCGGACTTCTCCAGTATCGCCCCCATGTAGACGAAGAAGGGAACGGCCAGCAGGGTGAAGTTGTCCACGGCCTTGAACCATCGGCTGAACAGGATGATCAACCGGTTGAAATCAAACTCGCCCAGCAGGATCCCGATGGCCCCGAACACGATGGCGGTGCCCGCGAATGAGAACGCCACCGGATACCCCGCCAGCAGCAGGACCAGGAAGACCGCGAACATGATGATGGCGAGCCACTCGACGCTCATCAGCCGGTCCTCTCCGTTCCTGCGGGGCTGGCTCCCATCATTCGATTCTCATCGGGGCTTCGCGTTCTATGAACAGTTCCGCGCCCCGCCCCGTGAAGTATGCCGCCAGCCGTATCAAGGAGGCCAGCGCCTGCATTCCCAGGAGTATGAACGCCAGCAGGATCATCGCCTTGATCGGCGCCCGGGGGAGACCTCCGGGATCGGGGGACATCTCCCAGTGCCTCCAAGAGTCCTGGACCGGCTTCCACGAAACCCAGATGGCGAGCAGGGTGAACGGCACGAGGCCGACCAGGTGTCCGATCAGGTCGATCCTGGCCTTGACCCGGTCGCTGCGCTCGGCATACCAGAAGTCGACCCGCACGTTGCCGTCGTAGCGGAGCAGGTAGGGGAACATCAAGAGGAAAATCAGCCCGTACAGGTACCACTGGGCCTCGATCCACGTGTTGTTGACCAACTGGGCCTGCACGTATTGGCCCACGTAGCGTAAGAACACGTTCAAGAAGCCGATGGGGATGAGGATCAACACCAGCGCCCGGGCAATCCACCCCGCCACATCGGTCAGGCCGTCGGCCACCTTTATGTAGGTCTGCGCCGTCCAGTCGGTTACCTTGGCGACAGTCGCCAGGGCGGGAGGGACTTTCAAAGTTCTCCTTCGGTCCTTTCGCCAAGCGAAGGTTAGCCAGTCAAAAAATCCACGGCTGGTGATGACCGACTTGCACGCCAGCAGTACCACCCGCGGCCCCTCCTTACCTTCAAAGAGGCCCCGATAAAGTGGGGGCCGCCCTGGCCGCTCAGCGAACCCCCAGTTCGTCGGGACCGATCAGCACCTCCCGGGCCTTGGACCCGAGGGAGGGTCCCACCACCCCCCTGCGCTCCAGGATGTCCATCAAGCGGCCGGCCCGTGCGAACCCGACCCTCAGCTTTCTCTGCAGCATGGACGTGGAGCCGAGCTGGGAGCGAACCACCAGTTCCATTGCCTGTCTCAGCAGTTCCTCGTCCTCGTCGTCCTCGGGCGGCGCGCCGGCCGCCTCCTGGGTGAGGGCCATTTCCAGCACTTCGTCGACTGACCCATCCGGCCGGCCCTGGCGGGTCACCCAGGAAACCACCCGGGATATCTCGGCCTCGTCCACCCAGGCTCCCTGAATCCGCTGCGGCCGGGGTTGGCGGGCGGTCACAACCAGCATGTCGCCCTGTCCCACCAGCTTCTCGGCGCCCGCCGAGTCTATGATCACCCGGCTGTCGGTCTGGGACGCCACGCTGAACGCCAGCCTGGAAGGGACATTGGCCTTGATCACCCCCGTGATCACGTTCACGGACGGTCGCTGGGTAGCCAGCACCAGGTGGATGCCGACCGCCCGCGCCATCTGGGCGATGCGCACGATCGCCATCTCCACCTCCCGTCCGGCGACCATCATCAGGTCGTTGAGTTCATCCACCACCACCACCAAATACGGAAAGAGATCGAACATCTCCGGTTCCAGCGCCCCCATCTTCCACTTCGCCGCGTACCCGGAGATGTCCCGCACCTCAGCCTCGGCCAGCAGGTCGTAGCGGCGGTCCATCTCCGCCACGACCCACTTGAGCCCCTCGGTGGCCTTCTTCGGATCGGTGATCACCCGGGTGAGCAGGTGGGGAGCGCCCTCGTACTGCCGCAACTCCACCCGTTTCGGATCCACCAGAATCAGTTTGAGATCCTCGGGACTGGTCCTGGTCAGCAGCGAGGTGATCATCGAGTTGATGCAAGACGACTTGCCGGCCCCGGTGGCCCCGGCGATCAGCACATGGGGGAGTTCGGCCAAGTCGAGAAAGCACGGCTTGCCGCTGATGTCCATCCCCAGCCCCACCACCAGGGGGCGGTGATCCTCCCGGGCCTCGGGGCTGGCCAGGATGTCACCCAGCCTCACAAGCCGCCGCTGCACGTTGGGCACCTCCACCCCGATCGCCGAGCGGCCCGGGATGGGAACCAGCAGCCTCACATCCGGGGTGGCCAGGGCGTAGGCGATGTCATTGGAGAGAGCCGACAGCTTCTGCACCTTCACCCCGGGCGCCAGTTCGATTTCGAAGCGAGTGACCGAGGGCCCCGACACCACCCCCGTGATCCGGGCATCCACGCCGTGGTCCGACAGCGCCTTGCGCAGGGCGGCGGCCGTGTTCTTCATGCCTTCGGAGGTGCCCGTCGCCTTTCCTCCCCTTCTCAGCAGATCGAGCGGGGGAAGTTGGTACTCGGAGGTGGGAGCGGCTTCGCGGTCCGGGGCAGTCTTCACATCGGGAGCAGGGGGCTCCGGCGCGTCTCCCGCTCCGCTCACCCGCCCGTTCTGCCCAGACAGGTCCGAACCGCCCAGGGGTGGATCCTCCACCACCTGCAGGCGAGGAGAGCCCGGTACCACGGTGTCGGTCTCCGGCTCCTCCTCCAACACCTCGAGGACCTCCGCCTCAGGAACGGCGGGATCGGTTTCGGCGTCCGGGACCTCCAACACGGGAGCGATCGGCCACGGCCCCGATCCGAGGGCTTTCCTCCTCCATCCCCGGCGTTTGCCGGCGGTCCTGGTCGGCGCCCTTACGACGGTTGACGAGTCCGGCGCCGAGGCCGCCACCGCCTTGGAGATGCGGGAGAGCGTCCGGCGCCGCCGCATCATCCTGGGCGCCCACATCATCAACTCCCCCAAAGCCACGAAGAACTCCCGCATCGGCGTCCTGCTTACCATCAGGACGCTCATGGTCACCCCTCCCACCAGGATCACGAAGGTGGAGGCGTATCCGATCGAGCGCTGGAGGGGAAAGGCGACCAGCGCGCCCACCGCCCCGCCTCGCTCTCCGATGACCTCAGCCCCGCTGGCCAGGGATGGAGCGCCGGTCAGGAGGTGGAACAGCCCCAGGGTGGAGAAGAAGAACACCATGACCGCGAAGAAGAGCCGCCGCTTGCTCAGGGCCGGCTTCCCCAAAACCAGCACCAAGCCCATTCCCAGCAGGGCGAGGGGCGTCAAAGCGGACCACTGGCCGAACAGGTAGGAGAAGGCGGTCTTGACGGCCTGCCCCGCCGGTCCTCCGGCGCCCACCAGGAACAGGGTGAGGATCACCGAGAACAGCACGAGCATGACTCCCCACGCCTCGGCGCCCACTTTGCCCATCCGGGAAGAAGCGGCAGACCACAGCCGACTCCGCAGGGGCAACTTGGGCTGAGGGGGACTCACCGGCCGCCTGGGCGCTGATTTCCCTTTGACCGGCTTTTTGGTTTTCTTGGAGGACACCCGCCTCCGCCCGCTCTGCCTCCGACGGGTGGGCGTCCTGGTACCCACGTTGTGCTAGGACATTCTAGGTCTCCGGAACCCGCTCACCAACGTTTATTTGGCGGGACCGGCGCGGGCGGGAGGCGGGAAGAGGTGGGCTCGGGACGGTGAGTCCTCGAAGGGGAGGACGCCCTGGGAGTCGGGACGGCGGTAGCGGGGAACGCCCGTCCAGACCAGACCTTCCATGAACACCCAGGACCTGCGATGGATGGCGCTCGGACCGACGGCGTGCAGAGCCGCCCGGTGCACCGGACACGGGTACCCCTTGTTGTCCTCGAAGTTGTATGCGGGAAAGCGGGAGGACTCGGTGATCATCATCCGGTCGCGGGTCACCTTGGCCAGGACCGAGGCGGCGGCGATCGAGAGGGACGTTCGATCACCTCCGACTATCCGCCGGGTGCTCCGATGGCCCACGAAGTCCCACCGGCCATCCACCAGCACCCCGTCCACCGGCATGTCCAGCCCAGCCAGGGCTCGACGAGCCGCGAGCCGCTGGGCCTCGGACATCCCGAGGTGGTCACACTCCGCCGCGCTGGCGTGCCCTACCGCCCAGGCCAGACACCAACCTGCAATCCGGTCGAAGAGGGCCTCCCTCTCCGAAGGCTTGAGGAGTTTGGAGTCCCGGACCTTGTAGACCCGGCGATTCCGGGGCGCCACCACCGCCCCCACGGTGATCGGCCCCGCCCATGCTCCCCTGCCCACCTCGTCCATCCCGGCCACCACCTCCCGGCCCGCCTCCCACATCTCCCGCTCCGCCTTCAACCCCGGGGGACGGGCGGCGATGGACTTGCGCAACCGGGGCACGGTGGTGGTCACCACCCGGCCCAGCATAGATGTGCCCATCTCCCCGGGTGGGCCTTGTGGACAGCCCGGGCCGTCCCCCATCCCAAAGGTGGGAAAAAATCTCGCAGTCGCGGAAAAACCGGGGAACACGGCCGGGCCGAGTGTCCCACCACCCGACCACACTGTCAGCAACAAACATCACAAATGGCCCGGACCGTTTCGATCACCATCAAGCCTCCTGTCCCGCGGAAAACCACTCACTATCCACGGGCAGGGAGCAATCTAGCCGACGATCAGATCCTCGGTTTCGGATCGGCCTGCGCCCATCCGATATTTTTCGACCGGAAAGGCGGCGGCGGGTCGGGAGGGTAAACCCAAGAATTAAGACACGGCGGGCCGGGTTGCGGCGCCCGGGGTCAGTTGAGCTCGGGGTCGAGCGGCATGGAGGCCAGGAGAGCGATTTGTCCGCCCTGGCGGCTGAGGACCTTGGCCCACAGGTCTTCGGGGACCGGGGAGAAGACATCCCCGGCGAAGGCCGGCACGGTGATCCAGGACTCCTCCTCGATCTCCTCCTCGAGTTGGCCGGGCCCCCATCCGGCGTAACCGGCGAAGACCCGCACGCGGCCGTCCGTCAGGTCCGCTTGGTCCTCACCGAAGTTGACCATGCCGAGCCCCGGAATGGGGGTGGAGTTCGCTCCGGCGTCCGCACTCTCCCGTAGCCCGATGGCGACCGTCTGCTCCACCGGGCCGCCGTAGAAGACGACCTCGGGAGACGCCAGGGTGTCCACCCACTCGGGTAGGTAATCGGCGACCGGCAACTCGCTGGGACGGTTTATCACCACTCCCATCGCGCCCTGGCCGTCGTGGTTCAACATCACCACCACCGTGCGGACGAAGTTGGGGTCCACCAGCCGGGGCGAGGCAACCAGAAGCTGTCCCGCCAGAGTATCCACTTCCCTAATGTTGGCGCGGACCGCCCTTCAATAAAAGCCACCATGCGCCACCTTCCCAAAGTAATCCTGCATGAGCACCTCGACGGCAGCCTTCGCCCCCGCACGGTCCACCGCCTGGCGGAGAGGGCGGGACGCCCCCTCCCGGTGGAGAGGCCCGACCTGCTGGGGGACTGGTTTCACCAATCCGGCGCCCACAGCCTGGAGCGGTACCTGCAAGCCTTCTCCCACACGGTGGGGGTCATGCAGGACGCCGACGCCCTCAGGCGGGTGGCCTCCGAGGCGGTGGAGGACCTCTCCTCCCATTCGGTGGTGTACGCCGAGATCCGCTTCGCCCCCCACCTCCACACCGATGGAGGCATGAGCCCCGCACAGGTCGTGCAGTCGGTGGCCGAGGGCCTCTCCGAAGCCGCGGACCGCACGGGTATGGGGTGGTCGCTGATCCTGTGTTCTCTCCGCCACACCTCCACCTCCCTCGAGACGGCTCGCCTGGCCGCCCGGACCTCGCCGCTGGGAGTGGTGGGCTTCGACCTGGCCGGACCCGAGGCGGGGTATCCCGCCGTGGAGCATCTGCCGGCTATCGAGGCGGCGCTGGACGCAGGCGTGAGGGTGACGCTCCACGCCGGAGAGGCGGCGGGGGCTCCCAGCATCCGTGACGCGTTGTCATGCGGCGCCGAGCGGATCGGTCACGGGGTGGAGGTGATTGAGGACTGCCGTGTGGCCGCCGGGGAGATATCGGAGATGGGACCGGTGGCCACCGAGGTGTTGGAGCGGGGAGTCCCGCTCGAGGTCTGCATCAAATCAAACCTGGACACCAAGGGCTGGGCGCCGGCAGGCCACCCGGTGGGGATGCTGCATCGGGCCGGTTTCGCAGTGACCCTCAACACCGACAACCGGCTGATGAGCAGCACCACGCCCACCAACGAGTTCCGGCTGGCGGTGAACCATCAGGGGTTCGGGGTGGATGACCTGGCCGGGGTCACCCGTCGAGCCCTTGAGGCGGCCTTCTGCGACGAGGGCCTGAAGGCCGAGTTGTGGGAGCGGCGGATCCTCCCCGCCTACCGGGTCGAGGGCGCTCGCCTCTCCCCCTGGGTCGGATAGCCTCACAGCCCTTCCGCCGGCCAGTCCCGCTCGCTCCTGCCCAGGAGGAGCGGTCTCTCCCCCCTCGCCACCCTCGCCACCGCCTCCACCAGGGCGTCGAGCCTTGACCGCGTCTGCCACCAGCCGACCTCGCACAGCATCAGCCCGGGCCAACCGTCCACCGCCCGTCCGGGAACCGAGAGCTCCTCGGCCACCCCTTCCAGCAGAGGGGCGGGCTCGGTGGGCAACAGCACGGGAAAGCGCCGACCATGGGGAACGGATGGTATGTGGACACCCCGGATCTGGCGGACCCTGCGAACCAGGTAATCCGCCGCCCGCCGGCAACGCTCCGAAGCCTCGGTCACCGATCGGCCGGACGGGAGGGGGACCGGGGCGGTCACCCGGCGCACCCGGGGGGCGTCCCGGTAGTACGAGCGGGCGGCGCACAGCGGGTCCGACCACCACCAGATCTCCGCCCATCCGCCTCCGGGAGGCAGAGGCTCGTGGACGCCCAACCGGTTGGGACAGGCCATCACCACCCTCACCCGGTTGTCGGGTGGGTCTCCCCACACTGTCACCCCTCCCAGCAGGGGGAGGCGCAACGCCGGCTCCGGCCAGACCGACGAACAACGTGACAGAACATCGGAGGGGACCCCGTCGGAGACCCAGACCTCTGTCGCAGCCATGACTCAGCCCCGGCGGTAGAAAGCCCCCTCCACCACCTCGGTGGGGACCCAACGGCCACGGATCTCCACCTCCAAAGACGCCGCGTCAAAGGGCGTGGACAAATACCCCATCCCGATGCCCACTCCCAACATGGGGCTGAAGTTGCCGCTGGTCACCGCGCCGGAGGACTGGCCCGCTCTGAGGGCGTACCCCTCCCGGGGAATGCGGCGGTCACCCATGCGGAAGGCAACCAAACGCCTGCGAAGACCCTCCTTCCGGGAACGCTCCAACGCCTCCCGGCCCACGAAGTCCCGGTTGAACCGCACCGTCCAATCCAGACCGGCCTCCAAAGGCGTGATGTCGTCATTCAGGTCGTGACCCCAGAGCATCAGGCCCGCTTCCAGCCGCAGCAGGTCGCGGGAGGCCAGCCCGCAGGGCGTGGCGCCGCTCGCGGTCAGGTCTCGGGCCAGCGCCTCCCCGGTCTCCGGATCGGCGATCAGTTCCACTCCCCGCTCCCCGGTGTAGCCGGTCCCCGCCACCCACACCTCCTCGCCCCGGTATGCGGCCTTCATCACCCGGAAGGGGCCGGGGACGCTTCCCAGCAGGGCCTCCACCCGTGAGGGAGCCTCGGGCCCCTGCACGGCAAGGCTGACGGTCACCGGGCGCAGGTCTGAGAGGTCGGCCCGTGGCTCGGCCGCGCCGAAGGCCTCCATCACCCGCAGGTGATTCACCCCGTTGGGCATGACCGTCACCTCGTCGGGGGTGCGCTTCCAGATGATCAGATCATCGATCACCCCGCCCCGGGAGTTGAGGATCATGGTGTACTGGGCCCGCCCGGGGCCTATCCGTCCATGGTCGTTGCACAACAGCCTGGAGAGAGCCGGGTCCCATCCCTCCCCGCTCCATGAGAAACGGCCCAGGTGCGACACGTCAAACCATCCCGTCCCTTCCCTCACGGCCCGGTGCTCGGTCAGGGCCGATCCGTAGGAGAGGGGCATCTCCCATCCCCCGAAGTCCACGAAGCGGGCGCCAAGCTCCTGGTGATAGTGATGAAGAGGGGACTGGGGCATTGTCCTTGACCGAAGAGACGAATCGAGTCCGTAGTCTAAGGGCGTCCGGCGGTCCGGGAGTCAACGGGACGGTCGGGCGCCTAGATGACCTCCGACTGCGACGGGGAGGCGCGGTACCCCTCCTCGACCTCCGATGTCCTCGACAGTTGGTGAACCTCTCCGGCAACCTCTTCCACCAGCGGACCCAGGGCCACCCCGAACACCCCCTGGCCCTTCTGAAGAAGGTCGATCACCTCTTCGGGACTCCTCAAGGCGTATATCGAGGCGCCGTCGGACGCCAGGGTCACCTCACCGTCCTCCCAGCTCCAGGTACTCCTCTGATTGGACAACGCCGCGAAGGCCGACCTGATCCGCCTGAGGTCCATCCCGGCGTCGAGGAGCTTCTTGATCACCTTCAGCTGCACCAGGTCCGCGAAGGAATAGAGGCGTTGGCTACCCGACCCCCTGGCTTGCTGTAGGGAGGGCACCATGAACCCCGTGCGGGCCCAATAGTCCAACTGCCGGTAGGTGATGCCCACCATCCGGCAGACCTGGGGGGCGCGATATCCCCTTTCCGCTTGGTTCACCGCCTTACTCCTTTGTGATTACAGACCGGTGATTTACCGAAGCATCAACCATAACGGCTCCGCCCCCCATTTCCAACCATCTCCCCGATCAGGCGGGGCGCCCCCTAGGGGGAGGCCGGGTCCGGGTCTGGATCGTCCGGACCCGCCGCAGGCCCGCCGGACGAGAAGTCCTCGGGGCTGACGGCCTCCAGGAAACGCCGGAATTCCTCGATCTGCTCCTCGGGTTCCTCGGCCGCCTTGATCATCACCCCGGCCTCGTCCAGCACATCGTGGTGGGCGAACAACGGCGCCTCGGTTCTCACCGCCAGCGCGATGGCGTCCGAAGGGCGACAGGAGACAGTCACCTCTCCCCCGCCGGTGGTCAGCACCAACTCGGCGTAAAACACATTGTCGCGGACCTCGGTCACCACCGCCCTGTCCACCTCCGCCCCCAGAGATTCCACCGCCATCCGCAACAGGTCGTGGGTGAGCGGTCGGGGCGGCACCATCTCCTCCAACGCCGCCACGATGGCCGTGGCCTCGACCGCCCCGATCCAGATGGGAAGGTATCTCTCCCCGTCGGCCTCCTTGAGCAAGACAACCGGGGTGGCCGAGGAGAATCCGACCTGGACGCCGTCGATGGCCATGGGAATGTTTTCCGACATCGCCAGCCGATACTACCTCTCCGCAAACACCTGACGGTCGAGAATGTGGGGATCGGTTTCGAGAGCCGGCCGGTCCAAAACCGCCCAATCGAGGGGAGCCCCCGATGGCAGCCATCTCTCTTGAGGCTGTAGCCGCGCTCTGCCCGGCCCGCGATCGGCGCGCAGCCGCCAGGGCGTGACAGGGCGAGGCCGGCGGGAATACACCTCATCGGCGGTTGTCTCGGCTAAGTTCGGTGTGCGTGACCACCCGCATCGAGGTGACCGCTGCCGACGACCCCAGAGCGGGTCAGATCGTCCACCTTGTTCGCCTCCTAGGGGTGCCGGGTCTGGTCGGGTGTCGGGTCAGCAGGGTCTATCACCTGCAGGGCGACCTGTCCACGGAGGAAATCGACCGGCTGAGTCGAGAAGTCCTGGTCGACCCGGTCGTGGACGAGGTGATTGTGGGTTCCCTTTTGCCCACTTCCTATCCCGTCGTGGAGGTCGCACCGCGTCCGGGCGTGACGGATGTGGAGGCCAGGGAACTGGAACGAGCAGCAGCCGCCCTGGGCCTACCCCCGGTGCGGGCTTCCACCGCCCGCCGTTACGAACTGATAGGCGATCTCGACGAGGCGGCCGTATCTGCCATAAGCCGACAACTGCTGGCCAACGAGATCATCGAAGTGCATTCACTTGGTTCGGTCCGGCCCTGTTTCGACTCGCCGGCTAAGGGGGAGGTGCAGGTCAACACCGTGAAGCTGGCCGGTTTGGCGGACGCCGATCTCGTGCGTCTCAGCAGAGAGGGTCTCCTCTCCCTGGATCTTGGGGAGATGAGGGCGATCCAGGATCACTTCGCGCGAGAGGGGAGGGATCCGACCGATGCCGAGCTCGAAACGCTGGCCCAGACCTGGTCGGAACACTGCATGCACAAGACGTTCCGGGCTCATATCCGCCTGGAACACACGAAATCGGACGGCTCGGTTGCGGTCTCTTCCCACGAGGGCCTACTTGCTGCCCTCAGAAGGGTCACGGAGGAACTTGCTCCACCCTGGCTGCGCTCTGCGTTCGACGACAACGCCGGCATAGTGGCCTTCGACAATGACTTCGATCTCGCCTTCAAAGTCGAGACCCACAATCATCCATCGGCTCTCGAACCCTTCGGGGGCGCCAATACGGGCATAGGTGGAGTGGTTCGGGACGTAATGGGGGTGTCGGCGCGGCCTATCGCCTGTACGAACGTCCTGTGTTTCGGTCCGCCCGACCCTGCGGACCGCGACCTGCCCCCGGGTGTGCTCCATCCCCGTCGGGTGCGAGACGGCGTGGTGGCAGGTATCGGCGACTACGGCAACAAGCTGGGTCTTCCCACCGTAAACGGCGCAGTGGTCTATGACGAGGGATACGTCGCCAACCCGCTCGTCTACTGCGGGGCGTTGGGTTTGCTGCCCTCGGGGTCACATCCCACCGAGCCGCGGGCCGGCGACCGGATCATCGCCATCGGAGGACGAACCGGCCGGGACGGTATCCACGGCGCCACCTTCTCCTCGGCAGGGATGGACGAAGCCACCGCCGGGCAGGCGGGAACTGCCGTGCAGATCGGCGACCCGATCACCCAGAAAGGGTGCATCGAGGTGGTCGAGCAGGCCCGGGACCTGCGCCTCTATCACGCCATCACCGACTGCGGAGCCGGCGGGTTCTCCTCGGCGGTCGGTGAGATGGGAGAGCGCCTCGGCGCCGAAGTGGACCTGGCGGGCGCGCCCCTGAAGTACGCGGGCCTGGAACCATGGGAGATCTGGCTCTCCGAGGCCCAGGAGCGCATGGTTCTGGCGGTGCCGGGCAGCAGGGTTGGAGCCCTACGGGAGTTGTGCGAGCACCATGAAGTGGAGATGACCGACCTCGGGCGGTTCACCGGGACCGGGCGTCTGGTGGTGCGACATGGTGATACGCCGGTAGTGGATCTCTCTATGGAGTTTCTCCATCACGGAGTCCCGCGCAAAGAGATGGTCGGGCGCTGGGCGGACCCCGTACCCGAGTCCGGAGAGGTGCCCGAGGTCGACCCCACCCGAGTGGTCCTCGAACTCCTGTCCCATCCGACCGTAGCCTCGAAGGAGTCCATAGTGCGCACCTACGACCACGAGGTACGCGGCGGCACCATCGGTCGCCCGTTCGTCGGCGTCCGGGCCGATGGCCCCGGGGACGCAGCGGTGCTCAAGCCCCTGGGCACCTGGCACCATGACGCGGCCGTTGCTCTGTCGGTGGGCATCAATCCGCGTGTCGGCCGTCTCGATCCCTGGTCCATGGCGCTGCACGCCATCGACGAGGCGGTCAGGAATCTCGTGGCGGTGGGGGCCGATCCGGCCCGGGTCGCCCTGCTCGACAACTTCTGCTGGGGCGACCCCACCAAGCCCGACCGGCTCGGATCGCTGGTCAGGGCGCTGGAGGGATGCTTGGAGGGAGCGCGCCGCTACCGCATGCCGTTCATCTCCGGGAAGGACAGCCTGTTCAACGAATTCGCTGGAGAGGCGATTCCCGGTACCTTGCTCATCTCAGCCCTCGGGCTGGTACCCGACCTGCACCGGACGGTCAGCAGTGCGTTCACCCGGGCCGGGTGCGATCTCTGGCTGGTCGGGGACCCATCGGACCGACTCGGCGGCTCTCTTGTCGACGACCTGCTGGGAATCGGCGACCGGCGCGTGCCGCCGACATTGGACACGCCGCTGGAGCGCTACATGGCGGTTCATCGCCTGATCGCCGACGGCATCGTGACAGCCGCCCACGACGTGAGCGACGGTGGCATCGCGGTGGCGATCGCAGAGATGGCCATCGGGGGAAGGCTCGGGGTCGAGGCAACCGTCCCGATGGTGGGTTCAAGAGGCATTCTCACCGCCCTCACCAACGAGGCGGCCGGCCGACTGCTGTTGGAGTCGGCGCCGGCGAGGCGCGACCACCTCGCGGCCCGGCTCGGCCCGCTGGGTCGTCGCATCGGAGTGGTGACCGAGGGTTCCTCGATCAAGATCGCCGTCGCCGGAGGGGCCGAGCCGATAGGGGTAAACGGAGATTCGGTCTCGATCGACCTCGATGCAGCCGTGCGGGCCTTCACCGTGCAGGGAGCAGAGTCGTGACCCTGCCACCGATCCTCATCCTTCACGCTCCCGGAACCAACCGCGACGCCGAGGCGGCGGTGGCCGTGGAGTTGGCCGGGGGTGACCCGCGCATCGTGTCCATGACCGACCTCCGTACAGGAGTCGTCTCGATGTCCGAGTTCGGCGGCCTGTTGCTGCCGGGGGGCTTCTCCTATGGCGATGCCCTCGGAGCCGGAGCGCGTCTCGCCCTTGAGCTGCGCACCTGGCTGTCCGATGAACTTGCCGACGCCGTCCGCTCGGGGCGGCCCTTGCTCGGGATCTGCAACGGTTTCCAAGCACTTCTCAAGTCCGGCCTGCTGGGGGAACCGAGCGGACCGGAGGGGCGCCGGAGGGTTACGCTCACCGACAATGCCAACGGACGCTTCGAGTGCCGGTGGGTGACGTTGCGGGTCGAGCCGGTGGTCCGGTCCGGCTGGCTCGGCTCCATGGCGGGCATGAAGATCCGCTGCCCTGTGGCCCATGGCGAGGGCCGGGTGGCGGTGAGCGATTCCGAGGTCATCGGCACCCTCGAATCCGAGAGGAGGATCGCCTTCCGCTACCTGTCGGAGGACGGCCACGAAGGCGGGGACCGCTTGGCCGGGGGTCTTTATCCGGCCAATCCCAACGGCTCGGCAGGTGACATCGCCGGTCTCTGTGACGCCACCGGGGCGGTCGTCGGTCTCATGCCGCATCCCGAAGACCATGTGGTCGACTGGCAACGGCCAGGGGGGCCGCCCGGGGCGCGGGGGCTACCCCTCTTCAAAGCATTCGTCGATGCCGCCCGTTGAGCAGCCCGACGAGGTCGAGGTCGTGAGACCCGACTTCCAGCTCCCCCTGGCCCAGCCCTTCACAGGTATCGAAGCCGCGGACGTGGGCGGCATCGGTCCCGTCGTGCGGGGCAAGGTGCGTGACATCGTCGATCTGGGTGACCGCCTGGCGTTGATCGCCACCGACCGTCTGTCGGCCTTCGACCGGGTGCTGGGAACCGTGCCGTACCGAGGCCAGGTTCTCACCCAGTTGTCGGCCTGGTGGTTCGATCGGATCGCCGACCTGGTACCCACCCACCTGGTCGAGGTGGCGGACCCCAACGTGACGATCGCCCGCAAGTGCCGGCCTCTGCCGGTGGAGGTGGTGGTTCGGAGCCGCCTGACCGGGACGACCGGCACCTCGCTGTGGACCCTCTACGCAGCCGGCGCCCGCCACGTCTACGGCATGCGGTTCCCCGATGGTATGAAGAAGAACGATCCGCTGCCGCGACCGATCATCACCCCCACCACCAAGGGATCCATGGGCGCCCACGACCGTCCGATCAGCGAGGGGGACATCGTCGACAGCGGCCTGGTGGAGGCCCGGCTCTGGGATGAGGTGCGGAGTATCGCCCTTTCGGTGTTCGAGCGGGGTGAACAGGCGGCGGCGGAAGCCGGCTTGGTGCTGGTCGACACTAAGTACGAGTTCGGTCTCGACCCGGAGGGAGGCGTGGTCATCATCGACGAGGTCCACACACCCGACTCGTCTCGGTTCTGGAGGGCGGCAACCGTGGAAGAGCGCCTCGCCGCCGGCGGGGAGCCGGAGAATCTGGACAAGGAAGTCGTGCGCATCGCCTTTGCCGCTCAGGGATTCGTGGGCGAGGGTGACCCGCCGCCGCTGGCAACCGGGTTGGCGGTCAGGACCGCCAGAGCTTACCTGGAGGTGTTCGAGGTCCTCACCGGCCGGCCGCTGGTTCCGGCGGCCTACCCGGCCACGCCTCGCGTCGTTACCGCGCTTCGCTCGTACCAGCGTGCATAATGGTGCACAAGACTCCGGCGGGTGGACCAGTTCCTCGTCGGCTTTGGAAGCGGGAAAGGACCGGTGCACTGGTCTGTGTACATAGAGTGATTGCTTCATCCGGCAACTCGCCGACAGGGGGCGGAGGGGAAGGAGCTTGACCGGACGCCCGCTCGTTGGGATCATCATGGGCAGCCAGTCCGACTGGCCCACTATGCAACAGGCCGCCGAGGTGCTCGAAGACTTCGGCGTTCCATACGAGTCCAGGGTCGTCTCGGCGCACCGCACTCCCGACCTCATGGCGGACTACGCCCTATCTGCTTCCGACCGGGGGCTGGTGGTCATCATCGCCGGGGCCGGTGGCGCCGCCCACCTGCCGGGGATGGTCGCCGGACACACGATTGTTCCGGTGATAGGTGTTCCGATCAGGAGCCGAGCCCTGAGAGGTATGGATTCGCTGCTGTCGATCGTGCAGATGCCAGCCGGGGTACCGGTCGCCACCATGGCGATCGGCGAGGCGGGGGCCACCAATGCCGGCCTGTACGCGGTGGCGATGCTGGCCCGTCACGATCCACGGCTGGCCGGGAGGCTCAAGGCGTACCGTGAAAGGCGGGCCGCGGCCGTGAGCGAGGTCGAGCTCGAACTATGATGAACCGCCCGTTGGAGCCCGGAGGCATGATCGGCATCGTGGGTGGCGGACAACTGGGGAGGATGCTGTCCTTCGAGGCTCATCGGCTCGGCTACCGCGTGGCCGTTCTGACCGGAGGGGCCAAGGACACCCCGGGCGGGCGGGTGGCGGACGTCGAGGTGGCGGCCTCCTACGACGACGAACTGGCCGTGCAGCAGTTTGTAGATCTCTCCGACGTCATCACCTGGGAGTTCGAGAATGTCGAAGTGGGCCTGCTTGCAGATCTGGCTGCCCGGTCGGGGGTACCGGTTCGGCCGGCCGGATCGGTGATCGCGGCTGCCCAGGACCGGGGTCGGGAGCGCCGCGCCCTGATGGCCGCCGGGGCGCCGGTGGCGGCGTTTCGCGAAGTGGCTACGGCAACCGACCTGGATCGCGCCGTAGCGGATCTCGGTCTGCCGGTCATCGTCAAGCGCATGCGGTTCGGATATGATGGCCGCGGCCAGGTCCGACTCACGAAGGTTGACCAGGCCGCGGTGCGCGGGGTTGTGGATGCACTCGGTCCCGAGCGCATGCTGGTCGAGGAGGTTGTTCCCTTCGACGTGGAGATCTCGGTCGTGGTAGCCCGGGGGGTCAATGGCGAAGTGGCCCATCACGGCGTCATGGAGAACGTCCACGTCAACCGGATACTCGACACGACCGTTACGCCACCCGCATCGGTCCCGCCCAGGGTGGTCGGAGCTGCCGTGGACCTCGCAACCGCGATCGCCCGTCACCTCGACCTGGTCGGGGTCCTCTGCGTTGAGATGTTCGTAGCCGGAGACAGCCTAGTGGTGAACGAGATCGCTCCGCGTCCCCACAACAGCGGCCACTGCACCATCGAGGCGGCCTCCACCAGCCAGTTCGGTCAGCATATCCGGGCGATATGCGGCCTGCCCCTCGGTGACGGCTCTTGCCGTCCTGCGGCCATGGTGCAGCTTCTCGGTGATCTCTGGAACGATCATCCCGGCCGCCAACCTGCATGGTCGGAGGCCCTGTCCGACCCTGGCGCGCACCTCCATCTCTATGGCAAGGAGGAGGTCCGCACCGGTCGCAAGATGGGCCACATCACGTGCACCGACACCACGGTCGAGCGGGCTTTGCAACGCGCCCTGGCGGCGCGCCGCAGGCTTCGGCGGCGGTCATGATCGGCGAGCTTGACCGTGACAGCCCCCGCGAGAAGTGCGGGGTGGTGGGCGTCTATGCGCCCGGCCGGGAAGCGGCCCGGATAGCGTTCTTCGGGCTCTTCGCCCTGCAGCATCGAGGTCAGGAGGCCGCCGGTATCGTCAGCCACGACAGCCTGTTCACCCATGTGCACAAGGGTGAGGGGCTGGTCGGCTCGGTTTTCAACGAGGACATCCTCTCGACTTTGAAAGGTTCGGTGGCCATCGGCCACAACCGCTACAGCACCACCGGCGGTTCCACCCTTCGCAATGCTCAGCCGCAGGTGATCGAGACCATCGACGGTCCGCTGGCGGTCGCCCACAACGGCAACCTCGTGAACGCCCCCCAGCTTCGCCGGGAGCTTCTGGAACAGGGCGTGGGCTTGCAGACATCCTCCGACACCGAGCTGATGGTCCATGTCCTCACCGGGGCGTCGGGTAGCTGGCTGGAAAGGATCCGGACGCTCATGAGGCGGGTCGAGGGAGCCTACTCGCTCACCATTCTCACCCGCCAGGCTATCTACGGAGTCCGCGATCCGCGTGGATTCCGTCCCCTGGTGATCGGGGAGATCAATGATGGCTACATACTTGCGTCGGAGACCTGTGCGTTCTCAACGACCGGCGCCAGCTTCGTGGCCGAGCTGCAGCCAGGGGAGATTGCCAGGATCGACGCTTCGGGGCTGCACATCGAACAGGGGGCGCCTCCGCCCGCCCGGGCCTTCTGCACTTTCGAGCACATCTACTTCTCCCGGCCCGACACCGTCCACGACGGCGACCTGGTGCACAGCGTGCGACAGCGGCTAGGCAGGGAACTGGCGCGGGAAGCCCCGGTCGAAGCGGACCTGGTCCTTTCCGTGCCCGACTCGGGAACGCCTCATGCGGTCGGCTTCGCCCAGGAATCGGATCTGCCCTACACCGAGGGGCTGATCAAGAACCGCTATGTGGGCCGGACTTTCATCGAACCGACCCAGGAGCTGCGCGATGCCGGGGTGGCCATGAAATTCAATCCCCTCCGGGATAACCTGGCAGGCCGGCGGATCGTGATGGTCGACGATTCGATCGTGAGGGGGACGACTGTCGGACAGTTGGTGCGTATGTTGCGCGACGCCGGAGCCGCGGAGGTACACGTGCGGGTGGCGTGTCCCGCCATCACCCATCCCTGCTACATGGGGATCGACATAGACTCCCCGGAGCATCTGGTCGCCGCCCGCATGTCGGTGGCCGAGATCTGTGAGGAGATCGGCGCCGACTCACTCGCCTATCTCTCGCTGGAGGGTCTGATGAGAGCACTCTCTTCCGAAGACGGCTACTGCAACGCCTGTTTCACCGGTAAGTACCCGTTCGAACCTGAGAGTTTCGTTCAGTTGCAACTCGGTCTCAAGGATCGCTTCGCATCAGTGTGGGGAGAGTGAGCAGGTGACCACGGTGCTTGTCGTGGGTGGAGGAGGCCGCGAGCATGCGCTCTCTTGGTCCCTGGGCAAGTCCCCCCGGGTGGACCGGATCCTCGTAGCTCCCGGTAACCCAGGGACGGCTTCGGAGAAGCATTGCGAGAACCTGGCCGTCGGAGCAGGTGACCTTGCCGGGTTGGTGGCCGCTGCCCGCCATGAATCGGTCGATCTGGTGGCAGTGGGTCCCGAAGCCCCGCTGGCTGCGGGACTTACCGATGCGCTGGATGCGGTCGGTATCCCTGCCTTCGGCCCCACCGCCGCCTGCGCCCGCCTCGAGGCTTCGAAAGCCTATTGCAAGACCTTCTTGAACGCGCTCTCGATACCGACCGGCGCATCGGCCTCGTTCCGTGACCCGGACCTCGCCATCGCCTATCTCGAGCAACTCCCGTCCCCCCCGGTCATCAAGGCCAGTGGCCTGGCGGGCGGCAAGGGAGTGGTGGTCGCCGAGACCCATGGGGAGGCGGCTGCGGCTCTCCGGGCGATGCTAATCGAAGGGCGGTTTGGTGAAGCAGGCCGAGAGGTGTTGGTGGAGGAGCGGCTGTGGGGTACCGAGGTGTCGGTGCTTGCCTTCAGCGACGGGACCGACTTCGTCGTCATGCCCTCGGCGCAGGACCACAAACGGCTCTTCGACGGTGACAGGGGACCGAATACGGGAGGAATGGGCGCCTTCGTACCGTCCCCGGTCGCCAGCGCAGCGCTCATCGACGAAGTGAGCGACCGCATCATCCGGCCGACCCTTGACGCGCTCGGCGAGACCGGTACGCCGTATCGAGGCGTGATCTACTTCGGGCTGATGATCACCGACGCCGGGCCCAAGGTGCTGGAGATCAACTGCCGCATGGGCGATCCTGAAGCGCAAGCGGTGCTGCCACTCTTGGAGACCGACCTCTTCGAGGTCATGCTCGGATGCGCCACCGGTTCGCTGGACGGCGTCTCGGTGGACTGGTCGCGGTCGGCGTCCGCCACCGTGGTGATGGCCTCTGCCGGTTATCCGACCGGTTCTGCGCCACCTGCGCCGATCACCGGTCTCGAAGAGGCGAAACTGACGGGATGCTTGGTGTTCCATGCCGGGACCGACCGCATCGACGGCGTGACCCTTGCCACCGGGGGGAGGGTGCTGGGCGTCACCGCCCTGGGGAGCACCCTGGCGGAGGCGACGGAGCGTGCCTACGCGGGCACCGAGTCCATCTCCTTCGAGGGTGCGCATTACCGGCGGGACATCGGCCGCCGCCTCCCACCCGGGGCCCGATCACTGCCGCGCCGGGAGGTGGACATCGGATGATTACCTATCGCGACGCCGGGGTCGACATAGATGCCGGCAACAGAACCGTGGAACTCCTGGCCTCGGCGGTGGCCTCCACCGCTACCGACGAGGTACTGGAGGGCGGGGGAGGATTCGGCGGCCTTTACGCGGCCGACCGGCTCGGACCCGGGAAAGTGCTGGTGGCATCCACTGACGGGGTCGGCACGAAGGTGGCGCTGGCGGCTCGGTACGACCGCTGGCACGGAGTAGGAGTCGATGTGGTCAACCACTGCATCAACGACATCCTGGTGGTCGGCGCCGAGCCGAGATTCTTCCTCGACTACATCGCGACATCGAAACTGATACCCGAGGTGGTGGTCGCAATCGTTGCGGGTATGGCGGAGGCCTGCCGGGAGGCAGGCTGTGCGTTGCTGGGAGGTGAGACGGCGGAGATGCCGGGTGTCTATGCGGCCGGAGCGGTGGACGTCGTCGGAACGATTGTAGGGACGGCCGACCGCGATGGTCTTCTCCCCCGTTTGGACGAGGTGAGAAAAGGGGACCTGCTGGTCGGCCTACCCAGCAGCGGGCCGCATACCAACGGGTATTCGCTGATCCGTCGGCTGATCGAGGACCGGGAACCGCCGCCAGCCATGATCGATCGCCTGCTGGCCCCTCACCGCAGCTACCTGCCGTTCATGCGCTCGCTGCAAGCCGAAGGAGTGGCGCCCAAGGCCCTGGCGCATGTAACCGGTGGCGGCCTGGTCGACAACCTTCCCAGAGTGCTCCCCTTTGGCCTGGGTGTGACGGTCGAACTGGGATCGTGGAAGATACCGGAGCCCTTCGTGACCCTTGTGGATTGGAGCGGGATCGAAGATGGTGAGGCATTCCGCACATGGAACATGGGCATCGGTATGGCGGCGGTCATCGACAGGGCTCTCGGTAGGCGAGCCACGGAGCTGGGCTGTCTGGAGATCGGGGAAGTGATGCCCGTCCGGGACGGGGGTGAACGGGTGGCGTTCGCCGGTTCCTGGCGGTGACGGGACGGCTGGTCGTCCTGGCCTCGGGCTCGGGCACCAACCTGCAAGCACTGATCGACGCGGTGGCGGCCGGTCGGGTTCCGGCCCAAGTGACCAAGGTGATCGTCAATCGCCGGGGGGTGCCCGCCCAGGAACGTGCCCGCCGCGCAGGAATCCCCGAGGAATGCCGCCTGCTCGGGCCCTATGTCGAAGGTGAACCCGATCCCCTGGCGGCCCGGTCCCGCTACGACGCCGACCTGGCCGACGCGGTAGCCGCCGCCCGGCCCGATCTGGTGGTGCTGGCCGGGTGGATGCACCTGTTGTCAATGGCGTTTCTCGAACGATTTCCGAAACAGGTGATCAACCTCCATCCCGCCCTTCCCGGGATGTTCCCCGGAGCTAACGCAATCGAAGAAACATGGGCGGCCTATCGAGCCGGGGAAGTCACGTCCGCCGGCGTGATGGTTCACTACGTCGTGGACGAGGGCGTGGATGACGGTCCTGTCATCACCTCCGAAGAGATACCGATACACGACGACGACTCGATCCACAGCCTCACCGAGCGGATCCACCGGGTAGAGCACCGGCTACTGGTCCACGCGGTGACAACACTTCTCGAAGAGCGGCGCTGACGACCCGTCCGGGAGGGCAACCGCGGCGATGGAGGCCGGGGCGCGCCCTCCACAACTGGAGGGGGGCTACCTCTCCGCAAACACGTGGCGGTCGAGCAAATGGGGATCGGTTTCGAGGGCCGACCGATCGAGCACCGCCCAAATCGAAGGCAGCCCCCGGTAGCGGCCATCCCAGTCCAAGCCGTATCCCACCAGGAAGTCGTATCCGACCTCAAAGCCGCGGTATTCCAGGGGCACCTCGATCAGCCGACGCACCTTCCGGTCCAGAAGGGCAACCGTGGCAATGGAAGCCGGGGCACGCTCTCTCAACAACCGGTGGATGGCGTCGAGGTTGAAACCGGTGTCCACCATGTCCATGACCACGATCACGTCTCGTCCACCGACATCGGTGAAGAGGTCCATGGCGATACCGACATAGGGGCCCTCCCTGTAGCGTTTGAGCGCCAGGAACTCGATCTCCATCTCAAGATCCATGTTCCTCACCAGGTCCGCCAGAAAGCACACCGATCCCTTCATTATCCCCACCATCACGGGTGAGCGGTCCCGGTATTCGGTGGTAAGGGCCCTGCCCAGTTCGGCCACCCGTTCCGCGATCTCGGTGGAGGTGATCACTTCAGAGACGGTGCTCGGGCCGAACAGCCGGTCAGCGTCGTTCATGGCTTTCCTATCTTAATGACCCCCATCCCATGACCCAGGATCGACTGCGCGAGCCCGCCCGGCGGGCGTTCTCCGTCCCGACCGGTTTAGCATCTCATCGCCATGCGGCCAAACTATTGCCCATGAAGGCGTCGGAGACCGAGACCCGGAACGGTCACCCTCCCCTAGGAGTCCCCTTCTCGGTCCTCATGCCCGCCTACAACGAGACGGATGTCATCGGGACCACCCTGGCCGAGTTGCTGGAGTACCTACCGCAAGACGCCGAAGTGCTGGTGGCCGCCGCCGACCACGCCGATGGCTCGTTGGTGAGGGGCGAGCGCAGCCCGACCGGGCAGACAGCCCTGGCCGGCGGAGACCGCCGGGTGCGAGTGTGCGACGGAGGAGGGCTCGCCGAGGCGGTCCGCAACGCCGCACACGCGGCCCGTCACGAACTGGTGGTGGTGATGGACGCCGACGGACAACACGACCCGGCCGCGGTGGAAGAGATGGTCGCGGCGCTGGCGAACGGGTACGACCTGTGTGTGGGAGAGTTGGAGCAGCGGGGGAAGAGGTGGTACCGCATGGCCCTCACCCGGACCTCGATACTGCTGACGCGCCTGCGGATGCCCCGCCGGACCAGGGGGCTGCGCTTCCCCCAGTCCGGTTTCTTCGGAACCCGCCGGTCGGTCCTGGCCGAAGCCCTGGAAGGGATGGCGCCGCACGGCTTCAAGGTCCTGATCGCGGTCCTGATGTCCAGACGGCTCCGGGCAACCGGAGTCGACACGGTGATCAGGGATCGGGTGGCCGGGGAGTCCAAGCTGAACTGGCGGACCATAACCTCCGACACCCGGTTGCTGCTGAGAAGGTGTGGGCGCTGAGAACGCGGGCTATGGGTCTTCGGAGGAGAAGACGCCCAGCATCCAACCCAACAGATCACCCAGCCCCCCGGGAGGTTCACCCACCCGGATCGCCACTTGTTCGCGGGTGATCACCACCTCCGCCTCCGGGACCTCCTCGGTCTCCACCGGGAGGTCGGCGATCGTGGTGGGGGTGGCCGACTCGGCCAATAGCTGGCTGCGGTTTATCTTCAGATCGGAAAAGGCCAGACCGGGGACTGACCCGAACGAGTCGAACCCGAAGTCAAGCAGCGCTTCTGCTTCGGCGAAGTGGTCCTCGGTGTTCATCACCACCGCCAGAAGCCTCCTGCCCTGTCTCACGGCGCCCGCCACCAGCACCCTTCCGGCGTCGTCGGTGTACCCGGTCTTCACCCCGATCGCTCCCTCGTAGTCGAACAGCAGTTGATTGGTGTTCGTGTAGACCCGTTCCTGGCCGTCCGGCGAATCCCGGAGAGAGATCTGACGGGTGGCCACCGCCTCGACCAACTCCGGGTGCAAGAGAGCCTCCCGGGTCAGGACCAGGAGATCCCGAGCCGTGGAGTACTGGTCGGGATGATCGAGACCATGGGGATTGGCGTAGGAGGTGTTCACCAGACCCAGTTCGGAGGCCCGCTGGTTCATCATCCTCACAAACTCCTGGGCGCTTCCGCCCACGTTCTCGGCCACCGCATAGGCCGCGTCGTTGCCCGAGCGGATCAGAAGGGCCCTCACCAGGGTGCGCAACAGGAAGACCTCTCCCTCCACGAGATCCACTCCCGCCTCCCCTATCGACACGGCAGCCTCGCTCACCCGCACGGGAGAGGAGAGATCACCGGCCTCCACCGCCAGAAGGGCGGTCATCAGCTTGGTGGTTGAAGCCATCGGCCTGCGCTGGTCGGCGTTGTGCTCCGCCAGCACCACCCCGTGGCGTTCATCGAACAGCACCCACGACTCGGCGGCGAGTTCCGGCGGATCGGGAACCAGAGTCCAGGGAAGAGGGGGCGGCTCGACCCACAGGGGACTGGCCGTGGCCGTGGCGCCCATCACCGCTACCAGGAGCGTGGCCAGGCACGCCACCATCAACCCGAGGCGGGTGGGGGTTTTCAGCGGCGCAACTCCGCCCGGAGAGAAGCCAGAAGCAAGGCCCGATGGATGCCGACCAGCGCGTCGGCGCACCCTATCAGCAAGTCCTGGACATGCTCGCCGCCCTCGCCCAGCCACTGCACCCTCATCAGGGGGCCCGCCACCGACCGGAACAGGTCCACTTCCCGGTCCACCGCCAAACGGATGGAGCGGAGATGGCGACCACTCAGACCCCGGTCCATCAGGCGCTTGGCCTCCGACGCCACCGGACCGGCCTCGGGAGGGAAGATGTCCTCCTCCCCCCGCAGCGGGGAGATGATCCGATGGGCGACCAGGTCCTCCAGTTGATCGGGTCTCATGCCGCTGCGCCGCAACACGTCGGCGCGGGTGATCGGCTCACCCGCCTCTTCCAGGAGGGAGCCGTCCGAGCCCGTCGGGTCATGGGGGTCGTCTCCCCGTTCCCAGGCGGCCAGCTTGGACTTGATCACCTTGAGTGGAAGAAAGTGGTCCCGCTGCTGTCCCAGGATGTATCGGAGCCGGGCCACATCGGTCCGGTCGAACCGCCGGTACCCCCCTTCGGTGCGGCGCGGGAGGATCATGCCCTTTGTCTCCAGGAACCGCACCTTCGAGACGGTGATCTCGGGAAAGTCTTTCTTGAGGACCTTGATCACCTCCCCGATGGAGAGGTCCCGCTGCTCAGTCATTGCCCCGGACTACAACCAGGTGGAAGCGTCCCACCATCAGCCTGTCCCCGGGCTGCAGCCGGCTTTCCTCCATCCTGGCGCCGTTCACATAGGTTCCATTGGTGGAGCCCTCATCCTCCACCGTCAATCGGTCCGCCTCCGCCGTCAGGCGGCAATGCCGGCGGGAAACCGTGATGTCGTCCAGGAGTATCCCGCTGTGCAGATGGCGCCCCACCTCGGTGATTCCCTTCGAAAGGGGATAGGTCCTGCCGGCCTGAGCCCCTTTCTCCACCATCAGCCCCCACCCGCCGAACCCCTCCAAGCGGCCAGGTTCCTCCCTGCGAGGCGCCGAGTGGGGGTCAACCGGCCGGAAGATGGCGGTGGGATCACTCCCCCGACTGGACGACGCCCCGGCACCGGAAGATTGTTCCCCGGACAGCAGCGGAAAGTGCACACCCTTCATTGTAACTTGGCGTCCCCCCGCCGGACCTGCCAAGTCGGCCCGAACGGGCCCGCCTCAGGAAACCAGGTCCCGGTAACCCGCCGCGTCCAGGAGGGCGGAGGGCAGCGACCCGGCTTGGGACAGATCCAGTATCCAGCCCACGCCATAGGGATCGTGGTTGACCAACTCCGGTCGGCTCTCCAACTCCTCATTCACCGCCAGGATCTCACCATCGAAGGGCGCGTAGATCTCGCCCACCGACTTGGTCGACTCCAACTCGGCGATGATCTCTCCCTCCGTCACCTCGTCGCCAACCTGAGGCAACTGTGCATAGACCACATCGCCCAAGGCGTCCTGCGCGTAGTCGGTGATGCCCAACCGGGCCTTGCCGTCTCCGACCAGGACCCACTCGTGCTCGGTGGTGTAAAGGAGGTGGTCGGGGATCTCGATACGGTTGTCTTCCATGGGGACATACCTTATCAGGAATGGGCATGGGCCTGCCGCTTCTCCGCCTTCCCTCCCGGCCGGGTCGCCGCCGTCCCGGAGCGCCGCTACCCCGCCTCCCGGACCGCCGCCAGTCCGTCCCGGACGTACAGGACTCCAGACCACCAGTACAGCGCCATCCCCCCCACCACCGCCACCCAGGCTATGGCGTCTATGACCGCCCCGAAGGCGCCGCTGAGGTCCGGGGAGAAGTAGAACAGGGGAATCGCCACGTAGAGGAAGGTGATGGCCGCCTTCCCGATCATGCGGACCTCGAGTGCGCTTCGCCGGGCAGTCATCCACGCTGACCAGAGACCGACCACCACCGACCTGGACAGTATGACCGCTCCGACCCAGACGGGCAGCAGCATCTCGACCATCCCGCCCAGCACAGCCGACCCCATCATCAGCCAGTCCCCGACCGGGTCCAGGAAGGTCCCCAGATCAGTCACCTGGTCCAGCCGGCGGGCCAGCCATCCATCCAGCCAGTCGGTGACTCCCATCACCACCAGGATCAGCGCGGCCGCCGTGGGGCGGCCCCCCAGGAGGACCCACCAGAACAGCGGGACCAGGAGAATGCGGAAAAAGGAGACCAGGTTGGGAACGGTAATTATCCGCGACCTGCCGGAACGTGTCCCGCTCATTGCGTGCCCAGCCTGCAGAAGAGCTCCCCCAAGCGGGCCCGGGGACGGAGGTTGAGCCGGGAGAGCTCGACGCCGGCCTCCAGGATCAGGTCCGCCGAGCGGAGCGCCCGGGCGGGATCAACCGACGGCGGCCGCATCCGGTCCCCCGATCCTTCGGCGGACCCTGACAACTCCCGGGCTGCGGCCTCCACAAACCACCCGGCCATTATTTCCAGCCCCGACACCCACAGCAACCGTCGCTGTCGGCGGGCCTCCCGCTGCGCCTTCTCCCGCTCGGCGCCCTTCGCCGACCGGGAGGGCCGCACCTGGTCGAGCATCCGCTCGGTGTGGATCAGCGCCTCATCCACCATGGCCAGCGCCTGGCCGGCCCCCAAGTGGTCGAGTTCGGCCAATTGCTCCGCCTTCTCCATCCAGGCGGAGCGAAACCTCGCCACCGGGGCTTCTCCCCTGAGCTGCAGCGCCATCCCCGGCCGGCCTCCCGCCACCTCCGCCACCACCTCTGCCTCGGAACGTTCCATGCCTCTCCTCAATAGCCCCTCCACCAGCTCGGAGGTCCCCACCTTGCCGAAGTGGATGATGCGGCAGCGGCTGGCCACGGTGGTCGGAAAGTCCTCTGCGGAGACGGACACCAGGATGAACACGGTGGAGCCCGTGGGCTCCTCCAGCGTCTTGAGCAGCGCATTGGCTGCCTGCTCGGTCATCTCCCGGTCGATAATGAACACCTTGCGAGACGATTCCACCGGAGTCCGCGCCGCCCTCTGCACCACCCCCCGGGCGTCGTTCACCCCGATCCGCTGTCTCTCGGCGGGGCTCACCTCCACGATGTCCGGATGCCCACCTGCCCGGGCCCTCCCACATGAAAGACACCCATCGGGATGGTCGCCGTCCCGAGAGCAGACCAACCGCTCGGCAAAGCGCCGAGCCACCAGGCTCTTGCCGACCCCCCGCGGTCCCACAAACATATAGGCGCCCGCCGGGGCGCGGGATTCGGCGACCAGCCTCTCCCAGACGGCTCGATGCCCGATGATCGGTGGAGGGCCTTCCCGCGCGGCTAGCAGTCCCTCAGCCATCCCCGCTCCTCCAAGACGGAAACCAGGCGCTCCGCGATCTTTGCGGTGGGCGCCGCGGCGTCAACTCTCACCATCCGACCGCGGTCGGACGTCCACAGGCTCCGATAACCCTTCCACACCTCCCTGTGCCACGCAAGGTCCGCCGCCCCGATGCGGTCGGCCCCCTGCTGACGGGCCAGGGCCTCCCCGGCATCCATGTCCATCCACACCACCAGGTCGGGCAGGGTCCCATCCAGAGCCGGCCTGTTCACCGACCAGACGCGACCGACTCCCAGTCGGCGGGCATAGCCCTGATAGGCCAGGGACGAGTAGTAGCACCGATCGGACAGCACCCACTTGCCGTCGGAGAGGGCGGGACGCACGACCCGTTCCGCCAACTCGGCCCGCTGGGCGGCGAACAGGAGCGCCTCGCTCCAGTCGCTCATCTCACCTCCATGCAGGAGAACTTCCCGCACTGCCTCCCCCAGTCGGGTCCCTCCGGGCTCCCTGACCCTCACCACCTCGACGCCGCGGTCGATCAGGCGGGCGGCCAGGAGGTCGCACAGGGTGGTCTTTCCCACCCCTTCCGTACCCTCGGTCGCCAGATAGCGGGCTTTCGTCACGGCTTCCCGGACTTCCGATGTCTCAGCGTCCCCAACGCCTGGCCGGTGTCTCTCATGGCGGTCATCGACCTGTCGAACACCACTCGCAACTGGGACCGCACCGCCCAGATCGTCGCCAGTCCGGTGAGGAGCACCGCCAGGCCGCTGATGAACAGCACGGCCCGGATCCCATCGCTCAGCAGGCCGGGGAGAACCCCCTCCAGCGCCACCGCCCCCACCCCCGCCACGGCCAGTGAGACCAGAAGGGCCATCCGTCCCAGGGTGTAGAGCGCCCCGAAAGTCCTGCCCCTGATCTCGTCGGTCACCACCGAATGGAGTTGGGTGAACCCGGCCACGTACGCCATGCCGGTCCCCACGCCCAGAAGCAGCACCCAGCCCACCGCCGAGATGACCGACTGAGAGAAGCTGGTAAAGACGATTCCCGCGCCTGCCGCCCACAGGCCCAGGCAGAAGATCGGCTCGCGGTGCAGCAGGTTCTTCCCGAGACCGGCCAGCAGCACCATCCCGATCGTCACCCCCAGGCCGAGCGAGGTGAGCAACGCCCCGTACCCACTCTCGGTCGCCTCCAGGACCTGCTGGCTGAACGGCTGCCCCATTACGAACAGCCCCCCTCCTCCCAGGAGCGCCACCGCCATTCCCCACACCAGCCGGCGCACCGGGCCCTTCTTCCCCACCAGGGCCCACCCTTCCAGCAGGTCCCGCACGGGCGCCGCCAGCGACCTGGCCTTCAACCGCATGCGTCGCTGCTCCGGCAACAGGGTCCGCTTGATGGGGATGGTGAGGGTGATCAGCCCCGAAGCCACGAAGGTGGCCATGTCGAACAGGAAGGCGGGCAGCACCCAGGCGCCGAACTGGCTGATTTCGGGAAGGAGCTCGCTGAATTCGGTCAACAGGGCGAACAGCGCCGAGCCGATCGGGGCGGTGCCGTACATGGAGACCAGGTTGAGCCCGTTGGCCGCCGCCAGATGGCGTGAGGCGATCAGGGTGGGCACCACCGCTTCCCGGGCCGGCTGGCGGAAGAGCCCGAGGAGTTCCACCAACACGATGATCAAGAAGAGTTGGGAGAGGGTGGACACGAACAGCAGGCTGCCCACCAGGACCGCCCTCCCGAAGTCGGAGACGACCATTGTCACCTTCCGGTTCCAGCGGTCCGCCACCACCCCTCCGAGCATCCCCGCCACCATCCCCGGCAAAAAGCGCGCCACCAGTGGAACGATGATGGCCACCGTGGAGGCGTCCCCCCCACCGCCGATACGGGCGGCGAGGGCGAGCGTGGCGAAGATGTTCACCCAGTCCCCCAGGCTGGAGATACTGTTCGCCCACCACAACTTGGCGAATGGACCTCGGCGTATCAGCTCCCTGCCGCGGATGTTTTCCACCGAATCCACCCTCACAACACTAACTCACCAACCCGTTTCAGCCGATCTCGGTTAGGCATTGGCCGCCGCGTGCGGGTAACTTGGTAAGCCACATGAGCAAGGCGTTAGTCGTCGTCGAATCGCCCACCAAGGCGCGCAACATCTCCTCTTATCTGGGGCCTGACGTAGTGGTGCAGTCCTCCATGGGGCATGTGCGGGACCTGCCCGAAAAGGAACTGGGCGTGGACGTGGAGGGCGGGTTCCAACCCAAGTACGTCACCTCTCCGGGCAAGTCCGGGCAGGTCAGAAAGCTCCGGGAGGCGCTGGCGGGCGCAGACTCCCTGTACCTGGCCACCGACCGCGACCGGGAGGGAGAGGCCATTGCCTGGCACCTGACCCAGTTGCTGAAGCCCACGGTGCCGGTGAGGAGAATGGTGTTCTACGAGATCACCCGCGACGCCATCCGCCACGCCTTCGAGAACCCCCGGGAGCTCGACACGGCCCTGGTGGACTCCCAGGAAGCGAGGCGGATCCTGGATCGCCTCTACGGTTACGAGGTCTCGCCGGTGCTGTGGAAGAAGATCAAGACGGGACTATCCGCCGGACGGGTGCAAAGCGTGGCGGTCCGCCTGGTTGTGGAGAGGGCCCGGGAGCGCATCAAGTTCGTCAGAGCCGAATACTGGGACATCGCCGGGGTCTTCCACCCGGTCGGGAAACCGGCCGACGGGTTCGAGGCCCACCTTGCCTCGGTGGAGGGACGGCGGGTGTCCACCGGCAGGGACTTCACCTCCCGCGGCGAACTGAAGAATCCCAAGAGGCTCCAGTTGGACAAGGCCGACGCCGAGCGCCTGGTGGCCGAACTGGCCGACTCGGCGTTCTCGGTCACGGACCTGAAACAAAAGCCGTACAAGCGCTCTCCCTCTCCCCCTTTCCGTACTTCCACCCTCCAGCAGGAAGCCTCCGGAAGACTCAGAATGAGCCCTTCGCGCACCATGCGCGCCGCCCAGCAACTCTACGAGAACGGGTACATCACCTACATGCGCACCGACTCGGTCTCCGTCTCCGACGAGGCCATCGCCACCGCCCGGAAACTGATCAGGAGCGAGTTCGGCGACCGGTTCCTTCCCTCCCGGCCGAGGGTCTACAAGTCCCGGGTGAGGGGAGCCCAGGAGGCGCACGAGGCGATCCGTCCCTCCGGCATGTCATGGAAGACCCCCCGGCAGGTGACCTCCGCCATCGGCGAGGGGGATGCGTCCCGTCTATACCGGCTGATATGGAATCAGGCCGTTGCATCCCAGATGAAGGACGCCACCGGGGAGAGCGTCACCGTCACCCTGGGCGGCGTCTCATCGGCGGGCCAGGCCGTGGAGTTCGAGTCACAGGGGCGGACCATCACCTTCCCCGGGTTCCTCAGGGCACTCGGGTCCATGGACAGGGCGGGCGCCGGCAAGGGGAAGGGCGGCCTGAAGGCGCTTCCGGTGCTCTCGGTCGGCCAGGAGGTGACCACGGAGGACATGACCGCCCGGGACCACCGGACCAGGCCACCGGCGTGGTACACCGAGGCCTCCCTGATCAGGACGCTGGAGAGGCTGGGTGTGGGCCGGCCATCGACCTACGCGTCGATAATGAGCACCATCCAGGACCGCGGTTATGTGTGGAGCCAAAGCCGGGCCCTGATCCCCACGTTCACGGCCTTCGCGGTGGTCACCCTGTTGGAGCAGAGCTTTCCCAAGCTGGTCGACTACCAGTTCACCGCAAAGATGGAGGACGATCTGGACCGCATCGCCTCGCGCCAGGAGCAGACCAGGCCGTGGTTGGAGCGTTTCTACTTCGGCCCCGACGGCCTCCAGGCGGGGGTGGAGACGAGTCTCGAGAAAGTCGACACCCGGCTCTCCCGAAAGATCCTGATAGGCCTGGACCCCGAGGGGAACGAGATCGCGGCCCGGATCGGCAGGTACGGACCCTACCTGTTCTGGGAAGGCCAAACCGTTTCCATCCCCGATCGGATGCCCCCCGACGAACTGACCCCGGAGAAGGCGCTGGAGATGCTGGCTGAGGGGAAGTCGGGCGGCGATCGCAAGATACTCGGGACCGATCCCGGGAGCGGGCTCGAGGTGCTGGCGTTGGAAGGCAGGTACGGTCCCTACCTGCAACTGGGAGAGACCGAGCGCGGGAAACCCAAGCCCAAGCGGGTCTCTCTACCCAAGGGAACCGAGTTGGGGGGTCTCAGCCTCCCCGAGGCGCTGCGTTGGCTCGGTCTTCCCCGGACCGTCGGGGTGGACCCCGAGAGCGGCGACGAGGTGGTCGCCCGGTACGGCCGGTACGGCCCCTACATCTCCCGGGGTAAGACCAACCGCACCCTCCCGGATGTGGAGCAACTGTTCACCATAACCCTGGAGGAGGCGCTCGGCGTGCTGGCCACGCCCTACCGACGGGGAGGAAGCCCGGCTCTCCGGAAGCTCGGAGACGATCCCCGCACCGGGAAGCCGCTCGAACTCCGGGACGGCAGGTACGGCCTGTATGTGAGCGATGGGGTCACCAACGCTTCTCTCAGTGAGAAGGACACCCCTGACAACATCACCGCCGACCGGGCCAGTGAACTCTTGGAGAGACGCCGCCAGACCAGGGGTTCCTCGAAGGGGCGATCCCGGTCACGGCGTCGCAGGTAGATCCTGAGAAGACGGTGAAGTCCTCTCCCGCCGCCGCCACCGCGGGAGGGCTCTGTCTGCTGGCCGCCCTGGCGTGGGCCGGCGCCATCTCCGTGGGCGGGGGTCCCTGGGAGCCGGTCCAGTCGGCCGTGCTGGCCGCCGGACTGGTGGTGCTCTCCACGGCCGCCCTGGTAGGAGTTGTGATGAAGAACTCCCGGTGGGGACGCAGGATGGCCGGTGGGTTGGCTGCGGGCGAGTTGGGCCTGGCGACGGCCATCACCCTGTCGGGATGGTGGTGGGTGGGTGTCGGCATGGCCGCGGCGACCCTGACCCTGGTGGCGGGCCCCTGGCTTGCCGAGTCCGGGCGGGGCCGGGCGCCCACCCTCGGTCCTCCCGCCCGATCCGTGCTGCTCCTCTGCGTGCTGGCCGGTCTCCCGGTCGTCCTGGCGGCGGTGTCGGTGGACGGGTTGGGCGGGGGCTGGGCGTTTGCGGCCCTCTCCGCGGCCGCGGCGGCGATTTACGCCAAGGCTGTTACGGGCTCTCTCTTCGTCACCCGGTTTGTCGTCCCGGCGGCCGCGCTGCCGGCTGCCCTCACCACCCCCTGGCCGGGTTGGACCGTGATCGTCGCCGGGGCCGGCGTCGCCTCCTGGGCCGCCTGGTCGGAAGATGCGCGCCTGGCGGTACGGCCCCTGGTGGACACCCGGCCGGAACCCGTGCCGGGCCCCACACCCTTGCGCATCAGATCAGCCGGGGAGGCCGCCCGGTCCCGCCCGGCGCCCGATCAGAGGGGAGACCGGAGATGAGGCGCCGGCCCAATCCGTGGATAGCCGTCCCGTCGCTGGCGGCCGGGTTGTTCGGCGGCGGTCTGGGATGGGTGGTGAACGACGTGGCCTGCCGTTCCGACTTCGGATCGGGTTGTGTGGGCCGGTCCCTCTTCTGGAGTGTGGTGGGTTTCGCCCTGGGCCTGGTGGGGATGGCGGTGATCATGGTCCTCGTCTCCCGCTCGATCGCCGAATGGCGCGAATACCAGGAACGGGAGCCAGAAGACCCCCGTTCCTGAATTCAAGCCGGACGATCCTTCCGTAAAGCCGGTTCAGCCGGAGACGAATCCCTTGTCCGACAGCCACTGGGCGGCTATGTCCGCCGGGTCCTCCTGATCGATCCCCGCCCGGCGGTTCATCTCGGTGAGTTCCGGGGTGGTGATGGCCGCCGAGACTCCGTCCAGGAGTTCGACGAAGTCATCACCGTAGGCGTCGACGATGTCCATACGGACCGCCGGCACGATGTTCTCCGCCGGATTCAGACCCCGGTCGTCGTCGAGGAGCACCAGACCCTTGGCCGCGATGACGCCGTCGGTGGTGAACAGCACCCCCACATCGACATCGCCTCCTTCCAGGGCCGCCACCGTGAGGGGACCCCCCACGTCCAGGGGTTTGAACTCGGCGAACACCAGACCGTACACGCTCTCCAGGCCGGGGAGGCAGTTGAGTCTCTCGGGGCACTCCGGCGGACCCCCGAACACCAGGTCGGAGGCGTGCGGCGCCAAGTCGCTGACGCTGGCGAGGCCGAGAGCGGCCGCCGTCTCGCCGGTCACCACGAACCCGTTCTTGTCCTGTGCGGGGGCGTAGGCGAGGAGCGTCACTCCATTGGCCTCGAAGGCGTCCTTGACTTCCTGCCAGGTGGACTGCTCGTCGGCGGTCGGCACCACGCCGAGGAAGTTGCCCAGGCTTCCCGTGTATTCGGGGACCAGGCCGATCTCGCCCGACTCGAGGGCGGGCTTCACAACCTCCCGCGATCCCAGGCCGAGGTTCCTCTCCACCGCATAGCCGGCGTCTTCCAGCGCCTGGGCGTAGATCTCACCGAGTATCAGGCTCTCTCCGAAGTTGAAGGAGGCCACCACGATGGTGGGGCCGTCGGCGTCGTCTCCCGACCCGCAGGCCCCGGCCAGCAGCGCCAAAGCCAGAAGGGTCGCCCCAACGACGCCCTTGCGCAACAAATGCAACATGGGTATCCATCTCCTGTCAATAGTTGGTGGGCGGGAACCGCTTGCGGGCGCCCGCCTCCCGGAACATGGTACCGGCCCCTGGGTCCCCTTTCTCCCGGCCGACGTCCTACCCGCCGGCCCCGGATCTGACGCCCGCCGGAGTCAGGAGGCGCTGCCCGCGGGTGAACGCCCTCTCCGCCGCCACCGCCAGGATGGCCACCAGCACCGCCCCGATCAACAACTCTCCCTGGTCCCGCTTGGCGAAGCCGTCCACTATGAAGCGACCCAGGCCCCCGCCCGCCGCCAAGGCGGCAAGGGTGGCGGTGGCTATCACCTGTGAAGTTGCGATCCGCACGCCTTCGGAGATCACCGGCAGGGCCAGGGGCAACTCCACCTCCTTGAGGATCCGCCCTCCGGTCATCCCCATCCCCCGAGCAGACTCCAACACCGCGGGGTCAACCGCCAGGACTCCTGCCACCGTGTTGGTGAACATCGGAGGTCCGCTCAAGGCCACGAGAGCCACCAGGGCGGGCCAGGGGCCCAACCCCAGCCACACCACCACGATCACCAGGATTCCGAAGGTCGGGACCGCCCGGCCGATGTTGACCACCGCCGACACCGCCGCGATCCCCCGCCTCCGGTGAGCCGCCCACAGAGCGGCGGGGATGACCAGCGCGGCCGCGACGATCACCGCCACCGCCGACAACAGCAGATGCTCGGCCAGTCGGAGGGGGATGCTCCCCGGTCCCCACCAGGTCTCGGGGTCGCCCAGGAACAGCTTGAGTTCCTCGGTGAGGGGACGGTCGGTCATGCCGTCCTGCTCCTGCTCCAGGGGGTCAGCAGGCGCTCGACCCGCAGCAGTCCCACATCGATCACCACCGCCAACAGGACCGAGCCCAGTGTCCCGATGATTATCTGGGTCCAGAAGAAACTTCGGAGGCCCGCCAGGATGAAGAATCCCAGGCCCCCCTGGCCCAGGATGGCGGTGATGGTCACCAGTCCCACCGTGGTGACCGAAGCGATGCGAATCCCTGCCATGATGACCGGCAGGGCCAGGGGAAACTCCGCCTTCCAGAAGCGACTGCGGGCGGTGAACCCCATCCCGTCCGCCGCCTCCCTGACCCCCGCCGAGACGCCGTCGATCCCCGCCACGGTGTTTCGCACGATTATCAGCAGGGTGTAGCTGACCAGGCCGATCTCCGATGTGAGGGTGGACAGGCCGGTGAACGGCACCAGGAAGGCGAACAAAGCCAGGGAGGGGATGGTGTAGAGGACGTTGGTGGCGGATGTGATCGGCCCGTACCAACGGCGCCGCCGAACGGCCGCCAGCGAGAGTCCCATGGCGATCACAGTCCCCACCCCCACCGCCACCCCGGTAAGGAACAGGTGCTCCCAGGCCCTTTCCAGAATGGAACTCCAGTTGCGGGCCACCCAATCCCAGTTGAAGAGGTTCATGCGCCGCTCCTCATTCGTCCGACGACCCCAGCGCCTCCCAGACCGTCCTCATGTCCACCAGCCCGCAGTAGAAGCCGTCTTCGGCCACCACCGCCGACGCGAAGCGGGCGCCGACCATGGCGTCCAACGCCTGCCGCAGGGTGGAACTCCGGCGGATCGGGGCGGAGAAGGGGCGGGCTGCCAACTCCTCGAGGGAGGAGACCCCCTCCAGTTCGGAGACGGGCGCCCAGCCCCGGATCATCCCATCGGAGAGCAGGCCCACCCAGTCGGTCCCCTCCCTGCGGGCCGCGTCCCGGGCCGCCCGGGGAGTGGAGGAGACCTCCAGCACGGGACCCCACCGGAGGGTCAGCCCCGCCACCTTCCTCAGCGCCAACTGCTGGAGGTTCCGCTCCGCTCCGATGAAGTCCTCCACGAAGCGGTTGGCGGGATGGCTCAGGATCTCACGCGGGGACCCCACCTGCTCCAACACTCCACCCTCGTTGAGTATGACGATCCGATCGCCCAGCTTGATGGCCTCCTCTATGTCGTGGGTCACGAACACGATGGTCTTCCGCAGCCGTTTCTGGAGATCCAGGAGTTCGTCCTGCAGCCGGTGACGAACGATGGGGTCCACCGCCCCGAACGGCTCGTCCATGAGCAGCACCGGCGGGTCGGCGGCCAGGGCGCGGGCCACTCCCACCCGCTGCTGCTGGCCCCCCGACAGGGCTGCCGGATAGCGACCCAGCATCGACTCTTCCAATCCGACCAGTCGAGCCAACTCGGTCACCCGCTCGGCGGTCCGCTCCGGCGACCAACCCAACAACTCGGGGACGGTGGCGATGTTGCGGCCCACCGTCCAGTGCGGGAACAGCCCGACTTGCTGGATCACGTACCCGATCGAGCGCCGCAGCAGGTGAGCCTCCCCTTCCCCTATGGGCGCGCCGTCCACCTCGATTGACCCGGAGGTGGGCTCCACCAGCCGGTTGATCATCTTCAGGACGGTGGTCTTCCCACATCCCGACGGCCCCACCAGCACGACAACCTCACCCCTGGCTATCTCCAGGGTGAGAGAACCCACCGCCGGCCGGGAGGAGTCACCGTAGGTCTTGGAGACGTCTTTCAGGGCGATCATGGGTCGGCTCATTGTGACATCAGAGTATTCCCTCGGTCGCCGGTGGGAAGAAACCGGAGACCGGTATCGTCGTGACCGAGCCCGGCAAGCGGGGTTCGGCAACCGGCCGCACGCGGCCACCCGGAAAGAAGGCAGCCATGGAGTTCAGCGAGGCGATCCGGCGGAGACGGATGGTGCGAAACTACCGGCCTGTGGCGGTCTCCGGAGAGGCGGTGGAACGGATCGTGTCCGCCGGGCTGTCCGCTCCCTCGGCGGGCTACTCACAGGGACAGTCCCTGGTGGTGGTGACAGACGCACGGACCCGGACGCAGATCGCCCGGTTGGCGGGGGAGCCCGGCTACTCAGAGCGCGGCTTCGACCCCTGGATTTCCGGCGCTCCCGTGCACATAGTGGTGTGCGTCTCCGCCGACGCCTATCACCGTCGCTATCAGGCGCCGGACAAGGGGGCCGCCGACGCCTGGCCGGTCCCCTACTGGTGGGTGGACGGCGGCGCCGCGTTGATGGCCGTCCTGCTGGCGGCGGTGGACGAGGGCCTGGCCGCGGGATTCCTGGGCGCCCACGCCATCCCGGGACTGTCGCGGCTGCTGGGGATCCCCGAGAACACCGCTCCCCTGGGGGTGGTGACCATCGGCCACCCCTCCCCCGACCGCCGCTCCGGTTCCCTGGATCGGGGAAGGCGACCCCGATCGAAGACCGTCCACTACCAGCGCTGGGGTGGCGGCGCCTGAACCCCGGACCGGCCTCAACTAGCCTGGATAGATGCTTCGCAGGGGGCTGATGGCCGGACTGGTTCTGATAGGGGCCTGCGTACCGGCGGAGGCGCCCACCTCCACCACCGCCGCCGCGCCGGTATCCGTGACGCCTGCCCCAACCTCCACCACCGCCCCCTCCACCACCACCACTACCACCAGTCCGCCTCCGGTGCTCACCACCTCCACAACCCGGATGTCAGAAACCCCCGATCCCCGTCCCATCCCCCCCTGCCTCACCCCCGAACCCCCTTTCGGAGATGAAGGAGAGATCGGCAGCTACAGCCCGACCGGGTCGGACTCGGCGATCCTGGTCTCCATCGACTGGCAGTCCTGGGGCGAGTGCGAGAGATTCGTGCTCTCCATGGCCAGCCCGGAGGGAGCGCCCACCCTGGTGCCACCCCCCGCATTGCTGACCTCCTTCGCCGAGCGCGGGGTGGTGCGTCTGCAACTCGGTGAGGGGGATGAGACCTCGGCGGTCTCCTACCAGTTGGTGAACACGCCGCTGGTCGACCGGATCTACGTGGTGAAGGCGCCCGACGCAGGACTGATCGTGGACCTTCACGTCTACGAGCCGGTCTCGGCCAGGATGATTCCCAGCTCCGCTCCTGCCACCCTGACACTCGATCTCCGGTCCGGGAACATCCCGTTCTCCCGCAAGCCGGTGGTCGGCTCCTCGGCGGTCCTGTTCCTGCCGTCGGGTCGGGAGGAGATCCACTATCCCTTCACGGTGAACGGGTATCTGCGTCCGGGGATCGATGAGTCGGTGGCCACCCTCACCGGCCCGGACGGCTCGGTGACCGAGGCCCGCTTCCCCCTGGCGGGCACCGACGACCTGTGGTCGAGTTTCGTAGCGGTGTTCCTGGAGGGTCCGGCCGGATGGGCCACCCTGCAGGTGGAGGACGCCCAGGCCCGGGTGTTCTTCGAGAACTGAAACATCCCCTTCAAAGGGCAGGACCGGTCGACCGGCGGGCCCGCTGACCACGGGGAGGGCCGAGGCCGCGGGCCGACGACCCGCTAGAGCAATCCGGGAAGGTCGACGAGGATCAGATACCCGTCGGGAAGATTCACAGACGGCACGAGTTCGTCCACGAAGGGAACCTCCCGCAACCCGGATGGGGTCTCGATCACCAGCCGACTCTGGGCCTCCGACCACTCCACTCCCCTCACTCTCCCCACCACCTTCCCCCTCGCCGTCCTGACTTCCAGTCCCTCCAGTTCATCGGGCCAGAACTCCTCCGAGTCCAGCGGTCGACGTTGGCGCTCCTCGATGTAGAGTTCGGCGCCCCTCAACTTCTCGGCTGAGGTCCGGTCGGACACCTCCACGAATTTGACCAGCAGTCTCTCCAGGTGGGTGCGGGTCCTCTCCACTTGCAGCGCTCCCCTTCCCGCCACCATGACCCTTGCCCCGGGCTCGAAGCGGTGGGGATCATCGGTGTCCGGCCACACATAGACGGCGCCGTCCAATCCGTGCGGGCGCCCCACCCGCCCGACGACCACCCCGTCAGTCGAGGAATTCGATCTCGACAATCCAGTCATCGTCACAGACGAGTTGAGCCAGCGTTCGTATGGCATTGGCGGTCCTCCCCCGCCGACCGATCAGCCGCCCCATGTCCTGTTTTGCGGCCCGGACCTCGGCCAGCACCCGCCTCGGCCGGTTCTTCACCATCGTCACGGTTACCTCCGAGGACCGCTCGACGATCTCCCTCACCAGGTATCCGACCAACCGTTCCACCCTGTCGGCGTCGCTCATAGCCATCTCCCTCAGGATGCCGGGGTCTCGGCGGCGGCCACCGCCTTCTCACCGGGACCGGGGTCCGGCGCGGCTGCCGACGTCTCGTCGCTGACTCGATGCGCCTTGCCCGCTATCACCCGGTACCGGGTCCAGGCGCCCGAGATCTCCATCAGCTTGCGGACGCGGTCGGAGGGCCGGGCCCCCTTCACCAGCCAATCGACCGCCCGGTCGTTTTCGATCTCGATCAGCGACGGTTCAGCCAGGGGGTCGTAACGGCCGATCTGTTCTATGTACCGCCCGTCGCGGGGCTTCCTCCCATCGATCACCACCACCCGGTAGCTGGGCGTCTTCTTTTTCCCTATCCTCATGAGACGGATGCGTACCGCCATGTTCATTCACCTCTTGCGTCGTCGTCGGGCCCTGGCCGGCTGGAGAAGCCCTTCCATTCCCATTCCGGGGAACTTCCCTCTGCCGGACAGCATGTTCATCATTTTCTGGGTGTCGGCGAACCTCTTCAGCAACCGGTTCACCGCGGTAACGGTGGTGCCCGACCCCGTAGCGATCCGACGCCTACGGCTGCCGGTGATCAACTTGGGATTGCGCCGTTCCTCGGGGGTCATCGAGTGGATGATCCCCACGGTGCGCCGCATTTCGTCATCGCTCAATCCGGCGATGCCTGTTCGGGCCCCACCGGGCATCATAGCAAGAACCGCGTCCAATCCCCCCATCCGACGCAGGCTGTGAAGTTGCTCCAGGAAGTCGTCGAGGCCGAGACTCTGCGAGGTGGCGGCGCGGACGAACTTCTCCGCATCCGCCCGAGGGGTCACGGCTTCGGCTTTCTCGATGAGGGTGAGCACGTCTCCCATCCCCAGGATCCGGGACGCCATGCGGTCGGGATGGAAAACCGAGAGGGCCGTCAACTCCTCACCCTCTCCCACCAGCTTGACCTTCTGCCCGGTGGCCTCGCTGACCGAGATGGCCGCCCCGCCCCGGGCGTCTCCATCCAGTTTGGAGAGGACGATCCCGGTCAGGTCCACCCGTTCGGAGAACCCCTGCGCCACCGTGACCGCGTCCTGGCCGGTCATGGCGTCCACCACCAGCAGCGTCTCCTGGGGCCGAGCGATTTCGGACATGGCGGCCAACTCGTTCATCAGCCGTTGATCGATCTGCAGCCGACCGGCGGTGTCGATCACCACTGCGTCGTTGCCCCGGCCCCGAGCGTGTCGCAGGCCTGCCCGCACCACCCGCTGGGGACTGGACGCCTCCGGCTCGCGATAGACGGCCACCCCCGCTCTCTCCCCGAGGGTGACCAGTTGCTCCACCGCGGCAGGTCGCTGCAGGTCGGCGGCCACCAGGAGGGGGCGCTTGCGGTACGTCTCCCGCAGGTGAAGGGCCAGCTTGGCGGCTGTGGTGGTCTTGCCCGATCCCTGGAGGCCTACCACCATCACGGTGAGCGGCGACCCCTTCACGACCAGGGGCGCGGGCTCCTCGCCCAGGGTCTTGACCAACTCCGAGTGGACGATCTTGATCACCTGCTGGCCGGGGGTGAGGCTCTTCGACACCTCGGCGCCCCGGCCTCTCTTTCCGATCCGCTCGCAGAGACTGTTGACCACCTGGATGTTGACGTCCGCTTCCAGCAGGGCCAGACGCACCTCCCGGAGGGCCGATTTCAGGTCCGCCTGCGAGAGCCGGCCCTTTCCCTTCAGCCGGGTGAAGATGGAGGAGAATCTGTCGGTGAGTGACTCGAACATCACATCCCCGGTTCGGGCGTCAGCGGAGTGGCGCGGGGTGCGGCTTCCGTGCTCGGTCCGAAGACGGAGTAGCCTGGGATTTGTCCGTCAAGGAGCGACATGGAACGCCATTTGCCAACCATCGGTATCCAGCGTACCGGAGATGTGCTGACAGCCGTCATAGATAACCCCCGTTCTCCCCTCAACACCGTGGACGGCCAACTCCACGAGGACCTGACCGCCCTGTTCAGGATGCTGAAGCGAGAGGACGAGGCGCGGGTGGCGATCCTCACCGGAAGCGGGCGGGCGTTCTCGGCCGGCGGGGACTTCGGATGGTTCCCGACCCTGCGGGACACTGAGACCTTGGACCACCTCCGCCGGGACGCCAAGCAGCTCATCTGGGACCTGGTGGACATAGAGATCCCCATCATCGCCGCCGTCAACGGCCCGGCGGTGGGCCTGGGCGCCTCCATAGCCCTGCTGTGCGACGTGATATTCATGTCCGCCGACGCCGTCATCTCCGATCCCCACGTCCGGGTGGGGCTGGTGGCGGGAGACGGGGGCACCGCCATCTGGCCGCTCCTGGTGGGCCCGGCTCGCGCCAAGGAGTACCTGATGACCGGAGACCCCCTCTCCGCCGAGGAGGCGGAGCGGATCGGGCTGGTGAACAGGGTGTTCCCTCCCGAGAAGCTTCTCCCCGAGGCCACCGCCTTCGCGGAACGGCTGGCACGGGGCGCTCCCCTGGCCATCCGCTTCACCAAGATGGCCGTCAACAAGCTGATCAAGGACGCGCTGAACGTCGCCTTCGACTCGGCGGGGGGATGGGAGCTATTGACCTTCCTGTCCGACGACCACGACGAAGCTATCCGGGCCATCGCGGAGAGACGGCCCCCCACCTTCGAAGGCCGCTGACCGTCCGGACCGGTCGTTCCCGGGCTCTTGGGCCCGAGGCGATGTATAGTGATCACATACTCCCGCGGCGGGGTGCAGTGCAGTTGGAGTACTCGGGAGCCAACCGAGGAAGGGGGCGACGCAAAGTGGCAACAACCGTAGATACTCATAGAGAGGTGAAGAATCTCGTGGGCGCCGGATTGAAGGAATCTCAAGCCGAGGCCGTGGTCGGGACCGTCATGGCGGCGCGTGCCGGATTGGCAACCAAGGCCGACCTGGGTCTCGTGCGGACAGATCTGGAACTCCTGCGGGCGGAATTCCGAGCAGATCTGAAAGAACTGAAACTGGAGTTGATCAAGTGGCTGGGCGGCACCACCATTGCCGTGGTCGGCATCGCAGTGGCGGTCCTGAGTCTGATTCTGGGTTAGGGGTTGCTCCTATAGCCACACCGGTTAATCGAGTCCCCTCGTGGAAGGCGCGCATGTGTGCGATGGAGCGCGAGTGGGACGAGATCGCCGTGCGCCGGACGAGGACGCTACTTGCCGAGTGGCGTGGGGCCATGACGGAGATGCGCGGCCGGCATGACCGTCTCGTTTCGGACGGGCTGTGGTTGACCGGGCCATCGGACTTCCTTAAGATTGTGGGGCTCGCCCGCCACGAAAACACCCATTCTCGCATGTTAAAGTGGCTCTTGGATCCGACGGCCCGGCACGGCTTGGGTTGTGAGTTCGTGGAGCGCCTAGTAGAACACTGCACCGGTGAACCGGTGTCCGTCCCACTGGCAGTAAGGAAGGTGAAGTTTTCCGTGTGGCGGAAGGACAGAGAGGCCGACCTCGTCGTGTGGGGCGAGAACTTCACGCTGGTCATCGAGAACAAGGTCGACGCGTTAGAGCAGCCGAGCCAGTGCGACGATTTGTACGAGAACTTCAAGAACGAGAACGCGCCTCTCTTCATGTTCCTGACCCCCGACGGTCGCAAGCCGCACACGGCGACCACACCGCCCTCCCAAAGTGCTTTCAAGACCCTCTCGTGGCCCAAGGTCCGGGCGATGTTGGAGGAGGCCCTGAACAAATCTCAGTCTGCCGCCGAGGTTGCCAGTGCTACTGATGTCGTCAAGAATTACCTACGAACCCTCAAGGAGCAGTTCGGATGAATCGGATCGAAGACGAACAAATAAAGTTCTTTCTGGAGCATCAAGCGCGGATCAGGGAGTGGGCTGCCCTGGAAGGCGAAGTGTCAAAGTTCGTGGATCGGTTCTACCGCAGTCTCAAAAGCGATCTCGACGCGGCCCTAAGGAGCGGAAGGATCGCTGAAGACGGCGTAAGGTCGTTTCTAACCGGAGGCAGATGGCCAGGTCTGGGCCTGCGTCGACAGGGTTGGCCGAAAGGCAAAGATGACCCGGACGTGAGATTGGAGTGGTTTCACAAGACGCTATTCCCTCCTCATGGAGAGCTGTACTACGGAGTCAGGACGAATATAGAAAGCTACAGATCGCCCTTCACAAAGGAAGCTCTCCCCGACTATCGATCCGCCAAGTGGTGGCCGGCCTATCAGTACCTGGATCCCCCACAAGACAGGTTCTGGGAGGATGACAACCTCAAGGAATACCGCAACTACATAGTGGAGACGATTCTCACAGCATGGAAGGATCTGGCCCCGCTTGTGGATGAAGCAGTCGGTCATCCACCGAGTTGATGCGTGTCAACCAAGCTGTGGTAACTCCATGGCTTTCGGCCAATCGCAGATCGGATGCCAGGTCGTCGATCTTCAACCAGTGGGCGCAGACACCGCTGCCACCCTACTGATCACAGCCGACATCCCGCAGCTTTCAGGAATGTCGCGAAATTCTCAGCCCCTATTTCGGGAACCCTCCCCCGCCACCACCTTTCCATGGGTTGAACAGGCTCTGTCCAGCCTGGGACAGGCTTGCTGATTGGGTCGATTTGATCCCTCGACGCGGTCCGGGCGACGCCTGGGGCGGACGGGTCTCGGTGTTTGGCTCATGTCAATATGGGACTGTCCGTGGGACAAGATCAACCTCCCCACCGCAGCTTTTTTCACAGCCTGTGGCAAAACCTACGGCAGGTGTGATCCCATCACCCTCGACAGCCTCCTCTAGCCGGCGTCCATGTAGGCCCGGCCGGCTTGGGCTGCGGTGTCCAAGGCGCCACCCAGCATGGATTGGAGGGAGAGGATCCTGCGGTAATAGAGGTGAAGGCCGTATTCCCAGGTGAAGCCGATCCCGCCGTGCACCTGGATGGCGGACTCGCACACCTCCCTTGCGTAGGCCGGGACGGACCACAGCAGGCCTGCAAGAAAAGCCGGGTCCCAGGAGCCCTCATCCATCAGGAAGGCCAGTCGGGCCACCGCGGAGCGCATCAACTCCAGACGAGCCTTCATGTCCGCCAGAAGATGCGTCACCGCCTGGAAACGGGTGAGAGGACGTCCGAACTGCTGGCGGCTCCGGGCATGGGAGACCGACAGCGTCATGATCCGCTCCGCCCCTCCCACCAGGTCGGCCAGGAGCCCCGCCAGCCACCCGGCGGCCACGGCCCCGCCCTCTGCCCAGCCATCCAGCATCACATGGGGCCGGACGCCCGCGGCCGACAGGGTATGAACGCCTTGGGCCCGATCGAGGGCGTCGGCCCGATCCAGGCGAACGCCCGGGTCCTCGAGGGAAATCACCGCCGTCCAGCGGGGATGGCAGAGCGCCGCCAGCCCGGCTCCCGGCGAGAGCCTCACCCCCACCCCGGAAACCGCCAGCATCCCACCTGCGTCCAGTTCCCCCGATCCTTCGGTGACATATCCCGCTCCCCCGGCCACCTCGCCCGCCACCACTCCCTGCAGGCCGGAGTGACCGGCCTCGGCCAGGGCCGGAGCCAGCAGCAGCGACTCGTCAAGCAGCGCCACCGGCAGGAGGTGCTCCCCGGCCACCGAGCACAGGTCAATAACTTCTCCGACCCTCAACCCCAGACCACCGGCCTCCTCGGGCGCCGCCAGCCCGTTCCAACCCATGCCGGTGATCTCCGCTCGCACCCGGGCAGGAAGCGACCGCTCCTCCCTGGCCCGGTCCAGCGACTCCGGGAAGGGGAGCAACTCCCCCAGGGCCTGGTGGAAGGCTGCGGCGAGTTCGCTCATCTGATCCCCAGTAGACGGCCGACGATGATGTTCTTCTGGATCTCGGACGTACCCGAGTAGATACTCACCGAGCGGGACTCCAGGAGGTCATGCGTCCACCCGTCGTCGGCCAGCGTCACCTCCGGTCCCAGGATCTCCGCGGCGGTCGAGAACAGGTCCTGGTACACCTCGGCCAGATAGAGCTTGTCCACCGAGGTGGCGCCCGGGAGCAGCGTCCCGGCCTGCTGGTGGGCAAGCGTCCGGTAGGCCTGGGCGGTGAGCATCTCCAACGATGCGTGGATGCGTCCGATTCCGGCCAGGGCGGCGCGGTCGGCGCCTCCCGACGCCCGGACCCTTCCCGCCAGTTCCGAAAGCCTTCTCCGCAGCCGGATCGAACGTTCCAGCACGAAGATTCCCCGCTCATACCCCATCGCCTTCATCGAGACCCGCCATCCCTCGTTGATGCCGCCCAGCACGTTGGCGACCGGGACCCGCACCTCGTCGAAGAACACCTCGCTGAAGTGCGGCTCGCCAAGCATCTGAGGCAGGGGCCGGATGGTGATTCCGTCGCTCTTCATGTTGGTGATCAACAGGGTGAGCCCGGCATGCTGCCCGGGCTCCCCGTCGGTCCGCACCAGGAGGGCGTTCCAGGTCGACAACTCGGCGCGGGAGGTCCACACCTTCTGGCCGGTGACCACCACCTCGTCGCCGTCCACCTCCGCCCGGGTCCGGACCCCCGCCAGGTCCGAGCCGGCGTCGGGTTCGGAAAACCCCTGGCACCACAGTTCCGAGGCGTCCAGCATCCCGGGCAGGAACCGCTCCAACTGGGAGGGCTCACCCAAATCCATGAGGGTGGGGCCCCACGTGTACAGGGCCAGCCGGTTGATCAGTTCCGCGGCGCCGCTCCGGGCCAGTTCCTCGGCCAGCACGGCCTCGGCGGCCAGCGACATCCCCCGCCCACCGCAATGCACCGGCCAGGAGAGTCCCATGAAGCCGGCTTCGCACAGTGCGGCCTGCCAGCGGGTCAACGCCTCGATGCGCTCCCCGTACTCGGCGGGCGGAGGGCCCGGGTCGTGATCGGCGATCCAGGCGCGGAGTTCGGTGCGGAGATCCTCCTCCGCGGGCCCCATGGCAAGCGTTTCGGGAAAGGTCTGCAGAACGACCTCGATTACCGCGCGGACAGCGACATTTCGTCGGACGGCGAGTGCAGCCAGCAGAGCACCCGGTGGCGGTCGCCCGTGGTGGCCTCGGCGGGAAACTCCTCTGTGCAGATGTCCATCACCTCCGGGCACCGGGGAGCGAAGGAGCAACCCGGTGGGAGGTCGATGGCAAGGGGAGGCTGCCCGCTCACCGTCAGCAGTCGCTTCTTGCGCGACTCCAGGCTGGGAAGAGTGGCCAGGAGCGCCTTGGCATATGGATGGGCGGGTTCGTTGAAGATCTGGCGGGTGCTTCCGGTCTCGACGATCCGACCGGCGTACATGACAGCCACCCGGTCGCACAGCCGGGCGACTATCCCCAGGTCGTGGGTGACGAAGATCATCCCGAATTGGAACTCCTGCTGCAGCTCGGAGAGGAGCCGGAGGTACTGTGCCTGGACGGTCGCGTCCAGAGATGTGGTGGGCTCGTCGGCGATCAGGAGGGAGGGGCGGCACGACAGGGCGATGGCGCCCGCCACCCGCTGGCGCATCCCGCCCGACATCTGGTGCGGGTACTGCTTGAGGCGCCGCTCCGCCTGCGGGATGCCCACCTGGCTGAGTATCTCGACGACGCTGTCCCGCAACGCCCTCCCCCGCAGGCCCTGGTGGATGCGGATCGCCTCGGCCACCTGGTTGCCCACCGTGTATCCGGGGTTCAGGGAACTGAGAGGATCCTGGAGGATCAGGGAGATCTGTCCCCCTCTGATCTGTCTCATCTCCCGCTCGGAGAGGTCCAGCAACTCCTGTCCGTCCAGGAGGACGCTCCCTCCCACGATTCGCCCGGCGGGAGCCTCGACCAGTCGCATCAGCGCCATGCAACTCACGCTCTTCCCCGAACCGGACTCTCCCACCAGCCCCAGCGTCTCCCCTCGGTCGAGCGAGAAACTCACCCCGTCCACCGCCTTCACCACCCCGCGGCGGGTGTGGAACTGGACCCGCAGGTCTTTGACTTCCAGCAACATGGCTACAACTGCCGCAGTTTGGGGTCGAAGCGGTCCCTCACCCAGTCCCCGAGGAGGTTGGCGGCCAGCACCACCCCGAAGATAGCTATCCCGGGAATGATCGAGACCCACCAGGCCCGGCCAAGGATGTCCCGCCCGTCGGCCACCATCAACCCCCAGGCGGGCGTGGGAGGCGGGATCCCCACCCCCAGGAAGCTCAGGGAGGCCTCGAGGAGAATGATCAGCGCCACCTGCAGGGTGGCGAGCACGCCGATGGTGGGCATCACGTTGGGTAGGATGTGCCTCCAGAGGATGCGGGGACTGGAGAGACCCGCCACCCGGGCAAGGTCGATGAAGTCCTCCTCGCTTATCGCCAGCGCCTCACCGCGGATCTGCCTTGCGTAGTAGGGCCAGAGAAGTATCACGATCACCATGAGCACATTGGTCAGGCTGGCCCCCAGCAGCGCCACCAGGACGATGGCCATCAGCATCAGCGGAAGCGCCAGGGTCATGTCGGTGATTCTCATCAGGATGATCTCCACCCAGCCCCGGTAGAAGCCGGCGACCAGGCCCACGATGGTCCCCAGCACCCCGGCCAGTCCGGTGGCCAGGATCGCCACCATCAAAGAGACCCGGGCGCCGTAGAGGATGCGGGTGAAGATGTCGCGGCCCAAGGTGTCGGTGCCCAGCAGGAAGTCGCTGTTGCCGCCCTCCTGCCACACGGGAGGGATCAGCTTGTTGGAGAGTTGCCCCACCTCCGGATCGTGAGGGGCGATCAGCGGGGCGAACACCGCCACCAGCACCACCAGCCCCAGCACGACCATGGAGACGAAGGGGAAGCGGATGGTGGTGGCCGCTCCCCGCACTTTCACCCGGGGCTCTTCGGCCTGGGGCGCTCCCGGCGCGGATTCGGTGGTGGTCATCGGGTGTACCTGATCTTGGGGTTGATCCACGCGTACGCCAGGTCGGCCAGGAAGTTACAGAGCACGAAGGCCGTCCCGATCAGGATCACCGCTCCCTGTATGACCGGGAAGTCCCGTTGGATCACCGCTCTGATCAGCAGGCTCCCCACACCCGGCCAGGCGAACACGTACTCGGTGACGATGGCGCCGCCGATCACGGCTGCGAAGATGACCGTTGCGTAGGTGATCACCGGCAGGGCGGCGTTCTTGAAGGCGTGTTTCCAGATAACGACCGACTCCCGGACCCCTTTGATGCGGGCCAGCTTGACATAGTCGCCGTACAGGGACTCCAGCATGGAGGAGCGGGTGAGACGCATGATCCCCGCCGAGACGAACCATCCCAGGGTGAAGGTGGGCAGCACGACGGATAAGAGTCCCTCCCTTCCCCCGGTTGGAAACCACTGCAACTGCACCGAGAATATTCGCAGCATCACCAGCCCCACCAGGAACGACGGCGCCGCCCCTCCCAGGATGGAGAAGATCCGGGCCACGTAATCACTGCCCCGCCCCCGGTATTTGGCGGCGTAGACGCCCAGGGGCAAGGCGATCAGCAGCGAGAACATCATCGAGAACACTGACAATTCCAGGCTCGGCAGGATCCGAAGCGACAGGAGTTCGCCGACCGTGCGCCCCCGGAAATACAGCGAGGTCCCCAGGTCTCCGGTCACCAATCCTCCCAGGAACACCCCGTACTGGACCAAGAGAGGCTTGTCCAGCCCATAGGCAGCCTTCAGTTCGTTGGCCATCTCCTCGGTCACCTGGGGCGGGATCATCCTCTCCACCGGGTCCCCGGTCAGCCGGACCATGAAGAACAACACCGTGATCAGGACGAAGATGGAGACCACCGCCTGGGCCAGCCTCGCCAGAATGAAGCGCCTCATCTTTGCATCACTCTCTCGGATTCCCGCCTCTGTAGAAAGCCAACCATTTTCAGGTTAGAGGACCGCTCGGCGCGAAAGGGAAAAATCATCGGCGGCCGACTCAGAATATGCATAGGGGATTGACCGCCGATCCGGTCCCTCCCCTGAGACGCAGCGGCGACATCATCAGTACGAACTCGGCCCGGCCCTCGGCAGAGCACGCCGCCTTGAGCGCCTCGGTGTCCGGCCAGTCCAGGAGTGCGAGGCCCATCCCCGCCAGACCGAGGGAGTGGAGAGGCAACGCGAGGCCGGGGTACGGAGAAGGCATCCTCTCGATGCAGTCTCCCCCGTACACCGCCACCTCCCTGCGATGAAGCCAGCGGATTGCGTCGATGTCGAGGCCTGCCCGCTGTCCCGGCTCGGGCGGATCGTCCCGGGACTCATGGACCATCCGTCCCGAGCGGACCAGCACCGCGTCGCCGGCCTCGGCCTCCACTCCCCAGTACTTCTCGGCTGCTTCCAACTCCTTCGGGCCGATGCTGGCGGTCGGGTCGAGGTAGTCCATCCCCAACGCCGAGGCCACATCCAGGAACACCCCCCTGGTCACCACCCCCTCCGCCATCGCCTCTATCGACCCGAACCTCATCCCGGAGCGATCCACCTCCTCCGCCGCCTGGCGGCCGTTGTACATCTCGCCCTCGAAGTAGACATGACCGACCGCGTCGAGATGGGTCACCGAGAGGCCGTGGGGTGCGATCCCCACGAAGTCCATGGTCGCCTCGGCGTGATGGGCGGCGTAGAGGAGGTAATGGACCACCGGCCGGGGATTGGAGGGCCCCGACACGGTGTCGAGGTCCCTTCCGATCGAGACGACCCGGCCCGAACGCACCAGTGAAAGCGCCTCCTTCACCTTGGCGGGGGTTATGTAGTTGAGGGTCCCCCGCTGGTCGTCTTCGCCCCACCGGCCCCGATTGGAGAGTTCGGAGAAGATCTCCCGGTAGTTCAAGTTCCCGTCCTCTCCCACGAGAGCCTGGGGCGGACCTCGGTCACGAACAGTTCCAACTGCTCCAGGATGTCCTCGGTCTCCGGCCCGGGCGGGGTGGCGATCTGGAGGTGGGTGGTCCCCGCCTCGGCGTATCTCTCCATCGAGTCGACGATCCGCTCCACCGACCCTCGGCACGGGTGGTCCGGATCGGCGCGATCAGACACCTCCAGGTTCACCCGGTTCGAGTACACGAATCCTTCCGGATCCCGGCCGTATCCCGCCAGCCTCTCCACGATGTCCTCCCGGATCTCCGGGATTCGGTCGGGGAGAACGAACGCTCCGTGCCACCCGGTGCCTATCCGGGCGGCCCGCCGGCGGGCCGGCAGGCTGTTTCCACCCACCCAGATGGGGATGGTCCTCTGCACGGGCTTCGGGAAAAAGCAGATGTCGGGAGGGAGGCTGTAGAACCGCCCCTCGAATCCCGGATGATCCTCTCGCCACAACAGGGTCATCACATCCAGGTACTCGTCGGTGACCGCGCCCCGGTCCGCCCAGGAGGCGTCCACCGCCGCATACTCCTCGGGAATCCACCCCACCCCCACCCCCAGGATCAACCGCCCGCCGCACAGCACGTCCAGGGTGGAGAGCATCTTGGCCGCCACCACCGGATGCCGCAAGGGGACCACCAATGTCCCCAGGGCCAGCCGGATCCGCCGGGTGAGCGCCGACAGGAAACCGAGCAGCGTCAGCGGTTCGTACACCGGTTCGTCGGCGTCCATGTCCCCGATCCCCGCCTCGCTCCACGGCCGGGGGCCGTTGATCTCTTCCTTCCCGCTGTAGGGATGGGGGGAGGTGATGTTCCTGGCCAGCACGATGTGGTCTCCGATCCACACGTCGTCCAATCCCGCCTCCTCGGCCGCTTCGGCCACCCTGCGGAAGGTCCCGACATGGGCGGCTCCCCTGAAATTGGGGATACTGATTCCGAACTCCATCGACCTATTGGCTCCCCACGGCGACCTGTTGCCACGACCGGGTGCCCGATCCCGGGTAGAGATGGCATGAGACCCCGTGACCCGGCTCCAACTCGCCGTGCTCGGGGGCCACATCGGAGCACTGCTCCATCACATAAGGACAGCGCGGGTGGAAGGTGCACCCTCCCGGGGGGTCGATCGGGCTCGGGACCTCACCCTCCAGAATGATCTCCTGGCTCTCTATGTCGGGATGGGCCGGCGGGACCGCCGACAGGAGTGCCTCGGTGTACGGATGGGCGGGGGTGGAGAACAACGACTCGGCGCCGGCCAACTCGATCACCCTGCCCACGTACATCACCATCACCCGGTCGGAGAGGTGAGCCACCCCGCTCAGGTCGTGGGAGATGAGCAGGTAGGCCAGGTCGAAGCGCTCCTGGAGATCGGCCAGCAGGTTCATCACCTGGGCTCGGATGGAGACGTCCAGGGCGGAGACCGGCTCGTCCAGGATCACCACCTTCGGGTTGGGCGCCAGGGCCCGGGCGATGGCGATCCGCTGCCGCTGGCCGCCGCTGAACTCGTGGGGGTAGAGATCGGCGTGCGCCCCGTAGTCGAGTCCCACCTGGCTCATCACCTCCCCCACCCGGTCATTGGCCTCCTCGGCGCTCTGTTCGCCGGCCGACCGGATCGGCTCGGCGATGATGTCGCGGATCCTCATGCGGGGAGAGAGCGAGGAGAAGGGATCCTGAAAGACCACCTGCACGTTGCGGCGGTAGTCGACCAATTGCTCCCTCGAGTAGTCGATGCTCACCTCGTTGCCCTGGAAGAAAATCCGTCCCGCGGTGGGAGACTCCAGGAGCAGCAACAGGCGGGCCAGGGTGGTCTTGCCGCAGCCCGACTCACCCACCACACCCAGCGTCTCCCCGGGCCACAGCCGGAGGTCGATCCCGTTCACCGCCTTGACCACCCCCTGGCCGCCGAACCCCAACGCTCCGGTCATGACGAAGTGCTTGTGGAGGTCTTCGGCCTCCAGCAGGGGCTTGGCGTCGTTCATGTTCTCTCCTGGCGGGCGCGAACGCCGGGATTCCCCAGCATCTCTCGCAGCTCGCGCTTGCGGACCTTGCCCTGGGAGTCGATCGGCAAATCAGACACAAACTCTACTCGCTTGGGCGTCTTGTAACCGGCCAGGCGCGCCCGGCAGAACTCGATCAGCTCCACCTGGGAGGGGCTTGCATCCGGTCCCGCCACCACCGCCGCGGTCACCGCCTCGGTCCACTCCGGGTGAGGCATCCCCACCACGGCCGCCTCCATCACCCCGGGGTGCATGCGGATGGTCTCCTCGACCTCGGCCGACGAGACGTTCATCCCTCCCGTCTTGATCATGTCCTTCAGCCGGTCATGGAAGAACAGGTTGCCATCCGGGTCGAGGCGGACCACGTCGCCGGTGTGCAGCCAGCCGTCCCGGAGCACGGCGTCGGTGGCCCGGGGGTTCCGGTAGTAGCCCTCCATAACGCCCGGAGAGCGGCACAGCAACTCGCCCACCTCGCAATCGACGCCCCCCTCGTCCACCACCCTCACCTCCACGTGGGGGGTCGGTCTGCCGATCCAGCGGGAGTCCCCCTCCGGGACATCCGAGGGGTCTTTGAAGAACCCGATCACCCCCAGTTGGCTGAGCTCGGACTGGCCCCAGTAGGTGGCCCAGGTCACCCCGGGAGCGCGCCGTGACAGTTCTGACACCACCCCGAAGGGGATCGGGCCTCCGTACACGTGCGCCTGGCGAAGAGAGGAGAGGTCCCGCCGCCCGAAGTCGGGGTGGCGGATCATGCGGTGGTAGAAGGTGGGGGTCTGCGAGGTGTTGGTCACCCCCTCGGCCTCGATGGCCTCCAGGACCGCCCCCGGCTCGGTGCGGGGAATCATCACCAGCGTCGCTCCCATCGAGATCAGGTTGGTCACCGCTCCGGTTCCGGCCATGGTGTACACCGGCGCCAGCAGCAGGAACACATCCGTTGTCTCCACGTACCTCTCGTACGACCAGGAGGGGGTGGTGGAAATCATCATCGCCCGGTGGGTGACCATCACCCCCTTGGGGACGCTCTCGGTGCCGCTGGTGTACATCACCATCGCCAGGTCGTTCTCGTCCACAAGCGCCTCGGGCATGTCACCGGACGCTCCGTCCAGCATCTCGGAGAAGCCGATCTCGCCCGGTTCCGGGGTCCCGTCCATCACCACCAGGCGGGGCCTGTCCCGGGTTCCGGCCACCCCGGCCCGGGCCCGCTCGGCCATTCCGGGCCCGGCGATCACCACCCGGGGAGTGGAGTGGTCTACCTGCAGCGCCACTTCCGCCGGGGTGTAGGAGGGATTAAGGGAGGTGAACACCGAGCCCTGTTTCAGGACGCCGTAGTAGACGCCGACCGCTTCCGGCGCGTTGTGGCTCATCACCGCCACCCGGTCGCCCCGGCCCACGTCCAGGCGGGCCAGCCCGTGAGCCACCCGGTTGGAGAGCCGGTCCAGGTCCCGGTAGGTGATCACCCGCCGGCTCCCGCTCCCCGATCGGGCGATGATGGCCGGCTTGTCCCCCTGTCGAGCCGCCTGCCTCCGCACCATGTCTCCCAGGGCTGCCCGTCGCAACAGGTTCTCGACCAGACCATCCCCGCGGCGAGCGGGTCCGTCGGAGGTCATCTCAGAGGCTCACCTACTCCGATTCCAGGACGGCCCCCAGCGCCCGGAGGAAGCGGGCTCCCGTAGCCCCGTCCACCACCCGGTGATCGAAGGCTCCCGACACGTAAAAGGTCGGCCCGGCCACAACCTGGCCGTCCACCACCATCGGCCGTTCCTCAATAGTTCCGAAGTAGATGGTGGCAGCCGTGTTCAGGCTGATGATCGGGGTCCCGAAGTCGACTCCTCTCGGGCCCAGGTTGGACGTGGTGATGGTGGCGCCCGCGACGTCCTCAAAGGTGAGCTTTCTTCGGCGGGCGGCATCGGCGAGACGGCGTATCTCCCCGGCCAGTTCCTCCAGACCCATCCGGTCGGCCCCGTGCACCACCGGTGCGGCCAATCCGTGGGACGTGTCGACTCCCACGGCCAGGTTCACTTCGTCGTACACGATCACCGACCTCCCGTCCAGAGCGGCATTCACCTCCGGGACCTCGCGGCAGGCCTCGGCCACCGCGGCGACCATCAGATCGTTGAGGGAGACCTCCATTCCCTCCGACCGGCGCGCCGCCAGGCGGATGAGGAGAGGCCCGGCCCACACGGACACCGTCTGGGAGAAGTGGGGGATCTCCGTCCAGTTGCGGGCCATGGCGGCCGCCATCGCCCGGGGATATCCGCGCAGGGGACGCCGCTCCCGGACCTGGGGACCGGATGGACCCTCATCGGCGGCAGCCGCCTCCACGTCGTCAGGGGTGATGATCCCGGCCCGGCCCGTGCCCTGCACGCCGGCCAGGTCAACCCCGAGGCTCTTGGCCAGCGCCCGGGCTTTGGGCATGGCCCGTATGCGTTCTTTCGGCCCGGGGTCCTTCCTCTCCGGCCTCGGAGCGGGCGCCGGGACGGGCGCCGCCGGGGCGCCGGCGACCGCCTCCCCAGAGAGGAGTTCGGCGATCTGCGCCGGAGTGGGCGTGCTGCCCACCTCCGCCATGACCGCCACCGCTGCGCCTACCCGGACCTCGGTGGAGACGGGAGCCACGATCCTGGCCAGGGTGCCCGCCCCCATCGCCTCCACCACGATGGCGCTCTTCTCGTTCTCCACCTCATAGAGGGCGTCGCCGACCGCCACTTCCTCTCCCTCGGCCTTGTACCAGGCGATGATGGTGCCCATCTCCATGGTTTCCCCCAGTGCGGGGAGTCGCAGGATGTGCATGAGTCAGTCAAGCCTCCTCACCGCTTCGGTCACCGAGGCGGCGGTGGGTATCAGGAACTGTTGGAGATAGCGGCTCTGGGGGATGGGGACGTCGGCGGACGCCACCCGGATGATCGGCGACTCCAGGTACTCGAGCGCCTCCTCGGCGATGATCGCCGCCACCTCTCCTCCGGCGCCGCCGGTCTTGGGCGCCTCGTGGGCGATAACCACCCGGCCGGTCTTGGCCACCGACTCGAGGATCGTATCGAGGTCCAGTGGACGAAGCCCCCGGGGATCGACCACCTCCACGTCGATTCCCTCCCCCTCCAACTGCTCGGCGGCCCGGAGGGACTCGCCCACCATGCGCGACCAGGCGATCACCGTGACATCGCTTCCCTCCCGCTTCACCGCAGCCTCCCCCAGCGGCACCAGGTGGTCGCCGCCGGGGACCTCCCCCCGGTAGGCGTAAAGGCCGGCATGTTCGAAGAACAGCACCGGGTTGTCGTCCCGGATCGCCGACTTCATGAGCCCCAGGGCGTCGGCGGGGTCCGACGGGATGACCACATACGCTCCCGACGCGGAGAGGAATAGGGCCTCGGGGCTGACATCGTGCTCGGGACCGGCTCCCTTGGCGCCCTCGGGGAGTCTTATCACCAGCGGGACGGTGAAGACGCCCCCGTGCATGTACCTCCAACGCGCCGCCTTGTGGTAGAGCTCGTCCATGGCGATTCCGAAGTACCCGCTCGACTGCAACTCCGCCACCGGCCGAAGCCCGGTGATGGCGGCGCCCACCGCCGCTCCTACGATCATCGTCTCCGAGATGGGAGTGTCGATCACCCGCCCGGGGCCGAACTGCTCCAAGAGCCCGGCGGTCGCCCCGTAGATACCCCCGTAGACCGCCACGTCCTCCCCCCAGACGAACACCCGCTCGTCGCGCTCCATCTCCTCTCGCAGCGCCTCCCGGATGGCCTGGGAGAAGGTGAGGGTCCGGGTGGCGGTCGCCTGGCTCATACGTACAGACCTTCATAGAGGCGCTCGGGGCCGGGCATGGGCGCCGACGACGCTTCCTCCACCGCTCGGTCTATCGTGTCCTGGACCCTGACCTCCAGCTCCCCGAGGCGCTCATCGGTGGCGATGCCGTCCGCCACCAGGCGGGCCTCCAGGTTGGTTATGGGGTCCAGGGCCAGCAGGCGCTCGGTCTCCTCCTCGGTCCGGTACACCTGCGGGTCTCCCTCGTAGTGTCCCCGGAAGCGATGGCACATGGCCTCTATCAGTGTCGGGCCCTCCCCGGCCCTGGCCCGGTCCACCGCCTCGCTGGTGGCCCGGTACACCTCGGTCACGTCCATGCCGTCGATGCGGACCCCCGGCATCCCGTAACCCGCCGCCCGGTCCACTATCCGGCCGGCGGTGGATTCGGCAACCGGCACCGACACGGCGTACCCGTTGTTCTCACATATCCACACCACCGGTAGCTTCCAGGCCGCGGCGGCGTTCACCGACTCGTGAAAGGCACCCCGGTTGGCGGTCCCGTCCCCGAAGAAGCACACCACGACCTGGTCGGTCCCCCGGTACTTGGCGCTGAACGCCGCCCCGGTGGCGATGCCGAAGCAACTTCCCAGCGTGCCCCCCTGGCCGAGTATCCCCAGCTCGGGGTCGGCGAAGTGCGGAATCCCCGCTCCCAGCCCGCCGGTGGCGCCGGCGGTGTTGGCCATCAGGTCGCCGAACATGGCGGCCAAAGACATCCCCTTGGCGATGGTGTACCCGAACCCCCGGTGGGCGTACATCAGATAGTCGTCGCGGCGCAACGGCGCCACGCCGCCCGCCGGTATCGCCTCCTGTCCCCGTCCGGAGTGGTACCCGGCCAGGACTCTCCCCTCCTGCAGCAGACGCAGGGCGGTCTGGTCCCAGAGCTTCATGGTCACCATCGACTCGTAGAGTTCCAGGAGCGTTGCGGGGGAGATCGCGGTCACTTACTGCTCACTTCGTCTTGTCCAAACCATCACCTTACCCGGAGCGTCCGGCCCGGCTCTCGCCGGGCGCCGGGTTCAGTACATCACTATCCCGCCGTTGACGTTCAGGTCCTCACCGTTGATGAACACCGCGGCCGGACTGAGCAGGAACAGAACCGCCGATGCGATCTCCTCGGGACGGGCGGGCCTTCCCAGTTGCGCGGTCGCCGCCGCCGCGTCGAGGTCCACCCCCTCCACGAGCCGGCCCGCCTCCACGCCGAAGCCGCTCCGCATCGGGGTGTCGACGTGTCCAGGACAGATGGAGTTGACCGCGATGTCGGGCGCCAACGCCTTGGCCGAGGAGCGGGTCAGGCTGATCACCGCCGCCTTGGAAGAGTTGTATGGGGCGGAGTAGGGGCCGGGGACCTTTGCCGCGTTGGAGGCGATGTTGACGATCCGACCCCCTCCGGCGGCGCGCATCAGGGGGGCGGCGTGCTTGGTCATCAGATAGGTCCCGAACACGTTCACCTTCAACTCCACCTCCCAGTCCTCCCAGGTCATCTCCTCGAACAGGTAGGCCCGCCCGATCGCCGCGCAGTGAGCCAAGCCTGACAGCACTCCTCCGGTTGCCTCCGAGACCTGCCGGTAGCCCTCGGCCACCGACCCCTCGTCGGAGATGTCAGCCACCACGGGTATGGCGGTTCCGGGTCCTCCCATACCTCCGACAGCCTCCCGGAGGCGCTCTTCGGCCAGGTCGAAACACCAGACTCTCCCGCCCTCGGCCACCAGCATCTCGGCCGTGGCCAGACCGATCCCTCGGCCTGCCCCGGTCACGACGAAATCCTTGCCTGCGAAATAACTCATACCGGCCAGATTACCGGCCCATCCAAGCTCGGTTGACAAGCAAGTCCTTTGGCTAAGGCGCAAGGTGACCGTCTATCCGACCTCGGGATCGCTTATTTGGAAAGGAGATGGTCAAGAAGGCTTGCGAGCCAGGAAGCAGTACAGCGGCGTGAAAATCCCGGTCTTCCCGCCCGCCACGTAGGCCTTTGCGGTCCGATCCAGCAGCCTGACGACCTCCGCGGAACCCCTGGGAAAAATCCTGACCACCTCTGCTGCCTTGAATACCTTGATGAGCGCCCTGCGGCCAAGCGGAATCCGGCGCAGGCCGCTGCCCGCTGTTCTGCGCGAGGTTTCCATTGGCTGGTACCACGGTGTTGCCGCCTGGCCGTTCTCCTCGACAGCCCGGTCGATGCCTTCGACGACCTCGAATCCGGCCGCCACAAGGTCCCGGTTCACCTGATCCACTGTGGCGATCTCCGAGAGTGCGATGCCGCGCATCAATTCCTGCTTGATGGCCCGGTGCCGCTTGTTGTCAGGATCGAACCTGTCCGTCATGCACATTTCCTGACCCCAGAACAGGGCTCCGGGCTTCAGCACCCGGTGGATCTCGGCGAACGCTCCCACTTTGTCCGGCGCATGGCACGTCGATTCGATGGCGTAGCCCCGGTCGAAAGTGTGGTCCGGAACAGCCCCCATGTCCATGAAACTGCACTCCAGGTAGTCGACCATGTGATCGAGTCCCGCCTCTGCGTTCAACGACCTCGCCCTGTCAAGCTGAACGCCACTGCGGTTGACCCCGACCACTCTGACACCGGCCTCACGGACCACGCGGCGCATCGGGCCGCCGATTCCGCAACCAACGTCGACCACGTTCATGCCCTCGCGCAAATCCAGTTTGGCGATCATCAGTCGCTGATGCCGGACCTGGGACTCCCCCAGGGTCTCCTGAGGCGAAAGCGGCGCGAAGTGCAGGGACTCACCCCAACCGTAAACCATGAACTCATTGCAAAGGTCGTAGTACTCCTCGACCGTTTCGGTGTGGTCGTAACCCCTCCCGTCGGTCTCGACGGCCGACGTTCTATCGATCCAACCGTCGAAGCGTTGCACCCGACGGGCCACGTCCGTCCCGCGGTGCGCATTATGGAGTCCCCTGTACAGGTCGCGGAGTTTCGCCAACATCATTCAGGGAGCAACGAGAGGGTAATTCAATCTAACGGTCGGCCCCGCCACCGGAATCCCCTTGCCAAGACAGGAGTGGATGCCTGAGTGTGTGTCCATCTGTTTGCCCATGAGTACCTACCTGGGCAACACATCATAGACGTTTCTCAACCACCAGGCGAGAATGCCCGCGAAATCCTACCTGTGGAAGAACCGGGGTAGCCAACGGCCCACCCGAGCCTTGTAGGCGTCGTACTCGGCGCCGAACTTCCGGGACAGGTGCGGCTCTTCGTAGATGCGCACGAATAAGGAGAAGAAGATGAACAGGAAGACCCCGCACCACGCCAGGACCACCGATCCGAAGAGTATGGCCCACCCGGCGATCAGAGTTATCAACCCCACGTACATGGGATTTCGGGTATACCGGTAGAGACCGCGAACGACCAGTCGCTTCGGCTCGTCGATGGGAGCGGGTGTCCCCTTCCCGAACACCACGAAGTCCCAAACACAACGCAGGTACATGGCTGCCCCGATGGCCATCAAACAGACGGCCAGCACCATCAGCGCCCCATCCGCCGGTTCCCGACCCCGCACCAGCAGGGCGGGGACGAGGACCCCGAACCCACCCGGCACGACCAGGGTGAACACCGCTGCTTTCACGTAGAGCTTCATCCGTCCAAATGTACCCGCCGCCGCCCTGGCGTGCTGGTTGGAACGCCCTCTTCAGGCCTGGCCGCCTACCACCAATCGCACGGTGTCACGGGCAATCAGGGATTCCTCGTCGGTGGGGATCACCCATGCCGCGATCGGGCTCTCGTCGGTGGAGATCCTTCTTTCCCCTCCTCCCTCGTTCCGGGAGGGATCGAAGGCAAGACCCAGGCCCTCCAACCCCTCAAGGACCCTTCGCCGCACCCCCGCGTTGTTCTCGCCGATCCCGCCGGAGAAGACCACTCCGTCGCACGGCGCAGCCTGCACCAGGAACGCCCCCAGGTAGCGGCGGATGCGGTGACAGAAAACCTCCACCGCCAGGGCGGCGGACCGGTCCCCGTCCCGGGTCGCCTCGGCCAGCCTCCGGAAGTCCGACGAGATCCCGCTCAGGCCCAGCAGGCCTCCCTCTCTCTCCAGGCCCCGACGGATCTCGGACGCCGACAGGCCCGCCTCCATGAGGTGAAACACCACCGCCGGGTCCAGGTCGCCGCTCCGGGTGCCCATCACCAGCCCCTCCAGGGGAGTCATCCCCATCGAGGTGTCCACGGCCTCGCCCTTCCGCACCGCGCAGGCCGAGGCGCCCGCCCCCAGGTGGAACGTCACCAGGTTGGGGCGGGGTTTGCCCAGCACAATGGAGGCGCGCTCCACGAGATATCGGTGGCTGATCCCGTGGAAGCCGTAGCGCCTCACTCCGTGTTCGCGCCACCAATGCGCCGGGACCGCGTAGCGATAGGCGCGCTCGGGTAGCGTCGAGAAGAAGGCGGTGTCGAACACCGCCACTCCGGCCGCCTCGGGCAGAAGATCCCCCGCCGCCTCGATGCCGGCCCGGTTGGCGGGGTTGTGAAGGGGCGCCAGGGAGTCAAGCGATTGGATCGTCTCCATCACCCCGGGGTCGATGATCACCGACGCCGAGAATTGCTCCCCGCCGTGCACCACCCGATGGCCCACCCCCGCGATCTCCCGTGAGTCGCCCACCGGGGGGACCGGCCCCCAGTCCGACAACGCCTCGACTATGCGCGACACCCCGGAGCGGTAATTAGTCACCGGAGCTTCCACCGCGGCCTCCCAGTCCCCCACCCGGTGACGATGCCGGGCGCCCGGAGTACCGATCCCCTCAATGATCCCCCCTGCCAGGGCATCGCCCACCTCCACGCCGTACAGCTTGTACTTGATGGACGAACTGCCGCAGTTGATGACCAGTATGCGCATCGGCCCCAACCCTACGGCGTCCCGGCTCGGCTTTCTACTTGAGAAGCGGCTCCCGCGGGAGCCCCAGCATCCGCTCTGCTATCACATTGAGAAGGATCTGGGAGGTCCCCCCTCCGATGGTGAGCGCCGGGGAGAACAGGAACCCCCAGTTCCACTCGTCGGTCTCCTCTCCGAAGGGACCCCGGTCGGTACGCATCCCGTCGGCCCCCGCCAGGTCCTTGGCGAGGTTCATGATCCGCTGCCCGGCCCGATCCGCCATCAGCTTCTTGACCTCGGCTATCGCCCCCGGCTCCCGCCCGGCCACCAGGTCGGTGAGGATCCGCAGGCCGATGAGGTGGATGATCTTGTCCTCGGTGTACAGCCGGGCAAGCTCCTGGCGGTGGGCCTTTCGGTCGATCCCTGCCGCGCTGGCCCGCTCCAAGAGATCGTGGACGCTGGGCCCCATCCCCCAGATCGCCCCTCCCCCCGAAAGCGCCACCCGCTCGTTGGCAAGGGTGTAGCGGGCCGCCCGCCATCCGGCGTGGAGTTCCCCCACCACGTTCTCGGCGGGAACCCGCACGTCGGTTAAGAACACCTCGTTGAAGTGCCGGTTCCCGGTCATTTCGATTATCGGGCGGATCTCGATCCCGGGTTGTTCCATGGGGCAGATGAACCAGGTGATCCCCCGGTGCTTGGGCGCCTCGGGATCGGTCCGGGCCAGAAGCATCCCGTACCGGGAGACCTCCGCGCCGCTGGTCCAGATCTTCTGGCCGTTGACGACCCATTCGTCTCCGTCCCGCACGGCGCGGGTCTGAAGCGAAGCCAGGTCGGAGCCGGAGTTGGGCTCGGAGAACAGCTGGCACCACTGCTCCTCGCCGGTGAGAATCGGCCACAGGTGCCGGTCCTGCTGGGCGGCGTCGCCGAAGTTGAGAAGAGTCGGCGCCGCCCAGCCCAGGGCGATGGCGTTCTCGGGGCGGCTCACGCCCGCCGCGGCCAACTCCTCGTCGATGATCAGTTCCTCGAGGACGTCGGCGCCCTGCCCGTACGGCGCAGGGAATCGGGGCTTCACATAACCCGCCCTCGCCAACTGTTCGGGGCTGGGATCGGGATGGTCGGAAAGCCAGTCACGGACCCGCAGCCGCCTGGGATCATCGGCCGGGGCCAAAGCGAAATCCACTCCAAACTCTCCTTCCTGCGTCGTCCGCGTGCTCGCTGGTGATTGTATAGACGATGGAGGGAGAATGAAGATGACCGGCCATTCCGGCCTCTACTCCTTCCGCGGGAGGCAAAATGGGAGTGTCCACCAGCCACACATCTTCCAGGATCCAGTCGAGGAGGTGCCTGATCGACCCCGAGGAGATCACCCGACGGCTGACCGAGGCCCGGTCGGCCATTCTGGGAACCGTCGACCGCGCGGGCCGGCCCCACCTGGTCCCGATCGTGTTCGTCTACCGCAACGGGCGCCTCTACACCGCCGTGGACCGAAAGCCCAAATCAACCAGCCGGCTCAAGCGGCTCCGCAACATCGAGGCCAACCCCGGCGTCTCGGTGCTCCTGGACCGCTACGACGACGACTGGACCCGGCTGTGGTGGATCAGGATCGACGGCTCAGCGAGGGTGATCGACTCCGGCCCGGCCTTCCGGGAAGGAATCGCCCTCCTCACCCGCAAGTACCAGACCTATGTCGCCCAGCCTCCACCGGGTCCGGTCATAGAGGTCCGGATCGAGACGATCAGAGCCTGGTCGGCCACCTGACCCGTGACTGATTCAACTTGCCAAATGTTGGCAATTGCCTGCTACGGAACCGACTTGGAAAGGCAACTTGAGAATAGGCAAATCCCAGGTGGGAAGACCACAGCCCCTAGCGGTGAAGGGGAACATCGACTTCGCAGAATCTCCAAAACTCTTTCCGAAAGGGTGGCCGTCTGCCAGGAGGGTCGTGTGTCCAATGAAGTGCGACGTCCCAACTGAGTATGGGAGGAACCGGCTCCCGGTGTCTCTTACCCCCGAGATACCAAAACTCATAATGAGTTCTGTCTGACCCCCCAAACACAACTCTTCGTTCAAGACCCGCGGGGGCCCTACATCTTGCTATCAACTCGAATTGCGCCATCTCTGTTAGAAGAGATTCGGTGTTTATGGTCTCTTTGGCCCGGTAAAAGTCAATCGGTCCTCTTCGCCTCCTACCCCTTGGAGAGAATGCTGTGGCTTCGTAGCCAGTGCCAGCGCGGGCATCAAGGAGGTAGTGAGTCCCCTGCGGGCCGTTATGGCGACTCATAATCAGTACCGCGGAGGCGAATTTTCGGAAAGAGGGACCTTGATAGACCCTGTCGTTCGGCGGTTGTTTGGCGGCTAGCTCAATGGCCCTCTTCGCCATTGCCTCCCGTTGGGCCCGGTGTTGCCTCCACAGATGATGAAAGGCGAGGGCTTCCCTCTCCATTGTCAAGAAGGCCTGCTGCTTCTCCCGCCGCACACATTCATGGCATGTCCAGTTGGCGGCAAAGCAGGTAGCGCACTTAGCCAGACTGCACACCCTGCATCTGCCTTTTGCCAGAACGCCACAGTCGCAAAGGGCGCCGAATCCAAAAGTAGTAGTCCGGCCGGACATAAGTGACACTTCAGATTAGAAGCCCCCAGCTTGAAGGGACCTGTGTTTTCCTAAGATCAGCCAATCCCTATAGGCAGCCTGAATCAGTGGACCGGCTCCTGCGGGGGTGAAAACCCGCCAATGAGACATTCCCCTTGCCTCGCCGAGTTCTTTACTCCGGCAGGCCCTTGGCCATCAGCGGCCTGCAGAAGGAGACCTCCGGTGGCGAGGCCAGGAGTTCAGCCATCTCCTCCACCGCTCCGGCAGCCCATTCGGCGTGGGTTGCCAGCGCCTCCCGGCTGGCGTACACCTCGTAGGCCCAGAAGGCGTCGGGATTGCGGAAGTCGACCTGCCAGGAGAAGACCAGCGTCCCCTCCTCATCCTGCACCCGTTCAAAGTGCTCCGTGAGGCGAGCCTGCAGTTCCTCCCGCCTTCCCTCGGCGGCCACCAGCTTGGCAACAACGGCAATTCGACCCACGAGCCAAAGCCTAGATGACCTTGCCCACCCTACCTCCGGTTGCCAGTGACCCAACCCGACGAGCGGCCAATTGGCCGGGCACTTTCATGTTCGGACCCCCTGCGGGCCCATAAATCCATCCGTTTTTCACACCTTTTTCCTTACACTGCCAGAAAATGCTCGGTTGTTTCTCGCGAAAACTCAATCGTTTCTCACGAAAATCGGCTCTAACGCTGGCGGCAATCGTGATGGTTTGCATGGCGCCATTGTCCGGCTTGGCCCTGGCCGACCCGCTTCACAATGTTCCCGACGAGTACCTTGCTGACCTCGAATTGGTCCGGGTCCAAGCCCTTCTGGCCGACAAGGGCTTCTACCGGGGACCGGTGGACGGGTTCCAGAGGGAGGAGATGCGCCATGCCATCCTGGCCTTTCACAAGGCGGCCGATCTGGATCGTGTCCCCACCTTGATGCCCGGTGACATGGAAGTCCTATCGGCATGGGAACCGCAGATTCCGGACGCGGCGGATCAGCCCAACAGGGTGGAGGTGGATCTCAAGCGCCAGGTGCTGCACCTCGTCGAAGAGGGCAGGGTGGTGGCCACCCTGCCCATATCCAGCGGGAGCGGAAAGAGGTACTTCAGCAGCGTTCCGGGGTTCGGGTGGGCCTGGGCGTTCACCCCTCAGGGGAGTTTTCGCATCCAGGCGCACATACCCGGATGGCGGTACGCAGGCCTGGGCGCCTTGTACCGGCCCTGGTATTTCAAGGGAGGGTTCGCCATACATGGCTCGACCAGCGTTCCCTCCTTCCCTGCTTCCTACGGGTGCATCAGGGTTACTATCGAGGACGCCGACTGGCTGTCCGAGCGCCTGTCCATCGGGTTCCGGGTCAACGTGAGAAACACCATTCCTCGAGAAGATCCTCCTCCCCCGCCGGTCATGCCATCTTTCACCTACCCTCCAAGCATGTACTCCTGATCGAGCAACCGGGCAAGGCCACCACGGAACCTACCGAGACAGGGCGGCCTACCACCCATTCATTCTGAGCTTTGATCGAAACGGACCGAGACTTCCGACGCCCGGCGTCGGCTCATCACTAAGAAAGGGCAGATCACACGCTCAGGTGGTGAGGATGCAGGCGGAGTTGTTGGCCTGGGCGCCGTATACCTCGGTGATGGCCTTGGTGGCGCCCTCCACCTGACGGGCGCCTGCCGTCCCGCGGAGTTGCCAGGTGACCTCGACGATCTGGAGGATGCCCTGGGCCATGGTCGCCTCCCCGAAGGACGAGAACCCGCCGCTGGGGCACACCGGCAACCGTCCCCCCAGCGCGGTCTCGCCCGCGTCGAGGAGTTTCTCGGCCTCGCCCGGGTCGCAGAACCCCATGGTCTCCAGGTATTGCAACTCGTGCCATGAGGAGTTGTCGGGCAACTCCACGAAGTCCATGTCCTCGGGCCCCAGGCCGGCCTGCTCGTAGGCCATCTGGGCGGCCAGGCGGCTCTCGGAGAGTAAAGGCGCGGTGGCGGCCCCGTCGGAGGCGGCCGCCAGAAGCGGGATGCGGATGGTTGGATCGCCGAACTCGCCAGAGGCCAGGGAACATGCCGCAACCTTGACCAGCGGGCTCACTCCCAACCGGCGGGCTTTCTTGTCACTGACCAGCACCACCGCGGCGGCGCCGTCGGAGGTGGCGCAGATCTCCAGCAGGCGGAGTGGATCGCACACCATGGGTGAGGCCATCACCTGCTCCAGCGTGAACGCCTTCCGGTAGCGGGCGTAGGGATTGAGCGACCCGTGGCGTGAGTTCTTCACCTTCACCTGGGCGAGGTGCTCATCGGTGGACCCGTAGGCCTCCATGCGCTTTCGCATCTCGAGCGCCCAGTAGGCCGGATTGGGGACCCCCACCTGCCAGCGCACCATGTCGACCGGAGGGCGCGGCTCGTCGGCCAGCACCGGCACGCTGGGAAAGTACCCCTTGGGAGACTTGTCCGTCCCGATCACCAGCACCGAGTCGTGCATCCCCGAGGTGATCATGGCGTACGCCGCCCTCATCAGGGAACCCCCCGAGGCGCAGGCATTGTTGATGTTGGCGATGGGCACCCCGGTCTCCCCCAGCGCCGCGGCGATGGTGTTGCCCGACCGCATGCCCGTCGACCCTCCCCACTGCATGGCGCCCGAGACCATCGCCTCCACGTCCGTCCACTCCATGCCGGCGTCGGCCACCGCCCCCATCGCCACCTCGGCGCCCATCTCGACCCAGCTCTTCTCGGGGAACTTCCCCCAGGGGTGGAGCCCCACGCCGGCCACTATCACATCACTCACCGGCATCACCCTCGGCGGGGCGGAACTTCCATCCGATCACCTCTCCCGAGTCGTCGGAGTAGTAGGGCTCCACGACCGTCTCCATCGCCATCCCCATCCGGAGCCCCTCGGCAGAGGCGCCGGCCAGGGGACCCACCACCTGGATTCCCTCGGAGGCGAACTCCACCTCCACGACGGTGATCGGCTCGAACGGGTCGGGCGCCACGAAGGGCGGCGGGGGCGGGAAGTGGACGGTGGTCCAGGAGGCCAGCCGTCCGGTCCGGGAAAGGGGGGTTGAGACCACGTCCTTTCGGGCGCAGCGTGGATTCGGGCAGGTGAAGCTGGCCGGGAAGGCCACCGTGTCACATGAGCGGCATTTGCTTCCCACCAGGGCAGGCTCGGGGTCGGAGACGAACGCGCCCTCCAGCACCGGGGTCTGTTTCATCGGGTTCCCAATCTAGCTGGCTCCGCTCCCGGCAAGCCGGATCACCCGCCGTTCCGGTAGGCGGCCATGAAGTCCTCCATGGCCGAGAGATGCTCATCGACGGTGAAGTCGTATCCCATCGTCCCCAGGAAGGCGTGGCTGACCCCGGCTGTTCCCCACACCCTGGTGCGTTCGGCGTACTCGGCGGGATCCCATCCCACCCTTCCGGTGAACCCCACCTCGCCGACCAGCATCCCCAAGCCGATCTCTGCGGGGTCCCGGCCCTTCTCCCGGGCGGCTTCCTCCACCAGCTTGAACCGGTTGCGAAGCCCTTCGGTGTTGCCGGTCCGGTCGGGAAGGTGGGCGGTCTTGACGGAGCCGGCCGAGGCCAGCCAGCCGTCTGCCCACCAGCCGATCCGCTTCATCACCGGGTCGGCCCAACCGCCGATCCAGAGGGGGATGCGCCGGTTGGGAAGATGGTTGATCCCCGCTCCCTCCACCGTGTCGAACTCGCCGTCGAAGTCCACCAGTTCCTGGGCCCAGAGCTTGTTGAGCAACTGGACCTGCTCCTCGAAGCGCCGACCCCGGGTTCGGAAGTCCTGGCCGAGAGCCTGGAACTCGACCTGGTTCCAGCCCACCCCCACCCCCAGGGTGAACCGCTCGCCCGACAGGAGGTCCAGGGTGGCGGCCTGCTTGGCCACCAGCGCGGTCTGGCGCTGGGGCAGCACCAGCACCCCCAGCCACAACTCGATCCGCGTGGTGATCCCCGCCATGTATCCGAACAGGACGAACGGCTCGTGAAAACCGTCCTCGTGGGTGTAAGGGCCGGTCAGGACGTGCCGGGAGGGGTCCGCCCCCAGGACGTGTTCGTAGACGAGGATTGAGTCGAAGCCCAGCCCCTCGGCGGTCTCTGTCCAGGCGCGGACCGCAGCCCGGTCGGAGCCGATCTCGATCTGGGGGAATACCGCCCCTATGTGCATGGCGCTCTCCCCCTAACCCTGTGAAGCCAGGTACATGTCCCTCAGATCCCCTTTCAGGATCTTTCCGGACGGGTTGCGGGGAATGGCGTCGATGGTCCCCACCGAGGTGGGGCACTTGTAGTGGGCGATGCGGCTCCGGCAGAACTCGATGATCTCGGCTTCGGTGGGCGCCTCGTCGCCGGCGGCCACGATCACCGCCCGGGGCGTCTCGCCCCACTTGGCGCTGGGCACGCCGATCACGGCCACGTCGGCCACTCCGGGATGCTCCATCAGGGCGTTCTCCACCTCGGCGGGGTAGATGTTCTCCCCGCCGGAGATGATCATGTCCTTGATCCGGTCCCGGATGTACACGAACCCGTCGGCGTCCACCGACCCGGCGTCCCCGGTGCGCATCCAACCCTCGGCATTGACCGTCTCCGCGGTGGCCTCGGGGTTCTTCCAGTAGCCGCTCATCAACTGGGGGGAACGCAGCCAGATCTCGCCCACGTCGTCGGTGGCGAGTTCCTCGGTGGAGACCGGGTCGACGATCTTCAGTTCCACGTTGGGATGGGGACGGCCCACCGACAGCATCCGGTAGGCATAGGGCCCGCCGGGATCGTGCTCGTCGGGAAACAGCGTGGTCACCCCGTTGCAGGACTCGGTCAGCCCGTAGGCGCCCGCAAACTCACAGCCCAGCACCTCGATGGACTGGTTGAGCACCTCCTCGGAGATGGGAGAGCCACCGTAGACGATGGTGCGGAGCGCCGAGAAGTCCGCGTCCTCCACTCCCGGGACGGTCAGCATGAACTGCAACAGCACCGGCACCAGGAAGGCGTTGGAGACCCGGTGGTTAACGGTCAGGTCCACCAGCAACTGCGGGATGTTGTCCCGGGCGACGATCGAGGTGTTGCCGTTGTACAACCCCAGACAGGACCAACCGACCCCGCCGATGTGGAACATGGGGAGGTTGACCAGGTTCACCGAGTCGCCGTCGAAGCCCCACATCGGCGAGCACATCTTCTTCAGTTCCATGAAGGCGTCGTTGGGGATCATCACGCCCTTGGGGAATCCGGTGGTGCCCGAGGAGTACAGCAAGAAGACCGTGTCGTTCCTTTGAGCTCCTCCTCCCGGATCGGTGTCGGGGTGGCTGTCGCGCCACTCCTCGAAGGACTGGTGGCTCTCGTGGCCGCCCACCACCAGGATCTTCTCCACCGTGTTCAGGTCACCGGCGATCTCGTCCAGGATCGGCACGTACTCCTCCCCCACGATCAACAGCTTGATCTCGGCGTCGTTCACCACGCCGGTGATCTCCCGGGGCGCCAGCCGCCAGTTGATGCCGGCATGCACAGCCCCCAGCTTGGCCGCGCCGAACAGGAAGTCGAAGAACTCCATGCAGTTCTTGTCCAGGAACCCGACATGGTCCCCGTGTCCCACCCCGGCGGCCGCCATGGCGTTGGCGGTCCGGCTCGAACGCGCGTCGAGTTCTGCGAAAGTGACCTCTTCGGTCCCGTAGACCAGCGCGGTCTTGTCAGGCTGGGTGGCGGCGTGGTGCCGGACGACCCCGGCGATGTTGCTGATGCTCATGAGGACGGCTCCCTATAGCTGAAGGCCTGCGTTTGCGTGTCGATTGTCGGATCCGGGGATCACCACTCCATGGCGCCGGCCCGCTCCAGGGTCCGGTCGACCATCGAGACCATCTCGTCGATGTCCGAGCGGGTGGAGATCAGGGGCGGGCACAGGAGGATCTTGGGCTCCCCCCGGTCGTCGGCGCGGGTGTAGAGGCCCTCTTCCATCATGATGGGAGGGAGCGTTTGTTTCAGTAGCACGGCCTCCTGCTCGGGAGTCAGGCGCCGTCCGGTCTCGCGGTCGGCGGTCAGTTCCACCGCGTAGAAGAACCCCATGCCCCGCACTTCGCTGACAATCCGGTGACCGGCGGCCATCCGGTCGAGTTGGGCCCGGAAGTGTCCGGCCAGGCTGCGCACGTTGCCCACCACGTCCTCATCGCGGAGAGCGGTGAGATTGGCCACCGAGGTGGCGGCCACCACCGGATGGCCTCCCCAGGTGGCCCCGTGGTTGAACATGCCGATGTGGGAGTCCAGCAACTCGTCGAAGACGGGTTGGCGGATCAGGAGCCCTCCGATCGGAGCGTAGGAGGAGGTGGCGCCCTTGGCGAAGGTGACGAGGTCGGGGACGACTCCCATCACCTCGGAGCCGAACCACTCTCCCAGCCGTCCGAACCCGTTGATGACCTCGTCGGCGCAGAGCAACACTCCGTATTTGTCACAAATGCGGCGCAGTTCCTTCCAGTAGCCGGCGGGGGGTACGATCGAGCCTCCGCCGTTCTGGACCGGCTCGGCCAACACCATGGCCACCGACTCGGGGCCCTCCTCGACGATTGCCTCCTCCACGCGGGCGGCCGCTTCCACCCCGTCGTCGAACCCCAGGGTGTTAGGGACCTTTCGGAACCCGTAGAGCAACGGCCCGTAGGCCTCCCGGATGCCGGTCAGGCCGGTGGCGGACAGAGCCCCCAGAGTGGTCCCGTGATAAGCCAGATTGCGGCTGATCACCTTCACCCGCTGCGGTTCGCCGCGAGCCGAGTGATACTGGCGGGAGAACTTGATGGCCGACTCCACCGCCTCCGAACCCGAGGAGACCAGGAACACCACATCCAGGTCCCCCGGAGCCAGGGAGGCGATCAGGTTGGAGGCCTCGATGGTGGCCGGGGTGGTCGCCGACCACGACGGCATGTAGGCGAGGGTCTTCATCTGCTCGCCGGCTGCGGCGGCGATGTCCGCCCGGCCGTGGCCGATCTGGACCGAGAACAATCCGGCCAGCCCGTCGATGTAGGAGTTCCCTTCCTGGTCCCAGATGTGGATGCCCTCCCCGCGTACGAAGATCGGCGCCGCTCCGCTGCGCAACAGTTGCCCTGGAGTGAAGTGCAGAACAGTGTGCGCCAGCGTGTCGGTGGTGAGAGTGGTGGTCATGAAAGACTTCTCCTCGTTGCTAGGTTGTGTCGGCGGCTAGGTGCCGATAGCGGTCCAGGTGCCGGACGGGCTGCTGAAGGGCGTCCCGGCGGAAGGGCTCCGCCAACTCCTCGGGGTCGACCATCACCTCCACGACGGTGGCCACCTCGGGGTCGATCGACTCCCCGAAGGCGTCCTTCAGATCGGCGGGATCGGTCACCCTGATCCCCCGTCCGCCCATGGCTGTCGCAATCTCTGCGAAATTGAACCCTCCCAGGTCGTGTCCGATGTTGGTGCCCACGTAGCGGTCGTCGTAGAAGTCGATCTGGTTGCGCTTCTCCGCTCCCCACTGCTGGTTGTTGAAGACCACCGCGGTCACCGGCAGGTCCTCCTCCACCGCGGTCATCACCTCGGCGAGGCTCATCCCCCACGCGCCGTCGCCGATGATCGCCACCGCCGGCGACCCCGGCGAGGCCAACTTGGCGCCCAGCGCCCCCGGATAGGCGAACCCGCAGTTCCCGAAGCCCATGGCGGCCATGAAACGGCGGGGCTTGGTGAAACGGAGGTAGCCGTTGGAGACCGAACAGATGTTGCCGATGTCGGTGGTGACGAAGGTGTCGTCGGTGAGGGCCGCAGCCAACTCACTCAGGGCCCGACGGGGACTGATGGGAGCGGCGTCGGAAGCCGAGCGGGCCGACAGTTCCCTCTCCCAGCGGGCCTTGGTGTCGGCGATGTGGTCAAGCCGCGCCCCGTTCACCGGGCGTTCGCCGGCTGCGGCCAACCGGGCCGAGATCGCCTCGGCGGCCAAGCGGGCGTCGCCGATGATCCCCAACTCGATGGGCTTGGAACGGCCAAGCTGTTCGGGGTCTATGTCGATCTGCACCACCTTGGCCGAATGGGGGTAGAAGTCGAGGCCGTACTGGGGGACCGTGCCGAACACGTTGATCCGACAGCCCAGCATCAGCACCACATCGGCCTCGGACAGAAGCTCCATGGCCGCCTTCGATCCCATGTACCCCAGGGGACCCACCGAGAGGGGGTGGGTGTAGGGGAAGGCGTCGTTGTGCAGGTAGGAAGTGGCCACCGGGGCGCCGAGTTGCTCGGCCAACCGGGCAGTCTCTTCGTAGGCGCCGGACAGCACCGCTCCGTAGCCGGCCACGATCACCGGGTTGCGGGCTTCCGACAGGATGGCGGCGGCCCGGTCCAACCGGGCGGGATCGCCCGCACCCCGCTCTTCGGAGCGGTACTGGCTGGGTTCGAGGATGTCCTCGTGGGATTCGCCGTAGAAGAAGTCGCGGGGGATGTCCACCTGCACGGGGCCGAGGTGGGCCATGGCCATCCGGAAGGCGGTCCGGACCGACTCGGCCATGCGATCGGGGCGGGGGACCTGCAGTTGGAACTTGGTGATGGAGCGAAAGATGGAGAGCTGTTCCACTTCCTGGAACCCGTCCAGTCCCACCGAGCCCGAGGTCGCCGACGGGGTGAGGATCACCACCGGGGAGTGGGCGTGATAGGCGGCGGCGATGCCGGTGACCATGTTGGTGATCCCAGGCCCGTTCTGGGCGGTGCAAACCGAGGGACGGCCGGTCGTCCGGGCGTAGGTGTCGGCCATGTGGGCGGCGTTCTGTTCGTGCCGGACCGGGACGAACCGAATGCCGGCGGCGGGGAAAAGGTCGAGGGCGTCCATGAAGGCCGATCCGACGATCCCGGGGATCTCGGTCACTCCCTCCACCCGGAGAGTCTCTACCAAAGCCTCGCTGGGGGTCATCACCATTGGGGGCATCTCCTCTGTGCTAGTCGAGAATACGGGCTTAAAGTTACCAGTGCGGAGCGCCCCTAAAGCCTCTGTGCGGGGGAATCTCGGCCGGTGAGCCGGCGGGCCTCCTCCACGATCGCCGCGAGCGAACTTCCCGGAGGGAACACCCCCACTCCCCGCTCGGTCAACCGGGGAACGGCTTGGGGAGGGACGGTCCCCCCCACGAACACCGGGACGTCGCCCAGTCCCGCCGCCTCCATCTCGTCCAGCGCCCTCTCCACCACCTCCACCCGGCCGCCGACATTGATGCCCACCAGGTCCACGTCCTCGGCGGCGGCCACGCTCGCCATCTCGCTGGGACGGAGCATCCCTCCCAGGATCACCTCGAACCCCGCCTCCCGGAGTGCCCGGGCCACCACCGCCACTCCCCGCCAGTGGCCGTCCAGGCTGCTCTTGGCCACCAGCACCCTGGCCGGGGGAAGAGGGCTCGGTCCGAACTCAGACACTGATCGGGACCTGCCAGTCACCGAAGGTCTCCCGCAGCACGCTCCCGATCTCCCCGATGGACGCGTCGGCGCTCACCGCCTCCATGAAGGCGGGGATGGCGTTGACCGAGTCGTTCCGGCACACCTCCTCCAGGTTCCGCAGGGCCTCCACCGCACCCCGGCCGTGGCGGGTGCGCCGCAGGTCGGAGAGACGCTCCATCGCCATCTCCCAGGTCTCGGCGCCCGATCTCCCCTCGAAGGCCTCGACCTCCATGATGGGATCGTCGATGGTGTGGGTGTTGACCCCCACGATCGCCCGCTCTCCCGACTCCATCCCCACTGCGATCCTCTGGTTGTTCTCCTCGGCGCACTCCAGGAGGAACCCGTCGTCCAGCACGGCCAGAAAGCCCCCGCGGTCCTGGATCCGGTCGAAGAACTCCCAGCCCCGCTGTTCCAGTTCTCCCGTGAGAGACTCGACGTAGTAGCTCCCGCCCAGCGGGTCGGCGATCTCCCGCAGGTTTATCTCGTTCTGGAGGATCTGCTGGATGCGGATGGACATCAGATGGGCGTGATCGGACGGGATGGACATCGCCTCGTCGTAGCCGGACACCCCCAGTGACTGGGTGCCTCCCAGCACCGAGAACAGCGCCATAAGGGTGCCCCGCACGATGTTGTTGAACGGCTCCTGGTAGGTCATGGCGCTCCCGGCGGTCACCACGTGGATTCTCATCTGCCGGGCCTTCTCGTCGGTGATCCCGTAACGCTGCCCCAGCAGGTCCGACCACATCTTGCGGGCCGCCCGCAGCTTGGCGGCGTCCTCGAAGACCTCCATGGAGACCCGGAAGTTCACCCCTCCGATCCGGTGGGCCAACCGCTCCACGTCCACCTTCCCCCGGGCGGCGATCATGTCCAGGTACTGGACGGCGTTGGCCATCACGGCTCCCAGCTCCTGGTGGGCCGACAGCCCGCTGTCGGCTGCGTTGTAGCCGGCGATGGAGACCGGGACCCAGCGGGGCATGCGCTCGGAGCACCACTCGATCAGATCGAGATTGAACCGGATCGCGGCCTCTGGCGGGATCTGCTCCTTGGTGGGACACCCCAGGTAGGTCAGGAAGAAGTCGCTCTGGCCGGTCCCGGCCAGCTTCTCGAGCGGTATCCCCCGGCGGGTGGCAACCGACCAGTAGGAGGGAAGGGTGTACACCGCCGACTGGGGCACCCCTCCTCCCGGCTTGGCGTAGATGGAGTCGAGGGGCAGGTCGGAGAGGATGGTCTCGTAGTCCCTCAAGCCCACCGTGACCGTGCCGGTCAGGCCCACGTCCTCCCGGCGCTCCACGATCTCGGGGTGATCGACGTCGTAGAGATGATCGTCGGTCATCCGGTCGTGCTTGATGATGATCCCCGTCTCCCCCGCCTCGAACAGGAGGAACTTGAGGCGCTCGTTCATGTCCTCGGGGTTCCCGTACCCCGAGAGCTGGAAGATCCTCCATGGCCGGTCCCGGTACATACGGGGATACGCGCCTCGGAGATAAGGCGCCCGCCCGGGAGGGGCGCCAAGGGCTTCCCGGATGTCTCTGGGGACGTCATCGGGGCCGTACAGAAGCTTGAGGGGTATACCGGAAGTTGTCTCTGGCTGGTGTTCGATCATGGGAGAAGATGCGTCGGATCGGCTGGCAAGGATGTTACCCCACCCATCCGAATCCGCAGGTGGGCGCCATTATCCACCGATAACATGCCGCCTTGAGAATGACCACTCATTCCTTATCAGGCCGGTTGCTTGTCTCGCTTGCTGCAGTGGTCTTGACCATCCTGGCGGCCTGCGGACAGACCTCCCCGGACCAGCCAGAGGCCGTTTCGGGCGCCTGCGCCGAGGGGCGGACACTCCGCTTCGCCTTCTACGCATTCTTCGAACCGGTCAGCGCCAGCGCCGATCCCGATCCCGACTCGGCCGGGTTCGCCGACCACGTGGGATACGAGGCCGACCTACTCACCGCCTTGGAAGAAATGGACGGCGCCGGGCTGGTTTTCGACCGCATCCCCGTGGCGGACTGGCCGGACATCTGGCTCCTGCCCGCCGGAGACGACTTCGACGTAGCCGGTGGCGGAATCACCATTCTCGAATCCCGCACCCGTGACGCCGCCGGCGACGAGGTAGTGGTCTTCACCTCGGGCCACATCGGCTTTCGCCAGTCGCTCCTGGTCCGGGCGGCAGAAGCCTCCCTTTACGCCACCCACGCCGACCTGACCGAAGAAGTCCGCGTGGGGGTTCTGGCGGCCACCACCGGGGAGGCCCGGCTGCTGCAACTCACCGGCTTGGCCGATCCCCGCGGGACGCTGGCCGAAGGAACCCGGATCGCCACCGACGCCGGCCCCCTGGTGGCGGACGGGTCGGACCGATATGTCATCACCGCCGCCGGATCGTCTTCCCGATTGGAGAGTCGGCGGCGGCTCGATCCTCCCTCTTCCGAGATGCCGGTGGTGGTCTACCTGGGGGAGGACACCGGAGAGACGGAACTCCTCGACGCCCTGGCCGACGGGTCGATAGACGCGGTGGCCCGCGGTGAGATCGGGAACCTCGAGGCGGCCCGCGCCAACGGGGACGGTGGGGCCTTCGCGGTGACCGCTCTCGATCCGGAGGTGGAACTGGGTGGGTGGACCCTTCCCGCCACCGAACCGGCTCTGATTGCTTGCCTGGATCAGAAACTCGACTACCTCACCGATCACCGGACGATCGGATACGCCGAGTGGGTGGCCGACCCCGACGTCTTCCTCCGGCGCGCCCGTTCCTGGACACCCTGATCCCCTCCGGCCTTCGCCACGGCCGGCCGGGAACGGGCCATGTATGTTATTCGACAATGACGACCGCCGGCCGGATGCTATTTGGCTCTTTCGACATGTCTCCGTTCAGGATCGGTCCTTCCGCTCAGACCGCCACGGCTCGGATGAGCCTGTCCTGCACATGAACCCGGTGGCAGGGGCGCCCGATGCCTGGAGCGGTTCGGAGTACCGGGAGAACACCGCCCACCATCGGGCCTTCGACCCGCCGGCGGTGTGGGACTTCGGCCTGGGCGCCGGAGACTTCCTCCTGGACGTGGGGTGCGGCGCCGGCGATCTGACCGCGGCCTTGGCGGACCACTACCCCCGAACCGAGGTGATCGGGATCGACGCCTCGCCGAGCCAGATCGAACAGGCCCGGCGCCATGAGGGCCCCCGGCTCCGCTTCGAGGTGCGCCGGGTCCAGGATCTGGGCTGGGAGAGGCGCTTCGCGGCGGTGGTCTCGATCGCCTGCCTGCACTGGATTCCCATCCCCGAACACCCCCTGGTGCTGGAGAGGATCTTCCACGCCCTGATCCCCGGCGGCAGGCTGGTGGCCAGCTTTGCCGGAGAGACCAACATCGAAGAGATCCGGAGGATCATCTTCTCGGTCGCCGACCGGGCGCCTTACCGCCAATACCTGCAAGGCCGCCTGCCCCATCACCCGTGGCCGTCCCTCCGCCGCTACCGGGAGATGGTGGCCGACTCGCCCTTCGGCGGCGCCGAGGACCTGCGGACCGAGACCCAGCCTCGCCCCTTTTCCCGCACCGGTCTGACCGGCTGGCTGCGCACCCAGACCCTGACCGGGTACCGAACCCGCCTGCCCCCTCCGGTTTTCGAGGACCTGGTAGCCGAAGTGTCGGAGAAGGTGGCGGACCTCACCCGGGCCGGCGACGGCGTCTACGTCGTACCCTTTGTGCGACTGCAACTTCAGGCCCGCCGATCCCAGACCGCCTTATGAACTCTTCGAACCTGACCGATTGGATAGGAAACTCCGAGATCCGCCATCAGCGTCTCGACCCCTGGCCGGTCGCGGCGTTTTCCGCGCTCTTCGATCTGGATGGTCCGGCCGCAGAGGAGGGAGACCCCCTTCCTCCCATGTGGCACTGGCTCTACTTCCTCCCGTCGGCCCGGCGGTCCGAGACCGGCGATGACGGCCATCCCCGCCGGGGAGGTTTCCTCCCCCCCGTTCCGCAGCGAAGGAGGATGTTCGCCGGCGGGACCACCGTCTTCCACCGTCCGCTGCTGGTGGGAGAAGAGGCCCGGCAACAGGCGACCGTGAAGAGCGTGACCCACAAGGACGGGCGCAGCGGCGCCCTGGTGGTGGTGACGGTGGAATACCGGATCTGGGGAGAGGGGGGACCGGCGCTCACCGAGTCCCAGAACCTGATCTACACCGACTCCCCGCCCTCGGTTCCCCGGGAACCGGCCTCGGGCCCCGGGCCGCCCCGCAGGCCGTGGAGCCAGGACGTCACCACCGACCCGGTTCTCCTGTTCCGGTTCTCGGCCCTCACCAACAACTCCCACCGCATTCACTACGACCACTCCTACGCCACCGGTGTGGAGGGATACCCGGGCCTGGTGGTGCAAGGCCCGCTCACCGCCATGCTCCTAGCGGACCTGGGCCGGCGCAACGGCGTGGCCGGACCGGCGCGCTTTTCCTTCCGGGCGCGCTCGCCGTTCTTCTGCGGCGACGCCCTGCGCCTGCGCGGGGGGCCCGACGAGGAGGCCGGGACCCGCCGATGGACCATGGGCGCGTACTCGGAGCACGGTCGGCTGGGCGTGGAGGCGGAGTTGTCCGCCTGATCCGGTCCCGGCCCCACCGGGCCACCCGCCCCGCGGCGATACCCTCTAGGCCCTATGAATGACCAACCTCTCTGGGCGCCTTCGGCTCGGAGAGTCGAGACCTCGGCCATGACCTCCCTGCGCTTGGAGGTCAACCGCAGATACGGCCTGGACCTGCCCGACTCGGTGGCCCTGCAGCGCTGGAGCACCGAGAACATCGACCGGTTCTGGGACACCGCCTGGGACCATGTGGGAGTCCTGGGAAGAAAGGGCGACCGGGTCTTCGTTCCCGGGGATTCGCTGACCACCGCACGCTTCTTCCCCGACGCCCGGCTCAGCGTGGCGGCCAACCTGGTGGATGGCCGGGGGGTGGATGGAGACACCGCCGCCATCCTGTACCGGCGGGAGGACGGGCACTCCGAGGACCTGACCTGGAACCAACTGCGTTCGCAGGTGGCCGCCGCCGCGGCCGCGTTGGCGGCCCACGGGGTGGGGGCCGGCGACCGGGTGGCGGCATGGATGCCCAACCGGCCCGAGACGGTGGTGCTGATGATCGCCGCCGCCAGCCTGGGGGCCATGTTCAGCTCCACCTCGGCCGACTTCGGGGTGGCCGGGGTGGTGGACCGGTTCGGCCAGATCGGACCGGTGCTGCTGCTTGCCGCCGACGGCTACCCCTACGGGGGAAAGCCCTTCGACCGGCGGGAGGCCCTCGCCGAGATAAAGGACGCCCTTCCCACGCTGCGGCGCGTGGTGATAGTCCCCAACCTGGACCCCGAGCCCGACCTGACCACCCTCCCTGGCGCCATCTCCTGGAGCGAATTCCTGGCCGCCGGTGAGGGAGCCGAACTCCCCACCGAGACCTTTCCCTTCGACCATCCCCTGTTCATCCTTTTTTCCTCGGGCACCACCGGTCCACCCAAATGCATAGTCCACCGGGCGGCGGGGGTGATGTTGAAGAACATGGGAGAGCATCAACATCAGGTGGACGTCCGGGCCGGAGACCGGGTCTTCTACCTCACCACCTGCGGCTGGATGATGTGGAACTGGCTGGTGAACGCGCTCTCCACCGGGGCGAGCATCGTCCTTTACGACGGCAACCCCTTCCACCCCTCCCCCGGCCGCTTGTTCGACCTGATCGACTCCGAGGGCATCACGCTGCTGGGCGTCTCGGCCAAGTTGGTCGACGCCTGGCGACAGACCGGCCTCCGACCCAGGGAGACCCATCGACTGGACACGCTCCGCACCATCTGCTCGACCGGGTCGCCCCTGTCGCCGGAGGGCTTCGAGTGGGTATACGATGAGGTGGCCGAAGACGTCCACCTGGCGTCCATCTCGGGCGGCACCGACCTGTGCGGGTGCTTCGTGGGGGGCGATCCCACCCAACCGGTGTGGTCGGGAGAGATCCAGGGCGCCGCGCTCGGCATGGCCGTGGAGGTGTACGACCCCGAGGGCCGACCGGTCGACGGGCCCACCGGGGAGTTGGTGTGCAGCCAACCCTTCCCCTCGGTCCCTCTCAGGTTCTGGAACGACCCCGGCGGGGCAAAGTTCCGCGCCGCCTACTTCGAACGGTACCCCGGAGTCTGGACCCACGGGGACTACGCCAACTGGACTCCCCGCGGCGGCATGGTGATCCACGGCCGTTCCGACGCCACCCTCAACGTGGCGGGGGTGCGGATCGGGACCGCCGAGATCTACCGGCAGGCCGAGGAGGTGCCGGGGGTGACCGAGGCGATCTGCGTGGCCCAGAAGTGGGAGCGTGACACCCGGATGGTGCTGTTCGTGCGCCTCGACGAGGGTCGGACCCTCACCGACGACCTGGTGGCCGAGATCAAGGACCGCCTCCGCCGCAACTGCTCGCCCCGCCACGTGCCGGCGGTGGTGCTGGAGACTGCCGACATCCCCCGCACCCGTTCGGGAAAGATCACCGAGTTGGCCGTCACCGCGGTGGTCAACGGCGAGGAGGTGAAGAACACCGAGGCCCTCGCCAACCCAGAGGCCCTCGCCAACTTTGCCGACCGTGCCGAACTCGCCTAGGGAGTCATGTCGGGGATGATGGGTCGCCGCCCGGAAGGAGCATGAAGTGAACCGACCGATCGCGGTGGGGGTGATAGGGCTGGGAAGCATCGCCCAGATCCAGCACCTCCCGAACCTGGCCCGGATGGAGAGTCTGTTCCGGGTGGCGGCCGTGGCGGACATATCGCCTCTGCTCACCCACCGGATCGCCGAAGGGCTGCCCGGAGACGTGCTCGCCACCACGGACTGGCGGGAGGTCTGCGCCCATCCCGAGGTAGAGGCGGTGCTGATCCTCACCTCCGGAGCTCATGAGCAGATCAGCGAAGGCGCTCTCAAAGCCGGGAAACACGTCTTTGCCGAGAAGCCCCTCTGTTTGACGGTGGAAGGCGCCCTGCGCCTCCATGCCCTGGCCGCCGACAAGGGTCTGGCGCTCCAGGTCGGCTACATGAAGCTTCACGAAGAGTTGCTCCCGGAGTTGCGGGAGGGCCTCGACGCCATCGGGGACCTCCGCCTGGTCCGCCACACCGTCTACCATCCCGAACACTCGACCTGCCTGGGCCCGGCCGACACACTGCACTTCGACGACATCGATCACCGGGCGATGGCCGAGGCGGCGGCGTTCGAGGAGCGCCGCACCCGCCAGGCACTGGGAGACCTTCCCGCCGAGTGGGGTCGGCTGTACCGAAACGTGCTGGCCGCTTCGTTCATCCACACCGTGTCCTTCATACGGGGCGTGATGGGAGGGCTCCCCCGCTTGACGGCCGCCGACCTGTGGCCTCCCCTGCCGTCCGGGGCCCCCGCCGATCCCCCCAGCCTCACGGCCCGGGCCGAGTTCCCCGGTCATACCGGCGTGGAGATGACATGGCTCTGGCTCCCCGCGTCGCCCGCCTACCGGGAGGTCTTCGAGGCGCACGGAACCCGGGGATCGCTGGAATTCCGCTTTTCCAACCCCTATCTCGATCGGGCAGCCTCCTTGGTCATCAAGGGCGGAGACGGCGCGGTCCGTCATCCCGCCGGGACCGAATCGCCCTTCACCAGGGAACTGAAGGCGTTCCACCGGGCGATCACCAGCGGCCGGCCCATCTCCGACGGGGCGGGCGCCGCACAGGACACGGCATTCCTCCAGGACATGGTGGCCGCGTTGGCCAGCAGAGACGGGCTGGCCGTCGGCGGCGAGGCTGCACTGCGTCGATGAAGGTCGGCGCCGCACCGGTGAGCTTCGGCGTCTACGGACCGCCGGAGGCCACCGACGGGCGGTCGCCCGAACACCTGGTGGCCGCCATGGCCTCCTCCGGATACGACGGAGCGGAGTTCCCACCCGCCGGGTACGCCGGTTCTCCCGGCTCTGCAGCCCGGCTATTCCAGCGGCGCGGCCTGGTCCCGGTGGGAATCTACATCCCTCTGCACTTCGCCGATCCGGCCCTGTTGGCCCGCGACGAAGCCCACATGGAGGAAGCACTGTGCGAGTTGCAGGAAACCGGAGTCGGCCCCCGTCTGGCGATCCTCGCCGACGAGGGCAGCGACATCCTGCTCCGCAACCCCGCCCGGGGCGACGATCCCACCCATGCGCTCTCCCCCGACGCCTTCCGTGAACTCTGCGCCACTGCCAACCGGATGGCCGCCGAGATCCGCCGCCGGGGATTGGTCCCGTCTTTCCATCCCCACATCAGCACCTATGTGGAGAGCCCCTCCGAAGTCGAGAGGCTCCTGGAACTCACCGACATCGATCTCACCTTCGACACCGGCCACATCGCCCTCGGTGGCGGGGACATCCTGGAGTGCCTGGCGGCCTGGCGGGAGCGGATCAACCACATCCATCTCAAAGACGTGCGCCTCTCGGTCCTGGAGGAGGCAAAGGCCCGGGGGCGGGACGACTTCGACGTCTGGTGGGCGGATGTCTCGGTCCCGCTCGGGGAGGGGGATCTCCCGTTGCGCGAGTTCCTGGCCCACCTGTCACAATCCGGGTACCGGGGTTGGGCGGTGGTCGAACAGGACCGGGCGCCGATCTCCTCGGAGGCCGAACTCCGCTCCGCCGCCGGGGTGCAGGCCAGGAATCTGCAGTGGCTGCGCCAGTTGGAAGACGGATCGTCCGGAAAACCTTGAAGTCACCTCCACCCATCACCCCACGAATCTTCGAAGACGAGGACGCATTGGGCCTGGCGCTGGCCCAAAGGATCGTGGACGGCGTCCGCCGGGCCGGCCACCAGGGGAGGAAGTACCTGCTGGGTTGTCCGGGCGGCCGAAGCCCCCTCTCCACCTACCGAGCCCTCCCCGCAGTGGCGGCCCAACAGTCGGTTGACCTGTCACCGTTGGTGGTGGTGATGATGGACAACTACGTAATCCTGAGCAGCAACGGATACGTCCACGTTCCGATCAACGCTCACTACTCCTGCCGGCGCTTCGCCACGGAGGAGATCGGAAAACCCCTGGCCCATTTGCCGGGCGCACCGAACCGGGACCGCATCTGGATGCCGGACCCGTCCGATCCACCCGCCTACGACCGCCGCATCGCCGACGCCGGGGGATTCGACCTGTTCCTCCTGGCCAGCGGGGCCTCCGACGGCCACATAGGATTCAACCCTTCCGGCAGTCCCCGGGACTCGACCACCCGGATTGTGGAACTCTCCACCCCGACCCGCACCGACAACCTCAGGACGTTTCCAGACTTCGACTCGCTCGACGAAGTGCCAAATCACGGAGTAACGGTGGGGATAAGCACCATCGCCGAGTTGAGCAGAACGGCAGTGATGGTTTGTCTCGGTGCGGAGAAACGTCGCGCCGCCGAGAGAATCGCCTCCGCCCGCTCCTACGATCCCTCCTGGCCGGCCACCATCGCAACCGAGATCCCCGACGCTCAACTGTGGATCGATCTTTGCGCCGATTCAGAAGAGCAACCGGCTCGGGACGGTGAATGAGCGTCACCAAGAGAGCCGTCAACCTCAGGGGTTGCCAGACTCTGTTCTAAGCAACGGTTACTGTGTAAACGTTTCTTAGAAAGCCACAGGCTGTCGGCGAGACGCTTCCGAGGACCTGGAATCCAATGATGAAGAGAACCTGAGGGCGATGGGAATGGCCCGGAAACCCAAGTGGACCTCCGAACAGATTCCTGACCTGGCCGGCAAGGTGGCGGTGGTCACCGGCGCCAACAGCGGCATCGGGTTGGAGACCGCCAGGGAACTGGCCCGCCGGGGCGCCCACACCATCCTGGCCTGCAGGTCCACGGAACGCGGCCAGCAGGCGGTCGGGGAACTGCGAGCCGAGATGCCGGACTCCTCGGTGGAGTTGATGAAGCTCGACCTGGGGAGTCTCTCGTCCATCCAGGGTTTCGCCCTGGACTTCGCAAACGGCCACGCGCGCCTAGACATGCTGATCAACAACGCGGGCGTCATGGCCGTTCCCCACTCGCTTACCGAGGACGGATTCGAGAGCCAGATGGGCATCAATCACCTGGGCCATTTCGCCCTGACCGGGAGGTTGCTGGAACTGCTGCTGGCCACCCCCGGAGCCAGGGTGGTGACGGTCAGCAGCGTCGGTCACCGCGGCGCCACACTGGACTTCGAGAACCTGCTCTTCGAGAACGGCGGGTACACGCCGTTCCGGCCCTACTGGCGTTCCAAGCTGGCCAACCTGTTATTCACCTACGAACTTGAGAGGCGCCTCCGGTCCGCCGGCGCACAGGTTTCCGCTCTCGCCGCCCATCCGGGGTTCTCCTCCACCAACATCGGCGGCCATCTCGGAACCCACTGGTATTCGCGGATACAGGAACCACTGATGTCGGTGTTCATCCAGAGCGCGGCGATGGGCGCCCTCCCCACCTTGCGAGCCGCGGTCGATCCCCAAGCCGAGGGCGGCCAGTACTACGGACCGCGCGGGCTGGGAGGCCTGAAGGGACACCCCGTGGTGGTCTCTTCCAATGCCGCCTCCCACAACTCCGAGAACTCCCGCCAGCTCTGGCGAATCTCCCAAGAACTCACCGGAGTCCGCTACGCGCTACCGCCCTCCGGCGTCTCCGAATAGGCCTCCGAACCCCGCGCACGCTCGATCGTTTCATAAAGACCGTTTCGAAGCCTTTTGCCAGACACCCCTCACGGCGGCGCTCGGTCCCCGGCGATCAAATCCCCAGTATCTGCTTGGCGATTACTTTGGCCTCGTCCATGTCCTCGACATAACGGTCCTTGGGGACGCTCCGCAGTATTTGGAGCTTCTGGAGGCTGGCGCCGACCGCGCCTCCCAGGCCCATCACTATGCACTCGGTGTCTTCCTCGATGGCGACATCCACCAACCTCTCCACCACGAACGCGGCGCTGTCGTCCATGTAGTCGGTCTGGGAGAAGTCGAGGATCACCACCTCGTGGTCCCGGATGTCCACGCTGATGGTGCTGAACATCCGGTTGGATGACGCCACAGTGAAGCTTCCCCGGAAAGACACCAGGCCGCACCGGGCGGAGAAGGGGTCGAACTCGTCCTCGTCATCGTCGTCATCGCCGAGCAGGGCCAGCATGCTGTCCAGGGCGTCAGGTTCGCCGTCGCCATCCTCGTCATCTTCGTCGTCACCTCCCAGCAGGGCCAGCATGCTGTCGAGGTCCGGTTCACCGTCCTCTTCTTCCTCCTCGTCGGCCAGGAAGCTGATGTCGAGCAGCGGCGCGGAGATCACGCTGTCCAACTCCAGGTACTCGAACTGGCGGGCGCTCACCAACGCCGCCACGATCAGGCCCAGCATGATGGCGCTCAGCAGGTCGGCGAACACGGTGAGCCCCAGGGTGATGACCATCACCACCAGGTGCTCCCGCTGCACCCGGTGGATCCGGGTTATGAATCTCCAGTCGATGATGTCCCAGCCCACCTTCATCAGGATGCCGGCCAGCACCGCGTGGGGGATCTCTCCCACGTACTCCCCCAGTCCCAGGACGAGGGACATGAGGACCAGCGCGCAGAGCACGCCCGACACCGGCGTCCTCCCGCCGATCCGGGCGTTCACCACGGTGGCGGGGATGTTCCCCGCTCCCGGCATACCGCCGAAGAGCCCCGAGAAGATGTTCCCCACCCCCTGGCCCATCAACTCCCGGTTGGGGTTGTGGGTGCCCCGGGTCAAAGAGTCGGCGATCAGGGACATGAGGAGGGTGTTGATCGAAGCCAGCAGGGCAAGCACCAGGGCCGGCTGGAAGGAACCGATCGCATGCTGGAGGACGGAGTGAGTGTCGATCACGTCCGGGAAGCCGGTGGGGACCGTCCCGATGAGCGGCGCTTCCTTCAACCACAGCACTCCCATGAGGGTGCCGACTACCAGAGCGGCCAGGGTGGGCGGCAGGGCCCTGGCCAGTTTCGTCGGCCAGACCACCGTCACCACCAGGGTCACCAGGGCAATCGCCAGTGCGTGGTAGTTGACCGACGCCACGGCGTCGGGCACGGCGCGGATCGCCCCCCAGGTCCCCCCGCCGGGCGATGAGGCGCCCAGGAAGGGCAGCACTTGGAGCAGGACGATGATCACGCCCACACCGGACGTGAACCCCGAGATCACCGAGTACGGCGTATAGGCGACGTAGCGACCCATCTTGATCAGGCCCAGGAGGATTTGGATGACGCCGGCCATGATCACGATCGTGAACGCCTCGATGATGTTCTCCGCATAGCTCCCCACCACCACCGCCATGGCCACCGCCATAGGGCCGGTGGGACCCGAGATCAGCGCCTTGGTGCCCCAGAAGAGGGACGCGAACAGCCCCACCGCCACCGCGCCGTACAGGCCGGCGATCACCCCCAGGCCCGACACCACCCCGTAGGCGAGGGCCATCGGCAACAGGACAACTGCCGCGGTGATCCCACCGAGAACATCTCCGCGGAGAGTCTGAAGGTCGTAATTCATCGCAATCCCCTCGGCCCGTCTAGCACCGAAAGAGTACCACTCTGTGGGACTTCCTTCCGGAATCCCGAACCAAATGTCAGCCGATCGCGTCCACCAACTCGACGAATCGACGGTCCCTGGCGGTCAGGCCACCGACGTCATGACTCCAGATGGCCAACTCCACCTGGTTGTATACGTTGGACAACTCTGGATGATGGAAGAGGCGCTCGGAAATCAACGCCACGTGGGTCATGAAGGCGAAGGCGGCCCGGAAGTTGGAGAACCTGTAGGACCGCCTTAGCGCGTCCCCCTCGAGTCTCCACTCCGGATGAGTGGCCAAGAGTTCACCGATCTCCTCCTCTGTGAGCAGGGTCTTGCTACCGGTCATCGCGGTGGTTGGAGGAGTTCGATCCGAAAGCCGTCGGGGTCGAGCATCAGCACGGTCCTGCCGCCCTTGTTGGGACCGATAGTGGGCGTGACCGGCTGCGAGACCGACTTGACCCCTTTTCGGGTTAGTTCCTCGTACAGCGCATCGCAGTCATCCACCCGGAAGGCGACATGGGCCGTGCCGGGATTGGCGGTGCCCGGGTCGATGGCCTTGCGCTCCACGTTGCGATACTCCAGAATCTCGAGGACACTGTCGGAGTCGGGCATCCGCATCACCACCCCGTGCATGTCCACGCCTGGATACCCCAACAACTCCTCGATGTAAGGCGCCTGGCGGTTCCACACATGGACCACTTCCAGCCCTAACAGGTCCCGGTAGAACCGCAGAGACCTCTCCAGGTCGGTGACCTGTATCCCCGTGTGATGGTGGCCGGTTATCGCTCCCACTCGCAACCTCCTTGGAATCAGGGGAATGTCACTCCCGAAACATACAGGGGAAGTCTCTCCTACGCCTGGAAGCCGTCGATGCGGGACAGCACCTCCAGCATGGTCTCGTCGGAACCGCCGCCGATCGAGGCCAGCCGGCTGTCGCGGAAGAACCGTGCGGTCCAGGTCTCCTCCATGTACCCGATCCCCCCGTGGAACTGGAGCACCTGATCGGCGGTCTCCCGCATGAGCCTCCCCGACTTGAGCTTGGCGATCGTGGCGAACCTGGTGGGGTCTTCTCCCCGCATGTGTGCCTCGGCTGTCGCGTAGTTGTAGCGGCGCAACAGGTCCAGTTCGGCGGCGAGCTCCGCCAGCCGGAAACTGACGTACTGATGGCCCAGCAGCGGTTTTCCGAACACCCTTCGTTCCCGGAGGTACCGGGCGGTCCGTTCCAGCGCCCTCTCACAGGCCCCCACCGCCGAGTAGGCCGCCCACATCCGCTCCACCACGAACTGCGACATCTGCTGCTGGAAACCCATCCCCGCCTCACCGATGGTGTTGGAGACCGGGACCGCCATGTCGGAGAAGGTCAGAAGACCCGTGTCCGAGGCTCGCATCCCCAGCTTGTCAAGCTTTCGGGAGACCTCGAAGCCCGCCACGTCGGTGGGTACCAGGATCTGGCTCATCCCCGCATGCCCGCCCTCGTCCGACGTCCTGGCCAGGAGGCACAGCCAGTCGGCCTGCAGACCGTTGGTGATGTACATCTTCGATCCGTTGATGATCCAGCGATCCCCGTCCCGGACCGCCCGGGTCTTGATGGCGGCCACGTCCGATCCGGCGTCGGGCTCGGTGACCGCGATGGAGGTCACCATCTCCCCCCGGAGCGCCGGCGCCAGGTAACGCCGCTTCAGTTCCTCCGAGCCGTGCCGGTGCAAAGAGGGGGTGGCCATGTCCGTCTGCACTCCCACCGCCATCCCGATCGCCCCGTGATCGGCCCGTCCCAGTTCCTCCGCCAAGACCACAGTGAACAGATGGTCGGCGCCCTGCCCTCCGTAGGCGGGGTCGTGCTCCAGTCCCAGAAAACCCAGGTCGGCCATCTGGGAGAACACCTCATGCAGCGGCATCTCACCTGCCTCCTCCCACCCGTCCACCCGGGGATTGATCTCCTCCTCCACGAACCTACGCACCACTCGGCGAAACATCTGGTGCTCTTCAGAAAACGGCATGATCCTGGCCGGTCTTAGTTTACGGGTGGAGGCGCCAGGTCGATCCGCAGTTCCGAGAGCCGACCGCGCAGGTCGTCGGAACTGATGCGATCGCTCAACAGTTCGACCAGTTCCTCCTGGCGGGGCTGGCCGAAGGCGAGGCGGTAGATGGCGAGGGACTTCCGCAGTCGTGGAAGTCTCGCCGACTCGCGGCTGAAGGGCAGCATGGGTACCAAACGGTCGATCTTTGCTTGGCCTTGGTGAAACACCCAATAGGGCGCCATCTCCCCGTCGTCGGATCCTCCCTCGGATGCCGCTCGGTCGAAGAGGGCCTGCCAGAGATCACCTTCGGGCTCTCCCGCCCTCAGGACTTCAGGCCCGAACGTTTCGGCGATGTTCCGACGAACCGCATGGCATTTGTAGCGATGGACCCGACCCTCGCGCTGTTCGAGATCCACCGGACTGGTCGGAAGGTTCCAATGCACCACGGCATGGCACCACAGGTGAAAGTCCAGTCCTTCCTGCCCAACCGAGGTAGAAGCCAACACGAACGGCCAGAACGGCGAATTGAAGGCGACCGACACGGCGCCCACCCGCGCCTGGCCGCCCTCGTCGAGCGCCTGGTCGCCGAAGGTCACCGCGAAGCGGGTGCGCATGCGGCTCACAGAGAGAACCTCCGCCTGGCCATCGTCGGTCCGACGAGGAATGTCCACCCGCAGGGCCGAGGTTCGAAGTCGCAGGGACCCGCCGATCCTTCCGGCGATGTCTTCGGCGGCCTCGGCCCGTTGTGCAGAGTCGCCCAGTCTGACATATCCCAGCCAATCTCGGAGAACATGAGCGTGCTCATCGAGTACTGCCTGCAGATTGCCATCTACACAGTGAGCCGCCACGTCGCGCCAGTATCGGCCGACAACCGGAGCCGCTTGCTCGGACTCCGTGTGCTCCGTTTGGTCACCGGCGACTATGGCCGTGACCTCCGGGGCGTTGAAGAAACTCCGGAAGGCCTCGCTGATCAGGGCCGCGCTGGCCGTCATCGCCCGGTGATCGTGCGGCAGGCCCACCACTCGGCGGATTGCCCGGAGCGCGCACTGGGCCGGCCCTCCTAGCGCCAGTTCGGCTAGCACCATATAGAGGTCCTCAGGAGGCCGACCTAGGGCTTCGACACCGTGGTCGAGCAATGTCCAGGCTTCGGCGAGGTGCGCTCGGAAGTTCTGGTCGGGCCGTCCTCCCTCCCCGAGCCACGCCGACTGATCGGACAGCAGCTGACGAACGACCTCTGGGTAGTCCCGGTAGTCGAGCAGCATCGGGGCGGCCCAGTACCACCGTTGGTCAACCGCACCTTCGGAGGGCGCAGAGCCCGCCAATGGTGCGAAGGCGGCCTCAACCCACTTAGTGATGGAGGCGATCACATCGGGGCGGTCCCGCGTTGCGGTATCCAAATGCAGGGGATCCCCCAGTTGAGCGAGGGTGATGCTCGGCCAGCAGAGCAACAGGGTGGTCATCGAGGCGGCGCGCCGGTCGCCGGTGGCTTCCCCGGAGCGGCGATCACCGGCGGTCCGCTCGGTGGTGCGGAATGTCAGCCGCCCGCCCCCGCGCCGTCGGTACTGGGCCGTGTATTTGTGGTGGCGGTCCCGATAAGCCCGGCGCTCGGCCTCGAAGCTGACCAGCGACGACACCACTTTCGGGACAATCACCCAACCCGAGAAGATCAATCGCTTGGTAAACCTGTGGGTCTCTTCGGATTCATAGACCGATCCCGTGTTGTAGTAGCGGATTGACGGCGGCACCCACAGAATCTCGAAGGCCCGGGAGCCCTGCAGGTCTTCCAGCAGCCACCGTAGCCGCCCGTTCTGAGGGTCGATGGCCCGGTAACGCTCCACCTCCTCCCAACTCAACAGTCCCGGACCCTGCTCGAGCAGGCCGCTGTCGAGGAACCGGCCCGCCTCGGCGGCCTGCTCCACGGCTTGTTTGAGCTTGTAACGTTCCATGAAGTTGATCAGGTACGGCGCCGATTTCCAGTACTCGGTGGGATCGGGATACCCCACGACCCGGGAGATCTCGCCGAACCGGAGATACGATCGTAGGTCGTCGGGCCCCACCGACGCCGGTACTACGTGGTCCCCGAGCATCCCGTCTCGGTCGGGAGTGGCGGCCAGCCGTTCAGTCCGGGCCATTACCTGCCGCAACTCCGAACCGATCTTCCCGCAGATGTCCGCCGCAGTGTTCAACGCCATCTCGGTGTCTTCGAACGCCCCCAAGGTGGTGAGCGTCCGGCGGAGATCAGCAAACCGGCGCCGTAGTCCCTCGACACGCCCGGAATCCCCGTAGAGAAACCGGCACGTATCCAGGAAGTCCGTGTAATGATCGTCGTCGGCGTCGTCGGCGGTGGTGTACATGCGGTAGGGGGTGGCGGAGAGCAACAGAGTGCGGGTTGGTCGGCCGCTCTCTGGGTCCTCGTATTCGAACAGCCTTTTGGCAAGTTCTGCGGCCAGGTTGTCGGGATGAGAATGGAGCAAATCTTTGAATCGCTGAAACTCGTCCAGCACAATGAGGTCAGGGCGAAGCGCATCAATACCGACGATGGCCATCACACGGCGTAGTTCCGCTATCAATTCTCCTTGCAGTGTCCGAATCCGGCGGGGGAAAGAACGTTTGTACCTGAGTCCGTCGACAATTTCCTCAAATAATGCCCGAATTGGTTGCTGTCCGTTTGTCCGTCGCTCGGTGTCCAACTCCTCGAGCCGTTTGGCGAACTCGGGCAACGCTCCCGTGATGCGTGGGCGATACCAGCGTTCGCATGCCCTGAGCCGCGCGTCAAGATCACCTGCTGTGATGCCTAACCAGAAAATCCAGCGGGCTCGGCGCTTCTTCATAGCACTCCAGCCCCAGTGGGATCGAAGGAACGTATAGGCAAGGGCCCGTTCCGGGAATGTGCCTGTGTTGCGGCCGAACCGCAGCGATGTGCCCGGCGATATCCCCAATAGGTTGATGCCTGGTCTTCCTTCGTGTTCCTCCTTTAGCTCGACTTGAGGGAGCATCGTGAGCCGGTCGACCTCCACGATTGTCGGCTCTATACCTTCGGGCGTGAGCTTTCTGAGGTTTTGGCGAAGGATGGCAGCGTTCGAGCACACATAGACGACATCATGGCGCCTATCACCCGTTCGCCCAAGGTAGTCGATGACCTGCGCTATCACCCCCTTGGCGACATGGGTCTTGCCGAGGCCAACTTCGTCGGCCACCAGAAACCGGAGTGCAGGATCGTGATCCGCGAACATGCGCTCGAACGCCCATTCAGCCGTACGCCGCTGAAAGTCCTTCAGGTCCGCCAACGCCGCGGCCACATCGATGCGTTGCTCGGTCATGGCAGGTTGGCGCCCTTTTGACAAGTACATTTAATAGCCACGTCGTAGATGGCGTCCCAGAGTTCGGCAAAGCCCGGCGGCAATGCATCGTCAGCCCGAAGATCGGCGATCAGTGGGTGCAGTCCCTCAAGTCTCCTCGGATCGCTCCTCATGGTTCGCAGCAACCGTTCCAGCACTGCAAAGCTGATCGAGCCAGTCCCATCGGATACCGATCGGTCAAGAGTCCTGGAGACTTCTTGGAGGTCGAGTTGATCGGAGTCGTCGTACAGGAGCGCCACCAGATAACGCAGGAACCGCTCGGCATTGCCGATCAGCACTCCAACCAAGCGTCGGATCCGGTGCTCGGGCACTCCGTCCAGCGGCACGGGGACCACGAATCCCGTCTGCTCACCGCTCTCATGGGTCAGTTCGAATGCCAGAAAACTGCTGAGAGCCTCCAGGGTTGTCTCAAAACGCGCCTCGAAGGGCCCGGCCGTCCCGACCTGCCGCCGATTGCCGGGAGTGGTCAGCGGCCAGCAGTGAATCTCGACCCCCTCCACGGCAGGCACGGACTCATCCGAGCGGTAGGTCACGGCCCACTCGTTGTCTCCTTCACCGGTGCCCTCCACTACTCCCACCATAGGAAGGCGAGCAATACGACGACGCGTCCGGTCAAGGATGGAGACGCCGTTCCCATTGCCGTCTTCCACCACGACCCGGTGGTAGTCGCGGAACAGGCTGAGCAACCCATGATCCTCCCCATCGCCGCCACAGAGTCGATCGATCCCCAAATCGGAGACCGACCCTCCGAGTTCGGCCAGTATCTCGACGTTGCCGCCGAAAGCAGGGCCGGTGGCGTTGGCCGACCCGACGAACAGTCTGATCCGATCTCCCGTCTCGAAGGCGAAGACCTTGGCGTGGACTCCGACCAGGGGCCGGCCGGGGTCGGCGGGTGACGGCGCCGGTGGTGCGGCGGCGCCGGGGTGTTCGCCATTGTCCTCCTGGGTGCGTCCGCCGACTGGTTCCGCGTGTTCGAAAGGGCTGCCGTCGTCGAAGACGTACTTGTTCTGGATGGAGCCGAGAGTGCCCTCCTGCAGCCCGTCGAGTGCCTCCTGCCGGCTGACCAGCGTGTCCACCCGCCCGGGATACACCCCTCCGAAGAAGTCGTCGGTCAGAAAGGGTGAAATGATCAGCGCGCGCTCGGGATCCCTTGGGAATGGCGGGGACGCCTCTCCGAGGCCAAACAGATGGATCGCCAGGTCATCAACGCCCGCTGGTAACTCGAACCGTGCGTCCTGGAGAGCTTCGGACAGCAAGCGCACCCGGTCTGCGTGCTCTGTTTCTACTCTCCCAACGGCAGCGTCGAGCAGACCCCTGAACAGTCTCCCCACCCCGTCCAGCCTCGCGCCGCGAGTGTCTGGCGTCTGATCAAGTCTTAACAGAGTGTCCCAACTCTCGTCGAAGGTCAGATTGCGACTGGCGATAAGCACGCGAAGGCACTGCGCAGCCGGGTCGCCGCCCCTTGAATCATCAGATGGCTGGTAGCGCAGCACCCAGACTTTGGGATGCACGATCCCTCCTCCGGGGGCCCTGACCGGGACCACCGCCCGCTCCAGAAAGGCGAATGCCCTGCTGGGCGGCGGCAAACTGATCCCGCCGGCCTCGCTGAAGACGGTGAGTTTGTGAGCATGAGCACGAAGTGCGTGAACCAGCTCCACTGGCGTAGACCCACTGGCATCACCAGTGGTATCCCGCAGGCCGGCAAGGGCGAAGGCGGCGGGCGCCGCTAGAAGTGCGCTCAAGTTAAGGGTGAACGTCACCGCCATGGCGGACTCCAACCCGAATCCGGCCGGGGGGCGCATCGCATCGATCAGCGTCAGCCGGTTGGTCGGCAGTAGCATCAGCGGCCACCCGCCAACGCGTCGGCGATCTCGCCAATGTAGTTCTTAGCGATGGACCACCGGTACCCGAGCTGGCCGCCGGCCGCAGTTTGGTTCCAGTTCTCCAGTGCGGCGCGGTAAGCCAGACGGGCCCGCTTCCCCTTCAACCGGATCTCCCGAAGGCGGATCTGCTCATGAACCGTCGAATCTTGCTCGAACCCCTCAGGATTGTCAACGGCCGTACGGACGATCCCGGCAATAAAGTCACGGGTACTCCGCCGGATGCGGTACCTATCAAGAAGCTTCCAGAATGCTGGCAGGTCGTCGACCCAGGATAAAAGTTCCCCGTGGCGACTCTGGACCATCTCGACCCAGCGCTGCAGGCGACCGAGTTGGCCCTCCAACAGCCTGGCGGTGTCCCAACCGAGCTCCTGTCGAGCCCGGCGCGCCACCAGGACGTTGTAGGCGTACTGCGGACCGGCGGTCAACTCGGAGAAGCACCGGGCGTGGCGAACCACATCGGTTAGTTCCGCGCGCATGCCGTGGCTGGACACCTCCCATGGAAAGTCGCAGCCGGCGGCGAGGTGTGGCTGGGTCAACAACCAGGCCAGAAGGGTGTCCCCCTGCCGATGCCGAATGTTCTCGACTATGGTGGCGGCCTCCACGCTCCTCAACTTGAAGGTGATGTCGGCCTCCAGGAATCCCTCGGGAGCAGGCGGCAGCGGGGCCCACATCGAACTGCTTGGGTCCGTAACGATGCCGTCGTCATCGCGCGCCGCCCGGTACCGGCCCAGGGCGGCTGCCCGCTGTGCGTACTCGCCCAGGCTCAGGGGCAGTCGTCGCAGTCCCCAGTCCCCGAGTCCTCCCCAGTAGATGGAACTGGGCATACGCTTCAAGTTTCTACCGGCCTGGAAGCCGATCACTCGATTACCGGGTCCCAGATGGCGCAGACAGTCGATGAGCAGGGCCTCATCGTGGCGAAGGCGCTGGAAGAAATCTCCGGGTGCAACCTGGTCCTGTTCAATGCGCTGAAATGTCCATGGCAGGAACATGAAATACCGCAGCTTTGTCTGGATGTACGAAGTGCCGGGGTGCAGCATTCCGGAGAAAGCGTCGCGCACCGATCCCAGACCTAGGACATCCAGCGTGGTGGGCTCTTGGAGTGAGCGCAACAGCGTGGCGACTCGCTCTGTGGCGGCGGCGTCGAAGTCGAGCCACCCAAGCGAAGAGGCAGGCGAATAGGTGGTCATACGACTTCCATCAATCCACAAGGTAACACGGGGTTGTGACAGTGCGCGGTGGCTACCCAATCGTTATTCATCGTCCCGGTCGGCCGTATTTGGGTTAGTAGTAGCACTCTGCTTGGCTCCACGACAGGGAGGGGCACAGCTAAAAAGCCTGTCCGTCGGACCTCATCCTCCCGCTGGAAGGGAGGTCAGAGTTCGGCCGTGCGGAATGCCTCCCTGATCCCCACCCTGCTTCCGAAGCGCAGCAGGCCGCCCAGGTACACCCGGCCGGCCAGGCGGGTCATCAACACAACGGTGAGGATCATCAGCGCCACGGACACCGCCATCTGCCAGAGCGGGATCGCCTGGAAGGCGAAACGCACCGGCGCCACGAAGGGGGCGGTGGGCGGGATGAAGGTGGTCACCACCGATAGGGTGCTGGTGGGATTGCTCACTGCCTGGATGGCGATGAAGAACCCTGCGACCGCCACCAGGGAGATCGGCGCCACCACGGTCTGTGCGTCCTCCGCTCGGGAGACCAGAGCCCCTGCTGCGCCGAACATCACCGCGAACAGGGAGTATCCCAGGATGAACCACAGCACCAGCACCAGGATGCTGTCGACCGGGAACTCCGGCAGGTCGATGACACCGGTCAGGTTGATTCCCACCAGAGCGATCACCACCGTCCCCACGAACTGGCAAAGTCCCAGGAGCCCGATTCCCAGGATCTTTCCCGCCAGCAGTTGCCAGGGCTCGAAGGCGGCCAGCAGCACCTCCACCACCCGGTTGGTCTTCTCTTCGGTGACGCCGCTCAGGATCAACGACCCGTAGAGGAGCACGGCCATGTAGAGCAGCATCAGCCCCCCGAAGGCGATCACCGAGCGCTCGCTGTTCTCCTCTGCATCCGCGCCCGACAAGGACCTCACCTCGAGTGGCTGGGAGGTGAGAATGTCCACCACCTCCCCGGCTCCGGAGGCGACCAGGCTCTCGATCTGCACCGAGCGGGCGCCCCGCTGGAGGAGGGACTCGAGGGCGCCGCCCGCTTCGCCTCCGGCACCCCGGACCACTATCTCCCTGCCGTCCATCAACACCCCGTCCACTTCCTCGGCGTCGGCGGCTGCCTCGGCCGCTTCCCGGGTGGCGAAGGCGACCACCTCGATGGTGGTCCTCACCTCCCTGCCCGGGGGATTGGCCAGCGCCACAGCGGCGTCGATCACCACCTGGCTGCCGTCGCCCACCACCCCCACCTCGTAGCGCACATCGTCATCGGCGAAGATCAGCGGAAGGAACAGGACCGCCGCCACCAACAGCAGCGTGATCGCCACCGAGACGATGAAGGCCCCCGACCGGGACCGCTCCCTGATCTCGCGTCCCATCACCAGCCGGATCGCCTGCCAGGAGGTCATCCCGCCACCGCCTCTTTGAAGAGTTCCGACAGAGAGGGCGCCGAGAAGGTGAAGTGACGGACGTCGCCGCCCAGGTCGAGCCGGGAGACGAGATCGCTCAAATCCCCTCCCTTTCTCGCCACTATCCGGTGCCGGTAGCCGTCGAAGTCCACCGAGACCACTGATTCGAGCCGGCTCAGACGCTCGGTGTCCCCGCCGCGCATCTCCACCTCGATGACCCAGTAGGGGGAGTCCATCTTGAGTTGGCGGACCTCTCCCCCCATCACCACCCTGCCCTGGTGGATGATGGCCACGTCCTGGCACAGGTCCTCCACCATGTCCAACTGGTGGCTGGAGAACACCACCGCCGCCCCCTCAGCGGCCCGGGAACGGAGGATCTCCGACATGGTCTCCACCCCGAAGGGGTCCAGTCCGCTGAACGGCTCGTCCAGCACCAGCAGTTCCGGGTCATGGATCAGCGCGGCCGCCAACTGGACCCGCTGCTGGTTCCCGTGCGACAGCTTCTCGAGGGGATCGCCGGTCCGGTCGCCCAGCCCCAACTCCTCGAGCCACCGTTCGGCCGCCGCGGTGGCGTCGGCGGTGGTCATCCCGTGAATCCGGCCCAGGTAGACGAGCTGCTTCCCGATTCTCATCTTCGGATAGAGGCCCCGCTGCTCGGGCATGTATCCGAACCGCATGCGCTCCGCCTGCCCCACGGGTCTGCCCCTCCAGGTGACCGTCCCCTCATCGAGGCTCACCAGATTGAAGACCGAGCGCATGGCGGTGGTCTTTCCCGCCCCGTTGGGTCCGAGAAAGCCGAGCATCCGTCCCCGCTCCACCCGGAAGCTGCACTCGTCCAGGGCCTGAACCTCCCCGTAACGCTTGGAGAGTCGGCTCAGTTCAAGCATCCGCTACTTTTCATTCCTCCTGTTTTCGAATCATATTGGAGAGGCGTCTGGCACCAAAAGTGATACCATGGGGCCGCGATTCCTTCCCACACTCCGTTGAACCCCACCGTCCTATTCCTTTGTCTGCACAACGCCGGAAGGTCACAGATGGCGGCCGGGTTCATGCGGTTGCTGGCCGGAGGAAGGGTCGAGGTGTTCAGCGGCGGGTCGGAGCCCGCCCAGGAAATCAACCCCGCCGCCGCCCAGGCCATGCTGGAGAAGGGCATCGACATCAGGGGAGAAATGCCCCGGCCGTGGTCGGACGAGATCGTCCGGGCCGCCGACGTGGTGGTGACCATGGGGTGCGGCGACGCCTGCCCCGTCTATCCCGCCAAGCGCTATCTCGACTGGGAGGTGGACGACCCTGCCGGTCGGACACTGGGGGAGATCCGTCCCATCCGCGACGACCTCGAACACCGGGTGCGGGGCCTCCTGGCCGACCTGGACATAGAACCGGTCTGGTGATCTGACCGGCGGAGCCGGTTACGGGCCCAGCACCGCCAGTGGAACCACCGCCACCCCGTCAGGACGGACGTAGCTGTACCGGCCTCCGGTTATGACCAGCAACCGGGCAAGACGGGCAGCCCGTCGTTCGGTAACCCGATCCCGCAACTTCAGCAAGGCCGCCGCCCCCTGGTCGATGGCCTCGGACCCGCCCAGTTTGACCTCGGCCGCGATCCAGCGCCCGTCCCGAGCCTCGATCACCGCGTCTACCTCCAAGCCGCCGTAGTCCCGGTAGTAATAGACCGAGGCGTCGTGAGCCTGGGCGTAGACGCGCAAGTCGCGCACCGCCATCGACTCGAGAAGGAACCCGAAGGCATTCAGGTCCTCTAAGTATCTTCGAGGGCCCACTCCCAATGCAGCCGGAGCCAGGGAGGGATCCACGAAATGACGTTTCGGCGCCTTGAGTAGACGTCCTCTCGACCGAAGATGGACATTCCAGGCGGGCAGATCCTCCACCACGAACAGTCGACTCAATGTCTCCATGTAGGTCCTGACCGTGCCACGGTTGAGCGGAGTTTGCCCCTCGGTCTCCTGGGCGAGCTTGTCGAATCCGACATGATTGGCGACGTTGCGCGCCAACGACTGCATCAGACGCATCACCCTTTCGGGACTCCTCCGGACACCGTCCACAACTGACACATCCACGCGGCATATGTTGTCTACATAGCTGCGGACTTGCCTCATGGCGTCCTCCAGGGGAAAATCGATAAATTGAGGCCAGCCGCCCCGGCAGGCGGCGGCCACCAACTCCGGCACGTCCAAAGACGCCTCAACCACAGGGCACTCCCAGGTCTCGAAGCCCTCAAGCATCTCGCCCACGGACACCTCTCCGGCGGAAAGCCCCATTTCGTAGAGCGACATCGGACGCATCCGAACACGGCTGATACGTCCCGCTCCGGAGTGTCGGGTCAATTCATCGGTGGGGACCGCGGAACCGGTGAGAATGAACTGCCCCGGCAGTCCCCGTCGATCGCATGCGGCCCGCACCAGGTGCCAGAGATCGGGAACCCTTTGCCACTCGTCGAGGAGACGGGGAGTTGCGCCGTCGAGCAACAACCCCGTGGCCTGGGTCGCTATCCCCCAGAGGTCGGGACGTTCCTCCAAGAACACCTCGCTTCGAGCGAAACGCTGTCCGGTCCAGGTTTTGCCGCATGCCTTGGGACCTTCGATGAGGACGGCCCGCGCCGCTTTTAGGACAGCCGGTATTTCATGGTCGACGACCCGATCACGATAAGTCGGCAGAGGTGAAGAACTTGTCGGATACATGGCTTAAGGAACTGGTTCCCCAATAGGAGACGAGATCTATCCTACATTATTCGGAAAGCTTATCCTACATTATTTGGAGGTTCTATCCTACATTATTCGGAAGATTGATCCTACATCATTTGGACGAAATCATCTCTCATCATCCTCAACCAGGAGAAAAAACCAACCGTCCCGGAGTAAATCCAACCTACCAACGGCATGTATTTTTCGTCTGCGTCGCCCCTCAGGGCTTTCTTCTAGCCAGAGGCTCCGGACCGGGCGGTACGGACCTTCTTTCCGTTCAGCATGGCTCCTATCGGCGTGTAGCGGACGAACGCCTGATAGGAGAGGAGAGAGACGGCCGTCACCACCCCACAGATCAGGAGGAACTTGACTCCGGCGAAGAGGTCCCAATCGAAGACCAACATCTGGGCGGCCACAACCAGGGGGAGATGCACCAGGTAGACCCAATAGGCGGAGTCGGACAAATACCGGATCCCCCGGCGTTCCCGGGGCAGCAACACCCGGAACAGCCCCATCAGGCCGAAGCACATGCCCCAGGCGTAGAGCACCTGCAAGACGGACGCCACCTGCCACTGGAACTCCACGAAGGTGAAATGCAGCCCGAAGGGCAGCACAACCAGGAACGAGACGGAGAGAACCAGCCACCAGGGCCTGCCGATGGTTTCGACCAGGAGGTTTCCCTTCCGGTTCCGGCGGCCGTACATCAGCGCTCCGAACGTGAAAAACGTGGCGTAGTAGGCCAGCACGTGGGGAAGGGGCAGGAGCGCGTCGGAGGTGTCCGACCCGAAGATGGGATAGGACCCTCCGCCGCCCATCTCCAACTGCGGGATGAGGGTCAATGGGATCATCAGCCACATGACCCTCCCCGGCCACACCCCCCGGCCGGGTTCCCGCCGATCGGCGATCGCCGCCACCACCGCGAATCCCGCCACCAGCCACAGGAGGAACCACAGGAACCAGAGGTGATGGAGGTGCTCGATCTGGGTCAGCCGGTCCTCCTCGGGGTCCTCCGCGCCCTCCGCCCAGCCGGGGATGTCCGACCACTCCATCGACTCGGGAAGGGGATCCCTCCCCTCGTGGGCAACCAGCAGATCGGTGGCCTCCTCGTGGCCGAAGTGGAAGGCAAGTCCCAGGGGCGTCTCCCCATCGGAGGCGTCGGCGGTGACCGCCGGCTTCGCCCCCCTGGATATGAGCAACTCCACCATCTCGGCGTTGCCGGTGAACGCGGCGGCATGGAGGGAGGTCCACCCGCCGGGCTCGGTCCGCGTCTCGATGTCCACGCCCCGGTCCAGCAACCCCTCCACCCCTTCAATGTCTCCGACGAACACCAACCCGATGATGTCCCCGGACTCCACCAGCGGCTCCGCCTGGGCGACCACGGCCCTCTCACCCACCCAGTCCACCGCCGGCACCAGGGTCACCAGGCCGATCAGGAGCGGCAGGGCCACCCGCCGCAGTCGGTGGCCGAGGAGCGACCGCAGCCCGCGCCGCCGCCACAGCAGGGCGGTGAAGAACCCGCTCATCAGGAAGAACACCGGCATGCGGAACCCGTGCACCGCCCACAGGAACTCGTCGTAGGGGCCGTCGAAGCTCGAGGTCCGGTCCTGCACCCACCACGGCGCCGGGAAGAAGGCCAACGCAGCGTGCAGCCCCACCCCCAGCAACATGGCGAACCCCCTCAGCGCGTCGAGGTCGTGCCGACGCTTCCTTCCCGGCTCCCTCATTCCCGGTGAAATCCGGCCGGTTCGGTCCAGTTGCGGACGTACGCGCACTGCTCGGGGGTCTGGGGCGAGTTGGGGAGGCGGTACGCCTTGTCTACTCCCCGCCACCACTCCGCCACCTGTGCCAGGGCCTCATCTCCGGTCTTGCCGTGGCGGACCAGCCAGCATCCGACCATCGTGCCGGTCCTACCCACGCCGCCCCAGCAGTGCAGGTAGACACTCCTGCCGTCATCCAACGCCGCGTCCACTGCGTCGAGGACGCCCGCCGCCACCCGCGGACTGCGGGGCACCCTCATGTCGACTATGGGATGCCGCTCATGGACCACCCTCCTGCCGAGCCGCCGGCCTTCCCGCACCGCCATCTCCGCGTAGGGCTCCAGCCAGTCCCTCTCCGTGGTCAGGTCGATGAAGTGATCTATGCCCGCTCCGAGCAGAGTTCTCAACCTGGCGGCGGCGATCCGAGGGTTCGGGTGGCCCGGATACTCGCCTGCCGCGAAACGGCCCGGGACAACCCAGTAGCTGTTAGCCATCGGCCCGTCGGTCATGGCTGCAAGCGTACCGGAGCGTCAAGGCCCGGTTGGTGGTCCCACGGCCACCGAGAGCGCATGGAGAGGAGGCTGCCATGTCAGGTTCCACAACTGACCCTGAGGCAATCACCCTGGCCGAACTGGACGCCTATATGGGAGTTATCCACGATCCAACAGGTGATTACGCTGCCGGCCGGACGGTCTTTTTCTATAACACCGAGGAAATTCTCGAGGCGCTCAAGTCACGGGTCGGCGACTCCGAGTAGCGATCCTGAAGGGGGGGTGGCGAGTGCCGACGTAAGGATGGGTTCTCCCCGCCGCTGCAGGGGATCCGGTTTCCACTGGGCTCTCCGCATCCGGTAAGCTAGTTTGGACCACCCGATTCCAAGAAACGTTGTCCCGCGTCTGCGGACATAGGCTTCCCAAACCATCCCTCGGGCGGCACCCTCTCCCCACAAGGCTCAAAGTGTCTCCATCCCCACATCTGGTAGCGCGCTCAGACTTGCGCAATGTAGCGATCATCGCTCATGTCGACCACGGCAAAACCACCCTCGTCGACGCCATGCTATGGGAGTCCGGCGCCTTTCGATCCAATGAAACGGTGGCCGAGCGGGTCATGGATTCGATGGACCTGGAGAGGGAAAAGGGCATCACGATCCTCGCCAAGAACACCGCGGTTCGCTATGTGCGCGACAGCGGCGAAGAGATCAAGATCAACATTGTCGATACGCCGGGCCATTCCGACTTCGGCGGCGAGGTCGAGCGAGCCTTGACGATGGTCGACGGTGTCCTCCTCCTGGTTGACTCGAGCGAGGGACCGCTGCCACAGACCCGCTTCGTCCTCCGTAAGGCTCTGGCGCTCAAGTTACCTGTGGTGTTGGTGATCAACAAGATCGATCGCCCTGACGCCCGCATCTCCGAAGTCGTGGACGAAGTGTACGAACTGTTCTTGGACCTCGACGCAACCGAGGATCAGATCAACTTCCCAATCGTTTACACAAACGCTCGTCGAGGTACTGCAACACTCGATCCCCTCCAGGCGGGCACCGACCTCCGCCCCATGTTCGAAACACTGATCGAGACCGTCAACACGCCCCGGCATGACCCCGAGCATCCCCTCCAAGCCTGGGTCACCAACCTTGATTCCAGCCCATACGTCGGCCGCATCGCGATGTGTCGCGTCATGCACGGAACCATGAAGAGGGGCCAGAACGTGGCCTGGTGCCGTACTGACGGAACTATGACGACGGCCAGGGTCACCGATCTCTATGTCACCGAGAGTCTCGACCGGGTAGACGCCGACGAAGCCGGCGCCGGCGAGATTATCGCCATTTCCGGCATCCCCGACATCACCATCGGCGAGACGATCGCCGATCTCGTCAACCCCATTCCCCTTCCGATTATCCGGGTGGATGAACCAAGCCTCTCGATCACGATCGGAACCAACACGTCTCCCATGGTGGGACTCGCCGGCGATAAGGTCACCGCCCGCCTCATCAAGAGTCGCCTGGATGCCGAACTGGTGGGCAACGTGTCGATCCGGGTATTTGACACCGACCGTCCCGACACCTGGCAAATTCAGGGGCGAGGCGAGCTGCAGCTTGCAGTGTTGGTGGAAATGATGCGTCGCGAGGGATTCGAGACGACCGTTGGCAAGCCCAATGTTGTGACCCGCGTCATCGACGGAAGACTCCACGAGCCAACCGAGCGCCTCACCGTTGACATCCCCGAGAACTTCGTCGGCGCGGTAATCCAACTCCTGGGTGAGCGTAAAGCCAACCTGGTGAACATGTCGAACCACGGCGCCGGTTGGGTCCGGTTGGACTACGTGGTGGCGGCCCGGGGCCTGATCGGCTTCCGTACCGCATTCCTCACCGAGACTCAAGGAACCGGCCTCGTGGCCAACGTGTTCGAGGGCCACACCCCGTGGTTGGGCGAGCTTCGGACCCGGCATTCAGGTTCGATTGTCGCCGACCGCCAAGGTGTTGTCACCGGTTACGCCATAGCCGCCTTACAGGACCGGGCCTCGTTGTTTGTCGCCCCGGGCGATGAGGTATATGAAGGCATGGTCATCGGCGAAAACCCGCGTCCCGAGGACATGGACGTCAACATCTGCCGGGAGAAGAAGCTGACCAACGTCCGCGCCGGCGGCTCCGACAACACGGTTCGTCTGACCCCGCCCCGCATCTTGTCCCTTGAGCAGGCTCTCGAATTCATCTCAGATGACGAGTGCGTTGAGGTCACCCCGCATGCCATTCGCCTCCGGAAAGCAACTCTCGACGCCGGAACCCGCGCCCGCAACAGGAAACGCCTTCAGCACAACCGGCGCGAGGGATAAGTCACCCCGGACCCGCTGCGCCCGGGGGAGGTGTCTTCCTTTTAGGCTCATTCCTCTAGGCCAAACATCTGCCGAGCCCTAGACACATCGCCGCACCCGCAGCGCCGACATTAACCCCCCCTACTGTCGACTTTCGCGCGCCCGGGAAAACCCGGACCGGTACCCCCGACCTCTAGGCGCACTCCCAGACCTCCACAAACACCCCGGCAGGCAGCAGAAACCCCCCAACACAGGCAATAAGAGACGAAAAACAGCCTGACTGGCCCAGTCAAATGACACAACTGAACCAGAGGCCGTGGTAGCGGGGGTGGGATTTGAACCCACGACCTTCGGGTTATGAGCCCGACGAGCTACCTGACTGCTCCACCCCGCGGTGTGTGGGCCGATGATAGAGGCCGGCTCGGAGGTTCGCAACCCCGAATCGGAGCTCAGCCGGTGGTGCGCAGGGCCCTCTCCACCAGTCGGGCGGCCTCTTCGATGAGCCTCTGGTACTCGGCGAGGTCCCCCGACCGGAGCGCCTCGTTCGCCCGGTCGAAAGCGTCGGAGGCATCCGACAGCAAGTCCCTCACCGTCCTCGGCAACGGCGCAGGCTCGTCGGGGTCGGGGGCGGCCCCGGGGTCATCCACATCGTCGTCGGGGGCGGGAGCCGCCAGGTCGGCCGAGCCGAAGATCTTGGCCAGCGCGCCGTCAAGGGTGTCGTCCCATTCGATGTCGTCGCCGTGCACGACCACCACCCGGCGGAACTCGGGAAGTCCTCCCTGCTCGGCCTCCAGGTACACGGGCTGCACGTACAGGACCGACTCGCCGATCGGCACCACCAGCATGTCGCCCAGCACCACCGAGGAGCCCTGGCCCCGCCAGAGAGTGAACTGCTGGGAGATCTCATCGTCCTGGTCGATCCGGTTGCCCACCTGCCCGGTGCCCTCCACCAGCGAGCCCGCGGGCATCCGGTAGTCGATGAGCCGTCCGTAGCGGTCGGGCGTGGAGTCGGCTATCAGGAACGCCGACATGTTGGGCTTCTCCAGGGGGTTGTAGGGCTGGAGCAGCACGTAGGAGGTGTCTTCCTCGCCGGGAAGGGTCATCAACAGGTAGTAGGGGAGCATTTCCCGCAGGTACTGGACGATGGATCCGTCCGGACCGCCGATCAAGTCGCCCCGCAGCAACTCGATGCGCCGGATGGTGGAGGGATCGGATGGAATCGACCAGGCGTCGTTGCGCTGGAAGAACTGCGTCACGTCCACCATGTGGTAGTCGAGGTACAACTCGCTCTGGATCTTGAACAGGTCCTGGGGATAGCGGAAGTGCTCCCGGAGTCCCTCAGGTATCTCGCTCGCATCCGTGAACAGGTCCGGGTAGACCCTCTGCCAGGCGGCCACCAGCGGGTCGGACTCGTCCACCACGTACAGACTGATGGTGCCGTCGAAGGCGTCGACCGTGGCTTTCACCGAGTTCCTTATGTAGTTGAACCCCGAGATGGGGAGTTGGGAGAAGCTGGATACACGGGCGGTGTCGAAGCCTCTCAGCCCCACCCCGATCGGCTGGGAGTAGGGGTAGTTCTCGCTTATGGCGTACATGTCGACCACCCAGATGATCCGTCCATCCAGCACCACCGGGTAGGGATCGGCGTCGGCCACCAGGAAGGGCGCGACCGCCTCCACCCGGCTCTGGATGTTGCGCTGCATCAGCACCCGGCTGTCGGGGTTGATCTGGCTGGAGATCAGGATGTTCAGGTCCCCGTAGCGGAGGGCGAAGGCCAAGCGGTGGAGTATCCCCGAGATCTCCACTCCCGCCTCTCCCTCGTAGTCGTTGTAGCGGTTGTCCGCCGCTCCGCCTCCCTCCTCGGTGGCGGGGAAGTCAATCTCCTGGGGTTGGGCGCCCGACCGCACGATCACCGGACGATCCCGCTCGTAGGTCTCCCCGAAATAGATGCGGGGCTCGGTCAACTCCAGGATGGGCTCGGTGGTCTGCGGCGGTATGTCCCGCAGCAGAAAGTCGGGCTGGCCGTCAACCGCCACCACGTTGGCAGGGCTGAGCACCGACCCGAACCCGTGGGTGTAGACCAGCCTTTGGTTCTGCCAATCCTGGGCGGGGATGTTGGGTTCGTCCAGCTCGCGAAGCGCCAGCATCACCTGGGTGTCCGTGCCGCCGATCGGGTACCGGTCGGTGTCCACGTGGTCCACCCGGTAGTAGGTGCGGATCTCCTGGAGTTGCTGGTAGGTGCGGTTGAGGACGTCGGGGTCCCAGAGGCGGATGTTGTCGACGGTGGGCGCGTTGCGGGCAATGTCGGCGGCAGTGAGGTCGAAAGAGGCTCCGAAAGGCCGCACGTCCACCGAGTCAAGGCCATAGGCCGCGCGGGTTGCGGCGATGTTGCGCTCTATGTAGGGTCCCTCCCGCACCAGTTCGTTGGGCTGGACCTGGAAGCGCTGGACGATGGCCGGGTAGGCAACGCCGGCCGCCAGGGAGACGAAGACCCAGGCGGCCACCGAAACCGCCACCAGCACCCAGCCGCGACGCCAGATGTTGATGACGAACAGGATGGCGGAGAAGACCGACACGGCGATCAGCAGGTTGAGGGCGGGCAACCGGGCGTTGATGTCGGCGTATCCGGCGCCGAACACGTTGTTGTTCGAGTACATCAACTGGTAGGTGTCGATCCGGTAGGAGAACGCCCGAAGGATGGCGATTACGGCCGCCAGCGCCGAGAGGTGCGCCTTGGCCTGGGTGTCGAACCTCGGCAGGCGGCGCGCCGGGAACTTCACCGCCCCCAGCGCGAAGTAACTCAGCGCCACGGTGATCAGCGCGGCGATCGCCACCCCGGTCAGCCAACTCACCAGCGTCGACCAGAGTGGGAGCCGGAACATGTAGAAGGCCAGGTCCAGACCGAACTGGGGATCGGTGACTCCGAACGGCTCGGAATTCAAAAAGAGCAGCGCCTGGTCCCGCCAGGCGGAGACTCCCAGTCCCAGCACCACAGCCGAGCCGAGGGCCGCCGCCCACTCCAGGAGCCCCACCCTGGCTCCCACGGCCTGGCGTATCTGCGCCACGGCCGGGTCCTCGGGGACGGTGCTGAACGATGCGTAACGCACCGACAGGTAACGGGCGAGCCTCATGTTCCCCCAGATCACCACGAAGACGACGATCGCGCCCAACAGGCCCAGCGCGGCCAGCCACACCCACCGGACCCACCAGACCCCCGTCTGGTCCACAGAGGAGAACCACAGGTAATCGGTCCAGACCCGGGACAGGGCGGTGAACAAACCGTAGAGGAGGGCGATCCCCGTGAATACCCAGACCATGCGGCGGCGGCGGGGCGGTTGCTGTTGGCGGCTGGTGCCTACCGGAAAGAACATCAGGTCTTTAGTTTACCTCCCCGCCCGGAACCCGAATCTCCGGAGGTCATTGCGACTCACGGATGCTCGGCGAGGGTCAAAACGAAGATTGGCAAAAATGCCTAGAAGTCGCGGAAAAAATTGGCTCAAATTTTTCGGAAAATTATTCCACCAGAAGTTTCCTCTGCCTTTTGACCAACCCTTTAGACACAAATACCAGCTAGGACATTGAATAGGACAGAGACACTGCTTGAAAGCCGAGTGTTGCCGGAACATGGCTGGCTTCCACCGGAACTCCGTCTGACCTGGGCGTTCTTTTGGCTCCAGATCCCATGGGAAAAGGCTTGGCCGGTACCAGTGGGAGTGTTACATTATTGTAATTCCCTGATGGAGGGCGAACCGGGGATCCCCCGGCGGGCTAGGCAAGAGTGATCCAAGGACCAAGAGGAGGCAGGCAAGTGACCAAGGGACTCAAGGTAGACAGACGATTCACCCGTCTGGGGGAGGACCCATATGAGACCCTGACCTGGGAGAAGAGGGATTCTCGGATAATGAACCCGGACGGGTCGGTGGTGTTCGAGATGAGGGACGCCGAAGTGCCGGCCCACTGGTCGCAGGTGGCCGCCGACATCCTGGTGTCCAAGTACTTCCGCAAGGCCGGGGTGCCGCTCTCCGACGAGAACGGGCCTCTCCTGGACGAGAACCGCCAACCCCGGCTGGGTACGGAGCTCTCCGGCCGCCAGGTCTTCGACCGGCTGGCGGGCACCTGGCGGTGGTGGGGCGAGACGCATGGCTACTTCGACTCACCCGAGGACGCCCAGGCGTTCGAGGACGAGATGAAGTACATGCTCTGTCACCAGATGGGCTCGCCCAACTCTCCGCAGTGGTTCAACACCGGCCTCAACTGGGGCTACGGGCTGACCGGCCCCGCACAGGGCTTCTGGTACGTCGACCCCGACACCGGGGAGTTGGCCGTCTCCCCCGATTCCTACTCCCGCCCCGCACCGCATGCCTGCTTCATTCTCAAGGTCGAGGACGACCTGGTCAACCCGGGGGGGATCATGGACCTGTGGCTCCGCGAGGCGCGTATCTTCAAGTTCGGCTCGGGCGCCGGCTCCAACTTCTCCGAAATCCGGGCCGAGGGCGAGAAGCTCTCGGGCGGCGGCAGTTCGTCCGGAGTTATGTCCTTCCTCAAGATCGGCGACCGGGCGGCAGGCGCCATCAAGTCGGGGGGGACCACCCGCCGGGCGGCCAAGATGGTGATCCTCGACATCGATCATCCCGACGTGGAGGAGTTCATCAACTGGAAGAAGGTGGAGGAGGACAAGGCCCGCCTCCTGATCGAGAAGGGAGGCTTCCCCGCCGACTTCAACGGTGAGGCGTACGCCACCATCTCCGGGCAGAACTCCAACAACTCCGTCCGGGTCACCGACGACTTCGTCAGGGCGGTGGAGAACCGCGACGACTGGGAGTTGACCGAGCGGACCACCGGGCGGGTGATGAAGACCGTCTCCGCTGAGCACCTGTGGGACCAGATCGCCGAGGCGGCGTGGGCCTGCGCCGACCCGGGAGTGCAGTTCGACACCACCATCAACGAGTGGCACACCTCCCCCGCCGGGGGCCGGATCCGCGGCTCCAACCCCTGCTCGGAGTACATGTTCCTGGACAACACCGCCTGCAACCTGGCCTCTGTGAACCTGGTTGCCTTCTACAACGACCGCACAGGCGTGTTCGACATCGACAGCTACCTGCACGCCATCCGTCTGTGGACCATGGTCCTGGAGATCTCGGTGGCCATGGCCCACTTCCCCTCCAGAGCCATCGCCCAGGGCTCCTATGACTATCGCACCCTGGGGCTGGGGTACGCCAACCTCGGGTCGCTCCTGATGCGGATGGGCATCCCCTACGACTCCGGCCGGGGACGCGCCATAGCCGGGGCGCTCACCTCCATCCTCAGCGGCCAGGCCTACACCACCTCCGCGGAGATGGCCTCGGTCATCGGTCCCTTCCGGCGCTTCGAGGAAAACCGCCGGCCCATGCTGCGGGTCATCCGTAACCACCGGCGCGCCGCCTACGACGCACCGGCCTCCGAGTACGAGGGCGTCTCCCAGGCGGTGATGGGCATCAGCAGTCGGCTCTGCCCCTTGGACCTTTCCCAGGCCGCCCGCGAGGTCTGGGACGAGGCCCTGGAACTGGGAGCCCGCCACGGCTTCCGAAACGCACAGATAAGTTGTATTGCGCCGACCGGAACGATCGGCCTCCAAATGGATTGCGACACCACCGGCGTGGAGCCCGACTTCGCCCTGGTCAAGTTCAAGAAACTGGCGGGAGGCGGGTACTTCAAGATCGTCAACCAGTCGGTGGGTCCGGCTCTCGACACCCTGGGCTACACGCCTGAGGAGAAGCGGGAGATCATCGACTACGTGGTGGGCACCTCCTCCCTGGAGGGGTCTCCCCACATCAACCGGAGGAGCCTCCGGGCGCACGGCTTCACCGACGAGGACCTCGACCGGATCGAGGAGTCCCTGCCGGGGATGTTCGAACTGCGGCACGCCTTCAACGTGTTGGCGGTCGGCGAGCCGACCCTGCGGCGTCTGGGAGTTGAACCCTCCCAGTCCCAGCGGCTCGACTTCGACCTCCTCTCATTCCTGGGCTTCACCTCCGACCAGATAGACGCCGCAGGCGACCACATCTGCGGCCGCCAGGCGATCGAGGGCGCTCCCCACCTGAAGGAAGAGCACCTTCCGGTGTTCGACACCGCCAACCGCAACGGTCGCCATGGACGGCGGTTCATCCACCACAACGGGCACATACGGATGATGGCCGCCACCCAGCCGTTCATCTCCGGCGCCATCTCGAAGACCATCAACATGCCCAGCGACGTGAGCCCCGACGACATCAAGGACGCCTACGACCTGTCCTGGAAGCTGGGTCTCAAGTCGATGGCCCTCTACCGCGACGGCTCCAAGGCCTCCCAGCCTCTCTCCTCGGCGGGCGACGACTCCTCCGGTGAGGACGAGCCGGAACTCGACGAGGCGCTCGGCATCGAACAGCGCCTGGCCTACGGGCCCCTCCCGGAGGGGACCTCCCCCACCCAGGCCTACTCCCAGGGCATGAAGCCTCCCCGATTCCTCCTGTCGTCCCGCCGGAAAGGCTGGACCCGGGAGGCCCGGGTGGGCGGCCACAAGCTCTATATCCGCACCGGCGAGTACAACGACGGCACGCTCGGAGAGTTGTTCATCGACCTGGCCAAGGAGGGAGCCACCCTGCGGGGCATCCTCTCCTGTTTCGCCATCGCGGTCTCCAAGGGCCTCCAGTACGGGGTGCCGCTCCAGGAGTTCGTGGACACCTTCATGTACCAGACCTTCGAGCCCCGGGGGCTGGTGCAGAACCATCCCAACATCAAGATGGCCTCTTCCATGGTCGACTACATCTTCCGGGCCCTGGCCATCGAGTACCTGGAACGGGAAGACCTGGGCCAGGTCAGGACGCCGGAGCAGAGCGAACTCCCCGAGGAGCCTCACCCCACGGTCTCGGACCGGGGACAGCAGTTGGCACTGGCCGCCGCCCAGGAGGAGGACAACCTGGAAGCGGTGAAGGAAGCCGCCGAGTTCGCCGACTCGCCGGCGACCGACGACCTGATCTCTCAACTCTTTCCCCAGGCCGAGGCAGGCGGGACCGCCTTGATGCCCTCCTCGACGCAGATCCTCCTGAGCAAGATGATGGGAGACGCTCCCATGTGCGACGAGTGCGGGCACATGACGGTCCGCAACGGGAGTTGCTACCGCTGCCTCAACTGCGGGGCCTCGCTCGGCTGCAGCTAGGCCGATGGCCTCGGTGACCCACCTCCACCTGGCGCCGCTCCACAAGGCCGACCCGATCGAGGTCAACGAGGTGTTGGCGGTGGAGGGAGCGGGCCTGGAAGGCGACCGCTACCTGGGCACCATCCGCAACGTGACGATGGTCGCCGAGGGCGAGCTGGACGAGGCCGCCGGCCGGTTGGGATACCCCATACCGGCGGGCGCAACCCGCCGCAACATCACCGTGGACGCTGATCGCCTCCCCCGCACCACCGGCACCCTGATCCATCTCGGCGAGGCCGTCCTGTCGGTGTGGCGGGACTGCCCGCCGTGCGAGCGGATGAACGAGACCGTCGGCCCCCGGGCGCGCGAAGCCCTCGAGGGCCGGTCCGGCATCGCAGCCCAGGTGGTGAAGGGCGGCCTCATCCGGGTGGGAGACCCGGTCCGGATCGAGCCCTCTCCGGGCGACATGTGATGCCCGATCTGGGCCTCTGGGGGCTCGAATGTCACAACGGCCGTCTGCACGGCCCGAACCTGGTGGTGTCGGGTGACAACCTCCCGGTGCTCCGAGCGCTGCCCGATGAGACCATGGCCCTGGTGTACATCGACCCCCCGTTCAACACCGGCCGGCGCCAGACACGGCGGACGCTGCGCACCACCGCCGACCCCGACGGGGACCGGCGAGGCTTCAAGGGAGCGTCATACCGGACGGTGGCGGGCCGCACTTCCGCGTACGAAGACTCCTTCGACGACTACTGGGCGTTTCTCGAGCCTCGCCTGGCCGAGGCCCGGCGGCTCCTGGCCGCCCACGGCACCCTCTATTTGCACCTCGACTACCGGGAGGTCCACTACGCCAAGGTGCTCCTGGACTCGATGTTCGGCCGCGACTGCTTCCTGAACGAGATCATCTGGGCCTATGACTACGGCGCCCGGGCCCGGCGCCGATGGCCCACCAAGCACGACAACATCCTGGTCTACGTCAAGGACCCCCGCCGCTACCACTTCGACAATGAGGCCGTCGACCGGGAGCCCTACATGGCGCCGGGGCTGGTGACCGCCGAGAAGGCCGAACGGGGGAAACTCCCCACCGACGTGTGGTGGCACACCATCGTGTCGCCCACCGGCGGCGAGAAGACCGGCTACCCCACCCAGAAGCCGGAGGGAGTGCTCCGGCGCATCGTGCAGGCCTCGAGCCGGGAGGGCGACTGGGTGCTGGACTTCTTCGCGGGAAGCGGCACCACCGGGGCGGTCGCCTCGAAGCTCGGCCGCCGCTTCATCATGGTGGACAACAACCCCGAGGCGGTCGCCGTGATGCGCCGCCGCCTCACAGCCGAACCGGCTCCGGTCTCCTTCGTGGACACGTCGGAGGATGGAATCGAGGCCCTGGGCGCCTAAGCAACGACTCCCACAGGGGCCGGACAGACACCAGGGATGACAATCACAGCCCTGATGGGTGAAGTTAGAGAAAATGCCCCCTCCCACAGATAGCAAGAAACTAGGTCCGAGACTGGTTCAGGCGCGTCAGGAGTCCAAACGACCAGATGTGCCCTGTTCTTCCGGATCGTCCCGCTCTTGGCTACGGGTGTGCATGTCCCACACTTCTTCGATGCGGTATGCGATCTGGGGGCGGAGGAGTTGTCGCCCATACCCCTCCGCTACGAGGTCGTAAAGTTCATCCGGGGACTCGATGCCCTCTTCCCTGATCAGGGTAAGTATGTCCTGGGTATCGCCTGCCCGAGCCGCGAATAGTTTCATTAGCAAAAGGTATTTGGCCGGGGCCACGTACAAGTGAAGCCTCAAACCGTCGAACACCAGGATGGGATTCGCTATCCCCATTTGGGGCGCGGCCACTTTGGCGGCGTCGTTGAACCAGCCTGGCTTCAGTTGTTGGGAGTTAGCTGCCGCCACCCGTCCGATCGCTTTCCGCAGCTCTGGTGTCATCCCCTCAGACACCACGTCTATGTCGTTGGTGAGTCGCCGCTCGTTCCATAACAAAGCGATTGCTGCGCCTCCGCCGATAACCATGTCATGGTGCCGGGAGGTGATCGTGGCCAGCTCCTCATCAACCTCACGTATGAAGCGAATCAGCTCGCGGCGGTCTAGTCCCAGGAGAGCCACCAATCCAGAGTGCCCTTGTCCAGCATTCGCGAGTGGAAGTACACACGATGGTGAACGCAAGTAGCAGGGGCGTGCTCCAGATCCCGCTTCCAAAAGGAGGAACCAGGCGGATCACAGAACACAACCCAGTCCTGGCGCGCCTGGTGTTCCCACACCCAGTCAGGTACGGACAGGCCATCTCTGTCCACCAGCGCATGAACCACAGACGCCACGGTGGGCAGGAGGCGCCAGTCCGTCCCCTGATAGACCGGAGGGCCGGAGACCATAGAAACCGGGTCATCGGAGTGGTTCCAGTCGGCCACGAACTGGATCAGTGCAAACCTATAGGCGTCGAACCAGTCCTCCACTCCCATGATGGCAGGCAGGTCACAGGCCCGAAGCGGACGCGGGTACGTGGGCCCACCCGATACGGGGATGACAGTATCCGGCCGAATCGGAAGTTCAATGCCTCCCCATGTCAACGGTCTGCTCATAGTCGCAACATCCTACCGATTCCCTTCCGTGACATCCCCCCGGCTTAATAGGGCAGCGGTCAAGGTCCGGCCCGGCTGCCGGGTAGCCTATTCCCAATGGTCGAGTCGCTGGTGGTCGGACGGGGGTTGAGCAAGAAGTTCGGAGACTTCACCGCGGTCGACGACATCGACTTCGACATCTATCCCGGCGAGGCCTTCGGCTTCCTCGGACCCAACGGGGCTGGCAAGAGTTCCACCATGCGGATGATCGGGGCCGTCTCCCCCGCCACCTCCGGGCGCCTGTCGGTGCTGGGGATGGACCCCCGCACCGAGGGGATCAAGATCCGGGGACGGCTGGGCGTCGTCCCCCAGGAGGACAACCTGGACCGGGAACTCTCGGTGTACGAGAACCTCCTCACCCACGGACGCTACTTCCACATGAAAAAGGCCGAGATCGACCTCCGGATCGACGAATTGCTGGAATTCGTGCAGCTTTCGGAGCGCCGTGACGACCGGGTGGATCTCCTGTCGGGGGGCATGAAGCGGCGGCTGATCATCGCCCGCGGCCTGATAAACGAGCCCGATTTGGTGATCCTCGACGAACCCACCACCGGCCTTGACCCCCAGGCTCGGCACGTGGTGTGGGATCGTCTCTACCAGCTCAAGCGGGAGGGGGTGACCCTGATCATCACCACCCACTACATGGACGAGGCCGAACAACTCTGCGACCGGCTGGTGGTGATGGACAAGGGCCGGATAGTCGCCGAGGGATCACCCCGGGAACTCCTCGAGCGCTACTCCACCCGGGACGTGCTGGAGATGCGCTTCGACGCCGACCAGCACCTCCAGGCAATGCCCGTCATCGAGGAGGTCGCCGAACGCACCGAGGAACTCCCCGACAGGGTGATGATCTACACCCACAACGCCGACGAGGTCGCCGCCTACCTGGCCCGCCGGGACATCCACCCCATCTCCACCCTGATCCGCCGCTCCACCCTCGAGGACGTATTCCTGCGGCTCACCGGCCGCCAACTCATCGAATGACCACTCCCCGGGCGTTTTTGATCGTCGAGTCGGAGTGGCGCTACTACAAACGCACCTGGCGGGGCACCGTCATAACCACGTGGCTGCGTCCCATCCTGTTTCTCCTGGCCATGGGAGTGGGGCTCGGCACCCTGATCGACCGGACCGCCGACCAGGCGCTGGGAGGCGCGGGCTACCTGGCCTTCCTCGCTCCGGGCCTGATGGCCGCCTCCGCCATGCAGACCGCCATCACCGACTCCTCCTGGCCGGTGCGGACCGGCATCAAGTGGCGCAAGCACTTCTGGGCGCAAATATCCACCCCCGTCACCCCCGACGACATCCTGAACGGGCTGATGATCTGGGTGTTCATCAGGCTGGTGTTCGTCTCGACCGCCTTCGCAGTGGTGATCTGGGCCTTCGGCGCCGCCCCCCTGGGCAGGGGCCTGACCGCGGTCCCCGCCGCGGTGCTGTGCGGGATGGCGTTCGCCTCCCCCATGGCCTTCCTGGCCGCCTGGTTCAAGGAGGACTCCACCATGATCGCCCTGTTCCGGTTCAGCCTCATCCCGCTGTTCCTCTTCTCGGGCGCCTTCTTCCCCATCGATCGCCTCCCCGACTTCCTCGAGCCCCTGGCGCTGGTGAGCCCCGTGTGGCACGGCGTCGACCTGTGCCGGTCGATCACCCTGGGAACGCCTCTCACCCTGTCGCTCTGGGTGGAGGTCGGCTACCTCCTGGCGGTCACCGTCGTGGGTTGGTGGGCCGCCATCCGCCAGCTCAGAAAGACGCTCAACCTGTGAGTCTCCTCCTCACCAGATGGATCCCGCCCCAGTCCCGCCCCACCCGGGGAGCGGGCCGGCTCATCCAGCGGAACCTGCTGGTCTACAAGCGCATCTGGCTGGTGATCATCGCCGGATTCTGCGAACCGGTCTTCTACCTCCTGGGAGTTGGCGTGGGCCTGGGCGAGTTCGTGGGGGAGGTCACCACCCAGGGCGGGGTCCCCCTCACCTACGCCGCCTTCGTGGCGCCCGGGCTGCTGGCGGCCTCCGCCATGAACGGGGCCATCATCGAGTCCACCTTCCCGATCTTCTTCAAGCTTCACTACAACCGCACCTACGACGCGGTGCTGTCCACCCCCATGCGGGTGGCGGACATCGCGGTGGGGGAGATCCTCTGGTCACAGCTGCGGGCCGCAATCTACGCCTGCGGGTTCCTGGTGCTGATGTACATCGTGGGGCTCACCGACACCCTCTGGGCGGTGGTGGCGATCCTCGGCGCCCTGCTGGTGGGGTTCACCTTCTCCGCCGCCGGGTTCGCGGCGGTGACCTTCATGCGCACCTGGCACGACTTCGACATGATCCAGCTGGTGATCCTGCCCCTCTTCCTATTTTCGGGAACTTTCTATCCTCTGAGCGTGTACCCCTCCTTCCTCCAACCCATCATGCAGATCTCTCCCCTATATCACGGAACGGAGCTGTTGAGGGCCTTCACCCTGGGAAGCTTCGACTGGACCCTCCTCGCTCACGCCGGGGTGCTGGTGGGCGTGGGACTGGTGGGCCTGGCGATCACCTCCCGCCGACTCGGCCGGACCCTCCTGAAATGAGCGATCCCCTGGGCAGCCAGATCAGGGAGGCTCTCTTCGCCGCGCCGGCTCGACCCGACGAACCCGAGCCGCAACCCGAGTCCGGGGAGGCGCCCGCCGACCTGCCGGACGACCTGCGCATCGACCTCTACCGGTGGATGCGCCTCACCCGCACTCTCGACAACACCATGGTCGACATGTGGAAGCAGGGAAGAGGCCTGGGAGGGACCTTCAGCGGACGGGGCCATGAGGGGATCAGCGTGCCCATGGCAATGGCGCTCGGCCCCGACGACGTGATCGCGCCGATGCACCGGGACGTCGGGTCGTACCTGGTGCGGGGCATGACCCCGGCCCGGGTGTTCGGGAACCTCCTCGGCAGGGTCACCGGCCCGAGCGAAGGGCGGGACGCCAACCTGCACGGCATGGGCGACCTGAGCCTGGGGATCATCGGATACGTCTCCCACATCCCCCAGCAGATCCCCATCACCCTGGGGATGGCGATGTCCTTTCGGTACCGGGGCGAACCCCGGGTGGCCCTCACCGCCTGCGGCGACGGCGGGACCACCACCGGCCCCTACCACGAGTCCCTGAACATGGCAGCCCTGTACTCCGCACCCATGGTGCTGGTGGTACAGAACAACCAGTACGCCTACTCCACTCCCCTCGACCAGCAGATGGCCACCTTCGCCATCACCGAGCGGGCCGCCGCCTACGGGCTCACCGCCCGGACCGAGGACGGCAACGACGTGGAGGCCATGTTCCGCTCCATCAAGGCCGCCGTGGACCGGGCCCGCTCCGGGGGGGGACCGACGGTGATCGAGGCCCGGACCATGCGCATGCTCGGCCACGCCATCCACGACGGCGCCGAGTACGTCCCCAGAGAACTCCTGGAACGCTGGGAGGCCCGCGATCCGGTGGACCACCAGCGCCGACGCCTCCTTTCGGAGGGGGTGTCCGGAGAAGCCGGACTGGCGGAGATAGACGCCTGGGCGCGGGCCGAGATCAACGCGGCCGTGGCCGAAGCCGAGGCGGCGCCCTTCCCCGATCCCGGCACCGTCTCCGACCGGATCTACGCATGAGGGAACTCACCTACATCGCGGCGATCTCCGAAGCCATTTCCCACGAGATGGAGAGGGACCCCGACGTGCTGGTGCTGGGCGAGGACGTGGGAGGCGACTTCGGGGGCGCCTTCAAGGTGACCAAGGGCCTGGCCGCCCGCTTCGGAGACCGGCGGGTGCTCAACACCCCGCTCGCCGAGCAGTCCTTCATCGGCATGGCCAACGGGATGGCCCTGATGGGCCTTCGTCCCATCGTCGAGGTGCAGTTCGCCGACTTCATCTCCACCGGCTTCGACTCGATCGTCCAGTCCGCAGCCACCATCCACTACCGGTTCGGCGGGAAGGTCCCCTGGGTGATCCGGGCGCCCTCGGACGGGGGGATCCGCTCGGGTCCGTTCCACAGCCAGAACCCCGAGGCCTGGTTCGTCCACACCCCCGGACTGAAGGTGGTGGCGCCCTCCAACCCCGCCGACGCCAAGGGCCTCTTGTGCTCGGCGGTGCGGGACCCCAACCCGGTGATCTACTTCGAGGCAAAGCCCCTCTACCGGTCGCTGCGGGGACCGGTGCCCGATGGCGAGCACCTGGTGCCCATCGGGGAGGCCAAGGTGGTCCGGCCGGGAACCGACCTCACGGTCGTCGCCTACGGATCGCAGGTCTCCCAGGCGCTGGCGGCGGCCACAGACCTGGCCGCCGACCGGATAGAGGCCGAGGTGGTGGACCTGCGCTCGCTCAAACCCCTCGACTTCGAGACCGTGGCGAAGAGCGTCTCCCGGACCTCGCGGGCCCTGGTTGTGCATTCGGCCAACCGCCTGGCGGGGGTCGGCGCGGAGGTCTCGGCGCGGATCTCAGAGGAGTGCTTCGAGTGGCTGGACGCTCCGGTCACCCGCCTGGGCGGTCTCGACGTTCCCGTCCCATTCAGCCCTCCGCTCGAGGACGCCTACCGGCCCGACGCCCACAAGATAGCCGCCGCCGCCCGCCGCCTGGCCGCTTACTAGAGACCGCCCTCTCCGTCCTACCATACGCCCAATGCCCAGTTCTGTCATCGGCGCCTCGGTCAAGCGAGTCGAGGACCCCCGCCTGATCCGGGGCCGCGGCCGGTTCGTGGGGAACCTCGACCGACCCGACGCCCTGTGGATGAAGGTGGTGCGCTCCGACCTCCCCCACGGCGTTATCACCGAGATCGACACCGCGGAGGCCATCGACTCACCCGGAGTGGTGGCCGTCTACACCGCTGCCGACCTGGGGCTCCGGGCCCTCCCGGCCGGATCGCCCGGCGCCGATGCGGGCTTCGGCCAACCGGTCCCCGCCGCCGACCGGGTGCGGTTCACCGGAGAGGCGGTGGCCATCGTCGTGGCCGAGACCGACCGGCAGGCCGCCGACGCCGCCGAGAGGGTGTGGGTGGAGATCGACCCGCTTCCGGCGGTGGAGAGCCCGGTCGACGCCCTGTCCCCCGATGCTCCCCTCCTCTTTCCCGAGACGGGCACCAACGTGGCCCTCGACACCACCGGACAGGCCGGGGACGACCCCCTCTCCGACGCCGAGGTGGTGATCCGGGCGGAGTTCTACAACCAGCGGGTGGCCGGGGTGCCCCTTGAGAACAGCAACTGCCTGGCCGTCCCCGACGGGGACCGCCTCGACGTCTGGACCGGGTCCCAGAACGCCTTCGTCCACCGCAACGCCATATCCCGCTGCCTGGGCATCGACCGGGACCTGGTGCGGGTCCGGGTGCCCGACATGGGCGGGGGGTTCGGGGTGAAGATCGCCCCCATGCCCGAGCAGATCCTGTGCGCCGCAGCCGCTCACCGCCTCTCCCGCCCGGTCCGCTGGCAGGAGACCCGCGAGGAGAACCTTCTCTCCCTCCCCCACGGCCGGGGCCACTACCAGACCGTGGAACTGGGCGCCCGACGGGACGGGACGCTCACCGGCCTCTCCGTCCACGTGGTGGCCGAAGCCGGCGCCTACGTGTACTTCGGCGCCTACCTGCCCGAGTTCAGCATCATGGTGGCCAACGGCGCCTACGACATCCCCAAGGTGCGCTTCACCTACCAGTCGGTGGTCGCCAACACCTGCCCGATCAACGCCTACCGGGGAGCGGGCCGCCCCGAGGCCACCTCCTACCTGGAGAGGTGCATGGACCTGCTCGCCGAGGAGCTGGGCCTCGACCCGGTGGAGGTCCGCCGGCGCAACTTCATCCAGCCCAGCATGTTCCCCTACCGGACCCCCACCGACCAACTCTACGACTCAGGCGACTACGACAGGGCCCTGGACCGCGCTCTGGAGATGGCCGACTATGAGGGCCTGCGCAGCGACCAGGCCGAGCGGGCGGCCCGGGGCGACCGATGGAGGCTGGGGGTGGGGCTCAGCACCTACGTGGAGATCACCGCCCCCCAGGGGCGCACCGAATGGGGATCGGTCACCGTCAACCAAGACGACACCGTGGAGATAGCCACCGGCCTCTCCTCCCACGGCCAGGGGCACGAGACCGCCCTCACCCAGATCGTCTCGGACGTCCTCTCGGTCCCCATGGAGCGAATCACCTACATCCAGGGCGACACCGGCCGGGTGGCGAGCGGCGGGGGGACGATGGGCTCTCGCTCGCTGCAACTGGGCGGGTCGGCCATGCTGGAGGCCGGCCGGCGGGTGGCAGACGAGGGCCGGAGGCTCTTCGCCCGACTCCGCGAGGCGGCGATCGACGACGTGGTGGTCACAGAAGGCGGCCGGGTGGCGGTGGCCGGATCGCCCGAGACGGCCATGACCTGGGGAGAGTTGGCCCAGGAAGCAGAAGACGGCCTCTCGGCGGAACTCTCCCTGGACCAGGCTGAGGCGACCTTCCCGTTCGGGACCCACATCGCGGTGGTGGAGGTGGACACCGAGACCGGCGACGTCCGCTACCTGCGGCATGTGGCGGTGGACGACTGCGGGAAGATCCTCAACCAGCGGATGGTGGACGGACAGATCCACGGCGGCATAGCCCAGGCGGCCGGACAGGCGCTCTTGGAGCAGGTCCTCTACGATCCCGATGCCAACCCCCTCACCTCCAACCTCACCACCTACTTGGTGCCCACCGCCTCCAACCTGCCCTCGGTGGAGATCGACCACACCGTCACGCCCACCATCCAGAACGCCCTGGGCGTCAAGGGGATCGGCGAGGCGGGGACCATCGGCGCCACCGCCGCCGTCCAGAACGCGGTGATCGACGCCCTCCGGCCCCTGGGAGTCGGCCACCTCGACATGCCCCTCACCCCGGTCCGGATCTGGCAGGCCCTGAGGGACGCCTCCCGGTAGCCGAGCATGGCACGCATCAGGGCGGCGCGTTTCTCCGACGCCTCGGCCATCGCCCGGGTGCACATCGATTCCTGGCGGGCCACATACGCGGGGGTGATGCCGGCCGAGTTCCTCATGAGCCTCTCGTATCCCGCACGGGCCTCGTGGTGGGAAGAAATCCTCGAGACAGACCCTCCCGCCATGTCGACCTTCGTTGCCGAAACCCGCCCAGGCGAGGTGGTGGGCTTCGTGGGAGGTGGGCCAGAGCGGGAGGCCAACCCCGACTTCGGGGCCGAACTGTACGCCATCTACGTCTACGAGGACTACCAGCGTCGGGGAGTGGGAAGGCGCCTGGTCTCCGCCCTGGCCGGGGCGCTCTCGGAGAGGGGGTTCTCCTCCATGCTCCTGTGGGTCCTCGAAGACAACCCCCGAGCCCGTTCCTTCTATGAGTCCCTGGGCGGCGAGGAACTCAACAAACAGACAATCACCATCGGAGGAGAGGACCTGATCGAGGTCTCCTACGGATGGAGGAACATCGAGACCCTCAGGGAATAACCCATCGACCTGCGGGAACCGGTCCGTGGCGGCAGACCGGGGAAGGACTCTCTCACCGACCGGGAGGGACCCCTTTGCTTGATACGACTAGAAGACTCCACCAGGATGGCGGCTAGGCGGGCAAGATCGAGGGTGACTATCGCGAATGGAGACGAGGGTTCGCGAAAGGGTTTTATCCCAAGCTCGTGCCCGCCCTCCGCCGGTCTGTTATGGGAGAGGTCTAGTCGGTTCCACCTCCCGCAATGAAGGCTTCCAGAGCTTCTCTGGCCGCCTCGTCCCGCATCTGGGTGGGAGGCGACTTCATGAAGTAGGCGCTGGCCTCGTACAGCGGACCCGAGAGCCCCCGGTCGAGGCCCAGCTTGGCGCACCGGACGGCGTCGATCACCACTCCCGCCGAGTTGGGGCTGTCCCACACCTCCAACTTCACCTCCGCCGACAGCGGCGTGTCCCCGAACCCGGTCCCCTCCAGGCGGATGTGCGCCCACTTGCGGTCGGTCAGCCACGGAACGTGGTCGGAAGGCCCGATGTGGACGTCCTCCACGGGCGTGCGGGTCTCCAACTGGCTGGTCACCGCCTTGGTCTTCGACTCCTTCTTGGAGACCAGCCGACTCCGCTCCAGCATGTTCAGAAAGTCGGTGTTGCCCCCGAAGTTGAGCTGGTAGGTGCGGTCCACCTTCACTCCCCGGTCCTGGAAGAGATTCACCAGACTCCGGTGCAGGATGGTGGCGCCCACCTGTGACTTGATGTCGTCGCCCACGATGGGGACTCCCGCCTCCCGGAAGCGGTCGGCCCACTCGGGGGTGCGGGCGATGAACACCGGGATGCAGTTGACGAAGGCGCACCCGGCCTCGAGGGCCTGGCGCGCGTAGTACTCGGTGGCCTTCTGCGAGCCGACCGGCAGGTAGGAGACCACCACGTCCACCCGGGCCCGGCGCAGCGCTTCTGCGACATCGGCCTCGGGGACCGCCGACTCCTCCACCAGGCCGGCCAGGTAGGAGCCGATCCCGTCCAGGGTGGGCCCACGCTCCACCGTCACGTCCAGGTGGGAGACGTCGGAGAAGGCCACGGTGTTGTTCTGGCCGGCCGAGATCGCCTTGGACAGGTCCTGTCCCACCTTGGCGGCGTCCACGTCGAAAGCGGCCACGAACCGGATGTCTCCCACGTGGTATCCCCCCAGGGAGGGGTGCATCAGGCCGGGGATCATCTGGTCGGCGGGGGCGTCACGGTAGTACTCCACCCCCTGCACCAGCGAGGAGGCGCAGTTCCCCACGCCCACGATGGCCACTCTGATTTCTTTCACTGTTACATCCTCTGTGTGTCCGATCGCCAATAGTCTGCCTGCCCGACTTCGATTAGTCAAATAAATGTTTCTATAATCAACCATAAACATTTGCTATGGATTTGCCGTCCCTCAACTTCACCAGCCTGCGCGGTCTCCAGGAGGTGGAACGGCGCGGGTCCTTCACCGACGCGGCCGCCGAACTGCGCATCAGCCAGCCCGCCCTGTCCCACTCCCTCGCCGAGTTGTCCCGCCGCCTCGGCGCGCCGCTGTTCCGGAAGGCCGGGCGCCGGCGGGTCCTCACCGAACCGGGTCGGCGGGTGGCCCGCTACGCAGACGGGGTGCTGGGCCAGACCGCCGAACTCCAGCGCTGGCTCCGGAGCTGGGAGAGAGGGGAGGTGGGGACCCTCCGGGTGGGGATGATCGACACCGTCGGGCTCTACACCCTTCCTCCGGGACTGTCCCGGCTCCGCAGGGAGCACGCCGGCATCGACCTGCAGTTGGTGGTGGACGACTCGGGGGCGCTTCTGGGAATGCTGGACGACTACCGGATCGACCTGGCTTTCGTGGTGGGCCCGGCCGGGGCGGCCTACCGCTCGGAGCCGATCACCACCGAGGGCATGCACATCTACTCCCCCCCGGGGCGGGCTCCCGACGGCTGGGCTCTCTACCCGCCCGGCTCGCGGACCCGACTGCTGGTGGACCAGGGCCTGGCCCAGCAGGGCATCCGCCCCCAGGTGGCGCTCGAGTCGGCCAATCCCACCGTGCTCCGCCAGATGGCGGTGCTGGGCTATGCCCGCACGGTCCTCCCCCGCCAGGTCGCCGAACCCGGAGACGTCCTGGCCGAGGGTCCCCTGGTGGCCCGCCGACGGATAGTGGGGGTGTGGAGGGAAGACGCCGATCTCGACCCGCGCGCCCGGAATCTGATGAGGCTGGTGACGGGGGGCTGATCCCTACAGCCGGCGAACCCCGTCGATGTACCCCTCCATGCCGGCCCGCAGGAACCCCTCCATCCCGGTGACGACATATCGCGCCCCCTTCCCCACCCATTCGGCGGCGTCCGCGAGCGTGGGGGCGAAAACTCCCAGTACCTTGTCGGAGTCCGCCACCGCCGCGGCCACCCTGTCCATGGCGGCCACCAGGTCGGGATGGCCCTTTTGGCCCGCCAGCCCCATGGACTGGGACAGGTCGGAGGGCCCCAGGAACAGCACGTCCAGGTCGTCCACCTCCAGATACCCCTCGATGGAGTTCACCGCCTCGATGGTCTCGATGTGGATCACCACCAGGGTCTCCCGGTTGGCCCGCGCCATGAACCGGTCCACGGGTTCGGAGAGCCCGTAGTCGCCGCTGCGGTTGCTGGCCAGCCCCCGGACCCCCCGCGGGTGGTACTTGACCGACCGGACCGCCGCCTCGGCCCCCTCGGGGCTGTTCACCCAAGGAACGTGGAGCCCGTGGACGCCGGTGTCCAAAAAGCGCAGGATGGGGTGGGAAAGGTTGGTGGGCACCCGGGCGATGGGGGTGACCCCGTGGAGTTCGCAGGCCCGGGCCAGTCCGGAGAGGTCCCCCGGCTCGATCGTCCCGTGCTCCCCGTCGAAGACCAGGAAGTCCCAGCCCAGCAGCGCCACGTACTCGGCGAGGTCCGCCTCGGCGTACTTGAGGAAGCACCCCACCACGGTCTCACCGGATGAGAGCTTGTCCTTGAGGAGGTTGCGGATCATTCCCTACCCCCCGAACCTGGGCTCGGGGAGCCCCCGACACCCCGGATCGAAGGCGAACAGCCCCCCGTCCAGCCCCGGGCGGGCTGCGTCCGGGCCCACCGCGCCCGAACCCATGGTGGTGACGTACATGGTGTCGAGCCCCGGGCCCCCGAAGGCCACCATGGTGGGGGCGCTCACCGGAAACGAGATCACCCGGTCCCTCTCTCCCCGGGGAGTCACCCGGACGATCTGTCCTCCCCTGGCCAGGGCCACCCAGTAGCACCCCGACTCGTCCACCGCCGCCCCGTCGGGACGCCCCGGGAGGTCATGGAACTCGGCGAACACCCGCCGGTTCGAGGGGACGCCGCCGTCGCGGTCGTAGGCGTAGGCCCACACCGTCTCCTCCCAGGTGTCGGCGTGGTACATGGTGCGACCGTCGGGAGAGAACGCCAGGCCGTTGGAGACCCCCAGGCCGCCTCCGAAGGTGCTCACCGAAAGGTCGTGATCGAGCCGGTGGAGCCGTCCCGCCGCCACCTCATCGGAGGTGGGGTCGTGCATGCTCCCCGCCCAGAACCGCCCCTGGCGGTCGCACCGTGAGTCGTTGAGCCGGTTGCGGGGTAGATCGGGCTCGGGGTCGGGAGCCAACTGGCTGATTCCCCCGTCACCGGGGTCGAAGGCCCAGAACCCGTCGTCCGTGGCCAGCACCAGCCCGCCCCGCTCCCTCACCGCCAGGGCGGCCGGCGTGACGGGGACCGAGGTTGCGGCGTCCCGATCCGGCCCCGGGTCGTAGCGGTGGACCGCCCGCCCGGGAATGTCGACCCACCAGAGCGCCCCGCGTTCGGTGTCCCACACCGGGCTCTCCCCCAGCCCGGCGTCAGCCCTAAGCACGCAGTCGATCCGGGGGGTGTCACTCATCTGCCGCCATCTTACCGCCCGGTAGTATCCGCCGCGAGGGGGACGAAGACCGGAAGGACCGCCGAATGGCCAAACAGCCCCCCAACTACCTGGCCACCACCACCCTGGTGGTGGGGAGCCTCGCCCTGGCCGCCCGCGCCTTCTCCTACTTCGTCTCCCAGTTCACCTACTCGGAGTACCCGGTCTCGTTCATTCTGGGAGCCATTGCCGCCATCATGGGGTGGGTGGCCATCCGCCAACCCGAACGCCAGATCCAGTCGCTCCTCGGCCTGATCTTCGGCGGCGTCGCCTTCTTCACAAGCTTCACCCCCATCTCCTTCTAGCCGAAGCCCCGGCGAGGACGGCGGGAACCACCGGAAAAGTCGCGAAAATCGGGGAGACGACGGGGGCCCCGATGGGCCCTCCCCCACCGCCACCACCAGCTGTGAAGTCGCGAAAAACCAGCTTCGGGTAAGGCCGGTCTTTTCGTTGTGTGACCTCTGGATTCGCGGACCGGGTGAGCTCTGGAGCCGGACCGGGAGTTTTATGTAACTGTCCTCCCAGTATCAGCCGCCAGAACCGGGCAAGTCAACCCCCGGACCCGGCTTTTTTTGCCACTTTCGGACGGCTTTCCCCCAAGGGGGACGAGATGAATGACGGTGCCTGAGCCTAGACAAGTTGGCCTACCGGCTGGGGACGAGATCCTGGCGCAGAATGTTCAGTTGCCGCTCCCTTACCTCCAGTAGCTGTTGGGATCTCTCAAGGGCGGCATACAGATCTTTCAGCACCACATGCTGAGCCTGCACGATGCTGAACTCTGTCTCCGCCTTCTGCCTGCGATTCCCGAACAGTTGCACTATCAACACGGTGATCGTGTTCCCGGCGACGATCGCTAGGGCAATCAACCACTCCATCAAACAGTCACAGGCCTGTCTAGCTCACCGAAGACTTTTCGGTACGCCTCACGAAGCACCTCAAGGGCCTCTTCCAGTTCCTCATCGGAGAGGTGCAATCTCCGTTGTGCATCTTCAAGGGTGATGTCTTGATAACCCATAAGCAGGTCGTATACCGCTAACGCATTCTGCCGTACGCTAAAAACTCCCTCCTTCATAACTCCCTCCTTGTAGCGGATCACCTACAAGGACATTTTACAACCCCTCCAAACACAAAATGGTCCAATCCGGACTCCTGGTTTTGCCAAACCTACGCGAATAGGCGTGCGCGGCCGCCCGGCGGGCGGGACCCTGAGCTAGTCCTCCGAGGGGGGACGCCCTGGGCCGGGCGGTCCCGCGTAGGCCTGGGCGATCTTCATCCAGCGGCGGGCCGGTCCGCCCTGGATGACCAGGCGGGTGTCGGCCGCATGGCGGCGCTGGGTCACCACCAGGCAGAAGTCGCGCAGAGGTCCGGTGATGTTGGCGTCGCAGCCCTCGTTCCACACCCAGACCCGTCCCGATGATCCCCGCAGCACCACCCGGACCCGCTCGTCGGGCACCGGGAGGCCCCGGTTGCGAAAGCTCCATGAGAAGGTCTTGATCCCCAGTTCCGCCACGTGGTAGATCCGGTCGCTCGCCGGGTAATCCACCCCCAGCGCGTCGGCGACGTCCTGGCCGTGCGCCCAGGTCTCCATCAGCCGGGCCTGCGCGGACGAGTACGCCCGCATCGCCGGTCCGTACCAGGGGACCCGCTGATCGGGATCGAACCCCCGCATCGCCGAATGGAGGCTTTCCCGGGCCTCCCTCCACCACCTGAGCAGTCCGGCCCCCGACATCGCCCTCCCCCGCGCCATGATGTCGGCCTCCAGTCCCCCGAGGTCGCCGGAGGCTATCAACGCCGCCACCTCGGCCGCGAAGACCTCGGGGTCGGTCACCGACTGGGCGGCCTTTTGGTCGAAGTAGGCCAGATGGCTGATCTGGTCGGCCACGGTCCACCCGACAGACGGGGTGTCGGTCGCCCACCCGGCGGTGTCCAGGCCGGCCACCAGGCGGTCCAGCGCCTCCTGCTCTCCGGCCAGGTCGGACACCACCTGGGTCATCAAGTCCGCCATCCCTACTCGGCCTGCGACCCCACCTCGGCGCCCACGATGTGCTCGAGGGCCTTCACCAGCGCGTGATTGCCCTCCGCACCCAGTCCCCGGCGCTGCAGGGCCCGGTAGAGCTGGAACACCAGGGCGGTACCCGGAAGGGGCACGCCCAGTTCGTCGGCGGCCTCCAGGACCAGGCGCAGGTCCTTCTGCTGGAGGTCGATGGTGAACCCCGGGCGCCAGTCGCGCACGATCATCTGCGGTCCCCGGTTGGAAAGCATCCACGACCCCGCCGCACCGCCGGTCACCGCCGACAGGGTCGCCTCGAGGTCCAGGTCCGCCACCTCGGCCAGCAACAGCGCCTCCGAGGCCGCCAGTTGGTTGACCACCACCAGCACCTGGTTGACCAGCTTCACCATCTGCCCCGACCCCACCGGACCGGTGTGGGTGATGCTCTTTCCCATCGCCTCCAGATAGGGCCGAACCCGCTCCAACTCCGAGGCCTCGCCGCCCACCATGATCGAGAGGGTGCCCAGCGCCGCGCCCTCGCTGCCCCCGCTGACCGGGCCGTCCAGCCACCCCGAGCCTGCCCCTTCGGCCAGACCGGCCAGGCGCCGGGTCTCCGACGGGCTGATCGTGGAGTGGTCCACCACCACCGAGCCCGCCGACAGGCCGGCCAGGATCCCGTCGGGACCCTCGGTCACCGCCACCACGTCGGGGGTGTCGGAGACACAGATCATCACCACGGTGGACCGCTCCGCCACCTCCCGGGGAGATCCCGCCTGTGAGGCGCCCATCTCCACCAGCGGCTCCATCCGCGAGGCCGTGCGGTTCCAGACCGTCACCTCATGGCCGGCCCGCAACAGGTTGGCCGCCATACCCCCTCCCATTATCCCCAGCCCGATGAATCCAAGCTTTTCGCTCAACTGCGTCCTCCTTTCTCGCCTCTCATTCTGCCATGACCACCAGCACCTGTCCACTCTCCACCTGCTCGCCGGGGGCGGCCAGCACCGAGGCCACCCTGCCCGCATGCGGAGCGCGCAACCCGTGCTCCATCTTCATCGCCTCCATCACCACCAGCACCTGTCCCTTCTCCACCTCGTCGCCCTGCGCGGAGGCCACCTCCACCACCCGACCGGGCATGGGCGCCTGGAGCGACCCCGACTGCTCAGGCCCGCCCGGCGCCGGGTAGCGGTCCTTTTGGACCAGCACCGACAGCCCGGCGGGGCCGTCCACGTAGTGGGTGTCTCCCACCCGGTTGACCCGGTAGAACCCCAGCACCCCGTCCACCTCCAGCCCCACCCGGGAGGGACCGCACTCAGACAGCGCGGTGACCGGGACCCGCTCGGAGTCCACCTCGACCACCACCCCGCCCGACAGGCTGTAGCCCACCCGCATCTCCCCCCGGGCGCCCACCAGGTCCACCACCTGCAACTGAGAGGGGTTGTTGCGCCACCCGCTGGGGATGGTCGACAACACCTGCGCTGACTCCCGCCTCCCCGCCTGGGCCGAAAGCGCGGCGGCCACCGCCGCCAGGCGCTCCTCCGACTCGGTGGGGAGCGGGCGGCCCAACTCCGCCGGGGAGTGGCGATCCAGAAAGCCCGTGTCGGTGCGGCCGGCCAGGAACTCGGGGTGCTCGAGGACCCGCACCAGGAGATCCCGGTTGGTGAACGGCCCGTGGATCTCGGCCCGCCGGAGCGCCCGGGAAAGGCGCGCCGCCGCCTCGGACCGCGCCGGCGCCCAGGCCACCACCTTGGCCAGCATCGGGTCGTAGTGGACTCCGATCTCGTCCCCGGACTCCACGCCGGTCTCCACCCGGATCCCCGGCGCGGCGAGTCGGAAGCGGTGCATCCGCCCGGCGGTTGGAAGAAAGCCCGCCCCGGGGTCCTCCGCGTAGATCCGCGCCTCTATGGCGTGCCCGCGGGCAGACACCCCCTCCAGGCGCTCCGACAGGTCCTCTCCGCGGGCGGCCTCTATCTGGAGGCGCACCAGGTCGAGGCCGGTGATCTCCTCGGTCACCGGGTGCTCCACCTGCAGGCGGGTGTTCATCTCCAGGAACCAGAACTCCCCGTCGCCCGCCACCAGGAACTCCACCGTCCCCGCTCCCACGTAGCCCACCGCCCGCGCCGCCGCCACCGCCGCCTCCGACAGCCTCCGGCGAAGCCCTGCGTCCACGAAGGGAGAGGGCGCCTCCTCGACGATCTTCTGGTGCCGCCGCTGGATGGAACACTCCCGCTCGAAGAGCGCCACGGTGTTCCCGTGGACATCCGCCATGATCTGCACCTCGATGTGCCGGGGGTCTACGACCAGCGGTTCCAGGAACACCCTCGGGTCGCCGAACGCCGCCTCCGCCTCCCGCCGGGCGCTCTCCACCGCCGAGGGGAGTTCTTCGCCCGAGCGAACCACCCTCATCCCCCGGCCTCCCCCGCCCGCCGCGGCCTTCACCATCGCCGGGAACCCGATCCCGGAAGCCTCCTCGGGAAGCACCCCCGAAAGCACCGGCACCCCCGCTCGGGCCATCAACTCCTTGGCGGCCAGCTTGTCCCCCATCAACTCCATCGCCCGGGGAGGAGGGCCCACCCAGGTGAGCCCCGCCCCGATCACCGCCTCCGCGAACCCGGCGTCCTCGGCCAGGAAACCGTAGCCGGGGTGGACCGCGTCGGCCCCCACCCGCAGGGCCGCCTCCACGATGGCGTCCCCCCGCAGGTAGGACTCGGCGGCGCTGTGCCCTCCCAGGCTCACCGCCAGGTCCGCGTCAGAGACGAACGGCGCCTCCCGGTCGGCCTCGGAGAACACCGCCACGGTTCCGATGCCCATCTCCTCACAGGTCCGGAAGATGCGCCGGGCGATCTCGCCCCGGTTGGCGACCAGCAGCCTCATCAGGGAGAGGGCATCTCGATTCCCAGACGGCCCTGCAGCCGGCGCATCCCCTGGAGCCACCGGTCGTAGTCCCCCGCCTTGTAGGCGAAGTACTCGCTCACCTCCGGATGGGGAAGGATCAGGAAACTCTCGGCGCCAAGTCCCTCCACCACCGCGTCTGCCACCTGGTCCGCAGAGAGCCCCACCTGGTTGGCCATGGTCCTCATCCCGGTGGGCAACAGGTCGTCCAGGAGTTCGGTGAAGACGAACTGGGGGCACAGCGCGGAGACTTTAAGGCCCCGGTCGCCGTAGGTGATCTGCAGCCACTCGGCAAGCGCCACCACCGCGTGCTTGGTCACCGAGTAGGCCGCCGCGCCGAGGTTGGTCAAAAGCCCCGCCGCCGACGCGGTGTGGAGGAGGTAGCCCTCTCCCCGGGCCAGCATCCCGGGAAGCACCGCCCGCGCCGCGTACACGTGCGACATGAAGTTGATCTCCCAGATCCGCTGCCAGTCGGCATCGGAGGTCTCCACGCCCCCCTCCATCCCGATCCCTGCGTTGGCGCAATAGAGATCGATCGGCCCCAGGCGGTCCTCCACCTCGGCAACCACCGCCCGGGTGTCGGTCTCAGACGACACGTCGGCGCCGAACCACAGCCCGCCGACCTCCCCGGCAACCCGCCGGGCGGCCTCTCCGTCCAGGTCCACCACCGCCACCGAGGCGCCCTCGGAGGAGAACCTCCGGCACATCGCTTCCCCGATCCCGTTCCCCCCGCCGGTCACCACCGCCACCCGATCCGCCAGTTCCATGTTCTGTTAGCTCCTCCGATCGTTCCTAGGCCCCATTCTGGCAGATTCGCCGCTCCCTGCGACCGTCCGCCGACCCAAACCCCCTCGGCCGGCGGGCGCGGGCGAACCTACGCTTGGACGTCAACCAGCCGAAGGGGGACAACATGGTACGGGTCAGGAAGCCAACCGGGAAGGACGCTCAAGTCCGGGATGACGGCCGGGACCGACAGACGAGGGAGTTTCCGCCCTTGCGGTCAGAAGCCCCCGCCCCGGAAGAGACCGAGGCCTTCCGCGACGAGACATTCGAGCGGTACCACGAAGTTCTGAGCGAGCTAGCCGACTCGTGAGAGAACCAATCGCCCAGAATGACGGCCGAGACCAACAGGGGAGGGACTTCCGCCCTTGCGAGAGGACCCGGGTTCCTCAGGAGATCGCTGGGACCTGATACAAGAAGAGATGGCGCGTCACCAGGATGTCCTGGCTGACCTCGCCGACTCGTGAAGGAACCGAACTGGGTATCTGACAACAAGGCCACAGACCTTGGTGATGAGGCCCTCCTCAATCATGGCGGATCTCCGGGAATTCGGGACCGGGGCCTTCTGGACTCGGCAAAAGCACGGCCCCGTCAGGCATTCGCCTACGCATGACCCGATCCGAGCCGGAGGAGCGCCACCTGCCGAGGTGAAGCCGCGGCCGGCGGCACTGCTGAGGAACGCCTCCGTGACGAACGACTCCGGCCACTCCTCGTCGATTGCCCGGAGGGAAGCGGTTCGCGTTCATATCATTCGACGAAGCAACCTTAAGACAACCCAGGCCCGACTCATGACCCAGACACCCGAGAACAACGCAGTCCGATACGAGCCGGACGAGTCCCCGCCCCTGCCGGTGGCGTTCGGCGTCGGCCTGCAGGCCGCGGCGGTGATCGTGGCGCCGGTGGTCCTCACCGTGGTGATCGTGGCCCGCATCGCCGACCAGGCAGACAGCTACATCACCTGGGCGGTGTTCGCCGCGCTCCTGATCAGCGGGCTCACCACCGCCCTCCAGGCCCGCAGGCTGGGACGGATCGGATCGGGGCACGTGCTGATCATGGGCACCTCGGGCGCCTTCATCGCGGTGTGCGTGGCCGCCCTGGTGAGCGGTGGCCCCGCCACCATGGCCAGCCTGGTGGTGGTGTCGTCGCTCTTCCAGTTCCTGATGGCCAACCGACTCTCCTGGCTGCGCCGGGTGTTCACCCCGGTGGTGGCCGGCACCGTGATCATGCTCATCGCCGCCACGGTGATGCCGTTGATCTTCGACGCCCTGACCGACGTGCCCGCCGACGCCGCCGACGCCGCCGCGCCGGTGGTGGCCCTGGCCACCCTGCTGGTGGTCGGAGGACTGGTCCTCCGCGCTCCCCCCGCCTTCCGGCTGTGGTCGCCCGTGATAGGGGTGGCGGTGGGCTGTTTCGTGGCCGCGCCCTTCGGCCTCTACGACATCGGGCCGGTCCTCGACGCCTCCTGGATCGGAGCGCCCGTCGCGTCCTGGCCGGGACTGGACCTGGCGCCCGGCGCCGAGTTCTGGGAACTCCTCCCGGCCTTCGTGGTGGTCACCCTGGTGGGGGCGATCGAGACCCTGGGCGACGGGGTCGCCATCCAGCGGGTCTCCCGCCGCGTCCCCCGGGCCACCGACTTCCGGGTTGTGCAGGGGGCCCTCAACGCCGACGGCGTCGGGAACCTCCTCTCCGGCCTGGCGGGCACCCTCCCCAACACCACCTATTCGACCAGCATCTCCCTCACCGAGGTCACCGGCGTCGCCTCCCGCCGGGTGGGCGTCATCATCGGCGCGGTCTTCATGGGCGTCGCCTTCCTCCCCAAGGCCGCCGCCCTGCTGATCTCGATTCCCCCGCCGGTGGCCGCCGCCTACTTGCTGGTGCTGGTGGGGATGCTGTTCGTCCAGGGCGCCAAGATCGTCGTCCAGGACGGCGTGGACCACCGGAAGGCCCTTCTGGTGGGGGTCTCCTTCTGGATGGGCGCGGGGTTCCAGAACCAGTGGATCTTCCCCGAACTCCTCGGTGAGGGGTTCCTGGGAGTTATGTTCGGAAACGGCATGACCGGCGGCGCGATCGTGGCCATCGTCATCATGGCCTTCATGGAGGCCACCGGTTCCAGGCGCAGGAAACTGGACCTCCCCCTCGACTGGGACGCCCTGCCCAAACTGGAGGGCCTGCTCCGGCAAATGGCCTCCAGGTCCCGCTGGGACCCCGCCCTGGCGGAGCGTCTGGTGCTGGTGGGCGAGGAAACCCTATCGAGCCTCCTCGCCGAAGAGGACGGCGCCACGCAACCGCGCCATCTGATCGTCACGGCCCGGTCCGCCGGCGACGGGGTGGAGTTGGAGTTCCTGTGCGGATCCGACCGGGAGAACCTGGAGGACCGGCTGTCCTATGTCGGAGACGCCCCGGAGATACCCGACGCCCGGGAGATGTCGTTCCGGCTGCTACGGCACTACGCCTCCTCGGTGCGCCACCAGAAGTACCACGATGTCGACATCGTCACCGTCAACGTGGCCGGTCCCCGCTGACCGGCGCCGCCCCGGCGTGGCGCAAGGCCGGCCGATCTCAAATCAACCGGTAACCCACCCCTGCTCCCAGCAGCGCCCGGTCGTGTTCCCCTCGAATCCGATGGATCCCTCGTCTCCCTAGCCCAGGACGGACATCAAGGTCACCAGCACCGCGATAAGGGACACCCCCACCGCCATCCAGGCTCGCAAACCCTTCTCCACGCCCTGGATCTGCTCGGACATCCTCCTCTCCAACCCACCGATCTGATCCGTCATGTCCTCCCGCACCCCACCGATCCGGTCGATCATCTCGGAGCGAGACTTCTCCACCTCCAGACGGACACTACCGATCTGATCAATCATCTCGGTACGAAACTTCTCCGCCTCCAAGCGAACACCACCGATCTGATCAATCATCTCGGTACGAAACTTCTCCGCCTCCAAGCGAACACCACCGATCTGATCAATCATCTCGGTACGAAACTTCTGCACCTCCAAGCGAACACCACCGATCTGATCCCTGAGATCGCCGGGCTTGTCGTCCTTCTGCTTCCAGAACTCGGCTTCCGCCATCGTTATACCCCTTTCCCTATCGGCGCCCTCCTTAAAGGCGCACCCCTCTACTGCCACCGCGAAGTATAGAAGGCACCAGCGCACACACCTTTCCCCAAGTGCCCTCTATTAACCTGTCCCCTTCATGGAGATGTTCGATCTGTCGGGAAGAGTCGCCGCGGTCACCGGAGGGAACCGGGGGATCGGCCTGGGGATGGCCCGCGGGCTGGCCAAGGCCGGCGCCGCGGTGGCGGTGTGGGGGCGCTCGGACCACTACAACCAGGCCGCGGTGGACCAACTCCAGAGCCTGGGCGCCGAGGCCCTGGCGGTGTCCTGCGACGTCTCATCGGAACAACAGGTCGAAAACGCACTGCAGACCACCCTCGAGCGGTTCGGGCGGATCGACGCCCTGTTCGCCAACGCCGGCATCGGCCGGAGCGCCACGTTCCCCGAACTCTCCACCCGCTCCTGGGAACGGATGATGAGCGTCAACGCCACCGGCACCATGCTCCCGGTCCGCGCCGCCACCGCCCGGATGATCGAACAGGGCGAGGGAGGCTCCATCGTGGTCACCTCCTCGGTCGCCGCCCACTTCGGTATCCCCTACCTCCCCCACTACGCGGCCAGCAAGGCCGCGCAGTTGGGACTGGTGAAGACCCTGGCGGTCTCCCTGGCGCCCCACCGGATCCGCGTCAACGCGGTCAGCCCGGGATGGATCGCCACCGAGATGACCGGACTCCAACAGCAGCACGACGAGTTCAACCGCTACATCAAGAGCCGGGTCCCCCTAGGGAGGTGGGGAACCATAGAGGAGTTCGAGGGAATCGCCGTCTACCTCGCCTCCGACGCCTCCGCCTTCACCACCGGCGCCGAGATCCGCATCGACGGCGGCTTCTCCGTCTACTAGGCCACAGACCAATCCCACGAGGCACCCACTTGGCGGAATCGCCAGAACACCTTCCCTCTACGAAGGCCGTCCCGACGGCAGACGGGCTTGGCTTTCTACTAAAATAGGAAGGAGCCTGTCGGTCCGGCTAGTAGGCGTTGGCCGAATGTAGCCGACATACCGCGGCGATGGGACCCCGGAACGCACGGGGTCCCTTTTTCTGTCTGGTCAGGCAAACGCCCAAGAGCCAGCTCGCCTCCAAACGACGACCCTGTTCAGGAATTCGTTGACCGGGTATGCGGAGCCACCGACGCCGCTGCGGCGCGATTGCCCGGTCGGTTGCCCCGCGACTTCATGACCACAAGTGACAACTACTGGGCAATGTTGGTTGGAATCGGTCCCGGGTCCCGGGTGCCAGCAAATCGGGGCTTTCCACGGCTTCTGCGGGTACGAGGAGATGCGACTCGGCTTCGCTGTGCAAGGAGCGGACGAAAACCCCCGAATTCGGGATCGCGCCTCAAGGATTCTGGAGTCGTTCTCCACGGCAAAAGGTGTGAAAAAACGCACTCGACGACCCGGGTTTACGCCCTGTGGAGGGTGTAACGATATGGCTCGTCGGGGTTCCTTATATAGAAAGGGACTCTGACCTGGTGTTTCAGCGTGTGGAACGCCTCTGGGAACCGGCCCGTGAGCCTCGGCTCTCCCGGCCCCAAATATGTCTCCCAGGTGTAACGGTTCGCCTAGGATAGAGTCTTGATATTTGTCGGGAGCAGTGTGTGACGTTCGTTGAGTTACGAGGCTCTCGATTTGTAAATGCAAGCTTGCTATAAGGAGGTAAGTAAACTTATGTTTGCTTCTTTGAGCCGTTTTAAGCGGCGGATAGCGGTACTCACAGCACTGGCCATGGTGGCCAGCGTGCTGGCGGCGGTGCCTGCTGTTGCTGCTGATCCGAAAGCGGATTACACGGCTACTTTTGATGCGTGTGTCGGTGATGCCGGCGGCGATGCTGGTTTCGAGGATGTTCCCGCCAGTCACGGCAATGCTGGTGACATCAACTGTATCGCCTATTACGGGATTACCAAGGGCACTTCGGCTACTACTTTTGCGCCGTTGATGTCGGTGACCCGTGAGCAGATGGCGTTGTTCTTGACTCGTTTGGCCGGGAAGGTCGGCATCGAGAGCGACATGATGGACGACGACATGATGGGCTCCGGTTTCACTGATATCGGTGATCTGTCTGATGAGTCGCAGAAGGCTATCGGACTGTTGAAGGACTTGGGGATCACCAAGGGCACTTCGGACACCACCTATTCGCCTGCGGATAATGTGTCCCGTGGGCAGATGGCGTTGTTCATCTCTCGGTTGATGGACCAGATGACTCCCCAGGCTGATGGAGAGATCGGTTTGAGCAGCACCACCCAGTACGGTTACACGCCTTCCGATGTTGTGGACAATGACATGGACGCCGATATCGGCTCGCCATTCGGGGATATAAGCGGCTCTACTCCGAAGGAGGAGTATGACGCTGTAACTCAGTTGT
>JAPPFD010000012.1 GCA_028823995.1 bacterium | reverse complement strand
GGGCGATCAGCCCCAAGCATCACACACAGGGCCTACCAAACAAGGTAAGGGGGTTTGCTACCGTGAAGCGTGTGAGCGACGTGCTGGCGGTCGTCATTCCCCGCGGGAGCCCGGGCGAACGCGAGGAGGGGTTGGAGACCACTCGTAGACATCTGCATAGGGCCGGGGTGGAGGACGCTCAGATCATAAGGATGGATGTGCCCTCCTCCCGGGGCCAGGGCGCCCCGCCGCCTGGAATGCCCGATCAGCAGGGTGTCTTCCGGCACGATCTTCTGGAGGTAGTCCCTCTTCTCCAGTCTTCCAGTCTGTTCGGCCAGAAGCAGGGGCTGCTGTTGGTGGACGCTCACAACCTGCTCTCCGCGGAGTCCCAGGCCCTGGGGGAGATGCTCGGCGCTCTGGATCCTTCGGCGGTGGCGGTGGCCATCGTCGCCGAGCGCCTCCCCAAGGACCTGTCGAAGAGAATCAAGGAGATCGGCAAGGTCAAGTCGCTGCGCCAGATGTGGGAGAACCAGGTGCATGGCTGGCTGGATCGCCAATGCAGGGAGAAGGGCTTGCGAATGAGCTACCAAAGCCGGGCGGCTCTGGTGCAGAGATTCGGAACCGACCGCTCAGCCCTCCGGCGCGCCCTGGAACAACTACAGGGCGAGAACCGGCCAATCACCGCCGCAATGATCATCGAGCGGTTCCGGAACCGGCCTGACCAACCGGTGTTCCGGATACTCGACGAGATTCTGGCCGGAAACACCGAGGGAGCGCTCCGCAGGCTGGGTGACTACCTGGCCAACGCCCGCTCTTCCGACGGCCGGCCCTACATCCTGTTGGGCACCCTGGAGTCCGATCTGCGGCTCCGGCTCCTGGCTTCGCAAGCCCACGACCGGGGGCACTTTCGCCGGATGGAGGAGGAGGGAGTGTTTTCCAGGATGTTGGAGTCGGCGCCGGGACCGCTCGATGAGAAGGCGGAGGCAAGGTTCCGCTCGTCGGCAAAGAGCCGGGTTCGCTCCAGCCAGCGCCGCCACGATCGGATCTGGAACCAGAGAAGACCTCTGACCGCGGTGAGCGGACGTCAACAGGTCCGGGCGGCGGAGCGGGCGCTTTCGCTGGTGGTGCAGGCCGATCGGACTCTGAAGCTGTTCCCGGTCCCCCTTCACCAGCCGGTCCTGGAACGAACCGTCGTCGAGCTGTGCGGCGTCTACCAGGGGTTCGCCCGAGGGCGAAGACGGTAAAACCGGGCCTTGGACCTACCCGGAGGCGGCGGCGCGAAACAACCGGGACTTCAACCGGGCCGCCTTGTTGGCGTGTATCACTCCCTTGGAGCAGGCCGAATCGATACGCCTTTGCGCCTGGCGGAGCTTGAGGTCAGCCTCGGGATCCCCCGCCTCCACAGCTGCCATAGCGGTCTTGATGCGGGTCTTCATCTCCGATCGGACGCCCTTGTTGGCCATCCGGCGCCGCTCGTTCTGTCGGTTTCTCTTCTTTTGTGACTTGATGTTGGCCATAGGGCTACGCGATGTTCGGGGATACGTGCTCTGTGGGCATTGGAGAAGACCGTTCCCGCCCGGGAGCGGATTTTAGCGGCACCGCACCGGCCGGCACAATCCGGTTGGCCCGCCGGCGCATCCCAACCGGATGACTGAACCTACTCCGGAACCAGACCCGCTACCCTCCGGCCTCTGGCTCCCCGTCCTGGTACGCGGGTAAAATGGGGCTAGGCCCTTTCGTCTCACCGAGGATGCTACAGCTTGGCTTCTCGCTCCCTGATCAGGAATTTCTGCATAATCGCCCACATCGACCACGGAAAGTCCACTCTGGCCGATCGGTTGCTGGAGTCGGCCGGAGCGGTCTCCCAGCGGGACATGCGGGACCAGGTCCTCGACACCATGGACCTGGAGCGGGAACGGGGCATCACCATCAAGGCGCAGGCGGTTCGGCTCGACTACGCGGCGTCGGACGGACGGTCATATGTGCTCAACCTGATCGACACTCCCGGGCACGTGGATTTCTCCTATGAGGTTTCCCGTTCTCTGGCAGCCTGCGAAGGAGCGGTCCTGTTGGTGGACGCCAACCAGGGAGTGCAGGCGCAGACCGTGGCCAACGCCTACCTGGCCGTGGAAGCCGGGCTTGAGATCATCCCGGTGGTCAACAAGATAGATCTCCCGTCGGCCGAGCCTGAGAGAGCTGCCGAGGAACTAGCCCGGGTGGTAGGCGGTGATCCCGCTGACACGATTTTCATCTCCGCCAAGACCGGGGAGGGTGTAGACGAGCTGACAGAGCGGATCGTGGAGGTGATCCATCCTCCTTCGGGCGAGGAGGATCTTCCCCTCTCCGCCCTGATTTTCGACTCCTACTACGACCTGTACCGGGGAGTGGTCTGTTATGTGCGGGTGATGGAGGGGAGTATTGCGGCGGGGGAGCGCGTTGTGTTCATGGCCACCGGCGAGAAAAGAGATGCCGCCGAGATAGGTGTGCTCACCCCAGGCTCGGTTCCCGTGGAGAGGCTGGTCGCCGGTGAGGTGGGCTATTTGATCACCGGCGCGAAGGAGATCGATCGCGTCAGGGTGGGCGATACCGTCACCTCGGCTCACCGGCCGGCCGTCGTACCCCTCAGGGGCTACACCGATCCTCGGCCGATGGTGTTCGCGGGGATTTTTCCGACCGACGGCGATGAGTACCCCCGCCTTCGGGAGGCTCTGGAGAAGTTGCAACTCAACGACGCCTCCCTTCAGATCGCTCCGGAGTTCTCCCAGGCGCTGGGGTTCGGGTTCAGATGCGGGTTCCTAGGCCTCCTCCATATGGAGATAGTGCGCGAGCGCCTGGAGCGGGAGTACGACTTGGACCTGGTGACCACATCTCCCTCGGTGGCCTACCGTGTGACGCTTCCCGGCGATGAGCCGGTTGAGGTGCGATCTCCGGCCGACTTTCCGGCGGCGGGAAGGGAGATGGTGGTGGAAGAGCCTTGGATCAAGGCGCTGGTCCTGGTTCCTCCGGAGCATCTGGGAGCGGTGATGGAGATCCTCACGTCCAGGCGAGGGGAACTGGGACCACTCAATTACCTGGGCACGGAGCGGGTGGAACTAATGTGCCGGCTGCCCCTGGCCGAGGTGGTCTTCGACTTCTACGACCAACTCAAGTCCAAGACAAGAGGCTTCGCCTCCCTCGATTACGAGCCGGATGGCTACCAACTCTCGGACCTCGTGAAGGTGGACCTCCTCCTCAACGGATCGGCTGTGGACGCCTTTTCTGCGGTTGTCCATCGCCCGCAGGCCTATGCCTACGGCAGGGAAATGGTCACCAGGCTCAAGGATCTGATCCCACGCCAACTATTCGATGTCCCCATCCAGGCCGCAATCGGCAGTCGGGTGATTTCCCGCGAGACCATCCGGGCCAAACGCAAGGACGTGTTGGCCAAGTGCTACGGCGGTGACGTGACCCGGAAGAAGAAGCTCTTGGCTCGCCAGAAGGAGGGAAAGCGCAGGATGAAGATGGTGGGGTCGGTTGAGGTGCCGTCGGAGGCGTTCGTGGCGGCGCTCCGGGTCAGGGATTGAAGCTGCGCGGGGGGAACCTTCCTCCCGACGATCCCCGCTTGGCGGACCAAGCCGGCAGGTGGAGATCGGCCTATCTGCATATTCCCTTCTGCGAAGAGGTCTGTCCTTACTGCGACTTCGCGGTGGTGGCCGGGCGAGACCAACTAGCCTCCCGGTACGGGGAAGCGCTGGTCGCCGAGATCGGTGTTGCTCCGGTGTGGGGGCCGCTGGACGCGGTCAACTTCGGGGGAGGGACCCCCTCGCGGATGGCGCCGGAGTTGCTGGAGAGGATTCTGCAGGAGTTGTCCTCGCGCCTAGGCCTCAGGGAGGGAGCGGAGGTGAGCCTCGAAGCCAACCCGGAGGACTGGACCCCCCAGAAGGCCGAGTCGCTGGTGGCCGCCGGGTTCAACCGGGTCTCGCTGGGCGCCCAGTCGTTCGACACCGAGGTGCTTTCCTATTTGGGACGCCGCCACACTCCGGCCCAGATTGTCCGGGCGGTAACCGCCGCCCGACAGGCCGGGTTTGCCTCTGTGAACCTGGACCTCATTATGGGCTCTCCCCCCGAGACCGCATCCTCCTGGACCGAGACCCTGGGAAGGGCCCTGGAGACCAACCCGGACCATCTTTCCACTTACTCCCTGACGGTGGAGCCCGGGACCGTTCTGTGGAAAACGGTAAGGGCGGGCGCTCGTCCACCGGACCCCGATCGCCAGGCCGAGTGCTGGGAGGAGGCTGACCGTGAGTGCACCAGGGCCGGTCTGGTGCGCTATGAGGTCTCCAACGCGGCTCGGTCCGGCCATCCCTGCCGGTACAACCTCTCGGTGTGGGGACAGGGCGAGTACCTGGGATTCGGGAACGGCGCCCACTCATTCCGGGACGGGCGTCGTTGGGAGAATCTGCGCGGCCTCGAGAGGTACCTGGATACGGTGGAAGCGGGCCGATCCCCAAGCCGCCGGTTCGAGTTGATCGAGGGCTGGGCGGCGGAGACGGAGCGGGTGCTGCTCGGAATCCGGAGAACAGCCGGCGTGAGGACCGGTGGGGCGGGAGAGGCGCTCTGGGAATCTCCCCGGGGACGGGAACTTCACCGGGCCGGGGTCATCGGATTGCGGGGAGATCGCCTGGTGGTAGAGCGGCCGCTCCTCACCGACGAGGTGAGCCGGGCGATTCTGGAGTTGCCCCCGCCACAGTCGGCTGGTTTGGGAAAAATTGCGGGGTCCGAGGGTTGACACTTGTCACACCCGGTTCGCAAATTGAATAGGAACAAACATCCGACACGGTCCGGACCGGGCGGATCAAGATAAAGCCTCATCTCCGCGGGCGGCCTCCAGGCTATGCCCACCAGCGATGAGCATCATGCTGACGACCAAGAATCCTCGGCTCCGGACAGGCCTGCCCCTGTCCGGAAAACCCGATCGGAACGGCGGCGGCGGGTCGGGAGGGGAAGCCCAAATGGGGAGAATTCCGGCTGGTGGTACGGCTTGAATCGATTCCAGCCGGGTGTCGGGGGGCGAGGCCTATCGTGATGGTTCCCTGAACTTGCGTGCTCAGGTCGGGCTCCCTCGCGGGCCCCGGTGGTGGGACGAGTCCGGGGGGGTGTTTCTATCTTTTTTGCAAATCGGTTTGGGGGTGTTGGGGGTTGTA
>JAPPFD010000010.1 GCA_028823995.1 bacterium | reverse complement strand
GGTGGTCGTACGGTGGGTGCTGGTCGGGTCACCAAAATCACCAAATAACAAACAAGCCGCAATCACTAAACACAGAAGAAAGAATAAAGCCCTATGCCAAGCGACAAGAGACCTCCGATAAAGCTTGCCTGTACCGAGTGCAAGCGTCGCAATTATGTGACTACCCGGGGCAGGGCCAACCCGAGTGACAAGGCGCAGCGGCGCAACCTGGTGAAAGGGCGGTTGGTGCTGAGGAAGTACTGCCGGTGGTGCCGTGTTCACACTTCCCACCGGGAAACCCGCTAAGGCGGGACACGAGCGCCATCGGGGGCCTAAAGGGACTTTGAATGGACGTCTCTGATCTGGAGGGATTGGCCATCGGGCCGGAGTCCCTGCGGCTTTCACCAGAGAGGATTCAATCCTACGTCGAGGCAACCGGCGATGATCCGGACCGTTGGGTCGAGACCGCACCTCCCGGACTTGCCAGCGCCCCGCTCTTCGCGGTGGCTCCGGAATTGCTATCCCATCCGGCGGTGCGGGCCGAGGGAGGGGCGGCCGTCCATGGTGAACAGGTTTTCCGCTGGCACGCGCCGCTCCGGGCGGAGGAGGACTGGACGGTGCGGGGCGCGGTAAGGCGGGTCCGTCACCGCCGGGGGGTGTGGTTCGTGGACTTCGCCCTTCAAATGACCGGGTCCGGCGGGGAACCGGTGGTGGAGGGATCCTCGTCCTTTCTGATAGCGGGCGGTGAGCCCCCCGCCCGGGGAGGGACGGAGGAACGGGAGCCCCCACCCGAGGATCGGGCCGAAAACCAGAAGGGTGTCCCCGCCGGCCTCCCCGGAGAGGGGGAGGAGATACCGGCCCTCTCGAAGTCGGCGAGCCGGGCAGACCTGATCCGCTACGCGGCCGCCACCAGAGACTGGAACCCCATCCACTGGGACCATCAGTCGGCCGTGGGAGCGGGGCTCTCGGGTGTGGTGGTGCACGGCCTTTTGTGCGCCGCCTGGTTGTGCCAGGGCGTTAGCCGCCTGGTTCCCGGCACCGCGCCCCTCCGCCGGGCGCGGTTCCGCTTCCGCCGGCCGCTGCGGCCCGGCGTCCCCGCCGAGGTGCGGGGCAGTCGTTCGCAGGGGCTCGGATTCTCGATGGGCCTCCAATCAGAGGGAAGGACCCTGATCACCGCAACCATCGAAGCCGTGGCGGGCTGAAGTCCCTCTCAAGGCCGTTGGCTTTCTCCCATCGGTACCCTGTAACCCCATGAACGCCTATCCGGTCAAAGGGGACGACGAACACCGGTTGGTGGACCTTGCCAGAGCGGGGAACCAGGCTGCGTTCTCAATACTGGCCGAGCGTCACCAGCACGAGGTGTTCACCTTGGCGATGCGTTTGGCGGGAGATCGCGATTTGGCGGCTGACATTTCCCAGGAGGCTTTGCTCCGGGCTTGGCGAGGGATCGGCAAGTTTCGGGGGGAAGCCAGGTTCTCCTCATGGCTGTACCGCATCACCGTCAACGTGGCGTGGAGCCAGTTGAGCCGTCGCAAGCGAACCCAGGAGTCGCCGTTGGACGTGGTGGAGAACATGGCGGCCCCGGTCTCGAGGTTCAGCCATCCCGAGTTGGCCCTCGAAGCGGCAAATCTGCGAGGACGGCTCCGGCGGGCCCTGTTCGCGCTTCCCCAGCGTGCGCGGATGGTGGTGGTGCTCAGGGACGTGTACGGCTGGAGCCACGCCGAGATATCCGAGGCGCTGGGCGTCTCGGTCTCAGCCTCCAAGGTCCGACTTCACCGCGCCCGAAAGCGCCTTCGCGCCATTCTGGAGGACTCCCCTTGAGGCTCATGCAGTCGACCGTCTGTTGGGCGTCCCGCCCCCTGGTCCGGTTCTTGGCCGTCGACCAGAAGGCCAGGGCGACCTTCCTGGCGCGCCACGCCGATCATTGCCTTCGGTGCCAGGCCGAGAGCGCCATCGAGGACCGGATTCATCGCGTGCTGGCCGGAATGCACGGGAACCTGATGCCCGCGCCCGCCGGGTTGATGCCGGCTGTGAGAGGGAGCCTGGACCTCCCGGAATCCTATGCCGAGGTCGAGCCGGCTCGCTCGGCCGAGAAGGTAGCGATCGCCGCAGCCGTGGTGGGAGTGGCCTCGGTGGTCGCCTGGACCGTAAGCCGCCGGGTCAGGGGCGGCGGCTGACCCTCTTTTGGGGAGGGTGTTGGTTCGATAGTGGGTTTACTCTCGAGATCCGGCAGGGTATACTTCAAGCGAGGCTGATAAACCCCTTGAGGGGTGTAGCTCCAATTTGGCAGAGCGCCGGTCTCCAAAACCGGAGGTTGTGGGTTCGAGTCCCGCCACCCCTGCTAACCAGTCACGATCGTTCAAACCCAAAACCCGGAACGGCTTGAGCATGAACCGACAGATGCGTCGCCTCGTCGAGCGCGAGGAGCGGCGGCAGAAGAAACAATCCCAAGACAAGCGGCCGTCCGCTCGGGCTGAGCGCGCGGTTACCCCGCGCAAGAGACCCTCGGCGCAGCGCCCTCCCCTCCACACCCGGTTGATGATCTTTCTTCGGGAGGTGCGCACCGAATTGTCGAGGGTGTCCTGGCCGACTCGCCGTCAACTCGTGAACTTCAGCGTGGTGACCATAACCACCTCCGTGATCCTCGCCTTGGTGATCTTCGGCCTCGACGTGGCTCTCAAGCAGATTGTTCTCACTCTTCTTGGAGGTATCGGAAGTGGCTGAGCCGGCAGCGACCGAGACGCTTTTAGCCGAGATCGAGGAGGAATCCCCGGTCAGTCCGTACGATCTTCCCGGAGACTGGTACGTGATCCACGCCTACTCCGGCCATGAGGAGAAGGTCAAGGCCAATCTGGAGAAGCGGGTGGAGTGGCTCCGTCTCGCCGGTCGTATCTTCGACGTACACATTCCCCGCGAGGACGTGGTGGAGATCCGGAACCGGAAGAAGGTCACGGTTCCCAAGAAGGTTTTCCCCGGATACCTGCTGGTCCGGATGTGGCTGGACGACGACTCCTGGGCAGCGGTGCGGGAGACGCCCGGAGTCACGGGGTTCGTCGCCTCCAACATGGGTAAGCAGAATCGCCCGCCGCCTCTCTCCCGCCGCGAGGTGGAGCGCATGCTGGGCTTTCAGGAGACGAGGACGAAGTCCAAGCCCCGGTTCAAGCCGGCTTGGGAAGTGGGAGAGACCGTGCGGGTGGTGTCGGGGCCCTTCAACGACTTCAGCGGCATTATCGAGGAGATCAACCTCGACCAGTCGAAGGTGGTGGTGCTGGTGGAGATCTTCGGCCGGGACACTCCGGTGGAACTGGGATTCGCCGACATCCAGAAGAATTAGAAGCCGCCCCTCACACAGGAGTCGAAGAAGATGGCTGTCAAAGAGATATCCGCCAAGGTCAAGATGCAACTTTCCGCCGGTGAGGCGTCTCCCGCCGCTCCGGTGGGGACCTCCCTCGGTCCCCATGGAATCAACCTCATGGACTTCGTGCGGGCCTACAACTCCGCCACCGAGGACAAGCGCGGTTCGATCATCCCCGTCGAGATCACGATCTACAAGGATCGCACCTTCACCTTCATTACCAAGACCCCCCCGGCCGCTTCCCTGTTGCGCCAAGCCGCCCGGGTGGAGAAGGGGTCGGGCGAACCCCATGAGGTCAAGGTGGGTTCCGTCACCTCCGAGCAGGTGAGGGAGATCGCCGAGATCAAGATGCCGGACCTCAACGCCAACGATGTGGAAGCGGCCATGCGGATAGTGGCGGGGACCGCCCGTTCGATGGGGATCGAGGTCGAGGACTAGACAATCCGAACAGACACGCCGGTGGGAGGCTCGGACAAGCCCGGGCCGCCTGGACCACGGAGGTAGAAATGGTAAAAAAGGGCAAGCGTTACCAGGATTCCATGCGAAGGTACGACCGCGCGTCGGCCTACGCCCCCACCGAGGCTCTGGACCTGGTCAAGTTCATGGCTTCGGCTCGATTCGACGAGTCGGTGGAGGCCGCGTTCCGGCTGGGCGTCGATCCGCGCCGGGCCGACCAGATGCTCCGGGGAAATGTCTCCTTCCCCCACGGCACGGGGAAAACTGTGCGGGTGGCGGTGTTCGCGCCTGACGATCGGCACGACGAGGCCACCGCGGCCGGCGCCGACATAGTGGGAGCGGACGATCTGATCAAGGAGATCTCCGAGGGGGGAGCGCTCGACTTCGACGTGGCGATCGCGGTCCCCGCCATGATGCCGCGGGTGGGCAGGCTGGGTCGGATTCTCGGACCCCGGGGCCTGATGCCCAATCCCAAGTCCGGCACGGTGAGCAACGACCTCGGGGCCACTGTCTCGGCCTTCAAGGCCGGCCAGATCGAATACCGCACCGATCGGTACGGGAACGTCCACGCGGTGATCGGCAGGGTGAGCTTTGGCACGGCCAAGTTGGCCGAGAACCTCTCGACCCTGGCCGACGAGCTCAACCGGGCCCGCCCGCCGGCCGCCAAGGGCAGGTACATGAGGTCTCTGACCATCTCCTCAACCATGGGACCGGGAGTCAAGATAGACGTGAACCGCCTGGATGAGTTGACCGCCTCCTGAGGGTGGCGATCCGACTGGCGTAGCCCCCGCTGCTCGATTCTGCACTAGGGGTTCGATCCGGAAGTAGCGCAGAGAGGAATCCCTCTCGGCCGATGAGGGATGCACCTCAACTAGACGTTTAGCATGACGCCCGTGTTGCAGACCCACCGGGTCGAAACGAGGGGTGTTTTGCCTACGGCAGAATGACGTTCCCTCCCAGACTCCCGGAACGTCTGATGGGACGGGGCAGACTCGCCAAACCGGTTTGGCGTTCCGAACCCGTTTGCTCTACAATTCCGGAAAGACAAAACCAATCTCTGCCCTCGGCCCGAGACCGCTGGTTGCCGGAAGGTTCAAAGGATTGATCCGCCAGCGCAGGTCGGTGTTCTTCACCCCTGTATCCGAGCTGAGGATGCCGGGGTTTTTCATTTGGAGGAACTATAAATGCCGATGAGCCGAGCCGAGAAGGTGGAGCGGGTGGCTGCCATCCGCGAGCGGATCTCAGCCGTGGACGCGATCTATCTCACCGAGTTCCGGGGGCTGACCGTCAAGGAGGTCCAGCAGGTCCGCCGCTCCCTCTTGGAGGGCGAGGCCCGGATGAGGGTGATGAAGATGTCGTTGACCCGCCGAGCCATGGAGGAGATGGGTCACGAGGGCCTGTCGGACCATCTCTCGGGGCCCACCGCCCTGGTCTTTGCGGAGGGGGATCCGCTGGCGGCGGCGCGGACCGTGAGAGAGCAGAGCCGCCAGTTCCGCAACCTGGTGTTGAAGGGGGGGATCATGAACGGGAAGTTCATCGGCGTCGACCAGGTGGCCGAGTTCGCCAACCTGGGATCCCGGGAACAGCTCCTGGGGAAGTTGGCCGGCGGCATCTCGGCGCCCCTCCACAAGACGGCCGGAGTGTTTGCCTCCTTCACTCGCTCGGCGGCGGGAGCCTTTTCACAGCTCCTGGAGCGAAAAGAGTCCGCCTCCGCGGCCTGAGATTTCGAGACCGAAGAAAGGAACCAAGCAATGGCAAAGATGACTACTGATGAACTGTTGGGTGTTTTCGAAGAGATGACCGTCTTGGAACTGAAAGAGTTCCTGGACGCCTTCGAGCAACACTTCGACGTCACCGCCGCCGCGCCGATGGCCATGGCTGCCATGCCCGCCGCCGGTGGGGCCGAGGAGGAGGAAGAGGTCGAACAGACCGAGTTCGACGTGGTGCTCACCGCCATCGGCGACGCCAAGATCGCGGTCATCAAGGAAGTGCGGGCCATCACCAAACTGGGCCTCCGGGAGTCGAAGGAACTGGTCGACGCCTTTCCCAAGGCCATACTGGAAGGCGTGGACGCCGCAGCCGCCGACGCCGCCAAGAAGCAACTGGAAGGCGCGGGAGCCTCAGCCGAGGTCCGCTGAACAGAGCCGAAGGGTGACCGGGCTCAACTCCCGTCTAGGTAGGCGGCCAGTGCTGCAGCCTGGCGCTCTCTGAGCATCACGTAGGAGCGGAGCCGTTCCAGGGCCTGGGCCCTGGCCTTCTCTGCCTCCGGCATGTCGGCTGTCTCCAGGAAGGCCGCGACGCTATCGGCGATCTGCGGGCCGGAGAGGTTGTGGGCCGTGTCCACAAGGTATCTGACCGTCATGGAGGGGAGGCCGGCCACGATGTCGGCCCAGGCCTCCTGTGTCTTCTTCCAGGCATACGGGCCGGTCTCTTTCCGCCGGAACAGTCCTCCCACCACCCATGAGGCGTCCTGGTTGCGAATGGTCCGTTCTAGCACCGCCTCCAGGGTGGCGTCGACGCTGGCACGGGTCTCGACGTAGGTGAGGGACCGTAGGAACCGCAGCTTCTCCTGGGGCGAGTCGTTCTCTTCATACAGGGAGAACAGGCGCTCATAGGTCTGGTGGTCGCCGGTGGCGGCCACCGTGTACAGGCAGGCCTGGGCCACCTCGGGATCGATCCGCCCGGGGTCGGTGAGCCATTCCTCGAAGACCTCCCCGGATCGTTCCACGACTTCGGGGTTGCGAGCCAGCCTCCCGGCGCTTCCCAGGATCAGCCCGCGAAGTTGGCGTGTCAGATCGCTCTCTCCGGGCGCGGGATCCCAGCCCAGGCGGTCGAGAGCCGGTTCGATCAACTCCATCACCAGGTCGGAGAAAGGCGACCGCTGAGCCTCCGAAACCAGGTGGTGGTCCATGGTCCCCAGGCCGCCCAGCACCGTCGTCCAGATCACGAATTCGGTCTCGGTTCGGTAGGCGGCGGCCAGCCGCAGGTAGGAAGCCGCATCGATGTCTCCGCTCTCCACCAGCGCCCAGGCATCGTCGATCAGACAGAACCGTTCCAGGTCGTCGAGTGATCCCAGGTTGGTCACCAACGCTTCGAGGAGCCGGTCCGAATAGCGCACCCGGTAGAAGCCGTGCCCGCCGGCGTTGGCGGCTATCCACCCGGGCCGGAGGCCTGTCTGGGCGGTTGACCGTCGATCGGTGAGCAACTGGTTGGCGTGGAAGGCCCCTTCGTCGGTCTCTCCCCGCAACTGGATCGGGATCCGCCACCGGGTCTGGTCGTCGGCTGGGATTCTGAGGTGTCGGCGCTGGGTGATCTCCACACCCTCGCCGCTCCGGGTCACCTCCACCAGCGGGTATCCCCCCTGGTAGATCCAGGTGTCCATGATCTCTCCCACCGGCTGGCCCGAGGCTTGGTTGAGACTAGCCCACAGGTCGGCGGTGTCGGTGTTCCCGTAGGCGTGCTCCCGCAGGTAGTTTCCGACCCCCTCCCGGAAGGTCTCCTCGCCAAGGTACTGTTCCATCATCCGGAGGACCGCCGAGCCCTTCCCATAGGTGAGGGCGTCGAACATCTCGTTGGCCTCGGCGGGCGATCGGACCTCGAACTCCACCGGCCGGGTGCTGGCCAGAGAGTCCACCCCGTAAGCCCAGGGCCGTTCCAGTCCTGCGAAGGTGAGCCACCTCTTCCATTCGGGGCGCATCGCATCGGTGGCCTTCATCTCCATGAAGGATGCGAAAGCCTCGTTCAACCAGATCCCGTTCCACCACCTCATCGTGACCAGATCGCCGAACCACATGTGGGCCAATTCGTGGGCGATCACGTCCAGGATGCGGGTCAGTTCCGCGGTGGTGGCGCTTTCGGGGTCGGTGAGCAGCGCCGTCTCCCGGTAGATGATGCAACCCAGGTTCTCCATGGCGCCGAAGGCGAAGTCGGGGACGGCCAGGTGGTCGATCTTGTCGCCCGGGTAGGGGATGCCGTAGTAGGAACGGAAATACCGCAGGCAGAACACGGCGCACTCCAGGGCGTAGTCGGCCAGGTGCAGCTTTCCCCGCGGGGCCACGATCCGCACCGCCACGCCGTCCACGTCCACCGCCGGGGTGGCCTCGAAGTCCCCTACCACGAACGCCACCAGGTAGGTGGACATAGCGATGGTGTCGGCGTAGGTGATGGCCACCTTGTCCGGTCCGTGCCCGGTCCGGCTGATCTCTGGACTGTTGGATGTCGCCATGAGGTGGCCGGGCACCACCAGGGTTATCCCGAACACCGCCTTGAACTCCGGTTCGTCCCAGCAGGGAAAGGCCCGCCGGGCGTCGGTCGCCTCGAACTGGGTGGTGGCGATCACCTGGTTCTGGCCGTCGACGTCGGTGAAGGTGGAACGATAGAACCCGTGCAGTTGGTCGTTCAGGATGCCGGTGAACTCCATGGAGAGCACGGCGGCTCCGGCCGGCGCGACTTCAGAAAGGCCGATGACCGCGCGCTGGAACTCCGTCTGGTAGCTGACGGTCCCCTCGATGCCGGCGCTCTCCTCCCCGACCCGGAGAACGGCCCGGGTGATCTCGAGATCGACCGCGTTGAGGACGATCTCCGAGAGCGCCTCGGTGATCTCCAGGTCGATCTCCACGCTCCCTCGGAAGGTGAACTGCTCGAGGTCGGGCTCGATCACCAACTGGTAGCGGCGGGGGATCGCCGTCCGGGGCAACCGGTGAGGGTCGGAACCGATCATCGGGTTAGCCCGGTGGTCTCGGGGGAGGACCAGTCGGTGTGGAAGTACTCGGTGAGGGGGCGGTCGGTCCTCTGGTAGGTGTGGGCGCCGAAGTAGTCGCGCTGCGCCGCCACCAGGTTGGCGGGAAGCCGCTCGGAACGGTAACCGTCGTAGAAGGCCAGGGCCGCGGAATACCCCGGGACGGGAATGCCAGCCAGGGCGGCCTTGGCCACGATCAGCCGCCAACCCTCCGAAGCCGTGCCGATCGCTCGGTTGAAGTGGTCGTGCAGTAGCAGGTTGGCGGGTGGCCGCTCGGAGCGGAAAGCGCCGATCACCTCTTCGAGCAGCCGGGCGCGAATGATGCACCCCTCTCGCCACACTTCCGCTATACGCGCCAGGTCGAGGTCCCACCCGAACTCCTCGGCGGCGGACCGCAGCACCATGAAACCCTGTGCGTAGGAGATGATCTTGGAGGCGTGGAGGGCGTCGTGGATCCACCCGGCCAGGCGAACGCGGTCTCCGGTCAGCCGCGGCTCACCCGGGTCTCCCAGTACCCGGGAAGCGGCGGTCCGTTCCGCCTTGAGGGCCGAGACCGCCCGGGCCATGACCGCCTCGGCCACGAGCGTCATGGGCTGGCCGAGATCGAGGGCGACCTTGACGGTGTCCCTCCCGGTGCCCTTCTGGGAAGCCCGATCCAGCACCCTTGGCAGGAGCGGCTGGCCGTCGTCATCGCGGCGGGAGAGGATCTCGGCCGTTATGTCCACCAGGTAGGAATCAAGGGGACCCTTCCGCCATTCATGAAATAATTCGCTCATCTCCCCGTGGGTCATCCCGCTGGACCTGAGCAGGTGGTAGGCCTCGGCCAGAAGCTGCATGTCTCCGTATTCGATGCCGTTGTGGACCATCTTCACGAAGTGGCCGGCACCCCCGGGACCCAGCCGGTCGCAGCACGGGGTCCCATCGGGGAGCTTGGCGGAGATGGCGGTCAGGGGGTCTCTCAGGAGGTCCCAGGCCTGCAGTCCACCCCCCACCATAATCGACGGGCCGCGCCGGGCGCCCTCCTCTCCTCCCGACACTCCCACGCCCAGGTAGTGGATCCCCTGCGCTTTGGTCTCCGACAGGCGCCGGGCGGTGTCTAGGTAGAAGGAATTGCCCAGATCCGCCAACACGTCGCCCGGGGAGAGGAGGGGGAGGAGGCGCCCTATGAAGGAATCCACCGGCGCACCGGCCTTGACCATCAGGAGAATCCTGCGGGGCGGCTCCAGCATCTCCACCAGGCCTTCCAGGGTGTCGGCGCCGGTCACCGCCAGGCCGGCGGCCCGCTCGGCAAGGAAGCGGCGGGTGGTGGCGGTCGTCCGGTTGTGGACGGCCACCCGGTACCCGTGATCGACCAGGTTGAGGACCAGGTTCTGTCCCATCACGGCCAGGCCGACCAGACCGATCTCCATCTTTTCGTTCACCCGCGCCAAAGGGTAATGTCTCTCGCCGGGCCGGGATTCGCAGACCGCACGGGAGGTCGGGGAACCCCGAATCGGTATCGGATGCGGTATCTTTTCTATGGATGCGCTGGTCCAAGCTGTTCATACCCACCCTGCGGGACGATCCCGCCCATGCCGAGGCGGCCAGCCACCGCCTCCTTCTCCGGGGAGGCTTCATACGCCAGTTGGCCGCCGGGCACTATTCCATGCTGCCCCTGGGTCAGCGGGTGCGGGACAAAGTGGACCGGATCATCCGGGAGGAGATGGACGCCATCGGGGGACAGCACCTGCATCTCCCGGCCCTCCATCCGGCCGAAGTGTGGCGCCGGTCGGGACGGTGGGAGGCCATGGGGGAGGAGATGTTCAGGCTGGAGGACAGAAAGGGTGTGGATCACTGCCTGGGCATGACCCATGAGGAGGTGATAGCACTGCTGGCGGGAGAGGTCTTCTCGTACCGCGATCTTCCCCAGATCTGGTACCAGATCCAGACCAAGTTCCGCGACGAACCCCGGCCCAAGGCGGGAGTGCTGCGGGTGCGGGAGTTCACCATGAAAGACTCCTATTCGCTGGATGTGGACCGGGCGGGCTTGGACGTCGCCTTCGACCTCCACCATCAGGCCTATACCGCCATCTTCCGCCGCTGCGGGCTGGAGGCTCTGGACGTGGCGGCGTCCTCGGGGGCGATGGGCGGGTCCGAGTCGGTCGAGTTCATGGTTCCGAGCCCGGCGGGTGAGGACTGGATTGTCACCTGCGACGGGTGTGACTACCGGGCGAACCTGGAAAGAGCGGTCTCGGTGACCCCGGAGATCGAAGACGGCCCCTCCCAGGGACGGACCGAGCCGCTGGCCACCCCCGGAATCCGCACGATCCGCGCCCTGGCCGACGCCCACCCCGACCGGGCCGCCCCGGAGCGACAGATCAAGACCTTGGTCTACGTGGTGGACGGCAAGCTCACCCTGGTCCTCCTTCGGGGAGATCACGAACTCCTGGAGCAGAAGCTGGTCGACACGCTCGGCGTCGCCAATCTGCGCCCGGCGCACCCCGACGAGATACGCCCCGCCCTGGGGGCCGATCCGGGAAGCTTGGGTGCGGTGGGGGTGCAGCACCTCCCCATAATTGCCGATCATGGCCTGGCCGGACGGCGCAACCTGGTGACCGGCGCCAACCGGGACGACTGGCATCTCACCTCGGTCGACGTGGGCAGGGACATCGAGGTGGAACGGTGGGCCGACCTGCGGGGGGTTTCCCTGGGGGAGCAGTGCACTCGGTGCTGCGGGACCCTCGACGTTTGGCGGGGGATCGAGGTCGGACACATCTTCAAGTTGGGTGACCGATACTCGAGGGCGATGGGGGCGATGGTCCAGAACGCCCAGGGCGACTCCACCCCCATCGTGATGGGCTCCTACGGGATCGGCGTGGAGAGGACAATGGCCGCGGTGGTGGAGCACTCCCACGACCGGCGGGGGATCGTCTGGCCGGTGTCGGTCTCTCCCTACCACGTGGTGATCACGGTCCTGCGGGCCGACGATCCTCAGACTCTGGCCGTGGGAGAACGCCTCTACGACGAACTTACCGCAGCGGGCGTCGAGGCCATCCTGGACGACCGGCCGGAGCGGCCGGGCGTCAAGTTCGCCGACGCGGAACTGATCGGGGTCCCCTACCGCATCACGGTCGGCCCTCGGAAGCTGGCCGACGGTCTGGTGGAGTTGACCACCCGCTCCGACCTGGAGACCACCGAAGTCGCAACGGCCGAGGTGAGCGGTAGGGTGGCGGGCATGGTGGGCGCCGCTCTGTCGACGGGCTAGGGCGAGGAGTCGCGGCCCAGACGCCTCTCGCCGGCATATACCACCATCTCCTCTCCCCGGACGAACCCGGCCAGGGTCATTCCCACTTCCAGAGCCAGATCGACCGCCAGGGATGAGGCGGCGGAGATGCCTGCCACCACCGGGATGCCCGCCACCGCGGCTTTCTGGGTTATCTCGAAGGAGATCCTTCCCGAGACCGCCAGGATCAGTTCGCCGAGGGGCCATCGCTGGCGGGCCAGGGCGCCGATGGCCTTGTCCACCGCGTTGTGACGTCCGACGTCTTCGGCGATGGCCAGGAGTTCTCCCCCCGTACTGAACAAACCTGCCGCGTGGGATCCGCCGGTGGCCGCGAACGACAATTGAGCCTGGCGGAGGCGGTCGGGGAGCGAGGTGATCATCTGCGGCGTGAGTTCGGGTCCGGGGGGAAGCGGGCGGGAGGCCACCAGCACCGCGTCGATGGAGGCCTTGCCGCACACCCCGCAGGACGAGGAGGTGTAGGTGTTGCGGCGGAACTGCTCGGGATCGATTTCCACCCCCTCGGCCAGTTCCAGTTCGTACCGGTCCCCCGTACCGATCGACCGCACGCGGGCCACCTCCTGCGGGCCGTCGACAATCCCCTCTGTGATGGCGAATCCCAGCGCCAGGTCTTCCTCCTGGCCCGGTGTGCGCATGACCACCGCGATGGGGACCCCCATCATCCGAAGCTCCATGGGCGACTCCTCCACCAGACGGTCCTCTACCCGATGAGTGAGGAGGGGACCGACTTTCAGTACGTGCCGTCCGCTGTACCGGTACATGCCGGAAACATTAGAGGGATTTTGGAAATGGTTTCATGTTTTGGCCCCGTCGTGCGACAATTGGCGCCATGCGAGTTGACAATTTCGGCGCCGGCCCGTGCACCCTGCCGCTGCCCGTTCTGGAGGAGGCGCAGGAGGAGTTCCTGGATTTCGCCGGAAGCGGGATGTCCGTCCTGGAGATGAGCCACCGATCCGACGTGTACTCGGCAGTGCATGCCGAAGCCCTCTCCCTGGCGCGGGAGGTTTCCGGAGCGCCGGCCCACTTTGAAGTCGTCGTGATACCCGGCGGCGCCACCATGCAGTTCGCCATGGTTCCCCTCAACCTGCTGGGCAACAGGGGCAGAGGAGCCTACGTGGCCGCCGGCTCATGGGGAGTCCTGGCCCTGGGCGATGCGCAGCGCTGGGGAGACTCCTACTGCGCCTGGGACGGCAAGCCGCACGGGTACACCCGGATGCCGGTCGCGGAGGAGGTCGCCATCCAGCCCGACACCGCCTATTTGCATCTGACGTCCAACGAGACCATCGGCGGGATCAGGATGGTGGAGTCCTTGGATGTGGACCTGCCCCAGGTGTGCGACATGTCATCGGACTTTCTGGCCCGTCCCATCGACTGGGACCGTTACGACCTGGTGTACGGGGGAGTGCAGAAGAACCTCGCTCCGGCCGGAATGGCGCTGGTGTTCATCCGGCGCTCTGTGCTGGAGAACATCTCCCCGGTCCTCCCTCGCATGCTCGACTACCGCTGGTACGCCGAGAAGGACTCGCTGGGCAACACGCCCCCGGTGTTCCCGATATACCTGATGGGCAAGATGCTGAAGCGCCTCCGCGATCTGGGGGGAATCCCGGGGTTGGAGGAGCGCACCGCCCGGAAGGCCGGCCTGGTCTACGACGTCATCGACCAGAGCGACGGCTACTACCACAACCCGGTGGTCCGGCGATACCGGTCCCACACCAACGTGGTGTTCCGGCTCCCCACCCCCGAGGCCGAGGCCCGCTTTCTTCGGGAGTCCCAGGCCGCGGGTTTGGTGGGCCTCCGTGGTCACAAGTCCGTGGGGGGGTGCCGGGCCAGCCTCTACGCCGGCCTGGAGGTGGACAGCGCGGCGCGCCTGGCTTCCTTCATGGACGATTTCCGGTTGAACGGCGCCTGAACATCCGACCTCTTTATCACCCTGGGGAGAGGGTTAGACTAGGTTGACGATTGAAGGAGTGACAACCGTACTTATGCGCGACACCGGCACTTTGCCCAAGATGACCGCGGCCGAGAGGCTCTCGGCTGTGGTAGGCCCCTACCTGGAAGCCGAACGGCTGGAGTTGGACTCCCTGGAACTGCTCGGCCACAGGGGAGCGCGCCTTCTCCGGGTGGTGGTGGACGCTGAGGGAGGGATTGACCTCGACCGCCTGGCCGAGACCTCCCGCCGCCTCTCCCGGCTTCTTGACGCCGAGACCGACCTTGAGGGTCCCTATCGCCTGGAGGTGAGCTCCCCGGGCCTGGAGCGTCGGTTGCGGATCCCCCGGCACTTCGAAAAGGCAGTCGGCCGGGAGGTAGTGATCAAGGTCCGCAACGAGGGAAGAAACATCAGTCTCCGGGGGCGGTTGGCCTCGGCGGACGAGGAAGGCTGTGAACTGTCAGTGGAGGGTGAGCGTCATGCTCTCCTGTACGGGGCGATACTCTCGGCCCGCACCGTCTTCCGCTGGGACGCCTCTCCCAAGCCGGGGAAGGGGAAGGCTCGCCCATGAAGATCGACTACCAGGTGATGGAGGCTCTGGAACTCTTGGAGAGAGAGCGGGGAGTGCCGGTCGAGACCATCCTGGACGCCGTTGCGAACGCCCTGGTCTCGGCCTACAAGCGCACGTCGGGAAAGGCCGACGAGGCGCGGGTCACAATCGACCTGGAGTCGGGAGAGATCCGGGTTTTCGGCCAGAACCTCGATGAGGAGGGCGCGGTTACGAGGGAGTGGGAGGAAATGTCCCAGGATTTCGGCCGGATAGCCGCCCAGACCGCCAAGCAGGTGATCGCCCAACGCCTCCGGATCGCCAAGCGGGAACAGATTTACGCTGCCTACCAGGGACGGGAAGGCGACCTGGTCACCGGGATAGTGCAGCAGGTCGACGGGCGCTACATCATCTTCGACCTGGGCAACGCCGAGGCGCTCATGCCCGCCTCAGAGCGGATCCCGCACCAGTTGCTTGACCGGGGCAACCGGGCCAAGGCGCTCATCCTGGAGGTCAAGAACGAGCCCAAGGGCCCCCAGATCATCGTCAGCCGCTCTCACCCCGACCTGGTGAGGAGGCTTCTCGAACTGGAGGTGCCCGAACTGGTCGAGGGCGTGGTGGAGATCGTGGCGATCGCACGGGAACCGGGACATCGCACCAAGATCGCGGTGATCTCCCATGATCCGAACGTGGATCCCCGCGGCGCCTGCGTGGGCGCCCGCGGGTCGAGAGTGCAACAGGTGGTCAAGGAACTCCGCAACGAGAAGGTGGATGTCGTCCAGTACCAGGAGGACGTGGCTGCCTTTATCGCCGACGCGTTGGGCCCTGCTCGCATTCGCGAGGTCAGGATCAACGAGGAGGAGAAGGGCGCGGAGGTGATCGTCTCCGAGCACCAACTTTCCCTGGCGATCGGCAAGGAGGGTCAGAACGCCCGTCTCGCCGCCCGTCTCACCGGGTACAGGATCGATATCCGCTCCGACGAGCCTCCCCCCTCCCCGGGGGCCGAGTCCGGGACCCAAAAATCCGGCGCCAGGGTGGCTGCATCTCCGGTTACCACTGCCGGCACCAGTTCAGCAACCGCCTGACCGGCGCGTCTGCTTCGGTGCGACATGGCTAGGGTCAGGATTTATCAGATCGCCCGCGAACTGGGCCTTTCGTCCCAGGACGTGATCCGCCAGGCCAAGGAGATCGGCTTGGTGGTGAGGGCCGCCTCCTCCACCATCTCGACAGAGGAAGCCGAACTGGTGCGTTTCGCGCTGGTGGGAGAGCCCGAGACGGCGCCCGAACCAGCCCCGGCCCCCGAGCCCGAGCCCGAGCCGGTCGAAGAGGCCCCCGCTCCGGCCTTGTCCGTGGAGGATCCTCCCGTCCCCGAGGAAGCGCCCCTCCCTCCGGTGGTGGAATTGTCGGTGGTGGAGGTACAAGACACTGCATCAGTCGCCGAATACGCAGAAGCCCTCGACGTTCCGGTAGGCGACGTGGTCGCCCGGATGATCGGCATGGGTCGGGTGGTGGGAGCCGGACAGCTCATGCCCAAAGACCTTATGGCGGAGGTGGGGGAGGGTTTCGGGGCCTTGGTGGAGGTGATCGAGTCGGCGCCCGAGCGGGTCCCGGTGGTCCGCCTTCGCGACGTACCGGCCGACGATCCCAAGGATCTGGTCGAGCGGCCGCCCATCGTGACGGTGATGGGCCATGTGGATCACGGCAAGACCACCCTTTTGGACGCATTCCGTCGCACCGACGTCGTCTCGGGGGAAGCAGGCGGAATCACTCAGCACATCGGCGCCTACCAGGCAACCGTGGAGGGCAATCCCATCACCTTTATCGACACCCCCGGTCACGAGGCCTTCACCACCCTCCGCGCCCGGGGAGCGGAGTTGACTGACATTGTGGTTTTGGTGATCGCGGCCGACGACGGGGTAATGCCGCAGACCGTGGAGGCGGTCAGCCATGCCCGGGCGGCTGGTGTGGAAATGCTGGTGGCGATCAACAAGATCGACCGACCGGGCGCCGATCCGATGTCGGTGCGGACCAAGCTGACCGAGCACAACGTCATCGTCGAGGAGTTGGGAGGAGACGTCCCCAGCGTGGAGATCTCGGCTACCGAGGGAGACGGCCTGGAGGAGCTTCTGGAGACAATCGATTTGATGGCGCAGATCCAGGAACTCAAGGCTTCCCCCAAGCCGCTCGCCTCCGGGGTGGTGGTCGACTCGAGACTGGACAGGGGGATGGGGCCGGTGGCGACGGTGATCGTGCAGAGGGGCACCCTCAAGAGAGGGGATGCGCTGGTGGCGGGCGGTGTGTCGGGAAGGGTGAGGGCCATGTTCAACCATGCCGGGCAAAGGGTCTCCTCCGCTACGCCCTCGGTGCCGGTCCTGGTTATGGGATGGAATGATGTGCCCGGAGCGGGAGATGGCTTTGAGGTGGTCAAGAACGAGCGCCTCGCACGGCAGTTGGCCGCGGCGCAGGCCGACCGCGATCGGGAGCGCAAGATAAGAATGGAGATGCCCAGCGCCCGGGACCGTTTTGTCTCCCACCTCGAGCAACTCCAGTCCACCCAGGGGGAACTCAGATTGGTCGTGAAGGCGGACGCCCATGGCTCGGTGGAGACCCTGCGGGAAGCGATCGGGAAGATCAAGAGAGAGGAAGGGCGGATAGAGATCATCCACGCGGCGGTGGGCGGGATCAATCTCAATGATGTGAATCTGGGTGACGTCACCGGAGCGGTGATAGTGGGTTTCAACGTGCGCGCCGAATCCAAGGCGGCGCGCGAGGCGCAGCAGCGAGGGATCGAATTCCGTTCCTACTCGGTGATTTACGAGCTCCTGGATGATGTGGAACAGCTCCTGGTGGGAAGACTCGCTCCCGAGCGGCACGAGGACATCCTGGGAGTCGCCGAGGTGCGCGCCCTCTTCCGGGTGCCCCGAGCCATGGCTGCGGGGTGCCTGGTCACCGAGGGGCGGATGGCCCTGGGCGCCGACGTGCGACTGTATCGCGACGACGTGGTCATCTACACCGGATCCATTGCTTCCCTCCGGCGGTTCAAACAGGACGTTGATGAAGTGGTGTTCGGCCTGGAGTGCGGGATCGTTCTCGAGCGGTACAACGACGTCAAGGAGGGTGATCTGATCGAAGCGTTCACGGTGAGGGAGGTTGCTCGCACCTGATGGAGGCGGCGGCTATGCGTTTCGAGCTCTCGCTTCCCGCCACCCGGTCGCTGAAGGAGAAACGGTCGGTTCTCCGTCCGGTGGTGGAGGGCCTGCGGAGGACTGCTTCCTACTCGGTAGCGGAAGTGGATCATCACGATCTGTGGCGTCGGGCGGGCCTGGGAGTGGCGCTGGTGGCGCCCAACCGCCGGGAGTTGGAGCGGCTGATGCAACGGGCGGAGCATTACCTTGACCGCAGGGGCGAAGTGAACGTGACCGAGGTCCTGATCTCCTATCTCGATCACCCCGAACCCAGGGCGAGATGAGCAAATGGGTGTCGACCGGTTTCCCCGCATGCGGCGGGTCAATGCAATCGTCTGGGAGGTTCTGGCTTCGGAGGTCCATGGCCTCTCCGATCCCCGGTTGTCGGGGGTGACCATCACCGGTGTCGAGACTTCCCCGGACCTGCGAAGAGCGGTGGTGTTCTACTCGGCTGCCGACATGACCAGGCTTGAGGAGACCGGCGAGGGGCTCGCATCGGCGGCCGGTCGCCTGCAAGCCCTGCTGGCTTCCCAGGTCCGACTCAAGTACACCCCCCGGTTGGAGTTCCGGCCGGATCAGGGGGTGATTGCAGGCGTGAAGATCGAAAGCCTGCTGAGGGGGGCCCCCATGCCGGGTGCGGGAGGAGGAGAGTGAGCCGGGCATTGCCGGAGAAGATCCGGGAGGCCGCAGAGGTGATACTCGCATCCGGGTCGCTGGGGGGAGTTTGCCATGAGCGCCCGGACGGGGACGCCTTGGGGTCGATGCTGGGCTTTGCCGCTTCGGCCCGTCTGGCGGGAAGGTCCGTGCAACTGGCCATCCCTTCTCCGGAGGCTGTTCCGAGTCGCTACCGGTTCCTCCCGACCGACCTCCTATCCGTTCCCCTTTTGCCGTCCGACCTGCCCCAGACCGTCCTGGCCTTCGACTGCGCGTCGGTGGATCGGCTGGGGAACCTGGACTGGATATCCGAGCAAGCTGAGAATTTGGTGGTCGTCGACCACCATGTCTCCAATCCCGGCTTCGGGACCATCGATCTGATCGACTCCGGCGCTTCCGCCACGGTCGAGTTGGTCTTCGACCTGATTCTGGAGTTGGGATGGCCGGTGGACGAGGTGGTCGCCACCTGCCTCCTCACCGGTCTCGTCACCGATACCGGACGGTTCCAGTACTCCAACACCACCCCCCGCACTCACCGTCTAGCCGCCCGGTTGCTGGAAGCGGGCGCCCGCCCCGCGGTGATCGGCCAGGCCGTCTACGAGGAGGAGCCGTTCGGACTGCTATCGGTGGCTGGGGCGGTGCTCTCCCGGGCTCGACTGGACACCGAACGCCGAGTGGTTTGGTCGGTTCTCTACAGAGAGGACCTGGAAGGGGCTTCGCTCAACGGCGAGGAGACCGAACTCCTCATCGACCTGGTCCGCCTCCCCCGGGAGGCTGGAGTGGCGATGCTCATCCGGGAGGCAGACCACGGTGGGGTGCGGGTCAGCCTTCGGTCCCGGGGGGAGGTCAACGTGGGGGCGATTGCCGAGGCTCTGGGAGGCGGTGGGCATCACAACGCGAGCGGTTTCGCATTCGATGGTGATCCGTCTGCGGCTGTGGAGGCGGTCCTGCAGAGAGTCCCCTTTGCCTGAGGGCTTCCTGGTCCTCGACAAGCCCGGAGGGATTACTTCCCATGACGTGGTGGCCGCGGTGCGCCGCTCGGTCGGCATCCGCAAAGTTGGCCACGCCGGGACTCTCGACCCGATGGCCACCGGCGCCCTGGTGGTGGCGGTGGGACGGGTCACCCGCCTGATTCGTTTTCTCCTGCCCCTGGAAAAGGAGTACCTGGCGGTGGCGCGCTTCGGGGTAGCCACCGACACGCTGGACGCAGACGGGGAGGAGGTCTGGAGCGGGGAGATGCCGGTCTCCAGGATGGACGTGGAAGCGGCCCTCGGGGACTTCGTGGGGGAGATCAGCCAGGTCCCTCCCATGGTCTCGGCCGTAAAGGTGGGGGGACGGCGCCTGTATGAACTGGCCAGGGAGGGAAAGGCGGTGGAGAGAAAGGCGCGCCGGGTGACCGTTCACTCCCTGGACGTCACGCGTTTCGAAGCAGGATCGAACCCGTTGGTGGGGCTCCGCGTGGTGTGCGGAAAGGGCGTCTATGTGAGGAGCCTCGCCGACGACCTTGCTCGGGCGCTCGGGGGTCGCGCCCATCTGGTGGAGTTGCGACGAACACGCGTGGGGAGCCTTTCGGTGGGGGAGAGGGCGGGCGCCGCTCCGGGTCCCGATGACCTGGGGGAGTGGGAGAAGTGGATGGTTTCGCCTGCCGAGGGCCTGGCTGACCTGCCGGCCTTGACGGTCGATCTCCCGACCTTGCAGATGGTCCGCCACGGGAGGCGTTTGTCCACCGACACCTTTCCACACCCTGAAGAAGAGAGGCCGACCCGGATTCTCGATGGATCCGGACGACTGTGGGCGATTTACCGTAGGAGTGGGACCAAACTGATACCCGAGGTGGTGCTCAACTAGCCGATCCTTCAGCTGACCGGTTGGGGTTTGGCGATGCGGTAACCGAAGCCGCGTTCGGTGAGGATATATGTGGGATTCGTTGCCTCGTCGCCCAGTTTGCGGCGGAGGTTTTTGACAAAGGAACGGAGCACCCGCGGGTCACCGGCCTGTTCGGCGCCCCAAATCGACTTGAGCAACTGGTCTTGAGACATGGCCCGGTCGGCGTTGAGGGAAAGCATGGTCAGCAGCTTGAATTCGGTGGCGGTCAACTTCACGGGCCGGTCCTCCACGGTCACGGTGCGCTCCAGGTAGTTGATCGCCAGATCACCGACGCGGAAATGCGTCGGATGCCCGAAGTCGCCGGGCGCCCTCGGCGGGCGGAGCGCTGCTCCGATTCTCACGACCAACTCAGTGGGGGAGAAGGGTTTCACCACGTAGTCGGCCGCCCCCGCGTCCAAGGCGCTTGCCACTATCTCGTCCTCCCCGTACCCCGACAGGAATATCACCGGTACCTCGGCGAGTTCGGGGAGTTCTTTCATCAGGGCCACACCGTCTTTGTCCGGCAGCATGAAGTCCAGCAGGACCACGTGGGGTTTGTTCCTCCGCATCAGGTGACACACCTCATTCGGATCTCCGGTGACAATCGGGACATATCCCGCCTCGGCCAGAATGTCACGCACGTACCTGAGGATCTGCAGGTCGTCATCGACGACCAGTACCCGGCATTGCTCTCCCAACTCGTCCGGTGCCGGGTGGAACCGGCCCGAATCGGTCGTAATGGGATAGGCGCCGTCATCGACAAGAGGGATGCTGAAGCTGAATCGCGCTCCCATGCCCGGTCCGTCGCTTGTCGCCCAAATGCGGCCGCCGTGAGCTTCGACAATTCCCTTGCAGATAGCCAGCCCCAGTCCGTCTCCGACGCTACTCCTCCCGGCGCTGGCTCCGTGCAAACGTGAGAACTTCCGGAACAGGAACGGCAGGTGCTCGGCCGCGATCCCCCGACCCTGGTCGGTGACCGAGATGACAACGTGGTGGTCCTCTTGTGACGCTTCGACCGTGACGGTGGACCGGTCGGGAGAATACTTGGCTGCATTGTCGAGCAGGTTGCCGATCACCTGCAGCAGGCGCTGGCGGTCGGCCATCACGGGAAGCAGTTCCCCGGTCATGTCGATGCTGATCACGCCCCTCCCTCCGCCGCTCAGGAAGCTGGCCCTGGCCTGGTCCAGAAGGCTCTTCAGTTCGACCGGTTCCCGCTGGATGGACAAGCTGCCCGTGGCGATCTTGCTCACGTCCTGCAGGTTGCTGATCAGATCCCGCATGTGGTCAGCCTGCTCGTCCACGATCCTGAAGAACTGGAGCGTCTCGGCTGGATCGAGCGCCGAGGAGGATCCCAGCACTGTCGCCGCCGAGCCTTTGATGGTGGTGAGCGGGGTCCTCAGTTCATGGCTGACCATACCCAGGAATTCAGCTCGTAGTCTCTGCAGTTCCTCCACGGGTGTCATGTCCTGCATGGTCACCACCACCGACACCACCTCTCCTTCCTCTGAGCGGATGGGTGTGGCGTTCACCAGGGTTGTCACCTTGCGTCCATCGGGGACTTCGATGACGATCTCCTCGGCGCGTACCGTCTCTCCGCTGGCCAGCACCTGCGCCACCGGCATCTTGTGAAGGGGCAATTCCCGACCATCAGCCCGGTGGATGTTCACCACCTCCTTGAGATGATCCACAGAGCCCTCCTGCATCCTCAGATCCCCCACGATCCTTCTGGCTTCCTGATTCCTGGAGACAACCTGCCCCGTCCTGGCGTCCATGACCACGACGCCTATCGGCGATGTGTTGACCAAGGCTTCCAGGTCGGCCCTTGCTCTCTGCTCCTCCAAGTGTCGGCGGGCGTTGGAGATGACCAGGGCCGCCTGGGCTGCAAACATCACCAGGACCTCTTCGTCCTCCCCGGTGAACTCTTCGCCCCGTTCCCGGTTGGCCAGCAAGATGTGGCCGACGTTTTCTCCCCGATGTCTGATCGGCGCCGCCAGGAAGGACCCCACCTTCACCGGTAGATGCATGTGTCCCCATCCAAGCGATCGGAGGTGGGCCTCCAAATCCGGAACCCGCACCAGACTCTGAATCTCTGCCACGTAGTCAATGAGACTTTGCCTTTCCGGCACATTCCGAATGAGGTGGCTCTCGTCATGGGACAATCCCGAGTCCAGGCAAGTCCTGGAATCGCCCGTGTCAACCAGAAGGGTGAGGACTCCATGCCGCGCATCGGTTAGTGTCCGGGCGCTATCCAAGACCCCCTGCAGGACCGTACCTAAATCGAGGCTCTCGTTGATGTGCAGGCTGGCGGCGCTCAGCTTGGACAAACGCTCTCTCAGAGCGGTGATTTCGTGGAGAAGCTCAGCATCGTTCATTGTGACAACACTTTAGTGGGTCCAGCCCTGAACTCTCGGTCTCAGAGTCGAGGGTCGGCGGACCGGATCACTCCTGAGGAGGCATTAAGGTGTCAGAGATCAAGGTGTCCACCACCGCCTTGATCGCTTCTTTATCGGTAGCCCCGCAGGCCAGCGCCTGGTTGTATGCGGCCAACTGCCGATCGGCGGAGGTACCTCTTCGGCAGATCGCCCGGATGTGCTCTATCTCCTCCGTGCACCCCAGGGCTTCGGCGTCAGGTTGTACCAAGTCGATGATCTCCTCGACAAGATCCGGGACCGGCACCAACGCTCCCCGGCTGAAGTCGATCATCTTGCCGCGGACGCCGTAGCGTTGGGCGCGCCAGAGGTTCTCCGCCACCAGGAAATTGGAGTACCCCCGCCACCGCAGGTTCTCCATCTTGTACCTCCACAGCATGCGGAGAAGGCATATGTACAGGGCGGCGATGGCCACCGTGTCCTCCATTTTGGTAGGCAGGTCGGTGACCCTCATCTCCAGCGTGGGGTAGCGTTCCGAGGGTCGGATGTGCCACCAGATTTTGGTGGAGTCCTCTATGACACCAGCTCTCACCAATACATGGACATGCCTCTCGAATTCGGCCCATGAGTCGAACTTCTCGGGCAACCCGGTCCTTGGCACAGAGCTGAAGACAGAGATGCGATAACTCTTGAGACCGGTGTCCGCTCCCTCCCAGAAGGGCGAGGAAGTGGAGAGGGCCAGCAGGTGAGGTAGGAAATAGGTGACCTGACCCATGAGGTCGATTCGCAACTCGGGATCCTCGATCCCCACGTGTACGTGCATTCCGGAGATGATCATCCGGCGCGTCACCGCCTGGAGGTCTTGGGTGAGTGCCTGATAACGCTCGCCCTCTGTGATCTGTTGTTTCTTCCATCTTGCAATGGGGTGGGTGGAGGCGGCTATGGGAGCGAGTCCGTACTCCTCGGCGGCCTCGCTGACCGCCAGGCGCAACAGGCCGACGTCGGCGCGAAGCTGCTTGACGTTCTCACAGATCCCCGTGCCGATCTCTATCTGGGAGTCGAAGAGTTCGTGGCTTACCTGTCCGTACCGGAGTTCTGTGACTCTGTCCATGAGACCGGGGGGCTGGGTGGAGATGAGCTCTCCGGTCTCACGCTCCACCAGGAGGTATTCCTCCTCGATTCCCATTGTCCAAGCAGGTTCGTTCACAGGACGTCTTCCTCCGGTCTGGTTCCTTAAACGGTAATCGGCCGGTTCGGTTTTCCAGCTTTGCCCCCTCCATCGACCATTGCTACTCGCGCCGCCACATCACGCAAAGCGGCCGACTACCCGCCCCGGTGCGCGGCGCCCATTTTGGCCGGCCCGGCCACCCGTTGCCATCCGCCTCATAGGCGCCGATAGTCGTCCGTCACCTCATGCCTCAGTAGAGAAGGTCAGGGAACCGCATGAGGGATCGGTGCCGGGAGTGGGATTCGAACCCACACGGAGTTGCCCCCAATGGATTTTGAGTCCACCGCGTCTGCCAGATTTCGCCATCCCGGCCAGGCGAACCCGATTGTAGAGGGGAGCGGGGGCAAAGTCTTCCGATATCCTCCACCACCATGGGTAGGCGCCGTCTCTCCAAGCAGGTCTTCGCGGTCAACGACCGGTTGAAGCACCTCGAACAGGAAGAGGCGAGGGTGTCGGCGGAATTGGATTACCACCGCCACCTGGCCGATGACGCGGTGCGGGACGCGGCGGTGATCGGTTCCTCGATGCACCAGGACGAGGCGGAGCGGGCCATGGCCGACGTCGAGCGGTTCGAGAGGGCCCTGGACGAGATCGATCACCGCCGGGCAGTGCTCCTGCACAAGCGGGATCGTCTTCTGGATCGGATGGGTTCCTTCGAGGAGCACTTCTGATGTCGACCCTGGCGTTGATCGACGGACACTCGATCGCCTACCGGGCGTTCTACGCCCTTCCCAAGGATCTGGCCACTTCCTCCGGCCAGGTCACCAATGCGGTGTTCGGATTCACCCGCATGCTCATCAGGCTCTTGACGGATGAGAATCCCGAGGCGTTGGCGGTGGTGTGGGACGTGTCCCGCCAGACTTTCCGGACGGAGCTGTATCCCGAATACAAAGCCCAGCGTTCCCGCACCCCCGATCTGCTTGCTCCACAGTTCTCCCTCTTGCAGGACTTCCTCGAGGCCTTGGAAGTGCCGCAGTTGAGCAAGGAGGGCTTTGAAGCCGATGACGTGATCGCTTCGATTGCAGGCCGAGCCGCCGCCGAAGGATGGGAGGTGCTGGCGGTAACGGGTGATCGGGACGTCTTTCAGTTGGTGGACGAGAACTTCAGGGTTCTCTACACCCGCCGGGGCGTGAGCGACACGGTGAAGGTGACCCCCGGGTGGGTGGAGAAGCGCTACTCGGTCCCTCCTGCCCGGTATGTGGAAATCGCGGCTCTGAGGGGGGACAACTCCGACAATCTTCCGGGAGTCCCGGGGGTGGGGGAGAAGACCGCCGCCCGGCTGATCGGCCAGTACGGCGAGGTGGAGAGGGTCTTTGAAAACCTCGACGAACTGACCCCGCGGCTTCGCGCCAATCTTTCCGACAACCATTCCCAGGTTCTGTTGAACAAGGAGTTGATGACGCTCCGTCGGGATCTGGAGGTGGAGGTGGAGATCCCCGATCTGGTGCGCCGGGCCTGGGATTCGGAGCGGGTTCGGGAGTTGGTCACTTCCCTGGAGTTCTTCAGCCTCTGGGCAGACCTCCAGTCGGTGCGGGTGGGCGGAAGCGGCAAGCCGGAAACAGGCCGGGTGGAGGTAGAGACCCGGGTCCTCACCACACGTCAAGCTGTTGCGGGTCTGCCCGACCTCGACCCCCTGGTAGTGGAATTGATCAGGGATGAGCACTTCGAGGGGTTGGCGGTTAGAGAGGGGGAGAACCAGGTGGCGCTGGTGCCCGAGGATCTGCTGGCCGGCTTGGAGCAGGCACTGGCTGATCCCCAACGTCGCAAGGTCACCCACGACGCCAAACCTCTCATCCGGTGGCTCGGAGCGCGGGGTGTGGCGTTGCGGGGTCTGGAATTCGACACGGCCCTGGCCGCCTACGTGATCAATCCCGCCACCGGCCGCTACCAACTCGACGAGTTGGCCGAGCGAATGATCGGCATGCCGCTCACCGAAGACCTCGCGGAGGAAGACACTCCCACCCAGGGAAGCCTGGCGTTCGACCCCCGCCCCCGGTTCGATCAGATCGGTTTGAGGGCCGAGGCCATCTCCAGGCTGATCCGACCGCTCCGCTCCGAACTGGAGGAGCGGGAGGAGATGGAGCTCTTCATGGATGTGGAGTTGCCCCTGGTGGGGGTGCTGGCCGAGATGGAGGACGCGGGGATCGGGGTGGACCGGGAGTACCTCTTGGAACTGAGCGGGAAACTGAGAGCGGACATCGCAGGGCTGGAACAGCGCATCTACGGATTGGCCGGGGGAGCGTTCAACGTGAACTCCACCTTGCAGTTGCGGGAAGTCCTGTTCGGAAAGCTGGGCCTTCCCGTGTTGAAGAAAACCGCCACCGGGAAGCCTTCCACCGATGCCTCGGTCCTGGGCAAACTGGATCACCCCCTGGTGGATTTGCTTCTAGAGTTCCGGCAGTTGGAGAAGATCCGCTCGGCCCATGTGGACGGGTATCTCTCCCTCGTAGGCGCCGACGGGCGGATCCACACCCGGTTCAACCAGATGGGCACCTCCACTGGTCGGGTCTCATCGGAGAACCCCAACCTGCAGACCATACCGATCCGCACGGAGGTGGGGAGGACGGTGAGAAGAGCCTTCGTGGCCGGCCCGGAGCAGGTGTTGCTGGTGGCCGACTACTCCCAGATCGAGTTGCGGGTGCTGTCCCATTTCAGCCGAGATCCGGGTCTGCTGGAGGCGTTCCTGTCCGACGTCGACATTCACACCGCCACCGCCGCCCGGGTCTTCGAGGTGGACGTTTCGGACATCACCGCCGACATGCGGCGACGGGCCAAGACCATCAACTTCGGACTGCTGTACGGAATGGAGGCATTCGGGCTCTCCCAGCGACTGGACATCTCCCGGGAGGAGGCGGCGGAGCACATAGACGCTTACTTCTCCCAGTTCCCCGCGGTGAAGTCCTTCATGGACGGCATGGTGCTCGAGGCGAGACGGAACGGGTACACCACCACGCTGTTCAAGCGTCGCCGCTACCTGCCTGAACTCCGGAGCGACAATTTCCGGATCCGGCAGATGGGGGAGCGGATGGCGCTCAACGCTCCCGTGCAGGGGACGGCCGCGGACATCATCAAGAAGGCGATGATCGTTCTTGCCTCCCGACTCGGACAGGTGAGTCCTTCGTGCAGTCTCCTCCTGCAGATCCACGACGAACTGGTCATTGAGACACCCGAGGACGACCTCGAGGATGTGGCGGCGCTCACCGTGGAGGTGATGGAGGGCGTGGCGGATCTGGCGGTTCCCCTGAAGGTGGATGTAGCCTTCGGACGCAACCTTGCGGAATGCAAGAGCTAGGCAATTTGCGGAGTGCGCTCGGGTGTGCCAAACTTAGGCGGAGTCCGACTGCCATAGGCGCTTGCTTGGACGAAATAACATCTACCCCTTCCCCCATCCCTATTCCTACATGAGCGACGAACAAATAAACCTGCCCGTCGGCGAGACGGCGGCGCCGGCTTCATCCAAGACCGCGACATTGCAGGAGGAGCCACCGGCAGGACACCCCGGTGTGGAGACCGTCGAGAACCCGGAGCAGAGCGACGGCGCCGCAGGGGAAGTCGAGTCGATCGCCGACGGGGCTGCAGGGGATACGGGGGAGATCGAGGCTCCCGAGGCTGCGGAGGCCGCAGCGGAGCCGGAGGAGGCCGAAGCCCCCCAAGCCGCAGGAGAAGCGGAGGATGCGGACAGTCCCGAGGCCTCGGAGGAAGGCGGCGAGGCAACCGCGTCCGAGGGGCCCGCGGTCGATGAAGCCGAAGCCAGCCGATTGGACGATGAGGCCATATTCGAGCAGGCCCTGGGCCGGGACATAAGGGTCTTCAAGGAAAACGAACTGGTGGAAGGCACGGTGGTCAGCGTGGACATCGAGGGGGCCCTGGTCGACATCGGCTTCAAGTCGGAGGCCCTGATTCCCGCCAACGAGTTGTCCATCAAGAAGAACGTCGATCCCCGAGACATCGTTTCGGTGGGAGACCAGGTGGAAGGGGTGGTGCTCACCCGTGAGGATGAGAACGGCCGCCCGATTCTCTCCAAGAAGCGGGCCCAGTACAAACGAGCCTGGAGCAAGGTGGAAGAAGTACACAGGGACAGCAAGTCGGTCAAGGGGACCGTCATCGAAGTCGTCAAGGGAGGCCTGATCGTTGACATCGGCCTCCGGGGTTTCCTTCCGGCCTCGCTGGTGGGCCTGCGCAGGGTGTGCAACCTCCATCCCTTCGTCGACACCGAGATCGAGGCCAAGGTGATCGAGTTGGACCGCCAGCGTAACAACGTGGTGCTGTCCCGGCGCGCCTTCCTGGAGGAGGAGCAGGCCGAGGAACGCGACTCCTTCATGAACCTGCTGGTGGAGGGAGAGACCCGCGAGGGCACGGTCTCCTCGGTCGTGCCTTTCGGAGCTTTCGTGGACCTGGGCAAGATGGACGGGCTGGTGCACGTCTCCGAACTTGCCTGGACTCACATCAGCCATCCCTCCGAAGTGGTGGAGGTAGGCGAGAAGGTAATGGTGAAAGTGCTGGAGGTGGATCGGGAGAGGGAGCGGATCTCCCTGTCCATGCGCCAGACGCTCGAAGATCCGTGGACGGTGTTCTCCGACTCCCACGAGGTGGGGAACGTCATCGAGGGCAAGGTGACCAAGACCGTGCCCTTCGGCGCCTTCGTCTCCATCGCCGAGGGCGTGGAGGGGTTGGTGCATGTCTCGGAGATCGCCATGCACCGGGTGGAGTCTCCCGAGATGGAACTCTCCGTCGGACAGCAGATCACAGTGAAGATCACCGAACTCGACACCAACCGCAGGCGCGTCAGCCTGTCGGTGAAACAGGCCCTTCCGGAGTGGAAGACCCGCAGCCAGACGCGCTCTCGCCCCCGGAGGACCGAACACCCCCGGCCCAAGAGAGAAAAGCCCGAGCCCGAGCGGCGGTCGGTCCGGGTGGACTCCTCCCTGGAAGCCATCCTGGAAGAACTCAAGAAGCGGGGCATCGGGGGTCGATAACCCCGAAGGGCCGGCGCGGGTAGATGAGCGGGACTCCTCCCCGGGTGGTGGTAACCGGAGGGATAGGTTCGGGCAAGAGCCTGGTGTGCTCCCTTCTCGGTGCCCTGGGAACGGCCGTGATCGATGCGGACTCTCTGGGGCATGCAGTCCTGCGGCCGGATGGCGAGGCCTTCGCCCAGGTGACGGCCCGCTGGCCACAGGCGGTGTCCGGAGGAAGGATCGACCGGTCCGCGCTGGGAAGGATCGTCTTCTCCGACCCGGGCCAGCTCGCGGAACTGATGGAGATGACACATCCCCACATCCGCGCCCGCCTGTTCCGGGAGGTCGATCGCTATCCCGACCGCCCGGTAACGGTTGAGATATCCGCGCCTTCCGACCTGGTGATGCCCGACTGGCCGGTGCTGGTGGTTGACGCCGACCCCGGGACCGTCCGAACCCGACTGAGGGAGCGGGGAATGAGCGATGGAGACATCCGGCGCCGCCTGGATTCCCAGCGTTCCCGCCAGGAGTGGCTGGAGTTGGCCGACCTGGTGATCTCCAACCGGTTGGACCGGGATGCCCTGGCCGAAGAGGTAAAAAGGGCCGCCCGGGAGTTGGGCGTTCTGTCCCACTAGTCCGATACGATTCGGGAGAGCGATGAATCGTTTTGAGGTCAAAGCCGACTTCGCCCCTTCGGGCGATCAACCATCTGCGATCTCCTCCCTGGCCAGGGGTCTGGAGGAGGGCGACCGGTTCCAGACGCTCCTGGGAATCACCGGCTCCGGCAAGTCCGCCACCGTGGCGTGGACCATCGAGAAGGCCCAGCGTCCCGCCCTGGTGATCGCTCCCAACAAGGCCTTGGCCGCTCAGTTGGCCAACGAGTTCCGCCAGTTCTTCCCGGACAACCGGGTGGAGTACTTCGTCTCCTATTACGACTACTACCAGCCCGAGGCGTACATGCCCCAGACCGACACCTACATAGAGAAGGACTCCTCCATCAACGACGAGATCGACGGGCTGCGCCACTCCGCCACATCGGGCCTGATGGTTCGAGACGACGTGATCATCGTGGCGTCCGTCTCCTGCATCTACGGGCTGGGTTCCCCCGAGCAGTACGAGGGACAACTTCTGCGGTTGATCCGGGGTGTGGAGTTCCCGATGTCCGAGGCGCTGCGCAGGCTGGTGATGCTCCAGTACAACCGCAACGAGGTCAGCCTCACCCGGGGCAGATTCCGGGTGAAGGGAGACACCCTCGACATCTTCCCGGCCTATCAGGAGCATGTGGTGCGGGTGGAGTACTTCGGCGATGAGGTGGAGAGGATCGTCTCTTTGAACCCGCTCACCGGAGAAGTGATCTCGGAGATGAAAGAACTCCATGTGTTCCCGGCCACCCACTACGTGACCCCCGAGGAACGGATGGCCGAGGCCATCGCCGGAATCCAGCAGGAGTTGGCCGGGAGGCTTGCGGAGTTGGAGGGCGAGGGAAAGCTGCTGGAGGCCCAGCGGCTCAGGATGCGGACCAACTACGACCTCGAGATGATGAGGGAGATCGGATACTGCGCGGGCATCGAGAACTACTCCCGCTACCTGGACGGGCGCGAGCCGGGAGAACCCCCATACACGCTATTGGACTACTTCCCGGACGACTACATAACCATCATCGACGAATCCCACATCACCCTTCCCCAGATCGGCGGCCAGTACGAGGGCGACCGGAGCCGAAAGGAGGTGCTGGTGGAGCACGGGTTCCGTCTGCCGTCCGCCCTGGACAACCGCCCGCTCCGATTCGATGAGTGGCTGGACCGCACCGGGCAGGTGATCTGCATGTCCGCCACCCCCGGTCCCTTCGAGCGGCAGCGCTGTCCCCAGCCCGTGGAACTCCTCATCCGTCCCACCGGCCTGGTGGACCCCGAGGTGATAGTCCGGCCCACCAGGGGGCAGATCGATGATCTGCTGGCCGAGATCCGCCAGCGGGCGGCCGCCGACCAGCGGGTGCTGGTCACCACCATCACCAAGAAGATGGCCGAGGACCTGGCCGACTATCTGCTGGAGATGGGAGTGCGAGCCAGGTACCTCCACTCGGAGATAGACACCCTGGAGAGGGTGCAGATCCTCCGGGAACTGCGGATGGGCGACTTCGACGTCCTGGTGGGAATCAACCTGCTGCGAGAGGGGCTCGACCTGCCCGAGGTGTCGCTGGTGGCCATCCTCGACGCCGACAAGGAGGGGTTCCTGCGCTCCGACACCTCCCTCATCCAGATCATCGGCCGAGCGGCGCGGAATGTGGACGGGCAGGTGGTGATGTACGCCGATGAGGTCACCTCGTCCATGGAGAGGGCGATAGGGGAGACCAACCGGCGCCGGGGACGGCAGTTGGAGTACAACGCCCGGCACGGGATCGACCCCCAGACCATCCGAAAGCGCATCTCCGACATCCTGGAGTTGGTTTCCTCAGAGGCGCCGTCGGTGGAGAGACGCCGCTCATCCCGGGCCGAGCGGGAGGTGATCGACCTGACCGGCGACGATCTCTCCCGGGTGATCCTCTCCCTGGAGGAGGAGATGCGGGAAGCCGCGGCCGAACTGCGCTTCGAGTACGCCGCCCGGCTCCGCGACGAGGTGGCCGAACTCAAGAAAGAGCGCCGCCAACTCTCGGAGATCCTGGCCTAGCAGAGGGCTGTTTGACTTCTTCGCCATAGGGGTCGGCTCGACAATCGCTGCTCGGCCGCCGCCTCTCCTTTTCGCGCACTTCGGGGCTTTGTCACAGGAGGGAACAACAGTGACCGGCATGCGGTTTTTCAACTATGGGCCTTGGTTGCTGCGGCTGATTGGAGCAGTTCTCTACGGGGTAGCGGTCATCGCCGTCTTAAGGGTCGCTTGGTCACTGTTGAAGACATCCCTCAACGCGCTCCTGGCGCCGCTGGGGATTGACCTACGGGGCCTCGAGGGGCTTCCTATTCCCATTGGGTAATTGCAGCCGTGACCACTGGCCTGGAATTGCCGGAGGCCGCAAAAACGTCAGGATGCTTCTAGCCTGCCCTGGGTGTCCTTGTAGATCCGGCCGCCTTTGATCACCGCCACTATCCGGTCGGGCTCGGCCAAGACTTCGATCTCATCCAGGGGGTTGCCATCCACCAGGATCAGGTCGGCCTCCTTGCCGACCTCGACGGTGCCGATCCGGTCCTCCATGTAGAACAGTTCGGCGTTGCCGGTGGTGGCGGTGGCGATCGCCTCGGCCGGGCTCATGAAATTGGCCTTGTGGGGCAATTCCCGGCCTCGGCGGTCCTGGAGCGGACCGACGATGTCCGAGCCCGAGCCCACCTTGAGTCCGGTCTCTCCCATGATCTCGAGGCTCCGGTGTACGGCAGACTCGACCGCTTTGAGCTTGGTCAACTGTTCGGGTGTGAGTCTCGCTCCTTCCGGATCGCCCAAGAGGTCGTACTTCACCGACAGGGTGATAACCGCGAAGGCGTTGGCATCCAAGATCCTCTGAGCCGCGTCCTCATCGAGAATGCTGGCGTGCTCGATCGATCGGATGCCAGCGGTCAGTGCCCGGCGGATGGCGTCGGAGGTGTGGCAGTGGGCTAGCACGTAGGTGTGCCAGTCGGCGGCCGCCTCGACCGCGGCCCGCAGTTCGGCGTAGCTGAACTGGAGGCTGTCGAAGGGATCGGTGGGGGAGAGGACCCCGCCCGAACTGAACACCTTGAGCTGGGTGGCGCCTTTTCGGAGTTGCTCCCTTGCCGCCCGCCGCACCTGGTCCACCCCGTCCACGATCTCGGGGGTGGCGGACAGGCCGGGAATGCTCCCACGGGGGTGGGCGATGTGGTGGGCGGGACGCAGGTCCCCGTGCCCGCCGGTCTGCGACAGCACGGACCCCGACGGGAGGATCCGGGGGCCGTCGATCACTCCCTGCTCGGAGAGCCGCGCCCAGTGGGGGTCGAGTCCCCCGGCGTCCCGGACGGTGGTGAATCCCTCCTGGAGGGTGTTCTCGATGACGCCCCGCACGGTGAACACGTAGTCGATCCAGGGCAGGTCGCCGATCCCGCCTGCGGGGTCCACCAGTCCCATGTGGACGTGGGCGTCGGTCAAACCGGGCATGAGGGTCAGGCCCGTTCCGTCGATCACCCGGTCGGGAGAACTCCCCGCCCCCGGTCCGATGGCGCTGATCAGAGAACCCGATACCGCCACGTCCACACCGGCTCTCGGATCGGCGCCGGTGCAGTCCAGGAGTTCGGCGTTGCGGATTACGAGACTGGTCACGAGTCGTTGCCTTCCTGGTAGTCGAGTTGCAGTTCGGGGATGACGAAGTTCCCCCGGTCGATGATCTGGGTGTCGTCAACCCAGATGGAGTGGTTGCGGGTGGGGATGTCGAAATGGAACGGCACCCGGTTCTCCCCGTCCAGTCCCCGCATGTAGTTGGCGCCGAAGGCGATCAGCATGTTGCCATAGTAGCTCTCGACGTCCATCACGCCTCCTCCTTCCCAGAACCGCAGTCCCAGGGCGTTCCAGTCGGCCCGGTGCTCATAGCCCCAGCCGATGTGGGAGACGCCGTAGGACCGTGAGTCCCGGGGAAGCTCGAAGTAGTCCTTTGCCAGGCGGGCGTCGGCTCCGCCGTCGATCGAGACGATGCTCCCTTCCCGAAGCTCCAGGCGGATGGGTGACATCAGGTACCTGCCCAGGTTGATCAAGCAGTCGCCCTCGTCGAGCACCAGGGTGCCCTCTGCGGAGTGCTCGAGGGGCGCCAGCGCCACCTGTCCCGACGGCCAGTGGTCCCAGCGTCCGGGCGTGTCGGAGTAGCCGTACTGGACCCCCACCGGACGCCCCTCGTAGCTGAGGGTCAGGTCGGTGCCGGCCTCCGACTCGAGCCGCAGGGTGGTCCCCGCCTCCATGAGTCTCTGGCTGACTTCCGCCCGGCGCCGGATCTCGGGGGTGGGGAACATGCGGAGCAGGATGTCCTCGGGCTCCTCGATCATCAGGGTGCGCGCCCCGGCGTCGAGCGCCGCGTTGTGAGCGTCGCTGTATATCCAGCCGGTGGTGAGCATCCCCACCACCAGGTCGGAGCCCTTCCAGGCGTCGATGATCGCCTCGGACTTCATCCACTCCTCGTCGCCGGAGACCACGATCTGGAAGAAGGTGGCGCCCAGCACCCGGGCCGCGGCGCCGAGAGCCGTGGTGTAGGCGTCGTTGCTCATCGTGTCGGTGAAGCCCAGCACCGTCTCGCCCGGCTTGACGTCGCAGAGCAGCAACTGGTCCCGGAAGAGGGGGACAAGTTCCGCTCCTGCCGCGGAAGTGTTGGGGACTCGACGCACTTTTGGCTCCTTTGTCGGCGTTGATGGGTCCTAATGTTATGGCCGATGACCTTGGTTACGCTCCGGCGCCCGGCAACTTTCGGCTCTCCGTCATGAGCCTCCGGTTCGGCCTGGTGGGCACCGGAGGGGCGGGGCACCTGTTCGCGGGCGCGCTGGCCATGCGGCCCGGCGGCGCCCGGCTGGTCTCGGTGTGTTCCCGAAACCGGGAGAAGGCCGCCGGGTTCGCCCGGGAGTACGGCGTCTCGGAGGTGTTCACCGACTGGCGCGAGCTCATAGCGGCGCCCGGCGTCGACGCCGTCTGTCTGGCCACTCCCACCGGGGATCACGCCCGGATGACGGTGGCCGCTGCCGCCCGGGGTCTTCACGTGCTCACCGAGAAGCCGATCGCCGCCAGCGTGGCCGACGCCGACCGGATGATCGCGGCCTGCGAGGAGGCGGGAGTGACCCTGGGGGTGATCTTCATGTACCGCTTCATGGAGGGCGCCATGCGGATGAGAGAGGCCGTGACGGGGGGACTGATCGGTCGGCCCCTGGTGGCCGAGTGCCGGGATCTGTGTTTTCGCTCCCAGGCCTACTACGACTCTGCGGAGTGGAGGGGCAGGTGGGCGTCGGAGGGTGGAGGATCGCTGGTCACCCAGACCAGCCATATCCTGGACCTGATGGTGTGGATGCTGGGAGACGTCGAGTCGGTGGCCGGGTTCTACACCACCACCGATCTTCACCGCATTGAGGTGGAGGACCTCACCCTGGGAGTGGTGCGTTTCAGAAACGGCGTCCTGGCTACTGTGGCAAGTTCCACGGCCACGGTCAATCCTGAGCCCCGGAGCCTCGTTATCCGCGGCACGAAGGGGACCGTGGGCATGGTGGACGACGACCTGGCCCGCTGGGACGTCCCCGGCGGCCCTACCCCCGAGATCCTAGAACTACTGGACGCCGGATCGGTCGACCGGGGCGACACCCTCACCTCCAGCGGCTACGCGGACCCAACGTTGCACTTCCACCAGATGGAGGATTTCGTAGCCGCTGTCGCCGAGGGCCGCCCGCCCCTGGTCGACGGTTGGGAGGGGCGTCGGACCATGGCCGTGATGGAAGCGCTGTACGAGTCCTCCCGCCGTGGCGAGGTGATCAGGCCGAGCTGAAGCCCGCCGGCGGTTAACCTGTTTCATTGAAAGGTCTTCGGAACGGGGTGAAGGTCCAATGTCTACACGCAGGAACAGCAGTTCGTCTTCCCAGATGCTGATCCTGGTCGCGGTGATGCTGGCGGTCCTGATCGGGTACCGGGCGCTGACCGGCAACGACACCCCCACCAAGGCCGAACCGGCTGCATACACCCAGCATGTGGTCGAACAAGCCATCGAACGCTACCAAGAGGACGGCTTGGAGTTGACCATTGCCTATCACAACACTCCGATGAATGTCGACGGGCAGTGGTACGTGTTCATCATTGACGAGAACGGCTACACCATTTCCCATCACAATCCGGACTTGAGATACCGTGATCCGGCCCTTCGGGTGGACTCCACCGGTCACTTCTATGGCGACGATCTGCGGGCGGCCACCGAGGAAGGCCAATGGGTCTCCTACGTCTTTGTGAATCCCGACACCGGCGAGGAGCAGCGCAAGCACAGCTGGGTGGTCCTCCATGACGGGCTACTTTTCGGCTCCGGCTGGTACGAACCGGTCGAACCCTAGGTCCCTCCTGCCGCCGGGATGAAGATCCCCTCTCCCAGCGGGTCGTAGCTGTCCAGGACGAGTTGGCTGAAGGCGGTGAGATAGGCCGAGCCGGTGATGCTGGGGATGATCGCCTTCTTCCCGAACACCTCCGTCTCCGCCTCGATGGTCCCGGTGAACATGGTGTTGAGCACGCTTTCGTGCACGAAGGTGTCGCCCACCCCCAGTTCTCCCCGGGCGTGCGCCCGCGCCATACGGGCACAGCTCCCGGTCCCGCAGGGAGAGCGGTCGAATCCCAGGCCGGTGGAGGTGGCCATGTTCTGCCCGTCGGCGCCGGCGCTGGCAGGAGGTCCGAAGAAGAGGAGTTGGTCCACCTGACCCGGTGTCCCGGGGGGCCATCCGCCGCCCTCCGACAGTATCCTGTTCACCTCGAGGCGGATGCGGTGGCTGAGCGCCACCAAACCGGGAATACGGTCCACCGCGATCTCCATTCCGGTCTGGGAGATCCTCACCAGGGCGTACCAGATGCCCCCGAAGGCCAGGTCCACTTCGAATGCCTGCCCGTCCACGCTCACTTCCATTCCGGTCACCGCCACCCAGGAGGGCACCCCCCGGAAAGTCACCGCCCGGACCTTGGTGCCCTCCACGTGAGCATCCGCCACCACCATGCCGCTCAGAGTCTCCACCGCCACCTTGGTGACCGGCTCGGTCGGCTGGACCCTGCCGGTTTCCACCAGCGTGGTCACCGCGCCGATCAGGGCGTGCCCGCACATGGTCAGCGATCCGAGCGATGAGAGGATCAGGATCGAGAGGTCGGCGTCGGAGCTATAGGCAGGTAGCGGCAGGACGGCATGTGTGGGTGCGTGCCCCCGTGGTTCGCCGACCAGCATCCGGGCCACATCCCAGTGGTTCGAGACGAGGTCCGCCTCCACCTCCTCGAGCGAGTCGCCCTCCAATTCGGGAAAGCCCCCTGTCACCACCCGGGTCGGCTCCCCGGCCGTGTGGGAGTCGATCACGTGCAGGCGCCGGCGGAAGCTCATGGGCGGGTTCTCCGATCGAGGGGGTTAGAAGGCATGCTAAAATTTACCCCGTCTTCCAACCAAAGCTTCGGGGTAAAGGAACAAACCATGGGAAAGATCACTTATACCACCATGTCGGCCGACGATCCGGCGCTTCACCAGGCCTATGAGGAGGGACTGGCGGCGGCCACCGCGCAGATCGGCCAGACCCACCCGCTCCTGATCGACGGCGAGAAGCGGTTTACCGAGGAGACCTACGTGGAACGCTCTCCCATCGACTCCGAAGTGGTGGTCGGGATCTATTCCCAGGCTTCCGACAACGATGTCGATGACGCCATAGCCACCGCTCGCGCCTTCCAGCCGGAGTGGGAGGCCACTCCCTGGCAGGAGAGGGTGGCGATCGTCCGACGGGCGGCGGAGATCATGGAGGAGGAGACCCCGCTCCTGGCCGGGTTCCTGAGTCTGGAGATCGGCAAGAACCGGCTCGAGGCCCTGGGGGATGTCTCCGAGGGAGCGGCCTTCGCCCATTATTACTGTGACTGGCTGGAGGAAGCGGGAGGATTGGAGAGGGCGATGGGAGCGTACGGGGTGGGGGACACCAACCGTTCGGTACTACGACCCTGGGGCGTGTGGGCGATCATCTCCCCCTTCAACTTCCCCATGGCCCTGGTGTCCAGCCCGACGTCAGCCGCCCTTCTGACCGGGAACACCGTGGTGCTGAAGCCTTCCAACACGGGCGCCCTGGGCTCCATGCTCCTGGCCGACATCTTCTATCGCGCCGGACTGCCCTCGGGCGCCCTGCAAGTGATCACCGGTGGCGACGGGGCAGGCGACCGCCTTGCCCACAGCGACGACGTGGACGGCGTCACCTTCACCGGCTCCTACGAGGTGGGGATGTACCTGTACCGGACGGTGGCGGCCAGTCGCCCCAAGCCGGTGGTGTGCGAGATGGGCGGGAAGAACCCGGCGGTGGTGACTGCATCCGCCGACCTGGACCTGGCCGCCGAAGGGGTGATGAGGGCGGCCTTCGGGCTCTCGGGACAGAAGTGCTCGGCCAACTCCAGGGTGTATGTCGAACGCCCGGCATTCGAGGAGTTCGTCGACCTGTTGACCCAGAAGACCGGCGAGATCGAAGTGGGCGACCCCCGCCAGCGCGACATCTTCCTGGGACCGGTCATCGACCAGGAGGCGGTGGAGCGGTTCCGCTCGGCGGTGGCCGAGGTGAGAGATGCCGGCGGCGAGGTTCTGGCCGGCGGCGAGGTCGTCACGGACGGTGACTTGGCCAGGGGGAACTTCCTCCAGCCCACCGTGGTGACCGCTCCCCAGGAGTCCTGGGTCTGGGAGAAGGAGTTGTTCGTGCCGTTCGTGGCCGTCACCGCGGTTGACTCCCTGGACGAGGGAATCGACAAGTCCAACGACACGATCTTCGGGCTCACTGCCGGGGTCTTCGCCGGCACCGACGAGGAGGTGGACCGGTTCTTCCAGAGGATCGAGGCCGGAGTGGTGTACGCAAACCGTCGGGCCGGTTCCACCACGGGCGCATGGCCCGACATCCAGCCCTTCGGCGGTTGGAAGGGCTCCGGCACCTCAGGCGCCGGAAGCGGCGGTCCCTGGTACATGCGATCGTACGTCCGGGAGCAGGCACGCACCCTGATCCGGGAGTAACCCCGGCTGCCGGCCTGAGGGAGTCGGCCTAGGGTGCGAAATGCGGTGTTGCGTCTACTGAATGGGCCGCGACCTCCTGGGTGGATGCCGCAGGGATGAATTGTGGCTGGAGTAGGAGGTGGGCCTTGCAGGTATACTTCCGAGACCTCAAGTCGGAGTGGCGGAAATGGCAGACGCGCTAGGTTGAGGGCCTAGTCCTCTACGGAGGGTGAGGGTTCAAGTCCCTCCTCCGACACATCGGAGACATCTGTTCTGTAAGGTCAGAGAACAGAGTCAGTCCTCAGGAAAATCCATCTTTCCTTGGCCGAGGAGATCATCCAACTCGAAGTCGATCTTCATCATCTCCAAGCCGATCAGGTATAGCTTGCCGAGTGCCATCAATGGCTCCCAGCGGGAATCCTCGGGGGGAAGATGCTCCGCCAAGAACCGGTCGAGGACGCTCGCGATCTCTCCAACTGAAAACTCTTCCATCCGGTACGCCGTAAGTGTGGTGTGAGCCACTGCCTGGATGAATATGTCCAAGACGGCAATCTCGTCGTCGACCATGTGCTAACTGTCTCGGTCGGCTTTGCCTGGCGACTCAGCCGACGTCCGATCCCCTCGCGCCGGGGGCGGCGCTTTCAAACCCATGGGCCGAATTCTATATGCACATTGGGGTCGTTTACCCCAGATTCTGGGTCGGGGAAGGCTATAGCATTTGCATCGCGTGCGTTTCTGCTTATAATCATGTTTCCCCGGTTTTCCGGGACCGAAGACCCCTGACAGCGCGGTAGGCAGCGAGATAGGAATCGTCACGAAGATGCTTCAGCAATCGGCCTCCATGTCCATGCGCGATTACATGGGTTGTCTCGGCTCCCGGGTGGCTCACCGGAGCGGGACCACTGCCCGCCAATAGATAACGCCACCACCCGGGAGCATTTGGTACCTACCATCCTTGGCGTTTGATTTCTGTCACCGGGACCGGCTCTCTTCTCGAAGTTCAAGACTCAAGACAGAGTGGATGCGGTCTCCGGGATGAACACCACATAACAGTGACGAAACTCGAAACAATGACTGAGAATCAAAGGAGAATCCAATGAGCACAGGTGAGATCAACGGAGTAGACACAGCGCATCTGCTGTTTGCCCGGGGAGTTGTGGGAGACACCCCCGCCGCGGGCGACTACACATGGAGAGCCTCGAACGAGTGGGTGCACGGAACGCACAGCCGGACCACCATCGGGGGTTACTTCGGACTGGGCGAAGAACGCGCTCACAAGTCAACCTACAAGGTGGAGGCCGACCATCCTCTGGAGTTCAACGCGGAGGACAACGCCGCAACTCCAGTGGAGATCGTGCTGGCCGGCCTGGCGAGTTGTCTGACCGCCGGCGTGGCGGCCGTGGCGGAGAACCGCGAGATAAAGCTGCGTTCCGTCAAGGCGACCGTCGAGGCGGATATGAACATCGGGGGCATCCTCGGATCGGACCCCGAAGTCAGGAACGGCTTCAGCGACGTGCGGGTCGCCTACCAGATCGACGCGGATGAGGCCAGTTCGGCCGACGTCGAGGCGCTGGTGGCCCAGTCCCAGAAGATCTCGGCGGTGTTCGACATCCTCACCAACCCCACCAACGTAACCGTCCAGGTCAACTAACGGGCGAGGCGGGGTGCGGACCGACACCGTAGTAATCGGCGCCGGGCACACCGGTCTGGCGGTAAGCTACCTCCTCTCCCAGCGCTCGATCGACCACGTGGTCCTCGAGCGCGGGGAGGTGGCCAACACGTGGCGGACGGAGCGCTGGGACTCGCTCCGCCTGCTCACTCCCAACTGGCAGACCCGGTTGCCCGGCTTCGCCTATGACGGCGACGACCCCGACGGCTTCATGACCATGTCCGAGATCGTCGGATTCATCGGCCGGTACGCCCGGTGGGTCGATCCGCCCCTCCACACCCTCACCAACGTGACCTCGGTGCGCAAGGAGGGCGATGACTACGAGGTGGTGACCAACCGCGGTGTGTGGTCGTGCCGATCGGTGGTGCTGGCGACCGGGGAGTTCAACCTCCCCAAGGTGCCCCCCATCGCCTCGGCGCTCCCGCCGTCGGTTGAGTCGGTGACCCCCTTCCACTATCGCCGCCCCTCGGACCTCCCCGAAGGCGGCGTGCTGGTGGTGGGAGTGTCGGCCACCGGAGTGCAACTGGCCGACGAGATCCACCGTTCGGGGCGGCAGGTGACGGTGTCGGTGGGAGAGCACGTTCGCATGCCACGGGTGTACCGCGGGAAGGACATCCGTTACTGGTTCGAGGTCACCGGCCTCTCCGACGAGCGTTACGACGAGGTGGACGACATCGTGCGGGCCCGCAGCGTCCCCTCTCCCCAGTTGGTGGGGACGCCGGAACGGATCACCCTCGACCTGAACGCCCTGACCGACCGGGGAGTGCGCCTGGTGGGCCGGCTGGCCGGCATCAGGGACGGTAAGGCCCAGTTGTCGGGTTCACTCCACAACAAGTGCAACCGCTCCGACCTCAAGATGGGCCGGCTGCTGCTGTCCATCGACGAGTGGATCGCCGAGCACGGCTTGGACAGCGAGTACGGCCCTCCCCGCCGCTACGAGCGGACCCGGGTCGAGAAGGCGCCTCCTCTTGGTCTCGACCTCACCAGCGGTGAGATCAAGACCGTCCTGTGGGCCACCGGTTACCGGCCGGACTACTCATGGCTCCATGTTCCGGTGCTGGACCACAAGGGGCGACTCCGCCACGACGGCGGCGTCGTCTCCGATTCGCCCGGCATGTACCGGATCGGGATGAACTTCCTCCGCCGCCGCAAGTCGAGCTTCATCCACGGCGCCGAGGACGACGCCCGCGACCTGGTTGACCATCTGTCCGCCTACCTTTCGACCCGCGTCCCGGCGAGGAGTCGCTGAGCCCCGTCGACATTTGGCAGGGCGATGCCCTTGCTGCGCCATGCCGCCAACTTCGAAGACGAGTCGGCGTGGGGAAGGTAACTCCTGCGAGGAACCTGGACAAGCGGTGGTAGCCTTGAATGCCTGATGACGGATCCGAGGGAGTTGCCTCAACAGGTCGCCGAACTGATCGAGTTGGCCAAGCAGTATCTGCGCCAGGAGACGATCGAGCCCATGCGGAGGCTGGGGCTCTCCCTGGCGGTCGCGGTGGTGGTGACTGTCCTGGTGAGTCTCGGGGCTGTTTTGGCGTCCCTGGCGCTGCACCGGTTCCTTGTGGAAGCCCTCCCCGAGACGAGTTGGTGGGGGGTGGCCGCCGCCGGGATCACTTCGGTGGTGTTCCTCTGCGGGGCGCTGGTGGTTGGAAAGATGGGTGTGGGCGGTGAGTGATCAACCCTCGGTGGTAACCCGGGATGACCTTGAACAGGGAGCCCGGAAGATCATCGACACCTTGGCCAACACGGGAGAGGGGATGACCAATCCGGTTTTTCTCAAGAGCATGGGAACCGCGGCGATGATGGGCGTGGTCTACTGGGTGGGCAGGCGAAAGGGCCGGAGAAAGATCAAGAGGGCCATCTCCGAACTCGCCCGCATGGTCTGATCCGGTTCGGACCCTACCGACGGCGGTTCCTGCTGCGGGAGGCCAGACGCCAGAGGAACAGGCCGGCCGCCATCAGCCAGAAGTCCCCGGTGCGCGCTCCGCGGAAGGCGTTGGTGATACCGTATTTTCTCAGGCGGTCGCTTCTCATCGGAAAGGTAACGTAGTGAGGAACCAAGCCTAGGACCACCGAGCGGAAGGAGGCGTCTTGAGAAACGAACGGTTGAGGAGGGTGCTGGTTTGGTTGCTGGTCCTCGCGTTGGTCCTCACCCTGCTGACCTCGGTGGTCTCCGTTTTCCAATGAAGGTGATAATGCACCAGCCCCGGCGGGAGATCGAGGTGAGCGGACCAGGGTCGGTCAAAGCCTTGCTCAACCGGCTCGACCTGGTGTCCGAGTCGGTGCTGGTGATCAGGGGCGACGAGCTTTTGACCGACGACGTCCGCCTCCACCCGGACGACGTGATCGAGGTGCGTCCGGTCATCTCGGGAGGTTGACGGAGTTGTGAAGTGCCGGGTGTGTCGGGAGAGAGCGGTCATCTCGGTGCGCCGGCACAACGCCGGCTTCTGCCGGTCCCACTTCATAGAGCACATCCATCGTCAGGTGGCCCGGACCATCTCCGACCATCACATGTTCGGCGCCGACGACCGGTTGGTGCTGGGGGTGTCGGGAGGAAAGGACAGTCTTGCCCTCTGGGAGATCCTGACCGTGCTGGGATACCGGGTGGATGGCGTCTATTTGCATCTGGGGATCGATGAATACAGTTCCGACGGCCTGCGCCTCAGCCGACAGTTCGCCTCGGAGCGGGATCTGTCTCTCCGGGTGGTGGACCTGGGCTCGGATCACGGTTTCTCCATCCCCGAGGCCGCCAGGCTCACCAGCCGGGCGGCCTGCTCGGCATGCGGTCTGTCCAAGCGCTACCTCCTCAACGAAGCGGCTGCCGAGATGGGATACGACGTGTAGGTGGTGGGGCACAATCTCGATGATGAGGCGGCGGTGCTGATGGGCAACGTGCTTCGCTGGGAGGTGGACTATCTCGCCCGCCAACGTCCGGTGCTTCCCACCTCCGACGGGGGACTGGTGCGCAAGGTGAAGCCGCTCCTCCGGGTGGCGGAGCGGGAGACGGCCGCCTATGCGGTCCTGCGGGGAATCCAATACGAGATAGAGGAATGCCCCATGGCGGCGGGAAACACCATCAACCGCTACAAGGAGTGGCTGAACCGCCTGGAGGAACAGTCTCCCGGTCTGAAGGCGCAGTTCCTCTTCGGGTTCCTCGACCGGGGAGCGGCCTACTTCCCGCCCGATCCTCCCGAACTCCTGGCCTGCGGGGAGTGCGGTCGCCCAACGCCTGGAGAGACCTGTTCCTTCTGCCGGGTCAAGAGGGTGACGGTGCTACGCATCGCCGGCCGCAGCGCCTGAATGAGCGAGACGGCTTCCTCCGACCGCTCCCTCCGGGAAGGAGAGGTGGCGCTCTTGATCGACGGGAAGGGCCGGCGGTTCATGGTGCTCCTCGATCATTCCCGCCGCTTCGAGTACCACATGGGAATACTTCCCCACCGCGACATCATCGGTCAACCCGAGGGAATCCTGCTGAGATCGTCGGGGGGAGCGGGGCTGCGCCTACTCCGTCCCCGGTTGGCCGACTTCATCCTCAAGATGAAACGCGGCGCACAGGTGGTGTATCCCAAGGACATCGGCCCGATTCTCATGTGGGCGGACATCGCTCCCGGGATGACGGTGGTGGAAGGAGGAACCGGATCGGGCGCCCTGGCGATGGCGCTGGCCAGGGCGGTGGGGGAGGCCGGAAGGGTGGTCTCGGTGGAGATTCGTCCGGATCACGCCAGCCACGCCCGGAAGATGATCCGCCGCTGGTTCGGGGACGTCCCACCGCAGTTGGAGCTTCGCCAGGGGAAGGTCGAGGATGCGATCGCGGAGGTTGGCCCCGAGCGGGTGGTGTTGGATGTCCCGGAGCCATGGCACGCCGCTCAGGTGGCCGCTGATGCGCAGCCGGTGGGGGGAGTCTTCTGCTCTTACCTTCCCACCGTCCCCCAGTTGCAGACCCTGGTCGAAGCGTTGCGGGGGGCTAAGAGGTTCTGCGAGACCGAGATCTTCGAGACCTTCCACCGGGAGTGGAACGTGGCGGGACCCTCGGTGCGACCCAGTCACCGGATGGTCGGCCACACCGGTTTCGTGCTGGTGTCCCGCGTCAAACGAGACCAATCGGCCGACTAGCCCAGAGGATGTTCCGACCGGCCAGCCCCGCAACCTGCTCCTGACGCACCTTCGCGGACGTCGGAATCACCGCAAAACCAGGAAGTCCCTATCCACGTCTCCCGGCAGATCCCAGCCTGTTTGAGGATGGTGTCAAGGAGATCCACTCCAACATCTCTGCGGTGACGGTTGGGGATACGAACCTTCCGTTGACCCTTCACCATAAGTCGTGTTTGGCGCCTGTCCTGGGTCCCTCCCAGCCGAGTCTCCTGAACCGTTTGATGAGATCGCGTCGACTGATCGGCGTCAGCCGGCGGCTCACCCGGCCAGGACGGGATGCACGCCCTTGATGTGAGGGATGTCTTGGTCTCCGTCACGTAGTTTCATGGCGGCCCAATCCCTCAGCACTGACTCCAAGTCTTCCAGCGCTTCGTCATTGGTTTGGCCGAGACCCCATGCGCCTTCCACGCCCTCCACCGTGGCGACCAATCCGGGAGGATCCTCAATCCGCCGGGTAACCGCATGAGACGCGGCGACCGCCGCCCAACGCGCGATCGATGTCCTGAGGTCCGTACTCTCCATCCTTCTCCCTCCTCGGTTGCTGGCTCAGGTGGTGATGAGTGGGTTGATATCACACATCTGCGTACTTCATTGTAGGACGGGGCCCGCGCCCGTTTCGAGGTCTAAAGGCAGTTACCGCGGAGATTCTTTCGCGATCACCCGGGCGCGCACAAGAGAATCAGTGACTCTGCGAAGACCGTATCGGTGCCCTTGGCTAGGGCTCGATGAAAATGCACTCCCCGGGGCACTCTTCGGCGGACTCGATGGTGATGTCCTCCTGCCCGGCGGGAACGATCGCCAAGCCTCCGGCGCCCTGAACCTCTCCCTCGGCTTCTGCGTAGATGGTGTCGCCGTCCCGGACGTAGGCCAACCCGTCGTCCAGAAGAACGAAGACATCGGGCGCGATCTCCTCACACAAGCCGTCGCCGGTGCACAGGTCCTGATCGATCCAAACCTTCACAATGCCTCACCTTCCGCGTTGGGGGGTGCTTGGCCTCTAGTATAGCAAACCCTGCTCACCCAAAGCGCGGGTGCTTTCTTTATACTTGCGCTGACACGCGAGAGGCTCAACCAGACATATAGTAGGCACGATGTACGAGAACCGCCGCCCAGATTATTCCGATCCCACCGCGGTCATCGCACAACTCGAGGCCGAGTTGGCCAGGCTGCGCTCGGAGACGCCCCGGCGAGTCGACGCCCTCCAGCACCAGATGGAGCAGACCCGCCGCCAACTGGACCGGGTGCGCGGCCAGAATGAGAAGCTCGGGGGCCTTCTCACCGAGGCGCGGGAGCAACTGGCAATGCTGCGCACCGAGGTGGAGAGACTGACCAGCCCTCCCAACTCCTTCGGCACGGTGATGAAGGTCAACACCGACGGGAAAGTGGACCTGGTAACCGGCACCCGAAAGCTCCGGGTGGACGCCCAGCCCTCCATAGAGGTGAAGCTGCTCCAACCCGGCCAGCAGGTCCTGTTGAACGAGGCTTATTCGATCATCGACGTGCGGGAGTTCGAGGGGACCGGCGAGGTGATGGTGGTGAAGGACCGCCTGGGAGACGACCGCCTCTTGGTGCAGGCCCACGGCGATGAGAACCGGGTGATCTGGATCGCCGGACCGCTCCAGGAGGAGCCCATCCGGATGGGCGACAACGTGCGGGTGGACGTTCAGGGAGATATCGCCTTGGAGAAGCTGGCCCGTCCCGAGGTGGAGGAGTTGATCCTCGAAGAAGTGCCTGACGTCACCTACATGCAGGTGGGAGGGCTGAAGTCCCAGATAGAGATGATCCGCGATGCGGTGGAACTTCCCTATGTCCACCGAGAGCTCTTCTCCTGCTATGACCTCGATCCACCCCAGGGAATCCTGCTCTACGGCCCGCCCGGTTGCGGTAAGACCCTGATTGCCAAGGCGGTGGCCAACAGCCTGGCCACCGCGGTGGCCGAGCGAACCGGCCAGCCCGACACCCACTCCTATTTCCTCAACATCAAGGGCCCTGAGCTGCTTAGCAAGTGGGTGGGGGAGACCGAACGACAGATCCGGCTGATCTTCCAGCGGGCCAAGGAGAAGGCATCCGAGGGGGTGCCGGTCATCGTCTTCTTCGATGAGATGGACTCGCTCTTCCGGACCAGGGGCACGGGCATCTCATCGGACGTGGAATCGACCATAGTGCCCCAACTCCTCTCCGAACTGGACGGCGTGGAGGCGCTCCGCAACGTGATCGTCATCGGCGCATCAAACCGGGAGGACCTCATCGACCCGGCCATCCTCCGACCCGGTCGCCTGGATGTGAAGATCAAGATCTCCCGTCCCGACAAGGTGGCGGCCCGAGAGATATTTCGGATATACCTGACGTCCGACCTCCCCTACAGCCGCCAGGAGTTGGCCGCGACGTCAGGGGATGTAGCCAGGATGCTCGAGGATCTGATCGCGGCGGTGGTGGATGACATGTACTCGGAGAAGGAGGAGAACCGCTTCCTGGAAGTCACATACGCCAACGGTGACCGGGAAGTGCTGTTCTTCAAGGACTTCTCCTCGGGAGCCATGATCGAGAACATCGTGCGCCGCTCCAAGAAGAGCGCTATAAAACGCCACCTCACCGGAGGGGAGTCCGGCATCGGTCGGGCCGACCTGCTGGCGGCCGTGCGGCGGGAGTTCAGCGAGCACGAGGATCTGCCCAACACGACCAATCCCGATGACTGGGCGAAGATCTCCGGCAAGAAGGGAGAGCGGATCGTTTATGTGCGCACCCTCCTGGAAGACGGGAAGGGGCGCATGGTGGAGACGGTGACCACCGGCCAGTACCTCTGATTCGAACGGATCCCCACCCCTGATGGCCATTCCCAAGGTGCTCGGCACCGAGACCGAGTACGGGGTGATCATACGTAACAGGGGCCATCACCATCAGGCCTTGGCGGCGGCGGCGGTGATCGACAGCTATCCGGGCGGTCCGGTCAGGGTCCAGTGGTCGTACGAGCACGAGGCGCCGGGAAGCGACGCTCGGGGCTTCGGGCATGAGAACTTCGGCATGCCCGACCCGGATTCGGCCCTGATCAACTCGGTCCTCACCAACGGCGCGCGCCTGTATGTCGACCACTCCCACCCCGAGTACTCCGGACCCGAGTGCCTTGACCCCCGCGAGGCCGCCCTGTACGACAAGGTGGGAGAGTTGGTGATGGCCCGGGCAGGCAGGGTCGTCCAGGAGGCGCTCCCACCCAACCAGCAGATCCGTCTCTACAAGAACAACAGCGACGGCAAGAGCAGCAGCTACGGGGCCCATGAGAACTACCTGCTCTCCCGCCGCACGCCGTTCGGGAAGGTGATCGAGTACCTCCCCACCTTCCTGGTGAGCCGCCAGATCTACACCGGGTCGGGCAAGGTGGGCTCGGAGAACCACCGTCCCGCCTGCTCCTATCAGATCACCCAGCGCGCCGACTTCTTCGAGGAGGTGGTGGGACTCGAGACCACCCTCCGGAGGCCCATCGTCAACACCCGGGACGAGCCCCACGGAGATCCGACCCGGTACAGGCGCCTGCACGTGATCATCGGCGACGCCAACCTGTCGGAGGTCCAGACCTTTCTGAAGCTGGGCGCCACCGCGTTGTTCCTCCATGCCATGGAGGACGACGCCCTGCCGTCCGCCTTGGAACTGGCCGAGCCGGTCAAGGCCTGCTGGCAGATTAGTCACGACCTGAGCCTGTCCCAGCCGATCGCCCTAGCCGAGGGCGGGTCGATCACCGCGCTGGAGTTGCAGTTCCTGTACCTGGAGTGGCTCTCGGAGTACGCCGGCCGCAACCTGGACCACCCCGTCTGGACGGAGCTTCTCGAGGAGTGGGAGGCGGTACTCCTCGACCTTGAGGAGGATCCCCTCCTGACGGCGGACCGGTTGGACTGGACGGCCAAGCTGAGACTGCTTCAGGGTTATCGCGTCCGGGAGAACCTGAGGTGGTCCCATCCGCGCCTGGCGGCGCTGGCCCTCCAGTATCACGACGTGGAGCCCTCCCGAAGCATATATCACCGTCTGGCCGAGAGGGGAGCGATGCGTCGGATGTTCAGCCGCTCGGAGGTGGAGAGGGCCGAGCGACTCCCTCCCGAGAGCACCCGGGCCTGGTTCCGGGGGACGTGTGTGTCTCGCTTCGGCCCCTCACTGGTGGCGGCCAACTGGGACTCCCTTCTGTTCGAAACGAATCATGATGGTCTGGTCAGGGTGTCTATGATGGAACCATTGCAGGGTGATCGGGTCACCTCCGGTCCGCTGCTGGGCCGAGTGTCGGATCCGGCCGAGTTGATCCGAGAATTGGGTAAGAGAGATGGCTGATCAAGAGAAGGGAAGGCGGCGGCGTCGAACCAAGGGAGGTCCACCTTCGGGCGACGGGGACGGGGCCGGGCTGGGACTGGCCCAGGTGGACTCGGAGAAGATCGATGACCTGCTGGAAGAGATCGACAGCGTGCTAGAGGAGAACGCCGAGGAATTCGTGAAGAACTACATACAGAAGGGCGGCGAGTGACCTCACCCGCCGACTGGGGCCTGCCGCTCGGCGCCCCCGCTCCCGGAGCCAGCTTCTCGGATCTGCTGGAGTCGTTGGGACTCTCTCCCCGCTGGGACGTCCCCGACTCGCCCGTGCGTGATCTCGGCGCTCCCGAAGCCACCACGGTGCTGGCTTCCCGCTACCGGGATGGGGTGGTGATCGGCGGGGACCGCCAGGCAACCGAAGGCCATTTGATCGCCCATCGCCGGATGCGGAAGGTTTATCCGTCCGACCGGATGTCTGCGGTGGCGGTGGCCGGGACGGCCGGGCTGGCCCTGGAGATGGTGCGGCTTTTCTGCGTGGAATTGGAGCATTACGAGAAGATCGAGGGGGCGATGCTGAGCCTGGAGGGGAAGGCCAATTTCCTGTCGAGGCTGGTGCGCTCCCAACTCCCCCTTGCCTTCCAGGGATTGGCGGTGGTCCCGCTCTTCGCGGGCTACGACCCCGGCACGGAGCATGGACGGGTCTACACCTTCGACGTGGTGGGGGGGCGCTACGAGGAGCACGACTACGGCGCGGCCGGTTCGGGAGCCGTCCAGGCGCGGGCCTATCTTCGCACCGCCTGGGAGGCCGGGATGACCGAGGCCGACGCGGTGGAGAAGGTGATGGCAGCCCTGGTTGCGGCCGCCGACGTGGATGTGGCCACCGGCGGTCCCGATCTGCGCCGGGGGATTCTCCCCAACCTGGTGGTGATCGACGCGGACGGGGTGCGGGAGGTCTCCGAGGAGTACCTGGAGGAAGTGGCTCGCTCCTCGCTGGGAGGAAACCGGTGAACCCGGGTTTCTATGTCACACCCGAGCAGTTGGTGCGGGACCGGGCGGAATTCGCCCGGAAGGGAATCGCCCGGGGACGGTCGATCGTGGCCATGGAGTACCGGAAAGGCATCCTGATGCTGGCCGAGAACCCCGGGGGGGCGCTGCACAAGATCAGCGAGGTCTATGATCGGATCGCCTTCGCCGGCGTGGGCCGTTACAACGAATTCGAGACGCTACGCAAGGCAGGGATACGCCAGGCCGACGTGATGGGGTATCTATACAGCCGCGACGACGTCACCGCGCTGGGTCTGGCCACGGCCTTCTCGCAGACACTGGGCGTGATCTTCTCGCACGAGACCAAGCCCTTCGAGGTGGAACTCCTGATCTGCGAGTTGGGGAGGGACGGACACCCCAACCATATGTTGCAGATCAGTTACGACGGAACCCTGGTGGATGAGCGAGGCGTGCTGGCCATTGGGGGGAAGGCCGACCTGCTGGGTGGGGCGCTCCGGGAGCGCTTCACGGAGGACTTGGAACTCGACGCAGCGATCCGTCTGGGGATGGAGGTCTTCGCGGAGACCGAGAACCGCCCTCTGGACGGTTGGGAGGCGGCGGTCTTGGAGGAGGGGTCGGCGAGACGGTGTTTCCGCCGCCTCGCCGATGCTGAGCTGGAGAGCCTTTCAGCTCAGCTTTCCCCCTAAGACTTCACGGCGCCAGCGCTTCCGCGATCCTGCGGGCATTCTCCACGAGCCACTTGACATAGGTGTCGGCGTCCGAGCCCTCCGGGCCGAGAGACCCGGTGTAAAGTTCCACAACCGCCAGGGGCGGGTCGAACTCATTGGCAACCGTCATGATCACCCCTGCGTCGGCGATGGTCTCGGTGAAGAGAGTCGTGACGCCCTCCTCGCGGATCTCCTCGACGATCCGGGCAAGCCGGGCGGTGTCCGCCTGGGCAAGGCCTGAACCAGGGAGGACCGAGTCGAGGACTTCGAAGTCGAAATACACGCCGAAGTAGGAGAACGAATCGTGGTTGGTGACCAGCTTGCGCTGTGATTCGGGAACCGCCGCCAGGATCTCCTCGGCTTCGTGGGCGGCTCTTCCGATCTCCTCGGCGTAGTCATGGCCCCGCTGGGTCCATTCTGATGCGGAGAGAACCTTGCCGATGTCGGCCAACTCGGCGGCGATCAACTCAACCGCCCTCTGGACACGGGAGGGATCGAACCAGAAGTGGGGATCGAAAGCCCCGGCGTGGGCGTGGTCGTGGCCGTGCCCACCCTCGTCTTCGGCGTGGTCGTCGTCTTCGTCGTGGGCGTGGTCGTCGTCTTCGTCGTGGGCGTGGTCGTCGTCGTGATCTTCGTCCTCGTCGTGATCTTCGTCGTGGGCGTGGTCGTCGTCGTGGTCCTCGTCCTCGTCGTGATCTTCGTCGTGGTCCTCGTCCTCGTCGT
>JAPPFD010000029.1 GCA_028823995.1 bacterium | reverse complement strand
CACCACCAGAGGCAATCCCGGTTCAGGACCTGTTTTCCGTCAGTAAGAGGCGATTACTTCACCCAACCCACTGATTCAACAGGCGGCGCAGACCTCTCGGTGGACGCCGGGAGGGCCCGATACTTGACGCGGGCGACTCCACGGGGTTGATGTCGTCGGCACGTACGCGGCTGGCTTCCCGTTCGGGGTCGGCTCAGCCTCTCCCTCTCCAGGGAATGAGACGCTTCTCGCTCATGCGCATTACGATGTCCATGGTCACGCCGAGAATGCTGATGAGGATCACGGCCGACAGCATCAGATCCAACAGGAAGAACTGGCGAGCCTTGAAGATGGTGAATCCCAGGCCGGCGCTGGCTCCCAGCAACTCGGCCGCCACCAGGGTGCCCCAGCACACTCCTATCGCCACCCGCAGTCCGGTCATGATTTCGGGCAGGGCATTGGGAAGGATGACATGCCGCAACACCTGTGACTTGGACGCCCCCAAGGAGTACGCGGCGTGAACCTTGCTGATGTTCACTGCCAGCACACCCGAGCGTGCGGCGATCACCATGATCCAAATCGAGGCGAACAGGAGCAGGTTCACCTTACCTTCCTCGCCTATGCCGAACCACACGATGAAGAGGGGGATCAACGCCAGGGGAGGGATCGGCCGCAGCAACTCGACGATCGGGTCGAAGACGCCCCGCCAACGGTTGGAGAGCCCCATCGCCAAGCCGATCGGCACGCCGAGCACCACCCCCCAGAACAGTCCCTTGGCCAGCCGGCTGAAGCTCAACCAGAGATGGTCCCACATCGTGAACCCGCTGTAGCCGTCGCGCGCGAAGCCCCACGAGGCGTCCCAGAGTTGTCCCGGGCTGGGGAGCACGCGCTCGCTCACCCATTGGGTGTAGGAGCAGGGTGGGAGACCCGGGTAGTCGCCCGGGCTCGTCTGGGAAGCCTCGCAGTCCCGGAGGAGGTCCCGTTGTGCGTAGCTCTCGTCAGCCGCCAGGTTGGCCTGCACCTGCTCTCCGTAGTCTCTCCACTCCTCGGGCAGCCCCCAGACGTTGGTGGCCACGAACCACACCGCCAGGATGACCAGAAGGCTGGGGATCGTCCATGCCAGCGAGCCCTTGACTTCGGCCGCGTCGCCGAAGGTGACGGTCTTTCCGGCGCTGGCGGTTCTCCGGTATCCCAGTCGACCCATCAATCCACCCAGGACACCCCTTATGGTGCCCACTCCACCGCTTCCGGTGGCGCCGCCGTTGTCAGGACGCTCCGCTTGTGAGGCCATCAGGCGCCTCCCTCGGTTCCCATTATCTGTTCCTCCATCTCCCAGATCATCGTGAGGATCTCCTCGCGGGTCTGGATGAACTCCGTTGAGGTCTTCAACTCCCGCGCCTCGGTGGTGAGTGCCTGCTGGGCGAAGGGCAGGTCGTATCTGCGCTCGATCCGGCCCGGACGGGGGGCCATCACGAACAGTTGATCGCCCAGGTACAGGGCCTCCTCCACGCTGTGGGTCACCAGGATGATGGTCTTGCCCGTCTTGTTCCACAGATCCAGCACCAGACCCTGCATCTTCTCACGGGTCAGAGCGTCCAGGGCGCCCAGCGGCTCATCCATGAGAATGATCTCGGGGTCGTTGGCCAGGCACCGGGCCAGGGCCACTCTCTGCTGCATTCCTCCGGACAACTCATAGACGGCCTTGTCGCCGAATCCCTGCAGTCCGACGGTGCGCAGCAAGTCCTGCACAGCCTCCCGGGACGCCGGCCTGGACCTGCCGTTCATGCGGGCGCCGAAGCCGACGTTGTCGTTGACGCTCAGCCACTCGAACAGTGCTCCCTGCTGGAACACCATGCCGCGATCCTGTCCGGGTCCGGTGATCGGCTCGGTCCCGAGCCTCACCTCCCCGGAGGTGGGGGCCAGGAATCCCGCAGCTATGTTCAGAAGGGTGGTTTTACCGCACCCCGAGGGACCCAGCAGGGTCAGCAGTCGTCCCGGTTCCAGCGTAAAGCTCACATCGGCAAGTGCCTCCACCTGGCCACCGTCGGGAAGTTCGTAGATCATCCCCACCTTTTCCACCACCAGGGGATGATCCGTACGGGAATCGATCGCCACCCCCAGTTGGGAGGGATCGAAACGGATCTCGGGTCGGCTGAGGAAGAACCAGGCCCGGGCTATCAGCAGGGTCAGACCGAGCAACGTGAGGTAGACAATTGCCGAGCCCGAGCGCAGGAAGTAAGCAAGGAGCGTCGACGCGGCCATCGCCACGGCCAGGGCCAGCCAGAGGGTAGGGGCCATCCGGGCCTGTTTGTCTTCATCCGAACGGCGGTAGGTGACTATCAAGGTCAGGAGGGCGGCGCCTCCCAGCAAGCCGGCCAGGGGTTGCCACCACGATGAGTCACTCTGCAACGCCAGCACCACCCCGGCAACAAGAGCCGCCACCGCCATGATTTGTCCCATCAGCAAGATGCCGTCGTTGGGCTGCGCCGCCCGGTCGGCAGTCGCAAAACGTCGGGAGGGGGTCCTCAGGAGATCGACGATCATCCACGCCGTGGCTGCTGCCGCCGTCACCAGAACAACCCAAGCAAACACGCTCGCCGCCTCCGCCACGGCAGCCGTCAGGCCGCCGAAGGCCTTTGCCAGGGCGTCAACAACTGATTGCACAAAGACTCCTTCGAGTGGTTACCGGTGAGTCAGGGGGTGTCCAATCCTGGATCAGGCCACTTCCCTGGCTCACCGGCCTCAGTCCGAACTCGGGCTTGTTAGTTGACGGCTTCCAGGAAACTGGTGTCCACGAAGTCGTCATAGCTGGGCAGAGCCGAATCGATCTCACCCTGTTCAACGAAGAAGTCCATCTGCTCCTTCATCACAGACTGAACGGTCCCGCCGAGCCAGGCATCGGAAAGCTGTGCATCCTTCTCGGGGAAGGAGAAGGCGTCCAACAGAGCGATGGTGGCGGGGCGGTCCATACCCGCCGCGCCCGCGATGGTGTCGATGAACGGTTCCCTGTCTTCGTTGTACGCGCGATTGGCGTCCTCGGTCACCTGCAGGAACGCGGTGATCGCCGCGGGATGCTCCTCGGCGAACGTGCCGGTGGTCGAGATGATGTCGAACACCCGGATACCGATCGCTTCCTGCTCGGATCCCGTCATCACCAGGTTGCCCCCGTTGGCGATCATCTGGTTGACGGCGCCGCCGAACGCACAGGCCATGGCCACGTTGCCGGTGTCCAGGGCCGCCACGGCGGCCGGTCCGCCTTCGGACTGGATCAACTCGACTGTGCTGGTGTCAACTCCCAGGTGCTCAAGCATCTTGAGAAGCTTGAAGTGGGTCACATTGCCCAAGGGGGTGTAGATGCTCTGTCCGGCCAGGGTCTGCGCTGCATTCTCCTTGGTGACTCCGTAGTCGGGGTGCGCCACGCAGTTGTCCGCATCCGCATAGGCCACGGCCACACCCACCAGCAGCAGGTCCGAGCCTCCGGTTACGAAGTTGGCGAAGGGAGTCAGGCCTTGTGAATAGGAGATGTCGATGTCTCCTGCTTCCATGGCCTGGGCCATGTCTCCGCCGCTGGCGAAGGGAATCCAGTTCACGGTCAACCCGAGTTCCTCGTCATAGGTCTTTTCCGCCTGGGCAACCTGGTTGGCGGTGGGCCACTCCAGGAAGAAGGCGACATTCAATTCGTCCAGGGTGATCTCGGACTCGTCATCGCCGCAGGCTGCCGCGACCAGCCCGATCACCATGAACAGTGCTAGCAGTCTCTTCATTGATCGTCCTTCCTCGTCATTGGGGTCCAGGGGTCTCTTCACCGGGACCCTGCGATGGACAGGAGTGCACGGTCTTCGCCCACTGGGAGGATCATAGTAGTACCTACTGCTTTCCCACGACTGGGAGCTCATGCGAAAAAAATGCCAGCAGATTCCGAAGCTGTTCTCTGATACAACACCACTGCACACAGGATGTTGTAGACCATGGAAGCGGATGCTAAACAAACACTTGCCTACCAGGTCAAGGTGGTTTTTGGAACTGTCTCAGAGTTCCAGGAGGGCTTGCTCGACGACCTCCGGCAGGGCGGGATGGATGTAGTACTGGCCGCGGGCCATCTGGTCGACGGTCAGGTCGAAGTGCATGCCCTGGATGAGTTGCTGGATGAGGGTGGGCGCCTGCGGGCCGATGATGTGGGCGCCGATAAGGCGGCGGGTCTCGGCATGGGCGATGACCTTGGCGACGCTGTCGGCGTCCTCCATCGCCCACCCGTAGGCGGCGGCCGCGTAGGGCTGGACGTGGCTGATGTACGGGATGTCCCGGCGGCGGCAGTCCTGCTCGGTGAGGCCGACGCTGGCGATCTGGGGATATCCGAACACCGCGTGGGGGATGAACCGGTGGTCGACGGTGGCGGGATCGTCCGGGTCGGTGAGATTGTGTCGCACCACCTTGGCCTCGTGGTTGGCGACGTGCTTCAACTGCACCGGGTTGGTGATGTCTCCAAGCGCCCACACGCCCTCTACGTTGGTCCGCAGTTGCTCGTCGGTTACCACGAATCCCCGGTTGTCGACCGCAATCCCTCCCGCCTCCACCTCGAGTTGGTCGGTGTTCGGCCTTCGCCCGGTCGCCACCAACAACTCGTCGCCCCTCAGTTCCGCAGGCTGGCCGTCCGGACCCTCCAGGCTGATCACCACCTCGCCGTCCTCCCGGCGGGCCCCGAGGAGCCGGGTGTGGGTGCGCACGTCGAAGCGGCGCGAGTAGGCGGCCGTGAACCTGCTGCTGATGTCGTGGTCCTCCCGGCGCAGGAACGTGTCGCCCCGCAGGAGGAAGGTCACCTTCGATCCGAACGCTCCCATCACGCCCCCCAGTTCGGCCGCTATGTAGCCGGCGCCGATCACCAGCAACCGCTCGGGCAAGTCGTCGAGACGCATGACGGTGTCCGAGGTGTGGTAGCCACAGTCCGCCAGGCCCGGCACCGGGGGCAGGGTGGGCCGCCCGCCCGCCGCGATCACGATCCGGTCGGCGGTGATCACCTCGTCACCGACGGCCACCTGCTTGTGTCCGGTGAACCGGCCCGAGCCCGCATAGACGGTGACATTGGGCAGGCCTTCCCGGTAGGAGCGGCCACCCTCGGCGATCGGGTCGATCCGGCCGAATATCCGGTCCCGGATGGCGGGCCAGTCGGCGCCGTCGAAGCGGGTGTGGACTCCCAGGCGGTCGCTGTCTGACGCCAACTCGGCCATCTCGGCGGCGTACACGAACATCTTCGACGGTATGCAGCCGACGTTGAGGCAGGTGCCGCCGAATGGGCCCCGCTCCACCACGGCGATCTCCCAGCCGTCATGCTCGGGCCCGATCACCGAGTTGCCGGACCCGGTGCCGATGATCATCAGGTCGAAGTTGCGCATTCTGTGTCCTATTCCGAGGGTTGGGCCACGCTGGTAGGCCGGTCCAGGCCAAATTGTAGGTTTGCCGGGGACTTTCTTCGCCGGGCGCCTCCATGGTGGGTGGGAAGCCAGGGAGCGGTGTGCGGGCCAACGGGTATATTTCGGAGGGCCTTGGGGGAAGGAGGCGGCCGAGAGCTCCCCTTCCCCGCAAGTGGACAGACGGAGGAGCGATGCCGGGCCGGCTCGAGGACAAAGTAGCCATTATCACCGGCGGGGCCACCGGAATGGGCCGTGCCGCCTCGGTGCTCTTCGCCCGAGAAGGCGCCAGGGTGACCGTGGCCGATCGCAACGTCCCGGATGGCCGAAAGACGGTAGGGATGGTGGGGGACGTCGGCGGTGAGGGCCTGTTCATCGAGACAGACGTCTCCAAGGCGGACCAGGTCAGCAACATGGTGGAGCAGACGGTCCGACACTTCGGGACGCTGGACGTGCTGGTTAACAACGCCGGCGTAGCGATCAAGACCCCGCCCCTGGCGGAGGTCCCGGAATTGCTGTGGGACCTGACCCTCGACACCAATCTCCGGGGAGTGTTTCTCTGCACCAAGTACGCCGTCTCTCACATGATCGGCCGCCGGGCCTCGATCATCAACGTCTCCTCGGGCGCCGGGCTCAGTCCCACTCCCCAATCCGTCCCCTACGGCGTCAGCAAGGCCGGAGTCATCCAACTCACCCTCACCACCAGCGCCCAGTACGCCCCCCAGGGGGTTCGTTGCAACGTAATCGTCCCGGGGTCGGTCGACACTCCCCAGGCCCGGGGCACCTCCGGTAGCGCCGAGCAGTTCGACCGGATTCCCTCCCGCATCGCCGTTGGGCGCATCGGCACTCCCCAGGACATCGCCAGCCTCATGCTGTTCCTGGCCTCCGACGAGTCTTCCTACATAAGTGGAGCCGCTATCAAGATCGACGGCGGGGGCCTGGTGTAGGACGGCGGGGGAGAAACCACCATGGCCCGACGGGCTCTCGGCGAGATCATCAACCAAGCCGTGGCCGACTAGGGGTTCCGTTCGGGACCCCCCCCGGTCGGCTCCCTGACCGGGGGATCTATCTCTGTCCCCTGAGTCCTGGGGCCGGGGCGTGTTCATCCGCGTCCTGGCCTCGGAGACCGGCGGGAGCGTTACGGGAGGGCCACCAGTTCCAACGGCCCAGCAGGGCGACCAGCGCCGGCACTATCAACGTGCGGGTTATGAACGTGTCGATCAGCACTCCCACCGCAACGGCGAACCCGAGTTGCAGGAGATCCTGGAGCGGCAGGGTCATCAGCGCGGAGAAGGTGCCGGCCAGGATGATCCCCGCCGAGGTGATGACCGGGCCGGTGCGCGCCAGGGCGTAGCGGGTGGCCTGCTTGAGCGGGGACCTGCGCGCCTCCTCGCGGATCCGCGACATCAGGTAGATGTTGTAGTCGACGCTCAGGGCGTTCAGGAACACGAATAGGAAGAACGGGACTGCATACCCGATGCCGGCATGACCGAATACCAGGATGAACACCGCCACCGCCAGGCCGAGGGTTGCGAAGTAGGTGAAGGCGATGGTGGCCATCAGGTAGAGGGGGGCGATCAGAGAGCGCAGCAACAGCGCCAATATCAGGCCGATGGCCAGGAGGATCAGAGGGAGCACGACCATCGAGTCGCGGTCTGCCGCGGTGCGGGTGTCGTAGGCCTCCGCCGTGTCCCCTCCGATCAGCAGGCTACCGGGGGACAGGCCCAGCGACGCCCCCGTCTGGCGGGCAAGGCTGCGCAGGCCGGGCACTGCGTCGAGGGCTTCTGGGGAGAAGGGACTCGCCTCCAGCACCAGGTCGATGCGGCCGGCGCTCCCGTCAGGGGAGGACGAACCGCTGTGCCACAGCTTCCGGTAGCACCGAGGCGGGAGACCCGTCGGTGCCGAGGGGCCTGCTGGGGCCGGAGGCGTCGGCGACGGCCGGGTGAGCGGCGAGTTCCAGCGTGAGGGTGTCCAGTTGCCGGAGGGAGGCCGGATCGAGCGCGTTGGCGCCCGGGGGCAGGGAGACGTAGAGCCGGGTGGGGGAGAGTTCACCTGCCGGAAACCCGCTCCGCAGCAACTCGAAGCTGCGGACCGACTCGGCATTCTCGGGCAGGCTCTCGAGTTGGTCGTAGTTGGCCCGGTAGGGGACCAGGCCTGCCAGCAGCACGCCGAGGCCCAACACCGTGACGGTGAGGGACAGGCCTGGTCGCCGCAGGACCACCGCTCCCACCCTCCCGTACACGCTGCGCCGCCAGTCGAGTCGTCTTCCGGTCTCGGCGTCCAGGCGGGGCTGCACCGGCCAGAAGGCGCGCCTTCCGAAGATGGTCAGCAATGCCGGGATGAGGGTGAGCGCGGCCAGCATCGTCAGGGCCACGGCGATGGCGATCACCGGGCCGAGCGCCTGGTAGGAACGCAAGCTCGCCAGTCCGAGAGCGGCGCAGGCCACCAGGATGGTGGCGCCCGCCGAGGCCACCGCTCCGCCGACGCCCCGCATCGTGCGTCTCATGGCCTCGTGGCGGTCGCTGTGCCTGGTCAGTTCCTCCCGAAAGCGCGCCGAGACAAACAGCACGTAGTCGGTTCCGGTGCCGAACAGCACGACGGTCATGATCCCGGTGGTCTGCCCGGAGACCGGGAGATCGAGATTGAGGGCGAACCAGGCGGCGATGGCTCCGGCGACCTGAAAGACCAGGCCCACGCCGAGGAGCGGGATCGCCGCCATGATGGGGGAGCGGTAGATGATGATCAGCAGCACCAGGACGAGGAGGACCGTCACCAAGAGCAGCAGTGCGTCGATGTCGGCGAACACCCCGACCAGGTCCACCACCAGCCCGCCGGGTCCTCCCACGGCGATCTCCACGCCGGCCGGACCCAGGGAGGCCGAGCGGTCGCGGATGCTTTTCACCGTGTCGGTGAACGGATCTTCGGCAGGCTCGCCCAACACCTCCGCAAAGACATACATGGTGGTGCCGTCCGGAGAAACCAGGCCGGACCGTTGCCCCATGGCCGGGTCGGGACTCAAAACCCGGCCCACGTTGCCGGGTGCGTCGGGACCGGACAACCAGTCGGCGATCCGCGCCGCAGCCTCGTAGGAGGCGGGGCCGAGGCCGGCCGGGTCACGCAAAACGATCAAAACGGGCGTGCCGGCCGACGGGAAACGTTCCTGCGCGAACTCGAATGCCCGGGTTGCCTCGGCGTCGCCGGGTAGGAACAGGGCCTGCTCGTTCTCGGTGGCCTCGTTCAACATGGGGAGTTGTGAGATCAATAGACCAGCGGCGAAGAGCCAGGCGATGAGGGTTACCCACTTACCGCGGGGACTGGATGCAAAGTCGGTCAGACGGCCGAGCATCGTCCACTTCCGTTCCGGGCGATGAAGCCGACGGCTGAATCACGCCGTCTATGCAACGTCAGCGGCTTCAAGAGTCGGCGGTCTTACCAAGGGAACCGTCCATCGGAGACACCTGCTATGCCTGTCCACCGGGGGTGGCTAATGACAGTCCTGTAGAGGCATCGAATATCCCAAGATCGTACCGGGATCGGGAACCAAGTCGCCGACGGTTACCGACTGAGGCCCAACCTGAGGAGGTCCTGACGCCCGAGCGTCGCCTCCCATTTGTATAACTGGATTAGTTCTAGTTATAATAGAACTATGCTCTGGAAGATCGATACACAGTCTTCGCAGCCCCTTCATGAGCAACTGGCCGGCCAGGTGAGGCGGGCCATAGCAACCCGGGCATTGGTGGAAGGCGAGAAGTTGCCTCCGGCGCGGGAAGTGGCCAGGGGGCTGGGAGTGAACATGCACACGGTCCTACGGGCGTTCCAGACCCTCCGGGACGAGGGACTGTTGGAGGTCCGCAGAGGCCGGGGCACCTCCGTGGTTGCCAACGCCCAGCCGGTGACCCGCCACGTTGAACTGGCCCGCACTCTGGTGAGCGAAGCCCGCCGAGCCGGGCTCGAAGATCGTGAAATTCTGCAACTCGTGGAGGTGCAATTGTGAGAGAAAAGACAAGCCGCACAGTCCTTGGTGTCCTCATTCCGGTGGCCGTGGCGGCCATCGGTTTGGTCCCCTACCGGGCCTATCGATCCGATCTGCCCGATCGGATAGCCAGTCACTTCGGCGTCTCCGGGAGAGCGGACGGCTCGATGACGCCCGAGGTGTTCTTGATGATCTTCGGGGCATTGATGGTGGTGGGCCTTGGAGGCTGCGTGACCATCGCCCTGATCCGGCGGAGGCTTCAGCCAATGGTGGCGCCGAGCGTATCGTCAGTGGGCGCCTTCTTAGCAAGCATGTCGGCGGGGATCCTCTCCATCACCGCCATCGGTCAGCGGGGGTTGGAACAGTGGCAGGACGCCACGATCTCCCCTGGAGCAGTGATCTTATGGATCGGTGGGAGTCTGGCCGTGGCCGGTTTAGCGGCATGGGTCGCTTCGTCGCTCCCGTTTGAAGACGGGGGAGAGATGGAGGCAACTCCCCAGGCGATGGAGCTTGTAGCGGGGGAGCGGGTGTTCTGGAGCGCCACCCTGTCCGCCAGGTGGCCGCTGGTGTTGGGCCTGGCCATCCTGCTGGTCGGTCTGGCTCTGCTGCTGATCACGGAGATGTGGATCGGGCTGGTCATGCTGGGCATCTCGATTCTCATGACCTTCTTCGGGCGGATACGGGTCACCGCAGACCAGACGGGGCTTGCGGTGCGGTACGGGTTCTTTGGTTGGCCGCGCAGATCGATACCCATCCGGCGCATCGCCGTGGCTCGGGCCGTGGACATCCGGCCAACCGAATGGGGCGGATGGGGATACCGAGGCAGCCTGGCAATCATGAGGCGGGCCGCCGTGGTTCTGCGTGCAGGTCCCGGGATTCGCCTGGATCTTCGGGATGGCAAGGTTTTCGCGGTGACCATCGATGATCCGGATGACCCGGTCCGTCTGCTGAATGCTGAAGTCTCGCGCCTGGAAGCCCCCAAACCCGGCTTGTGAACGGGAGTCAATATCCTGAATAGATCTTGAACCCGACCAGCACAAGTGAGATCGTTGCAGGCGGCGATGGTATCAGGGAACTGCGCAGACGATGGCGATGTCGGGATCCATGGGCGGCGGCCCTCCTGATTCACGGCGCAGCCGAACACTCGGGCTGCTGGGAACTGGTCGGCGCCCGGTTGTCGTCGGCGGGAATAGACACCCACGGGTTCGACCTGCGGGGGTGTGGCGCCTCCGGCGGGCGCCGTGCAGACATCGAAGATTGGTCTGACTTCCTCCGCCAGGTTCGCGACAATCTGGTCCCACTCCTGTCCACCGACCTGCCGGTCGTGCTACTTGGTCACTCTCTCGGAGGTCTGATAGCGGTTGAGTACACCCTGTCGGACCATCCCCAACCGGACTTGGTGGTCCTCCACGCACCTGCGGTCGGGAAACTCGCCTCGGCCTGGCAGCGCCGCCTGGCGCCGCTGTTGGCCAGGCTTGCGCCTCGGATGACTTTCCCCAACTGGATCGATCTCAACCGGGTGTTCACCGACCCGGCGACGGTCGATCTCCACAGAGCCGACCCGCTGAGGACGACCCGCACTACAGCGCGCCTGGGAGCGCTGCTGCTGGAGCACATGGAGCGGGCCGGACGCTCAGTCGATCAGTACAACGCCCGCACGCTGGTGCTTCACGGCGCCGCTGACCACCTCGTGCCCCTGTCCGCCACCGAGGCGATGGGATACCTCCCTCTGGTTGACCGCAAGGTCTATCCCGGGGCCAGGCACGGATCGATCATCGAGCCCCAGGGGATGGGGATGGTTGATGACATAGTCGCCTGGGTCCAGGAGCAGACATCCCGAGGTGGACGCCGGGAATCCCTTCTCGAAACCTAGGCTTTGAAGGTGAACCCTGCACACACAGCAGGTGACCCGGTACAACCCCGCCAACATTCCCAGAGAGACCGAGGAGGTGGTTCGGGCATGGCTTTGACGTGGCTGGCGCACACCGACCTGGCGGCGATCAGCCGCGGCCGGGCGATCCCCGACTATGACCCGGAGGGATCCCAGTCGGTTGGCTGGGTCCCGGCGGACCTGGCCCTCGACCCGTTCGGCGGGTTGGTGGACAATCCCTGGGGACCGGTCGGTGACCTGCGATTGGTGCCCGATCCCGCCACGCTGGTCCACATCCCGGGGACGCCGACCGCCTCGGAGATGAACTTCGTGCTCTGCACGGCCACGGACCTGGAAGGAAAGCCCTGGCGATCCTGTCCGCGCGCGGCGCTCTTGTCTCAGGCCGCGCAGCTCGAGAAGGACTTCGGCCTACGGTTGTTTGCCGCCTTCGAACAGGAATTCTCGCACGTGACCGATGCGGCGCCCCCCGCACCCTTCTCGCTCGAGGCCGCCCGGGTTGTCGAGCCGTTGCTGGAGGATATCTTTAGCGCGCTGGATGAGGCGGGCGTCGAGCCGGAGAACATCCTCCCGGAGTTCGGCCAGCACCAGTTCGAAGTCACGACCCGTCCCGCAGTGGGCGTCGGGGCCGCGGACAGGGCGGTGATAACCCGGACGGTGGTCCGAGAGATCGCCCGCCGAAAGGGGCAACGCGTCACCTTCGCCCCGGTCATCGGCCCGGGTGCGGGAACCAACGGCGTGCACATCCACTTCAGCCTCCTCGACCGCCAGGGCCGGCCCGTAACCCACGATCCCGGCGGCGACCACGGCCTCTCCCGGGCTGCCCAGCAGTTCACGGCCGGAATTGTCGCCCACCTCCCGGCGCTCACCGCGCTCACCGCCCCCACGGTGGCGTCCTACCTCCGGCTCCGCCCGCACTCCTGGAGTGCGGCCTACGTGGTGTTCGGAAACCAGAATCGCGAGGCCGCGGTCCGGGTCGCCCCCAGGTCGAGAGTGGACGGCGATCACGATCACGAACGGGCCAACCTCGAGTACCGGCCATCCGACGCAACCGCCAACCCGTACCTTGCGCTGGCGGGCATCCTGATCGCCGGCATGGATGGCTTGGAGAGAGAACTCCCGTGTCCGGAGTCTGTCGAGTTCGACCCGTCCGTGCTCTCGGAGGCAGAGTTGAAGGAGAGGGGCATCGCCCGGTTGCCCCAATCCCTGGGTGAGGCGCTCGACTGCCTAGAGCGGGACTCGGTGATCGCGGAGGCCCTCGACTCGGACCTCCTGGAGTGCTACCTGACCATGAAGAGAAACGAGGTGGCCACATTCGCCGGGGTCGACGAGGCTGAGCTGATTGCCAAGTACGTCGATGCCTACTAGCCGCCACTCGGAGACGGCCTCGGCCATCGCCGATCTGGAGTTGGTGGACCACCACTGTCACGGCGTCAGTTCCGCGCCGTTGAGCCACGAGGACTTCGCCTCCCTCCTGACCGAGGGCGGCCGGGAGATGTGTTCGGCCATCGACCCGGTTGCATCCCCTCTGGGCCTGGCGATACGTTCACTCTGCGCGCCGCTTCTCGATGTCGACCCGCACACTCCGATCACCGAGTACCTGCGGCGCCGGTCTTTGCTCGGGGAACCGGCGGTGGCCCGGCGGATGCTGGCCGGCGCCGGACTCAGCGACCTCCTCATCGACACCGGTCACCTCTCCGGTGAGGTGCTCACCCCCGACGGCATGAAGAAGGTGGGCGACTTCGAGACCCACGAGATCGTCCGTGTCGAGGCCGTGGCCGAGGAGGTCTTCGCCTCGGTCGGCGGCGAAGGCTTCATCGATGAGTTCGCCCGCCGGCTGGCGAGCCGGGCCGGGTGTGCGGTGGGGCTCAAGTCGATCATCGCCTACCGGGCCGGTCTCGACATCGATCCCGACCGCCCGTCTGTGGCGGCCGTCTCGGCGGCGCTGGCCGGATGGAGTCCCGGCCGCCGCCTGGAGGATGTGGTTCTCCTCCGCCACTGCCTGTGGGTCGCCGTGGAGGTGGCGGAGGACCTGGGAATCCCGCTCCAACTGCACAGCGGCTTCGGCGACCGGGACCTCGAACTGTGGCGTGCGGACCCGACTCGTTTCACCCCCTGGCTCAGGCGGATCCCATCGTCGGTGAACATCTGCTTACTTCACTGCTGGCCCTACCACCGCCAAGCCGCCTACCTGGCCGCCACCTATCCCAATGTCTACTTTGACACCGGGGAGGTCAACACCCATGCCGCCCTCGGGTATGACCGCATACTCGCCGAGGCTCTCGAGGTGGCGCCCTTCGAGAAGGTGCTGTACTCCAGCGACGCCTTCGGCCTCCCCGAGCTTTACTACATCGGGTCCATGCGGTTCCGGAGCGCCCTCTCCTCGTTGCTTGAGGACTGGCAGAGACGCGGCTTCTGCTCTCCTTCCGACGCGGCCGAGATCGCCACCGCCATCGGACGCTCCAACGCCGAGAAGCTCTACCGGTTGGGCCGGTGAAGTCGCTTCTGAAGAGCCTTCTCGGCCAAATCCGGGAGGATTCGGCGCGGCTTGTCAAACTCAGACACGCTCTCCACGCGGTCCCCGAGCCGGGCAACCAGGAGTGGGAGACCGCCGAGTTGATCCGCCGGTACCTGGGGTCGACCTACCATGAGATCGACACCGCAACGGTGGTGCACATCGGGCCGGTGGAGAAAGGCGCGGTGATCCTGAGAGCCGAACTCGACGGTCTCGAGGTTGCCGAACCCCCGCGCCGGGACTACGCCTCGACCAACGGTTGGATGCACGCCTGCGGCCACGACGTCAACATGGCGGCTCTGGCGGGGACCGTCACCGCCCTCCGCGAGGTGGAAGACCGGCTACCGGTGGGCGTCACCGCCGTCTTTCAGCCGTCCGAGGAGACGTACCCGTCGGGAGCCCGACGCCTGGTGAACGATGCGGAGAGGCTGTTTGCCAACCCCGTCGCCGCCATCGCCGTCCATACCCATCCGCGAGTGCCGGTCAACCACGTGGCGGTGGGAGAGGGCACGATCAACGCCTCCTCGGACGCGTTCGAGATCACCATCGAGGGCAGGGGTGGGCACGGCGGTTACCCCCATGAATCAGACGATGTCATCGGAGCCATGAGCGCCACGATCATGGCTCTCCAACAGATCCCCGGCCGGAGAGTCGACCCGCTGGAGCCGGTGGTGGTCTCGGTCGGATCGGTCCACAGCGGGACCGCGCCCAACGTCCTCCCCGGTTCCGCAACCTGCACCGGGACCTTTCGAGCCATGACCGCTCGAAGCCGAACGGCGCTGCAGGAGTTGGTGGAGGAGACCGCCGCCGCCACGGCCGCCGCCCACGGGTGTCGCGCCTCGGTGCGCCTGGAACGGGGCGAGCCCCCGCTGGTCAACGCCCCGGCCCTGGTGGAGGCCTTCAGGCGCTGGGCCCCGGAGGCGTCCCTTCCGACCGTCGCCCAGTTCAGGTCGATGGGCGCCGACGACTTCTCCTTCTTCGGAGAGATCGCCCCCACCCTGATGGTGTTCGCCGGGGCGCCCTCCCAGTTCGGCGAGGCCCACCTGCACAGCCCCGACTACGTGCCCCACGACGAGGCCGTCCTCCTGGCGGCCGCCGCCTACTGCTGCGGCGTGGCCGCCGGGTATGAAGCGGCAGTGGAGGCGGATGGACTGCATTCTCCGCAGTGAGGATCCGCCCAGCCCTTCGACTCCGGAGACGGCGCCGCCCCCGCCACCGGGAGGAGTGTGCTGCCGGGCGGTCGACTAGGCGGGTCGCGCGTCCCGAAGCGGTGCCGCCGTGCGGGCCGCAACATGGTCGAAGGACACGCCGGGAGACAGTTCGACGACCTCGAATCCCTTGGCGGTGATGTCGATCACGGCCAGGTCGGTGTAGACGCGGTCCACCACGCCGGCGCCTGTGAGGGGATAGGAGCAGCGCTCGACGAGCTTGGGCGTCCCGTCCCGGGTGCAGTGTCTTGAGATTACGTACACGGCCTTCACGCCGGACACCAGGTCCATCGCTCCGCCCACCGCCGGGATGGCGTGCTCCCCACCGGTCGACCAGTTGGCCAGGTCGCCGTTGGCCGCCACCTCCAGGGCGCCCAGCACGCTGAGATCGAGGTGACCGCCGCGGATCATGGCGAAGCTGTCGGCCTGATGGAAATAGGAGGCGCCCGGCCGGGTGGTGACCTGTTTCTTGCCGGCGTTGATCAGTTCGGGATCTCCCTTGCCGGGCTCGGGCGACGGGCCCATTCCCAACAGCCCGTTCTCGATGTGCAGCACGATCTCCCGGTCGTCGGGGATGAAGAGGGCGATCAACTCGGGCAGTCCGATGCCCAGGTTGACATAGGAGCCGTCGGAGATGTCCTGCGCGGCCCGCCGGGCCATCTGGCGGGTCGTCAGGCCCATGGCGGTGGGGCTCATGGGTAGCGGGCCCCCCGGGCGACCAACTCCGACTCGTGCTCAGGGTTCGGCACGTGCACCACGTGATCGACGAAGATGCCCGGCGTGATCACCGCTTCGGGGTCCAGGCATCCCGGCTCGACGACCGCGGAGGCCTGGACCACCGTGGTCCGGCCGGCCATGGCCATGAGAGGGGAGAAATTGCGGGCGGTCTTGTTGTACACCAGGTTGCCGTGGGAATCGGCGGTCCGGGCTTTGATCAGGGACCAGTCCGCCACCAGGGCATGCTCCAGGAGACAGGGGCGCCCGTCGAACTCCCGCCGTTCCTTCCCGGCTTCCAGGTCGGTGCCGGCGGCGGTGGGAGTGTAGAAGGCCGGAATGCCCGCCCCTCCGGCTCTGATCCGCTCCGCCAGGGTGCCCTGGGGGACCAGTTCCAGTTGGATCCGGCCGGCGTTGAAGAGGTCCGGGAACACGGTGGAGTTGGTGCTGCGGGGGAAGGAGCACACGATCTTGGCGACCTGGCCGGCCCGGATGAGAGCGGCCAGTCCTATCTCCCCGCTGCCGGAGTTGTTGCTGATCACGGTGAGGTTGGCGGCGCCGTGGTCGATCAGGGCGTGGATCAGTTCGATCGGGCTGCCCGCCTCGCCGAACCCGCCGATCATCACGGTGTCGCCGTCGCCGATTCCGGCCACGGCTTCTCCGGGGCTCCCGACCCGTTTGTCGATCATGTCGACAGCCGATCGGGATGCATCGAACGCTCGGTGGAACCGGGTGGCTTTGACTTGGGGGGTTTCGAGAGTCGCAGCTTCATCGAAGAAGACCGGTCCTCGTAGTGGTCCAACCAGAAGGCATGGGGCTAGGAACCCACAATACACGCCATGTCCCGTTCCCGTGCTTCAACCGGGCCGCCGGGAGAGGGAAAAAGCGAGACAGATTGGTGGGGGCGGGGGAGGGACGGACCCTAATCTGGATGGAAATACGAGACCGGGTCCAGGGTGTCCCGCGCGCGGCTCCTGCCCGGCGGCTCCCGGACGGGGTCCTGTCCGGAGAACGAGGATGCGACAGCGGATAGCCTGGCCGCCAGGAAGTGCGCGAACAACAGGATGTGAACACCCCCGCCGACCGTGCGGATGGTCTGTGATCGGGGTGGATGGACCGGCGATCTCCCCGCGGCGCGACCCGCTGACAACCCTCTGCAGAGTGTCCCGGTAGTGGCGGCTCGATGGGTCCTTGACGGCCCCAGCAAGCTGATGCTCGGCTCGGTGCTGATAGCGTCAACCTACTCCCTGGTGGTGGATGTGGGCCTGGGGACCGATGGCGACCCGTGGGTGTTCCAGGTCGGCGCCATGTCCGGCAAGCTCATATCGATACTCCTCTACCTGGCGCTGGCCCATCCCGAGTTCCGGCAACGGCATGTCGCCACTCTGTTGCTGAGACGGGCGTTCGGATGGCTGGCGTTCTGGCGACTTGCCGGCGATTCACCGGAGAGGAGGAAGCAGCGAAGATCCGCGGTGTGGATTCTGGCGTCCGGCTACTCCCAGTTCAGCATCACCTGCTTCGTTTGGTCGACCCGCTTCGTGGACACCGCGGTGTCGGCGATCGTCGTGGGAGCGTTTCCCGCCCTGTTCGTGATGCTCATGGGACGCCAGGACCGCGCTCTGGGAGGCGGCGGCCGCTACCGGCGCCTGACCAAGGTGGACGGCGTCACGATGACGTTGGCGTTCGGCGGGATGGCCACCGTGGCGTGGGGCGCCGCAGCCGTGGTCGATCTGGAGGGTGCGTTGTGGCGGACGCTGGTGGGGGTGTTCCTGGCAGCAGCCGCCACCACCGGGGGGTTGCTGTCGGCCAAGAGTTTCAAGTGGGGCGTGTACCGCGCCAGGGAGACGGGCGTCACAGGACTGGGTTCGGAGTCTGCATTGGTGCTGATCTCCTACGCGGCGGGAACCCTGCTGGCCCTTCCCCTGATTGCGGGCATGGCGGTCACCACCGGATGGCGGATGTCGAACGCCGGTTTCGCCATGGCGCTGGTCTGCGGCCTGGTGGTCATGTTCCCCGCCAACATCCTGTTCATCCGGGCCAATCTGTCCACCCGGCGCCTGTCGGTCAACAACCTGATATACGCGGAGATGTTGTTCTCGCTCCTGTGGCTGTGGATGTTCACCACCATCGACGTGGGCAACCCGACACTGGTCTTTGCGGGCGCGGTGACGGTCATCGTGGCCAACGTTCTCTCCGCGGGGGTGGGGGAGTGGATGATCGGTAAGGCCAATCACCGGCGGCGGGGTGATCCGGTACATCGATGAAGACCTTGCCGGGCTCCACGAAAATGATGTTGGGCAACGTGCTCATATCATCCACCTATCCGTTGTGGGTGGATCTGGGCCTGGCCACCGGGGATGACCCCTGGGCGTTCCAGTTCGGCGCCCTTTCCGGCAAGTTCGCGGCGACGGTGCTCTACCTGCTGCTGTTCCACCCTGAACTGTTGCAGCGGGATGTGGCGGCACTGGTCTTGAGGCGCTCATTCGGATGGATGGCGTGGTGGCGATATGCGGGCGACCCGGTGGAGAGCAGGAGGCAGCGGCGATCGGCGGTGGGGATACTGGCGTCGACGTACTCCCATTTCAGCATCGTGTTCTTCGTGCTGTCCATTCAGTTCGTGGACACCGCCGTGTCCACGATCATCGTCGGAGCCTTCCCCGCGCTGTTCGTCCTGGTGATGGGCCGCCAGGACCGAGCCATCGGAAGCGGGGACCGGTACCGGAGGCTGACCCTGGTGGATGGAGCGGCGCTGGCGTTGGCCTTCGGCGGGATGGGGGCGGTCACCTGGGGAGGCGCCGGTGGGGTCAACCTGGAAGGTTCGATGGCGCGGACGCTGCTGGGCGTCGGCCTGGCGGCCGCCATCACCACCGGCGGGGTGCTGACGGCCAAGAGCTTCAGGTGGGGTGTCGAGATGGCCGCGGAGACGGGCGACAGGGGACCGCGACCGGAGTCGGCGATGGTGATAGTTGCCTATGGAGTCGGAAACCTGCTGTCGCTGCCCTTTCTGGCGGGGGCGGCGGCGATGGGCGGATGGCGGATGTCCACCACCGGCATGGCGACCGCGGTGTTTTGCGGGCTCTTCATCATGCTTCCCGGCAATGCGCTGTTCATCAGGTCCAATCTGTTCACCGAACAACTGTCGGTCAACAATCTGGTCTACGTCCAGACGGTGTTCTCGCTGTTGTGGCTGTGGATGTTCACCACCATCGAGGTGGGCAACCCGACTCTGGTCCTGGTGGGTGCGCTGGTTGTCATCGTGGCAAACGTGCTGTCCGGCGGGATTGGGGACTGGATCGTCGGCAGAGCGAAGCATCCTCGATGAGGCGGGCCGCCCCGTCTCCACAGCCCTGGACAGCACCAACGTTCCCCCAGGGTTTTTGCCGGATGTCGACACTGCTGCCCACGTGGGACCTCATACGGCAAGGCGCCGTCCTAGGCTATAGAACATCGCAGGTGTTCCCAACATGATTATTGCCGCCCGACAAACCGGGGCCGTACCCCGGGTCGGAGCTCTTGGCAGGAGTTGCCAGGTGGGCGGTTCCGGGTGGGCTTGATCTTTGAGCCCGCTAGGAAGTACTCCCGATCCGATGTCAGCGAGTTGCTGGGCCTGGGCAAGAAAGCCAAGGGCGGGATCTGGGTTTCGGGGATAAGGGAAGGCGAGGGCGAGTTCATCATCTTCACAAATGTGGGGACTAAGGGGACCATTGGCGACGACTTTGGCAATCGGTGGGAAGGAGGTTGCCTTCGCTGGTATCACAAGAAGAATTCCCATGTGGAGTGGCCCAGTGTCCGCAAGCTCCTGGACGCCGGGCGAGCACACATCTTCTGGCGATACTCGAACCAGGATCTGTTCGAATACGCGGGCAATGGCGCGATAGCGGAGGTCTCCAGGACTACCCCCGTGGGGTTTCTCTGGTCATTTGAAGACGGGGTCTCCCGGAAAAGTCTCCAGGGAGGCGCCACCGCACTGGGAAGAGCGCTTGTCCCATCTCACCAGTTCCAGGTTGGCGATCGGGTGCGCCACCCTGGTTTGGGGGTTGGCCGCGTGCTTGCCATAACCAGTGGGGACTCGGATGCCTTGGCCACCGTCTTTTTCGCCGGGTTGGAGGAGAGGAAACAGGTCTCGGTGGTGGACGTGGAGAAAATGGCGGGCTTTGGTCCTGGTTAGGGTCGACTCCGCCGGACACGCCCTTTAAGGACTGGGTTGCGGCGCGGGACTCAATTCGCTAGTCGTATCAGTCGTCTCCGCGGATTCGCTCGTCGGGGGTGAGCCCCGACAGGGATTGAATCGAGGCGGGCGGTTCCCGATCACCTGCCAGGTCGGAGGAAGGGACGGCCGGCTCGAAGCGGGTGCTGATGGGCACCACGCCCGCCCACCAGGGACCGGCCAGGTCCTCGGGTTCGTCCACGGGATCCCCGTAGCGGACCTTGGCGGATGCCTCGGCCAGCGGGAGTTCCAGCACCAGCGTGCTGCGGAGGTCCGACGCCGACGGCAGGCGGGTGTTGTCCCAGTTGGCGACCACATGGTCGGTGATGATCCTCAGGGCCCTCAGTTTCCTGTCGCCGTCGACAATTTTCCGTGCGTTGCCCCTCACCACCACCGATCGGTAGTTCATGGAGTTGTGGAAGGGGGTCCGGGCCATGACCAGTCCGTCCAGGTGGGTGACGGTGACGCAGACTTCCTGTCCGTCGCTCGTGCGGAGAAGGTGGTTGCCCACCGCGCCGTGGAGGTAGAGGTGCTCGTCGTCGCGACCGTAGGCCATGGGGAGCACCACCGGGCCGTCGGGGGTGGAGACGCCGACATGGGCTATCAATCCGGCGTCGAGGATTCCGAGGACGTCGGAACGCTCATACCGGGCCCGGGCGGCCAGACGACGCACCCGGACCCGCTCCGAAGGCGGTCCGGCTTCCTCCGGGGGCGGGCTTTCGGACATGGGAGGAAAGGCTAGGGAAGGACGTCGCACCGAAAGGGGTGATTTCGCCGACCGAGATCCCCGGGTCGGTTCTCCAAACCCCTGACCGAAGGGAGGGCCGTGAGGTCAGCCGGAGGACCTGCCGATAGAGCTCACACGCGAGTCTCGCGGAGCCCGCCCTCCGGCGTCCACGAGGAAACCAGCAGACCGCGGTCCACCACCCGCGCCAGCACCACCCCGGTGATGTCGACCCAGAACAGCGCCATACCCGAGGTGTCGTTGATGGGAAACCGATGGCCCTTCACGAACAGCGACACCTCGGGTGGGAGCGCCGGGACCGCCCGGCCGTCCACGCGGGCGTCGCCGAGGGTCAACCGCTCGTCGTCGGGTGCGCTGTGGATCGAGAGCCGGGCGTCCCGGCGCAGGTCGTTTGTCTTCCGGGAGGTGTGTTCCATGGCCAGCCACAGGTGACCGTCCCGGATGGGGGCCTCCATCCCCGACAGCCGCGGCGCCCCGTCCCGTCGAAGCGTCGCCATCACCGCGTGGCGGTGACTCTCGAATCTCTCGCGCACTGATGCCGCCAAGCCCGGCTCGGCTTCTTGGAAGCGGGCCCACGTCACTGCCACTTGAAAACCACCTACGGCCCAGCGTATCAGGTCTGCTGGCGCTGAGCGGGAGCGTCCGGCCGGGAATTAGATGGCCGAATCCTTGGCAACCCCCATCTGGCGTAAGTACCCTGAAACAGTGTCTGGCATCGGAGGAATCGGAGTGAGAATGGCACTACGGAGGCTTTGGATATGAGAAGGCTGATCTTGATGTTGGTGGCGGTGCTGCTTTGGGCGGGTTGCGGCGACGGAACCTCGGCGGAAGAGGAGGCCATCGCTTCGAGGACCCCCACCGGTACCGAGGAAGCTCAACAGGCTCTTGAGAACTTCATGGGACAGCCGTTCATCACCGAGGCGCAGAGGGAACAGAGCAAGGACATGATTTGGCGAGCCTGTGCATCCTTCCAGGACGGGGCCACTTGGCAGGAGGTCGAGGACGCGGAGATCGCCGCCCTCTCGGAGGGAGGCAGGACCCTGAGTCCCATCGAGTTGAGCGGCATGCGCACCGCCGCCGGGCTGGGCCTCGCCGCCTACTGTCCCCAGCACGCGGACAAGGCGCCGTAGAGATCCCCACGGGGGTCACCGGTTCCTGACCTCCGCGCCGCCCTAAAGCAGTCGACCTTGGCGTGGTTTCTTAGGCGCGGGCGTTTTCGCCCCGGCGGGCCGGCGGGCCGGATTGGAGTTCCGGCGTGAGCGGGTGCGACGGGGGAGGTAGGAGCGGTTCCGGTAGAGATCCCGGTAGGCGCCCACCAGGTCCGGGAATTCCCCCTCCAGCCATTCCATGAAGTGTTCCTTGACGCCGGGCCGCAGATGCAGGCGGATGGGCGCCGCGAAGTCCGCGCCAGCGTCACGGCAGGCTCGCATCACCTCGCCCACCTGGCGGGGCGAGTCGGAGATGCCGGGGAGGAGCGGCGCCACCAGCACCCCGGAGGGGACGCCCAGTTCTTTCAGCCTCGAGACGGCTTCCAGTCGCTTCCGGGGATGGGGCGTTCCGGGCTCGGTCTTCCTCCACACGTCGGTGTCGAGGGTTCCTACCGAGAAGCTGACCGTGACTTCCGCTCGCTTCGCCGCCTCCGCTAAGAGGTTCCGGTCCCGGAGCGCCAGGGGCGACTTGGTGAGGACCGAGAAGGGGTTGGCGCGTTCGGTGAGCACCTCCACGACGCCCCTGGTCAGGCGGTACTTCCCCTCGGCCGGCTGGTAGGGGTCGGTATTGGTGCCCATGGCGATGGGATGTCCCGCCCAGTTCCTCGGCTCGGTCTGGGCCCTGGTCAGCTCCACGGCGTTGACCTTGACCACGATCCTTCGGTCGAAGTCCTCTCCGATGCCCAGCCCCAGGTAGTCATGGGAGGTGCGGGCGAAGCAATACACGCAGGCGTGTGAGCATCCCCGGTAGCAGTTGATGGTGTACTCGAAGGGAAAGAAGTTCGTGTAGGGGACCCGGTTGATGATCGACTTGGCCTCGACCTCGAGGAAGGTGAGGCCCCGGTACTGACCCTTGCCGGCCACCCGGCGGCAACCCTCGAAGAGTTCGGCCGGTTTGTCCCCGGCCAGGGTCCAGCGCAGGTTGGAGGCAGCCATGGGACGCCTTATGTTATCGAACATATGTTCGATCTCCAAACAGGCACTCCGAGCGGCGGCCAAGGCGTAAAATTGACATTGGCATCGAAAGGGAACCGGTTGGAGCCCCACAGCATCTACGAGACCGAGGACCTGGCGGCGATCCGCGCCGAGACCAGGCGGTTCGTTGAGAATGAGGTCGTTCCCTACGGCGAGGAGTGGGAAGCAAACGGCCGGGTTCCCCGGGAACTGTTCACCAAGCTGGGAGAGATCGGCCTGTTCGGGCTGCGGATCCCCGAGTCCCGCGGCGGGGTGGGTATGGGCCACCTGGCCTCGGCGACGGTGGCGGAGGAATTCGGCAAGAGCACCTTCGGAGGGGTGATGGCCAGCGTGGCGGTTCACTCCGAACTCGCCATGCCCTATGTCTACCGCTACGGGTCACCCGACCTCCAGGACCGCTACCTGCCGGGGATGATGAGCGGGGAGTTGATCGGCGCCCTGGCGGTGTCCGAGCCCGACGCGGGCTCCGATGTGGCGGCCATGAAGACCCGGGCGGTGCGCGACGGCGACGAGTTCGTGGTGAACGGCACCAAGATGTTCATCTCCAACGGAGCCAGCAGCGACGTGGTGGTGCTGTCGGCCAAGACCGATCTCTCGGTGGCCCCGCACCGGGGGATCAGCCTGTTCCTGGTGGAGAAGGGGACCAGGGGATTCTCGGTCAGCCGCACCCTGGACAAGCACGGGTGGCGCTCCTCCGACACGGCCGAGTTGGTCTTCGAGGACTGCCGGGTGCCGGCGGAAAACCTGATCGGCGAGCCCGAACGGGGCTTCTACGCCATCATGCGCAACTTCCAGAACGAGCGTTTGGTCCTGGCGGCGGCCGCGCTGGGGGAGGCCAAGAAGGCCCTCGAGATGACGGTCGCCTACGTCAAGAGCCGCCGCGCCTTCGGGAAGGTGCTGTGGGCCAAGCAGGCCATCCGTCTGAAGCTCGCCGAGTTGGCGGCGTCGGTGGAGGCCGGGGCGCAACTCCTCTATCACTCGGCCTGGCTGCTCGACCAGGGACAGGGGGCGGTCCGGGAGATCTCCATGGTCAAGGCCTTCATGAGCGAGTTGGTCAACCGGGTGCTCTACAGTTGCGTGCAGTTCCACGGCGGGATGGGCTACATGCGGGAGTCGCCGATCGAGAGGATGTCCCGGGACGCCCGGCTGCACCCCATCGGCGGCGGGGCCACCGAAGTGATGCTGGAAGAGATCGCCAAGAAGATGTGATCGGCCTACCGTAGACGCCATGGACCCCGATCGCCTCCTGAACCTGCGTACCGACTATAAGAGTGCGGGGCTGTCGCGTTCCGATTTGACCCCCGAACCCTTCGATTTGTTCTCCGGATGGTTCTCGGATGCCTTGGAGTCGGGCCTGGTGGAGCCGCACGCCTTCATCCTGGCGACGGCCGACCGGGGGGGCCGGCCCTCGGCGCGGACCGTCCTGGTGAGGGAGATGGACTCCCGGGGGATCGTGTTCTACACCAACTATCAGAGCCGCAAGGGCGCCGAGTTGGCCGAGAACCCCCGCGCCTCGGCGGTGTTCCTGTGGATGCCGCTGCATCGCCAGGTGCGGATCGAGGGGACGGTGGTGAAGGTGGCCGGCACCCAGTCGGACGCCTATTTCAGCGGCCGCCCGCCGGGGTCCCGGCTCAGCGCGGCAGCCTCTCCCCAGAGCGAGCCGGTCCCCAGCCGGGCCTGGCTGGAGGAGCGCACCGAGGAACTCCGGCGCCGGTACCCGGAGGGGGACCTCCCTCGACCCGAGGAGTGGGGGGGTTACCGGTTGATGCCCGACTACTACGAGTTCTGGCGGGGCCGTCCCAGCCGCCTGCACGACCGCTTCGAGTACCGCCTGCGCGACGGGGCGTGGGTGACCGAACGGCTGGCGCCCTGACCGCCCGGGGGCCGGAGGCGTAATGCGACTGACCGTTCTCGGGTCGAGCGGCACCTACCCCGCACCCTCCAATCCCGCCTCCGGCTACCTGGTCGAGGCCGGGAGCACCAGGGTTTGGTGCGAGGCTGGTCCGGGCACTTTCGCGGCGCTGACCCGGTTTCTGGATTGGGACCTGGTCGACGCGGTGGTGGTCTCCCATCGCCATCCAGACCATTGCATGGACCTGGTCTCCGCCTACCACGCCTTCGCCTACGGACCCTACCCTCGTCGGGGGATTCCGCTGTATGCCCCCGACCAGGTGTTCGCAGCCTTGCTGTCACTTCTCGGCCAGGACACAGGGGGCCGATTCGCCCGGGTGTTCGATCTTCACACCGTTTCGGACGGCGACGAGGTCACCCTGGGGGAGTTGGAGGTCTCCTTCGCCGAGGCCGACCATCCGGTTCCCACGGTCGCCTCCCGGTGGAGCGACGGGCGCCGGGTCCTGGCCTACTCGGCGGACACCGGGCCGAAGCGAGACTGGCGCCGCCTGGTGAGGGATGCGCACCTGTTTCTGTGCGAGGCCTCGCTCGGCGCCGACCCTCCCCCCGGAGCGGCGCCCCATCACCTGGACGCCGGGGAAGCGGGGCGGATCGCCCGGGAGCAGGGAGCCCGTCGCCTGATGCTCACCCACATCCCGCCCCACATCGATGTACGGCTGGCGGTGTCGGCGGCGGAGCGGACTTTCGACCGGCCGGTGGCCCTGGCGGTTCCCGGGGCGGCTCATCGGATATGACCATCGCTATACCCTGTAGCTGATGGCGCGAACTCGACCCTCTAACGAACTGCGGCCCGTCCGCCTGCACATGGGCTTCACCGACGCCACGCCCGGGTCGGTGCTGATCGAGATGGGCGCCACCAAGGTGCTGTGCACCGCGGCGGTGGAGGAGAGACGACCTCCGTGGATCACCGGACGGGACCACGGGTGGGTGACCGCCGAATACGCCATGCTCCCCGGGTCGTCGGACCAGAGGGTCCGCCGCGATCACTACCAGAAGGGAAGGGCGCTGGAGATCTCCCGGTTGATAGGCCGATCGCTCCGGTCGGTGGTGAACCTGAGGACCATGGGGGAGTGCGCCATCCGGGTCGACTGCGACGTGATCCAAGCCGATGGAGGGACCCGGACGGCGGCGGTGACCGGAGCCTGGCTGGCCATGACCGAGGCGCTTCGATGGGCCGCCTCCCAGGGGATCGCCAACGCCGAGGCGGGCTTCGACCAGGTGGCGGCCATCTCGGTGGGGATGGTGGAAGGGGAGGCGCTATTGGATCTCGACTACCGGGACGACAGCTCCGCAGATGTGGACTTCAACGTGGTGATGTCGGGAAGGGGTCTTCTGGTGGAGGTGCAGGGCACCGCCGAGGGAGCGCTCTTCGACCGGGCCGACCTCGATCAGATGCTCGACCTCGCCGAGGCGGGGATCTCCGAGTTGCTATCCGTCCAGAGGCAGGCGCTGGGCTAACCAACGTCTTGACGAGAGTGGACAAGAGACCGGACCGGCTGGTGGTGGCGTCGGCCAATCCCGACAAGATCGCCGAGGTCGAGAAGATCTGGGAGGAACTCGGGGTGGGGAGCCAGATCGTGAGAGGCCTGAGCTGGGAGGACGTGGAAGAGACCGGCGAGACCCTGGAGGACAATGCCTTGCTAAAGGCGAGGGCGGTGGCCGCCGCCACGGGATTGCCATCTCTGGCGGATGACACCGGCTTGGAGGTCGATGCCTTGGGGGGCCGCCCGGGCGTGTGGTCGGCCCGTTACGCTGGGGAGAACGCCACCTACCAGGACAACGTCGCCCTGCTGCTCACCGAGATGGAGGGCCGAAGGGACAGATCGGCGCGGTTTCGCACCGTGACGGCGCTGGTGTGGCCGTCTGGCCAAGTCCTGGTGGCCGACGGCGCCCTGGAGGGCAGGATCACCACCGCCGCCAGGGGAGGGGGCGGGTTCGGATATGACTCGGTATTCGAAGTCGGCGACCGGACCCTCGCCGAGATCACACCCGCCGAGAAGAACCGGATCTCCCACCGGAGCCGGGCCCTGCGAGCCCTGGCGGCCTTGCTCCGTCCCTAACAAAGTTCGGTGCGGGCAGGCTCAGCGACGTGAGGTGGCTAGGACAGATAGGACATGGTCGATGTCGGACGATCTTCTGGGGGCCACTTGTCAATGGGCGACGAAAGTCCGTGAACTCTACGGACATGGTGGCCAGTCCGGTTGGATCACCCGTCTTGTCGTCGCCCTATCTTTTTCCCAAAAGAGGTAAAGCTGAAACTTGGCCGTAAACCTTCCAGATCCTTGATCACGTCAGGAGTCAGACCCATATGGCTTGGTCTTCGTTCGGCTCTCGTGGGGTGTTGTTGCTCAAGAGTGTGGAGCAGAGTCGCCTTGAAAAGAAGATCGGGATCATAGGTGACTATCCCCATGTCTCGTACCAGGTGACTGACCGACACGTAGCCGCGATGGTCAAACCATGCTTTCGTGATGCGTCGCACCCTCCGCTGATGAAGGCTATTTCTGAACCATTCCACCGTGAGCAGGGTGGCGACACCCGCTACATATCCCCCGAGGACAGCAACCGCTGTCTCCGCATCCATCTCTACGGCAGGTTTGCTAACACCGTACTACCAAGCGCAATCACAGTGCCGACGACAAAAACACCAACCCCAACCTGCCAGCGGATCATTGTGACGGTTTGTTTCGCGAGAGCGACGCTCAGGTGTTCTTTAGTGACTAGAGCAACTTGGCTTTCGGCCAAGGTTTCTACCACAGCCTCGGCTTGCGGTCTGGTGAACTCCCTCGACTCCAACCGTTGAACAGCGGAAAGCGTGTCAAACGTGCGATATGTAGCATCATGAATGGTCGCGGCGGTCACACCAACCATGGTAACAGAGACACGGCTCGCCGCCGCAGGGTCGGCTCTTTAAAGATTGTCACTCTTGGTATTGCCAACTGTGCTCGGGACGGTTGACATCCATCCCGGCGCCCATGATGCCCCTCGACCACCAGGGGAAGACACAGGTCCTGTTGCGCCGATGAGCGACTCCTTGTACAGGAGACTATTGAAGAACCCTGGTTTCCAATCCTCCGTGGCCGGCTAGCGGGAAGAAACTCGACTTCTCGGTCTGTTCCGGTTGTGCCGTTTGGGGTTGGTCTGATACACCCTCCGACGGTTACGAGCCGTCCTTGCGGAGCCGGGCTTCGGTCGGTGACCGCCAGGCCTGCCCTGGGCCCGACCATTACGACCCGCGTTCGGGTAATCGGGCCGGGGGCGGCGCTTGGCCGGCGTTGGGTCGGCGTCGAGGCGGTCGGGGCTGGTGATGGGTTGTTTCAGGCCGAGCTGGCGCTGGATCCTCTTCGCTCCCCCAACCTGGTCGGGCTGGATCAGCGACACCACCAGTCCGCTCCGCCCGGCCCGGGCCGTGCGCCCCGAGCGGTGCAGGTATGCCTTCTGGTCCTCCGGCGGGTCAAAGTGGATGACCGACGCCACGCCCTCCACGTGGATCCCCCGTGCGGCGACGTCGGTCGCCACCAGGGCCTCGACCCGGCCGGTGGTGAATTCCTTGAGGGTGCGGGTGCGTCGGCTCTGGGTGTGGCCTCCGTGTAAAGCGGCGGCCTTGACCCCACGCTTGGCGAGTTGGCGGGCCAGCCGGTCTGAGCCATGCCGGGTCCGGCAGAACACGATCGTCGACCCCGTGGCGCTGATCAAGTCAACACAGGTGGCGATCCGCCGGTTCTTGTCCACAGTCCAGAATCGGTGGTCGGCCGCGGCTATGTCGGGTTTCATCTCCCCGACCTCATGGGTGACCGGGTGATGTTGATAGTCGCGGGTTAGCTTGGCCACGTCGCGGTCGAGAGTCGCCGAGAACATGAGGGTCTGACGTCGGGTGTCGGTTTGATCGAGGAGGCGTCGAACGGCGGGAAGAAACCCCATGTCGGCCATGCGGTCGGCTTCGTCGATGACCACCTGGTCCACCTCATGCAGGCTCACCGCCCTCCGGTCGATCAGATCTTCGAGCCTCCCGGGGCATGCGACGAGAATCTCGACGCCTCTCTGCAGCTTCTTCAGTTGGGCGCCGTAGCCGACGCCGCCGTACACGACCCCCACGCGGACCTGGCCGGAAAAGGTGCGCAGTTCCGACGCGATCTGATCGGCCAACTCTCGGGTTGGGGACAGAACCAGGGCTCGGGGCCGTCTGGACTTGGCGCGGTGGGCATTGACGACCAGGGGTATGCCGAAGGCGAGGGTCTTTCCCGACCCCGTGGGTGCTCGTCCGCAGATGTCCCGGCCCGCAAGGGCGTCAGCGAGGACGGCGGCTTGGATTTCGAACGGTTTGTGGATGCCGCTGCGTGCAAGCGCACGACAAACGGATTCAGGCACGCCCAAGCGGGCGAAAGTGGGTGACATTAGTGCTGGGGGCTCCTCCCTCGCGCGTGGCGAGACCTAGGGTTCGCTGATGTCTGGAAAGTCGGCAATACAACAACGCTGTGCCGGGGTGGTCTACACAGGATCAGTGCCGAAGACTTAGCTGCGAACCCCACTACCGGAATATCCGGTTAGATGAGCCAAGTGTAACGGCACCGGCCGCACATAAGACCGTTGCCATAGGGGAGGGGCTCCCACAGGGACTCAGCGGCCTACAGCGGCCAGAACGGACAGGACATGGTCGATGTCGGCGACGGTGTGATCGGCGTTCACCTGAAGGCGGATCTCCTCGTCGCCCCTGGGAACCACCGGGTAGGCGAGGCCGGTTGCCAGGACTCCACCCTCGAAGAGCGCCGCCACCAGGCGACGGGTCGCTTCGGTGTCGCGGAGCATCAGGGGCACGATCGGGTGCTCACCGGGAATGATCTCGTAACCCAGCGCCCCCAGGTTGGCCTCCATCCGATAGGTCAGGTCCTTCAGGCGGTCCAGGAGACTCACCCCTTCGGGACTGTCCAGGATCCTCAGGGCGGCGAGAGCCGCGGCAGCCTCGGATGCGGTGATCGGATTGGAGTAGATGTAGAAGGGAGAGGTCTCCCGGAGGTAGCCGATCACCGAACTTTCGGAAACCACGTATCCCCCGTTGACCGCCAGCGCCTTTCCCAGGGTGCCGATCAGCACATCCGCCGGTGGGCTCGCGGTGTACTCCTCGGTGCCCCGGCCCGTGGGTCCGAAGGCGCCCACTCCGTGGGAGTCGTCCACGACCACCACCACGTTGTCGGGGAAGTCATGATCGTGTCGGCGGGCGATGTTCATGATCTCGTCAAGGGGAGCGTGGTCGCCGCGCATTGAGAAGATGCCGTCGGTCACGACGATTGCCCGTCTCGCCCGGCCGGTTACCTCGGCGAGTTGACGGTCGAGCGCCGCCATGTCCAGATGCGGATACACGGACTTGCTCAGAGGCCGGGAGAGGCGGAGGGCGTTGATGATCGAGTTGTGATTGAGTTCGTCGGAGATCACCGCGGTGGTCGAATCGATCAGCGGTACCAGGGTTCCCATCACCGCCGCGTAGGCCGAGGAGAAGATCATTCCCGTCTCCCGGCGGTGGAACGCGGCCAAGGCGCGCTCCAGTTGCACATGGGGAGTGTGGGTGCCCGTTATGAACCGCACCGCGCCGGGCCCGGTCCCCATTGCCCGGGAGGTTTCCTCTTCAGCCCGGATCACTTCGGGATGCAACGCAAGCCCCAGGTAGGAGTTCGAGTTCATGCGGATGAAGGAACGGTTCCCGTACCCCTCCAGCAGGTATCTCGGGCCTCGCCCCCCTTCGGGAGGGATCACCTCCCGTATGACGAGTTCGCTGCCTTTGGCCGTCCCCTGGTCACCGAGCAGGGCGACGTGGCGGTCGAGTTGGGGGATCAATCGGTCCAGCGGCATGCAGTCTTCGTCATCGCGACTCCTCATCGAAGGATATCTGTGATCACAGACACTCCTTGGTCGGTGCCGTCATCCGCCCGAAGGTATTGTGCTGTTCATGAATGAGACCTACCGAACCATCCTGGGCCTCCGCGCCATCCGGGAGTTTCAGGACCGTCCCTTGGAGGAGGAAGACCTCGACCGGGTGCTTGAGGCGGCCAGGTGGACAGGCAGCGCCAAAAACCTCCAGAACTGGGCGGTGATCATCGTCCGCGACCGGGACCAGATCGAGCGGGTGGCCGCCTGCGGCAACGGCACCGGGCCGCTCCTGGCCGCACCGGTGACCCTGGTCCTCGTCCAAGAACCGGGGGCGTACGAGTTGGACACCGGACGGATGTCACAGAACATCATGCTGGCGGCAGATTCCCTGGGCATGGCCACCTGCCCCATCACCCTCCACCAGGACGGAGACGCGGCCGGGGTCCTAGGCCTCCCGCCCGGCTGGCGTTGCCGCTACGCCGTCGCCCTCGGCTACCCGGCCCCTACCGCCCGCCCCAAGAACTTCGGAGGCCGAAAGCCCATCGAGGAGATCACCCACCAGAACTCCTTCGGCCAGTGACCAAACGCTGAAGGTCGGTTCAGCGACTCTTCAGTATGTTGCGAATCCTTGCCCGAACCGAAGCAGCCTCCGATTCGACGGCCCTGGCCAGCATGAGGTTCACCTCTTCCCGGTATCGCGGTAAGCGAAGCGACAGTTCGTTGAATCCGTTATAGGCCCACGCCCTGAGGAACTTGTTGTCGCTTTCGAGACACGAGTCCAGAAACCGCTCAAGATCAGTGCTCTGGTCCTCAGGAATATCGAGATAAGGAAGGCACTGGAGAAGATGCAGCCTGCTCTCCCAATGCTCCTGATCAGAGAGCACGCCCAGAATCGCCCGAGAATCCCCAGGAGAAAGAGAATTCCCTGCTTCAAGATGTCTCTTCAGCAGCCAGGTCGCCGCCCGTTGCAATTCGACATCTGCAATGTGCTCCAAGATCGTCGCAAGGAAGTCTTCGTCATCGCTGTGGCGCTCATGTGTCGACTGCAACGCGGTGGCGGACTTGCCATCCCAGGAGGCAATCTCTTCCAATAGTGTCATCTTGAATTCCGTTCATGCTACGTAAGGGCAGTCTGTACTGTGGCTATAATAGGTCTGACTAATCTAGCCACACGATCTAAGGAAAGATGAGATGCCGGAAGTCGGAATCAGAGTCCTGCGAGACAATCTGAGCCGCTATATCAGCAGGGTAAGGGAGGGTGAGGAGGTGATCGTGACCGACCACGGCAAGCCGGTGGCCCGAATCGCGCCCCTCGACCGGCCGGACCTGCTGGAGCGACTCATATCCGAGGGGGTGGTTACGTCCCCACTTGACAGAGAACGTACCTCGCCCGGCAAGCGGGTTAGACCAGCAGCACCCGTCTCCCCCCTGATTATCGAAGACCGGCGGTGATCGCCTACTTCGATACCTCGGCGATGATCCCACTTCTCGTTGAAGAGCCTTTGTCCAAGATTGCGGAACGGGTTTGGCAGCAAGCGTCATGGGTGGCGAGTTCCCGCGTCTCCTACGTTGAGGCTCGTGCCGGCTTGGCTCGAGCTTGCCGGATGGAACGCATCTCGCCGCCTGAGTTGAGGGAAGCTGTAGAAGGTCTGGAAACACTCCACCGTCAGATGCATCAGGTGGAGATCACCGCAGACTTGGTGGAAAGAGCCGGCCAGTTGGCCGAGGAGTTGGCATTGAGAGCCTATGACGCGATCCAACTCGCCGCAGCGGCATCCCTGGACGTTGATGACCTGATCGTGGTAACCGGTGATCGCCAACTTGCGGCGGCGGCGCAAACTCTGGGGCTTGCCTCCATCTCCGACCCGGGAACCTCGACATGAACCCGGCGAATGAGTTGGCTCTTGGGGCTTTTCCGGGTGGCTTCTCAAGCACGGCGGGCGCGGGCGGGTCAGGATCGGCAATGTCGCCGCCGAGGTGGGCTACAGCACGGGATCCCGGCTGAAGCGGAGCGACCTACAGAACGCAGAACTCGTTCCCCTCGGGATCGGTCATCAGCACCCAGCGGCCCACCACCTCGTCGAAGCGCTCCACTTCCGAGGCTCCTCGCTCGATCATTGCCGCTACCCCGGCCTTTCGGATTTGGTCGTGCTGGTCTTCGGGCAGGGACCGGTCAATGAGATCGATGTCGATGTGCCACCGGTTCTTGGTTGTCTTGCCTTCCTGAACCTTCTGGAACACGATGCGAGGTCCGACTCCTTTCGGATCCATTATGGCCGTATAGCGTTCCCGGTCTTCTGCCGACATGTCCAACGCGTCGGCGAATGCTTTCCAGGTCTCGAATCCTTGAGGGGGAGGCTGGAGAACATACCCCAGGGCAAAGGTCCAGAACTCGGCCATGATGTTTGGATCCGTCACGTCGACGACGACCGCCGTTATGCCGGGTGGATGGGGTGGCGTCATGAGTGTCATGTGGGCGAGGCTATCAGCAGGCGACGGAGTTGGGATGCGCTTCGGAGCCTCCGTGAAGGGCGGCCCGGCCGGTCCCGCCAACCGCAGCTCGAGGTCCCGGGCCTGCCGGTCCGTTATTTTGATCAGCCCGCGCATCCCGGTGCCAAACACTTCGGGGCCGTCCCCCTAGCCGGGTCCCGGCGTTCCGGCACATCCTGGCAGGGCTCCCGGGGAGCAGAGGCCTGCCGGCCGTTCCGGGTGATCGGCCCCAGGTATCACACACAGGGCCAAACAAACAACCTAGGAGGGGCGCGCTCCGGACGGGGCCGGTAGATTGTGGGAGGATGGTGGCGTCGGAGCGGGATCGTTTTGTGGACCTTCTGCGTTCGTTCTCGTTGGTTGTGGTGGTGGTGTGGCATTGGGTCTTCACGATTCTGGTGGTTTCTCCGGAGACGGTGTCGCCTTCCAATCCGATCGGTTTCACCCGGGGCCTGTGGGTGGCCACTTGGTTGTTGCAGGTGATGCCGGTGTTCTTTTTCGTGGGCGGGTATACGCACTTCCGGTCCTTCCGCAACTACACTCCTGGGACCTCCCGGCGGTTTCTCAAGCGTCGGATGGGGAGGTTGGTGGCACCGGCGCTGGGTCTGGTGGCGGTATGGCTGTTCGTCGGCTGGATGCTGGAGGTCACCCTCGATCCGGCTTGGGTCTGGTCGGCTGTGATCCTGGTGCTGTCGCCGCTTTGGTTCCTTGTCGTGTACGTGGTGATGGTCCTTATCGCTCCGATCGCGATCCGGGCTCATCGGCGGTGGGGGGAGATTGCCGCGGTGTGGCTGCTGGGACTTGCCGGTGTGTTGGACGTGCTCCGGTTCAGCCACGGTCAGGGCTGGGCTGCCTGGGTCAACTTCTTGGTGATCTGGGGTCTGGCCCACCAACTCGGTTTTTTCTACGACCGGATGATCACCGCGCCTCCCCGGGCCGGTTGGACGATGTTCTGGGCGGGTCTTTTCGCCCTTGTCGCCCTGACCAATATGGGCTTCTACCCGCGTTCGCTGGTGGGCGTACCCGGTGAGCGTTTCTCCAACATGGGACCGCCGACCCTGGCGATCGTTGCTTTGACGATTCTGCAGGTGGGGCTGGTGCTGGTGGTCCGGCCCAGGGTGCTGGCCTGGTTGGAGAGAGGAGCCCTGAAGCAACTGGTGGTCGGCTGGATCAATGAGCATGCTATGCCGCTGTATCTGTTGCACTCCACCGGAATGGCGATTGTGGTTGCGATCCTGTTCGGCTTCGGGTACCGACCACCCTCCGAGCCCACTCTCCAATGGTGGCTGACCAGGCCCATCTGGCTGGTCGGGCCCGCCTTAGCCACCTGGCCCCTGCTATCCCTATACCGGATAACCAGACGTTCGCCGACACCCCCCATCCCCAAACCGGCCGACTAGTCAGGACATCACGGCGGGGGAGCAGGGCTGTTGAAATAGTGGCGGTCACTGCGGACTTGGGTGGAAAGAGCCGGCCAGTTGGCCGAGGATTTGGAGTTGAGAGCCTATGACGCGATTGCTCGTCGCGGCGGCGTCGGTGGACATTGATGACCTGGTCGTGGTAACCGGTGATCGGCAACTTGGGGCGGCGGCGCAAACTCTAGGGCTTGCCGCCATCTCCGACCCGGGAACGTCGGCATGAACCTGGCGAACGAGTTGGCTTTCGACGCCCCCCGTTACGGGATAGCTACTCGATCACGGCGGGCACCGGCGGATCAGGATCGGCAATGTCGGCGCCGAGGCCGGTTTTGATCGAGCAGCCCGTTCGGGTTGTCATTATTTGGCCTCGTCCTCGGGCAATTCGAACCCTACGGGATTCGCGTCAATAATCTCTGTAGCGTGGCGAATGCCTATCGCAACCACGAAACCCTGGTTCTCAGCAAGGAACGCTCCAGAACCTCCTAAGGTGTCAACCGGTTTGCCTGCGCTGTTCACGACAGGAGTGAGCAGCGGTGTCGGAGCATTCGACACAATGCCGGCCACACTGAATTCAGTCGGGCCACCCTGCGGATCCTTGAAGACCAGCGGGCCGCCACTAAACCCCGGGTTCCCGTGCGCATCGACATAGATATGAGCTGGATCGTCAAAGGTTATTGCACTGGCAATCCCAGATTTCACGAATGGCAGTGGGAAGTTGAGGTTGATGTTTTCCGCGCCGGCATCCCATCCAAAGGGAAACCCGAGGAAGTAGACATCCTGCCCGTAGGTAAGGCCCGCCACCGACGCTTCCAGCGGAAGGGAGGGTGCCAACCGAACAAGGCAGGCCAGGACAGCAACATCAATCCCGCCCTCGCCGGTCCCGACCACTTTGACCTCAACCATCTTCCACTGTTTCTCGTGGAAGATGTGCAGGATGTCGTCATCAACAATGTCGGGAACTACATGTCGGGCCGTGATGAGGTATTGACGGTTACTGCGATCGATAGCAAAGGCGGTACCGCTTTTAGCGCCGTAGCGAATGTGAAACGTACGGTGAATGACATTTGAGGTGATCACGAAGGGACCTCCGAGCAAGCCAGCTGGCCCGCGAGGCCGTACTTCACGATCCTTACCCGGAAGTCCGGCTCACGCCCAGAAGGGGCGGTGAAGGTGAACCACGCACTCACCGCCCAATTAGGTAGTTGGAGGCAGATTGAGAAGATTACTCACCGAGGCTTCTCGGCTAGTAGCCGGGACCGCAGGGACGGGAACCGTCAAGTGCATCGCCCGGAGCAGTCTATGTCAGCGATCCGGTCGAGAATGCGTCGGGCCAGCCGCCGTGGGCTACGGCTATTTCATCGAGCTTGGACATGATGCGGATGGTTTCATCCAAAGCGATGACGATTCTCTGGTAGTGGACAATGTCTTCGCCGGAGAGAACCCGGGTTCTGCGGTCTTTAAGCCACTTGTGGCACACCTGGTAACTACCGATTCGGAAGTCCCAAACTTCCTCGGGCACATCTAAAAATCCGATGGTGCCGGGCACAATGGCGCGGTGGCCCTGGCGAGCGTTGGTTTTGCCAGCGTCCAGCCAGACGGTCCCGTCCGACCAACCAACGCGGCCAACTACGGGTTTCCTGGGACCTGTGTAGGTGGTGATTGGCCAATCGAGCTTCGGCGATTCCAGTAGATGTAGGGCCAGCAACTCATGGCCAGCTTCCGCCAACTCTCGGAAGAGCTCAGCCCCTCCTGGCAGCGGAATTCGGGGGAAGTCGAGCTTGAGTTGTGAGTCGTAGCGGTTGCGGTAACCACGACTATGGAACACCGCATACATGTACGCGAGGACGTCCTCGGGGCCGAAGGTGTCGTCGAAGTTGCCGCGGCCGTCGCTATCGAGCCGCAGGTCGGTGGCACTTGCAATCTGTTTGACAAATCCCGAGTCGAGATTCGGTGTGCGACCGTTCTTGCCTTTAGGCCATCGGCTGAAAAGTGCGGTTCGGTCGGCTTTGCCTACCCTCGGATAGAGGTAGAGCGGAAACACATAGTTGATCTCTCGGGTTATGTTCGAAATGGCACAGCTCTCTGAGATCCGGGACGTGGCGAACACTTGCGCCCACCGGTCACTATCCCGCGCCTGTTGCCTGCAGGTCACCAGACCTATGTTCTCCCCCGCAAGCAAATGGAGCATGACATCGGAACGCGGCCTGCACAGAAACCCTCGCGACTGCCCGGTGTAGTACGTGAATCGGATATCGAAAGGGCGATAGAGTATCGGCTTGATGTCATGCCAGGACGGCCCTGCCAGGTGCAGGTCTTCTTGGGCCCACGCTATCTTCCATTCTTGAGTGTCTTTCCGAAGCTTGTACTTGGCGCGGGCTGCTTCATCGTCAATTCTGCAGAAGTCGGTCACTGTTTTCCACACGGTCTCAGAATCGAAGTGGATTGTGAGTGGATCGCGAGCCGTGACAATTCCGGCTGAATTAACCGGCATGATTCTCTTGATCGAGGGCCAGTCTGAGTAACCATCCGTCCCCACACCTTCAAAAGGCTTGAACAGATAGAACTCTGCGCAAGGAGCGACATCGGCCCACTTGGAACTGGCGGCACTGTGGTCTTGTAGCCATTTGTACTTGTCAGCCCTTGCTCCCCAGCAGTCCGCATGACGCAAACGAGCAGCGGAGAACATGTGGGCGCCCGGAGATTTCTTAACGAACAGACCGATTGCTACTCCCTGTTCAATGTCGAAGACATTGCCGTCCTTGCGTCCGTCGGGTGTTGTCTCCTTCCTCTTCAGGTTTCCGTGCAGGTCGAGCAGAAAGAGCTTGTCGAAGGATGTGAGCAGGGCCCATCGCATGCCTCGGAAGGTCGGGTTGTCGATGTAGCTGTGGTTCGTGATGTACCCGTGAACTCCACTACCAGCCTGCTCCAACAGCCAGTGGGAGAGTCGTGTAAAACGGACGTAGAGGTCGTTAAGCCACTTCGGGTTGCGCTCATTGAGGGATTCTCCGTCGACTTCGAAGTAGCTCAAGGTGCTCCGTTCACGCTGAGCTTCCCACCCCCGCATTAGTGCTGCTATCCAGGTACCACCTCGACCGGCTTCCCCTAGGTATGGTGGATTGCCGATCACCACTGTGAAACGCTGGTTCTGCTTGACTTCGTTAACCGCTGCGGCCTCGTGTGCAAGCGCCGGGAGGAGATCGAGTCTCAGTTGCTTATCACCGGGTGGCTCGAGCGCGTTAGTCAGGTAGACCTGGGCCCGCTTGTTGGTTTCGAAGCGATAGCCGGTTTCATGTAGTTTGAGGCCGATCTTGAGGTGTGCGATGGCGTAGGGGGCCATCAGGATTTCGTAGCCGTGTAGGCGAGGCAGGAGGTGTTTAGGGACGTAATCGTTCCACAGGGCTACGATCTGCTGTTCGGCGTGGCCCAGCGATTGCCACTTCTCCTTCATTGTGTTGTGAATGAGGTCTATGACCTCCACGAGGAAGGTTCCTGTGCCAGTGGCCGGGTCGAGGATCTGGACAAAAGATTGGTCCGGCGCGATGCCGTCCGGAATCTTGAGGTCTTTGAGGCGTTTTGTGATCTCAGCCCAGGTTGTGACATCGGCCAAGCCATCCTCGAGGCCAAACTCCGCGCGGAGCAGTTCGTCCACCGAGCGTATGATGTATGAGACCACGGGACGCGGCGTATAGAAGACACCTCGACTCACTTTCTGGTCCCTGTCGTAGTCGGCGAGAAAGCTCTCGTAGAAGTGAATGACCGGATCTTCCGTGGGGTTGCGGTCACCGAAATCGCGTACTACGGCTTCCATGTTGGCCTGGTCCAGGAGTTCCACAACCTCGGAGATGCCCAGCTCATCGAAGTCGATACCAAGTCCGCTCGATTTCTCGTGGGGTCCTCCCAGGTGAAGAAAGGTGTCCATGAGTTCGTTCAGGAACGGGTTCGTCCGCATCTGCGCAGCGAGGTCGTCCGCGTTGCGGCCCGCCGGGCCGGCGATCCGGGCCGAGAGGAGTCCGTATGTAATGGTCTGGGCGTACATGTCGGCGAAGTCTGTCTTGTTTAGGTCGTGGACGAGTGCGGTCTGAAACTCTTTCATAAGTTTGGTGAGCGGACCAGTCTCGGGCTCAATGGCTAATGCTGTCTGAATGCGGTAGCGGATCGCCCGGGCCAATCTGGCCAGGCGCTCGGAGAGTTGCTTTGAGGTGGTGATGACCTCGCGGTGGCGCAGTGTGAAGGCGGAGCGCCATCGATCGCGCCAAGCATCGTGGTCGTCCTCGTTTTCGGGCCAGGTGAGGTGGTCATTTAGCTCTTGTGCGACGGCGTCGAGGTGGAGCGGCGTGTCCAGATTGTCCCAACCGAGCACTTTGAGCGTGGGCAGGTCACGGCCGCTCGCCGGTTGCGAGAAGTGCGCAAAGGCGATGCGGCGCTCCATGCCCTCCCCATAGTTGGAAACGAAGAGCAGGTCATCAATGGCCCAAGCTTGCCGCTCGGACGGGTTGGCAGAGGCGCGTCGCTTGAGGGTGACTTGGCCGAGGATGCGACGCAGGGCTACGACAGGCAAGCGCTTCGGCTCGAACTTGACAAAGAAAATGCCCCATGGCTGGTTAGGCGCTAAGGGGCGCAGACGTCTGATCTCCTGGATTTTGGCCGTATTCTTATCGTCGATGCCAAGCTCCCCCGGCGTGTACTCGAATGTCATTTCCTCAAAGTCATCCGATTCGATCGGCCAGCTGAGGTCATCGCGGAGATAGACGACCAGTTGGTCAAAACGGCGGATGTCAGCGAGGCGTTGGCGGTGGTCGGTCTGCATCGATCAGCCCTAGTTCAGTTCCATCCAGCAGACAAGCCGCTGTTTGATGCCCAATGGAGCATCCACCCGTTTCAGGTAGCTGTTCTTGATATGCTTCTCGATCTGCCCGCGAACATCAAGGAGGCTCTTCTCTTCCATAGTGCAGCGCCGGCGAGTGGCGGGCTTTGATCGGATGCTGTTAACGATGTCGCCTGGCCTATCAACAATTGTCTCGCGGTCGAGGTCGTAGAGATACCAGCGTGTGGTACCGGCCTCCTCGGTGAACTCGTTCCTTTCCTTGTCGAGTGCTGGAAGTGCGTAGCAGAGGAACAGACCACGCACACCCTTTGCCGGACGCTTACGGCCGCTAAAGATCGCGCCAGGGAACTGAGCGAGACGCGCCTCCAGGTCAGGATGAGTTTGGATCAACGCCTGGTACTCGAGGTGCATGTCCTCGACGGCTGTGCGTGTGCCCTCGTAGGCATGGTGGAATTCTTTCAGAGCCTCGTAGTCGTCCTCCGGCGTAAGAAGCTTCTTGCCTTCGATACCCAGGGTTTCTGAGATCATCAGTGTCTTTTGGGTAACTTTTGTGTAGAGGGTAAGGATGTCGTTCAGCTCGTCGGGCGGCAAGAAGTTCCAGAACCAGACAGCACCGCGCGTCTCGGCAGCTTGGGGATGGTCGGCAATGATCTGATCCTCAACTGCAGGATTCATGCGACGGTCCACTCGGCCAATGCGTTGCATGAGACGCACCGGATTCCAGTGGATGTCGTAGTTGATCATCCGTGAGGCATCCTGGAGGTTGAGGCCCTCCGAGAGGACATCGGTGGAGATAAGGACGCGAATCTCCCGACGGCCTTGGTGGGCGAGTTCTGGGGACGAGAGTCCGTTGTAGTAGGGCGCGAAGCGTTGGATGACATCGGCGCGATTGCGTTTCGTGGCGCTGTCCACCTGTTCAACGCCTTCGATACCAGCTTCGTCCAGATGCCGCTTGAGGTAGCGTGCTGTGTCGGCAAACTCGGTGAAGATCAGAATCTTCTGGTCGGCCAACGCTCTTGACTTCAGCAGCCGGATGAGCTTCTGGAGCTTGTCGTCATGCCTAGGTTCAAACTTCCGAGCCTCGTTCAAGAACTGTGCAACTTGGTCGAGGTCTAGGAACGTCTCAAACAGCATCTCGCTGACGTCGAAGTCCGCACGGTCGAGACGTTCGACCGCCTCTAGCATTTCCGGGGGAACGATGTCTTCGTCGTCTTCCTCTTCACTTTGTTCCCCCCAGAGCTGGCGCTGACGGGGGACGTATCCCAAGACTTCGGCATTCTGCGTCTTCCACCGATCGAGGCGGTTCCTTTCGGCGTCGCTGTTACTGTGAACTTCAACGAACGAGAGCAGTTTTCGGAGCAGGCGGTCGCAGGAGAGCTCGAAAGCGGCGACTGAGCTCTCGAAGCGCTTGAGAAAGTTCGTTCGTATGAGACCAACCACCTGTTTCTGACGGTTCTCTTCGAACGGGTCCACGTTCTTGTCGTCTCCCTGGTACCAGTGAAGCGGGTAGTACATGGGGAGCGTGAAGAGCGGATTCTCCTTAGCGAAAGCCTTCTCAACCAGGTCGAGCATCCGGCCGTAGGTCTTGCGGATGGAGTACGCGGCCACCTTAGGGTCCTTCCGGTCGGGAAAGGCGGCTGCTCTACCGTGCTCTCGAGTTTGACTCTCACGCGCATAAGCGCGGCTCCGCTGGACGACGAGTTCTCGGAAGAAGGTGTCATTGAAGAGAATCTCTTGGGCTTCGGTCATGTGCTCCGTGGCATCCACCGCGTCTTGTCCCAGCCGGTTGCGAAGCTCCCTCTCCATCTGGTTGAAGTACGCCCGTAGGTTGTTCACGCCGATCGATCCGGCAAAGTATGCCTCATCGCGGCCCGTGAATAGTTCGGCCATGTGGCGGAAGTCGCTTAGGCGGTTATTGATAGGCGTAGCTGTCAGCATGAATAAGGTCTTGGGGCGTTCTGTATTGCTGAGCAAGTCGAAAAGGCGGTAGTACCGTGAGGGTTCGATTCCTGCCTCGGGGTCACCCCGCCGGCCTGGGTTACGGAAGTGATGCGCTTCGTCGATGACGACGACGTCGGCGAGTTCCGCAACACGCTTCAAACGCGCCGGATAGTCCCCCTTTCGTCCCAAGTCAGTGTGGCTGAAGACGGCTAGGCTGCTGAAGTCCGCGCCACCGCCGACACCCCCAATGTGCGGAAGCCACCGATGCAGGTGGGGTTCCCATACCCCCTCTTTGGTGGCCTTGGGAGCGAACAGTGCCACACGCTTGCCCTCGTGAAGGATCAACCGCTCGATCAGCATCAGCCCGACAAAAGTCTTTCCTAAACCCACACCGTCGCAAAGGAACGCCCCCCTGTGCCGACGGGCGATCTTCATGAGCGCCCAATACGCCTCCTTCTGATAGCGATCAAGTTGCCGGAACATGCGGGACCGTGTCTCGTCCCACTCGGTCGCTGTCAGTTCGTGTCCCCTGAAGTACTGCTGCAAGGCTTTCGCGTAGACATCGAACGGCGAGAACAGACGCGTATGGCGCGAGATCGTCTCGATCACGACCTCGGTAACCTCTCTCGCTTCCCTCCAATGCGTCTCGAACCACTCTTGGAGCTGCGCGACCTCACGCGCACTCTGTATCTGGACGTTCAGTTCGACATTCTCCGATAGACCCGGCCTTGTGAAGTTGCTTGAACCCACCAGTGCCTGAGAACCCACGACTTCGAGCCGTGCGTGGGTGATATAGGCCTTCGCGTGGAACTTACCTTTGTCGTAGACACGGCAATCGATCTGCCCGGAGCGAAGCCCTTCGAGGATGGCAGGAACTCCGTGCAGGAAAGGGTTTGTGTCCTTGACTTCCTCCAAACTCCCATCAAGCCTGTCAACCGCTGTTGTCCTGACCGCATCGAGTATGGCCCTCCGTGTCCGATGGGTAGTCTCCGAACCCATCAGGATTCGGAGTTTGTCGAGCCCCTGCCACTTGCCGTCAAGGGCTAGCAGGGACCCGATCTCGAAAAAACCGGTAGCGATGTCGAACGCCTCCGCAATGCTGGTCCACTCTTCCAAGTACCGACGTCCGGTCCAACCGGAAACGCTGTTGTCGACGATAAAGAGCCCGCGGCCCTTGGAGTCAACAGTCATAACGGTTCACCTTCAATCATCACGCCCGGTGTCCCCCGTCACCAGCAATCAGCACGTTGTACCAAGCCACTTACCTGCCACCATCCCAGATGCGACATCCTCTCTTCCATCTGCTGCAACATGCCAAACGTACGTTCATGCTTCGCGGACCAGAACCCCAATAGCGTCTTGAGTCGTCTTGGATGTTACCGCAATTGCCAAGGGGGGAGGGAACATGTCCCACATGGGCCAGCAGCCTCAAGCAACCACAACAGAGCACTATGGCCGTCAGGACACATTTCCAACAGAGGTGCAACACCTAACCCAACGCGCCAGCGAAGCCTGAACTGGAATCAATAGCTTATGCCAAGTCCAGGCCAGGTCCCCCATGGTCCCTTTTAGAACTGGCTGGCTGTCAGGAGGAGGAGAAAAAGGAATAGTCCAGCCAATACTGCTGAGACCAATGTGAAGGTAGCTATCCATCCTCGGAGTCTGGGCCAACTATCTGGCATGACATAAAACAGAAAGGATCCTACACCGGTCCAAATGAGGTAAGGCCACAGTAAGACTGCCAGCACAGATGACAGGCTATTAGTCCACTCCCACAGCGCGAAGCCATATCTAAACGACACTACAGTCACCAAGAAAGAAATGAAACCAAGAATCCGGCCACTATGTTTTTGCAAGAAGGATGTGGCCCGATCGCGCCGAGTAGGAAACCAGACACCAATCAAAGTGCCAGGGAAAACAATCGCGAGCCAATTGAAAAGAAACCAACCCTGTGCGGGGGATAAATAGGAGACTGGAGCTATCAAGATTATGACAACGAGTAATGCCCTAAGCGTTCTCCTTATTAGTCTGTCAGTCCAGGTGAAGAACGCATCTATTAAACTACTATGTACTTGAGCGGCTATTCTGCAACTGGTTTGTAGCCAGAGTATACCTCTTAGCACACGCGGTATTATATAATCACCAAACTTAAGGCTTTGTTGTCGAACGGCGCTGTAGGCATTTTGCAACAAATGACCGATGCGTCGAAACAGGCGAACCAATTTACAGAGAGTGCTGCGTATCCAAGGGAGAGAGCTCGAGCTAGCTTCTCTCGTAGTATCTTGGGCTGGCGACTCCGAAGGATTTAATAGGTCTGGCTGTTGCACAATAACTATCCCTTAGATCGTGGAGCCGTGGTTGCTTGTCCCATTACCGGTGAACCACGAAGATGACTGCAGCTCAAACAGTCGAAGAGGGGTTCAGAGGGTCGTCGTGGTGTAGCTCTGGACCCTGGCGTCCCAGGGCTTTGTTCCAAGAATCCTGACAGATCTATGTCGAGAAACTGGGCTGGAGATCGCCATCCCGCAATCCAGGCGATGAGTTCACCTATGGCGGCATAAGTTGTGATACCGTTGAGGTGGACTACAGCGGGATCGGGTTCCAAGGTTCCGTAACCGTGCTGCCTGTCCAACGCTTGTTGGCTGGGGTCCTTTGCCCAGCGGCCGACTTCCATAGGGTCTAGTTCGTCAAAGCAGTGCAAGCAGGGACCACCAGGCCGTACGAAAATCACCCGACCGCCTATGATGGGCACCTCCGCATCAAGGTCTATGCCAGTGGCGATGTCAAGATAGGGGGTGGCCGTATCTACCCCTATCTGGTTGAGTCGGTCCCGGGGCCCATCATGATCGACACAGCCGACGATGAGATCGACATCCTCGAGTTCGGGGTGGGGTTTGTCAGGAGTTATGGCTGCTAGGGCGGTGCATCTGAGCCCGGGATCAATTTCACGCAGGCGACGGCGCGCTACCAGGGTTTTAGGAGCGCCGACATCGGCCACTCCTGCAGTCACCACCCGGTTCAGATTGGTGGTCTCCACACAGTCGCTGTCTAGGAGTAGCAATTCGCCCACACCCAGGTAGGCGAGGGCAAGCGCCACGTGTGATCCTGTTCCACCGAGGCCGACAACTGCGACCCGCAGTCCCTTTAAAGTGGCACTCCCCCAGGCCCCGAGGAGATCATCCTGTCGGGCTAAGCGCCTGCGTTTGGTGGGGGCAGGAGCGTTGACGAGGCGGAGTTGGTGGCCGCAAACAATGACTGAGCGGAACTCTCCTCGATGGATGTCGTTGCCGTCTTTAGTCCAGTGTTCAACGTAAACACGTCCTTCCGCATATACGCCAGCACCGTAGGGTTGATCCGGTATGAGCGATGCTACGTAAGAAGCCATCGGTGGGATGTTGGCTTTGTCGATGTGTGAGAATCTGGGAGGCCCGACGGAATGATTGTGGAATTCGATAAGCCCATAGCTGCCGCGGAGTGCAGCATTGTGGACTCGATCAAGGGCATTGTCACTCAGATACCAACCGGTCGTGTTACCCGTGACATCGGTATCCTCGATCAACTCAATGCCGGTCACCTCAAGAAGAGGACCTGTACTGGTCTCTTGCAGATACCGGGTGTGGGCGAAAGCGAAGCGCTCACCCACACCTCCCGCAAGATGTTTTTCAAGGGCCTCCCAATGGCGTGGATCGGTAAACTTAAGGCTGGACATTCAACTTGGGTCGTCGAACCGACCCAATGCCCCGATGAGGTAGCTCCCGAGATTGCTTCCCTCGGAAGGATCGCCGGTCGGCATCCAGCCCCCGGAGTCGACATGCCAGGACAGTTGTAGCCACTCTCGGCCTCCGTAGGACTCACATCCGAGGGTTCCATCTGGCATCTGCCCGCCGGCCAGTCGCAGATCCGGGCGTACACAGACATTGTCAGGGCATCCTGCAGGATAATTGTCTGGGATTACGAATAGCACATCAGTCGTCTGGTGGGACCAGCCATGTGGGAGCTGGTACCGAGGCAGGATGAGGGTCTTAGCTTCGCGGTCCAGTCGGACGGTTGGGAAGTCTCGGAGCAGGGTGACTTCTTCGCGATCAAGACGCTTGTCCAGCCGGGTACCAAGATCAGACATCTCAGCCCCGCTTGAACCGCGGGCGCCGCTTGAACTTTACATCAGGTTCCAAGTCGACCTCTTCGGCTGGGGCGATTGTGGCTGTTGTACCGTCCGGGAAGAGTTGGATGAGTCCGTCCGAAGGAGGGATCTTGGCCACCGCCATGATCTCCGCACCAGTGAGCTTGCGTCGCTTTGATTGGTAAGTCACGCCATCGACCTCGAAGAGGAAGTCCTCCGCGTTTAAAGGTCGGGCACCGCCGCTGTCGAACTCAGCGGCAAGTTGTGTTTCGGTAGTTGTGATCATGAGTTCTACCTCCCATGTGTTGTGAATGGCTTGCCCTCTCGGGCGTGTTCACCTTAAAGTCGTCCCAGTTCTGGAAAACACAACCCCCCCCCGGCAGCAGTGGTTAGTTGAAGGGCTCCGTGTCGGCGCACACGACGGTGACAAGATCTGGTGCGGAAAGCGCGAGTCGTCGAGCGATGCCCTCCTCATATGTCGCCACAAGAATTTGGTTAACGGTGCCGGCCGCTACAGCTTTCACCAGCGTGTGTGCTACACCGGATCGACGCCTTGGATCAAGGTGTTCAAGCGGCTCATCAAACCAGACCATGGGGATCCGTGTCGCTGAGGCAGTTACGAGCATCCTGACAATGATCCCCGCTATGGCACGCTCCCCTCCGCTCATGTCTTGAAGATCCAGATGTCTATCTCCGTGCCTCATTCGGATCTCCCCAGTCGGGCTAAGGGCAAGTCCTTCTGAGCCGAACAGGAGTTTCCACCTATGAGCGATGTCTCGGGTCAATGGTTCAATTCGGTCCGCTAGGTAACGATGCGCAACGGTCTCGAATACGGATGCTGTAGTACCAAGCAATAACTCTTCCCGGGCTGCTTGCCTCAGCATGGCAGCTTTCGACAAATCTGAGCGCGCTCTCTCTAACACGGAGAGAGCATTGGCGCGCTTTGCTCGTGCTTCACCAAGTCGTTCCCGCAGAAGGCCCTCCGACGCGCGCAGGGCTTCTAGTTCCGTGATGGCCTTGACACCGGGATCATTGACTTCGGGTAGATTCGGAGGTTGGAGGCGATCAAATCGGCGGGATAAGTCGGTCATTAGTTGCAGATGACGCTTGGCGTCCGCTCTGGTGGCACTGGTAGCCTCCGTTACCGAGGATGCTCGGGAAACGGTTTCGCCGTGGGAGAGCAATGCGGATGAGCGTTCCTCTCGGCTCATTGGCCGTAGGCATGTGGGGCAAATCTGGGTTGACGACTCCAACAGTTCTGAAGCTGTTGCCGCCCTAGCCGCGGCCCTATCTGCATTCTGCATAGCCTCCTGAGCCGCTCCCACAGCATCCGCGGCCTCCTGACGAGCGGTCTCTAACCCGACATCTGGGTTGGTCGGGTCAATCGTGATCAGATCTCCGACATCGGCCAGAAACTCTTGAACTCGTTGGTTGTACTTAGCTGCGGCTGACCTGTAAGTCTTCCAGGCTTCGCTATGTTTGGCTGCTCTTTCCGCTTCCACCATTCGGGGTCGCAACTTTCGAAGCTCACGGTTGAGTGCTTGGTAACCAGTTTCGGCATGGTCTAGCCCAGCCTCTAGTGATGCAACTTTCTCTTCTGATCCTGCAACCTCGGAGCGTAGAGCAGCAACAGTCTTAGAAGCAACGGCCTGCGCTCCCTTTAGGGACCGCGCTGTCTCTATCAGTGGAGTAACCCCAAGCAAGTTCGCCAGATGCTCCCTAATCGGTAACGCCTTCTTGATCCTTGGTGTGGTTTCCAAGTCACCAAAGGCGAGTCGGTCACAAAGGGTCAGGTCTGTTGACCATGAGCGTTCCAGAAGGTCAACGAAAGAAGCCTCACTTAGAGTCTTGCCTCCTCTGGAGGCAGCGAATGATGTCCGACCGGTGCGTGTGAGGGTGCGAGTGACGCTCACCACCGTTCCATCGACTACAGTCAATTCCATCGACACTTCGGCTCTCTGGCTACCTGCCCGTATCGCCTGCCTAGCACTTTTGCTCTTTGGGAATCCCAACAGGCAGTGTCGAGCTGCTTCGTAGAGCGAGGACTTACCGACTCCATTTGGCGCCACAAAAAACACCATTGGAGAGTCCAAGTCAATTGTGGAGTCGCGATACGCGCGCCAGTTGCGGATTGTGATTCTGCGTATCACGATTCTGACACTTCACACCTTGCAGCGATGTCCGCGATGAGGGCACCTTGAGAAACCTCACCGCTGCGCGCTGCCTCGACCCATCCACTGATCAGAGAGTTCTCGATCTGGGTGACGAAGTTACGTGCCTCTTGCTTGTGAGGAAGTCGCGGACGAAGGCGAGCAACCCCTGTCAATTCCGATGCCACCACTCCAGAAACGTCAACTACAAGAGGATCTAGATTGTCGTCGGGTGGCAGTAGGCGTACCTCCTCCCAGCGCGGTATCGAACGTTCCAGATAGCGGCCAAGCGCAATCTCTAGAGGCTCCCACTCAAGTTCTCTAGATGTCATCTGACCCTCCGCTGGGATCAAATGGCCAACCGATTGGCTGTACGTGACAACGGTTGCTCTGGAGGCATCTGGGCTACTAAACGCAACCGCAGTCACCTCAGGATGGTCGGTGAAGATCGGTAATGCATCTCGAGAATTCTGAGGGAGGTCCGAAGCGTCGAGGACTGCAACAATTACCATTTCGGCCAAGGAGTGGCACACAAGATTGTCCCGGGTGCCGTTTGATATACCATTGGCCAATACGTCCATTCGCACCGCCCCACCGAACCCTGAGCAAAGGCCTTCGACATCCTTCACTACCGGACCGGGAATCTGGATGTCTAAGGCTTGGTGGTCTCCGACCTCACCCAAGCCAAGTTGAATCGCTACGGGATCTTTCTCCATCGGAGGCGATTCGGGCAGGGAGTCGGCCAAAACCTCAATGAGTTTCAATGTCTGGGCGACCTCGGCGCGGTCTTCTTCATTAAGATCTGTCAGATCCGGCTCTGGGCCCCTGCCCCGTAGGAATTGCAGATGGACATCGATCAATGTGGAGAGGTGCTCTTCACTCTTTTCCGGATTCACAGCACCTCCCCATCCCCGTCAGCCGATTTGCGTTCAACGCAGCGCCTCAAGCTATTGACGCCTCGCTCCCGCATTCGGCGGGCGGCTTCATAGCTTACGCCTCGTCTCATGGCCCACTCCGAGAGTGACTTCTGTTGTCTCACTGTCAATTCGATCACCTCTCTCTGTTCTGGGGTCAACTCGGCCAGGCAATCCTCTGCCTGCCGATATAACAACTCGTCCTGGGCTGCTGCCTCCTCATCCTCGAGACTCCACCGAAGTTGGTTGATCTTCCAAGCGTTTTCTCTGAGGTGATTCCGCTTCCTGTAAATAGACCGTGCAATGTCCATCCCACGACGCTTGGCAACAGTGCAGGCGTAGCCCACCAGGGATCGCGGGTTTTCCTTCCGCAGCACTTCCCGAAACGCTTTGAGAACTGCCTCATCCACATCATGCTCGTCGGGCGTTTCCCCAAGAATGAACCGAAGACCCCTCCGTGCTGACCTTCGCATCGGTCCGCGTAATTCCCGGAATAGTTTCTCAGAGTCACCATGAGCGTGCCACTCCGCCACCAGAGCTTCAAGTTCGTCGGTGCCTTTCTCAGCCATCTACCTAATAGTCGGTGAGCGAAACGGAAATACAACCCCCCAATCTGGAAATATTGTGAGGAATGGGAGCAACGTGCCGTTGCCGCCGCTAGAGATTAACGAAGGACCCAGGCCCTTTGGGGATCCACTGCTTCGTACGCTCAGCATGAGTTGAGGATCTCCGTCCTTCTTCCTGTGCCGAGCACTCAGGTTTGGTACAGGCAAATACCGCCCGCCCGCTCCTTTAGGGGGCAAGGTTGATCCACCACCTTGTCGGGTTGGAATCCCACGACAGCGCCCTAGATGCGATAGCTCAATTGTTAGCTTTTCTTTAGGACCTGACCTGCAGAAACAACCCTAGTAGCAGCGGAGGCGGACGTCCGCCATTTTGCGGTTCCGGGAAGGTTCACAAGAACCCACCTCATCTCAAAGAAACCCCAGAGTACTAAGCATTTCAGTACCATCCATGGTCTCATATGGTTTCATTTGAAATCGTGACATTCCACCACTAAAGTAGTACCATAAAACGTACTAAAGAAATGGCGGAGTAAAAATTGTGAATAGGCCAAACGTGCTATCAGCCACGTTCGTGAAAAACGTCAGGCAACCCGGACGGTATGGCGACGGCCACGGCGGACACGGCCTCAGCCTCCTGGTTACCCGACGCAAGAACGGGCGGCTCTCGAAGCGATGGACCCAACGTGTCCGCATCGACGGCAAATACACCAGTCTCGGCTTGGGTGTCTGGCCCGCGGTCACGCTGGCCGAGGCCCGTCGGCGGGCGATCAAGAACAGCCAGACCCTTGAAGAAGGCCGCAACCCGAGAAGCAAGAACGCCCCCACCTTCAGAGAGGCGGCGGAGACGGTGATCGAACTTCGCATTCCCACCTGGCGCAACGGAGGCAAATCCGCCAAACAGTGGCGACAATCCCTGGATCGCTATGTATACCCTCACATCGGGGACAAGTCGGTGGCTGCCATCAACTCTGCGGATGTGCTCAGAATATTGACCCCTCACTGGCACCACAGAGCAGAAACCATGCGCCGGGTGAAGCAAAGGATTGGCGCCGTGCTCGGTTGGGCAGTAGCAGCAGGCCACCGTATCGATAACCCCGCCCGGGGGCCGGTGATCGAGTCCGCCTTGCCCAGGGTCAACGGAAAGCAGCGCCAACGGGCTCTGCCCCACGCTGACGTTGCTGAAGCCCTCCGGATAGTCGAATCCTCGGGGGCCTACCGGGCTACTGTCCTCGCCACGAAATTTGTTACCCTGACAGCAACTAGAAGCGGCGAAGCGAGACTCGCCCGCTGGCCGGAGATGGACATGGAAACCCGAACATGGACGGTTCCCGGTAGGCGAACGAAGTCAGGCCGCTCCCATCGGGTTCCGCTCAGCATGGGGGCTGTGGCCGTCCTAAATGAAGCACGTCAACTGTGGGGAGCCGATGGGCTTGTGTTCCCTTCAGTGACCGGGCGAGGCCTCAGCGACAGCACAATATCGAAGTTGTTTCGTGAGCTTCGCATCAACTGCGTGCCTCATGGAATGAGAAGCTCGTTTCGGGATTGGGCTGGCGAGACAGGTGTGCCCAGGGAAGTGTGTGAGCAGGCATTAGCGCACGTTGTGCGTGGGGTTGAGGGCAGCTACGCCCGAACTGATCTGCTTGAACTTCGGAGGCCGGTGATGGAACGTTGGTCGCAATACATAAGCCAGTGAATACTATGTTGGACATGTCTTCCGACGGTGGTCCCGGCGGATCGAGAAGAGTTTCACCGGCGCCTAGAAATGGATGAACCAGATGCCACAGGCGAGTGGGAACCCAAGCACAGACGTGCCGCGCTCCGATATGTGTACGACCGGGACGACGGCAGGTGCGGGCTTTGCGGTGCGAAGACAAAACTGAAAGTGCTCAAATCGAACACATCGCTCCCAAGGTACTCACCACATTCAACATCGCAAGAGGGATGGCTGTCAGCGGTAGCGGCTTCAGGAGCGTTCTCCACAAACTTGACAATCTCCAAGCGGCGCCTTCCTATTGTGAACCGCACCGGGTTTATCGGAGAGCGAGGTGCGCCCCCACTTTTCCGGAGTCGACATATTTGAATTG
>JAPPFD010000004.1 GCA_028823995.1 bacterium | reverse complement strand
TCGGGTCGATGTTGGGCACGTCGCCGGAGTAGGCCTTGATGATCGTCAAACCGTCGACCGGTGCCACGCCTCTTGGGGGAGCGGTTTCCACAGGCGGAGCACAACTACCCGCCATCAGCTCCTCGCCCGTCAGGACGGTGGTGGTGGTCACCTCTTCGGTGGTGGTGGTCATCTCTTCTTCCGGCTCTTCTTCTTCCATGGCCGCGGTGGTGGCCGGTGCCGCCTCTTCTTCCGCGGCTGTGGTGGCTGGAGCCTGGGTCGTTGCCGGTGCGGCCTCTTCAGCGTCGTCACCGCAAGCGGCCGCGACCAGAGCCAGTACCAACAACGTGGCTATCCATACACGCGTCTTTTTCATCTTTCCTTCCTTTGTTTGACTTGCCTTCGTTTGGCTTGCTGTTTCAGAATAGCCGCTCAGGGCGCAGGGACCTTAAGCGACTCATCGCAAACATGGTAACACCGCGTTCTGACAGGTGGAAGGCCACGAGGGGGATAAAGGCGGCTGATTCCCCCCTCGCCTGGTAAAATAGGAGCGTGGCTTCGGAAGCGGGCGCCGGGCATCTCGACCACATCGCAGGTATTTCACAATGACAACTCCCTTCACCAGCCAATTCCGGAAGCCGATCGGGGTGCTGGTCGGTCTGTCTCTCTTGGTCAGCGTGTTCGTGATCTCCCCCGCCACCACCACCGCCCAGACCAGGGATCCGATGCCCGACTACCTGGCGAGTTTCGACGCCTGTCCCCCCGATTTAATCCCGGACGCGGACTTCAGTGATGTGTCCTCCCGCCACCCCAACGTTGATGACATCGATTGCATCGCCTACTACGGCATTACGAGGGGAACTTCTCCCCCAGGAACTGTTCCCATTACCTACTCACCCGACGCCCCGGTGATCCGCGAGCACATGGCGCTCTTTTTGACCCGATTGGCCAAGCTGGTGGACATAGATCTCCCTCCTCCAGGTAGGACGCCCTTCACCGACATCGGGGACCTGTCCCAGGAGTCCCGGGATGCCATCAGCCAGATCTACCAGTTGAGGATCACAGTCGGCGCCACAACCACAACCTATGCGCCCGCACGGAACGTCACCCGGGGCGAGATGGCGCTGTTTCTCTCTCGACTGATGAACCGGATGGACCCGGTGGTGGACGGCAGGGATGTCTACGGGTATATCCCCTCTGACGTTGATGCCAACCGCGGTCGCTTCGATATCGATTCCCCGTACCTCGATCTCAGGGATGTATTGGTCGAGACGTTCGACGCGGTTACGAACCTGTATGAGTTGGGCGTGGGAAGCGGCACTACTTCCAGTACCTACGGCCCGGATGAGGACATGTCCCGGTCGGCCATGGCCGAGTTCATGGCCGGGATCCTGGACCATTCCAACGCTCGCCCGGCGGGTACCACGGTTCAGGTGACGCCGGCCAGCGGCTTGGACAACTTCGACATAACGATGATGATCTCGTATCGAGATTCGAAGTTCAATCCTGTTGAGGACCAGCCGGTGGATTGGTTCTATACCGGCGACGAGGACGGCGGTTTGGTGAGAGGCGGGTGTGACGAGGACTTGATCCTGCCGAATAGCGCCGACTGCACATGGGATGAAGAACGCGATGATGAAACCGACCGGGACGGCAACATTTTCCGGGACCGCTTAAATGCCGTCTCCGGGGCGACCAACACCTTCTACGCCTGGGTCGGCCTCCGTGACGGCGATGAATTCGACGAGGACACCGTGGAGTTCTCAACGGCATTGACGCATTCGACGAAGGGTCCTCGCAGCATCCGGGTGACGTGGGACGACAGGGACATACCTGCCAACGCTTACAAACTGACCGACGGTGAATACATCGTCGATCTGGACATCGATTCGGTCGAGTTCACAGTCCAGTTGCTGGATGACCTGGACATGCCCTTAGAGATAGAGGGTATAGAGATAGAGGTTCAAGTCGAAAGTGACGACATCCTGTTGTACGCAGACAGGGTGACCACGGGCACTGAGCCCGAACCTGCACCGGACTATGACCTGCTACCGGACGACGATGAGTACGACGAGACGCTAATCACCGATAGGGACGGCGAGGTGGTATTCGAACTGGATGGTCCTCGCCGGAATCACCGGCTGGACGCGGTCACTTTCAATCCCGATTGCCAGGATTGTGACTCGGTTACTGTAGAAGTCGCTTGGAGTGAAGGGGACCCTGTGCTTGTGACCGCTCGGCCCCAGTTCGAATTGTTTGTGCGGAGATCCAGTGGTTTCAATGTCAGTGTTCCGGTTGAATATGGCTTATACGACCAATATGGCGACACTGTTACCAGCACATCCGGGACTCGGACCGGGAGGTCGGGAACAACCCTCAAGGGTCAACTGGCTTACGAGTTGTACAGTGTTGCAACGTTTACCGACGGGACGGGCCAGGTACTGGAGATTGACGGTAATACCCGTACCCTTGATAACTCTGACGACATGGCATTCAGCCGGGGGCGATTCACGAGGAGCGCAACTGCGGAAATAGAGACCGGTAATCGAAACGACGCTGGGTTCCTCGTGATTTTGAGACCCAGCATTTACAGCGACTCTGACACGACAGGTACCACCCAGAATGAGTTGGAAGATGCCGAACTCCGGTATGCGGATGATTACGTTGTGGTGTGGGTTGTTGAGGAAGCTAATGTGGCTGGAGACCTTGTCAGTGGATGTACTCTCACCTGTAAACCCCACCCCGGAGCGGTATTTCGGCCAATGGACGTCTATCCTGACCGAAACGAGTTTCGCACCTGCTTCACTCTCTGGAGATACGATGACAGTAGCGACCGGTTCTTTGTAGGAAACGAGGAGGTCGGCATCGAGGCGTTCGAGGAAAGGCTGGATCAGATCGCCAAAGAAACCACTCCGGACCTAACCAAGCTGACCATTTCGATTTACAATCCCCGCCGCTCGGGTCTGAGTCTTTTCAGACTGGACTGACAGACAATCCTGAAGGCGGCTATGACTGTAGTTGATGGGGTCTGCCCTCAGATGACCGACCCGGACCACTGGGACAGTTGGATCGAAGGTGGGGTTGACATTGCAGTGCCAACCGCAGCCAACTGGGAGGGCCCTGACGAGACCCGGGAGATACTGGAGCAGTGGTGCCGGTGGTTGGGAGACGACCAGCGGCTGATCGCCGTCAATGAGCCGGCTCACTTCGACCAGTTTCCGGTTTCCGGGAAGCTTGGGGTGATTATCCACTTCCAGAACACCCTCCCGATGGGCGACGACCTGGCCAACTACGAACGCTTCTACGGTCTGGGCCTGCGGATGGTGCAGATCTGTTACAACCGGACCAACCTGGTGGGGGACGGGTGCCTCGAGCCCGGCGACGGGTCGCTTACTTCCTTCGGGCGTGAGGTGATCAGGGAGATGAACCGGCTGGGGATAGTGGTCGACCTGTCCCACACCGGGCGGCGCACCACCATGGACGCCATGCGGGCTTCCTCAACCCCGCCGGTGTTCTCGCACTCCAATCCCCTCGCGCTTTGCAGGAATCGTCGCAACATCGACGATGAGCAGATCAGGGCGGTGGCGGACCTGGGAGGACTGGTGGGGGTGAACGCCTATCCGGCCTTCGTCAAGCAGGGCGGCAAAGGCGCCACGGTGGCGGACCTGGTGGACCACATCGACTACCTGGTGGATCTGATCGGACCCGACCGGGTGGGGCTGGGGTTGGACTTCTGCGAACTGAGCCCCGAGATCCACGCGGAGATGATCGCCTCCGGTGATTGGAGTATCGAGGACTACCCCGACGACTCCGGCACCTACCCGATCGGCCTGGAGACCCCGGCCCAGATTCCCAACGTCACCAAGGAGTTGACCAAGCGAGGCTATCCCACAGAGGCCATCGAGTCCATCCTCGGCCACAACTGGATAGATCTCTTCAAGAGGGTGTGGTCGGCGAGAGAATAAAGATGGCCCGGCCCGGTGGGTGGGTACCGGGTCGATGCTATAAAGTTGTCTATGGCAACTCACTCTTCCATCCGCTGGAGTCGCTACGTGACGTTGCCGGTGGCCCTGTCTCTCCTGGTGGGCGTTTTAGTGATCAGCCCGGTTCCCACCGATGCCACCGATCCGGCGCCCGATTACCTCGCGTCTTTCGACGCCTGCCCCGACGAGATCGTCCCGATGGCTGGCTTTGTCGATGTCCCCTCCGACCACCCGAATGCCCAGGATATCGATTGCATCGCCTACTACGGGATCACCAACGGCGCCGGTGCCAAGGCGTTTATGCCGGAAAGTCCGGTGATCCGTGAGCATATGGCTCTCTTTCTTGTCCGTTTGGCGGGATTGTTGGGCATCAACATGCCATCACCCGGAGAGACACCCTTCGAAGACGTGGCAAGCCTGGAGCCGGAGTCCCGGGAAGCCATCAGTCAGATCTACCAACTGGGGATCACCATCGGCGCCACCGCGACCACCTATGCACCGGAGCGGAATGTCAGGCGGAGCGAGATGGCCCTCTTCTTGCAGAGGCTGATGGACCTGATGACTCCCGCCGCGGACGGGCGAATCCCCTTCGGATATACGCCGGACGACGTCAATGACAACGACGGGAACTTCGACATCGGGTCTCCTTTCCAAGATCTGGCGGAGGTTCGACACACCGTCCACGTCGCGGTGACCCAGTTGTACGAACTGGGGGTGGCTACCGGGGTCTCCGGATTTGTTTTTGCGCCGGATGCGGAGATGACGAGAGCCGCCTTGGCTGAGTCGATGGCCGCCATTCTGGACCACTCCAATCTACGTCCAAGGGGTGTGCTGGTGCAGGTGACCCCCAGCCGGGGCGTCGACGACTTCGAAATAGTGATGATGGTCTCCGTTCGCGATGACAACTTCGCTCCCATCGTCGATGTGGCCGTGGACTGGTTCTACACCGACCACCCCCGAGAGGGTCTGGAAAGCGACGGTACATGTGATACCAAGACGATCCTGGGAGGTGGTGACTGTGTCTGGGATGCCGACGAAGACGGGGTTACCGACCTCGACGGGAACCTGTTCGAGGACTTTCATGCAACGCCGGGGGCGACCATGAGCGTCAATGCCTGGGTCGGTGGGCGCGATGGACAGAGATTCGACCGGGACACTGCGAATTACTCCACGGCTCGAGCCAAGTCGGAGAGAGGCGCAGACAGCCTCTCCGTGCAGCACGACGTACCCGCCAACGCGGCCCGGATTGGAGGCGGCAGAGCGCTGATAGTCGACCTGGATCGCCGTCCGTCGGTCGGGTTCGCCATCCAACTTCTGGATGAGGACGGTGCCCACCTGGAAAGAGAGGGCGTGCCTATCGAGATAGAGGTCAAGAGCCGGGCCATAAGAGTCGATGCTGAAGACGTACGCTACGGGCGGCCCGATCCGGACCTGTTCAGCTTGGGGCGCGACACCAGTTTTGACACGACGATGCTCACCGACGAGAAGGGCAGCGTCATCTTCGACCTGAGGGGCCCGGTCCGTAACGAGCGCCTGGACACAGTCACCATCGGCGCAGACTGCTGCACCTCCCACACCCAGCAGATCGTCTGGAGTGACGGCGAGTCGGTCCTGGTGGCCACCTCGCCCGCCTTCGAACTCTACCAGCGACGGGACGGTGACAGGATCGAGTTCACTGTCGAATTCGACTTGGTCGACCAGTACGGAGCAACACTTCGCGGCATCGACCCCCTTTACACCGGAAGGCCCAGCACCGACGTGGAAGCAAACATTAGTTACCAACTATTCCATGCCCCGGTCCCCGGCGCCGATCGCACTTACGTAGTCGGAGCGGTCCCCAATGTCGGAGGGAGTCCGAGTATAAGGATCAGCCGCAAGGGCGTGAGAGCCGACATCGAGATCGCGATCCCACCCGAGTTCACGGAAGGTCACGAGTTTGTGGTTAAGGTGGCCGCCCAGATTTTCAGCGACCGAGACGCCGACGCCTACCTGGACTCAAACGAGGTCAGGTACTTCGACAGCGACTTGCTCGTCTGGATAGTGAACAACGCCCGAGGCGAAGAAGAGTTCGACCAGATGCAAGGTCTTGGTTTCGCAGCCACCTCGGGTCTGAATCTCAAGGAGGTCGAGTTGTACGCCTCCGATCGGAAATACCGCACCTTCTTCACCCTGTGGAGTTACGACCCCAGCCACATGTTCCAGGCAAACGGCGAGATCGTCGACATCGAGACTTTCGAGGAACTCTGGCAAAGACGAGTGAACAGCATCGACGATCTAGACATCCTGGTATACGGCTCCAGCTTCAGCCTGACCGTAATCAAATAACTGGCACCGGCAGTTCGTTATCAGACGACCTGTCCCCAATCCGAGACCACCCGACTCGCGAAAACACTCCCTAACCCGTGAAAACCATCGGCAACCTCCTCGCCCGTTAGGGCCCATCCCCCGCCACCGCCTCCATCGGTCGATACGCGCGCCGCTGTTTCTGCCAGAGATACGTTTTCGACAGTTATGACCTTCTCCTCGAAAGAACAGTCCGGCGACGTCGGGACGGACCGGAAGGTGTTTGTGACTTTTGTAAGTATTGGTCAGGGCTGTGACAACGTCAACCTCTCAGGTGTCCTTTTCTTCGCGAACCTCGTTCCGATGTGACCACTCTCCTTCCCCTACCTCAGCAGGAAAGGCCTCGCCACACTAAGGAGGTCTCCCCAGGAGCGGTTACGATACACCGGTAACCGCGAAGGAGGAAAGAATTGCGTAGAGTCCCCACCACCTCAGCAGCCGGCGCCGAACTGGTACCGATGTTCCGAGATCACATGAAGTTGTGCGGCGTGGGCCCCGGGCAGACCGTCATGGCCTTCACCAACACCCACAGCAATCCGGCTTACATAACCGCCCTGATGGGAGCCGTCGGGGTGTTGGGTGGAGACTTCTTTCAGATCATGGTGGCCGCTGACGACTCGTGGATGAAGTCGCGTACCATCGTCGATGCCTGGAAGGGAAGCGACCTGGTCGTGGGATTCCTGGCCAGCATGGGGTCGCACTGGATCTACTCCGACGCCCACAACGAAGCTCTGGAGGCCGGAGTTCGCAGCTTGATGATCGAGGAGCCCGAAGACCACCTACGCAGGCTGTTCCCCATTCCCGAGATTCGCAAGCGCGGCGACAAGAGCGTCGAGTACATGGCCACGTCCGACATCATGCGGGTCTGGTCCGACGCGGGAAGCGACTTCTCGGTCCGTTACACCGGTCGACCTCTGGGATCCCAGTACGGCTACACCGACACCCCCGGGCGTTGGGACCACTGGCCGTCGGGGCAGTGCGGCGTCGCCCCCTTGGAGGACTCAGCCGAGGGGACGCTGATAGTCGACGCCGGTGACGCCCTGCTGCCGTTGGGCAAATACGTCGAGCAGCCCATCCGTATACAGATGCGGGAGGGAAGCATCATCTCGATAGACGGGGGCGCCGACGCGCGACTTCTTAAGGACTTCTTTGAGAACGCCAAGGACAAGCGGGCGTACGGCCTCTCCCACATCGGCTGGGGTTATGAGCACCGGGCCAACTGGAACGCCCTGGGCCTCCGCTTCTGGGAAGGCGGGGGAGTGATGGACACCGAGAGCTACTACGGCAACATGCTGATCGCCTTCGGCGCCAACTTCTTCCGAAAGCTCGGCGGCGAGAACCGGGCGAACTTCCGCTTTGACATCCCCACCAGGAACCATTCGATTGCCATCGGGGATACCCAGATCATTGATCGGGGGAGCTTCGTGGTGCCCGGGTTCGAGCTGGAGTAGTTGAGCCACCGTCCGCCACGAAGCTGAAAGACAAAGTTGCGATGGCCCTCCCGTTTCATCGGGAGGGCCATCGCCCTCGGATACGGCCAAACTATCCCCTAACTTCCCCGCAGGCCCGGGCGGCAAAGAAGCTACTACTGATTGAGGGCCGCCCGCCGGCTGTTGGTGGTGAACCGGCCCATGTGTAACGCAAAGGGTTTCCCACCTCTTTCGTTGCGCGCATATGGCTATGCAGGAAGAACGACCGACCCTGCACCGAGTAAAGGGAGGTAGGCCGTCCATGGGGGAGGCAGGGTCGGACGGGCTACGATAGAGCCAATACTTCCCAAGGAGGAGACCGTTGCGTAGAGTCCCCACTACTTCGGCCGCCGGCGCCGAGTTGGTGCCGATGTTCCGAGATCATATGGAGTTGTGCGGGGTCGGCCCCGGGCAGACGGTTATGGCTTTCACCAACACTCAGAGCAACCCGGCTTACATCACGGCTTTGATGGGAGCGGTCAGGGTGCTGGGTGGTGATTTCTTTCAGATCATGGTGGCCGCCGACGACTCGTGGATGAAGTCGCGTACCATCGTCGATGCTTGGAAGGGTTGCGACCTGGTGGTGGGTTTTCTGGCCAGTATGGGGTCCCATTGGATCTACTCCGATGCTCATAATGAGGCCTTGGCGGCGGGTGTCCGTTCCCTGATGATCGAGGAGCCTGAGGACCACCTACGCCGGATGTTCCCCCTTCCTGAGATCCGCAAGCGGGGCGAAAGAAGCATGGAACTGTTGGCGACCTCAGACACCATGCGGGTTTGGTCGGATGCCGGGAGCGACTTCACGGTCAGGTACACGGGCCGTCCGCTGGGATGCCAGTATGGCTACACGGACCAGCAGGGACGGTGGGATCACTGGCCTTCGGGACAGTGCGGCTTGGCGCCCTTGGAGGACTCGGCCGAGGGAACCTTGGTGATAGATGCGGGTGATGCTCTGCTGCCGATGGGCAAGTATGTGGAACAGCCGATCCGTATGGAGTTGCGGGAAGGAAGCATCGTCTCCATGGATGGCGGCGCCGACATGCGGCTGCTCAAGGACTTCTTCGAGTTGCCCAAGGACAAGCGGGCCTACGGTGTGTCTCACATCGGTTGGGGGTACGAGCATCGAGCCAATTGGAACGCCCTGGGCCTTCGCTTCTGGGAAGGCGGGGGAGTGATGGACACCGAGAGTTATTACGGCAACATGCTGATTGCATTCGGCGCCAACTTCACCCACAAGCTGGGCGGCCAGAACCGGGTGAACTTCCATTTCGACATCCCCACTCGCAACCACTCCATAGCGGTTGGTGATACCCAGATCATTGATCGGGGGAGTTTCGTGGTGCCCGGATTCGAGTTGGAGTAGTTAGGAGTAATCCATGCGACTGAAAGACAGAGTTGCGGTAGTCACCGGGTCCTCCCGTTCCATTGGGAGGGCCATCGCCCTGGGATACGGGAGGGAAGGGGCGAAGGTGGTGGTCAACTATCACAGCGATCAGGGAGCCGCCGACTCGGCGGTCGCCGAGATCGAAGCCATGGGGTCGGAAGCCATAGCGGTGCAAGCCGACACCTCCTCATCCTCGGATGTGGCGGGTTTGATGTCGGCCGCGGTGGACCGGTTCGGGAGGATCGACATCCTGGTGAACAACGCCGGAATCCTGATCCGGACGCCTTTCCTCGAGATTGAGGAGTCCGAGTGGGACCGGATCCTGGAGGTGAACCTCAAGGGATTCTTCCTGTGCTCCCAGGCGGCCGCCAAACAGATGGTCAGCCAGGGCGACGGCGGGGTGATCATCAACATGTCATCTGCGGGCGACACGCTGGCGGGCCGGGACCTGACCCACTATTGCGTTGCGAAGGGTGGCGTGCGGATGCTCACTCGCCAACTGGCGTCCGAGTTGGCTCCCCACAAGATCCGCGCCAACGCCATCGCACCGGGACTGATCGAGACGGATCTGAACCGCGAGGACCTAGCCGACCCGGAGTTCCGCGCCTACCGGCTGTCGATGATCCCCTTCGGAGTCATCGGCGTCCCCGAAGACATCGTGGGAGCAGCGGTGTTCCTGGCCTCGGACGACTCCCGGATGGCAACCGGCACCACCATCTACCTCGACGCCGGCCAGACCATTGCGTAACCCCCGGTAGCCAACCCACCTACAAAACCTAAGTCGCGAAAAACGGGTGTCCGGTTTGGTCCCCTCTGGGCCCTCCCGCCGCCACCTCCATTCCGTTGTTTTTCGCGAGGTTCCAGGCCCGGGTGGGGCTGGGGTTCGCTTGTTTTGGTTGTGCCGGTCCGGGTTGAGCTCTGGTCCCGAACGGTTGGTTCTTGAGTAGCTGACAGTCAGTTTGGGTACGTATGGCGCGGGGAGTCGGCCTGTGGGGGAGGATTGTTTCGCGGCCTGGTTCCGTTTTTCACAACAGCAGTTTGGTTTTGGGTTTGGCAGATCGGCGGCGCCTGCGGATCTTGTTGGACGGCGGTGGGCGGTGGCCTTTGGCGGGGGGTCGGAGGCTTCGTTTCCCGTCGGGGGTCTGTTGGATTCGCCACCCGTCGTCGTGGACCTGGTGGTGACAACGGCTGCACAAAAGGACCAGGTTGTCTATGTCGGTGGGCCCGTCAGCTTCCCAGGGGACGATGTGGTGGGCCTGGCACCATGCGGGATCGGCTCCGCATCCCACGCACCCCCGGTCGCGGGCGATCAACGCCAGGCGCTGGGGACGGGTGGCCAGGCGTTTGCTCATTCCCACCCACAAGGGTTGGCCGCGGGTGTCGAAGACGGAGGGGACGACTCTTCCCTGACAGGCCCAATCCCGGAAGACCGCCACCGGGACAGGCGTGCCGTCGGCGAGGGTGGCGTCTCTGATCCTCTGGCCCTTGGCGTCGTAGTGGGCGATCAACAACAAGGTGGCTCCCGGGCGCCTGAACTTGTCTGCTTTCTCCTTCCCCGGCTCGGTCGTGCCGGGTTCGCACAGGAGGCCGGATATGGCGTCGGCCATGCGCTGGGCGGTGGTGGGTCTCTGCTCGGGGTCTTCCTCTCTCCACATCTGGTCGGTCCGGACCGACAGGGCGTCCTTGATCAGAGCGCCGGTGATCGGGTCGAACCGCCCTCCCAACACCACCATCCCGTCGGAGCGATCGGTCCTTATCCAGGCCTTGCGGGCCTTTTTCTGGCTCTCCAGCTTGGACAGTCCGTCGTCCTCCGATCGCTGCTGTTCGTGTTGGCGGGCGGTGTGAGCGAACACGTCCACCGGCTGCTTCCTGGCCTTTTGGACCAGTTCGTCCTCATCGATCCCGACCCGGTCGGCGGTGTCGGCGATGATCCGGGCGTGACCGTAACTGATCTCCCCGTCTTCGAAGGCTTGTCTTGTGCCGGGCAGTTTCTTGAGTTTGTTGGCTACTTCGACCTCTGAGCGCGAACCCCGCGCCGATTGTCCCGACTGTTGCCGGACCATCTTCTCGGCAGCTTTCTGCCCCAGCCGGCGGGTGTACTCGGCCGCTACCCGTCCCCGGGCCGCCGCGGCCTGGGACTCTGCCCGGGTGATGGAGCGGATCTGTTGGCGCAGGTCCGATATCGACGCCTCGGACAGCGAAGCCGCGGGCGGCACGAACCTGGCCCGGTTGCGATCCGACACCCGACCGCCGTCTGCGGGTCGGCCCCTCGATTCTTCAACTCCCATGACACCATTGTATTACATGGGGCGTTACAAAACAATGCTAGAAAGCCTAAAAGATTGCCAGACCGGTTCAGCACATGGGGAAATTGCCGTTCACGCCTCTCCTTCCCCAACATCCGAACCGATCTACCGAAAACGAACCCCTCAGCCACCCAACGGAGGCCACGGCGTCCCCCCGCCGGCCTGTTCGGCCCAGGCCGAGGCGATCCTGACCAGCACCCGGATGGCCCGGTGCATGTCTGCTGTGTCCACCCACTCGTTGGGGCCGTAGAAGTTCCCGCCCAGGGCCCCGAAGCCAACCGTGGGCGCATTCAGGCACCGGATGGGAAAGCGGATGTCCGAGGCCACGTGAGCCGGATAAAGGCCGGGGGTGACCCCGGTCTCGAGGGCGATGGCCGTCGTCGTCGCAGCCACCAACGGGTGATCCGCAGGGATCTCTGCGGGGTTGGACCGCATCCCGAACATCTGAATGGACCCGGCGCCGGCCCGCAACGCAGCCGCCTTCAGGCTCTCGCACACCTCGGTCACCGTCCCGCGGCGGAACCAGACGGCGCCCTCCGCCACCGCCCGCTCGGGCAGCACGACCGGGTCGGTACCCGCCGAGACCCGGTTCACCGAGCACAGCACCCCTTCGCGGTCGGCCCACCGGTCGACCTCCTCCAGGACTCCCCGCAACCGACCGAAAGCATTGATACCCTGGCGCGGGTCCTCGGAGAGAGGCGTGCGGATCTCCACCGGATCGGGCCGCCGCCCCTCGGTCTCGACGCGGAAGCCGAAGAAGCCCCGGCTGGCGATCTTGAAGTGGGTCATGCCCTTGCCGGTCTCGGCCGGATGGCAGTAGACCGCGGAGTCCACCTCTCCCACGCCGGCCATGGCCGGCAGGGTCCCCAGCCCACCTCCGAGCTTTCCGTGCACCAGTCCCACCACCAGCCGCACTCCCCGCAGACGGGGTACAAGGGCCCGGGCGGCGGCCAGCACCGACACCACCCCCGCCTTGTCGTCGGCGGTCCCCACCCCGTAGACCCGGCCTCCCACCTCCGTGGCCTGGTAGGGATCGGTCTCCCAGTCCTCCCGGGGGTCGGGTCTCTCCGTGTCGATGTGAGCGAAGAGCAAGATCCCCGGACCCTCCCCGGCCGACCCGACCACGCTCACCAACCGCCCGGGCTCGGCCACGCCGACGGCCGGATCGGGCGGGCTCCATTCGGGATGGCGCTCCAACTCATCCACCCGGGGTGTGATTGAATCCACCGCCATCCCCGCCCTCTCCAACTCGGCGGCGCACAGCTCATGCACATCGGTCGGCTCGGCCCTGACGCTGGGCGCAGACACCAGGGAGGCAAGCAATTCTCTTTGGTATCCCCCCAGGTCATCGACGGCTTTCAGGGCAGAAGGCAGGTCAACTTGCATACGGAGTCCTAGTACTTGCTGTGATAACCTTGAGGTCGTGACCAGTGTCGATTCGGAGCGCCCGCACAACTCAGAGACGAACCCGGCCCCGCCCGACGCACTCATAATCGGTCACTACGGATTCAAGAACCTCGGTGATGAGGCAATCCTAGCCGGGATGTTGACCCTCCTGCGGGACAAGTTCCCAGATGGCAGGTGGACTGTGGCGTCCGGCGATCCGGAGGACACCGCTCGCACCCACGGCGTCCAGGCGGTGGACCGGACCGACATTCCGGCGGTCCTCTCGGAGGCATACCGGTCCCGGCTGTTGATTGTGGGTGGAGGGGGACTTCTCTCCGATCAGTGGGGTTTCCAGCCGGAGCACGCACTCAGTCGCGACGCGGCGGATATCCCTGGCTACCTGGGCCCTGCTCTGGCTGGGGCCGCGGCGGGAAGGCCCGTTTTGGCCTGGGGCGTGGGGGTAGGTCCCTTCCTCAGTCCCGGTTCCCCGCGCTGGGTCGAGGCGTTGGCCGAGGTCTCCTCGGCATTCACGGTACGCACCAGCCAGGACCGAGCTGAACTCGAGTCGCTCGGCATTGCTGACGCTTTGGTGGTGGGGGACCCTGCTTGGCTGGTCAACCGGATCGATCTGCCCCCCGATCTGAACAGAACTATCTCCAATCTCCCTCGACCACTATTAGCTGTAGCACCCCGCTCTTGGGGGAGGGAGGAGACCCAGGCCGAGCGGGAACACAATCTGGCCCGGGCGCTGGACCTCTTCTGGCAGGAGAACGGGGGAGCAGTGCTGTTCGTTCCAATGCAGGAAATAGGGTCGGGTAACTTCGATGACCGGCGTTGTTGTGAGCGGATTGCCGAGCGGTTGCACATCCCCGAAGTACAGATAGTCCCCCCTGGCCTCGGCGCCGAGCAAATGATCACAGCCTTCGGTCGAAGCGACATGGCCGTCAACATGCGTCTGCACGGGATGATCCTGGCCGCCATGGGGCGTACTCCCTCCGTCTCGATCTCTTACGATCCCAAAGTGTCCCGCATGGCCGAGGAAATCGGTCTGGCGCCCTGGTGCCTAGCCGATGAGCCTGAGTCATGGGGCCGGCTGCCCGAAACGCTCCGCAGCCTGTGGCACGACTATGCCGATCAATCCCATCTGATGTACGAGTGGGCGGAGTCGATGGCCAGTCGCGCCAGCACGATCCCTTCGTTAATAGAGGACGCCATTCGGGAGGGCTCGGAGCCGACACAGACCACCGCGCATCAAGGGATCCAACAAGAGATTGCCCTGGCGTTGACCCGGAATCTCTCGGGAGTCCAAGTCGAGTTGGATGAGAGCCGGTCGGAGAACGTGGATCTGCGGAAGCGGGTTAACCGGGGCGAAGAAGAACTACAGGCCGTCACAGGGCGGTTGCATGCGGTCACAGGGCGGTTGCAGTCGGTTACAGGGCAGTTGGAGGCGTCTCAGGATCACCATGCTCATGCCGAGCGAAGAGGTGACCTCCTTCAACTGGAACTGGACAATCTCCGCCAGACCCGCGCCATCAAACTGGTCACCAAGTACTGGAGGATCCGCCACAGGCTTCGGCGCAAAAGGGCTGGCGGGATACCTGACGCAGAAACCCCCGGACTCCAGAATCCCCACCCCTCGGCGCCGCCGATTCCCCCCCAGGTCACCGGCCGGATAGCAGAAAGCAAGGGGGTGGTGGTGTTTCTTCCCACAATCGAGTGGTACATCCATCTGTTCCAGCGACCCCAGCAACTTGCCCAGGCCTTTTCTCGGTTGGGATACACGGTGATCTATGACAACTCCAAGCAGAGCCCGCCGGGTTGGGACGAGATCGAGCCCCGCCTATTCCTGTACAACGGACCCCAGGAAGTCCTGCACGACTTGCCCGATCCCCTGGTGTGGGCGATTACCTACAACTGGGAGCAGGCGTCCCGCTATCCGGAGGGCACCCGAACGGTGTACGACTGGATAGACGAGATAGAGGTCTTCGACGGTTATGACCTGAACAAACTGAGAAGACTTCACTCCCTCGGACTGGCCAATGCCGGGATGATCACTGCCAGCGCCCGGAGCCTGCTGGAACGGGCCAGTCAGCCGCGTCCCGACGCCATCTACCTCCCCAACGCGGTGGAGTTCGAGCACTTCGCCAATTGGCAGGGCTCTTCTCCTGCCCATCCCGTCCTGCAACGTTTTCTGCGCGAGGGCCGGCCCATCGTCGGTTACTACGGCGCAATCGCCCGGTGGCTGGACTACGACCTGCTCACCGAGGTGGCCGAGATGCGAAGCGACTGGAACTTTCTCCTGATTGGCCCTCCATATGATCAGAGCACCCGGGACCGTCCGCTATTCACCCTCCCCAATGTCGAGTGGATAACCGCCCAGCCCTATGGAGACCTGCCCCGGTGGCTTCAGTCCTTCGACGTGGCGATGATTCCCTTCGTGGTGGACGACATCACCCGGTCGACTTCCCCCCTGAAGCTCTTCGAGTACTTCGCAGGTGGCAAGCCCGTGGTATGCAGCGAGATGCCCGAGGTGGTGGCCTTTCCGGAGGTGCGATCCTATTCCAGTGCTGCGGGCATGTCCGGGGCCCTGGATCTGGCGCTGGCCGACTCCAGGGACCCGGATGTCCGCGATACGCTTCGTCGTAGGGGAGAAGAGAATTCCTGGCTGGCCAGGGCCCGGACAGTTGTCGAAAGCTTGGAAGGATCAGAGCAAGGAGAAAGATGATGTGGTTAACCGATGCCAGGATGGTCGATGTTGAGAGAGGAGAGATCCGGGACGGGGTGAGCGTGGAGATCTCGGGGGGCAGGATCGGAGCCATCCAAGAACAGCCGGGTGCCGGAGAGCGGATGAGCCTTGGTGGACGGTACCTCGTTCCCGGACTCATCTCGGTCCACACCCACCTGTCGGTGGTGTACCCCTTCTCCTCCATAGACTTGAACGAGAACCCGGGGCTGACGGTGCTCCGCTCCTACCAGCGGGCCCAGGACGCCCTCCGGGCGGGAGTGACCACCATCCGCTGCGTCCACGAGCAAAACCAGGCCGACCTGTTGCTGGCCGAGGCCGCCCGGGCGGGATGGGCCGACGTCCCCCGGATCGTGGGCGCCGGCAGGGCGCTCTCGACCACCGGCGGTCACGGCGACGGCATGGGCAGCGTCCTGGCCGACGGACCCGAGGCCTTCCGGGAGGCCGCCCTGGCCGAGTTGGACGCGGGATGCTCCCACATCAAGGTGTTCATCACCGGAGGCATCGCCGGGCTGGGGGAGCAGTTCGACCACCCGGAGATGACCCGCGAGGAAATGGCGGCCACCGTGAGCGCCACGCGACACCACGACACCTACGTCGTGGCCCACGCCGGATCGTCGCTGGCCATCAACTGGGCGCTGGACGCCGGGGTCCGCTCCTTCGAGCACGCCTACGACCTGGACGCCGACACCGCCGGCCGGATGGCGGCGAAGGGAGTGTTCCTCACTCCCACGCTGTGCGTCACCCGCTCCCAGGAGTGGATGCGGTGGAAGGGGTTCGAGGAATTCCAGATCGAGTCGTCGCTGGAAGTGGGACCGATGCACCTGGCCAGCATCCAGCGGGCGATCGCGGCCGGGGTGACCATGGTCAACGGCACCGACTATCCCCCCGGGGATCCGATCGAGGACACCTCGGTGGCGGTGTACGAGATGGGACTCATGGAGGGGGCCGGCCTCCACCCCCACCTGGCGCTCCGGGGCGCCACCTCCAACGCCGCCCGGCTGCTGGGACTGGAGTCGGAGATCGGCACCGTTGAGGAGGGAAAGGTCGCCGACCTGGTGGCTGTGGAAGACAACCCCCTCGACGGCGTGGCGGCCATGCGGAACATCTCCTTCGTCATGCAGTCCGGCAGGGTGGTCCGCGACGACCGGCCGTCTTCCTGACGTCCACCTCCCTCAGGGGAGAGAAGGTGACTGCACTGGAACACCGCCTGGCGGTGGACATGGGCAGGACCTTTGTCGACGCCATGGCTAACACCGCCAGAGTGGGGCCCCTGCCCTCCCGAGAGACTTGAACAAAGAGGTTGGAAGTGTGGTTGACCGACGCCAGGGTAGTCGATGTTGTCCGTGGACAGGTCCGAGACGGCGTCAGTGTGGAGATAACCGGGGGAAGGATCGGCGCCATCCGCAAGCATCCGGGCGCCGGGGAGCGAATGAGCCTGGGTGGACGCTACCTGGTTCCAGGTCTCATATCAGTGCACACTCACCTGTCGATGGTGTATCCCTTTTCGGCCCTCGACGAAGGCGAGAACCCGGGGCTCACCGTACTCCGGGCCTACGGACGGGCACAGGACGCGCTTCGGGCAGGAGTGACGACGCTCCGGTGCGTTCATGAACTGAACCGGGCCGACCTGCTGCTGGCCGAGGCGGCGCGGGCAGGCTGGGCCGATGTTCCCCGGATCGTGGGCGCCGGCCGGGCGATATCTGTCCCGGGAGGACATGGCGACGGGATCGGCAGCGCATTGGCCGACGGACCGGAAGCCTTCCGGGAGGCGGCATTGGCCGAGCTGGACGCCGGATGTTCCCACATCAAGGTGTTCATCACCGGCGGCATCGCCAACCTGGGAGAAACCTTCGACCATCCCGAGATGAGCCGGGAAGAGATGCAGGCGACAGTCAAGGCGGCGGCCGAACGGGAGACCTACGTAGTGGCCCACGCCGGTTCGTCGCTGGCCATCAACTGGGCATTGGACGCCGGGGTCCGATCTTTCGAGCACGCCTACGACCTGGATGAGGAGACGGCCGGCCGGATGGCCGCCGAGGGGGTGTTCCTCACCCCCACTCTCTGCTGCACCCGGTCCCAGGAATGGATGCGCTGGAAGGGATTCGAGGAGTTCCAGATCGAGACGTCCCTGCAAGTGGGGCCCATGCACCTGGCCAGCATCCGCCGGGCGGTGGCGGCGGGGGTCACCTTGGTCAACGGGACCGACTATCCCCCCGGAGATCCCATCGGGGGGACCTCGGTGACGGTGCATGAGATGGAACTCATGCAAGGGGCCGGGCTTCGCCCCCACCTGGCCCTGGCCGGGGCCACATCCAACGCTGCCCGCCTCTTGGGATTGGAGTCGCAGATCGGTACTGTTGAGCAGGGCAAAGTGGCCGATCTGGTCGCGGTGGATGAAAACCCGTTGTCGGACGTGTCGGCGATGAGAGGAATCTCCCTGGTGATACAGTCCGGTCGCGTGGTGCACGATGACCGATCGGCTTCCTGACATTTACGTCTCCAGCGAGAAAGAAGATGACTGAACGGAAATACCGCTTGGCGGTGGACATTGGCGGAACTTTCGTCGACGCCATCTCCTATGACGAGCAGAGCGGAAAGATCACGGTCCGCAAGGCTCCCACCACTCCCGCGGCTCCGGCGGACGGCGTGATAACCGCCACCCGGGCCACCGGAGCCTCCCTGGAAGAGGCCTCGGTCTACACCCACGGCACCACCCTGGGGCTCAACGCCATCCTGGAGCGGAAGGGGGCGGTGACCGGCATCATCACCAATGCGGGCTTTCGGGACATCTTCGAGATCGCCAGGGGAGATCTGCCCAGCGGCTCGAAGTACGACTTCCAGTACCGCCGCCCGGAATTGTTGGTCAAGAGGCGTCACACGGTGGGGGTCCCGGGGCGCATAGATCACCGGGGCAAGTTGGTGACGGATCTCGACCGCCAGGCGGTGGTCGAGGCCGGGCGCCTCCTCTCCGAACGCGGAGTGGAATCGGTGGCGGTCTGCTTTCTCCATTCCTATGCCAACACCGAACACGAGGAAGCCGCCAAGAGCCTCCTGACCGGTGCGTTTCCAGATCTGTCGGTCTCGGTCTCGATAGATCTGGTGAGGGAGTACCACGAGTACGAACGGACTTCCACCGCGGTGGCCGACGCCTACATAAGGCCCATCCTGGGCAAGTATCTCACCGATCTGGAAGAGCGGTTGCGAGCCCGGGGGTTCGACGGGTCCTTTCTGATAATGCGTTCGGCCGGCGGGGCGATGACCTCGGAGATCGCCCGGGTGTCGCCCCTCCTCACCGTCTTCTCCGGCCCGGCGGGGGGTATCGCCGGGACCATCAGCCTGGGCGAGTCCACCGGTCGGTCGTCCCTGATCTCATTCGACGTGGGAGGCACCAGCCTCGACGCCTGTGTCATCGTGGACGGGGCGCCCACCGAGGTCTACGAAGCCGAGATAGAAGCTCTCCCGATCCGCATCCCGGTGTTCGACATCCGCACCATCGGGGCCGGGGGAGGTTCGATCGCCTGGATGGACAAGGGACTCCTCCGGGTGGGACCCCACAGCGCCGGAGCGGTCCCCGGGCCGATCTGCTACGGACGAGGGAACACCGAGCCGACCGTGACCGACGCCGCCCTCTGTCTGGGTTACCTTGCGGCCGACGAGTTCCTGGGTGGAGAGATGAGCCTCGACCGGGAGGCGGCTGTGAGGGGCGTCACCGAAAAACTGGCAGAGCCCTTGGGCATGTCCACCCAACGGGCCGCCGCTTCGGTCTTCGACGTGCTGCTGGCCCGCACGGTGGGGGCCATCCGGGAGATCACCGTGGAACGAGGCCTCGACCCGAGAGAGTTCTCCCTGGTGGCCTTCGGCGGCGCCGGTCCGATGCTGGCGCCGCTCCTGGCCAGGGAGATGGAGATGCCCGAGGTGGTGGTCCCCGCCGCTCCGGCGGTGTTCTCAGCCTGGGGGATGCTGATGTCCGACCTGGAGTACGACGTGGGCCAAACGGTGCTGACCATGCTGGACGACGCCACCCTGGCGCAGATGCAGGGAGTTCTGGCTCAACTCGAGAGCGAGGCCGACGGGGTGCTGGCCGCGCAGTCGGTGCCGCCGGAGAACCGGGTGTTCATGAGACGTCTCGATCTGCGTTACAACGGCCAGGAGCACACCCTGTCGGTCGAGTTGGAGGAGGCCGACGACCAGGAGTCGGTGGCCGCCAAGTTCCACCAACAACACCTGGAGCGTTACGGGCACAAACTGAACGAGGAAGTGCAGATCCTCACCGCCCGGGTCAGGGGTGTCGGTCTCCTGGACAAACCCTCCCGGCATCTCGGTGACCAATCCTCGAAGACCGACCAAACGGCGAGCCGGGTCGGAGAGCGCCATGCCTTCGACTTCGCCACCCGAGAGCGCCGGGTGTTCCCGATCCATGAGCGGAGCCTGCTTGAACCGGAAGTAGAGGTTGAGGGTCCGGCCATCATCCGCGAGCCCACCTCGGTGACGATCATTCACAGCGACCAGGTGGCGGTGCCCGACCGTCTGGGAAACCTGGTGGTGCGATGAGCAGCGGCCCGCAGCTGGACGGCGCCACCGTGGAGGTGATCCGTCACTATCTCAATTCCACCGCCGAGCAGATGCGCCGCACCCTGGTCAGGACTGCGTTCAATCCGGTCATCTACGAGGTGCTGGACTTCGGCATCTCCATCTACGACCGGGACCGCCGATTGATCTCGGAGGCTTCGGGGATCCTTTCCTTTCTGGGCGCCAACGATTTCGCCATTCACAAGGGTGTGGAGAAGGTAGGGATCGAGAACCTGCACCCCGGTGATGTGGTGATCATCAACGTTCCCTACTGGAGCGGGGCGCACGCCGCCGACGCCATGATGTTCACACCGGTGTTCGGCGAGGGTAGCGACCTGCCCGACGCTTACCTGGCAGTGCGGGCCCACTGGATGGATCTGGGGGCGAAGGACCCCGGGTACGTGCTGGACTCCACCTCCGTCCATCAGGAGGGGCTGATCCTGCCGGCCGTCAAATTGATCAAACGGGGGGTGGTGGACCCCCAGATCATGGCCATCCTGCGATACAACTCCCGGATGCCCGAGACCATCATCGGAGACTTCAACGCTCAGATCTCGGCCATGCGGGTGGGGGAGCGGCGGCTTCGTCAGATCTGGGACAAGTTCGGGCTTGCCGAGGTCGATGCGGCCATCGACATGATCATCTCCCACGGCGCGGAGACTGCCCGGGAGGCGGTGCGGGCGATGCCGGACGGACAGTGGTCGGCTCACGACTGGCTGGACGACGACGGGGTCTCCCACGACCTGATCAGGATGGCGGTGACGGTCACCATCGAAGGGGACAAGTTCACCGTCGACTACGGCGATTCCGACCCGGGCGTCCCCGGTCCGGTGAATATCCCGTTCGGGAGCACCCTGAGCCAGGCAAAGAACGTATTCAAATCGCTGACCACACCGGAGACTCCCGCCAACCACGGCCATTACCAACCCCTCGAGGTGATCTGTCCGCCCGGGAATCTCTTCCATGCGGTCTACCCGGCCGCCACCTACACGCTCTGGTCGACAATGGTGTCATTCGAGCTGATCAACAAGGCGCTGGCCCAGGGGATGGACCACATCGCCGCGTCCTCAGGTTCCGACGAGCCCGGCTTCATGGCGGTGGGGAGGCATCCCGACACCGGTGAGATGTACTCGGTCAGCAACAACGAGGGGATCGGCTGGGGCGCCACCCCCGATCACGACGGCTCCAATGCCCTGCAGCACCTCTCCACCACTGCGGTCCGCAATACATCCCTGGAGGTGCTGGAACACAAGTCTCCCATCTTCCACGAGCGGGTGGAACTGCACCGGGACTCGGGTGGCGCCGGCCGATGGCGGGGAGGATTGGGAGTTTGCCGGGAGGTGACCTGGGTCGCCGTGGGGGAGCTCCTCTCCATGAAGAAGAAGACCAAGACCAAGCCATGGGCGCTCCGGGGCGGTCATGAGCCGGAGACCACCAACACCATGATCGTCTGGCCGGACACCGACCGGGCCCATCGGGCGCGCATGGAGAGGTTCACCATGCAACCCGGGGAGGGCTTCAGAAACTTCTCGGCGGGCGGGGGAGGGTGGGGAGACCCTCTCGACCGTCCCATCGAGTTGGTCCGCGAGGACGTGCTCGACGAATACGTGTCGGTGGAGAAGGCCGAGGAGGTGTACGGGGTCAGGGTGGAGCCGGACGGAACCGCCACTCCCACCGCCGCGCGTCTGGAGCGGCAGGCGTCCTGATTGCCCGGGGAATGAGGTGAGAGAAGGCCCCACGCTGGACGGCGCCACCGTGGAGGTGATCCGCCATTATCTCAACTCCGCCGCTGAGCAGATGCGCCGGACCCTGGTGAGGACCGCCTTCAACCCGGTGATCTACGAGGTGCTGGACTTCGGCATCTCCATGTACGACCGGGACCGTCGGCTGATCTCGGAGTCCTCGGGCCTCCTCTCCTTCCTGGGCGCCAACGACTACGCGATTCACAAGGGGGTGGAGAAGGTGGGGGTCGAGAACCTCTATCCCGGTGATGTGGTGATGCTCAACTACCCGTACTGGAGCGGCGCCCATGTCTCCGACGCCATGCTGTTCGCTCCGGTTTTCTCAGAAGGGAGCGATTCGCCCGACGCCTACCTGGCGGTGAGGGCCCATTGGATGGACCTGGGCGCCAAGGATCCCGGTTACGTGCTGGACTCCACCTCCATGCATCAGGAGGGCCTCATCATGCCGGGCGTCAAGGTGATCAACCGCGGCGAGGTGGACCGCCAGATGATCGACATACTGCGGTACAACTCTCGGATGCCCGACACCATCATCGGCGATTTCAATGCCCAGGTGGCGGCGCTGCGGGTGGGGGAGCGGCGGCTTCACCAGATCTGGGAGAAGTTCGGCCCGGCCAGTGTGGACGCGGCGATCAACCTGATCATCCAGCACGGCGCGGAGACCGCGGTCGAGGCGGTGCGGGCTATGCCCGACGGCCGGTGGTCGGCGGTCGACTGGCTGGACGATGATGGCATCTCCCATGACCTGATCAAGATGGCGGTGACGGTGACCATCGAGGGGACCCGGTTCACCGTGGACTACGGAGACTCCGCAGGAGCGGTCCCGGGTCCGGTGAACATGCCGTTCGGAAGGACCCTCAGCATGGCCAAGGCGGTGTTCAAGTCCCTCACAACTCCCGACACTCCCGCCAACCACGGCCACTACCAACCCCTCGAGGTGACCTGTCCGCCGGGTAACCTGTTCCGCGCCGTCTATCCGGCGGCCACATTCACGCTCTGGACCGGCATGGCGGCCTTCGAGTTGGCCCACAAGGCGCTGGCCAAGGGGATGGAACATATAGCTGCCTCATCGGGCGCGGACGAGCCCGGGTTCATGGCGGTGGGGACCCATCCCGAGACCGGGGAGTTGTATGCGGTCAGCAACAACGAGGGGATCGGATGGGGCGCCACTCCGCATCACGACGGCGCCAACGCCATACAGCATCCCGCCATGACCGCGGTCCGGAACACCTCGATGGAGGTCCTGGAGCACCGCTCGCCCATCTTTCACGAGCGCCTGGAGTTGCGCCAGGACTCGGGCGGGGCCGGCAGGTGGCGGGGAGGCGTGGGGATCCGTCGCGAGGTCAGGTTCCTGGCCACCGGCGAGATGCTGTCGATGAAGAAGAAGACCAAGACCCGCCCGTGGGCGCTGCGAGGCGGTCATGAGCCGGAGACCAACGCCATGGTGGTCTGGCCGGACACCGACCGCGCCCACCGGGCGCGGATGGAGCGTTTCACCATGGACCCGGGAGACCGGTTCCGGAACCTGTCCGCCGGCGGGGGAGGGTGGGGCGATCCCCTCGACCGTCCCATCGAGTTGGTGCGTGAAGACGTACTGGACGAGTATGTGTCAGCCGACCAGGCCGAAAGGGTGTACGGAGTGAGGGTGGCGCCGGACGGAAGCGCCCAGCCCGCCCAAGCGCGCCTGGACCGATCAGGCCAAGCGCGCCGGTGAGGGCCGGTCGCGTGGGTGAGAATCGGCGCCGGGCGGATAGAAAGAGGCGGCGAAGGGTTGTATTCTGTCCCATCCCCGACTCATACTGGTTCCTGTCACGAAAAACACCTCCCGGCCCGTTCCGACGTCAACGCGGCCGCGACATTCCAAGCGAGGTCATATTCGCGTCGAAGAGCGACCACCGGCCGCTCAGGCCGAGCGCGCTCCTCGACCCCTGGTGGTGGTGGCGGGGGGTGGGCCCATCGGGCGAGGAGAAGTCAGGCGGATTTCGCGGGATAGGCTTGGTTTTCGCGAGTCGGGAGATCGACAGCGCTCGTCCGGCGACGACCGCTCTTTCCCCCGGGCGCCTGAGCCCTGGCGGTGGATGAGATGAAGGCCGGTCCCGCCCTGGACGGCGCCACGGTGGAGGTGATCCGTCACTATCTGAACTCCACCGCCGAGCAGATGCGGCGCACCCTGGTGAGGACCGCCTTCAACCCGGTGATCTATGAGGTGCTGGACTTCGGGATCTCCATGTACGACCGGGAACGGCGCCTGATCTCGGAGTCGTCGGGGATCCTCTTCTTCCTGGGCGCCAACGACTACGCGATCCACAAGGGGGTGGAGAAGGTGGGGGTCGAGAACCTCCACCCAGGCGACGTGGTGATCCTCAACTACCCCTACTGGAGCGGCGCCCACGCGGCCGACGCCATGATGTTCGCGCCGGTGTTCTGCGAGGGGAGCGACCTTCCCGACGCCTACCTGGCGGTCCGGGCGCACTGGATGGACCTGGGCGCCAAGGACCCCGGCTACGTGTTGGACTCCACTTCGATGCACCAGGAGGGCCTGATCCTGCCCGCCGTCAAGCTGGTCCGACGCGGCGAGGTCGACTCCCAGATGATGGACATCCTGCGGTACAACTCCCGGCTGCCGGTGAACATCACCGGAGACTTCCACGCCCAGATAGCCGCACTGCGGGTGGGAGAGCGCCGCCTCCACCAGATCTGGGACAAGTTCGGCCTGGCCAAAGTCGACCGGGCGATCAACCAGATCATCTCCCACGGCGCGGAGACCGCTTCAGAGGCGGTGCGGGCCATGCCGGACGGGGAGTGGTCGGCCTTCGACTGGCTGGACGACGACGGCATCTCCCACGACCTGATCAGGATGGCGGTGACCGTCACCATCGACGACGACAGGTTCACGGTGGACTTCTCCGACTCCGACGGTGCGGTGCCGGGTCCGGTGAACATGCCGTTCGGATGCACCATGAGCCTGGCGAAGAACGTATTCAAGTCCCTGACCACCCCCGACACGCCCGCCAACCATGGTCATTACCAGCCGCTCGAGGTGGTCTGCCCTCCCGGGAACCTCTTCCACGCGGTGTACCCGTCCGCCACCTACACCCTGTGGACCGGGATGGCGGGCTTCGAACTGATCAACAAGGCGCTGGCGCAGGGGATGGCCGGGATCCACGCCAGTTCCGGCTCCGACCTGCCGGGGTTCATGGCGGTGGGAATGCACCCGCACACCGGCCAGATGTACCTGGTGAGCAACAACGAGGGGCTCGGGTGGGGCGCCACCCCCGGCCACGACGGGGCCAACGCCCTCCAGCACCCCTCCACCACCTCGGTCCGCAACACCTCGATCGAAGTACTGGAGCACCAGTCGCCTCTCTTCCACGAGCGCCTGGAGTTGCGGCGGGACTCGGGCGGGGCGGGACGTTGGAGAGGAGGGCTGGGGGTCTCCCGTCAGGTAAAATTCCTGGCGCCGGGGGAAGTGCTATCCATGAAGAAGAAAACCAAGACCAAGCCGTGGGGGCTGCGGGGCGGCCATGAACCGGAGACCAACGCCATGGTGGTGTGGCCCGGCACCGACCGTGAGCGCCGGGCGCGGATGGAGCGTTTCTCCATGAACGCCGGAGAGTCCTTTCACAACCTCTCGGCCGGCGGTGGCGGCTGGGGAGACCCCCTCGACAGGCCCATCGAGTCGGTGCGCGACGACGTGCTGGACGAATACGTCTCGGCGGAGCAGGCCGACCGGGTGTTCGGCGTGAGGATGGATGCGGACGGGACCCCAACTCCCACCATGGCGCGCCTCGACCGGCCCGCGCCCTGAGGGGTGACGATGCGATGACTGCCGACTCCATCCTGATCAGCGGGGCCCGGGAGCACAACCTCAAGGACCTCACCGTCGAACTCCCCCGCAATGCCCTGATCGTCCTCACCGGGCTGTCGGGCTCCGGCAAGTCCAGCCTGGCCTTCGACACCATCTACGCCGAGGGCCAGCGGCGCTACGTGGAGTCCCTCTCGGCGTACGCCCGCCAGTTCCTGGGGCAGATGGACAAGCCGGACGTGGACTTCATCGAGGGGCTGTCGCCGGCCATCTCCATCGACCAGAAGACCGCCAGCCGCAACCCCCGGTCGACGGTGGGGACGGTGACCGAGGTCCATGACTACCTGCGCCTCCTGTATGCCCGGATCGGGATCCCCCATTGTCCCAACGACGGCGAGGTGGTGAAGCGCCAGACCCCCCAGCAGATCGTGGACCGCATCCTTGAGTTGGACGACGGGGCCCGGTTCATGGTGCTGGCCCCGGTGGTGGAGGGCCGGAAGGGCGAGTACCAGGCGCTCTTCAAGGACCTGGTGCGCCAGGGTTACAGCCGGGCGCGGGTGGACGGGGAGGTGCGTCCCCTGGATGAGGACATCCGACTCGACCGCTACTACCAGCACACCATCGAGGTGGTGGTCGACCGCCTGGTGCGCCGGGAGGGGATGGAGGAACGGCTCACCCAGTCGATCGAGACCGCCCTGGGGCTGGCCGAGGGCAAGGCCATGGTGGATGTGATCGACGGTCCCACCCTCACCTTCAGCCAGCACCTGGCCTGCGATGTGTGCGGGTTTTCCTTCTCCGAACTAGCCCCCCGCAACTTCTCATTCAACAGCCCGTACGGGGCCTGCCCGACCTGCGCGGGGATCGGCGCCCGGTACCAGGTGGCCGAGGACCTGGTGGTGCCCAACGACCGGCTGAGCGTCACCCAGGGGGCGATCGCCCCGTGGACCTACCAGTACAGCGGCTACTACACGCGCCTTCTGGATGCTCTCTCCGAGGACATAGGGTTCAGCCTGGAGACGCCCTGGCGGGAGTTGCCGGAGGCGGTGCGGACCGAGGTCCTCCACGGGAACTTCCGCCGGAAGCTCCGGGTGAGCTACCGCAACCGGCGCGGGCGCCGCCGGGTGTGGACCACCCGCTACGAGGGGGTGATCCCCCACTTGGAGCGGCGGCACCGGGACACCGGGTCCGACTCGGCGCGGGACTCCTACCGCCAGTACATGCGCCAGGTCCCCTGCGACGAATGCGGAGGCGCCCGGCTGGGGGAGGTATCGCGGGCCGTGACGGTGGGGGGACAGAACATCCATTATCTCTCCCAGCTCTCCCTGGGAGGGGTGCTGGACTTCATCGAGCGCATCGAACTCACCGACCGGGAGGCCACCATCGCCGAGCGGGTGCTGAAAGAGATCCGCTCCCGGATCTCCTTCCTCCTCGACGTGGGACTGGGATACCTCACCCTGGGCAGGTCGGCGGCCACCCTGGCGGGGGGAGAGGCGCAGCGCATCCGCCTGGCCACCCAGATCGGCTCCGGGCTGGTGGGGGTGCTGTACATACTCGACGAGCCGTCCATCGGCCTCCACCAGCGTGACAACCGCCGCCTGATCGAGACCCTGACCCGCCTCCGCGACCTGGGGAACACCCTGGTGGTGGTGGAGCACGACGAGGAGACGATCCGCTCCGCCGACCATGTGGTGGACATCGGCCCGGGGGCGGGGGAGCACGGGGGGAGGATCGTGGCGCAGGGTCCGGTGGAGGCGATCTGTGAGGAGCGGTCCTCCATCACCGGCGACTACCTCTCGGGCCGGCGGCTGATCCCGGTCCCGCCGGTCCGCCGGGAGGGAAACGGAAAGGACATCCGGGTGGTGGGCGCCGCCGAGCACAACCTGGACCGGATCGACGTGGAGTTCCCGCTGGGGAAGCTGATCTGCGTCACCGGGGTGTCGGGGAGCGGCAAGTCCACGCTGGTGGAGGAGATCCTCTACAAGGCCCTGCTCCGCACCATCTACCGCTCCCGGGTGCTCCCCGGCCGCCACCGCGACATCGAGGGGATCGAGCACATCGACAAGGTGATCAACATCGACCAGTCCCCGATCGGGCGCACGCCCCGGTCCAACCCGGCCACCTACACCAAGGTCTTCGACCACATCCGCTCCCTCTACACCAAGGTGCCCGAGTCCCAGGCGCGCGGGTACAAGCCGGGGCGGTTCTCGTTCAACGTGGCGGGGGGGCGCTGCGAGGAGTGCCGGGGCGACGGGACCATCAAGATCGAGATGCACTTCCTCCCCGACGTGTACGTCCCCTGCGAGCAGTGCCGGGGAAGGAGGTACAACCGGGAGACCCTGCAGATCCTGTGGAAGGGGCGGAGCGTCGCCGACGTGCTGGAGATGTCGGTCGCCCAGGCGCTGGAACTGTTCATCCACCATCCTCCCATCGCCCTCACCCTCCAGACCCTGAGCGACGTGGGGCTGGGGTACATCCGCCTGGGGCAGGCCGCCACCACCCTCTCGGGAGGCGAGGCGCAGCGGGTGAAGCTTGCCTCCGAGCTTCGCAAGCGGTCCACCGGGCGGACCATGTACATCCTGGACGAGCCCACCACCGGACTGCACTTCGAGGATGTCCGCCGCCTCCTGGGAGTCCTGCACCGCCTGGTCGACGGGGGCAACACGGTGGTGGTTATAGAGCACAACCTGGATGTCGTGAAATCAGCCGACCACCTGATCGACCTCGGCCCGGAGGGGGGGAGCGAGGGAGGGCGGGTGGTGGCCACCGGCACTCCCGAGGAGGTTGCATCCAATCCGGCCAGCTACACCGGCCACTACCTGGACGGGATTCTGGCCGCCTCCGGCGCACTGGTCGGATAGCCCTAGGCGGCGGGATTCACCGGCCCCGTCAGGGCGGCCCTGGTCCGCGGACTGTGGCCATGGCTGGCCGCCAGGGGCCCTGGGCGGAACCAATCACTACAGTGGGGCGAAGACGGGGTCCTTTTGCGTGGCATTGGCGGCCCGTTTGTGATTCCGAGTTTGTAGATTGCTGTGATCAGGGCTTTTACCTTGCGGTGGAGAACCATTCGGGGTGCGGCCGGTGTGCTGGGAGCCTTGGTGATCGTCGGCGGGGCGGCGGGGCTCGCAGGGGTCGGTCCGGTTTCCGGGGAGGTCCAGGAGTCGGCGTTTACGCCCGGTGGGGAGGGGGTCCTGGAGGTGCAGGAGGGTTATTCGGACATTGCGGAGGCGGGTGTGCACCGCCCGGATGTGGAGGCGCTTCAGGAGAGGGGCGTTTTTGAGGGAACCGACTGCGGCCCGGGAGAGTTCTGCCCTCAGGGCCCTGTCCAGCGTTGGGCGATGGCTGTGTGGCTGGTGCGGGCCGTGGACGGCGCCGAACCCGATCCGGCCGGGTCCTCGAGGTTCTCGGACGTGGATGCGGGGGAGTGGTGGTTGCCTTACGTGGAGCGTCTGGCCGATCTGGAGATAACCCTGGGCTGTGAGGTCGTGCCGGCCCGTTTCTGTCCCGGCGATCCGGTCACCCGCCAGCAGATGGCCTCCTTCTTGGACAGAGCCTTCCAGTTGGAGCCGGCTCCGACGGCCTCCGTTCTGGTTAGAGCTATCCAGTCGGAGCCGGCCCCGGGGAAGGGGTTCGTCGATGTGTCGGAAGAGAATCCCCACCAGGCTGCCATCAACGCCCTGGCGGCGGCGGGGATCACCGCCGGTTGTGCCACGGAACCGGCCATGTTTTGCCCTGCCAGTCCGACGACCCGGGCGCAGATGGCCACCTTCCTGGCCCGGGCCCTCGGGATCGCCGCCATTCCGCAGCCGATGACGCCCGCGCCGATCGAACTGCGGGCGCTGGGTGAGACCGTACAACTGATCGCCGAGTTGGGTGATCAAAGCGGCGACGTGAACGCCGGCGTGAGGTTCTCATGGGAGTCCAGCAACGACGCGGTGGCGACCGTGAACGCCACCGGACTGGTGACCGCGGTGAGCAACGGCGCCGCCACGATCACCGCCACCGCCGGGTCCGTGTCGGGGATGGCGACGGTGGCCGTGGCACAGACCATTGAGGACGTAGCGGTGGAGCCTGCGGTGCTGAGCCCCGCCCATGCGGGCACGCAGGGCTCGGACACGATCGTGGTCACCGTCTTGGACGGCGGAGGGTCGCCGGTCGTCAATGCAAGCTACCGGTGGTCCACCGACCGGCACTCCGGCTGGGTTTACCCTCGGGAGGGCGCTACCGACGCCCTGGGGCGCTTCCGGGCGACCTGGGTGGCAGGCTGGCCGGGGGAGGGCGTCCTGTCGGTCACCGTCGAGAACGAGTTCTCGCTCCTGACCGAGGAGTTGACGACGCGGTCCACGACCCATGGCAACCCTCCGGCAGCGCATGCCTACATGTGGGTTGACAACCGGGGTACCACTGAGGGTTACTCCATCGACATGACCCCGCTGACCGACCCGGCGGGCACTTACTACGCGGCGATCCAGTGGGACGGTGGTTACACGGGCCTGCAGAGCGGCGGGAGCCCCTTCGGCCGCCAGCTTCAGTTCTCGGTTTGGAACGCCCCCGGGTACGGCGACGCCGAGCTCATCGACAACGCAAGCGACGTGCTGTGCACCCCCTTCGGAGGCGAAGGGACCGGAATCAACTGCGAGATGCACTACCCGTGGAAGGTGGGGTCGACCTATCGCTTCGAAGTCACCGAGGAGGATATGAACGGGGGCAGCGCGATCACCCTGCACGTGACCGACCTCGCATCGGAGCACAGGCGCTTCGTAGGCGCCATACGCTTCGCCAGGCGTGCGAACCTCACTCATTTCGGGATGTTCGTCGAGGACTTCGCGGTGAAGGCGCCGCACTGTCTCGCCCGAGAGGTCCGCAGCGCGGCGATCCGCCGTCCGCGGGCGTGGATCGACGGCTCCTGGGTGGCGCTTCCTGAGATGTTGCGCGGCTCTCTGGGCATAAGGCCCGATGACCCTTGGAATCCCGGAACGCCGGGCTGTGCCAATGTCGCCGTGCGCCAACATGAGGCGGGGCTCGAAGTAGTGATCGGCGGGGACGCGGCCAGGGACCCCGACGGGTCTCGCTTTTTCGCCATCCCCTCGGACTGACGGGCCATGCAGGTCTCCTCCGAAGGGGCGTGGGTATGATTCGGATGATGCGGACCCGTTGGGCCCATGTCCAGGAAAGGCGTCCTTCGATGGGTGGTTGGTATGAACAGGGACAGGCCGTGACCACCTCACCCGAGAGATAACGGTTGGACCGTCCCCCCTCCGTCGAGATCCCCGATGCGCCCGGCGCCTATCTCTTTCGGGACGCCCACGGCCGGGTGATCTATGTGGGCAAGGCCAAGTCGCTCCGAAAGCGGGTGGTCTCCTACTTCGGGCGGGAGTTGCACGCTCGCACCTCGGCGATGGTGGAGTCGGCCGCCGACGTGGACTGGATCGTGGCCTCCTCGGAAGTGGAGGCGATCATGCTGGAGTACTCCCTGATCAAACAGCACCGGCCCCGCTTCAATATCCGGCTGCGGGACGACAAGAGCTACCCCTACCTGGCCATAACCCGCTCCGATCGCTGGCCCAGGGCCCACGTGATGAGGGGGCGCAGGCGCAAGGGGACCGCCTACTTCGGGCCGTACGCCCACACCTACGCCATCCGCAAGACCCTCGACCTGGTGCTGCGCACCTTCCCGGTGCGCACCTGCTCGGACTCGCTGTTCCGCCGCCAGCAACTCCAGGGCCGGCCGTGCCTCCTCTTCCATATAGAAAAGTGCTCCGGACCGTGCGTGGGCGAGGTCACCGACGAGGACTACCGCAAGGCCGTGGAAGGACTTTCCTCGTTCCTGCAGGGCGACATAGACCGGGTGGTGGAGGAGATCACCGACCGGATGCGACAGTCGTCGGAGGCCCTGGAGTACGAGGCCGCCGCCCGGCACCGGGACCGGCTGGCTGACCTGGAGAAGGCCCTGGCCCGCCAGGAGATGGTCACCGACCGCCGGGAGGACTTCGACCTGATAGCCGAGCACGGCGACGAGTTGGAGACGGCCATCTGGGTGCTGTTCGTGCGAAGGGGGAGGGTGGTGGGCCGGCTGGGATCGGTGGTGGACCGCGTGGAGGAGGTGAGCGGCCCGGAACTGGCGGGTTCAATCCTCCGGGAACTGTACGGCGATCGCTCCCCGCCCCCGCTGGTGCTGGTCCCCGACCTGCCGCCCGACCACCAGACCTTCCGGGCATGGCTGTCGGAGCGGAGGGGACGGCCGGTCGAGTTGCGGGTCCCCAAGCGGGGCGGAAAGCGCCGTCTCATGGAGACCGCCGGCACCAACGCCCGGGAGATGTTCGGCCGTCACCGGCTGCGCCGGCAGGCCGACCACAACGCCCGGGCCCGGGCGCTTCGCAGCCTCCAGGAGGTGCTGGGCCTTCCCGAGCCGCCCCTCCGGATCGAGGCCTTCGACGTCTCCACCCTGATGGGCACCCACACCGTGGCCTCCATGGTGGTGGTGGAGGACGGCCTGGCCCGCAAGTCCGAGTACCGGCGTTTCAAGATCCGAAAAGTCAGGGGCCAGGATGACTTCGCCGCCATGGAGGAGGCCATCCGTAGGAGGTTCACCGCCTACCTGGCCACCCGCGACCTCCCCGCCTCCCAGCAGGCCCGGTTTCGGTACCCGCCCTCCCTGGTGGTGATCGACGGCGGCGCCGGGCAGTTGGGACGGGCGGTCCGGGTGCTCGACGAACTGGGACTGGACATTCCCGTGGTGGGGCTGGCCAAGCGCATGGAGGAGGTCTACTTCCCGGACGCCGCCGAACCGCTCCGCATCGCCCGCACCGCCGAGGCGCTCTACCTCCTCCAGCGCATCCGGGACGAGGCCCACCGGTTCGCGGTCGAGTATCACCGTAAACTCCGCTCCAAGGGGATGGTGGACTCTATATTGGACGAGGCGCCCGGGATCGGACCGGTCCGAAAGCGGGCCCTGCTGCGCAGGTTCGGGTCGCTCCGCAAACTGCGGGAGGCGGAGGTGGAGGACCTGGCCGAGGTCGTGCCCGGCCCGGTGGCCGACGACCTGTACCTGCTCCTGCGCGGGGAGTAGGGCCGGTGGACCAGCGGACGCCGCATCGCTCCGAGCAGAAGCCGGGGATACTGCTTCTGACCGGCATGTCGGGAGCCGGGCGAGGGTCGATGGCCCGGGTCCTGGAGGACCTCTCGTACCGGGTGATCGACAACCTTCCCCCGGCCATGATCCTGGAGGTCGCCTCGACCGACCAGCGACTCCGCCAGACCGCGCCCCTGGCTCTGGTGATCCGGTCGTGGGACCCCTCGGTCAGTCCGGAGGAGGCGATCGGACGGGCGGTGGACGGGCTCAAGGAGTCCGGCATCAACCCGGCGGTGGTGTTCCTGGACGCCGTCGACCAGGTGTTGATCCGCCGCTACGAGGAGACCCGGCGTCCCCACCCCCAGGGCGGCGAGACCCTCCCGGCGGCCATTTCCTCGGAGCGGCGTCTGCTCTCGGGACTGAGGTCGGCATCGGACCTGATCATCGACACCTCCGACTTCAACATCCATCAGCTGCGGGAGCGGGTGGTGGCCCGCTTCGGCGGGGAGGGAAAGGCCCGGCCCATGCACATCTCCATGGTCTCCTTCGGGTTCAAGAACGGGCTTCCCCGCGACGCCGACGTGGTCTTCGATGTCCGGTTCCTTCCCAACCCCCACTGGGACCCCGACTTGCGGCCCAGGACCGGGACCGACCCGGAGGTGGCGGCGTTCGTCCTGGAGAACCCCGACACACAGGGTTTTTTGGACAGGGTCTTGGAGTTGCTGCTGTTCCTGGCGCCCCGCTATCGCGCCGAGGGCAAGGCCTATCTCACCATCGCAGTGGGTTGCACCGGTGGCCGGCACCGCTCGGTGGCCGTGGCGGGGGAACTCTCCCGCCGACTGGCCGCCCGAGGGGTGGAGATCTCTGTCTTCCACCGTGACGCGGGCTCGGGCTGACCTTTTACCCCGTTTGAGTTGATTGTAAGGTGCAATAAGATACGAGTGCTTCCTCATGGGAACCGGTTTGCCGTCATCCTCCCTACCGGGATCCACGTGATATGAAGGGTCTACGAATCGAGTCGAAGGTGTGGAATCATGGCTGACTACCTGACTCTCGATGATGTCGAGACCGCCGGCCGGCGGGTGTTGGTGCGGGCCGATCTGAACGTACCGCTGGACGGCGGGGAGGTTGCCGACGACTTCCGGATTCGCGCCTCGCTGGGGGCGGTTGACAGGCTTCGTGCCGAGGGGGCGGCGGTGGTGGTGTGCAGCCACCTGGGCCGGCCCAAGGAGCCCGACCCGGGCTACAGCCTGGCCCCGGTGGCCCGCCGCATGGAGGAGTTGGGGGGCTTCCCGGTTCATCACCTGACGACCCTGGTGGGACCGGAAGTGACCGGGGCGGTCGGTGAGGCACAGCCCGGAGACGTGCTACTTCTGGAGAACACCCGGTTCCATCCCGGGGAGACATCCAACGACCCGGCGCTGGGGTCCCGGCTGGCGGAGCTTGCGGATCTGTTCTGCCAGGACGCCTTCGGCTCCGTCCACCGCGCCCACGCCTCGACGGTAGGGGTGGCCACCAGGGTGCGGTCGGTGGCTGGTCCGCTGCTGGTCGAGGAACTCGAAGCCCTGGGAACCCTGCTTGACGACCCGGCCCGGCCGTTCGTGGTGATCCTGGGCGGCGCCAAGGTCTCCGACAAGCTGGGGGTACTCTCCGCTCTAGCAAGAAGCTGTGATGTCCTGTTGATAGGGGGCGGGATGTCCTACACGGCGTTGATGGCCGAAGGGTATTCGGTCGGGACGAGTCTCACCGAGGAGGAGATGGTGTCGTCAATCAGGGAACTGTTTGATGGACTTCAGGGCGCCAAGGTGCTTCTGCCCGATGACGTGGTGGTTGCCATAGAGTTCAAGGCTGGTTCCCCTTATCGGGTGACCGGCGCCGGGAACATCGGTGACGATGAGATGGGCTTAGACATCGGGCCCAGCGCCGCCCGGCGTATCGCCGAGGTCTGCGAAGGAGCGGGGAGCATCTTCTGGAACGGGCCGATGGGGGTGTTCGAGTGGGAGGCGTTCCGGTCGGGGACCGAGACGGTGGCGCGGGCGGTGGCCTCCTCGGGCGCCTTCACCGTGGTGGGAGGCGGCGACTCGGCGGCGGCCATCCGGCTGCTGGGACTGGAGGACCGGGTGTCGCACCTCTCCACCGGCGGGGGAGCGAGCCTCCGGCTCCTGGAGGGAAAGCCCCTTCCCGGCGTGGAGGTCCTGGAAAAGTGGGTACGTTAGGAGAGCACATGGCCCGGAAGAGTTTGATCATCGGCAACTGGAAGATGCATATGACCCATCTGGAGGCGATCGCGGTCGTCCAGAAGCTCTGGTACCGGTTGGATCCCGCCGACTTCGATCGGGCCGACGTGGTGATAGCCCCTCCGTTCACCGGCCTGCGCACCGTCCAGACCCTGATCATGGCCGACCGGATGCCCTTCGGGCTGGGCGCGCAGCATGTCCATTGGGAGAGAGACGGCGCCTTCACCGGAGAGGTGTCGGCCGGGATGCTCGCCAAGCTGGACGTCGGCTATGTGATCGTGGGGCATTCGGAGCGCCGGGCCATGTTCGCAGAGACCGACGAGTCGGTCAGAAAGCGGGCGCGGGCGGTGCTCTCTGCCGGGATGACCCCGGTGGTGTGCGTGGGCGAGACCCTCTCTGAGCGGGAGTCGGGGGAAACCGAGATGGTGGTGACCACCCAGATGCGCGGGGCGCTTCGCCGGCTCACCGCCGAGCAGCGGGCCTCCGTCGTGGTGGCCTACGAGCCGGTCTGGGCGATCGGCACCGGCCGACATGCCCTACCTGACGACGCCGGAGGGGTGTGCGAGTTGCTGCGCAACACGGTGGCGGCCATGGGCGGTCCCGAAGCGGGGGAGGCCGTGCGGATCCTCTACGGCGGTTCGGTCAACCCCGGCAACATCGCCGGCTTCATGGCCAAGACCCACATAGACGGCGCCCTGGTGGGCGGCGCCAGCCTCGATCCCGACACCTTCGCAGCCGTGATCCGCTACTGGATGTGAAGGTTCGGATCGGCGGAGGGGCGGCCTTTTCGACGCTAAATGCCCCGATTTGGCCGCAAAGTGCATACCTAGCCGTCACTTTACGGCGTTTTCTGACAGACGTGCTGTGCACCTTGACCACAAGTCGATGGAATGGGATGCACCCCGAACAAGTCCTCGGGAAATCTACAACGTAGCCCGGATCAACAGGGACCGTCGTACCCACCCGGGAAACAGCTCAGGTAGGTCCTTTTTCAGGAGGGCTTTACTATGTTGGGACCCTTAGTAAAGCAAGTGGCCTTTTCCTTTACTTGCGAGGCGTCTTCGTAAAGCAGTCTTTTCCCTGACAACACTCATGACGCATCTTGGCAACCGTGCTTTACGCCAACAGCCAGATTGTTTTAGCAGCCCTTTTGGAAGCTGGGCATCGAGGAGGGTTTTCCGGTAGCCTGACTGCTGATGTATCGGATGGTGTTGGTTCGTCACGGGGAGTCGGAGTGGAATCTCTCCAACCTGTTCTCGGGCTGGACCGACGTGGACCTGACCCCCCGGGGCGAGGAGGAGGCCCGTGAGGCGGGGCGGCTCATGAAAGAGGAGGGGCTTTCGTTCGACATCGTCCACACCTCGGTGCTGCTCCGCTCCATCAGGACGGCACAACTGGCCCTGGCCGAGATGGGAATGGCTTGGCTCCCGGTGGTGCGCCACTGGCGCCTCAACGAGCGGCACTACGGCGCACTGCAGGGGCTGAACAAGAAGCAGACCGCCCGGGAACACGGCGCCGAGCAGGTGCATCTGTGGCGCCGGAGCTATGACGTCCGGCCTCCTGCCCTGGACCCCGACGACCCCCGCCACCCCCGGAACGACCCGGTTTACGCCGACCTGGCGCCCGACGTGCTGCCCGCCACCGAATGCCTGAAGGACGTGGTGGCCCGCGTCCTTCCCTACTGGCACGACCGGATCGTCCCGCAACTCCGCCGGGGACTCGTCCCGTTGGTGGTGTGCCACGGGAACAGCATCCGCGGCCTCCAGAAGTACCTGGAGCAGATCCCCGATGCCCAGATCTCCTCGCTGAACATCCCCACCGGGATACCCCTCCTCTACGGGTTGGACGCCGATCTGAACCCGACCGGGTCGAGGTACCTGGGCGATCCGGAGGCGGCCGCCGAGGCTGCGGCGCGGGTGGCCGCGCAGGCCGCGATAGAATAGACGTCATGGCTATCTTGCAAGCGGTGGTGATCGGGGTCCATGTGCTCCTGTCGCTGGGCCTGATCCTGCTGATCCTCCTCCACTCGGGACGGGGCGGGGGCCTGTCCGAGGCATTCGGCGGCGGGCTCGGCGCCTCCATGGGCGGTTCCACGGTGGCCGAGCGGAACCTGAGCCGTCTCACCGTGATAACGGTCCTCGGCTTCGCAACCACCACCATCGCCCTCATCTGGATCCTGGCCTAGCGCCCCAGTCAGTCCTAACACGGTGACCGAGAGCTTCACCGACTGGACGGTCCTCCTCAACCCGGCCGCCGGCCGCGGCAGGGTCTCGGTACATGAACTCTCCGGACTGTTGCACGCCGCAGGCGTGAACGCTCGGGTGGAGTCGGCGCCTTCACCCGACCGGATGGCCGAGCGGGTGGTGGAGGTGGTGTCCCGAGAGGGCAGGGTGGCGGTGGCGGGGGGCGACGGCACCCTGAGCTTGACGGTGAACGCCCTGTGCGCCGAGGAGTGGCCGGAGCCGCCCCGGGTGGCGATGCTCCCCAGCGGGACCGCCTGTGACTTCCTCCGCACCTTCGGGCTCTCCCGCGATCTGACCGAAGCCGTCTCCCGGCTGGTCACGACCTCGTGGTACGACATCGACGTCGGGTGCCTGGAGGGAGAGTGGGGGAGGCGGTTCTTCGTCAACGTCGCCGAGGCGGGAGTCGGCGCGGCGGCGGCCGAGACGGCCGGCAGGCTCCCCGGGTGGGTGGGAGCGGCCCGCTACGGGCTGGGGTTCCTGGCCCGGCTGCCGCGGTTCCCCCGGGCCACGGTGACAGTCCAGGGAGCCCGGCGGGCCATCACCGCCGACGCCTTGGCGGTGATAGTGGCCAACGCCCAGTTCTTTGCCTGGAAGTGGAACATCGCCCCCAAGGCGAACCTGGTGGACAACCGCCTGGACCTGCAGGTCTTCACCCCCCGGAAGAGCCAACTCCCCCTGGTCGTCCCGAAGATCGTCAAGGGAGTGCACCTGACCGAGCGCTGGGTGCAGAGGCGGAGTTGGGAGAGCTTCGAGGTGACCACCGATCCCCCCTGGCCGGTGGAGGCAGACGGCGACATGGTCGGGTTCACGCCGATGAGGGTCTCGAGCGTCCCCGCCGCCATCCGGTTCAAGATCTGAGCTGTCGCCGCCCACGGGAGGGACGGGGGAGACGTCATCTGGCGGTGTGACGCCCCGGCTGGTCGGAGGTTGTGAAACAAACTGCGGGGCGGGGCTTGACTGTTGTCACATCCACAGGTCACATTGATATGAACCAAAAACCAAGACGGTCCGTCCCGACGTCGTTCTGACCGCCTCGAGGGATCAGATGTCCTGATCGGCAAGGCTGTTTCGGGCTGGACGGATTGTTCGGCCCTGGCAAGGTGGCGGTGGGGGAGGGAAGCCCATAGGGGGGAAATCCGTTTTCGCGACTTTTCTGTGGGGGATCGGTAGTCGCTGTTGTTTCTAGCAGGTTTGTCACCTGGAGTGTCCGCCGAAGCCCGTGCTGTGTATGTCGCCCGTCTCAAATTTCGCCCGAACTGGCATGGGAGCTAACTAAGATTCTGATCCAACAGATAGACCGATTCGAGGAAGCAAATCCCCATTGTCCGATAGCCCCACCGCCGACAGATTGAGGAGGAGAGTGCGCGTGAGGATTGTATTCCCAGAAGATGAACCAACATTTCTGGTGACACCGAACCAGCTTGAGCCTCTCAGCCCCGCCGAGGAGCGGGAACTGTTTGAGCGGCTTCTCAAGCAGTGCGGCCCGGAGGACGATGAACCAACGTTTCTGGTGAGATCGACCCAGCTGGAGCCTCTCAGCCCCGCCGAGGAGCGGGAATTGTACGAGCGGCTTCTCAAGCAGTGCGGCCCGGAGGACGAGGAGCGGGCTATCAGAGACGCGCTACCTGATCCTTCCGAGTAGCCGGGCGGCGGTGGAGACGGCTGGCGGGTTCCCCCGATGGGTGGAGCGGCCCGCTTCGGGTTGGGAGGTTGTGAAAAAAAACGCGGCGTGGGGGTTGACCTTGCCACACCGACACGTCACATTGAGGTAATGGGTCACTTTGAAATAAGACAACTTCATCTCCCGCATGCCCTCGCAAAGCGTGTGCGCTCACATCTCCAACTAAATTGATGCCCATGGACTTCATCGAACAGTTGGGTCCTTCGCTCATCACGGGTGCTGTCGCCGCTATTGCAATCATCGTGAATCGCCGCGACAAACTGGCCGAGTTCGTGAGTGAACTAGCCCAACGAGTCGCTCGTCTCGAAGCGCGCTTCGACACGCTTGAACCAAGAGTGGATCGTCTCGAATCCAAAGTGGATCGTCTCGGATCCAAAGTGGATCGTCTCGGATCCAAAGTGGATCAGGTCTTGGCAAAGCTGGCAGGCTAGGCAGCTTCGCATACCCTTTTCAGGAGGGGCGGGCGAGGGTGCGACGGAGGGACACCGAGGCGGCTGCGGCCAGCACCACTCCCATCCCGGCCAGCACCGCGAGGTTGTCGGCGACGTCGAGGACGGAGCCTCCCCATTGGAGGTCTCTGAAGCCGAGCATGGCCCATCCCTGGGGGGTGAACTTGGCGACGGTCTGGACCGTGTCGGGCAGGAGTTCTTGGGGGACCATCGCCCCGCCCAGGGCGCCGAGCACCAGTCCGGCCGTCACTCCGATGCCAATGGTGGCGCCCTCGGCCAGCCGGAAGGAGCCGAGCAGCATCCCCGCTCCTGCTCCCGCCAGTGACAGGGCCATCACCAGCAGCACCGACCCTCCCAGGTTCGTCCAGTCTACGCCGAAGATGGCCAGGCTCAGGACCATGATGTAGGCGCCCTGGAAGAAGGTGATCCCGAACTGGCCGGCCACGTATCCCGAGATCAGGCGGGCCACCGAGGTGGGAGTGGAGACGATCCGGGTGTCGAGGCCCATCTCCCGGTCGGACACCATGGCGGTGGCGCCGGTCAGGGCGGTGAGGAACATGAAAAGGACCAGATTGGAGGCCGCACCCCCGTCGAAGCGGCCCAGACCGGGAGGGAACAGCGATTCCCCCACCGACTCCACGGCCACTGTCGTCAGGATCACCTGGTCGGCCAGGGCGCTGGCCAGCGGGAAGCTCTGTTGGAACCCGACGCCCAGGATGTCGACCGCGAACCGCGCCGCCCGGTAGGGGATCAACTCTTCGGTCACCGCCTGCTGCACGGTGGCCTGCAACTGCGGCCCCAGCCCGGTGGGAGCGGACACGAAACCGATCAGGACGGGCTGTCCGACCGCCATCCTCGCCGCCATCTGCGGGGGGAAGACCACCCCCGCCGAGATGTGACCCCTCTCCACCGCGGTCAGCATCTCGTCGTCGTCCTCGTAGAAGACCAGTTCCAAGGCCTGGTTGCCGGTCAGGTTCTCGGTGATCTGGTCGGTTATGGCCTGGCTGGTGTCCCCCGAGACCCCCAACTCCACCCTTCCGCCCTGGCCGCCGAACTGGATCCCGATGATGAACACCATCACCACCGGGAACACGAAGAAGAAGAACAGCGAGGCGGGTTCCCGCAGGATCCTCAGGACGTACACCCAGCCGATCGACAGCGTCTTCATGGCCGCAGGCTCCGTCGGGCGCCCAGCACGCTGATGGTGAGGGTCACCACCGCCATGCCAGCCAGCACCACCAGGGGGCGGGCCACCACCGCCAGCCCTCCACCGCCGCTCAGGTCGCCCAGACCCCTCATGAACCAGGCGTGGGGAGTGGCGAGCGAGAGGGTGGCGAGGAAGGAGTCGCCGCCGATGGGAAAGAACGTGCCTCCCAGGATGCCCATCGCCACCGCCACCACCGACTGGAAATTCTGGGCCTGCTCGGCGGTCCTGGCCCAGCCGGCCACCAGAGAGACGATCCCGGCGGCCGCCCCCACCGCGGCCACCACCAGCAGGGCGGTGATCGGCAGGTCGACCCATCGGGCGCCCAGCAGGAACCGGGAGAACAGCATGAAGAGGCCCACGCTTCCCACCCCCACCGTGATGGAGAGAATGAACTTGGCGGCCAGGATGCGCCCGGGGCCCACGGGGCTGGACAGCAGCCTGGCAAGGGTGTGACGTTTGCGTTCCTCCAGGAGGCTGAGCAGGCCGACCCCCACCACGAACACCATGAAGAACATGGCGGCGCCCGCCGAGTAGTAGGTGGGCCCGTCCAACCGGCGGACCTCGGCCTCCAGCGAGGCGACCCGCGCCGGAGGATTGGCCTGGGAGGCGGTCAGCCCAGCCTGGACCATCTGCTCGGGGGTGAACCCTCCCAGGATGGCGAGCGTCGCCCCCGCCGCGCTGGCCGACGCCACCTCCAGGGCGAACTGCTCGGCGATCGAAGTGGCCACCCCGGCGACCACCGGCGCCTCGGGACTGGCCACCACCACCACCTCGGCGTCCCACCCGTCGACGATCGCCTGGCTGAAGCCGTCGGGAATGAAGAACCCGGCGTCCACCTCGCCGTCCTCCACCGCCCTGTCCAGGGAGGCCCGGTCGCGGTGGAAGGTGATGCCGACCAGGCCTTCGGTCTCCAACTCCGCCATGGCCACCGAGAAGGCCTCCGATATGGGACCTCCCGCATCGGCGTTGGAGACGCCGAACTCGAAGACCACCGCCTCGTCGGTCTGGAAGAACCCCCCGAAGGCGAGGCTCAGCGCGGCGGCGATGGCCAGGGGAGCGACCAGCCCGAAAATGAAGATGGTCCGGTCACGGACCTGCTGGCGCAGGTCCTTCAGGACGATCCAGCCGATGTCGCGCATCAATCAGTCACGGAGGGCGCGTCCGGTGAGATGGAGGAAGACGGCCTCCAGGTCGGGCTCCTCCACCCGCACGCCGCTGGCCGCCACCCCCGACCGGGTGAGCGTCTCGAAGACCCGGGGGAGGAGGGGAGCGGCGTCGTCCACCAGCAATTCCATCCCCTCGGCGGTGATCCCCGCCTGGTGGACCCCGTCCAGTTCCGAGAGCCGATCGGCCCCCTCCGAGAGGTTGCCGTCAGCGGTGATCAGCACCCGGTCCCGCTCGCCGACCATCCTCACCAGTTCGGCCCTGGTCCCCTCGGCGATCATCGTCCCGTGGTCGATGATGCCCACCCGGTGGCAGAGTCGCTCCACCTCCTCTATGTAGTGGGTGGTGTAGAGCACGGCCATTCCCCGGCTGGTCATCTCGGCCACCTGGTCGAGGATGCTGGCCCGGGACTGGACGTCCACGCCCACGGTGGGCTCGTCCAGGATCAGCAGGTCCGGTTGGTGGAGGAGGCCTATCCCGATGTTGAGCCGCCGCCTCATCCCGCCCGAGAACTTGACGGTCTTGTCGCCTGCCCGGTCGGCCAGGGCGGTCAACCCGAGCACCTCGTCGACCCGTTTGGCAAGCGTCTTTCCCGAGAGTCCCTGCATGCGGCCGAAGAAGGCCAGGTTCTCGCGGGCGCTCAGCCGGTCGTACAGGGCGACCTCCTGGGGGACCCAGCCGATGTGGGACTTGACCGAGGTGGTGGAGGTGGTCAGTTCCTTACCGCACACCGTCACCCGGCCCCCGTCGGCGGCCAGCACCCCGGCGATCATCTGGATGGTGGTGGTCTTGCCGGCCCCGTTGGGGCCCAGCAGACCGTAATTCTCACCGGGAGCGATCTGGAAGCTGACCCCCTTCACCGCATGGATCTCTCCATAGCTCTTGTGCAGGTCCTCGACCTGGAGTACCAAGGGGGAGGGGTCTGGCGCCGGGGCGGTAACTGGAGTATTCATGCTGACGGTCGCGATGGCGATGGCGGACCTTGCGGGATTGTAATCGGAGCCCCCGGGACGGCCACCCCCTTCAGGACCCTCTCCAGGTTGGTCAGATACCTTGCAAAAGCCTGACGGCCCGTCGTCGTCGCCTGGATCCAGGTGGACGGCTTCTCGTCGCGGAACTCCTTGGTGATGGTGACATACCCGGCCTCCCTGAGCTTCCGCAGATGTACGGTGAGGTTGCCGCCGGTCAGATCGAGGGTCCGCTGGATGAACCGGTAGGCGACCAGCGCCGAGGCGGGCTGGGAGACCAGCAGCGTCATTATCCGCAACCTGACCGATTGGTGGATGGTCTCGTCGAGAACCGCGGAATTGTCGCTCACCGGATCCCGATCCTGTGCAACCACCATGCGCCCAGACCCACGACTGCGAAAGTCGCCGCCGCCGAGACCGGCAGCGCGGCGTCGCCCGCCAGAAAGTCGGGCAGGTAGTAGGCGGCGGCTATCCCGACCCCGACCGCCGCCAGCGCGGCGTGGGTCATGATGCCGTACAGGACGTACCCCAGGGTCACTATGCCGATGGCCACGTGGGGGATCTGGGGTCCGCCTTCGGGCGACCACATCCCCGCCGCCGCCGGGATGAACCAGGCAGCCAGCGCCACGGAAACCCAGAAGAAGAAGACCCGGATGCCCACCGCCCGACCGGCGTCCGGAGTGACGTTCCGGCTCCCGGCGCGGCGGCCGATCAAGCCGCTGCCGACCATTCCGCCGACCAGCGGAACGCCATAGACCGGCGCCCTGATCCACGGGGTCTCCTGCGCCAGGGCGGAACCCCCGGTCTGGAACCAGTATTCAACCAGGTACAACACCGCGGTGATGGCGCCCCACATGAGCAGGATCGGCGAAGTCCCGGCCAGATACATGGAACTTCTCGTCCTGTTGATGGTGGTGTGAATCGCTCCCCAACTCTCCTGAGGAGTGAGGGCGGCCTCGTCATTGCCCGAGCCTGACATTGCGTGAACCTCCTCCGGCATAGTTTGTATTGCAAACCAGTTTATACAGCAACGGACAGGTTTGCCAAATGGTGGGACTCGGCGGGTGGTCCGCCAAGGATCATCACCTCTGTGGAGGACTAGGTCGAGGAGTCGGAGTTGACCATCCTCTGGAAGAGTTCCTCGGTCCGGCCGGTGAAGAGCATGGACCCCACCGCCAGGAGCCAGAGGAAGAAGGCTGCGCCCACGATGGGATGGGCCAGCGTGGCCGAGTCGACCCAGATGAACTGCATCGCCAGGCCAAGTGTGCCCGACACCGGCGCGATGCGACGGAGGGCGCCTCCTGCCTTCCACTGATAGCGGGAGGCGACCACCAGGGCCAGTCCCGCCAAGGCGAAGCCGATCTTGCCGCTGAGCCAGCGGACGAGCGCCGAAGACTCGAGGAGGGGGTTGACCTCGGGCGCGGCCACCGCCAGGATGACCGCGCACAACCCCGATACGGCGGTGAAGACACCGGAGACCAGGAACAACCCGGGAACCGCCGGGGACCCGAGGCGCAGGCGGATAATCCAGGTCCTCAGGAGAAACCAGGCGGCTGCCCCCAGGGTGACCCCGGACACCAGGCGCGCCGCGCCTCCCAAACCGTAGAGACCCGATTGGTCGGCGATTGCGTCCAGCGTGTCCTGCAGGGAGGGTTGGAAGTCGGCGTCCGCGGAGACACGGGTCAGAGCCGAGACCGCGGTGATCAAGGCGGTCAGCACCAGCAGGGCGCCGGCGCGGCGGGCGGCGGAGTCCCGCCCGGACGCCTCGCCGGCAACGGGGGTCGGGTGCTGGTCCGATCCGATCACCCTATTTAGACTATCTGCATTTATTTAAATGGACTAATCCGGAGGCGAGGGTCGAGCGAGGGGACTTGGGGCCGTTTACCGCGGGGCGGCGACCGTCAGCCGCGCTTCGGGCCGAGTGCGGTCAGAGAGCCGCGGCCTTGGATGAAAGCGCCTGGTGGATTCCCCCGTAGGCGGAGGTCTGGGGGAGGAGGGCCTTCGGCACCTTGCAGGTGACGGTGTAGACGGTGTCGCAGACATTGGCTATGGGCGTCAGGGCGGTCTGGGAGACCAGTTGATAGGCGTCCATGGTGGTGAGCTCCAGAAGCGACTCTATCCACCGCACCATCTCGGTGAGGGCTATGCGGAAGGCGTCCTCCAGAGGCTTGGTGGAGCCGGTGGTGATCAGGTACTCGTTCGTCTCGAGGCGCGGCCACGGCGCGTAGTCGCCGCGGATCACGTCGACCACCAGGACCGTGTTCATCGAGCACTCCACGGCGACCCCGCAGGCCTCGCCCTCTCCCTGGCGGGCGTGGCCGTCGCCGATGCTGAACAGGGCGCCCGGCTCGTTCACCCCCAGGTAGCAGGTGGCGCCGGCTCGCATCTCGGGGGTGTCCATGTTGCCTCCCCAGGCGCCGGGAGCGAGGGAGTTGCGGACCTCGCCCATGGCGGGCGCCACCCCGACCGTCCCATGCATCGGGTCCATAGGCAGGGGAAGCCGCAGGTCGGCGTCGAGCGCCTGGTAATGGACCAGCCGAGCCTGGTTGTCCAGGTCGTACACCCACACCCGCTCGTCCAACGGGGGCTGGAGCGTGGCCGTGTCCCGGCTGCTGGTCAGGGCGCCGAAGAACGGGAAGGTGGCGCTCACCCCCCAGGGCTCGCTGGGCTCGATGCTGACGAAGTGGACCGCAAGGGTGTCTCCGGGTTCGGCGCCCGCGATGTGGAAGGGCCCGGTCTGGGGATTGATGTAGCGAAGATCGCACACCTGCGACGGCAGGTCGGCCGCGGTGCGGACCCGCCCGGCGAAGCAGTCCCGGGTGGCGGTGGAGAGGACCTGGCCGGGCTTCAGTTCGGCCACCGCCTCGGCGCCGCCGAAGGCGTAGACCAGGCTTGACAGCGGCGCATCCGGGTCCAGCGGGAATTCGACGAGGTCAACCACGGGCGGTCCTAACCGAGACACAGTGCCGGGGGAGTGTCACATCCCGTGATGCTAACAAGCCGCCGGTCGGGACGCCCCTGTGGGACGGGCCGCCACCAGGGCGGCCAGCATGGTGGTGATCGGCACGGCCGCCACCAGGCCGATCGACCCGCACAGGGTACGAACGATCTCCACCGCGATCAACTCGGAGTTGGCGACCATCACCATCGACTGGTCGGAGACCGCCAGCAGCATCAGCAGGGGGAAGCTGGCGCCCGCGTAGGCCAGCAGCAGGGTGTTCACCGTGGAGGCAATGTGCTCCCGGCCCACCCGGACGCCGGACGCCACCAGTTGGCGGGCCCCCAGGCCCGGGTTGCGATAGTGGAGTTCGCCCACCAGGGCCGCCTGGGTCACGGTGATGTCGTCCAGGGCGCCGAGGGCGCCGAGCACCGCCCCTCCCAGGATCAGGGAGGCCAGGTCGATCCCTCCGGTGATGAAGGGGAGGGTCAGGGCCTCCTCGGTAGCCAGGCCGGTGAAGTGGGCGAGTTCGAAGAAGGCCCACGACAGCGCCAGCGTCAAACCGAGCGCCGAGAGCGTTCCTGCCAGCGCCACGGTGGTGGTCGAGTTGAACCCGTGGATGAGGTACAGGCTGACGAAGGCGATGGCCGATGCGGCCACCACCGCCACCAGCAGGGGGTCGTTCCCGTCCAGGATCGACGGCGCCACGAACGCCACCAGCACCGCCACCGTGCCCGCCATCCCCACCAGGGCCAGCACTCCCCGGCGGCGTCCCAGGGCGATCACCACCACCGCGAACAGGGCGGTGAGCCAGGCGAGCGGGGTCCGCCGGTCGGCGTCGGCGTAGAAGTAGAAGTCGGTGGACGGCTCGTATCCGAGGATTATCTTCTGCTCCACCGTCAACCGGGGCGCGGTGGCGGCGAACTCCAGGTCGAACTCGGTCAGAGCTATCGCAGTGCCTTCGGCGGGGCCCTCGTCGAGGACGGCGGTGACATGGCGGCAGTTACGCGGGTTGTCGTCGGTGGCATAGGAGCAGGGGCCGTCGCGGACCTCCCTAACGGTGGCTCCGTACCGTTCGGTGGCCAGCCCGATCTCGGCGGCGCTCTCGGTCGCCGACTCGACTCCCTCCTCGGTGGGCCACAGGGCGACCGTCCCGAACCCGGTCGCGATCGCCGCGGCCACCACGAAGACCAGCACCGCCTGCAGCCCGCGATGCGACCTCCAGGCGCTCGCTCCGGTGTCCATGCGGTGTCGTCCCCCAAGCCTGGGGGAGAGGGCTTCCTTCGGTTCGCCCGACTGATCGGTTGCCTTCGCCATCCACTTCCGGAGGTTAGAAGGCAACCATCCCCAATACTGTTCTCCCTGTTGGCGGTGAAGCCAAGTAATCTCTGGTTCGGTGAGGGAAGCGACGCTGGACTATTACCGGACGCCGGATTGGATGACCGACCTGCCTTACCATCCGGCTCTGGGTGAGTTGCCTACCAGTGTGGACGGAATGCGAGAAGTCGTCCAGAACCTGCTGCTGCACCGGGAGTGGGCGGGCGCCTATGGCGTGGACGCCGACGCGGTCCGCGTCGAGGAGCAGAACCTCAGGACCGCTTCCGAGGTGCTGGCACGGGCCATGGAGCTTCGGGAAGATCCCGTTCCGGTGACCCGGGCGCCGCGGGAAAGGGTGGTCTCCATCTGCCGGCATTTTGCGCTGCTTCACACCGCGTTCCTGCGCTTCCGGGGCATACCGGCCCGGGTGCGGTGCGGGTTCGGCGGATACTTCGACGCCGAGAAGTGGTACGACCACTGGATCACCGAGCGCTGGGAGGATGGGCGTTGGGTACGGGACGATCCCCAGATGGACGGGGTGCAGGCCGGGATCCTGGGCCTCGACTTCGATCCCCATCACCAGCCGCCCGGCCACTTCCTCACCGGCGGCGAAGCCTGGATGGCGGCGCGACGCGGCGAGGTGGATCCTGCGGTGTTCGGCATCTATGACATGTGGGGATTGGGATTCATCGCCGGGAACGTCGTCAACGACTTCGCCTGTCTCAACAAGGTGGAGATGCTCCCGTGGGACTCCTGGGGGATGATGAGAGACCCGCGACGCCCCCCGAGCAAGGCAGCCATGAAGGTCCTCGACGATGTGGCCGCCTTGGCGGTCGCCGACGACCTGGATGCGATCACGAGCCGCTACCGAGAGGACCGGCGCCTCACCGTACCCCCCACGGTGACCAGCTACACCGATGCGGGGCCGGTGAGGGTGCGCCTGCCCGTCTGAGGCCGGAAGGGCCTTAGTGAATCGGCGCCCTCGGGCGTCGGAGGTGCGGCCGCTCTACTGCGCCTGGGGGATGAACGAGGTGTTGCCCTCGCCCCAGATGTGGGGTCGGATGGCGACGCCGTTGATGAACACGGCGGCCTCGGCGCGGGTGGCGGGCCGGTCGGGGCAGAACAGGGTGGAACTGCATCCGGACACCACCTGGAAGTCGGTCAGCCAGGCCACGCCGGTCGCGTAGTAGTCGTCGGGTTGCACGTCCTCGTATCGGGAGGTTGAGCCGGGGTATTCGGCCTCGGTGTGCCGGTGGAGGAGGGTGGCCATCTGTCCCCTGGTCACCTGCTGGGTGGGACAGAACTCCCATGCGCCGTCTCCGAACTCGCCGGGGGTGCATCCCAGGGTGATCTCACCGGCGACCGCCCAGCCGATGGACTGGTCCGAGTACACCCCTTCCGCCACGTCCGCGAACGCCGCCGAGCCGAGGAATTTCGGGGTGGGCCGCCCGGCGGCTCTCCACAGGAAGGTGACGAACTGCTGGCGGGTGAGGTTGTCCTCGGGGCAGAATTTGTCGACCGCGCAACCGCTGGTGACCTTGTGGAGGATCATCCAGTTCACCGCCGACTCGAACCAGGCGCCCGCCGGGACGTCGGTGAACAGTCCGGAGGCGGTGGCCGGTGTCTCGTCACCGTCGCCTCCATGGAAGCCCCCTCCACCACCGCCTCCGCCGCCGGTCGGTACGCCGCCTCCACCGCCGCCGCCGCTGAAGCCGCCGCCCGTGGAAGTAGTCGGAGTAGAGCGGGGCGCCGTCGTCGGCAACACGGCCACCGTCACCTCCAGGTCGGTGGATTGGCCGTCGGCGTCGGTGGCCTCCAGAGTGACTCGGTAGATGTTGTCCGGGGTCCAGCCATGGGGGCTTTCATGGTCGGGAGTGGTGTCGAAGCGGAGCACTCCGCCGGGGCTTATCGAGAAGTAACCGTTGTCTTCGGCGGCTTCGGGTACCGCGCCTGAGAAACTCTTGAACGCCCAGGTGACCGTGGTCCTTTCGGGATCGACTGCGCGGTAGGTAAAGACGGCCCCCGAGTTGCCGCTCCGGTGGAACACGGTCGTGTCGCCGGTCACCACCGGAGGCTCGTTCTCGTCTTCGACGTTGATCGTGACGTCGATCATGTCCGAGGCGCCGGAGGGGTCGGTGGCGGTGACCCGCACCCGGTAGCTGGAACGCGCCTCGCGGTCGAGCGGGCCCCGGGTCGACAACTGGCCGGTCTCCTGGTTGATCTCGAAGGACGGGGCGTGCGATCCGCTCAGGGAGTAGACGATCAGGTCTCGCGTTCCGTCCGGGTCCTCCGCTTCGACCGGGTCGCCGATCGGGCCGGCGGGCTGGTTCTCGCCGATGCTGCGGACGCCGTCCTCATCGTCGGGAAACGCGGGCGGGCTGTTCTCCTCCGGCGCCGCCCGCGGCTGGTGGGGAGCGTCGAACTTGACCGTCTTGGGCTGGCCGTGGACGTCGGTGTAGGAGGCGGAGACGGACAGAGGCTGGTCGATGTCCGCCTCGGTGGGCGTGTAGGTGGGCGAGTTGACGCTTTGCAAAACGTGGCCCGAAGCCCCGGGTCCGGCGCCGGCGGATGCGCCGCCCTGCCACACCCGGGTGTTTGAGGTCCGTTCCAGCAAGACTCCCCCCGGCGGACCCCAGCGTGACAGGATCACGGCGGCTGTCCCGTCAGAGGCGCCCGGGGTCTGTGCCGATACCTGGCGAGGGGGCACACCTTGGGTGGTGGATGCTCCGACCTCCCACGTCCAGGTGATGCTGCTTCCGCGGTATTCGGGGCCCTCCAGCGCCGCCCGCAGCGGGACGCCCACCTGCGGCTGCAGATGTGACAGCGTGACCTCGGCCTCCTCGGTGATGTCCTCGATGGTGACCGTCACGTCCAGAGTGCCGGTCCTGACCCCGTCGAATGCCTGGATTGTCACTTCGTAAAAATTGTCGCGGTTGGAGTCCTGCGGCGACTCGTAGTCCGGGGGGGCGGCGAAGCGGAGTTCCCCGGCGGCGTTGATGGTGAAGTCACCTGCGTCGCGCCCCGACAGCGACCAGCGGACGGCGAAGTTCTCCGGGTCGGTTGCGGTGAAGGTGGACAAAACGCCCGTCTCGTCTTCGGACCGCTGGACGGTGGTGAGCGTCCCGGTGATCATGGGCGGCTCGTTCACGTCCGTGACGGTGACGGTCACCTCCAGGGTGGTCTCGTTCGTCCCGTCGGAAGCGTGGACTGTTATCTGGTAGGCGTTGTTGCCATTGAGATCCCGCGATGCCTCGTGGTCGGGTGGGTTTGCGAAGGTGAGGCGGCCGCCGGCGGCGTCGATCTCGAAGGCTATTGCGTCGTCGCCCGACAGCCACCATCGGATGGCGGCGCCTTCGGGATCGGTGGCGGTGTAGGTGTCCACCGCGGCGGTCCCGTTCTCCGCGTAGGTGGCGGTCGGCCCGTTGGTGATGGTGGGGGCCTCGTTGACATCCGTGACGGTGATGGTTATATCCAGGGTGGTCTCGTTCCAACGGTCGGAGGCCTCGACCGTCACCTGGTATTTGTTGTCGCGGTTGGAGTCCTGCCGCGACTCATAGTCCGGCGGGGTCGAGAATCTCAGTTCACCGTCGGCGTTGATCTCGAAATCGTGTCTGTCCGGGCCCGACAGCGACCAGGTGATGTCGTCGTCCTCGGGGTCGGTGACCGTGTAGGTCTCCACGGTGACGGCGAGATTCTCCGGGTAATCCCGGGCGTTCCTTCCGGTGATGGTGGGGGCCTGGTTCGTGGCGCCCTCCCTTACCACGGTCACCTCCACCAGGCGGGTGTCCTCGAAAAACCCGTCCGAGGCGGTGACGGTCACCTCATAGACGTTGTTCCGGTCGCTGTCGGTGGGATTGCCTAGGTTGGGCGGGGTCGAGAAAGTGAGCACGCCGCTGGCGGAGTCGATCTCGAGATCGTCCTCGTCGGCGCCCGACAGCGTCCAGGTGATGGTGTCGTCCTCCGGGTCGGTTGCCTCGTAGGTACCGACCGCGGCGGTGTCGCTCTCCTCGTAGATCTTGGTGGTCGGCCCTCCGGTAATGGTGGGCGCCTCGTTCACATCCGTCACCCTGACAACAACCGACCGGGTGCCCTGGTTGGTCCCGTCAGACGCCACCACCGTCACCCGGTAGAGGTTGTGGTTGACGCCTTCCGCGGGGTTTTCGAAGTCCGGGGAGGTCAAGAAGCTGAGCACGCCGCGCGGGGTGATTGTCAAGTGCTCCCTGTCGGGGCCTATCAGCGACCAGTGGATGGTGTCGTTCTCGGGGTCGGTGGCGGTGTAGGCGCCCACCGCGGCGGTGCCGTTCTCCGCATACGTGGGGTCGGTCGGTCCGTCGGTGACGGTAGGCGCCTCGTTCACATCCGCCACGGTGATGGTGACATCCAGGGTGTCCGAGAGGGCGCCGTCCGAGCCTGTAATTCTCACCAGGTAGACGTTGTTCCCGTCGGCGTCGCGTGGGTTGTCCACGTCGGGGTCCTGCCTGAAGCTGAGTTCGCCCCTGGCGTTGATGGTGAAGTCCTCTTCGTCGGTGCTCGACAGCGTCCAGGTGATGGTGTCGTCCTCGGGATCGTCGGCGCGGTAGGTTGCGACAAATCGGTCGTCGCCCTCCGGTTTGGTCACCATCGAGGAGCCGCTCACCGTGGGTGCCTCGTTCACGTTCGTGACGGTCACCTCCACCGAGCGGGTGTCCGTGAGGGTCCCGTCCGAGGCGGTGACCGTCACCTGGTAAACGTTGCCGGCGGGGTCTTCGAAGTCGGGCGGGGTCGAGAAAGTGAGCACGCCGCTGGCGGAGTCGATCTCGAGATCGTCCTCGCCGGCGCCCGACAGCGTCCAGGTGATGGTGTCGTTCTCCGGGTCGGTGGCGGTGTACTTTCCCACCGCGGCAGTGCCGTTTTCCTGGTAGTTCTCCGACACCGGTCCCGAGGTGATGGTGGGTGCCTCGTTCACGTTCGATACGGTGACGGTGACGTCCAGCGTGTCCGTGAGGGCGCCGTCGGAGGCGGTGACCGTCAGCTTGTAGACGTTGTCCTGGGGGTTTTGATCGGCGGGGTTCTCGAAGTCGGGTGAGGTCTTGAAGGTGAGCACGCCGCTGGTGTCGATGTCGAAGTCGTCTGCGTCGGTGCTCGACAGCGTCCAGCCGATCGTGGTTCTCTCCGGGTCGGTGGCGGTGTAGACGCCCACGACGTCGGTCCCGTTCTCCGCATATTCGGGATCGGTCGGCCCGCCGATGACCGGCGGCTCGTTCACGTCGGTGATGGTGACAGTCACCTCCCGGGTGGCCCGGTTGGTGGCGTCGGAGGCGACGACGGTCACCTCGTAGTCGTTGCCCTCGTCGTCATCGGTGGGGGACTCGTAGTTCGGCGCATGCTTGAAGGTGAGTACGCCCGCATTCATGTTGAAATCGTTGGCGTCGGTGCCCTCCAGCGACCAGGTGATGGTGTCGTCCTCGGGGTCGGTGGCCATGTAGGTGGCCACCGATGTGTCGTTGCCCTCCTGTCTGGGCACCTCCCGGTCGCCGCTGATGACGGGCGGCGCGTTTGTAGCTTCCTCCACCAACGTCACGATCACCTGGACCGCCAGCGAACCCCAGTTTCCGGTGGTGTCCCGAGCCTCGACGTTCAGTTCAAACACGTTGTTGTTGTCGGCGTCCGATCTGTTCGGGTTGGGCGCCGCCTTGAAGGTGAGCACGCCCTGGTTGGATATCTGGAAGGGGACGGTCTCTGTCAGGGGCTGGGCCGTCAGACTCCAGGCGAAAATGGCCTCGCCCTCCGGGTCGGTGGCCATGTAGGTGGCCACGTCCGTGCTGCTGCCCTTTTTCTTGGTGACCGCTCTCGGGCCTTTCACGACAGGCGGTTCGTTCACACCCGTCACGGTGACGGTGACGTCCCGGGTGTGGCTGAGTGTCCCATCCGAGGCGTTGACCGTCACGTCGTAAACGTTGTTGGCGCCGCTGTCCGCCTTGTTTTCGAAGTCCGGTGACACCTTGAAGCTGAGCGCGCCGGCGCTGTTGATGGTGAAGGCGTCTGCGTCGGTGCCCGAGACGCTCCAGATGATGACGTCCCCATCGGGGTCGGTGGCGGTGTAGGTGTCCACCGCGCCCGTGCCGTTCTCCGGGTAGTTCTTGGCGGTGTCGCCGCCGGTGATTTCCGGCGCAGCATTTACTGCCGTGACCGTCACCACAACCGGCACGGTGTCGAAGCCGACGCCGTCCGAGGCCTTCACGGTGACCGAGTAGACGTTGTCGCCGTCATGGTCCGCCGGCGACGCCCGGTTCGGGGCTTCCTTGAAGCTGAGGGCGCCCGCGTTGCTGATGTTGAAGTCGCCGTCGTCCGTGCCGGTGACGCTCCAGGTGATGACGTCCCCATCGGGGTCGGTGGCGGCGTAGGTCCCCACTGTTGTGGAGCCTTCCGACACCTCCACCGACTGCGCGCCGGTCGCGGAGGGCGCCTCGTTCACGTCCGTCACCGTGACGGTCACGTCCCGGGTGCCCCGGCCTGTCCCGTCGGATGCAGCCACCGTCACCTGGTAGTTGTTGTCGCCTCCATCGTCTAAGGGTCTGTCGTGGTCCGGTGCAACCATGAACCGAAGTTTCCCGTCCGAGGTGATATTGAAGTGTGCAGAGTCGGTCCCCGACACCGACCAGGTGATGCCGTCGCTCTCGGGGTCTGTGGCTACGTAGGTCCCTACGGGACTGGAGGCGACGGTGTTCTCCCGGTGGTTCTGGGTGATCGGTCCGCTGGTGATGGTCGGCGATTGGTTCGCGCTTTCGGTCACCTTGACTCTCACGTTGAGGGTTGACTTGTTGCTGCCGTCCGAAGCCTCCACGGTCAGTTCGTAGATGTTGTTTGAGTCGGCGTCCTGTGGGGATCCGGTTGTCGGAGTCTGGCGGAAGGTGAGTTGGCCCGAGGTGATGGTGAAGTCGTCGGCGTCCGTGCCCGACAGCGAGAGCGTGGCGGTATCACCAGCATCGTCGTCGCTGGCCGTATAGGTGGCGACGACGCCGGTTCCTCCCTCCAGGAAGTTGAGCGCATAGGGTCCCGCCAGCCTGGGCGCTTCGGCTTGGTCGGTGACCGTCACTTTGATGGCTTGTGTCGAAGTACTGGATCCGTCGTGCGCCTTCAGGGTGAACCGATAGATGTTGTCCCCGTTGCTGTCATCGGGATTCTCGAAGTCCGGCGTCTTCCTCGATGTGATGCTCCAAGAGCCCCCGAATCCCTCGTCCAAGAGGATGAAGTCGGCCGCATCCGGACCACCTAGGGAAGCAGTGATTGTTTCCCCCGCCCCACCCCGCAGCGTAAAGGTTCGGTTGAAGGGGAAGTTCTCGGCGAGACGGATGTCGAAGCCGGCTCCGGAGGAGATGGAGGGTGGTGGATTGGGCAGTTCAGTGATGGTGACGGTGACGTCGAGGAGGCGGTCCACTGTGCCGTCCCAGGCAACCAGCGTCACCTCATAGACGTTGTCGGTGTCGGCATCTGCGGGATTGCTGAAGTCGGTCGTCGACGCGAAGGTGAGGGTCCCGTCCCGGTTGCCCGTGCCGCCCCAACTGATCAGAAAGTCCCCGGCATCGTCGCCCGTTAACCGCCAGTACAAGATGGCGGGGTTCGGATCGGTGACCGTGTAGGTCGCCACCGTACGGTCCGAACCCTCGGGCCTTCTGACCGCGGTGTCCCCCTCGATTACGGGAAAGATCGTCACACTGACCGGGAACCGGGACGTGTTCTCCGACACGTCGGTGGCCTCCACGGTGACCTGGTAGACGTTGTTCATGTCGGAATCTGCCGGTTCGTCGACATCAGGCGCCACCTTGAAGCTGAGCTGGCCGGCGCTGTTGATGGTGAACTCGGAGGCGTCGTCCCCGGACAGGCCCCAGGTTATCCTGCCTTTCTCGTCGGTGGCCCTATAGGTGGCCACGACGGCCGTGTCGTTCTCGGGGTAGGTCTTGGCGGCGTCCCCGGTGATGACGGGCGCCTCGTCGACGTCGATAACCCTGACTGTGAAAGCCTCAACATCGAAGTTGCCCGCCGTGTCGGTGGCCCGGACATTAAAGAGGTAGGTCGACTTGGTCTCGAAGTCGAGGGCGTTCTTGGTCGACAACTGCCCGGTCGAGGCGTCAATGGAGAACGCTTCGTGGTCGGGCCGTGTGAAGAAGGTTGCGAGACTGTACGTCAGGGTGTCACCGTCCGGGTCTGTGGCCGCCAGGGGGTCGCCGATGGGGGTGCCGGCGGCGGTGTTTTCCTCGACGGTGCGATGACCGGTTTCTGTGGAGGGGAATTCCGGAGACCGGTTCGGCGTCTGCAACACGATGGGCGCACGGACCCCGGCGCCTTCGGGGCGGTTGTCCGCAGGGGGAGGCGATCCTGAGGGGGCGCCGGCGGTGGCCGGGGAATGGCCGAGACTGCCGAGCAGCAGCATCAGCAGCGCAGCGGGCACGATGCGCGCCGTCCACAGGGGTGGCTTCCCCGGACCCGAAGAGATGCGTCCTGGCATTCTCCCGACCAAACCAGGACCGCTACGGGGTGGCCGCCCGGGTGGGGTCCGCCGCCGACCCCGTTGCCGGCTGACCGGCCCTTGCGCCGGGGTAAGCCGCCGGTCCATTCCCGGCGCCCGGCGGCTTTCTACATGACCCGAAGGCGGGTGCCTGCATGCGAACCCTCGTCAAGTGCGTCATCGAATCCATTGATTGCCAGGGGGTGGGGCGACGGGCCGGACCGGTGGGGTACGGCGTTGCATGTGGCTGAAGCGTCACGTCGAGCACCGAGGACACGCCGCCGCGGGGGGGG
>JAPPFD010000017.1 GCA_028823995.1 bacterium | reverse complement strand
ATACCAAAAATGGTACTGACAAAGGCCAATACTACGCTGACCTGGGATCATATAGACCGCTAGGGTGTTGGGGGAGGGCTCCCGAAAGGGGACCCGGATTTCGCGACTTTTCGGCTAGGACTCCCGGTTGCTGGATCTCGGGGACGGGGGAGGCTGGATGGGAGAGGCCGAATCCCCGGCCAAATGGGGAGGTCAGTCTTTGGGATGCGAGTTCAGCCGATGGTGCTTCTCGGCGTATCCAGGTGAGATGAAGCCGTCGGCCAGGTCGGCGAAGACCGCTTCGGGGTCGCGTTCGAGCGGATCGCCGTACCCGCCGCCGCCGCCGGTGTAGCACCTCACGATGTCGCCTTCGCGGAGGGGCATGCGATTGGTCTTGAGGCGGCGCACCTCGTCGGGAGCGCCGGGATTGACCACTACCTCGGGGGGCGCTCCTCCCCGGCCGCCGAACAGGCCCCAGGCCGGGTGACGGGAGCGCTCGAACCACAAACTCATCTCGGTGTCGGTGGTCATCTGGTATTCCCTGATGATCCCGGTCCCTCCTCTCCACTTCCCGGCGCCGGCCGAGTCCTGGCGGAACCCGTAGTCGATGACCCGGGCCGGGAACTTGGACTCGAAGACTTCGATGGGCATGTCGTGGAAATTCCCCGACAGCGTCCAGATCATCCCGTCCTCTCCGTCCTGGCCCTGCGACGCGCCCCAGCCTCCCACATGGGGCTCGTTCTCCAGGAACAACTCGCCGGTGGGGGGGTTGATCCCCGTGAACTGGAACACCATCCCGTCGCCGTAGTGGGCCGCCGGGACGGCGTCGGGAAGGGCGGGGGAGAGGGCGGAGCAGATCAAGTCGATCATCAGACCGAGGGGGGTGAAGTAGAACTGGCAGGCCGCCGGAGAGCGGGCGGCCAGGATCGAACCGGGCTTGGTCAGCACCTCCAGGGGACGGAATGTGCCCCCGTTCACGGGTTGATGGGAGTTGAACAGGTACTTGAAGGCAAGGCGGCAGGCCGACAGGGTCTGCACCGCCCCGCAGTTGATCGGACCCTGCCCCGGACCCTCGGTACCGGTGAGGTCGAACACCAGGTTCTCTCCGTCCACGGTGATCTTCACCCGGATCCAGACCGGCTCGTCTCCCACCCCGTCGGAGTCCAGGCATCCCTCCGCCGTGTAGAGACCGTCGGGTATTGCCGAGATGGCCTCTCGGTCCAGCCTCTCGCTCTGGCGGAAGATCTCCTCGGCGGCCGCCTCCACGGTCTCCCGGCCGTACCGGTCGAACAGGGCGCCGAGGCGATGCTCGCCGATGGCTGACACCGCGAACTGGGCTTTCATGTCGCCGATCGCCGACTTCGGGAACCGCACGTTGCTCTCGATGATCGACCAGATGTCCTCCACCGGTTTTCCTCCCCGCATCACCTGGGTGGGCGGCAGGCGGACCCCTTCCTGGAAGACCTCGGTGGCGTCCATCGGCACCCCCGGGTCCTTGGCGCCGATGTCGAGCCAGTGGGCGCGGGAGGCGGCAAAACCCGCCAGGTCGCCCCGGTAGAAGATGGGGGCGAAAATCGTCACGTCGTGCATGTGGGTGCCGGTCAGATAGGGATCGTTCATGATCCAGACGTCGCCCTCGTTCCACACCGACCGTCCGAACATCTCCTCGGTGCCGAGCGTGCAGGCCTCCAGGTTCCCCAGGAAGAGCGGGACTCCCGAGGACTGGCCCAGCACCCGGTGGTGGCTGTCGATCAGGGCCACCGCGCAGTCCTTGGACTCATAGATCACCGGCGTGTAGGCGGAGCGGATCAGCGCCGCGTTCATCTCCTCGGCCGCCATGATGAAGGCGTTGCGGAGGATCTCGATGGTGATGGGATCGGGACTCATACCGGAGGGGCCTCGATGATCAAGCAGCCGTACTCGTCGATGGTGGCCTTGCCTTCAGGCGGGATGACGGTGGTGGCGGTGGACTCCTCCACAATGGCGGGGCCGTCGATGGAACATCCCGGAGGCAGGGTGTGGCGATTGAACCGGGAGGTGGGGAACAGGCCGGTGGAAAACAGGACAGGCGTCGTCTTGGAAGGCAGTTCGGAAGGGTGATCCGGCTGATAGTTGCCCTGGAGAAGCGGCCGTCCCACATCTCCCAGGGCGGTGAGACGCAGGTTCACGGTCTCCATCGAAGCCTCCGGATTGGAGTGACCGTACCGGGCGGCATAGACATCTTCGAATCGCCGGCGCAGGGCGGTGAGCCGGTCCTCCCGGGCGGGGGTGACTCCATTGGGCAGGGTGACGGTCAGCGTGTGCTCCTGTCCCTGGTAGCGCATGTCGAGGCGTTGGACGAGGGAGATGCGATCGGACGCCACCCCTTCTCCCAGCAGGCTCGAGACGGCCCTGTCGCCGAGCCGGGCGAACCTGGCCCCCAGGTCCTGGGTGTCCAGGTTGGAGAAGTCCCGGAAGAAGGCTTCGCTGAAGTCCTGGCGCACCGCCGACTGGAGCATCCCCCAGGCCGAGAAGCCGCCCGGGTCAGGCGGGACGATCACTTCTCTGATTCCCAGTTCCTGGGCGAGGGCCACCGCATGCATCGGCCCCGCGCCTCCGAAGGCCACCAGGCTGAACTCCCGGGGCTCGATCCCGCGTTCCACGGTGAGGGTCCGTATGGCCTGGGACATCTTGGCGTTGATGACTTCGATTATCCCCAGCGCCAGCCGGTCTGCGTCGAGGTCCAGGTCCCGGCCCAGGGTCTCGAGGGCCACCTCCGCCGCTCCGGTGTCCAGAGTGAGGTTGCCGCCCAGGAAGTAGTCGGGGTCGATCCGGCCCAGGAACAGGTTGGCGTCGGTGACGGTGGGCTGGGTCCCTCCCCGTCCGTAACAGGCCGGACCCGGGTAGGCCCCCGCACTCTCCGGACCCACCCGGAGTCCTCCCGCCTCTAGGTAGGCGAGGGATCCGCCGCCGGCGCCGATGGTGTGGATGTCCACCACCGGCATCAGCACCGGCAGGCCCTCGAGGTGAGCCGAGGGTGAGCTGTCGGCCTGGCCCTCGGTGATCAGGCTGACGTCGAAGCTGGTTCCCCCCAGGTCGACACAGATCAGGTTGGGCCTTCCGAGGACCTCGGCGAGGGCCACGCCCCCCGCCGCACCACCCACCGGGCCGGACAACAGGGTCTGCAGGGGTCGCTCGGACGCCGCCTGGGCGGAGATGATCCCGCCGTTCGACTGCATCACCCGCAGGGGTGCGGGCATCCCCTGGTCGGCCAGGCGAGTCGAGAGGTCCGCCATGTAGCGGGAGACGGGGGGAGCGATGTAGGCGTCCATCACCGCCGAGGCGGTGCGTTCGTACTCCCGCCACTCCGTTGCCACCTGGTGGGAGAGCGACACCGAGACCCCCGGCGCCAGCTCCCTCAACGCGGCGGCGGCGGCCAGTTCGTGGTCGGGGTTCATGTAGGAGAAAAGGAAGCCGATGGCCACCGAGCGCACGCCCTCGGAGCGGATGCGATCAGCCGCCCGGCGAAGATCGTCATGGTCGAGGGGGGTCAGCTCGTTGCCCCGGTAGTCGAGCCGTCCCCCGATGGGGATGATGTCCCGGCGGGGGAGAAGAGGGACGGGTTTCCGGTAGCGGATGTTGTACATGTCGAGGCGGTTGCCCCGGGCGATGTGATAGACGTCGCTGGCGCCGGCGGTGGCCAGGAGGATGACCCTTTCCCCTCGTCTCTGCAGGAAGGCGTTGATCCCCACGGTCGAGCCGTGGACGAACGACTCGACGTCCCCCGGCTCGTCGACCACCAGTCCCAATGCGTCCATCACCCCGCCGGCCAGGTCGTCCACCTGGCTGGGCGACTTGGCGGTGGAGTACCTTCCCGAACCAGGGTCGTACACCACCACGTCCGTGAAGGTGCCGCCTATGTCCGTGGCAACGCGGAGTTCTAGGTTCGCTTCCAACAGGCTACGCGATGTCCGGCTTCGATCTCGACCAACTCCTGTGGCGTGTCGGCGCAAACGTCCTCGGCGATTGGGCACCTGCCGTACAGGGGGCAGCCCGGCGCCCGGTCCAGGGCGGAGGGCTGCTCGCCCAGCAGATGGACATGGTCGGTCTTGTAGTGGGGGTCGGGGCGGGGTGCGGCCTTGAGCAGCGCTTCGGTGTAGGGATGGCGAGGGGAGGCGAAGACCTCGGCGGCCGGGCCCGACTCGACCACCTTGCCCAGGTACATGACCGCCAGGTCGTGGGCGATGTAGCGGACCACGGTCAGGTCGTGGGAGATGAACAGATAGGAGATATTCCTCTCCTCCTGGAGCGACTGGAGCAGGAGGAGGATCTGGGACTGCACCGACATGTCGAGCGATGAGGTGGGCTCGTCCAGCACCACCAGTGCGGGGTTGGTGATCATCGCCCGGGCGATGCCCACCCGCTGGGCCTGCCCGCCGGAGAGTTCGTGGGGATAGCGGCGGGCGTGCTCGGGGCTGAGCCCCACCCGCTCCAGCATCCTGGCCACTGGCTCGGTGGCGTCCTGCATGGACATGTTCTCATGCAGGATGAGCGGCTCGGCCACGGTGCGCCCCACCGTCTGCCAGGGAGACAACGAGTCGTAGGGGTCCTGGAAGACGATCTGCATCCGACCCCGCATGTCCTCCAACGCCGCACCCTTCATCCGGGTGATGTCGGTGCCCTCCAGGCGTATCGACCCCCCGGTGGGGTCGATCAGGCGCAGGATCAAGCGGGCCAGGGTGGTCTTTCCCGATCCCGACTCGCCCACCACCGCCAGGGTCCGCCCGGGAGTTATGGAGACGCTCACATCGTCGACCGCCCGCAGGTCGGCGTGACGGAAAGAGCCGGTCTTGATCCGGAAGATCTTGGTGAGATCTCTGAGGACCAGGGTGTCGGAGGGACCGGTCATACCGAAGCCGCCTCGGAAGTCAGCGGGTGGTGGCAGAACGCCATCTGCCCTTCGATGTGAATCAGGGGAGGTTCCTCTCCGAAGCAGTCGTCCTCGGCACGGAAGCAACGCGGGGCAAAGGCGCAAGCCGCGAGTTCGTCCCCGGGGTTGGGGACCCGTCCGGGGATCTCCCGGGGAGTGCCGCCGGAGTCGAGGGAACTGGCGATCGAGACCAGTTGGTTCGCGTACGGGTGGAGGGCTTCCCGGTAGATCTCGAGGGTGGTACCCAGGTTGATGACCCGGCCGGCGTACATCACGGCCACCCGGTCGCAGACGTCGGCGACCACTCCCAGGTCGTGGGTGATCAGCATGCCCGCCGCGTTGTGCTCGGCGATCACCTCTCCCAAAAGCTTGAGTATCTCTGCCTGGATGGTCACATCGAGGCCGGTGGTGGGCTCGTCGGCGATGATGAGTTCGGGTTCTCCCGCCAGGGCGATGGCGATGCAGACCCGCTGGCACATCCCTCCCGAGAGTTCGTGGGGATAGGACCGGTAGACCCGCTCGGGGTCGGTGATGCGGACCGACCGGAGCAGATTGAGCGCCTCTTCCTTGGCTTCCCTGCGGGCCATGCCCCGGAGGCGGCGGAGGGTGTCGACGATTTGCTTTCCGACCCGGAACACCGGGTTGAGGCTTCCCCGGGGGCGTTGGGGAACGAAACCTATCCGGTGACCCCTCGCCAGTTGGCGCGCCCTGGCCGGAATGAAGTCCTCCCCGGCGAATGTGCAGGTGTCGAAGGAGAGGCTGGCTTTGGCAGGCAGGAGATCGAGGATCGACCGGGCGGTCATCGACTTGCCCGCTCCCGTCTCGCCCACCACGCCCAGTATCTCGCCCGGCCTGACCTCGAGGTCCACGCCGCGGAGGATGGGGAGGCCCTCGATCTCGACCTCGAGCCCGTGGAGTTCCAGGAGGGCGCTCATCGTGACTTCCTCCTGGTCGGCTCCACCAGGTCGGCGATCGACTCTCCGATCAGGCTGAGGGAGAAGATCGTGACGGCGATGGCGATGCCGGGGAACACCGAGATCCACCAGCGTCCTCCCACCACCATCTCCTCGACGCCCTCTGCGATCATCGCCCCCCACTCGGGGTCGGGGAGCGGGACTCCCAGGCCGATGAACCCCAGGGCAGCGGTGAGGAGGATCGCCCAGCCGCAACTGATCGCCGCCTGGGTGACGACCGTTCCGACGGTTCCGGGAGCGATGTACCGGAACATGATCCGGGTCCGCGAGTTGCCCACCGCCCGTCCGGCCTCGACGTAGGAATGCTCGCGGAGGGAGCGGACCTCGGCTCGCACCAACCGGACGAAGGTGGGTATGCCCACGAAGCCGATCACCAGGATCAGGTTGAAAACGCCTTCACCCAACGCGGCCAGCACTCCCACCGCCAGTATGAAGGCCGGGAAGGACTGGATGACGTCGAGGGCCCGCATGGTGAGCGAATCGACCCGCCCTCCCAGGTACCCGACCACCAGCCCGATGGGATGGCCGATCACTATCGACATCAGCACCGCCGACATGGAGATGACCAAGTCGTACCGGGCCGCGTAGACCACCCGGGCGAAGATGTCGAAGCCCAACCGGCCGGTGCCGAACCAGTGGTCGGCGGAAGGGGCTAGGAACTGGGTTCCGAAGTCGATCGCCAACGGGTCGTTGCGGGCGATGAATGGAGCGAAAATCGCCACGCAGATCATGCCCCCGAACATGATCAGCCCGACCACCAGGCGGCGGTCCCACTTTCTCTTGACGGCGCTGGTCGTCATTTCAACCTCACCCGCGGGTCGACTATGGATTGGAGCAGGTCCACTACCAGGAACACCAGCAGATAGGTGATGGCCGACAGGAGGACGACGCCCTGGATAGCGGCATGGTCGGTCCTCTCCAGGGAGTTGTAGGCGTACAGGCCCACTCCCGGCCAGGAGAAGACTCTCTCGATCAGCACCGCCCCCCCGATCATGTATCCGGAGATGAGGCCGGTCATGGTTATGGCGCCCGGGAGGGAGTTGCGAAGAACGTATTTGAGATATAGAGGGGCCCCGCGGAGGCCGGAGGCCCTTCCGAATGCGATGTAGTCGGACTGGAGCACCGACAGGGTGGCGTTGCGGGTGAGGCGCGTGA
>JAPPFD010000002.1:122211-191442 GCA_028823995.1 bacterium | reverse complement strand
TCACCATGTCTTCGCGGGATACAACGCCCTGGGTGAGTGCCACTACGACGCGGAGACGTTCGACAACGCCGAGGTGACGGTCCGCGGGCGGCTCAAGATCGGCCGCCACTCGGGGATCCCCCTCGAGACCCGCGGCATAGTGGCCGACTGGGACGAGGTCCACGGACGGCTCACCGTTCACTCCGAGTCGCAGGTTGCGAGCCTGTTCCGCACCGAACTGGCTGCCAGCCTGGGTCTCCCCGAGACGGCGGTGCGGGTGCTCACTCCCAACATGGGGGGCGGTTTCGGCAACAAGTGGGACCGCTATCCAGAGGACCTGCTGGTGAGCATCGCCAGCATGGAGTTGGGCAAGCCCGTCAAATGGATCGGCGACCGGCGCGAGGGCTTGATGTCCACCGTGCACGGGCGGGCGCAGATCCAGGAGTGGGAGATGGCGCTGCAGAGCGACGGCACCATCCTGGGACTGCGGGGCAAGGTCATCAACGACCTGGGCGCCCATCTACACAGCGTCGGGATCGGTCCGGCCTGGGTCACAGGGGCCGCCGCGCCCAACCAGTACAAGATCGCCAACTACTACTGCGACGTGATCGCGGCCGCCACCAACAAGACCCCCTCCAGCACTTTCAGAGGCTTCGGAGGCCCCGAAGGGATCTTCGGCGCCGAGCGGATGATGGACAAGGCGGCCAAGCAACTGGGCATGGACCCGGCCGAGATCCGTCGCAAGAACATGATCCAGCCCGACCAGTTCCCCTGGTTCAACGCAGCCGGGGCGGTATACGACTCCGGCAATTTCCCGGCCTGTCTGGAGAAGGCGTTGGAGGCGGCGGATTACGACCGGCTCCGTGAAGAGCAGGCGGAACTGCGAGAGCAGGGGATCTGTCGCGGCATCGGGATCTCGAGCTACATCCACGTCTCGGGATTCGGCCCCTCGCCCATCCTGGGGTACCTCAGCTACTACACGGGTGGTTACGAAGGCTCCACTGTCAAGGTCGATCCCAACGGCAAGGCCACTGTTTACACCGGGATGATTCCCATGGGACAGGGCACCGAGACCACCCTGGCTCAGGTGGCCGCGCATCATCTGGGGATCGACATGGACGATGTCCGGGTGGTGTGGGGCGACACCGATCAGACTCCCTACACCGGGTTCGGATCGGCAGGCAGTCGCTCCAACGTTGCCGCGGTGGCGGTTATCCGGGCGATCGAGGAGATCAAGGCCAAGGCGATCCGCATCGGCGCCGGCATGCTGGAGGCCGATGCCGAAGACCTCGAGTACGCAGAAGGGGCCGTCTCGGTGAAGGGCGCCGAGGAGATGCGCTCGGTCACCCTGGCGCAAGTCGCCCAGCAGGCCTACTGGGCTCATGCCCTCCCCGAAGGCGACCAGCCTTTCCTGGAAGCCACCTACGTGTACGACCCGCCCAACTTCACCACCGCCTCCGGCTGCCATGTCGTGGTGCTGGACGTTGACACCAACACCGGCAAGATCACCTTCCAGAACTACGTGGTCGTGGACGACTGCGGGCCGGTGATCAACCCCCTGCTGGTGGAAGGACAGATCCACGGTGGAGTCGCCCAGGCACTGGGCGGCGCGCTCCTGGAGGAGTTCGTCTACGACGAGGAAGGCCAGTTGCTAACCACGTCGTTCATGGACTACCTGCTGCCTTCCTTCACCGACGTTCCCGACATGGAGATCCACCACGTGGTGACCCCCTCTCCTCACACCGACGGAGGGTTCAAGGGAATGGGCGAGGCCGGGACCTTCCCGCCGGGTGCGGCAGTGGCCAACGCGGTCACCGACGCGCTCAGCCACCTGGGGGTGGAGGCCGATGAGCTTCCCATCACTCCCAGCCGGCTGTGGGGCCTGATCCAGGAGGCCACCGGGTAGGAGCCATGGACACCCAACTGGCCGGAAAGGTCGCGCTGGTCACCGGCGCCAGCCAGGGCATAGGACGGGCCATCGCCGTGGCCTTCGCCGAGGAGGGGGCGAAGGTCGGGCTGTTGGCCCGTAGCCGCCAAGGCCTCTCGGAGACCCTGGAGATGATCGGAGGGTCGGGCGTCGCGATCTCCTGCGACGTCACCGACCCTTCCGCCATCGAGGCGGCCGTCGACGAGGTGGTCTCGGCGCTCGGAAGACTCGATGTAGTGGTGAACAACGCCGGCACACGGCAGAACTTCCGCCGCCTGGACCAACTCTCGGTCGAGGAGTGGGACAAGGTGATCGCCACCAACCTCTCCTCGGTGTTCTATGTGACCCGGGCGGCCTCCCAGCACCTGATCCGACAGGGCTCCGGGTCGGTGGTGAACGTCTCTTCCATCGCCGGACCGCTGGGTTTTCCGACCATCGGGTCCTATAGCGCGGCCAAGGCGGGAGTGATCGGCGTCACCAAGACGATGGCTGCGGAGTGGAGCGAGTTCGGGGTGAGGGTCAACTCGGTGGCGCCGGGGTGGACCTCCTCGCCGATGAACGTCGAGTTGCGCACCGACCCCGCCAACGCCGAGATCCTTGAGACCATCACGTCCAAGATCCCCATGGGCCGCTTCGCAGCCGGATCGGAGATCGCCGCGGCGGTGGTGTTCCTGGCGGGAGCCACCGGCAGCTACATCACCGGGGAGACCCTGACGGTGGACGGCGGCTGGAGCATGGTCTAGGGGAGGTCGACAGAGGATGGACAAGGAACAGATCGCGGCTGCGCTCCGCCAGGAGTTGGATCGGTACCGGAGGGACAATCCTCTCTCGGTCCAGATGGCCCGTCGGGCGCAGAAGGTTCTGCCGGGCGGCACTACCCGCACCACCACCTACTTCCCGCCTTTCCCACCCTTTTTGGTGCTGGGGGAGGGATGCCACGTCGTGGACGTGGACGGAAACCGCCGGGTCGACTATCTGAACAACTACACGTCCCTGATCTGCGGCCACGCCCACCCCGACATCCTCAAGGCCGCCCAGGCGGCCCAGGAGGGAGGCACGGCCTTTGCGGCTCCCACCGAATACGAGGTGGTGCTGGCCGAGATGTTGTGCGAACGGATCGAATCCCTGGACCTGGTGAGGTTCACCAACTCCGGTACCGAGGCGACCATGGCCGCGCTGCGGGTGGCCAGGGTCTACACCGGACGGTCCAAGGTGGGACGGTTCGAAGGGAGCTACCACGGGACTCACGACTACGCGAACGCTCCGGGTCCGGGCGTTCCGGACGAGGTGTCGGGATTGATGGTGGATCTGCCCTTCAACGATGAGGACGGGTGCCGGAAGGTGCTCGAGAGGGTGGGGCACGAGTTGGCCGCAATAATCATCGAGCCCGTGCTGGGCGCCGCCGGATACATCCCGGCCCGCCCCGACTTCCTGCGCTTCCTCCGGGAGGCGGCCACTGCCACAGGGTCCGTTCTGATCTTCGATGAGGTCCAGACCCTCCGCCTCCATCGGGGAGGCGCCCAGGCCATCTACGGCGTCAGCCCCGATCTGAGCGCCTTCGCCAAGATCATCGGGGGAGGTTTCCCGGTTGGGGCCTTCGGGGGAGCGGGTGAGATCATGGAGACCATGAACCCGGTCTCCGGAGACATCTCCTGGGGAGGAACCTTCAACGGAAACCCGGTGACCGCCGCGGCCGGAGTCGCCTGCTTGGAGATGCTCACCGACGCGGCGATCAACCACCTTAACCAACTGGGAGAGCGCGCCATGGAGGGAATCAGCCGGGTGTTCGCCGAGATGGAGTTTCCCGGCCAGGTCACCGGCATGGGGTCGCTATTCAACCTGCATCCCACCTCCGAGCCGGTCCAAGACGTCCATGCGGTCAACCGGATCGATCCCGACCTGAAGCGCGTCATCCACTTCGGACTACTCAACCGCGGCTTCTTCCTCTCTTCCAGAATTTCCGCCTGCATCTCCACTCCCATGACCAACGCCGAGGTGGACGGGCTGATCTCGGCCACCGCCGACATCATCGAGAACCTTCCCGGTTGATTCAGAGCGGGGTCCGCGCTCCCGCGAGCGGTCTGTTGGCCAGCTTTCTGCTGAACAAGTAGGCGGACGTCGACACCCAACTGGCCGGCAAGGTGGCCCTGGTGACCGGCGCCAGCCAGGGAATAGGCCGCGCGGTGGCTGTGGCCTTGTCCCGAGAAGGCGCCATTGTTGGACTTCTCGCCCGCAACCGCTCCGGTCTGGAGGAGACCCTCGAGATTATCGGGCCGTCGAGAGGCCTGGTGGCGCCCTGCGACGTGACAGACCGGGCGGCCGTTGCCGGAGCGGTGGAGACCATCATGGCCGAGTGGGGCGGATTGGACGTGGTGGTGAACAACGCCGGCCAACGCCAGGACCGCGCTCGGATCGACGAGTTGGAGACCGCCGAATGGGCGCGGATGATTGAGGTCAATCTCACGTCGGTGTTCTATGTCACCCGAGCCGCCGCCCCGCACCTTTTCGAGCAAGGCAGTGGATCGGTGGTGAACATCGCGTCAATCTCCGGTCCGTTCGGCATCCCCCGCATCGGCGCCTACGCCGCCGCCAAGGCAGGGATCATCGGGCTCACCAGGACCATGGCTGCAGAGTGGTGCGACTTTGGAGTGAGGGTCAACACGGTGGCGCCTGGTTTCATCGAGACGCCGATGAACGCCTGGTTCCGCGAGGACCCCGCCAACGCCGAGCAGGTGGCGGCCATTGAATCCAGCGTCCCCCTGGGCAGGCATGGCTACCCCGAAGAGGTGGCGCAGGCGGTCACGTTCCTGGCAGGAGCCACCGCCAGCTACATAACCGGACAGACCCTGTTCGTGGACGGCGGCTGGAGTGTGGCCTAATGCGAGTTCGAGTCCCTTATAGGAAGTGCGGCACAGCGGGTAGCTTCATTCTGGAGGCATTGGAGATCGGTGATCACTATCGTGGAACCCGATGACTAGACCAATGTTGAAGCCCTCTGACATTGATCCGGACGGCCGGGCGTGGATGGAAGAAAGCGAACGCATCGAGGCGGAGATGGTGGCCGAGATCGAGGAACGTGGTCCCTTTGCCTCTGGGGAAACCAAGTTCGCCACCGGCCACTACACCGAAGACCGCCTTGTGTGGTTCGACATTCTGACTGTCACCCTGGATGACATCATGAGAGAGTGCGCTGTTCCAGAAGAGCAGAGGGAGCAACGGAGGTTGAGGTACCGTACTTACGCCAAGGAATTCCTCCAGCATCACGACGGCCCCGAGAAAACGCTCCCCCTGCTTGAAGAGTGAAGTGAGAGGGGGACGGTGCCCCCTTTCCTCTATTGGCCGAAAGACCCTTGGCGGATCCAATATTCCAGATCCGCTTTCAAACATGGGGTCCGCAGGTCGGACATCCAACACCTTGTATCTCTACCTCTAAGAGAGGTGGATGTCCATCACGCTAGACCCTCCGAGAGCGATTGGCGGTTCAGCGCCGGAACGCCGGAGAGCACCGTACGCGCCACGATTGCCATGGGCTTTCTTCCGACTGGACAGGTGTTGGAAGTGGGCCTTCGGCAAGACTTCCGGTACCCAGATGAGGTGTGCCGAGTGTTCCACGCCCGATACCTCTGAGAAAACAACTTGACGCAGGTAGGCGTGACGAGGCTTTTGGGCCAGCCCCGGTCTTAAAATGAGGGCACATGAAGGTTCCTCTGACAATCCGCGATCATCTTGACCGGGCCTTGGCGGTGTATCCCGACCGGGTGGCTTTTGTTGATGAGCCCGATCAACCCGCCCCGTCGATGGGGGAGGTGACGTTCTCCCGCCTCGGAGAGTTGGCCGACGCCATGGGCGCCGGCCTCGACGCGTTGGGTGTGCCGATGGGTGGACGCGTTGCCATGGTGTCGCACAACGCGGGGCGCCTGCTCACCTCGTTCTGGGGAGTGAGCGGCAACGGCCGTGTCTTCGTGCCCATCAACTTCCGGCTCAGTACCAGCGAAGTGGCCTACATCGTCGAACACTGCGGCGCCGATGCGCTGCTGGTCGATCCCGAGCTTGCCGACGAGTTGGCGTCCATCGAATGCCGCCACAAGTTCGTGCTCGGCCCCGAGTCAGACGATGCATTGTTCCACACCGGCGCGACTCCCCGGCCATGGACGCCGGACGAGGACGAGACGGCGGTCATCAACTACACCTCCGGGACGACCGCCAGGCCCAAGGGGGTGCAGCAGACCCACCGCAGCCTGTGGCTCAACGCGGCGGTGTTCGGCTGGCAGGCGTCGGTGAGCGACCGTGACAGTTACCTGCACACCCTGCCCATGTTCCACTGCAACGGCTGGGGGATGCCCTATGCCCTGGTCGGCATGGGCGCCAAGCAGGTGGTGCTCCGCAACGTGGACGGCGCCGAGATCCTGCGCCGGGTGGACGAACACGGCATAACGATCATGTGCGGTGCGCCCGCGGTGGTGGCGGCCATCCTGGACGCGGCCGCCGTATGGAAAGGACCCATCCCGGGTGCGGGCCGTACCAGGATCGTGGTGGCCGGCGCCCCGCCGCCCACCCGCACCATCGAGCGGGTGGAGGCGGAACTGGGCTGGGAATTCATCCAGATCTATGGCCTGACCGAGACCGCGCCGTTCCTCACCATGAACCGTCGACGGGCCGAGTGGGACCACCTGTCCCCGGGAGAGCGGGCCCGCAAGCTGGCCCGCCAGGGTGTGCCCGGCCTGGGCGTGCGCATGGCCGTGAGCGAGAGCGGGGAGTTTCTGGCCCGTACCAACCATGTGCTCGAGGGTTACTGGGAGCAGCCTGACGCCACCGCAGAGGCCATTGTGGGCGGCTGGTTCTACACAGGAGACGGGGGCTACACCGACGAGGAGGGCTACTACACAATCACCGACCGCAAGAAGGACGTCATCATCTCAGGCGGCGAGAACGTGTCGTCCATCGAGGTGGAAGACGCCTTGTTTTCTCATCCTGCGGTGGCTGAAGTGGCCGTCATCGGGGTTCCCGACGCCAAGTGGGGTGAGACGGTCAAGGCGCTGGTTGTGCTGGCCCCGGATGCCGATGTGACGTCCCAGGATCTCATCGACCACTGCCGCGAACGGATTGCCCACTACAAGTGTCCGACCTCGGTAGAGTTCCGCACGGAACTGGCCCGCACCGCCACCGGCAAACTCCAGAAGTTCAAGCTGCGCGCCCCCTACTGGGAGGGCATGGAGAAGGCGGTCAACTAACTTCAACCCGGTGGGGTGCCGCTGGTTTGGCACATCATGATGGCATTTGTTGTTATCATTGGTGGCCATGATCCGAACCCAGATTTCCATCACAGAGGAACAGGCGGCGCGCTTGCGTGATCTCGCCAGGGAGCGGAATGTTTCACAGGCTTCTCTCATGCGCGAAGCGTTGGAGGTGCTGCTCGCCGAGGATGATCTCTCCCAGCGGGTGCGAAGGGCGCGGCGTCCGGTCGGTATCTATCGGTCAGGACACTCCAGAACCGCGGTCCAACATGATGATGCTCTGGACGACGCCTTCTCGGCATGAGCGCCGCCGTACTGATCGACACCTCTGCTCTGTTCGCGTTGTTGGACCGCGATGACGCCGTCCACGAAGACGCCGCCGCGGGTTGGGATCGATTGCTCGAAGGGATTGCGGATGGGAACTTCGGGGCTCTGACCCACCACGGAGTGGTTGTGGAGAGCAGCGCACTTGTCCAGCGGCGGCTCGGAATGTCGGCGCTCCGGGATCTTCATTACGGTCTTCTGGAGGTGATACAGGTGGTCCGGCCTGATGAGGCATTGCATAACAGGGCGGTCAGCGCAATGCTCGCCGCCGGTCGCCGAGGTGTCTCACTGGTGGATTGGACTTCTTTCGAGCTGATGCGAGAGCGTTCCGTGGAGTTGGCCTTGGCATTTGACAGGGACTTTCTTGACCAAGGCTTCACCCTGTTCCGTTGACATCACCCCTGCATGGGGGGAGGCCTGGTTCTACCCGGGGTCCGAACGAAGCGCTCCTGTTTGTCTCAATCCACGTCCGGGTTCCCGTGTACCTGACGGGATGTTTCCCCTGATTGAGAGCGGCGGTTAGTCAGTCGTAGAACTGGGGGAGACCGCCGGCGGTGGCGAATCCTCCGTCGGCCACCAGGGTGGACCCGGTGACGTGAGAGAAGTCATCGGAGCAGTAGGCAAGGATCAGGCGGGCCAACTCGTCGGGTCCGAACAGACGCCCTAGGGGCGTCATCCCGACAATGGCCTTCTCCCGCTCCGAGCCGGGGGCCATGTTCTTTCGGACGATGGGGGTGTTCACCACCCCCGGGCTAACCGCTATCACCCTGATATTGTCGGGCGCCCACTCCAGCGCCAGCACCTGGGTGAGCGACTCCACTCCTGCCTTGGCGGCGCAGTAGTTGGCGTGAAGGGCGCAAGATCGTTGCGCGGCCAGGGATGCGATGTTCATGATCACTGCTCCGTCGGCTTGGCAGAGGTTGGGATAAAAGGCCTGGGACGTCATGAACGTTCCTGTCAGGCAGACGTCCAGCACGCTCTGCCACTGGTCCACGGTCATCTCCGCGGCCGGCGCGCGGTCTCCGAAACCGGCCCCGTTGATCAGGAGTTGCACCGGTCCGGTCTGCTCGGCCACCCTGCCAAGCGCTTCCCGGTCCCGCACGTCTGCCATGTGCCAGGAGACGTATTCGAGCCCGGGAGGCGGGTCAACCACATCAAGTCCGGTTATCTCCCACCCCCGTTCGTGGAGGAGGCGCACGCACGCCGATCCGATCGCGCCCGAGGCGCCGGTCACCACCGCATGAGAGGTCGACATCAGGCTGAGGGTAATGTCCGATGCGGCCGGAGGCTCTCCCGGTCCCTATGAACTCTCGATGATCTCGGAGATGTCGCATCCGTAGATCTCCCGCAGCAGGGTCAGGAAGTCGAGTAGGGGAGGGCTGTAGTGCTGGGCGCGGCGGATCAGCACATGGGTGGGCAGATGGACATGCTGGTCGCCCTTCAATTCGATGTGCCGAAGTGACCCCTGCTCGATTTCGGTGAGAATGGCGCTGTGCGGCAGGAAGGAGATGCCCAGGCCCAGGGCCACCATGCGTTTGGTGGCCTCGATGTTGTCGAGCATCGTCTCGATCTGGGGGACGATCCCCGCCTCCCGGCAGGCTTGGTTGATCAGCAGGAAGTAAGTGGAACTGGGGTCGTAGAGGATGAGAGGCTGGCGGGCCACCTCGGATATGTACGCATGTCCGCGTAGAGCGAATGGGTGCTCGGGGTAGGTTGCCAGCACGATCGGCTCGTCGTAGAGATGTATGGACAGAACGTCGGGGTGGTACAGCCCTCTCGACAGGCCGATGTCCACCACTCCGTTCGCCACCATCTCGATCACATCGGAAGACCGCCCGGTGCGTATGCGAGCCGAGACGCCTGGAAAGCGTTGCTGGAAGCGCTCGAGGGTCGGTGGGAGTATGTAGGTGCCGATGATCCTGGCCGAGCCGATAGTGATGGTCTGTCTCTGAGACTCCTGGGTGTTTCGGACCGCGTCGGCGCCTAGATCAAGCGTTTCCAGCGCCTGTTCGACGAACGGCCGAAACGCTTCACCTGCTTCGGTCAGCCTCACGCCCCGGCCCATACGATGGAACAAAGGGGCCCGCACTTCCCGCTCAAGGGCCCTGATCCTCCCACTCAGGGAGGGCTGGCTCACGTACAAGGCCCGGGCGGCGCTGCGAAAGCTCCCCGACTTGGCCGCTTCGAGGAATGATTGGAGTTGCGTCAGTTCCACTTCGACTCCTGGGATAAAAGCGATAGTTATAGCCTATCAGGCTTATATAGAAAAAGGGTCTAGTCCTATCACTCAATTCGGTACACACTTCTCATTGTGTTGACCATCGGTACCTGTAATGACTCTTGGGACGAGGCAGGCCATGGGCAACGCGCACTCCAACACAGCTGACCCGCTACGCCAAAGGAGGACGATCATCATGTCGATCAATGGCCACAACGGGTTCTCCGCTGTAGTAGGAGACCTTCAAGCCCGCTGGGAACTCGAGGAGCGGTGGAAAGGCATCGAGCGTCCCTACTCCTGTGCCGATGTGCTGGCGCTGCGCGGCTCACTGAAGATCGAACACACCCTCGCCCGGGCCGGCGCCGAGCGGCTGTGGAGCCTGCTCCGCGACGAACCCTTCATCCGCACCTTCGGCGCCCTGACCGGCTCCCAAGCGGTGCAGATGGTCAAGGCGGGACTCAAAGCCATCTATGTGAGCGGCTGGCAGGTCGCCGCCGACGCCAACCTGGCGGGACAGACCTACCCGGACCAGAGCCTCTACCCCTCGGACAGTGCGCCGAAACTGGTCAAGAGGATCAACAACGCTTTGATCCGTTCCGATCAGATCGCTCACATGAACGGTGACCGCGGTGTCCATTGGTTGGCGCCGATCGTGGCCGATGCCGAGGCCGGGTTCGGCGGTCCGATTCACAGCTTCGAGTTGATGAAATCCATGATCGAGGCCGGCGCGGCAGGGGTCCACTTCGAGGACCAGTTGGCGTCGGAGAAGAAATGCGGGCACATGGGAGGCAAGGTCCTGGTGCCGATCTCGCAGTTCATCCGCACCCTGACCGCCGCCCGGTTGGCGGCGGACGTGCTGGATGTCCCAACCGTCCTGATTGCCAGGACCGACGCCAGGGACGCGACACTGCTCGTGAGCGACATTGACGACCGCGATCACGGGTTCCTCACCGGGGAGCGAACCGCCGAGGGATACCACGTGGTGCGAGGTGGGATGGAGGCCGCCACCGCCCGCGCCCTTGCCTACGCTCCGTATGCCGACATCCTGTGGTGCGAGACCTCCGAACCCGACCTCGAGGAAGCGGCCCGCTTCGCCGAAGCCATCCATGCCAGGTTTCCCGGCAAGCTCCTGGCCTACAACTGCTCACCTTCGTTCAACTGGGAGCGTCGCCTCAGCCAGAGGGAGATCACGCGGTTCCAGGACGAACTCGCCGAGTTGGGATACAGGTTCCAGTTCATCACCCTGGCCGGCTGGCATCTGGTGAACCACCAGACCTTCGAACTCGCCCGGTCTTACAACGCAGAGGGTATGGCCGCCTACAGCAGGCTTCAGAGCCAGGAGTTCTCCTCCGAGGCCCATGGCTACACCGCCATCCGCCACCAGGCGGAGGTCGGCGCCGGCTATTTCGACCGGGTGACGCAGGTCGTGACCGGCGGCCGCGCTTCGACGCTGGCGCTGGCGGGATCAACCGAGGAGATGCAGTTCAACCGGCCCGAAGGACTGCGCGGGGTGGCCTAACCGGCCCTAAAAGCGGAGTGGAGACCGCCGGCCCTGGTTCCCTCGGGGCCGGCGGAGGTTCCCGGTGACGCCCTAGGCGGGTCCTGCCAGGGTGTAGCACAAACCCCAAAAGCGCGGGGTTATTCTTGTCCGGGTGAATGAGAACAATGTATCCGCAGACGTGATCGATCACGATTACGTCAAACTTGTAGAGAAGGTGGTCAGCGAAGAGGACTTCTTCGGCAGAGCCGCCCGGAACGACCGGGAGTCCCGCTATCCCTTCGAGAACATGGCGGCCCTCAAGTCGGTCGGAGTGCCTTCCATGGCCATCCATCCCCAGTTCGGGGGACCCGGCCACAACATCGCCACCCGCACCAAGGTGGCGGAGGCCATTGCCTACGGCGACCCGGTGTCGGCGGCCTGCACCAACATGCACTGGTCGGCGCTCGACCTGATCGGGCCCTATGCCTTCGGCGACCCGAACATGGCGGCCCTGCTCCGGGACTGCGCCGAGAACCAGTCGATGTTCTGCGGAGCCGCTTCGGCGCCTTCCGACGAGTTGGACGTGACCAAGGTGGGGGCTCGGTTCCGCCGGGTCGACGGGGGATGGCTGGGCGGCGGCCGCGTGGGGTTCGCCACCAACTCCGACGGCGCCACCTATGTGGGGACCATCGCCTCGGTGGTGGACGATGAGGGGGAGTTGGTGGGTCGGAAGCTGCTGGTGATGTTCGTCCCTGTAGGGACGCCCGGCATGATCATCCATGACGACTGGAACGCCATGGGCCTGCGGGGGACAGCCACCAATTCGGTGACCATCGAAAACGCCTTCGTGCCCGACAAGTATGCGATGGTTCGGGATCTCGATCAACCCCAGGCCACGTTCACCGACGACGAGGGGGAGGTCCAGCACATGGCGTTCGGCCTTCTCAATCTCTCCGGTGGTGGGATGCAGGTGGGCCATTGCCGCCGGATCCTCGATTACATGGCCGGGTACCTCCGCAAGCGCAAGGGAGGGATCGCGGTGGCTATCAAGGGGCAGAAGGCTCTGACCCGGGCGGATGTGGGGTGGGCGCAGTCCACCTACGGGCGGATGAGCTTTTGGGTGCGGTCGGCGTCCACGGTTCTGTACGACACCGCCGCCAAGCTGTCGGACCCCCACTTCCCGCAGGACAAGCGGGCCTGGATCAGCCTGATGGCGCTATACCACGTACGGAGGATGACCGAGGAAGTGGCCCGGGAGTCCTTCCGGCTGGCCGGGGCGCACGGGATCGTGTCAGTGGCTCCCTACGAACGGTTGTACCGGGACCTGTTGGCTCAGACCGCCATCATCTTCAAGGCCCCGGAGATGGAGGAACATCTCGGCAAGGCCGAGTTGGGCATGGACTTCGATCCCATGCCCGGCGGCTGATCACCCCCCAATCCGCCGATAACCGCCGGCAATGATCGGATTCTCGCTCCACGCCGTCGCTCCCAGCAGAGAGGCGGAGTCTCGGAGCAGTGGAGGGATAGCAGGTTCGGGACCTGGGGGCTATGGGGGACGCCGGCGCTGTCTGAGCCCCGCTCAGATGGCCCTGTTGGTAGCCACACTCCTGGTGGTTGCTCAAGGCTGCGGTAACGGAGAATCCGCCGAAGAGGCTCGGCGGGCCGCGGTCGTAGCCGCCCTGGACAGCCTGGCGGCCGACCTGCTGGAAGACCGACCTGCCGACGCCGCTGCCTACATCGCGCGCCTGGAGACCTACCTCGAGGCCCATCCGTCATTCTTCGGCAGTGCGGCGGCGCTTTTGGACCGTTCCGGCGCGGTCATTGCCAGCCCATACGTCTATCGCACGGACGACGGCTACGCCAATCTTGACCTTGCCGCGCCCTCGTACAACATCGAAGCCCAGGACTGGTTTACCCTTCCGCTGACCCGGGAGACGGGTACCTGGACGGACCCATATTTCGACGCAGGCGGCGGTGAGGTGTGGATGATCACCCGCTCGGTGCCGGTGGCCGATGAGGACGGAGTATTCGCCGTGATCACCACCGACCTCACCGTGGACGCTCAGTAATGCCTGGCATTCCTCGCCGCCGGGGTCGGCTCAATACCTCCCCTGTCCCTCCCGGAAGTGACTGCCGGCGCACCGGAGGTCGTCATACCACTCCCTTTTTCTCCAAGTCCGCCAGTTCTTCTTCGGAAACGCCCAACTCCTCGCAGTAGATCCGCCGGTTGTCCGCTCCCCGGGGACGCCCGCTCCAACGGACCTGGCCGGGGGTCTCCGACATCCGGAACAGCACGTTCTGCATCTTGATACTCCCCAACTCGGGATCCTCCACCTCGGTGATGGAGTCGAGCGCCTGGTACTGGGGGTCGGCCATGATCTGGGAAATGTCGTAGATGGGGGCCACGGCTGCCTGGGCGGCGGTGAATGCCTCCATCACTTCCTCAAGGTCTCGCTGGGCGATCCAGTCGCCTACGCATTTGTCAAGCAGGTCCGCTCGCTTGGCGCGTTCATGCCCCGAGGAGAACCACGGCTCCTCGATCAATTCAGGAAAGCCGACCAGGCGCATTACCCGCTCGGCGATACTCTGGGCGCTGGTTGAGACCGCCACCCACCGGTTGTCGCGGGTCAGATAGATGTTGCGGGGGGCGTTCTCGGCCGACCGGTTCCCTGTGCGCGGCTGGATGACGCCCAGTTGGTCGTAGACCAGTGCATGGGGGCCCAGCAAGGCCATGATCGGTTCGATGATCGCGCAGTCGATTACCTGTCCCCGACCTTCTTCGGTCCGGTCCCGGTGCAGGATGGCCATCGCCACCGCCGCCGCAACGCTGAGGCCGGCAATGCCGTCGGCCAGTCCGAAGGGGGGAAGGGTGGGAGGGCCGTCCGGGTCCCCGGTGAGGGCGGCGAAGCCGCTCATCGCTTCGGCCAGGGTACCGAAGCCGGGGCGGCTGGAGTAAGGACCGAACTGCCCGAACCCGCTCACCCGGGCTATAACCAGACCCGGATTCTTCTCCATCAGGAGGTCGGGCGCCAGATTCCAACGCTCTAGTGTTCCCGGCCGGAAGTTCTCGATTAGCACGTCGGCATCCGAGATCAAACTCAGCAACAGGTCCTGGCCCTGCGGTGTGGAGAGGTTCAGGGTGATGGCCGACTTGTTGCGGTTGAGTATCTTCCACCACAGCGGGACCCCGTCCTTGGAAAGTCCGTGATCGCGGACCGGATCTCCGCGGGGATGCTCCACCTTGATCACCGAGGCTCCGTAGTCGGCCAGGATGGTGGCTGCCGTGGGCCCGGCGAACAGGGTGGCGATGTCGACCACCCGAACCCCCTGTAGCGGGCCGTTCACTGCAGGGCCCTTCCCGTCCAGGCGTCTTCACAGGAACAACGCCACCGCCGCTGTGGCGGACCAGCACCCGCAACGGGGCTCTGTCCTTCACTGTCTCTCAACACACTCTCTATGACTTTACGCATTCCTTGGAAGAGTCTCGCTGTTGACAGCCAGGAAGGGCAGGATGGGCTACAATATCTAGCGGCCGGGCAACGAGGACAGGAGAAACATTGAACTCCGCATTACTGAGGAAGGTTACGGGATGGCTGTTGATTGTCGGCCCGTTGGTAGATGTGTTGGCGAACATCCTACGGCCAGGCAGTTTCCCGTCGGAGCATCCCGACGGCCCTCAAGCTACTTTGCAGGCGATGGTGCAAGATTCGGCGGCCAACCCCACGATGGTCCACCTGTTGGTTGATGTCGAGTTCTTTGCCGCTTTGGGTCTTTTGCTGGGATTCTGGGGTGTCAGTCGAGTCATGGGAGACACCGACAAACGGGGATTCCTGAGGAAATACGGCATGCTGCTGTTCGGGGTTGCTATTGCGGTACGCACTGCGGGCGTGGCAATGGGGTTTGTGATGGCCCTGATTACCTCCTACATCGCCCCGGGAGCCCCGCCGGGCGCCCTCGATACCGCCGTCATGTTCCTGGTGATGGAAGGGGCCCTCGCAGTGTTCGCCACCATTCTCATTGTGTTGGGCATAGCGCTCTTTGCAGTTTCCATGACGGATACAGGATTAATTGGCGCGGATAAGCTGCTTGCGTACTTGCTGGCGGTGATCCCGGCGGTGGTTGCCACCATTCTTTTGCTAATGGCGCCGCTCGTGGAGGGGAATCTCATCGCCATGTACGCGGCAGGCAATGTCGCTTCCTTGATTCCCGTGGCCTGGATGGTCTTGCTGGGACTGGCTTTCATAAGGAAAAGCGACGCACTCCCGGCAACGTCGTAGCAAACCTGCTTCAATCCCCCTCATTCCCCGGAGTTCGACCCGCGTCGGGCCTGACCTCAACGCGGAGCAGTGTCAGTCGAACAGCACCGCGATCGGCCTGACGGGCGAACCAGTGGCTCCCACCAACTTTAGAGGGCACGCCACGAACAGGAACTCTCCCACCCCGAGGGCCGCCAGAGGTCCCAGGTTCATCACCTCGAAGAGGTAGATGCCCCCCTCCACCAGCAACCGCCGGTGGATGGGCAGAGAACTCAGGCCGACCTCGGGGGTGATCACCTCGAAGCCGATCGTCTCAGTGCCCACCGCTCGGACACCCCTTTGGGCCAGCCAGTCGGCCGCCTCCATCCCGGGGCCGGGGGTGCCGTGGTGGTCACCTCTGAATGCCACCGGGTCGTCCCATAGGGTGTTCCATCCGCTGTGGAGGAGCGCCACGTCCCCGGCTTGGACGGTCGTCCCAGCTACCTCCTCGGCCGCGGCGAGGTCCGAGGCGGTGATCTCGTAGGCGGGAGGCAGATGTTCCACGGAGTGGACGCCGGCCACATCCAGGAGAACCCCGCGGGAGAAGAATGGCTTCACCGTCTCCATCCCCAACTCCGTGTATCCCTGACCGGTTGAGGCCACTACGGGTTCCACCCCTCCATGCATCAAACCGTCCTGGGAGACATGGCAAATGCCGTCGATGTGGGTTCCCACATGCCCGCTCAACGTGTAAATCTCACTGGCCGACGACTGACCGTCGGGCTTCACGTCGTCACCGTGGCGTTTGACCATGGCCAACTGGAAGGGAGGCTGGTTGGGAGAGACCGGCATGCCTCGGAACCACGAGTGGGCCAGATCGACGACCGTACTCCCCACGAGAGTTCTCAAATCCATTTCCGTCATCACCTCACTCCTTCGCTACTCAGCATCGACGGGTTTACCGGGCCGAGGTTTAGCTCCCCACAATAGGCTAGGTCCTGCCCGCGACAAGGGCCTTGGTACCACTGTGCGTTTTCTGAACACTCTCACAATGCCGGTGGTCGGATGCCCGCGGGGAACGCTGTTCCGGTGTAGCATTCATTGAAGGCTGCGGCTGGGTTCGGCCGCCGAAATGCGCCGTCAGGCACGGAGAGCGGACAAGGAAAGAGGTTCATAAAGTGAGTACCGCAAAAACAGCCAAAATCGCCGGGTTGCTCCTGCTGATCGGCCCGCTGATTGATCTGCTGGTGAGCGTAAGCCGGCCAGGAAGCTTCCCGAGTGACCACGCGGACGGCGCTCAGGCTGCGATGCAGGCGGGAGTCCACGCGGCTGCGTCCAACGGCACGTTCGTACAACTGTTGGTCGACTTGGGGTTCATCGCCTCCTTCGGCCTCTTGTTCGGCTTTTGGTGTGTCGATCGCTTCATGTCGTCAGACGATGGTCGAGCACACCTGCGAAAAGCCGGGTTGATGGTCCTTGGGGTTGCCCTGGCGGTCCGCACCGCTTCCTTTGCCATGGGTCTCCTGCTGGCCACCACCATCAATTTTGCCCCGGCTGGCGCCCTGGAAGCCGGCCCTGGCCTGGACACCGCCGTGATGTTCCTGGTGATGGAAGGGTCCTTCTCGGTCTTTGCCACCATTCTCAACCTGGCCGGGGTGGCTCTCTTCGCCACTTCCGTGATGAATGCCAATCTGATGGGTTCGAAGAATCTGACCGGCATCCTGGTGATAGGCCCGGCGGTAGTGGGGTCATTCCTCCTGCTTCTGGCGCCGCTCCTGGGCGACGGCGTCTTCGCTGTCTTCCTCATAGGCAACATCGTTGCGCTGGTCCAGGTGGTCTGGATCATCGTGTTTGGGGCAGTTCTGATCAAGAAGAGCGACACCCTGGCAATCGCCTCCTGACAGACCGGATCGCCGCTAGAAGCGGACCTCAACCGACGACTTCAGTCTTCGGGGGGACAGGACACGAGTCGATGTGCTGTCCCCTCCGAGGGCTTGTTCGGGCAGGATGTTCCTATTCGCCCGCCATCTGGCGGAGGACATAGGGGAGGATGCCTCCGTGCCGGTAATAGTCCACCTCGATGGGGGTGTCGATCCGGACCAGGACCTCGAACTCGGTCGAGGCGCCGTTGTGGCCTTCGGCCCTGACAGTCAGGCGCTGGCCGGGGACCAATGAGTCGTCGACAGGGATGTGGAAGGCCTCGGCGCCCGAGAGTCCCAGGCTCTCGGGGTCCTCGCCGTCGAGGAACTGGAGGGGAAGGAGGCCCATCATCACCAGGTTGGTGCGATGGATGCGCTCATAGCTCTGGGCGATCACGGCTCTCACTCCCAACAGGAAGGGGCCCTTGGCGGCCCAGTCCCTGGAGGACCCCATCCCGTAGTCGCGACCCGCGATGATGATCAGCGGCGTTCCCGCCTCCCGGTAGTTGCCTGCCGCCTCGTAGATGGTCTTGACCTGCCCGTCCTCGAAGTCGGTGGTGAACCCTCCCACTGTCCCGGGGGCCAGTTGGTTCCGCACCCGGATGTTGGCGAAGGTGCCGCGGCTCATGATGCGGTCGTTGCCGCGGCGCGCCCCGTAGGAATTGAACTCCGACGGCGGCACTCCCCGGTCGATCAGGTATTGACCGGCGGGAGTGGTGGCCGAGATGGAACCCGCGGGAGAGATGTGGTCGGTTGTGACGGAGTCTCCCACCCTGACCAGGACCCGGGCTCGGTCGATTGGCCGCACCGGGCTCGGTTCAGGAGTCAGGTCCTCGAAGAACGGAGGAGACTGGATGTAGGTGGACTCATCCGACCACTGGTATAGCCGGCTGGGCGGCATCTCGACAGCTCGCCACTCCTCGGCGCCGGTGAAGACGTCGGCGTAGCGGGAGTTGAACTGCTCACGGGTCAGGTGGGCGTCGATGATGGAGATGACTTCATCCTGGGAGGGCCAGATGTCTCGCAGGAACACCTCCCTGCCTCCCGAGTCGGTCCCCAGGGGTTCGGTGGCAGGGTCCCAGTCGACCGTGCCCGCCAGGGCGTAGGCGACCACCAGCGGGGGAGAGGCCAGATAGTTGGCCTGCACGTGGGGGCTGATCCGCCCCTCGAAGTTGCGGTTCCCCGAGAGCACGCTCGCCGCCACCAGGTCTGCAGCCTCGATGGCCTCGGACACGGGCTCGGGGAGCGGTCCGGAGTTGCCGATGCAGGTGGTGCACCCGTAGCCGACCAGGTAGAAGCCGAGGGCTTCCAGGTCCTCGGTGAGGCCGGCCCGGTCGAGATAGTCGGTTACGACCTGGGAACCGGGAGCCAGGGAGGTCTTCACCCAAGGGCGGCGCTGGAGACCCCGGCGTCGGGCATTGCGGGCCAGAAGGCCCGCTCCGACCATCACCGCCGGATTGGAGGTGTTGGTGCAGGAGGTGATGGCGGCGATCACCACCTGGCCGTCCTCCATCTCGAAGCTGTTTCCGTTGAGGGTCACATTGGCGCCGGCCGCGGCGCCGTTGTCGGGCGAGCGGTTGAACACCGCGTCGAGGTCGTTGCGCCACTGCTCTTTCATCCGGAACAGCGGGATACGGTCCTGAGGGCGTCGGGGACCCGCCAGGGAAGGCTCGACAGTCCCGAGATCCAGCTCCAGATGGGCGTGATAGGAGATCTCCCGGTCGTCCCGCCACATGCCTTGTTGGCGGAAGTACTGTTCCACCGTCTCCACCAACTCGGGGGAACGGCCCGACAACTCCAGGTAGCGAGTGGTCTGGCCGTCAACCGGGAAGAAGCCGACTGTCGCCCCGTACTCGGGCGCCATGTTGGCGATGGTGGCCCGGGTGGCCACCGGCATCTCGTCCAGCCCAGGGCCGCCGAATTCCACGAACTTCCCCACCACCCCGTGGGCCCGGAGGATCTCGGTTATCCGGAGCACCAGGTCGGTAGCTGTTGAGCCCTCTCGGAGATTCCCCACCAAGCGGACGCCCACCACCTCGGGGAGGAGCATGAAGATGGGTTGGCCCACCATCACCGCTTCCGCCTCTATCCCGCCCACCCCCCATCCGGCCACTCCCAGGCCGTTGATCATGGTGGTGTGGGAATCGGTGCCCACCAGGCTGTCGGGATACAGCCACTCCCCGTCGTCCCACACGACCCCTGCCAGGTACTCGAGGTTGACCTGATGGACGATGCCGGTGGCGGGGGGGACCACCCGGAAGTTGTCGAAAGCCGACTGGGCCCATTTGAGCAACTGGTATCTCTGCTGGTTCCGTTCGAACTCCCGCCGGGAGTTGATCAACAGGGCGTCAGGCCGGTTGAAGACATCGATCTGGACGCTGTGGTCGACAACCAGGTCGACCGGCACCAGGGGATTGACCTTTCGGGCCGCCTCGGGATCGCCGGTCATGGCCACGATCGCGTCCCGCATGGCGGCCAGGTCGACCACCGCCGGGACCCCGGTGAAGTCCTGGAGGAGCACCCGTCCCGGCATGAAGGGGATCTCCTTTTCCGAGGACCGGTCGGGGTGGTAGGACGCGATGGTCTCGATGTCCTCCGCTGAGAACCCCGGGCGGCCCAGGTTGCGCACCGCCGACTCCAGGAGGACCTTGATCGAATAAGGCAGCGAATCGGCCCCCGGCACCGAGTCCAAACGTGCGATCTTTCGCGGACCGAGGGGCGTCGACAGGGTGTTTACCGCCGGGTTTGGAACTGCGTTCATGCCGACCGAATCAGGAGCGGGCGGTGATCTCGACCGGTATTTCCGTCACGCAGTCCTCATGGCGAACGCGGTGGGGATGCAGGACTGTCTCCGAACATCGCTCTATGGCCTCGAAAAGCCCGGAAATGATTCCCCTGTCCAGAGAGCAGACCACTTCGGGGTTGCTGAGGGCTGCTTCGCCAAAGGGGCAGTGATAGGTGAGGAGCCGGCCGCCGTCCCAGTCGGGGTTCATGGCAAATCCCATCCCGCTCATCGCTCCCATGACTCCCCGCACCGCCTCCTTGTATCCGGCGTCCTCGGGCGTGCCGATCTCGTCGGCCAACTCCTGGCCGTACTCGCGTCCCACCTCCTCGGCGACCTCGGAGAGTTGTTCGGGTGAGATGCGACTGACGATCTTGGTGAGGAGTTCCACCAACAGGTCGTATCTGAGGGTCGGGTAGGTGATCTCGATGTGGCGGGAGGTCGACTCATAGTGCTTGGGGGGTCTTCCCGCTCTTCTGATGGCGGGGGAGGGCTGGGCGCCGACCTGCAGATACCCCTCTTCGGTCAGTTTCTCCAGGTGGTGGCGGGCTAGATTGCGGTGGATGCCGAACAACTCGGCCACCTTGCCCACCGTGAGGGGCTCCGACGATTCCCGGGCGGCGATGTAGATCGCACGGCGGGTGGGGTCTCCCAGCACCGAGGTCAAGTCGGCGATCTGCTGCTCGACTACCGACTGCGACATCACAACACCTTGGCTGACTGGACGATGCCCAGGAGTATAGTTATCGATAATGGTCTCCCAGGGTGCGTTGGGGTCCGCTCTCTCGGCGGTCCAAGACCCGCTTCTGCAGCGTTCTCTCCATTCGCTGGGCATGATCCGCTCGGTAAAGGCTCGCAGGTTCGGGTCCCCGACTGTCACCGTTGCCCTTCCGGTCCCGAACTATCCGGTGCTGTCCGAGTTGGCGGCCAGATTGCGGGAGGCGGCGGCCAACCTGGTCTCGGACCTGGAGTTGCGGACCGAGGAGATGAGCGACGCCGAGCGGGCGGAGATGATGGACCGGGTTCGGCGGGAGGCCGGTCCCGGCCCCGGAGAGACAGGGTCGCGCACCAGGGTGGTGGCGGTGGCATCGGGAAAGGGCGGGGTTGGGAAGTCCTCGGTCACCACCAACCTGGCCCTCGCACTAGGGGAACTGGGGAGGAAGGTGGGTGTGATCGACGCCGACATCTGGGGTTTCTCCATCCCGCAGATGCTGGGAATAGACCGGGCGCCGGTGGTGATCGAGCAATCAATCGTCCCGCCCCGGGCCCATGGGGTGAGTGTGATGTCCATGGACTACTTCGTGCCCGAGGACCGGGCGGTGATCTGGCGCGGTCCGATGCTCCACAAGGCGCTGGAGCAGTTTCTGAAGGATGTCTTCTGGGACTCTCCCGACTACCTCCTGATCGACATGCCTCCCGGGACCGGCGACATCGCCATCTCCATCCAGAATTTCCTGCCCCGCTCCCAGGTCTTGTTGGTAACCACGCCCCAACCCACCGCCCAGCGGGTGGCCCGCCGGGCAGCGCTGATGGCGGCTCAGGTCAACCAGGAAGTTATCGGCGTGGTGGAGAACATGTCGTGGTTCACCGGTGACGACGGGACCCGCTACGAACTGTTCGGATCCGGCGGTGGGGAAGCCCTCGCCACCGAATTGGGGGTCCCGCTCATGACCCGGATACCGTTGCTGCCCCTCATGCGAGAAGGCGCCGACCGGGGAGAACCGGTCAGCCTGGCGGCTCCCCGGAGCGAGGCTGCCGAGGCTTTCTCCCGGTTGGCCGAAGCGGTGGAGAAGGCTCGTCCGCGCATCCGTTCCCATCCCGAGTTGGTGATCCGCTGAAGAGTTCTCGAGGGGGCTCCCGGTGGCCCGGCGGCATCGGCCGGCGCCACCCTGTGGGGCTAGGTTTGAGAAGGGTGTCTCGCTAACTAATCTCCGTTTCGATGGTGGAGATTCGCTCCCCGAGCGTAAGGAGAGGATGGTCGGAGTCCACTCGCGCCCGGGCTTCTGAGATAGTCAAGCAGTACCCGGACCCCCGCTCGGCGGTCATGCCGCTCCTCTATCTGGCCATGGCCGAGGACGGATACCTCACCGACAACGGCATGAGGGAAGTGGCAGGAGCCGTCGGCCTGACCCCCGCCCAGGTCAGGGCCGTGGCTTCCTTCTACACCATGTACAAGCGGGACGATCCCGGGCGCTACCTGATCTCCTGCTGCACCTCCATCAGTTGCATGCTGCTCGGATCCGACGAGGTGCTGAGAGCCATAGAGGAGGAATCGGATGTGACGGCGGGGGAGACCGATCCCGAGGAGTTGATCTCGGTGGAGCACGTGGAGTGCATAGGAGCATGCGGGGGAGCGCCGGCCGTCACCGTCAATTACGAGTTGATCGAAGGAGTCACAGCCGAGAAGGCCCGGGAACTGGTCAGATGGCTTCGCACCGCTCGACCGGACGCGATCGTCGGCGCCGAGTGCCAGGAGTTGTTCGGCGGCAGGAGGAGTTTTGACTGGGGACCATTCGACCGCGACTCCGCACTGGGGCCGTACCCGGCGTTCGGCCCGCTGGGCACTGTCTCGGGTCCTTCAGAGGACCAGGACGGATAGGGCTGTGAGCGCTCCGAGCATTGTCACCGACCGGATGACCCGGCATCCCTCGGACAGCCACACCTTGGAGCGTTACCTGGAGACCGGTGGTTACCAGGCCCTCGCCAAAGCCTTGGAGATGCCGCCGGAGGAGGTGACCGGGGAGGTGAAGGCCGCCAACCTGCGGGGCAGGGGAGGAGCGGGTTTCCCATGCGGTGTCAAGTGGAGTTTCCTGGCGCCCGCCAAGCCCGCCTACGTGGTGGTGAACGGGGACGAGTCCGAGCCGGGCACCTTCAAGGACCGCCAGTTGATGGAACGCGATCCTCACCAGATGCTGGAGGGGACGATCATCACCTCGTATGCCAACGGCGCCAACCATGCCTTCATCTACATCCGGGGCGAGTACCCCCGCTCGGCCCGGCGGGTACAGCAGGCGGTCGAGGACGCCTACGCGGCCGGTTACCTGGGATCCGACATCCTGGGGAGCGGGTTCGACCTGGAAGTCACCGTTCATCTGGGAGCGGGCGCCTACATATGCGGGGAGGAGACGGGCCTTCTGAACAGCCTGGAGGGACGACGGGGCGAGCCCCGGCTGAAGCCCCCCTACTATCCGGCCGCCAAGGGTCTGTACATGAAGCCCACCATCGTCAACAACGTGGAGACCCTGGCCAACGTCCCCTGGATCATCCACAACGGCGGGGAGGCGTTCGCCGCCATCGGACCCGACGGGTCGCAGGGCACCAGGCTGTTCTCGATCTCAGGGCACGTGCGCCGACCCGGCAATTACGAGTTGGTGATGGGGCTCACCTGGAGGGAGTTGATCTACGACGTGGCGGGAGGGATACCGGGGGACCGGGCGCTCAAGTGCTGGATTCCCGGAGGCGCCTCGGCGCCGTGGTTCGTCCCCGACGACCATCTCGACCTGCCGGTGACCCTCGACGACACCGCCAAGGCGGGGTCGATGCTGGGCTCGGGAGCGGTGGTGATCATGGACGAGACCACCTGCACCGTGCGGGCCACCGAGCGCCTGGTGCGCTTCTTCGCCCACGAGTCCTGCGGTCAGTGCACTCCCTGCCGCGAGGGCTGTTCCTGGCTGGAGCGGATACTGCGCCGCATAGAGGAGGGAGCGGGACGGGAGGTGGACGTCGACATGCTGCTCGACATCTCCGACAACATCTCACCGGGCCTGGCCTGGCCTCCCCGGATGACCACCATCTGCCCGCTGGGACCCTCGGCGGTGTCTCCGATCCTCGCCATCACCTCCTATTTCAAGGACGAACTGATGGCCCATATCCACCAGGGGGGCTGTCCCCTTGACTAAGCCGGTCACAGTAACCATCAACCGCCGCCTGGTGAACGCCCCGGCAGGGGAACTCCTCATCAAGACCGCCCAGGACAACGGGGTGTACATCCCCCGTTTCTGCTGGCATCCCCGCATGAACCCGGTGGGGATGTGCCGGATGTGCCTGGTGGAGATCCAGACTCCCCGCGGCCCGCTGATGGTCACGTCCTGCACCACCCCGGTGTCGGACGGCATGACGGTGGACACCACCAACCCCACGGTGAAGAAGGCCCAGGAGGGAGTGTTGGAGTTCCTGCTGATCAACCACCCCCTGGACTGCCCGGTTTGCGATCGCGCCGGCGAGTGTCCTCTCCAGGACCAGACCATGGCCTACGGTCCCGGAGAGAGCCGGTTCGTGGAGGAAAAGCGCCACTTCGAAAAGCCCATCCCCATCTCGGAGTTGGTGATGCTGGACCGGGAACGCTGCATTCTCTGCGCCCGCTGCACCCGGTTCTCCGAGGAGATCTCCGGCGATCCGCTCATCGAGTTCCAGGAGAGGGGCAACTACACCGAGGTCAACACCTTCCCCGACGAGCCCTTCCGTTCCTACTTCTCGGGCAACACGGTTCAGATCTGTCCGGTGGGAGCGCTAACCGCCACTCCCTACCGGTTCCGCGCCCGGCCGTGGGACCTCACCTTCGTCGAGTCAACCTGCCAGCATTGTTCGAGCGGGGACCGGATCAACCTGCAGTCGAGCCAGAACCGGCTCCTGCGCATCCTGGGGGTGGACTCCGAGCCCACCAACCAGGGATGGCTCTCCGACAAGTGCCGCTTCGGGTTCGAGTACGTGGCCTCTCCGGCCCGCCTCACCTCTCCCTTGGTGCGCGACAAGGCAGGTGAGCTACAGGAGGTCTCCTGGGGTGAGGCGCTGGATTACTCCGGTAAGGCCCTGGGGGAGGTCATCTCTCGTTCGGGTGGGCGAGCCGTGGCGGGACTGGGGGGTGCGCGGGGGACCAACGAGGACGCCTACGCCTTCTCCAAGTTCCTCCGGTCGGCGGTGGGCACCAACAGCGTGGACTGCCAGATGGACGACGGCCTCGATCCCCGATTGCTGTCGGCCATAGTGGACCGGGCCCGCATCGCCGATCTGGAAAGCGCCGGTTCGATCCTGGTTTGGGGGCCCGACCTGAAGGAGGAGCACCCCACTCTGTATCTCCGGGTGCGTCGTGCGGCCCAGGAACTGGGAGCCGGCCTGGTGGTGGTCCATCCCCGGGGCACGGGATTGGACGACCGGGCCTCGGTGAAGGTCACTTACCAGCCGGGAAGAGGCGGGGAAGTGCTTACGGAGTTGATGGATGGCAACGGAAGGATGGCCGAAGCGAGAGAGGTCCTCTCCAACGGACCGGTGGTGGCGCTCCTGGGCAGGCCCGGATACGGGGAGAGCCCCGATCTGGCCGAGGCCACCGCAGCCTTCGTCCGCTCCCTCCCCGACGCAACCATCCTGCCCCTGGCGCGGCGGGGCAACGTCTTCGGCGCTCTTGACATGGGCCTGAGCCCGGCCCTCCTGCCCGGGAGGGTCCAACGGGGCACCCTGGCCGCCCAGATGCTGGCCGACCGGTGGGGCGAGCTCCCCGCCGCCTCCGGCCGGGACTGCCGGGGGATCCTCGAGGGGCTCGAGTCGGGAGACATCGAAGCGGTGGTGCTGGTGGGCGCCGATCCGGTGCGCGACGTCCCCGACGGGGAGTTGGCCCGACGCGCCCTCGAGAAGGCGGGGCTGGTGGTGGCGATCGACCAGTTCCTGACCGACAGCTCCCGCATGGCCGACGTGGTGTTCCCCGCCATGGGGTTCTCAGAGGTGGAGGGTACGGTCACCAACATCGAAGGCCGGGTGCTCAAGGTGAACCGCCTGACTCCGGGACCGGGTCAGAGCCGGCCCGACTGGGCGATCCTCTCGGACCTGGCGGCCCGGCTGGGAGTCGATCTGGGCCTGGTCTCCGCCCAGCAGATCAGCCAGGAAGTCGAGGAACTGGCCGATATCTACCGGGGCGTGAACTGGGAGCGGCTGGACTGGGAGGACCGCGACGGGATAGTCGTGAGCGGCGACCTGGGTTATGTGCCGGTGTTCTCGCATGTGGCTTCGGTCTCTCCCCGGCCCGGCGAGATGGCCCTCCACTATGCCCGCACCATGTACGACGACGGGGTGATGACCAGGGAGAGCCCCTCCCTCAGACCCTTGGCGCCGGGCTCCGGCGCCCACCTGCACCCCGCCGACGCCGCCCGCCTCGGCGTAGGAGAGGGAGACTCGGTGGATGTGACATCCGTCTCGGGATCGCTGCGAGCGGGCGTGGTTATCGATCCCACCGTGGAACCGGGCGTGGTGTACGTTCCCTTCAACCAGCCCGACACGCCCTCCCTGGGCACGGTCCTCGGGGTGAAGGTCAGCGGATAGGGGTCGATTCAGCCCCTACCGGTCACCAGGTTGTAGATGGCGGTCCAGTCCCGTCGCCCCAGACCCTGAAGTTGGGCGGCGTCGTAGACCGGTAACGCGGCGGCGCCCATCACGGTGGGCGAGTCGTGGTCGACGCCCATCTCCAAGGCGAGGCCCAAGTCCTTTCGGGCCAGGTCAACCATGAAACCCGGGTCGAGGTTTCCGGCCAGGACCTGGACCGGGTAGGTGGTGCCCAAATGGCCCCGCCCGGCGGTGGTGCCCATCAGCACCTCGATGGCCATGTCGCGGTCCAGACCCGCCCCTTCCGCCAGGGCCAACGCCTCCGCCACCACCACGTTGGAGACGATCGACAGGTAATTGTTGACCAGCTTGGTGCGAATCCCCGATCCCGCCGGGCCGCAGTGGATGATCGTGTCGCCCATGCACGCCAAGACCGGGCGAGCCCGCTCCACGTCCTCTTCTTCACCACCCACCATGATCAGCAGGGTTCCGTCCTCGGCCTCCTTGGATGTCCGCCCCACGGGAGCGTCAATCGCCCTCTTCCCCTGGGATCTCAACCGGTTCGCCAGTGCATCGAAGTGGCTGGGCAGGCCGGTGCTCATGTCGATCAGGAGCGAGTCGTCCGCCAGGGACTCCGCAGCGCCGTCCGGGCCGAACACCGCGTATCCCACGACCTTGCCGGTGGGGAGCATGGTGATCACGAAGTCGGCGCCTTCGGCGGCGTCCCTCGGTGAGGTTGCCGTCTCTGCGTCTGTGCGGCCGATGGCTTCCAGGGCGCCGGGCGCGATGTCGAATGCCTTGACCCGGTGGCCCCCCTCGATCAGGTTGAGGGCCATGGGCATGCCCATCACCCCCACGCCGATGAAACCGATCTTGCTCATCTCGATCCTACCTCTCGCGACTGGGACGGAACGGTGGCTGTGGCGGCCACCTGTAATTTGCCTGTTGGATGATAACTTTGCCCGATCATCGGCAGGTGTGGCTCCCCGGCGGCGAGTTTGCGATGGGGTCGGACCACCACTACCCCGAGGAGGGCCCGGTCCGGACCGCCAGGGTCAATGGGTTCGGAATGGACGTCCACCCGGTCACCAACCGGCAGTTCCGCCGGTTCGTGGAGGCCACCGGGCATGTCACCCTGGCGGAGCGGCCTCCCGACCCGGCTGTCTACCCGGAGGTCCACCCCGAGGACCTGGTCCCGGGGTCTCTCGTCTTCGGGATGACGCCCGGTCCGGTGAACCTGGGGGAGTTCTGGCGCTGGTGGGCATGGACCCCCGGCGCCGACTGGCGCCATCCCCGCGGACCGGGATCATCCCTCAACGGTCTCGACAACCATCCAGTGGTCCATGTCGCCTACCAGGACGCGGCGGCCTACGCGGCGTGGGCCGGGATGGAGTTGCCCACCGAAGCCGAGTGGGAGTACGCCGCCCGGGGAGGACTGGACCGCGCCGAGTTCACCTGGGGCGATGACGATCCGCAGGAGACGGCGCCTCTCGCCAACACCTGGCAGGGCCGGTTTCCGTATGAGAACACCGAGGTGGATGGATGGGTCCACACTTCTCCGGTCGGCTGCTACCCACCCAACGGTTACGGCCTCTACGACATGGCCGGCAACGTGTGGGAATGGACCTCCGATCCATACGGTCTCCCTTCCGACGGAGACCCGGCGTCACCCTGCTGCGCTCCGCCGGCCGCATGCGGCGATTCGGCGTCGGCCCGCGTGATCAAGGGAGGATCGCACCTCTGCACCATCCAGTACTGCTTCCGATACCGCCCCGCCGCCCGCCAGTCCCAGGCCATCGACACCTCCACCAGCCACATCGGGTTCCGTTGCGTCACCCGCTCCCGGCGGTGAGTCGACACCTGGAGCCGAACCGCTGAGTTCGCCCCTTCAAAGTGAGGCGGCGGTTAATAGGGGAACTGGTCCCGTCCGATCTGACGAATTCGTCGGCGCATTAGCCGATTCTCCTCCTCCAAGTGTTTGTTGTGTCGCGGCGCACGTTCATGTGCCGCCAGAGCATCTTCGGTGATCCTCTGGTGCCCCTCGGCTATGGCAGCAAGAGTGGTGGCCTGCCTGAGCCTCCGCCCAACCCACAACCTGATCCCGATCCCTACCAAGGCAATTACTGACGCGGTGGCGCCGGTAATCAACCCTATCCAGATGACTTCAGGCGAAGGCAAACAGGTCTCTCATCTCTTTGGACGGTTCAGGAAGACGTGAGACGGGGGGCTCTTGGCGGCTGGCGGCCTCCCTCTCTGCGTAATCCATGGCTTCCAGTACCACTCTGGCTGCTTCACTCAGTTCTTCTCCCGAACACCGAAGCTCCTCTGTAGCCCACTCACGTGAAACCTCTACATCAGAAGGGGTATGCCGCAGGAGGTTCCACAGTTCATAGGCAAGTTGGTGGTTGGCATGCCGAGTCTCCCCTCAGTTTGGTTCCCGTGGAGTTGATGGTAACCCAGCCGGTAACGGAACCTTGCCGGTTTGCAGGTGCGGCATGACGGCTTTTTTCGCAGCTTCGGCGGTCAAGCAACCGCCGCGCGGCGGGGTATGTCACAGGGCCCCTGCACATTGGAGGAGTCGAACACCTCCCGGTCCGATCCGACGTCGCTCGGGCCGAGCATAGAAGTCTGCGCATCTGGAGGTCATATTCCTTTGGCAACGCGTCCTCGGGCGAAGCCCGACCGCGCTCCAACGACTGGTGGTGGCGGCGGGGGGTGGGCCCAACGGGTGAGAATCGAAAGTCCAGATTCGCGGGTTAGATATGGGTTTTCGCGATTTTCCGCTCCGGCCGACGTTACCCGCCGACTCTCTAATATCGCTCCCATGCGATTAGCGGATCAAGATCTATTGGGCTACGGCAGCTACCGGAGACTGGTGGAAGAGTTCGAGTGGGACATCCCCGAACGGATGAACATGGCCTCGGAGGTCTTCGACCGCTGGAGCGATGATCGGGGCCGGGTGGCCGTCTTTGTTGAGCATGCCGATGGGCGCCGGGACACTTGGTCCTACTGGCGCCTGATCAGGCTGGCCAAGCGTTACGCCAACTTCCTGGTGGCGTTGGGAGTCCAGCCCGGGGACCGTGTCTCGCTGGTGATGCAGCAGGGCGCCGAGTTGGCGGCCCTCCACCTGGCGGTTTACTCCGTCGGCGCGGTCGCCCTCCCCATGTCGATCCTGTACGGTCCCGATTCCTACCGCCACATCCTGTCCGACTCGGCGACCAGCGTCATCGTGGTAGGCGAGGCCTACGCCGACCCCATCCGGTCGGTCCGCAACGACCTGCCCGATCTGGGCACGGTGGTCATCTCGGGACAGCCCGGGGAAGGGGAGAGGTCGTTGGCGGAGGCGGATGGTTACCCGGCCGACTTCGACCCGGTTGACACGGCATCTGAGGATCCGGCACTGTTGTTATACACATCAGGCAGCACCGGCCACCCCAAGGGCGCCCTCCATGCCCACCGCATCCTCGAGGGGTACCTTCTCACCTTCAAACTCTTCTTCAACGTGGAGTTCGACCACTCCACCGTTTTCTACACACCGTCCGACTGGGCATGGGTGGGGGGTCTCCTCGACATACTGCTTCCCGCCCTGGTCTTCGGCCGCCCGGTGGTGGCCGACGAGGAGCGCTTCTCGGCCGAACGCGCCTTCGAGGTGATCGGTCGGAACGGCGTCACCCACGCCTTCCTGACGCCCACGGCCCTGAAGGTGATGGCGCAGGTGCTCGACCCCGGTCCCCGCTTCGATCTCGACCTCCGGGTCATAGCCAGCGGCGGAGAGTCGGTGGCCGACGAGTTGCACCGCTGGAGTGAGCGGGATCTGGGAGCTGTCATCAACGAGTTCTACGGTCTTACCGAGGTGAACCACCTGGTGGGTGGATGCGAGGCGCTGTGGCCCGGACAGCCGGGATGGATGGGACTGCCGTATCCGGGTCGCGAGGTGGCAGTACTCGATGAGGAGGGAGAAGAGGTATCTCCCGGCCAGATTGGCGAGATCGCGGTGCGGCCGGGCGATCCCACCCAGATGCTTGAGTATTGGGGTAACCCGGAGGCGACCGCGGGCATGCGCCGGGACGGCTGGATCATGACCGGCGACCAGGCCATCTTGGATGGCGACGGCTACATCCGGTTTCTCGGCCGCGACGACGACATGATCGCCAGCGCCGGCTACCGAATCGGCCCCGCCGAGGTGGAGGAGTCGCTGGTCCGCCATCCCGCGGTGGCGGAAGTGGCCGTCATCCCGGCGCCCGATGAGATCAGGGGCCATGTGGTCAAGGCAATGGTGGTCCTTGCCGACGGGCACCGGGCGGGAGACGATCTGACCCAAGTGCTCCAAGCCCAGGTCAAGACCCAGTTGGCCGCCTACAAATACCCGCGGATAGTCGAGTACGTCGACAACCTGCCCAAGACCTCCACCGGCAAGCTCAACCGCAAACTCCTAGCCGCCCAAGCCCGCTCCGCCTGACACTCGGCGGGCGAAGGCCGTCACTAATCACCGGGGTTGGGGCAAGTTCTTCGAGAAATCGGGAAAGTCCAAAGGCACGGTACTCCTACGCTCGGCGCAGCTAGGAGATTATTGAACGCCGCCTCACGGGGGCCGTGCCCGCTTGGCCGATGGCACGTTCAGCGGATGGACCGCTCGATGGTGTTGAGGCGTTGTTCTATGCTTTCGCCACTGCCGATGCCCAAGGACCGCTCAATGCGATGCAGCCGGTTGTCGACATCTTCCAAGTCGGGTGTCCGGGAAGCCATACCCATGGCAATCCGGTGCTGATCGACAAATGACGAGCCCTGCTTGGCAGACCTGGGAGTAGGCGCTGGATGGAGTAAGGCTAAGGCTGCCATACCCAACCCCAGGAAGGTTACCCTGATCATCCATTCTGTGGCTGGGTGGGGAATGTCAACGTTGCTCATCAATACCTCAGTTGCACCGCTGCTGGCAGCACCTGTTATGAGGCCACAAACAATGCAGATCCCCCAAGAGAACAAGTCGTAATCGTACTTGCTCTTCGGTGCTTTGTACCTGGTCTCCAACACGAGTACCGGCACGTTCCATATGAACACGGCAATTGACCCAAACCAGCACAGCGGCCATAGCAGGAACCAACCTGAGCCGCTTTCACTTTCGCCGGACATCGGATGCCACAAAACGGTGAGTGCCACTATGAGTCCACCCGACACGATAATTGCGGTTATTCGAAGCGCCGCCCTGAGGACGGCTTCTTTATCTTTGATCTCCTTTGACCTCCTTCTCAATTGATCTGACTCCAATCATGGAGTAACGGTCTGTCGCGCTTCCTGTGTCCTGTCCGAGACCTTCGGCGGTCATGCTGCGGGTTCCCGCGCAGGTCGCTGAGGTGGGTCCAGAAGACCTCCGCCAAACTTCCGTGGGGCGACGAGCATTCACACCCAACAGGACCACGGTGTGATTCGAAACGAAATAGCTGGCCATACGTTTTCATAGTTTCTCCATTGGCTCCTCCTTCCGAGGAAGCCTTCCTTTTGGAAGGTAGCCGATTTGAAGCCAAGGGAAGGCGTGATGGGTTTGGAGTGCCCGATAACCGGCAGGCAAGCAGGTGAGCCGAGTTCTGGGGGGCTTCCTATGCCTGGGCTTCAGTGGCTCCTGCCTTCTGAATCCGCCTTGAGACTCCTATTGGCCTACAAGCCCCGGATGGCGTGCTCCGTACCGCGACAGGAGCGGCAGGGCAGAGGGTTCACTTTCCCAACGGCTTCTGGTTTGGGTTGGTTTTGCGCCCGACCGGCGCGTCAACTAGAGACGTAACACATTCTTCATGTTAGTACAGGCGACCGCGGGCCTCTCGAGTCCTCGCCCCGGCCGGGCGTCTCTCCGCCACGTAGGGCTGATGGAAGATACGGCAGGTTGTTGCTGAGAACGCCCGGCCGGGTGTCCCACGAAAGGTGCCGCCCGTCTCTAGAGGGCACAGCCAGGACACGTTTACGGGACGGACCTGCGGAGAACGGCGATCCGATTTCACGGTTGCGCCGCTGTTAGGGTCTACTGGGGTTTTGCGAAGGTGAGGAGCCAGGTTCCGTCGAACTCCTCGTAGATGAACACCATGTTCACCAGCCCTCCCGGGAAGCGGGCGGTGTGCTTGGTCTCCCACTTACCCGGGGCGATCTCGGTGGGCGGGGAGGTCTCTTCCGCGGTAAAGGTCAAGTTCTGGTTCTTGAAGGGCTGCATGTTCGTCCTGATGCTTTCCTTTTCCTCCTCCCAGTAGCTGTCCGAGTAGAAGATCTTGAGTGCGTCGGGGTCGTGGGTGTTGTAGACATCCCACAGGTGCATGGTCTTCTCGCGGAGGTGTACCACCATGTCTAACGGCTCGTCGGAGGTGGAGGCGGCTTCCTCGGCGGCGTCTTCGGTGGTGGCAGTCTCCACCTGGGGCGACTCGGTGGTCGTGGGCGCGGCAGTTGTGGTGGGCGCCGATGTCGTGGCGGGCACGGTGGTTTCAGGGACCTCGGCGCCGGTGGGCTCCTCGGATGACCCGCCGCAGCCGGCTAAGACGAAGGACAGCGCCAGGATGGCGGCCAGCGCCGTTCTATTCCTGAGCATTAGGCGCGATCGCCTCCTGTTCGGCTTCGGTTGGCACATCTTGATCGAAGGGTACCCAAGGCCGTGTTGGACGACGGCATTTCAGCTACAACGCCATCCGCCTGCGAGGTGCTGGCGGCAGAGCCTAGGCGCTTACCCGGATCAGGTGTTGCCCACCCAGTCCAAAGAGCGGGCCACTGCCTTCTGCCAGCGGCCGTACCGGGCCTCTTCCGACACCTGCGGCGACCAGCGCCGGTCTTCCTGCCAGTTGCGGCGCAGATCGTCGAGGCTGTCCCAGAACCCTTCTGCGAGTCCGGCGCCGTAGGCGGCGCCCAGGGCGGTGGTCTCGCTCACCCGCGGGCACACCACCTCGACGTCCAGGATGTCCGACTGGAACTGCATCAGCAGGTCGTTGGAGACCATCCCCCCGTCGACCCGCAACTCGGTCAGGGCCACGTCGGAGTCGGCCCGCATGGCGTCCAGGACCTCCCGGGTCTGGTAGGCGGTTGCCTCCAAGGCGGCCCGGGCGATGTGACCTTTGTTGGAGAACCGGGTCAGGCCGGTGATGACGCCCCGGGCGTCCGTTCTCCAATGGGGAGCGAACAGCCCCGAGAAGGCCGGCACGAAATAAACGTCGCCGTTGTCCGGCACCGAGGCGGCCATCGCCTCCACCTCGGGTGCGGTGGCGATCATCCCCAGGTTGTCGCGGAGCCACTGGATCAGGGAACCGGTGACCGCCACCGACCCCTCCAGAGCAAAGATCGGGTCGGACCCGGCCACCTGGTAGCCGACCGTGGTGAGCAGGCCGTGGGTTGACGGCACCCTTCGGGTTCCGGTGTTCATGAGCAGGAAGCAACCCGTGCCGTAAGTGTTCTTGGCCTCTCCCGGCCGGAAACACGTCTGGCCGAACAGGGCGGCCTGCTGGTCTCCCAGGATGGCCGAGATCGGGACTTCCTCAAGGGTGCCGGTCCCTGTCCCCACACGACCGATGGAGGGGAGGATCTCGGCCATCACCGATCGGGGGATTCCCATCGCTCCGAGCAGTTCATCACTCCAGTCGAGGGTCTCGAGATCCATCAGCAGAGTCCGCGAAGCGTTGGTGACATCGGTTACGTGCCTGCCTCCCTCCACTCCGCCGGTGAGGTTCCAGACCAGCCAGGAGTCGACGGTGCCCACCACGGCTCGGCCCGAAGCCGCCTTCTCAGCGACGCCGTCGGCGTTCTCCAGCAACCATGCTGCCTTGGGCCCGCTGAAGTAGGTGGCCAGGGGGAGGCCGGTTCGGTCCCGGAAGCGGTCGATCCCGCCTTCCCGGGCCAGTCTCTCACAGATCCGGTCGGTCCGGGTGTCCTGCCACACGATGGCGTTGGCCAGCGGCCTGCCGTTGGCGCGGTCCCAGACGACGGTGGTCTCCCGCTGGTTGGCGATCCCGACGGCCGCAAGATCCCCGGCCTCCATACCCGCCGAAGAGAGCGCTTCTGTGACAACCGCTTCAGTGGTCTGGAGAATCTCTGAGGGATCGTGCTCCACCCACCCCGGTTGGGGGAGGATCTGGCGGAATTCCCGCTGCGCAGAGGCGATCACGGCTCCCGAGTGATCGAAGATCATGAACCTGGTGCTGGTGGTTCCCTGGTCGATGGCCCCGACCGCTCGTCCCTTGCTCATCCCGCCAAGACACTAGCTTCATCCTGGGTCCGGAGCGCCGGCGAAGTGGAGTCAATTCCTTGGTGAGACAATGGGCTGGCGGTATGGTCATAGCCAAGGGTATTGGTGACCGCCATCGTCGATTCTGCGTGCACCACCCTCCGCCGGTAAGCCGACGGATGCGATCATCGGGGAGATCGCTCCACCCCAGGAAGGAGTAACCGGTCATGATTGAATGGCTCGGCATCGACCACCTCTTCGAACTCTCCGGATCGGAAGCGATCGCGGGGTTCCTCACCCCGCTGGTGGTTTTCGCCGTGTTCTTCCTGTTGCAACTGATACTGCCCGCCCGAAAGGTGCCCGGCTATGTCACCGATCCGGCGACCGGTGAGCCGCGCCGCTACAGGCTGAACGGTCTCCTGGTCTATGCGGTCGTGCTGATCGTGTGGGCCTTCGAACTCACCGGGATGGAGCGCGCCTGGTTCTACCGGTCCTCGGTCTACGCCGTGGCGGGCGGGACCGTCCTGGCCATCATCTTTACGCTGGCGGTGGTGTTCAGCCAGCCGAAGGGCGAGAATGAGAACACTTGGTTGGCGCTGTGGGAGGGCCGGGCCCGGGAGGTGTCGTTCCTCGGGGTCGACGTCAAGATGTACCTGTACGTGGTCGGCGGGGCGATGTTCGCGTTGAACGCCCTGTCGGGGGCCGCCTACCACTACGAGCTGTTCGGTGCCGACTCCAATCCGGGCGTCTTCCTGTATGCGGCGTTCTTCGCCTTCTACATCATGGACTACTTCATCTTCGAGCGGGTCCAGCTTTATACCTACGACCTCATCCACGAGAATCTCGGCTTCAAGTTGATGTGGGGTGGGCTCATCGTCTACGGGTGGCTGTACATCCTTCCGCTGTGGGGCATGGCCGTCCACCCGGACCCGGGGTTCTCGGGGCCGTTCAGGTATGTCTGGTTGATCGGGACGCCGGTGCTGTTCCTGGGGGGATGGGCGATCGGTCGGGGCGCCAATCTGCAGAAGTACACGTTCAAGCGGTGGCCCGACCGCAAGTTCCTGGGGCTCATCGACCCGGTGCACATCGAGGCGGGCGACCGCAAGATCCTGTGCAGCGGCTTCTGGGGCGTCGCCCGGCACTTCAATTACCTGGGCGAGGGGTTCCTGGCCCTCTCGATCTCCCTGGTGTTCGGCTACGTCGGCAATCTCTGGGCCTGGACCTACTTCATCTTCATAGTCTCGTTCTTCACGACGCGTCAAATCTACGATGAACGGTTCTGCGCCGAGAAGTACGGCCCCGAGAAGTGGGCCGAGTACCAGGAACGGGTCAAGTACCGGATCTTTCCCGGCATCTACTAGCCGGGTACCTCCCTGCCGGGTAAGAGAGGGGGTCCTCCTCCGTGCAGGGGGCGGACCGGGTTGGTACCCTCGAAGGGATAGCCTGGTATGAGAGTTGCTTGGGCGTCCGGCCGAACCTGGAGGGGTGGATAGGCGCCGATGGTGATGGGGGAGAAAGGAGATCGAGGTGAGTGAGAAGCTTGGATTCGTCGGGCTGGGGATCATGGGCGGAGGGATGGCCGCCAACCTGGTGCGCGCCGGATTCGACGTGACGGTGTGGAACCGCACCGCCTCCAAGATGGCGCCGGTAACCGACTTGGGGGCCTCCGCGGCGGGGTCGCCCCGGGAAGTGGCGGAACAGTCCACCGTCGTGTTGATCTGCGTCGCCGACACCCCCGACGTGGTGGCGGTCACCGAGGGACCCGACGGCATCCTGGCGGGGTTGTCGCCGGGTTCGTTGGTTGTGGACCACTCCACCATCAGCCCGTCGGAGACCCGGCGTCTGGCAGGTCTGGCCGTCGAGGCGGGAGGCTCCTGGTTGGACGGTCCGGTGAGCGGCGGAAGCGAAGGAGCGGAGCTTGGGACCCTATCGATCATGGTGGGAGGCGAGGCCTCCGACCTGGAGAGGGTGCGCCCCTATCTGGATGCGATGGGAAAGACCATCACCCATGTCGGTCCGGTGGGGTCGGGACAGATGGTGAAGCTGGTGAACCAGGTGCTGGTGGTGGTGAACATGCAAGCGGCGTGTGAGGCGTTGCTGCTGGCCGACGCGGGCGGGCTGGACCTGGAGACAGCCCTGTCGGCTCTGACCGGTGGTGCGGCCAACTCGTGGATGCTGGCCAACCGGGGACCGCAGATGATCGTGCGGGACTGGCGCCCGGGATTCACCATCGACCTCCAGCAGAAGGACATCCGTCTGGTGTTGGAGGCGGGAGACGAGTTGGGTGTTCCTCTGCCTACCACTGGTCTGGTGTTCCAGCTATACCGGTCGCTGCAGCACCGAGGCCTGGGATCGGAAGGCCAGCACGCGCTGGTCAAAGCCCTGGAGCATATGATGGGCGCCGAGGTGGGCAAGGCTCCCGAGTAGGTTCCCGGTTGCGGGCCCCGGCCCGGAGGCCGGTGTGCAGCCGACCGTCTAGGAGGCCAGTTGCCCGTTTGCCGCCGGGTCGATCATGCCGAGGAGATCCTGGAAGGTCACCTGAAGAGCCCCCCGGATGGTCTCCGCGGCCAGTTCGCCGTCGTGCCCCACACAGGCGCCGTAAAAGGCCTTCGCCACGGCTGTCGATCTTTGGCGTCGGGGAGCAACCATCAGTGTCCGATGGGTGTAACGGCGGGAGCGATCGTAAAGGTCCGCCGCCTTTTGCAGCAGGCCGGGACGATCGGCGGCCTCATAACAGACCGACCGCAACTCCCATGCGATGTCCATCAGGCATTGGGTGGTGCTTCGCTCGGCGGCCGCCTGGAACCTCTGGAGCGTCTCCTCCATCACACTCAGGTCATGGCTCGACAATCGGGGCGCGCCCAGTTGGGCCAGCCAGGATTCAAACCCCATCCTGGCCAGGTACAACTGTTCGATCTCATCGAGTGACAACGGGGATACGTAGTTGGCCGAGTTGGGACGGGCGTCGATCAACCCCTCGTGCGCGAGTTCCCGCACGGCGGCGCGTACCGGTGTGATGCTGACGCCGAACTGCTCGGCAAGATCCCGGTAGCGCACCCGGATGCCCGGTTCGAGCTCTCCGGCCACTATGAGATCCCGCAGTTCTTTGGTAATTCGCTGTTCTATCGTCCAGTTGTGCTGCAACCTCGTCGCCCTTTCGTGGAGTCGTCTATCAGCCCTGGGATAGCATATCGGACATCTCGTCCAAGACGGAAACCACCGATTCGGTGACGAATTCGAGGTCCTCTGAGGTTGACACATACGGAGGGGCGATGTGCAGGATCCCCTCCGACATCCGAGCGGCGGCGCAGCCGAGTCTCAACAGCCGTCGGCTGAGTTCCTTGGCTACTTCGAACCTGCCCTTTAACCCGGTGGCGTAGGACTCGCCGGTCGCCGGGTTAACCAGTTCGATCCCGATCCACAGTCCGAACCGCCGCATGTCTCCCACGATCGGAAGCTCCCTGACTCCGCTCAGCATTCCGAGCAGTTCCGCGCCAAGGGACTCCGCCAGCCGGTCCATTCGCCCTTCCATGTAGATCTCCATGGCTTTCACGGCCGCCGCTGCGCTGGCGCCGTGACCCCCGTAGCTCTGGACCGAGGGCGACCCGGTGTCACTGCCGAACGCCGAGAAGACGTGCTGGCGGACGATCATGGCGGCAACCGGAGCGTATCCGCCGCTCAAAGCCTTGGCCACAACCATCACATCCGGCACCACGTTCCAGTGTTCGATCGCCCACATCCGCCCGCTACGACAGCACCCCGTCAGCGTCTCGTCGGCTATCAGCAACACACCATAGGCGTTACAGATTTCTCTCACCCGGGGCCAGTAGGTCTCGTCCGGTATGCGGAACTCGGTGATCGCCACCGGCTCGCCGATCACCGCCGCCACCGTCTCGGGTCCCTCCAGTTCGATCACCTCCCGGATCTGTTCGGCATATTGGAGGTCCGCTACCCCGGTCGGAGGCATGACGTGCACCCCTCCCGGCACCAGGGGGTAATACAGGGCGTCTTTGTGTCGGCGGCCCGACATGGCCAGGCCTCCCGCGCCTGCACCGTGATACGACCCGTAACGGGAGATCACCTTGTAGCGATGGTGATCTCCCCGTATGCGGTGGTACTGGCGGGCCAGTTTGATGGCGGTTTCGGTGGCCTCCGAGCCGGAACTGGTGAGAAACGAGTGTTGAAGGTCGCCCGGCGCCGACGCCGCCAGCCGCTCGGCCAGTTCCACCGCTCCCCGGGTGGTGAAGAAGATCGGCCCGGCGGTGGCGACGTTGCGGGCCTGTTCGGCCATTGCCGCGGTGATGTCGGATCGACCATGCCCGAGAGGCGTCTGCCACATCGACGAGCAGAGGTCGAAGTAGCGATCGCCCCGGGTGTCCCAGAGCCATGCTCCCTCACCCCGGTCGAACACCCTCAGCATGTCGTGGTCCACCAGTTCGGAGCGCGGACTCTCGTGAATCCACAGATACTCGAGGGCCCGCCTCTCCAAAGGGCCCCGGAAGGTCATGTCTCAGGCCGACTCGGGCTTCCGCCCGGCAAAGTACTCCTCGAGTACGAAGGCCGCCCGGAAGGCGGTGAATTCGTCGAAGTGAGCGGCGACGATCTGTACCGAGGCGGGCAGACCGTCGGAGTCATACAAACCGGGCACCGCCATGGCCGGATGCCCCGACATGTTGAGCGGCGATGTGTTGAACGCCACACTGGCTTTGGAGTCCGCCAGGAGGTCGGCGATCGGTGTGGGGGCCTCGGGCAGTTTCGGCGCAGTGAACGGGATGGTGGGCGTGATCAGCAGGTCCCATGTGCCCAGCAGTTCGCTTATGCGCCGCCGCGACTCGAGCCGCGCATTGTGCAATCGGCCGAACGGGACGTTCATGTACCGCTCCATCAGGTACCGGCTGGCGATGGTCCAGCACTTGACGTAGGGGTTCAGCTCGCGGGACTGGGCGCGCCGGCTGGTGGCGAAGGCATGCATCCGGTCGACGTCGATGTATCCCATGTGACCGTGGCTGCCCCCCTCGGTCCTCAGCATGTTGCCCACCAGGTGGGCCACGTAGGGCCCGAATATGCTGGAGGCTTCGCTCCACTCCGGCATCGAGATCCTTTCAACCTGGGCGCCGGCCTGCTCCAGCGCTGCCACCGCGTCATTGATCGTTTCGACCACCACCGGTTCGCAGTCGACGCCCGTGACGCTTTCATCGATCAACCCGATCCGGAGACCGGCGACGCCTTCTCCTTCGGCGCGCCGGTACTCGGGAATCTCGATGGGAATGTGAATCCCCTGGGGATCGCGCCAGTCCTCGCCGGCGATCACCTCCAGCAGGACGGCGACTTCCCTCACCGAGCGGGCAAGTGGCGTCACATAGTCGATGCTGTGGTCTATCGGGGTCACCCCGAAGGTGGGAATGAGGCCGTGAGTGGCCTTGACCGTCGCCACTCCACAGCATGCCGCGGGGATCCGGCCGCTTCCTCCCTGGTCCACTCCCAGAGCGCCGTCGACGGCTCCTGACGCCACCGCTGATCCTGCGCCCCCCGACGAACCGCCGGCGGTCCGCGACGGGTCGAGCGGGTTCCGGGCCGGGCCGAAGGCGCTCATCACCCCGGTCGCTCCTCCGCCGTGGTCGTCCATGTTGAGGGTTCCCACGATCGAGCCCCCGGCTTTGAGCATCCTCTCGACGACGACCGAGTCCAGCGTGGGGACGAACGGAGGGAAGACGGACCCGTTGGTCATCGGCACCCCGGCCACCGCGATGTTGTCCTTCACCCCCAGGCGCCAACCCGAGAGAGGACCACGCTCGGCACCCTTTACCTCACACATCCGGATGAAAGCGTTCAGGGGGTCCTCGCTCGGAGACGGTCGACGGCCGGAATCCCGTGAGGTCTCGAAAGTGGGTATGGCGGGCGTGTCGAACCGATGGGCGTCTGCGGCCGCCATCACCAGGGCGGTGATGATGCCAGACAGCTCTTCGGTTTCCGAGGGGGCAAGCTCGATGCCGTCGTGAGCAGCCGTTTCCTCGATGTCGCTGGACGAGGGAGGCCGCACGGTCTGGCGGTTGCGTTCCATTCGTTTCATTCCTTTTCCCTGCCGTTCCTGACCGCCGACATCCATCAACCCCCTTTAGTTGCGGGTTCCCACTATCAGATGGACGATGTCGTCGGTCGTTGTCTCTTCCTTTCGACGTGAACCCACTATCCGGCCTCCCCTCATGACCACGATTCGATCAGCCACTCTGAACACGTGGTCGAGGTTGTGACTGACCACGATGATCGAGACCCTCTGTCCCTTGAGCCCTTCGATGATGTCCAAGACCTTCTGGCCCTCCTGGACTCCCAGGGCTGCGGTCGGCTCGTCCAGGATCATCAGCCTCCGGCCGGACCGGAAGGCCCGGGCGATTGCCACCGCCTGACGCTGTCCACCCGACAGCAATGCCGTCCGTGCTCTGACGTCGGGCACGTTGATCGCCAGGGAGTCGAGGAGTTCCGCCGACTCCTTTTCCATCCTCCGGCGGTCCACCCTGAGCCATCGGGTAGGCACCCGGCCCAGGAACACGTTTTCGGCCACGGTCATGTTGTCGGCCAGCGCCAGGTTCTGATAGACCGCCGTCACCCCCAGTTGCAAAGAGTCCCGGGTGGTTCGGAAACTCACCTCCGTACCGTCCAGTTCGAGGGAGCCGGTATCCGGTTGTATGGCGCCGGTCAGGATCTTGACCAGCGTCGACTTGCCGGCGCCGTTGTCACCCACTATCGCCACGGTCTCTCCCTCGTCGACCTGAAACGTGGCGTCGATCAGGGCGCGTACCTGGCCGAAGGACTTGTGGACGCCCCTGGCCATCATCACCGGCCCGGGAATCCGGTCGAGGGCGCCATTCCCGTTGGACCCGCTCATGCCCTGGGGAGCGGACACAGTCATCGTCTCACCAACCTGGGCAGGAGGTCTCCGGGGGCCAGTTCGCCCTTGATGGTCTTATCCACCAGGACGGCTGCCAGGATCAGGGCGCCGACCGCCACCTGCTGCCAGAACGGGTCCACTCCCAGGAGGATCAGACCGTTCTTGATGGTGCTTATCAGGATGATCCCAAGCAGCGTCCCGAACGTATTGCCGGCGCCGCCGTTCAGCGATGTCCCCCCGATGATCACCGCCGCCACCGCATCGAGCAGCGACTCCGATCCGAAGGAACCGTGGCCGGCGTTCAGCCGGGCGCTCAGCACCAGCCCCGCCAGCGTGCAAAGCATCGAACTGGCGATGAAGGCCAGCATCAAGACCCTTCTGACGCTGATGCCCACCAGTTCCGCCGCCTCCCGATTGCCACCGGTGGCGTACAGTTCCACGCCGTACCGGGTGTGGCTCAGCACCATTTGCACGACCACGGTCACCGCAAAGAAGATGATCACCGGCAGCGGGATCACCCCCACTTTGCCGTGCCCCAGGACTTTGAAGGCTTCGGGGAATCCACCGATCGTCTGTCCGCTGGTCATCACGAAGGCAAGGCCCTGCAGAACCCCCAGCATCGCCAGCGTCACGATGAATGACGGGACCTTCGTGAACAGGGAGAAGTACCCGTTCACGTTCCCGACGATCAGGCCCATGCCCAGGACTATCAGTACCCCGGCCCAGATGGGCATCTCGCGTTGGATGATGAGCAGTGCGGCCATGGTCCCGGCCAGGGCCTGGGTGGAGCCGATCGCCAGGTCGATCTCTCCGCCGATCAGCAAGATGGTGAACCCTACCGCCATGATCCCCACCACCGAACTCTGCAACGCGATGTTGGTCAGGTTCTGCACGGTCATGAAGTAGGGGCTGGCAAAGCTCAGGTAAGTCCAAAGGAGCAGAACCGCAATCAACAACGCCCACAGTTGCCGGTATCTGATCAAGCCACGTCGCACCCTTGCGGGCCCCTCGCTCGCTTGCGCCTGATTCGAGTCAACCACGAAACTCACACTTCTTTCAAGCCGCTCTTTGTCCCTATGCGGACTCTAACGAGCCCAGGATCAGGCCGATGGCTCCCTCCCGCCGCATCTCTTGGATTGGCAGGAGGGAGCCATCGTCACCTAATGGGTTAGAAGTTGTCGGTGTTTAGCAACCAGCCGCTGCGGCGTCCAGTGCTGTCTTGAGGTCAACACCGCTCTGCACGGGCTCTTCCGAACCGTCCAGCACGCCTTCGGCGAACGCCTTGTCGACCACCACCATTCCGATCGGGATGAAGTCCTCTGTCATGGTTTCTCCCTGGGCGATCTTGACGGCCGCTTCAACGGCCAGGTAGCCGGCCGGATAGAGCGGTTGGATCACGGTGAGCGCCTGGCGGCCCTCAAGAATGTTCATGAGGCCTTCGCAGGTGCCGCCGAGACCGGTCAAAGTGGTCTCCTTGTAACCCAGCTCCTCCATGGCGGTCAGGGTCGCCCCGGCCAGGAGGTCATGCAAGCCCACGATGATGTCCACATCCGGGTGGGCGGTCAGCAGTGACCTTGCCGCGTCGAGGCCTGCCGCCCGGTCCCAGTTGGTGGGTGGGGATACAACCCTCTCGACGTCAGTCAGTCCACCGGCAGCCAGGCCGTCTTCGATTCCGGCGTAGATGGCAGCGATCGATTCATCGGCCTGGTTGGAGTCGATGAAGGCGAGTTTCTTCGGCGCCGGCTCGTAAGCGGCCAGCCAATCACCGAGCGGCCGTCCCATGTCGGTCCGGTAGTCGTAGCCGATCTCGATGGCGCTGACGCCCTCGGAAGCACAGGCAACCGTGCAGACCACCGGAATGCCGGCGTCATTCAAAGCGAGAATCGCAGGCGCCAGGGCCTGGGCGTCGATGGTGTCATAGACGATCACGTCAACACCTGCCGCCGCGTAGTTCTCGACGGCTGCCACCAGGTCTTGGGCGCTTCCGCTACCGGTCACCAGCAGTTCGACGCCATAGTCGGCGGCGGCGTCGTCCGCGCCGGTCTTCAGGGCAAGGATCAGCTCGTTCTGTGTGAAGTCGGGAATGACCAACCCGATACGGATCGGCTCTTCCTCGGGAGCAGCGGTAGTTGTGGGAGCGGCGGTTGTGGTGGGCGCCGCCGTGGTGGGAGCAGGTTCATCCTCACCGCAGGCTGCCGCCACCATGGCGAGAGCGATGATGACAGCTACGAGACTTCGTAAGTATTTCTTAGGCATCTGTTCAATCCTTCCTATCGGACGTGACACTGCTCGATATGTCACTCCAATGGTCTTTATGGAGAGCAGCAGCGATGGTCAGCGGAAGCCGGCGCTCCTGCCTGTTGCACAATATGCATTGTGTAACATATATCAGCCATGGTAGCCACGCACCCCTGCCGCGGTCAGGGGGTGGAGCGATATTTTTTGCCCCTTTCCCGACGACAGTTCGGTGCCTCCCGCCTCCATGACAGGGCCGTTATCAGCTGCAATACCGGCCACTTAAAAACTTGACTTGAGGCATTACCGGGACATGTTTGACTTCATCATTCGCGGCGGCACCGTGCTGGACGGAACCGGCGGTGATCCCCGGCAGGCCGATGTAGGCATCGTTGGCGACCGCATCGCCGCGGTAGGCGACCTGGATTCGCGCCAGGGCGAGGAACTGGAGGCGGCCGGACTGTTCGTGACGCCGGGATTCATCGACGTCCACAGCCATTCCGACTACACCCTTCTGGCCGACCCCCGGGCAGTCAGCGCCATCCACCAGGGAGTCACCACGGAGGTGGTCGGCAACTGCGGCCACGGATGCTTTCCCATCCGGGATCGCGAACTCGCCCTCAAGGCGATTTACGGCTACTCCGAGTCCGTACCTCTCGATTGGGACTCCGCATCCGGGTACTTCTCCCGGCTCGAGCAGACGGAGCCAGCCTTGAACGTGATGAGCATGGTCCCCCATGGCCAGCTGCGCCTGGCGGTGGTGGGCCTGACCGACCGGCCGTCGACGGCAGGGGAACTGGATGAGATGGCCCGACTCCTCGCCACCGCGCTGGAGGAAGGCGCCTGGGGCCTCTCGACCGGCCTCGAGTACGCAACCGAGGCGGGCGCCTCCGAGTCGGAGGTCACCAGGCTCTGCGCTCCGCTCGCCGAACGGGATGACCTGTACGTCTGCCATGCCCGCTACCGCGACGCCGGCGCGCCCGAGGGGGTGGCCGAGGCGATCAGGACCGCCAGGGCCGCCGACGTGAGGCTCCAGGTCTCCCACCTGGTCCCCCGAAGCGGCGACGCCGAGATGGAACAGTGCCTGGAACTGGTCGACGAGGCCCGCAAAGAGGGCTTGGATGTCGCATTCGACGTGCACACCCGCCTGTTCGGTTTCACCTATCTCTACTCGGTGCTTCCCCCATGGGCGATGGCGGACGGCATCGACGAACTGGCTTCAGTGCTCCGGAGCCGCGACGCACGCCAGGAGATGAAGAGCTTCCGGAGCATCCTCAGCGCGGGCGGCGACTGGGAGCGTATCGAACTGCTGGACCATGACGCCTATCCCAACTACGGTCGCCGGTCGATCGGATCGATCGCCGCCGAGCGGGGACAGGAGGCCCTGGACTGCATCTACGACCTGTTGTTGGGAGCGATCGAGACCATGGGGTCCCTGATGGTGCTGATCGACTGTCACAGCGCCGACCAACAGCGGAAGGCTTTCTCCCACCCGCTGTCTATGCCAGCCTCCGACGCCACCACCATGGCGCCCGACGGTCCACTTGCGGGAAGTACGTTCCACGGCGCATACACCTGGGCTTCCTACTTCTACAACTTTTCTGCCGGCCCGGGGGGATTCCTCTCACCGAGCGAAGCGGTTCGCCGGCTGTCCGGCCTCCCGGCCGAGCGCCTCGGACTCTCCGACCGCGGCGTGTTGAAGCCGAAAGCCTTTGCTGATATCGCAGTGTTCGACCCGGCGGTTTTTCGTGAGAAGGCGACCAGGTACGAACCGAATGTGTTGGCTGAGGGAATGGAGCACGTGCTGGTCAACGGGAAGCCCGTGATGCGGGCCGGTAGGCTCACGGGGACCCGGCCCGGCCGGGTGCTGCGAAGATGATGTTGAGCCGCTTTGAGCAGCCATGATCCCCCGCGCCGGAAGAAGGCAGTGAGGAAATGCCATTTGTGCCGAAGGAAGGTTTGAGATGATTCGTGACCGCATTGCCGAACAGGTCGCCGTATGGCCGCCGTCGGATCCCGCCTCCGACGTAGTCCGGCCCGGCACTATCCACCATGCCGGACGCACCTACATTGCCCTCGGGCTGAACGATTACCTCGGCCTGGCTTCCGATCCCAGGGTCATCGCTGCCGCACAGGCCGCCCTGACGACCTTCGGAGCGGGAGCCCGGGCGTCCCGTCACGTCGGAGGGGATACCGCGATACATCGGGAACTCGAGGAGGAACTGGCGGACCTTAAGGCAGCCGAATCAGCGCTCCTGTTCGCATCCGGGTACGCGGCCAACCTGGGGGTGGTCTCCGCTTTTCCCGGAAAGGGAGATACCGTGTGCAGCGACGAACTCAATCACGCCAGCATCATTGACGGAGCACGCTTGAGCCGTGCCGAGATCAGGGTCTACCGGCACTGTGACACCGAAGACCTGGGTCGCCAACTCGAGGGGGCTCCCGGATCAAGCCTGGTTGTCACCGACAGTGTCTTCTCGATGAACGGCACCCTCGCTCCCGTGGACGAGATAGCCGACCTGGCGGACAAGCATGACGCCATGCTCGTTTTGGACGACGCTCATGCCACCGGCGTCCTGGGCTCCGGCGGGAAGGGCTCGACAGGCCATTACCAACGGGCTGACCGAGCCGATGTGATAGTGGGAACACTCGGGAAGGCGTTGGGCAGCGTCGGCGCCTTCGCCACCGGGTCGTCGGACGTGATCGGCTACTTGAGCAAGGTGTGCCGCACGTTCCTTTTCACGACCGCTCCCTCTCCGGTGGCCGCGGCGGCGGCGCTCGAGGCGGTACGGGTCATGCGGTCCGAGCCGGAGCGTTTGGACCGGCTCTGGGAGAACGCCGTCACGATCAACTCTTCATTGACCCGGCTCGGATTCTCCGTGCCTGATAAGGTCCACCCGATTATCCCCGTGATGTTCGGCGACGCCTCCAAGGCCCAGATGGCCGAGGACCTACTCATCCACCACGGCATCTTCGTGCGGGCCGTCCTCCCGCCCTACGTCCCTCCGGGGACTTCTCGAATCCGTCTCATCGCCTCCGCCGTACACACTGACCAACAGATGGAACGCATACAGACCGCCTTCCAGGATGTGGCGCGCCACCTGGCTCTGTCTGGTTGAGAGAAACGATGAGCGAAACGTCAGGCCAGGCGCCATCCGGGCAGGTCCAGACCGTGCTGGGGAAGGTAGACGCCCATCTGCTGGGCCCGACCATGATGCACGAGCACATCCTGTGTGATGTCACCGGCATCTTCGAGGCGCCCCGAACCGCCAGCGAAAGGGTCCGAGCCTACGAACCGATACGCCTCGACAATCTGGCCTGGATCCGGCGGAACTACTTCCGGCACCATGACAACCTCCTGTTGGGTGACATACGGACAGCCACCGATGAGATGCGGCTCTACAGAGAGTGGGGAGGGGGCGCGGTGGTCGAGGTCACGCCTCCCGGCATAGGCCGGGATCCGGTTGGCCTGGCGCGGGTCTCGCGTGCAAGCGGCGTCCACATCATCATGTCCACCGGGTTCTACGTGGCCCACACCCACCCTTCCTACATGTTCAACAAGACCGAAGAGCAGTTGGCGGCCCTGATGAAATCGGAGGTCCTGGACGGCGTCAAGATCACCACCGAGGGCCATGACGACTGGCAGGGGCACCAGGAGGAGACATCGGTCAAGGCGGGGGTCATCAAGGTGGCGTGTACCTGGCCGTTGCATGAGCGGGAGAAACGCGTACTGGCTGCAGCAGCCCAGGTACAGAGGGAGACCGGCGTGGCGATCACCACCCACACCGGCCGGGATCAGAGGTCCCCGATGGAGGTAGCCGAGGTCCTGATCGACGCAGGCGCCGACATGAGCCGGGTGGTGCTCGGACACCTCGATCTGCGAGTGCAGGACATAGGCATTCTCTGGGAACTGTTGGACCTGGGAAGCTATCTCCAGTTCGATCTCTTCGGTCACGAGTCCTCGTTCTACGGAGCGACGGCCTTCGATATGCCCAGCGACGGCCAGCGCCTCGACCGCATGGTGACACTGCTGGAGGGCGACACGGCCTCTCGTCTCCTCATCTCACAGGACATCTGCACCAAGCACCGGTTGACCAGATACGGGGGGCACGGCTACTACTACATCCTCGAGAGCATCGTTCCCTTCATGCGCAAGAAAGGGATACCGAACGAGGTGATCAGACAGATCATCATCGATAACCCCGCACAGCTACTCCCTCTACGCATGCCCCACAAGTAGCCCCCTCTCGGGGAGGGGATCATTTGGAATCGTTGTCGAGTCCAGCACATGAAGGGTCGCTCATCGGCGACTTCTGACAGAAAGAAAACCAGTCCTCTTCCAAATGGAAAGTACCTGTCCGCAGGACATCTCTCCCGAGCAGTGCGTCATATCGGCCGAACGACCCGCCCTCGAAGACGAGCACGGGGATTGGCTGGCCGTCATTGGGTAGGTCCACCACCGCTGTGTAGCGGAGGGTGTTCTCCGTCGTCCCCAATGCCGTCGTAATGGCAACTACAGATGTTTGGAACGGCGCCAGCATTGAAGTGACCCTCCGGGAGACTCCGGTGCTATTGGTGCCTGTATCAAAGAGCGCATTGACGGTGATTCGACGTGTGAAGTCCTCACTGTGGATCACCACGCCTTTCACGATCGGCCCCACGAGACAGTCGTGGGGTTCTCTAATGAGCAATCGTGTTATGACTCACAAACAAAGGACGATCAGTGACCTCCTGTATCGAATACCGACGATCCGGGAACTGATCTCGGCCCGCTTGATTAGCAGCGAGGCCCGTTGAGTACATCCCGATGATCCGCCCGCTACGGAGCAGGACCCACTCACTGGGGTGGGTCTCCAACAGATCGGGAAGCAACTCCTTCACGAAAACGGTGTAATTGTCGAGAGACTCCCGTCGTGCTTCCTCTCGAGAAACGGTGGTTGGCATCGGTCCTCCTCCCTATTGGTGGTATTCAGGAATATAACTGTTCCAGGTGACGCTTCGCGGGTCCGCCTGAGGTGATGATTTCGCGAGTGGGCAAGTTCCCAGGACTTCTCGCCAGTGAGGCTAGAACTTCCCAGATTCCCGTAGCTCGTCGCTGATGCGGTCCTCCAGGGGGGTCGGGGCCGATGAAGAGATTGGGGTGGGCGTGGATTCTTCTTCGGACGTGGAGCGACGTGCTGTCCGTTCTCCTTCGGTGGCTTCCTGGTCTACCTCGCCCGTATCCGGCCTGAGAACGACTCCGTATTCGGCGAACGCCCGCTCGGTTGACAGGATCCCGTTGTGGACATCGGTTGCGACACGCTCCGGGTCCCGGTCGAGAGGGTCTCCCCAGCCGCCGGCGCCGGCGGTACGGTGAATCAGACGCATCCCTTGGGTGACCCGTTGGGAGAACTTGGACGGCATCGGCGCCTCTTCGCCATCTTCGCCGAGCAGGTTCAGTGAAGGGGTACCAGGCCTTCCGGCGCCGATCCCGTAGGGATAGATGGTCGCCCGGTCGGAGCGGACGCTCAGGTCGCATTCCTGTAAGAACGTGTACTCGCGCTGGAGGGAGAGTCCGCCCCGGTGGAGGCCGGCTCCTCCCGTGTCGGGAACGTAGCCGTAGCGATCGACGCGCACGGGAAGGGACGACTCGAGCATCTCGACGGGGATGTTGCTCACATTGGCGCCCACGTTCGGCACGCCGTCCTCCCCGTCTTGGAGAGCCTGGCCGCCCCACGCCCCGGAGATCAGTTCCACCACCGAGAACCGCTCGCCGCCGGGTCTTACACCTCCCAACGTGACCAGCGACAGCCCGCCGTCGGAAGCGCCCATCACCCGATCGGGGAGAGCGGGCGCCAGGGCGCCGAAGATAGCGTCCATCACCCTGAAGCCGGTCAGTCCCCGGGTTCCGGTGGCGGCCGGAAGGACACAGTTGAGGATGCAGCCCCGCGGCGCCTTGACCGTCATCGGCCGGAAGAACCCGGCGTTGTTGGGAATGTCGGATCGCAGCAGGGCACGCATGGCCGCGTAGGTGTTCGAGTGGGTGAACGACAGGGTGTTGTTCAAAGAGGACCGGACCTGGGGCGAGCTTCCCGTAAAGTCGAGGGTGACGCCGCCGTCGCGAATCTCGATGGAGACCGCGATGGGCACCGGATCGTCGCGGACGCCGTCGTCGTCAAGGTAGTCGATGTACGAGTAGGTCCCCTCCGGGAACGTCCTTATCTCCTGTCTGGTGAGCATCTCGGTGTAGTCCAACAGAGCCGCCACATGGGATCTGAACTCCGCCAGCCCGTAACGGCGGATCATCCGGTCGAAGGCCATGACGCCGGTCGCGCACGCCACCAACTGCGCGTCGAAGTCTCCCAGGACGATGTCGGGCACACGGGTGTTGGCGCCCAGCAGAGCGTACACACCCTCCTCGCGCCTTCCCCGCGAGTAGAGCTTCACCGGCGGGATCCGCAGGCCCTCCTGGAAGCACTCCTCCGCATAGGGCGACATGCTCCCGGCCACCATCCCGCCCAGGTCGGCGTGGTGCGCAACCGTCGCCACCAGTCCCACGAACTCGGAGGCGAAGAAAACAGGACGCACGACGAAGATGTCGGGAAGGTGCATGCCGCCGTCGAAGGGATCGTTGACCATGGCCACGTCGCCCGGATGGAGATCTCCCTCAAAACGCCGCAGAATCGCCGCCACCGCCTCCGGGAGTGCGCCGAGTTGGTTGGGCAGGGTGACCCCCTGTGCGATGATCTGCCCGCTCTCGTCACACAGGGCCGTGGAGAAGTCCATGGCGCTCTTCACCGTCTCCGAGTGTGATGTCCGTAGGACGCTCACCGCCATCTCCTCGCATATCGCCGCCAGGCCCTCGCGGATCAGTTCCCGCTCGATGGCGGCTGCTCCACCCGATGCCGTCATGTCGAGTCCTCCTCGATGACCACACTCTGGGACCGGTCCCGGAAGACCCGGTAACCGGGCGGCACCACCGTGGTGGCGTCATAGTCCTCGATGATCATCGGCGCCGCGCGGGGCGTGGCTGTGAGATCGCCGCGGCGGAGCACCGGCGTGGGAAGTAGGCCGATCTCGCCCCCGAAGAAGACTTCCCTCCGGTTCGACTCATCCGGATGCGAGTCGGGCCGCCTGCCAGCCGGGACGCCCACCGGATTCTGTTCCCGTATCACCACCAGCAGTTGCACGATCTCCGTTGCGTTGTTGGTCACATGGCCGTAGGTGTTGAGATGTTGCTCGCCGAACGCCCGGTCCAGTTCCCCCACCCATGACGTCCAGTCGTCGATGAACCCCGGAAGTCTCACGGGTAGCTCAAAGCCCTGACCCACGTATCTCATTTCCACCCAGGGCTCGAATTCGAAGGAGACGCTGTGAAGGCTCCCATGTCCCACTCCTTCCCGCGCCTGGGCTTCCAGTTCCCGGATCTCCGATTGGAGTTCCCGCCGGGACAGGTCGGCGGTGCGCCGGAGGAAGGTCTTTTTGGCATGGAATTCCAGCCGGGCCTCCAGCAAACCCACTGCGGAGAACACCCCGGGCTGAGGAGGCACGATCACCCGGCGGATCCCCAGTTCCCGGGCGATCCCCACCGCATGGACCGGACCGCTCCCCCCGAAGGCGATCAGTGTGAAGTCGCGGGGATCCCGGCCCCGCTGGACCGAGACCGACTTGATTGCCCGGATCATGCTGGCGTTGGCGATCAGGTGAGCCCCGTAGGCGGCGACCGGGATGTCCAGGCCCAGCGGACCGGCGACCTTCTTCTCGAACGCGACCCGGGCTCCGTCCACATCCAGCTTCACCGCTCCGTCCAGGAGCCCCGCGGGGTTCAGGTACCCCAGCAACAGATTGGCGTCGGTGACCGTGGGCTCGACACCTCCCTTCCCGTAACACACCGGACCGGGGTCGGCGCCGGCCGAGGAGGGACCGACCTTGGGAGCGCCGGCGGAGTCGATCCAAACGATGCTGCCGCCTCCCGCTCCCACCTCGGCGAGGTCGATGAAGGGCACGCTCAGTGCATAGCCTCCTCCGCTCCGCAAGCGACTGCCGGCCGACATCGCCGACGCCACCTCGAACTCGGCGGTGAAATGCGGTTCGCCATCTTCCACCAATGCGGTCTTGGCGGTGGTGCCGCCCATGTCGAAGGTGATGGCGTTGTCCACCCCCAACGACCGGGCCAGCCCGCTGGAGGCGATCACGCCCGCTGCGGGACCGGATTCCACAACGTATGCGGGGCGCTCGGCGGCCGCCTCGCTGGTCATGACCCCGCCGTTGGACTGCATGATGAGCAAGGGGGCCGTCACGTCCAACCCGTCGAGTTTTCCCCGGAGCGCTTCGAGGTAGGAGGCCACCACCGGCCTGACGTAAGCGTTCAGCACGGTCGTGCTGGTTCTCTCGTACTCCCGGATCACGGGCAGTACTCGGTGGGATAGCGAGGTCCACACTTCGGGGTACTCACTGGCGAGCATCTCCGCGATGGCAGTCTCGTGGGAGGGATTGGCGTAGGAGTGGATGAGGCTCACCGCGATCGACTCCACACCGAGTTCGACGAGCGCCTCCACCTTCTGCCGGGCGTCGTCGAGATCCAAGGCTGTGACCACCTTGCCGTCGACGCCGACTCGTTCGATCACCTCCAAGCGACGAGAGCGTTCCACCAACGGCTCGGGTTTCTGCCAGGTCACGTCGTACAACTTTGGAACCCGCAGTCTTCGCAATTCCAGCACATCGGCGAACCCTGCCGTGGTCAACAGACCCGTGAAAGCGCCCTTTCGCTCCAGGATGGCATTGGTCGCCACGGTGCTCCCATGAACCACATCTCGGGTGTCGGTCGGCTCGACGCCGTGGGACACGATGATCTCCCGGATCCCATCGACCACGCCTTCGCTGAAGTCCCTGGGCGTCGACAGCAGCTTGTAGGTATAGATGTCCCCGCCCGTGCTGGTGACCACCACATCGGTGAACGTCCCTCCCACGTCAACGCCGATTCGTACCTCGCCGGGTGGCCGAAGGCCGGAAGCGCTCATGCGTAAGTCAGCCTCCGATTCGCCTCACAGCCGGTCGCCATTACTCCGTCGACGGCCACCCCAAGGTGCCGGTCGGGTCCGGGGGATCGATATGACATAGGGCCGTATCTTAGGAATGTGACAAAATGTCACAACAGGGTCCGTGATGGGTGTCGAAGGGAGATGTCGGGGCCGACCCCCCGGCAGCATTGATATAATTCTTGGGCCCGACGTTGTCGAGCAGTAACGCCTCACGGCATTCTTGAACATGGTGGCGATTTCGGGAGCCTGAGCTCTTGAACGGAGGAGACGAGTGATGGACACGATCACCCACTGGATCGGGGGCGCTCCCTGGACAGGGACCTCGGATAGGACGGGACCGGTCTACAACCCGGCCACCGGGCAGCAGACGGCTGCTGTCGCTTTCGCTGACGGGGCGGAGGTCGACGCCGCGGTGTCGACTGCCAGAGAGGCGTTCGCCGAGTGGGGCCGGTCTCCGGTAACCAGACGCCAGAACATCATGTTTGCGTTCCGGGAGTTGGTGGCCTCCCGCCGCCTCGACATGGCGAGGCTGCTCACCGCGGAGCACGGGAAGACGCTCGACGATGCCCTCGGCGAGGTTCAGCGAGGCCTCGAAGTCGTCGAGTTCGCCTGCAACATCGCCCATCTCCTCAAAGGGGAGTACTCCGAGCAGGTCTCCACCGGTGTCGACACGTTCACCATACGACAGCCACTGGGTGTCGTGGCGGGCATAACACCGTTCAACTTCCCGACGATGGTACCCATGTGGATGTATCCGATAGCCATCGCCTGCGGCAACACTTTCATCTTGAAGCCGTCTGAGAGAGACCCTTCAGCGTCGAATCTGGCGGCGGAGTTGTTCGCCGAGGCCGGGCTTCCGGACGGGGTGTTCAACGTGGTCCACGGCGACAAGGTAGCGGTGGATGCGCTTCTGACCCACCCGGATGTGGCCGCCGTCTCCTTCGTCGGTTCCACGCCGATCGCTCGCTACGTGTATGAGACGGGGACCAGGCACGGCAAGCGGGTCCAGGCCCTGGGCGGGGCCAAGAATCACATGGTCGTGCTGCCCGACGCCGACATGGACCTCGCCGCCGACTCGGCGGTGTCCGCCGGGTACGGGGCCGCCGGGGAACGGTGCATGGCGATATCGGTGGTTGTCACCGTCGGCGACGCCGCCGACGCCCTGATTCCGAAGATAGAGGAGCGGATCGCCAACCTCAAGGTGGCGCCCGGTCTCGACGAGGGATCCGAGATGGGGCCCCTCATCACCAAGGAGGCCAAGGACCGCGTCGCCGGATACGTTGACGCTGGAGAGGAGGCAGGCGCCAAGCTGTTGGTCGACGGCCGGGACTTCCAAGTCGACGGCCACGAGGACGGCTTCTTCCTCGGCCCCACCCTGTTCGACCAGGTCACCCCCGAGATGTCGGTATACACCGACGAGATCTTCGGGCCGGTCCTGTCAACCGTCCGGCTCGACTCCTACGGCGAGGCCATCGAGCTGATCAACGACAACCCGTTCGGGAACGGGACGGCCGTGTTCACCAGTGACGGCGGCGCCGCCCGCAAGTTCCAGAACGAGGTACAGGTCGGCATGGTCGGCATCAACGTGCCGATACCGGTGCCGCTGTCGTTCTACTCTTTCGGCGGCTGGAAGAGCTCGATCTTCGGGACCCATGCCATCTACGGGCCTGAAGGCGTGCACTTCTACACGCGACAGAAGGTCATAACCAGCCGGTGGGCGGATCCGATGCACCGGGGAGTCGACCTCGGCTTCCCCAGGAGCGACTAGGCCGGAGACCGGAAACGGGCACTGGGTGCTTTAGCGGTCTACCCGGCGTCCGTCCTCAACCACGATCCGACCGCCGACGATGACGGTTCTCACGCGGGTGATGTCGTCTCTGTCCACCACCACCAGGTCGGCGACGTGTCCCGGCTCGATGAGGCCCTTCCGGGGAGCCAGGCCGGGAATGATGCCGGCGGGGGAACTGGTGGCCAGTCTCACGGCCTGGGGGAGAGAGACCGCCCCGTGTTCCACGGCCTTCTGGATGAACAACAGGATGGCGTCGTGATAGCCGCCCGAATAGTCGGTGGACAGCACATCCACCAGCCCTTCCGAAAGCAGGGCGAAGGCCGTATCCGGACTCGGCTCCAGCTGGCCTGCGCCGAAGTGGTCGGCGGTGATCACCTCCACGAAACCCCCGTGACCCCTGACTTCCCTCGCCATCCCGACCGCCTCCTCGGCCGCGGCGTGGTAGTTGACGTGCAGCGCCACCAACTTATTGCCGATCTCCCGGGCGACCTCCCGGACAACGTCGTAGGTGTCCGGTTCGGTGTGGCACAGGGCGGGTATCCCCAGCCTCGGCGCGAAGTCGATGGTTTCCAGTATCGCTTCCTTGGCCACCGCCATCGGCTCGACGCTGGTTTCCCTCACCAGCGTCTTGGCCTCATCCAGCGACATGGGCCCGAGACCTGCCCTCTGGATGATCCGCTCCACTGCGAGGTCGTCGCCCGCCAGGTAAGCGCCATCCAGAGCGAGTGCGTCGTGCACCGAAATCGGCTGTTCCAGCCGCAGGTTCTTCTCGTACGTCGCGCCGGTGGTGGCCCAGGAGCCGACTTCTCCCATGGCCACCGCACCCGCCGACACAGCTTCGGCGGCGGTGAAGCCGCGGTGATGCGGGGGGAGACGGTTGCCTCCCATCTCTCCGGAGGCGACGTTCTTCGGCGTGTGGAGAGTCGCCATCTTGACATTGACCGGATGGAGTTTGTTGGTTGCGTCGTTCTCGAAGGGCAGGGCAAAGCCGTCCAGGCTGAGCACGGTGGTCGTCCCCTGGAGCAGGTGGGTGTCGAGGTTGGCGAGAATCCTCTCTTTGGGAGCGGCCTCTCTTGGAAGCCCCGGACAGAGCGGACCGAAGCTGACCACGTGGGAGTGGATATTCATGAGCCCGGGCAGTATGAGACCGCCCTGGGTGTCGAGGACCCGATGCGAGTACACCCGGTAGGGGAGGTGTCGGATCCTGTGAATGCCAGTGATCAATCCGTCTTCGGTCGTGACGGAGGCGTCCTCTAAGTACGAACGGCCATCACCGGTGACGACATGCCCGTTCACGACATCGAGCCGCATTGCATTCCCCCAGGTCGGCTTGGATAGAAAACGTGCCCATGTGAGACTCTAGCTTTTCATCTGCCTACCTGTCGCCTGCTGTTGAGGGAATCAGTGACAGCCACCTTCTCCGCCGCGACTCCGACACTGCGTTGTACAGTTCCGAACACATCGCTATCAAAGGCAGGCGTCGGTGAAGTCCGGAAGCGGGTTCGGCGAGATGGCTCGCAAAGAGGTTCCCATCCTCGGTGGGAAGCCGGTGAGCCAGATCGGCATAGTCGTCAAGGACATCGATCGCGCCCTCGAAATGTACATCGGGATGTGGGGTCTCAAGGGCTGGAAGGGGTACGTCTACTCATCCGACAACGTCCGCTCCCTCAGCTACCTCGGGGAACCGGCTGATTATCGGATGAAGGTCGCCTGGCGCGGCGTCAATCCGCAGGTCGAGTTGGTCCAATCGCTGGACGGTCCCAACATCTACGAGGACTGGCTGGAGCGGCGGGGGGAGGGCCTCCACCACCTGGGGATCTTGGTCGACTCGATCGAGACCGAGGTCGAGGTGATGCAAGAGGCCGGGTACGAGGTCCTGATGGCAGGCTTCGGCCACGGATTGGACGGAGACGGCGGTTTCGCCTACATCGACACCGAACCGGAACTGGGCGTGATCATCGAACTGATCGAGGCGCCGGCGCGGCGGCGTCCTCCGGATTTCCTCCCTGGTTGAGGAGACACGGATAGTCTCAGGCGTCCTCCGCAGGGAGTTCAGCCAACCGGCAAGTCAGGTGGGTGTGCTGCCCGAGTGACGCGAAGGGTTCGGACCGACAAACCGCCTTCTCCAGTCCTATGAGCTGAGCGAGCCTCTGCGGATCATCCAGTTTGTCGACCACATGATCGTGGAAGATCCGGATGCCCGCCTTCGCCTTCACTTCCAGATGCTGCTCCTGCAGCCACGAGACCACCATCTCGTAGTCCAGGGCAGTCGCACCCTTGCCCCACCCCCGCCTGATCGGGCCGGTCTGAAAGTCACCGAGGGCGGCTTCGAAGTCCCCGGCGAGGGTTCGCTTGAGGAGCGACGCGAAGCGGTTATAGAACATCACAGAGAGCTGACCTCCCGGCTTCACCAGCCGCGCCAGGTCTCTGATGGCAGACTTCGGGTCTTCGAGCCATTCAAGGACTGCATGACACAGAACGAGGTCGAACCTGTGGTCTGTGATGTTCGCGTACTCCTGTATTGGCATGTGGCGGATCTCGATTGCATAGGCGACTTCAGCCTCAGCGGCCCTTTGAGCTGCTTTGGTGAGCATCTCCTCGGAGACGTCACACAGGACCACCGAATGGCCCACCCTGGCCAGCCGCACCGCCATGTGTCCAGACCCACCTCCGGCGTCAAGGATGCGCATGGGTTGACCACGCAATGCCGGCACATCCTCGTTCAGCACGCTCCAGAGGACGGCCAGCCGGACGGCGCCCTTGGTAGAGCCGTAGATGTCCGACTCAAACTCGTCTGCGATCCCATCGAAGCCGACGTCACCCAACGCGGCTCACCTGATGTTCCCGAGTGGGCACACGCACGTCAGCGCCAATGTCCAAGTTTTGCTTGGGATCTCGCAAAGCCGGCTAACCGGTCCGCGCTTTTGTTGAGGGATTGACGTTTGGGTCCTCCGACCCATTTCCATTGGTCTGGCTTCGGACCCATCCCCAGTGAGTGTTCTCTCTCCTGTAGGAGGTTATCGATCAGTTTTATCAGGTCGAAGTTCTTGAGTTTGGTGCCCTTGGCTGTTCGTCTGCCCTTCCTTCCCCACCCGTTTAGCTCGTTGGTGAAGATGTTCAGCACGTAGGTGCTGTCCGTCTGGATCAACAACGGCCGGTCGGGATGCGATTCCAGCAGCTTCAGCACAGCTGTCAATTCCATGCGGTTGTTGGTTGTTTCTGGATGGTTTCCCCACCACCAGGTCCCTTCGGCGGTGACCCACGCCCAACCGCCATGTCCCGGTGCGGGGCTGTCCGCAGACCCGTCCGTGGCTGCGGTCAGTCTTGACACGCCAAACCGATCACAAACAAGCTTCTTCCCATGGCGCCGAGTGTATTCCTGTCCGCTGGTGGGGTCAGCCGGGTGAGCGCAGGCCGGTCGACTCCACGAATTCGCCGTTCTCGATGATCGGGACGCCGTCCAGGGTGAGGTTGGCTTCCAGGAGGATGCCGTCCATGTGGCCCGTGGCGCTTGTGCCTCCGCCGAGTTGGGGAGCGGTGTTGGCGCCGAAGGCCACCACCACGCCCCCGTAGTAGCTCTCCCAGGCGGCCAGGTCGAACGACTCCAGGTCAGCCCTCGGGTCGAATCCGAAGCCGAGATGGGCCACCACGTACAGGTTGGGGTCGTCGAACTGGCGGATCCAGCGGTCGAAGGTCCGGGCCTCCTCGTGGTCGGTGTCGATGTGGACGATCCGTCCGGCTTCCACCTCGACTCGGATCGGCCTCTTGGTGGTGTAGCAGTACTGCGGGAAGAGGATCATCGGGCCGTTGAAGTAGACCACTCCTTCTACGGTCTCCACCTCCGGAGCGCAGTTGATCATGCACACCCCGTAGCTGTCCCACTGTTGCGACTCCCACACATAGCCCCGCTGGGCATGCCACGGGCTGTCGCCCCGCCTGCCCCGCAGGTCGGTCCCCAGGGGACTGGTGATGTGGATCTCCTGGGTGTCGGCGGTCAGCGCCTCTGAGACGTCGGCTCTCCACAGGATATCGTCGGTGGGGGGCCGGTCGATGATGGAACGCTCGGGTACCAGGACTTGGAGGATCCGGGCGCCTGCCTGGATGATGGGAGGCAGGCCGGGCGCGTACAGCCAGGTGTTGGAGGCGAGGTCGAAGATGATGTCGGCCGATCTCATGGCGGTGAGAGCCACCTCGGGGGGATCGGTCTCGGGGAACCGGGCGGTGGCCCGGATCAGGGTGACGTCGGCGCCGGTGGCCAGGGCGGCGGCGTACCAGGCTTCGACCATCGCTGGGTTCTTCTCCGAATCGGTGTAGACGACCACTCGCTCATCGGCGGTTACCTGGCAGCGCCGCACCGATTCCAACGCGGCTTGGAACAACTCTGGGAATCCAACATCCATTCTCTCACTCCTCTCTTACCGAACCGCCGGAGACCAGTACCTCTCCGTCGATCATCACGAACTGGACCGACCGCAGCACATTCAGATCGTCCAGCGGGTCGCCATCCACCGCGATGATGTCGGCGGCCTTGCCCTTCTCCAGCACCCCGAAGTCGGGACGTGGTGAGATGACCAGCGCCGCGTCCCGGGTGGCCGACTGGATGGCCCTGTAGTTGTCGATCCCGAAGGTGGTGAAGATGATCATCTCGTCCACGATGTCGCCGAACCCGTCGGTGCCGGCCGCGAAGTGGACCCCCGCCTCCAGGGCATGGCGGAAGGACTCGAGGTGAGGCTCGAGGATCGCCTCGGCGATCGGGATCCAGGTCTCGGGCATCCCGTACTCGATGCCGTGGTGATAAATGCCCTGCATGGTGGAGAGGGTGGGCACCATCGCCACCCCGTTGTCGGCCATGAACTTGGCGTGGTCGGCGTTCAGGTAGATCCCGTGCTCGATGCAGTCCACCCCCGCCTCCAGGGCATTGGAGATCCCCGGAACCCCGTCGGCATGGGCGGTGATGCGCCGGTCGGCCGAATGCACCGCCTCCGCTGCGGCGGCCATCTCCACCACCGACAACTCCGGCTGGGAGGGGAGCTCTCCCTCCCGGGTTATCCCAACTCCTCCCGAGGCGACGATCTTCACGAAGTCGGCGCCGGCCTTGAGCTGGGCGCGGGCGGCCTTCTTGGCTTCCCAGGGACCGTCCACCTCCGCTCCCCACATCGAGCCGTGCCCTCCGGTCATCACGATCAGTTCCCCCGCGCACACCATCTTCGGACCCAGCAGGTAACCCTCCCGGATGGCGCGGCGGATCATCAGGTCGATGTGCCCCGGCGCTCCGGGGATCCGGGCGGTCGTCACGCCGATTCGCACCAGCCGGCGGGTGTGGTAAACGCCCACCAGCGCGTACATCATGGGCGGCTCCACCACGCTCGGGTCGCCGATCGCGTACCGGTCGTGCCCCGAGAGGTGCTCGTGGCACTCGACGAGTCCCGGAAGGAGCGTGGCCTCGCCAAAGTCCAGGACCTCGTCCTCGCGCTCGCGGATGTCATCGGCCCGCCCCACCGCCACGATCTTCGACCCCCTCACACGGACGCCGCCATTCAGAATGGGCGGGCGGTCCCCGCCGGTCAGGACCTGTCTTGCTTGCAGAATCGTCACGCTCATCGGAGGTTCTCCTCTCCTCGGGTCAACGGGGTGTGGTGGGGGGCCACCGGCGCCCAGGCGTAGTGGCAGGCGGCCCGGTGGACCGAGTCGCCGGGCCCGATCTCCAGGGGAGGAGGGACCGTAGCGCAGTGGTCGGTGGCCCGCGGGCAGCGGGGATGGAAGGGGCATCCCTCCGGCAGGTCGAAGGGACTGGGAGGATCGCCCCCGATCGACCGGGCGTCGTCCCGGCTCTTTCTCTCCAGGCTGGGGGCGGCCGCTAGGAGCGCCCGGGTGTAGGGGTGGCGGGGGTCCTCGAAGAGTTCCTCGGTGGCGGCGATCTCCACGATCCGGCCCATGTACATCACCGCCACCCGGTCGCACAGGTACCTCACCACGCTCAAGTCGTGGGCGATGAGGATCAGCGTCAGCCCCAGCCGCTCCCGGAGGGAGGCCAGCAGGTTCAGGACCGTGGCCTGGATGGAGACGTCCAGTGCTGAAACAGGCTCGTCGGCGATCAACACCTCGGGCTCCACCGCCAGGGCCCGGGCGATGTTCACCCGCTGTCGCTGGCCTCCCGACAACTGGCGGGGGTACACGTTGGCGATGTCGGCGTCGAGGCCCACCAGCGCCAACAACTCCACCGCCCGGGCCGGCACCCGGTCGGAGGCCACCACCTTGTGCACCCGAAGCACCTCTCGCAGTGCCTGGCCGATGGTCATCCGGGCGTTGAGAGACGAGTAGGGGTCCTGGAACACGATCTGGATCTTCTTGCGGTCAGAGAAGGACCGCTTCCCCTCGAAGGTCCGCCCCTCGTAGACGGTCTGCCCCGCGGTGGGTGGGTACAGCCCCACCAGGCACCGTGCCAGGGTGGACTTGCCGCACCCCGACTCGCCGACGATGCCCAGGCTCTCCCCCCGCACCACCTGGAAACTCACGTCCTCCAGCGCCTGCAACTCCTCGGTGGGCCTCCGGAGGATCACGTCTCCCATCGAGCGCCTCGAAGTAAAGGTCTTGGCCAGGCCGCGCGCCTCGAGGATCGGCCCGGTGCTCACGATGCCTCCGCCTCCGCGGTGGGCGCCGAGGCCGCCAGGGCATCGGAGCGAATGCAGGCCGTCGACTGGTGGTGGTTGAGGCTCCGTAGGGAGAACACCCCGTGGGAGCACTCCTCTTGCGCGTAGGAGCATCGCGGCACGAACGGGCAGCCCTCTCCGAGGCTGACCAGGTCGGGCGGCGAGCCCGGTATCGCCACCAGCGGGGTCCTCCCGCGGCTCACGTCGGGCACCGCCCCCAGGAGCCCCAGGGTGTATGGATGGCGGGACCGGCCGAACACCGCGTCGATGGTCCCCGACTCGAGGAACTGCCCGGCGTACATCACAGACACCGTCCGACAGGTCTGGGCCACCACCGCCAGGTCGTGGGTGACATACACGATCGCCACCCCGGTCTCCTCCGAGATCCGGCTGAACAGCTTGAGGATCTGGTCCTGCACGGTGACATCCAGGGCGGTGGTGGGCTCGTCACAGAGGATGATCTTGGGTTCGGCCGACAGGGCGATGGCGATCAGCACCCGCTGGCTAAGCCCTCCCGAGAGCTCGTGCGGGTAGGAGTCGAAGCGACGCACCGGATCGGGGATCCCCACCTGGCGCATGAGTTCCAAGGCTCGGTCCCTGGCAGCCCTCCGCCCCAGGCCCAGCCTGTGTCGGGGTGCCTCCGATATCTGGTGACCCACCCTCACCACCGGGTTGAGGGCGGTCATCGGTTCCTGGAACACGATGCTTACCCCGTCCACCGCCTTGGCGCGCCCCCCGGCCAGGGGGATCTGGCGGCCGGAGACCGAGACGGTCCCGGCGGCGGTGGCGTTCCCGGGCAGGAGCCCCAGGATGGCCCGCAGCAGGGTGGTCTTCCCGCTGCCCGACTCTCCCACGATGCCGTGGGTGTGCCCGGCTTCAACATCGAAGGACACCCCTCGCACGGCTTGCACAACGCCCCGGGGCGAAGAGAGCCGCACCCACAGATCGCGGACCTGGAGTACCGGCGCGCTCATTCGGGACGCAGCCTGTGGGTCAGCCCGTCTCCGATCAGGGAGAAGGACAATCCGACGATCACCACCGCAATCCCGGGGATGGTCGACAACTGCCACTGGGTGGTGAGATAGCTCTGTCCCGAGGCGATCATCGATCCCCAGTCGGGGGTGGGGGGAGGGACGCCCAGGCCCAGGTAACTGAGAGTGACGACGCCCACGATGATCACCACGATGTCCGACATGGCGTAGGTCACCGGCTGGGTGATCACGTTGGGGAGGATGTGGCGGACGATAATTCTGAGGTCCGAGTATCCGAGGGTCTTGGCCGCCATCACGTACTGCTGGCCCCGGGCCGACAGCACCTCTCCCCGGACTATCCGGGCATAGGACACCCAGGCGACGATCGCCATGGCGATGAAGATGGAAGGGATTCCGGGACCCAGGGAGAACACCAGGGCGATGATCAGCACGTAGTAGGGGAAGGCGAACAGCATGTCGGTGGCGGCGGAGACCGCCAGGTCGATCCGCCCGCCGTAGTAGCCGGCCACCGCGCCCAGCAGCGTCCCGGTCACGAACGGGGTGATCACCGCCCCCACCCCGATCAGGAGATCGAGCCGCGCCGCATACAGAAGGCGAGTCCACACGTCCCGGCCCAGGTGATCGGTGCCCAGCAGGTAGTCCGAGGAGGGCGGCGCCAGGATCGACTCCAGGTTGTGAGCGAGGGGATCGTGTGGGGTGATCCACGGCGCCAGGATGGCGAGCACCACTATCACCCCCAAGAGGCCCGCGCCGATCATCAGCGAAAACGACCGGCGACCCCGGGCCGCCTTCGGGGACGCGGAGCGCGAGACCGCGGTCATGACAACTGGACCCGGGGATCGAGCGACGCCCGCACCACGTCGGCCAGGAGGTTCACCAGCACCACCAGCAGCCCGAATATCAACGCCATTCCCTGGACGACCGCGAAGTCGCGTTCCAGGACCGCGTCGATCATCAGCGCCCCCAAGCCGGGGAGGGCGAACACCTTCTCCACTATCAGTGTGTTCCCCACTAGCCACCCCAGGTTCACCCCCAGCACGGTGACGGTGGGAATCACCGCGTTGCGAAGGCCATGCGCCCACAGCACCCGGACTCCGCCCAGGCCCTTGGCGCGGGCGGTGGCGATGTAGTCGGCCTCCATCACCTCGATCAGAGACGACCGGAGGCTGCGGATGGTGAAAGGAGCGATCCCGATCGCCACTGTCAACCCCGGGAGGATCATGGCGATCAGGCGATCGGGCCAGGTGGCGCCGTACCCGCCCACCGGGAGCCAGTCCACCCGCAGGGCCACGAACGTAAGAAGGAGGATCCCCACCCAGAAGGCCGGCAGGCCGAGGCCCACCATCGGGATCACCCGCACCACATGGTCGGGCGTCCGCTCCTCCCGGAGGGCGGCCACCACCGCCAGCGGCAGGGAGATGATCATGGCGAAAAGCGCCGAGATCCCCAGCAGCAACAGGGTGGGCGTGAACCGGCCCGATACCAGTTCGGTTGTGGGGACGTTGTAGCTCATGGAGGTCCCCAGGTCCCCCTGGAAGAGGCCTCCCAGGAACGAGAGGAACTGTTCATGCAGGGGACGATCGAACCCCCACCTCAGATTGAACGCCTCGATCGCCGCGGCGGGCGCCCGGGGTCCCAGGAGCGTGCGCGCCGGGTCCCCGGGCACCAAGTGGATCATGAAGAAGACGATGATCGTCATCCCCAGGATCACCGGGATCATCCGGAGCAGGCGGCGGAGGAAGTACCTGAGGGCCATCTCCCGAGCCGCCTGCTACAGGACTGTCTTTACTCGTCCAGCCAAACGTCTTCCAGGTGGCGCTTGCCGACCGGGTTCACCCACAGGCCCTTGACACTGTCGCTCCAGGCGAACGGCGCGTCCAGCACCACCAGGGGGATGAACGGCACCTCTTCGGCGTTGAGCGCCTGGATGTCGGCATAGATCTTTGCTCGATCGGCGTCAGCAAACGTCGTCTGGCCGGCTCTCACCAACTCGATCATGTCCGGGTTGTCGTAACCGGTGCTGTATGAGTCGCCTCCACCCAGTTCCGGGTCGAACATGAAGGAGATCTTCTGGTCCGGGTCGGGGATGTCCATCGTCCACCCGGTGAACGCTATCTCGTAGTCGAACACGAAGATGGTGGAGTAGAACTGCCCCGGGTCGATGGTCCGGATCGTGATGTCGATACCCAGCGGCGCAAGCTGGCCCTGGATGATCTCGACGATCGGCAGGTTCGGCGACTGGTCGCCCACCAGGTACTCGGCCGCGAAGCCGTCCGGTACGCTCGACTGGGCCAGTTCGGCCCGCGCCAGGTCCATGTTGGACTCCAGGCAGGGCGTGTCGGGATCGTGGAACGGCACCGCCGGGGATATCACCGAGCAGGCCGGTCCGCCGTGTCCGAACAGGGCGGCGTTGGCTATGGCGTCCTGGTCGATGGCGTGGGCGATCGCCCGCCGCACGTGGCGGTCGTTGAACGGCTCGATGGTGGTGTTGAAGCTCACCCAGTAGACCGTGGTGGCCGGGAAGGTGGTGGCGTTAATGCCGTCCTTCTCGTTGAGGGAGTCCAACACGTTGAGCGGCACATTCTGGACGATGTGCGCCTGGCCGCCCTCCAACTGGAGCACGCGGGTGTTGTCGTCCGGGACCTGGGTCCAGGTGACGCTGTCCACGTAGGGCTTTCCCTCCTGCCAGTAGTTGTCGTTCCTCACCAGCCGGATGTACTCGCCGGGGACCCACTCATCGAAGAGGAAGGGTCCGGTGCCGATCGGGTTCTCGAAGAACTCCTCGGCGCTCATGCCCGCGTAGTCGGCGGGCATGATGGCGGCCGCCCACACCGAGAGGTCGGCGAGGAACGGTGCCCACGGGAAGCTGGTGTTGAACACCACTGTCATGTCGTCAGGGGTCTCGATCGACTCGATGGCCGACAGCAGGAAGCCGAATGCCGCTTCGTCGATCGCCCGCTGTATGGACCACTTCACGTCGGCCGAGGTCATCGGCTGGCCGTTGGAGAACTCCACTCCTTCACGCAGGGTGACGGTCCACGACTTCCCGTCCTCTGAGACCTCGGAGGCGCTGGCGAGCCACGGATCCACCGAGGCCCCGTCGGCGCTGGTGGCGAACAGGGTCTCGAAGATGTGATCGAGCACGTAGATGGTGTCGGTCTCCACCGCCGCTCCGGGGTCGAGGGTCGTGTTGTCCCTGTGGCGGGCGAAGACAAGGTCGCCGCCGCGTTTGGGAGCGTCCGGGTCCTCTTCCATCATGTCGTCATCGGCCATGTCGTCTTCTTCGGCCGGCATCTCCTCGTCGTCCATGTCGTCGGCCGGCTCAGGCTCCTCTTCGGCAGGCGCGGCCGTCGTGGCGGGAGCAGCGGTGGTCGTTACCGCAGCGGCCGCCGTGGTGGCAGGCGCCTCCTCGGCGTCGTCCCCGCAGGCCGCCGCCAACAGCGACAGAACCAAGAGCAATGAAACACCAAGCGCTGCCTTCTTTCTCAAAAAACTCACTACAACTCCTTCCGGCTGCTTGAAAAAAAGGCTAACCCTCAACATGCCGGTCTTACTGGGGAGGAAGGGTTTTAAATGGGGGAGAGATTCAAATAGGTGAATCAAAATTAGGGGGGGAGGCCAGCGGGATGGCATCCGAGTCTCCGTTGTTCTGTCCGGCATCTGCTATGCGGAAGGCTTCTTACTCAAGTTCCTACTTTGGTAGGATTGCTGGTATGAAGATCAGTATTAGCCTGTCCAGCGAAGATCTCGAGTTTCTCGACAGCTATGCGCGTGTTCATCAATCGTCCCGGTCGGCTGCAGTACGGAGGGCTGTAGGGCTTCTGCGGACATCCGAGTTGTCATCGGATTATGCGGCAGCCTTCGATGAGTGGGCCGAGCATGGCCACGCCGAAGCGTGGGATGCCACCGTCGCCGACGGGCTCAACGGTTGATGCGTCGCGGAGAAATCCGCGTTGTGAATCTCGGCAAAGTCGTCGGGGTCGAAGCGGCCCGAATCCGGCCGGCCGTGATCGTCAGCAACGATGGCGCCAACACGACTGCGGCACGGCTTGGACGTGGAGTCGTCACCGTGGTTCCTATCACGTCGAACACGGAACGGGTTTACCCGTTCCAGGTCCTGTTGGGAGCTTCCGAGACGGGACTCAACCGCGATTCCAAGGCACAGGCCGAGCAGGTGAGATCGGTCGCTGTCGAAAGGGTCGGCAACCTGATCGGTCACATGCCGCTCGATCTCATGGGCCAACTCGATGACGCTCTCCGCCTCCACCTGGACATCTGAGTCGGAATGGGTCGAGGTGTCCGGAGCCGTTGCGCCGGGGGAACAACCGGTTGGAAACGGGCGCTCCCTGGGGGATGGGCTCCTTTCTTACATCACCTCCACCACTTCTTGGGCCAGAGATCACGCTGGCCGTGAGCCCATTGCTCGCCCCACTCTCAGCCATGCCGGGCGCCCGGTAGGATGGGTCGGAGACCTCGCCGACCCGAACAACCCGCGGCATGAGGCAGCGGGCGGCGACCAGAGAACTCCCAGGGGGTAGCCATGAACATCCGAAGGTTCACCGAAGTCGAGGCCTACCAGCATGCCGATGACGCCTACTACTACCGTCCCCTGGTCGCCGGGAAGGAACTGTTCTCCTATGTGGCGCACGTGCCCGCCGGTGGTTACATGCCGCCCGACGCCGAGGAGGCCGAACTATTCGAGCTTTCGCTGTTCATGCTGGAGGGGAATCTCGACGGGATCCTCGACACCGACCGGATCGCCTTGGCGCCGGGGGATGCCCTGCACATTCCCAGGGGGATGCCCTTCGGGGTGGAGAACCGAGGTTCGGCCACGGTCACCTTCGTGCTCAGCTTCTCCCCGCCGCCGCCCGGGGTGGACCTCGAGAAAATGAAAGCGCAGGCTATCGAACGGGGCCGGAATGTGATCGAACCCGCCGCCGTGGAGGATGTGGTAGGCCCGGTCACCTTCCCCGGATAGGGACCGTGCCGGTCGGCGCACCCGGCCACCGGACCAGGGGGAACACAGGCGCTTGGCGATGACTTTCCGCGAGGAGGACCGGTCCGTCGAGGTCGACGGCGCAACCCTGGGCGGCACCTTGACGGTTCCCATCACCGACGGACCGTGGCCGGTCACCCTTCTCCTGGGCGGGACGTTCTCGGACCTGCGTGACGCGGATGTGGACCCCAAACGTCGCGCCGGAGTTCCCAAGCGGGGCATGTACAGGATCATCGCCCACGGTTTGGCGGAGGCGGGCATAGCCTCCTACCGCTTCGACCGCAGAGGCGCCGGAGAGAGCACCGGGGAGTTCGGCGTGGAGCGCGCCCAGGAGGTGGCCGACGCCGGGGCGGTCTGGTGCTGGGTCAGGTCTCTGCCCGAGTGCAACGGGAAGGCCGCCATGCTGGGCCACAGCGCCGGCGCCTACGTCCTGTGCCGGGTGGCGCTGGAAGTGGCGCAGCCGGACGCGGCGGTGCTGCAGGGCGCCCTCTACCGGTCGATCGCCGAACTGCTCAGGTACAACTACAGCCTGGTGCGCGAATACATCCAGCTCGGGCAAACCCAGGCGGCTTGGGTCAGGGCTCACTCTCCCAAGGCCTATGAGGATGCTCTGATGATGGACGCCATCGTCGGCGCCATCGAGCGGGGCGACCCGGCGGTCGAAGGCGAGGTCGACGGTGTGCGAATGACCCGCGACCTCTCCAGCCTCCGGTACGACCTGGAGTTCCCTCCCGAGGACCAGTTTCGCCTGCTCGCCGCTCCCACCCTGGTCCTCCACTCCTCGGAGGACCTGAACGTCCCGGTTGAGGACGCCTTCGATACCGTCCGGGCCCTGTGGGCGGCTGGAAACCGGGATGTCGAGTTGCGGATACTCCCGGCCGGCAACCACTCCTTCCAGTTCGACGCCCAGGACTACGAGACACGGGTGCAGGAGAAGATCACCATGCAGAACTTCGCCCGTCCGTTCGATCCGCTCTATCCGGCCGTCGTCATCGACTACCTGGCGCGAAGACTCGCCTGACTCCGGCTGGGGGCCGGTTAGTTTCTTGCAAGCCTGCCCTCATCCGGGGTGGGGGAGGGGCCGCACCCGCGCACGTGATACACGTTTTCTACATAACTATCGGTCTTTACGCCCTGTTTGCATGACGTTTTCGGCCTATACTGTTCTTACAGTGACGTTACCTACACATACTCTGTAATGTGAGAGAGATCGACAGAACAAAAACCAAGCGAGTCGCTCGTGCGTTGGCGGCCTTCGCGGTTGTGTTGGTCTTACTGTCCGGCGCGGCGCTGACGGTTGTTGCACAGACGTCCGGCGGAGTGTCGTGTTCGGCGGGTCCGTCCTCGATCGACGTGTCGTGGAACAGGGCAGGCCACACGTTTCAGTACACGGCTTGGGTGAGACATTCCTCGGGATGGGAATCGGGGCAGATTGTGGACCCTAACACCTTTCCCTCAGCAACGTTCAGTGGACTGCCGCTAGGGGACTACACCGTGTGGGTGGTCCAACAAACCATCGGCGGAACGTGGTACAAACTCGGGGAGGCGAGTTGCACAGTGGCCACCGCCGAGACGACCACCACGACCACCACACCGACCACCACGACCACGACGACGCCGCCGAGTTGGCCCGGCGTTCTGTCGTGTTCGCAGGCGGGAACGTCAGGGTTGACGGTGTCGGTGACCGGGGCGGTCGGTGCCCTGGCCTGGGAGGTGTCTTTGAGGCATTCCTCGGGATATCCGAAAATAGGGGGTTCCAGCACACTCGGCGGGAGCGCCACGGGTGAGTTCTCGACCCAATTCGACAATCTCGCTCAGGGACGCTGGGATGTGTCTGCGACCGTGACCTTCGATTTCGCCGATTCGGACCAGCGGCGTCAGCTCAACGGCGTCAGTTGCACAGTGTCCTCGCCGACCCCCGCTACCGCGATCCCGCCGGCCACAACCACGACCACCACGCTTCCCGAGGATGACATCGGGAGTGGTACGCCCACGATCACGCCTGCCGAGGACGAGATCGGGAGTGGTACGCCCACGATCACGCCTGCCGAGGACGAGATCGGGAGTGGTA
>JAPPFD010000002.1:0-122111 GCA_028823995.1 bacterium | reverse complement strand
CGCCCACGATCACCACGCCTGCCTCCGGCCTATGGTGGCCCGCCGCCCGCGGGCCCGATTAGACCCGTCGTCCACTTGGCGACTTGGCGACGACGCGGGCGGTCGTCCGCCCGAGCGTCAACCGAACTGCTCCACCGTTCACAATGAATCAGGCGAACCGGAGTCACTTTCTCGGTGAGGGGTTAGTGCGGTGTCCTGGCTGTCCTTACCCCGTCAGGAGGTTGTTCAGGCGGTAAAGGAGGGCGATGATCTGTGCCCGGGTCACTGTTCCGTCAGGATCGAACCGGCCCTCTCCCACTCCCGTGGTTATCTTGGTGGCCACCGCCCATCCGATTGCCGTATCGGCCCAGTGCCCGGCCGATACATCCGAGAACGCGTCAGAGCCCGGGGAAACGTCGGATGCCGGTTGGTCGGTTAGGAGATTGTGGAGCCGGTAGAGGAAGGTCACCGTCTGTGCTCGGGTCACTGTTCCGTCTGGATCGAACCGGCCGTCTCCCACTCCGGCGGTTATCTTGTTGTTCACCGCCCATCTGATAGCCTCATCCCCCCAATTCCACGGGCTGACATCAACGAAGCTCCCTCCCCACTTCCGCGCATCATACGTGTCCCACCAAGCGTCATCGGCGGTTTCGTAGTCGGCGAGCGCGGCGCCGTAGGCCGCTGCGGCGGCGCCGAGGACAGATCGGGCCGTCAGCGCGGACCCGACAGCCCCTAACGCTCCGTCTCCTTCAATGTCCCGACTACCCGCCATTGCCTCCAATGCCCGGGCTGCTTCAGTTGCCGCAGTCTGGAGAGCTTCCAGCACATCCGTGGCGTTGGCGGCGGTGTCGCTCCCGAGAGCCTGCGCGTCGGCGGCGGCCAATAAGGCATCATGGTATGCGTTACCGGCGTCCTCCAGTTCAGAGGCGGCCGAGTCTTGCTCATCCCGGTAGGGATGGAGGGCTTCGTTCCATACATCAAGAGCATCCCCCAGGGTCTCCCACTCCCCGGCAGTAGCTGCGTACCGCGCATCATTGCGGGCGGAGCGAGCTTCGAGATCCGAAGCGGTCAATAGGGCTTGCCAAGTTGAACGGGCCCGGTCCCAGGCGGCATTTCGTGCCTGGAATGCCGCTCTGTCGGCATCCAGGTTCTCTTCGATGGTCTCACGATCCGCTTCCAAGAGGACCCGCACCGCGGTCAGAGCATCGTGAACCGCCGTCAGGCCACGGGTTCGATCCTGAGCGGCGGACAGAGCGACCGCCAAAGAGGCCGTGTCACCGGCGGCGATACCCGCACTGGCTGCGCGGAAAGCCTCCTCGGCCGCCTGGTGAGCCGGGTCAGTGTCATCTTCATAGGCAGTGACAGCAGCGTTATAGGCCTCCCGATCCAGTTCCGGTTTTTGATAGTCGAGTTGCGCCTGGCGCAGCCCTCGCCAATCATCCCAGGCTTGGCTATAGGCGTCAAAGAGAGCATTGAGGCGGGCTATGTCACTGTCGGTGGCTTCAGGGTTCGGCACCCCTTTGGTCAGGTTGTGAAATCGATAGAGGAAGTCAACCACGCGGGTTCTAGTAGCTGCCCCGTTCAGGTCGAACCGCCCCTGTTCCACCCCTTCGGTTATGTTGACGGCGACCGCCCATCCGATAGCCTCGTCCGCCCAATGCCCGGCGGGTACATCCGAGAAGGTGTCGGAGCCCAGGGGGTTGGTCGCACCCAACGGAGCAATGACGCCCATCAAAGAGAAGGCGATGATGGCGCCGGAAACCAGGGAAGTCCGCAGGGGTCTCACGTCCGGGCAGCGTGGCAGACGGTGCCCGCTCCGAAGGGCATCCGACGCAGTTTTTCTTTCAACCTGGCCCTCTCTGGTCTCTCATGTCCGGCCTCCTCTTCTGTTCCCGGTCAAGTGGTGAGGGGTGTCCACAATCCGTCGTGCCGGTCTCTGCTGGTAATGGTTTTGTGTGTATTGTCTCTAGGCGACAGGTACTAAACGATAAAGTCTACATGTACTACACATAGAAGGTGGACCAGCGTGAGATACGCTACATATACTCTGTTGACGTGAAAAGGATCCCCAAAACCAGAAGTCGGTCAGGGACTCGCGCGGTGGCCGCCTACGCGGTTGTCCTGGCCCTGCTGGCCGGAGCGGTCCTGCCGGTTGGCGTGCTGGCGTCCGGTGGAGTGTCGTGCACGGCGGGTGCGGCGTCTATAGAGATGTCGTGGACCGGCGAGTTCCGCGCATACGAGTACACGGCCCGGCTGAAAGACTCCTCCGGATCGGAGTCGTCGCAGACCGTGGACTGGAGCACCGGGACCACGGAGACCGCCTCGGTGACGTTCACCGGGTTGGCGGCGGGCGCCTACACCGGGTCGGTGACCATGCAGACCGTTGACGGATCGTGGATCAGCATAGGGGAGACGAGTTGCACCGTGTCCGCCGGTGAAACGACCACCACCACCACAACGACCGCCACAACCCTTCCGCAATCGCCTTCCGTGACCTCTGCGTCCCCTGACGACGAACTGGCCGGCTATTCGGCCACTACCACGGCTCCCGACATCCAACTCGCGGGCCATTCCTCCAACACCCCCCTGTCTCCCCGGGACCAGGTCGGCGGCTTGTAGTGGCCCGCCGCCCGCCGGCCGACTAGACCATCGTTCACCGGCGAACCGTCCTGTAGATGAGCACTGAACCGAAGGCGGGCAAGTTCGCCATAAGAGTGGCCGCCGTGGCTGCCGCAGGGTTGTTGCTCGGGACCGCCTGTGGCAACGGCGCCGGAACCGAAGCTGGCGATGAGGGCCCTGGGCCGTCCAAGTCCGATCCTGCGGCCTACACGAAATACGTGGTGGACCAGGCCATCGCCCGTTATGAAAACGAAGGGCTGGACGCCGCGCTCGCCCATTACAACAGCCCCGACAGCATCGACGACCAGTGGTATGTGTTCGTGGTAGATCGCAATGACGCCGTGATCGGCCACTACGACCCCGACCGGCGGGGGCTGGACGTCAAGGGCTGGGTGGGAACCGACATCAACGGCTACAACTTCGGTCCCCAGATGCTGGCCGCCACGGAAGCCGGCCGCTGGGTGCCCTACGTATATGTCAACCCCGCCGCGGGGACCCTCGATGACAAGGGCGCGTTTGAGCTGAAGATCGCCTGGGTGGTGCGCCACGACGGGCTGCTGTTCGGCTCGGGCTGGTACGTCGACACCGAGGAGTTCTTGCCCCAGCTCATCGCCGAGGCGGCCGGGCATTTTCGCAGCGGGGGACTGGAGGCCATCTTAGAGTTCTACAACGATCCCCAGGGCATCTCCACAGGCTTCATACCGATCGCCGAGTCCTACAACCGGACCGACACGCTCGACGGATACTTCACCGGAATCATCGCATCCCCCGAAGGGGAAATCCTGTCGCACATAGACCCCGGGTTGATCGGGACCGCCGTCGAGGACCTACTGGGGCCGGCGGTGCGCGGCGCCACCGCCGATGGCGCTTGGATCACCGCCGAGGACAACCTTGCCGGAGCCGGGGGACCCAAGACGATGCGCTTCTGGGTGATTGATGTGGATGGCGCCCTTATCGGCGCCGGTTGGTACAACGACGGAGAAGGCTGACGCAGCCAAGCCCGCCAAACACTGCGGTGGCAGCCGGCCACCGGACTTCCTAAAGACCTTTTTCTCATCGCTGCCGGGCTCCCCCTGCCGCGTTGTGGTAGCGCCCGGCTGGTCGCAGAGAGATCGTTTCTCAGCCCGCTCTTCTCTTTTTCCCGCTCGCTGGCGCATTTGGCACAGTGATAATGATTATCATTATCATCCAGAAAAGTCTGTTACCCAGGAAAGGATTCTTTTTCGCATGACCAATCTGAGAGTTTCCAAGTCTTCCCCACTTGGGAGCATTCGAGTGATTGCCGTACTGGCGGCATTGCTGTTGGTGGCGTCAGCCTGTGGAGGGGACGAAGCCGACACCACCGAAGCCGCGCCCACCACGACGGCGGCGCCTACTACCACCGCAGCGCCACCCACGACCGAAGCCATGGATGATGACGACCATATGGATGATGATGATCATGCCGATCATGACCATGAGGATGATGATGACCACATGGACGACGATGACGCCGATCATGACCATGAGGACGATGACGACCATGCCGATCACGATCATGAGGATGATGATGATCATGCCGATCATGACCATGAGGATGATGATGACCACATGGACGACGATGACGCCGATCATGACCATGAGGACGATGACGACCATGCCGATCACGATCATGAGGACGATGACGACCACATGGACGATGACGACCACATGGACGATGATCACGCCCTGACAGTCACCGACGGGAGTGGGCGGGAGATCACTCTCGACAGTCCCGCCGAGCGGGTCCTGTGCGTGCAGGACAACTGCACCGACCTCACCTCCGACCTGGGAATCGTGCCGGTCGCCATGCACCGTGGCGACGGGTGGGGGAGTTTCGCCGCCTACTACGGCGATGGCGCCGCGGCGATCCCCGTCCTCGGCGATCGCATGTCGGTGGAGGAAGTCGCCCAGTTTGAACCGGACCTGATCATCGGCCGGGTCGGCGAGGAAGAAGTGCGCGACGCCCTAGAGATCGTCGCACCGGTGTACCTGGTGGACATCGGCGGCGTCGAGACCCTCAAGGAGGGATGGATCGATGTCGGCATCCTCACCGGTAAGGAAGACGAGGCGGCGGCCGCCGTCGCCCGCTTCGAGGCCAACGTCGGAGGCCTGGCGGCCAGCCTTCCCGACGGGGCGGTCGACACCAGGGTGGCTGTTGGGTTCGGCGACACCAACTGGATGATCTGGGACTCCTCCTCGTTCTGCCGGTTCCTCCATGCCGAGGGTGCGGGGACCTGTGTCTTCCCCGACCAGGGCGTCTCCGAGTGGGGCTCTCCCGACAGCGAGTTCTCGTGGGAGTTCATCCTGGAGGTCGACCCCGAGGTGTGGGTGATGATCACCTGGCCCGGGAGCGCCCGAAAGGACACCGTCACCGCCGAGGTCTGGCTGCAGACCAACGCCCATCGCGAAGGCAGGGTGTGCGAGGAGGACTCGGCCGGTTCCTTCGGTCACGGACTGCTGATGCTCCAGTGGGCGTACCAGTGTTACCTGAACGCTGGATGGCCCGACCTCTACGACTACCCGGGCGACCTGTCGGTGTGGTTGCCGGCGGGCCGATAGCAGGCCACGTAAATGTAAGGAGGGCTGTCTTCCTTCGCTCGCAGCCCTCCTTCATCCGAGGTGAGAGGGCCGCCGGTTCCTGCGGCCCTCCTCCTCCCAGAAGGTGAAAGACTCCCTATACCGGAGCCGATGGATGCGCGCAGCCGGGGTGGTGGCCGCCATCGTCTCCCTTTGCGCGCTGGTGGCCGTGGTGTCGCTCATGCAGGGAACGCCCGACCTGTCGGTCGGGGAGGTCCTGGAAGCCCTGTTCGGTTCCGAGTCGGAAGGGAACCGCCAGTTCATCGTCCGGAACCTGCGGCTTCCCCGGGTGGTCGGCGCAGTGGTGGCCGGCGCCATGCTGGGCGCCTCGGGAGCGGTGATGCAGGACACCCTCCGCAACCCACTGGCGGGGCCGGAGTTGATCGGCGTCTCCGCCGGAGCGTCCCTGGCGGTGGCCACCATCATCGCCTTCCGTCTCCCCTTCCCGGGCATCGCCCTGCCGATCGCCGCCCTCCTGGCCGGACTGGCCACCGGAACGGCGATCCTGTCGCTGGTGAGTCTCAAGTCCAATCCCATGCGAATGCTGCTGGTGGGAGCGGCCTTCACCGCTCTTCTTAACGCCCTGGTGATCGCGGTCATCACCCTGGCGCCCAACTTCGGGGGCGTCTCGGTCATCTACCGCTTCCTGGTGGGAAGCCTCTCCGACGTCCAGTGGGAGGAGGTCCGCCTGGTGGCGCCCTGGACGATCACTCTCGGGTTGGTGTTCCTCCTCTCTGGGAGGCCGTTGAACATCCTGAAGCTGGGTGACGAGGTGGCCGAGGGTCTCGGCGTCGGCGTCCGGCGGACCAGGGCGTTGCTGTTCGCATCGGCGGTCCTGCTGGTGGCGCCGGTGATCGCCATCGCCGGGCCGATCGGCTTCATAGCCCTGGTGTCCCCGCACATCGTCCGGAGATTGCTTAGGACGTCCGACGCCCGGATCGTGGTGCCCCTCTCGGCCGTGATCGGGGCGGTCCTGGTCCTGTCGGCCGACATGGGAGCCCGCCTGGCGCTCCATCCCCACGAGATCGCGGTCGGCCTGTGGACGGTGGTGCTGGGCGCTCCGGCGCTCCTGGTGCTAATGCAACGCGGCCTCCTGCGCAGAAGGGTCCTCTCGTGACCGGCGCGTCTCCCAACGGCCAGCACCCCGGAACCGTTTCCGGCGCCGGGGCCGTCTCTGATCGGACAGCCACCGGGGTGGGCTCTCGGCGGATCCTGGTGACCCTCGGAGCCTTGCTCCTAGGAGTGATGTTCGCCTATGTGATGCTGGGTCCGGTGATCTTCGGTCCCGAACAGGTCTGGAAGGCGCTCATTGACCAGGCCGACGAGGTCTTTCATCGCATCTCGGTGTGGGAGGTGCGGGTTCCCCGGGTGCTGATCGCCGCGCTGGCCGGAGCTATGCTGGCCTCCTCGGGAGCGTTCCTGCAGTCGGTCCTCCGCAATCCCCTCGCCGCTCCCGCCACAGTGGGTGTGACCCAGGGCGCCGTCCTGGGAGCGGTGCTGGCGCTGGCCATCAGCTTCGGAACGGAGGGGGCGCTCGACGACCTCAACGCCTTCGTGCCGATGGCGGCCATCTTGGGGGGACTCCTGGCGGGCGGTCTCGTCTACGTGCTGAGCTACCGGCGGGCCGGCACCGACCCCGTCAGGCTCATTCTCACCGGGGTGATCGTGGCCGCCGCGGTCTCCTCGGTCACCTCGTTCATAGTCCTGGTCTCGGGTAGCCACATCGATTCGATCGTGAGGTGGCTGGTCGGGTCGCTCGGCAACAGGACCTGGGAACACCTGGTCTTCCTGGTCCCGGTGGCGGTGCTCATCCTTCCCCTGGTGGTGATGGCCGTCCCCTTGGCCAACGCCCTGCAACTGGGAGACGCCTCCTCGGTGAGCCTGGGGCTTCGGACCGAGGAGGCCCGCGCCATCACCCTCATGACCGCGGTGGTCTTGGCCGCAGGATCCGTGTCGGTGGTGGGGGGCATCGCCTTCCTGGGTCTGATCGCCCCGCACCTGGCGCGGACCCTGGTGGGATCCGACCTCCGGCGTCTTCTGCCCTGTTCGGCGCTTGTGGGGGCCATCATCCTGGTCAGCGCAGACCTCCTGGCCAGGGTCTTCTCGCTCGACTGGATCCCCTTCTGGGAGATCCAGACCGAGAGCGGCAGCCGCGTCCCCGTAGGCGCCTTCACCGCCCTGGTGGGAGCGCCCTTCTTCCTCTACCTTATGAGAGAGCGCATGCGATGACCGAACACGAGCCCATGATGTCAGATCCCGCCTTCACCACCGATCACGTCTCCACCGGCTATGGGAGCCACGTGGTCTCCCGCCGGCTCAGCCTCACCATCGAACACGGGACCAGGACGGCCCTGGTGGGTCCCAACGGGTCGGGAAAGAGCACCACCCTCAAGACCCTGGCGCGCCTGATCGCGCCGCTCCGGGGCGCCGTCTACCTGTCCGGCCAGGACATCAACCGCCTGCCCACACGCCAGGTGGCCCGACAGATGGCCATCCTTCCCCAGGTCCACGAGGTCCCGGCCGAACTCACCGTCATGGAACTGGTCGAACAGGGCCGCTTTCCCCACGTGGGCGCGCTGGGGATGCTCCGGCGCCGCGACGATGAAGCGATACAGGACGCCATCGGTATGACCCGCCTCGCAGATTTCGTCCACCGTCCCATCGACACCCTGTCGGGCGGGGAGCGCCAGCGAGCCTGGATGGCTCTGGCGCTCTCCCAGCAGACCGACATCCTGTTGTTGGACGAGCCCACCACCTTCCTTGACGTCGGGCACCAACTGGACCTGCTGGAACTGATCTCCGGTCTGAACCGCGACCGGGGAGTGACCATCGTGATGGTGCTCCATGACCTCAACCATGCCGCCCGGTTCTCCGACCGCATGATCGCCATGTCCGCCGGTGACGTGGTGGCCGACGGCCCTCCCGCAGAGGTTCTGACCCCCCGGCTACTCCGGGACTGCTTCGGCGTGGAGGCCTCGGTGGTCCCCGATCCTGTGACCGGCTCGCCCATGTGCATACCCCACTCTCCGATATTCTCCGAAGACGAGGAGAATGCGGCCAACGGATAGACCAGAAGAGAACGGACACCCCTGGTTGCGGGTGGCGACCGGGGGGATGGCTAGGTCATGAGCGGGGGAAGGAGCGGCCGCACTGTCCTGTCCGACCTGGGGATCGGTCCGGTGATCAACGCCCACAACGACCTCACCGGCCTGGGCGGGAGCCTTCCCACGGGCCCGGTCCTCGAGGCGATCGCGGCCGCCAACCAGGCATTCGTGGAGGTGGAGAGCCTCTCCGACACAGCCGGGGAGGCCATATCCGAGATGCTGGGGATCGAGGCGGCAATGGTCACCCCGGGCGCCGCCGCCGGGGCGGTGTTGGCCACGGCCGCCTGCATCACCGGAGGAAGGGACGACCTGGTGGCCCGGATACCGGACACCTCGGGGCTGGCCTGTGAGTTCGTGGTCCCCGCCGACCGGAGGACCTTCTACGACCGTAGCCTCGAAGGCGCCGGGGGAAAGATCGTGCTGGCCGGAGAGGCCGGTTCCACCACCCCCTCCGACATCGAACGCTGCATCTCCGAGAGGACCGCCGGGCTCTTTTTCTACGCTCCGGGAGGGTCCGGGGGGATCGGGTTCGAGCAGGTCCTGGAGGTCGCCAAGCACCACCGGTTGCCTCTCATCGTCGACGCCGCCGAGCAGGTCTATCCCCTTGAGAATTTCAGCAAATACGTCCGGGCCGGCGCCGACTTCGCAACCTACAGCGGCAAGTTCTTCGGCGCCGGTTCCATGGCGGGCATCCTCACCGGTACGGCCGAGGGGATCGCGGCGGCGCGAAAGAACAGTTACCTGGCCTTCGAGGGACCCAACGCCCTGGCGTTCGGGAGGCACATGAAAGTTGGGCGCAGCGAGATAGTGGCCGCCTACGCAGCGCTGAAACAATGGCTGGAGATGGACCACGCCGAACGCTTCCACCGCTACCGGAGGCTCCTCGACAACATGCGGACCCGCCTCGAAGGGTTCTCGTTCCTGAGCTTCGCCGACGCCGACGGTTCGGCGACCGCCGAGCCGAAGCCGCCCGACTCCCTCCGGATCACCTTCGACCGCTCCCGCTCGCCCAAGAGCTTGGCCGAGGTAGTGAGGGAGTTGCAGCAGGGGGAGCCGTGCATCATCCTCCGTCCGCACTACCAGTGGGTCGATCCCGACCGGGACTACATGGACATCCGGGTCTCCACCCTCCAGGACGGCCAGGAGATGATCATCGCCGAGCGGCTGGCTGAGATCCTGGAGGACCGGGACCGGTGAACTCGGTTCCCGAGTCCGGCATGTGGGAGCGCTACCGGCGGGCCGAAGCAATGCTCTACCGCAACGTCAAGTCGTTGGTGTTCAACCTGGAGACGACGGTGCACTGGCTCCCGGACTCCAGTTCGTTCTGGTACCGCTCCGAGTCGGCCTCAGGGGGGCGGTTCATGCTGGTCGACGCACCGACCGGCCGCCAACAGCAGGCGTTCGATCACAGGGGAGTGGCGCAGGCGCTCACTGAAGCCCTGGGAAGGGAGATCCTCCCATCCGGTCTCCCATTCGAGACCTTCGAGTTCACCTCCCGAGGGTCCCGCATCCGCTTCAAGGTCGATGGCCGGCAGTGGGAGTGCGGGGTCTACGGTTCCGAGTTGGCGGTGCTGCCCGATTCCGCGCCGACAGATGCGCGGGGGAGTCTCTCTCCATCGGGGAGGTACGAGGCAAGGATCGACGCCGGCAACCTGGTGCTGTTCGACCATGTCAGGGGTTCCTCCACCGCGCTTACCAACGACGCCCAGCCATCCCATGGCTACGGGTCGTCGCCGGAGGGCCGCAACTCGGCCGTGACCGACCGGCTCGCAAACCGCGAGGTTCCCCCCAGGGTGGTGTGGTCTCCCGACGAGCGCTATATGTTGACCCACCGTCTCGATGAACGGCGGGTGGGGATGTTGCACCTCTACCAGGGCGCTCCCGAGGGATCGTTGCGTCCCCACATCCACTCCTACCGCCAGGCCCTCCCGGGCGACGCCGAGTTGCCGTTGGCGCAACTGGTCGTGTTCGAGGTGGAGACCGCCCGGCACGCCGACCTGCGCTGGAAACCGCTCGCGTCGCCGTTCCTCACTCCCATCGAACTGGAACACGTCTGGTGGGCCTCCGGCTCAGACGCGGTCTTCTTCCTGGACTGGGACCGGGACCGCCGCTCGGTCCGTTTGGTCTCGGCCGATCCGTCGACGGGTGAGTGCACGGTGTTGGTGGAGGAGGCGAGCGAGACGCCCATCGACCTCAACGCCGTCTACTACGGACGTCCCAACGTCTGGGTGGGGAGGGACCGCAGAGAGATAATCTGGTACTCGTCCCGGAGCGGCTGGGGTCACCTCTATCTCCTGGACGGTGCCGGTGATCCCATCCGCCAGTTGACCGCCGGAGATTGGCTGGTCACCGACCTGGTGAGAGTCGACGAGGAGACTCGGACCGCCCTATTCATGGGCACAGGAAGGGAGCCGTCCCGCGATCCCTACTACCACCACCTCTATTCGGTGAGCCTCGACGGGGGAGACCCGGTCCTCCTCACTCCCGAGGACGCCGAGCATGGCGAGTGGCCTCCCTTCGTGGACTTCTCGCCCGACGGTCAATACTTTGTGGACCGCTACTCCCGGATCGACCAGCCGCCCAGGACGGTGCTGCGCAGGTCCACCGGCGAGTTGGTGGCGCAGGTGACCGGGACCGACGTCTCCCCACTCCTAGCCACCGGGTGGAGATTCCCCGAGAGTTTCACCGCCAGGGCAAGCGACGGCGAGACCGACCTTCGGGGGATGATCGTCCTGCCCCATGACTTCGATCCCGCCCGCAGGTACCCGGTGATCGAGAGCATCTACCCGGGTCCCCAGGCCACCAGGACTCCCCGTGGCTTCACCGACGTGGTGGGGGAGAGCACCCGGTGTCTCGCCGACCTGGGGTTCGTGGTCTTCACCGTCGACAGCCGGGGCACGCCCGGACGGTCCAAGGCCTTCCTGGATGCCGGATACGGCAGGTCCGGGACGGCGGAACTCCTGGCCGATCACGTGGCGGTGCTCGCCCAACTGGCCGAGGAACGGCCGTACCTGGACCTCGACCGGGTCGGCATCTACGGTCACTCGGCGGGCGGGTACGCGGCGGTCAGGGCGATGCTGGAGTACCCCGAGGTGTACCGAGTGGGCGTCGCCTCGGCGGGAAACCACGACCAGGCGCTCACCAACGTCACCTGGGGGGAACGCTGGATCGGGCCCCTCCCGGGACCCGGCTGGGACACCCAGGCCAACCCGACCCTGGCTCACAACCTCCAAGGCAAGCTCCTCCTGGTGACAGGAGACCTGGACGACAACGTCAACCCCGCCGCAACCATGCAACTGGTCGACGCCCTGGTGGCGGCCAACCGGGACTTCGACCTGTTAGTGCTTCCCAACCGCAATCACGACTTCGCCGGAACCTGGGGCACATGGAACGAGGACCCCTACTTCACCCGCCGCCGCTGGGACTACTTCGTCGAGCACCTCATGGGTGAACAACCACCCCGGGGATACCAGGTGGCTGCCCCGTAGCAAGGCCGCGGTAGGGTGTTACGAAGACTGAATAGCGGGACGAGGGTCCTGCGCCCTACATTGAGGGGAGACACCCGTGCCATACGATTTTGAACCAGGCCAGATGTACAGGATGCCGACCCACTTCGGCCCGAGCCTGGGTCCTCGACAGGGGGTGGATGGAAACCGATACGCGAACCCGGACAGTCCCAAGAAAACGATTCATTCCGTCAGGTTTCGTACTACGGCTGAAGCGTTGGACAAGTTACTTCCGCCCAGATTCGAACTCGCCGGTGAGCCGATCGTCACCGTAACGGCGAGCTACATCACCAACATCGAGTGGCTGGCGGGGCGCGGATACAACACGCTTGGGGTCACTTGTCCAGTTGTCTTTCGTGGTGAACAGACGAATACTTCGGGCGCTCTCCTCATGGTTTTGTGGGAGAACCTAACCGACCCGATTATCACCGGCCGCGAGGAACTGGGATATCCGAAGATCTACGGGGAGATCCCTGAGCCGCGTCACTCCAACGGCGCGATACATTGCAGCGCGGGTTGGCTGGGACACCAGTTCATGTCAATGACGGTTCGTGAGCAAACCAAGTTGGACGACGACGAGATGGCCGACTTGGCCATGAACCAACCGGGTCTTCTTCTCTACAAATACATGCCTCGGACCCACGACTGGGGGGAACCTGATGTCGAGTACGTCACGTATACGCCTCCTCCCGAACTGAGTCGCTATCTCAAAGAAGCCTGGACCGGGGAAGGGTCTGTGTCTTTTCACGAGTCGACGTGGGAGGACCTCCCGACACTATTCAACATTGTCAACGCGCTGGCGTCCTTGCCAATCCTTGAGACGCGACCCTCGATCACGCTGATGACAGTTGGCGGCATCGATTACAGGTCTCAACAGGTCTTGGAATAGCCGCCACCAGTTGCGGAACCGACACACCTTGACACCCGGAGGCTCTCAGAGATTGACGGTCAACCTCCCCACCGGAATCCCATGAGCCGCTAAAGCGCTCTGAGTTTGGGATCCAGGAGGTCTCGAATGCGGTCGCCGATCAGGTTGAAGGAAAGCACCACAAGGCCTATCGCAGCTCCGGGGAACACCGAAATCCACCAGGCCGACCGGATCAGGTCACGCCCCTCGGCGACCATGCCACCCCACGTTGGCGTCGGTGGGGGAACACCCGCACCCAGAAAACTCAAGGTGGCTTCGACCGTGATGGCCCAACCGACCTGCAGGGTGGAAAGGACGATCACGCTGTTGAGCACGTTTGGCAGCAGGTGTGAAGCCATTATCCGCAAGGGGGACCCCCCCGCCACTCGCGCCAGGGCGATGAAGTCGCGCTCCTTCAAGCTGAGGACTTCCCCTCGTATCAGACGGGCATAGCGTGCCCAGAGGATGAGCGCCATTACTGACACCACAACCGTCACACTCGGACCGACAGTGACAGCGAAAACGAGAGCGATCAAGATTGCCGGAAAGGCAAGCCAACCGTCGACCAGTCGCATGATCACCGTGTCAACCCAACCTCCGAAGTAGCCGGCGATAGTACCGAGGGTCGTCCCGATAGACGCCGCAAGTAGGACCGTGCCGGCTGCCACGGCCATAGACACCTGAGCGCCTTTGATAATCCGACTGAGGATGTCGCGGCCCAAGCTATCAGTCCCCAGAGGGAACGTCCAGCTACCTCCTTCCGAAAAGACCCATCCCTGGCGGGCGTGCTCCAAGTTCAATGCGTCCGGTCCGTGGGGAACGATGAAGTCCGCCAATAGGGCTGCCGCTACGGCCAACAAGACAATCAGCAGGGGAAGGATGGGAAAGCTGCGCCACACCGCGCCCAATCCGATCCGTACCTTGCCGAAGAACTCAGACACTGCGACGAATCCGCGGGTCGATGACTGCATACGACAGATCTACGAGAAGATTGGCAACGACAATGAGCGCCGCCCACAGGATGACCACGGCCTGCAGCACGGGAAAGTCCCTCCACAGAACTGCCTCGAAGGCAAGCCGACCCAAACCCGGCCAGGCAAAGACGACTTCTGTGGTGACCGCGGCTGCCACCAGAACACCGTACATGAGTACCACAAACGTCACGACCGGAATCAAGGCATTTCGGAAGGCGTGCCCCCACACAACCCTCATCTCGCTCGCGCCCTTGATACGAGCAAGCTTGGCGTATTCGCTGTCCAGCACTTCAAGCATGGCCGACCGCATCAGTCGCGTGATCCCGGCCCCGGTGAACAGGCCCATCGTTGCGGCGGGAAGCAACAGATGCTGCCAGGTGCCCGAACCCTGCGCAGGTAACACCTGCCATATGACTGAGAACACAATGATCGCCAGGACACCGGTGAAAAAAGGCGGAAGTGATTGGCCCAGAACAGCCAGGCCCATTGCGATCCGATCCACGATCGTATCGCGCTTGACTGCCGCAAGGACACCGAGAGGCAGACTGAATACCAGCATGAAGAGCAGCGACGTGCTGACCAGCAGGACCGAGTTCCCAAGGCGGTCCACAACGAGTTCCAGAACGGGAAGCTTGGTCCGGATCGATTTGCCAAAATCGCCCTGGACCACATTGCCCAAAAACGTGAGATACTGAACAACGAGCGGCTCATCCAACCCCAACTCATCGATCAGTTGCATCCGCTGTTCGGGCGTCGCTTCTACCGGTAGCAGGACGTCCACCGGGTTACCGGTCGATTGGCTCAACGCGAATACCACCACGCTGACGCCGAGGAGGGTGACCAACGCTTGCAGTGCACGACTTGCTATGACTCTGGTCATTCTGAAGAATCCGTCAGTACTCGACGCGGGAGCCGGCAATCATGGCTTCATACCTCGAGCGAGGTACCTGCCGCTCGGGTTGTCCAACACCTCACCCTCCGACACTGCCAGACGCCCACGCCTCACCACGTACTTTGGGAACCCTCTGGATGTGAGGCCTGTGTAGATCGAGTAGTCCGAGCGACCGTGCAGATTCCGGGGTCCTATCTCACGGGGTTCCCCCTCGATCGGGACGATCGCAAAATCGGCGTCGGCGCCAACTCGTATGGCGCCTTTCCGGGGGTAGAGACCGTATGCCTTTGCGGCACTTGTCGCGGTCAACTCCGCCAATCTACCCATGTCGAATCGACCCGTCTCGACGCCCAGCGCGTAAGCAAGCGGAAGTAGGGCCTCCGACGGCGTGATACCGCCGTATGGGGCGTCGAAAATGTTTGGTGCAGCTTGCTTCATTGCCTTCGTGCGAGGTGAGTGATCGCTTGACAGCAAGTCAAGGTGCCCTGCCTCGACGGCGTCCCAGACTGCAGCCACATCCTCACTCCTGCGAAGCGGGGGGCCTATCTTGGCGAGGGGACCGTGCTCGAGGAGGGCGTCCTCCGTCAATATGAGGTAATGCGGCTGCGTCTCGCTCCATACCCGTACTGAAGTTCCACCCTCCTTGAGCCAGGAGAGCACGCGTACGGTCTCGGCTGCGGACAGGTGAACAAACAGCACATCGCACCCGGTGAGTTCGGCCAGCGCGGCTGCACGGAACATGCCTTCGGCTTCGAGTATTCCCGGCGAACAACGCATAAAGCCCTCGATATCAGTTGGATCGTGTGCGTATTCGATGTCGTGGTAGTACTTGGTTGCCCTCCCGTTCTCCGGATGTATCAGTACCAGGCCATCGTGGGAGGCCACTGCCGTCATCAACTCGACCAACTCGTTGTCTTCCATCATGACACCGCGCACGTAATACCCGAGAAAGGCCTTGTATGTGGTGACGCCCAACCTCACGCCCTCCTCAACCGCCTCGGTCAGCGGGTCCCCCGGAAGACACAGAGCGTTGATGGCGAAGTCGACCGCAGAATGCTCTTTCCCGAACTGGATTTGATATCTGACGGCGTCGATCAGTCCCATCCCGGGTCCACGATTGACATAGGCTGAGACCGTCGTGACACCGCCCATGAGAGCCGCGGCGGTCGCCTCCTTCAGATCCTCGGCGAGAGGATCCATGGTGTGGAAACCACCCACCGATGTGTGAAGGTGCGGATCGACGACGCCGGGTAACACCCATGCTCCGCGAGCATCCACGACCGGACCCCCGGAAGAGTCAGATCCGATCGAGCGGATGGACCCGTCGACGACGAGGATGTCCGCATCGACAACGCCGGTTTCTGTCACAACGCGGCCGCCTTTGATGATCATGGTGGCGTCATCCGAATCTCCGGACACATCGAAGGTTGGGCTTGGTCATCCATGCCGCAAGGCTCGGCCCGGGAGAGCGCCGGTGTGCTCCCCATCGTCTATCACCAGGACACCATTGACAATGACGTGCGAAATCCCTCGAGGGAACTGGCGCGGGCTCTCCAGGGTGGCCGGCGAGTGAATCTTGAGCGGATCGAATATGACCAGATCGGCTGCGAAGCCATCGCGCAGAATCCCTCGATCTTGTAACCCGAGTCGCTGGGCCGGCAGGGAAGTCATTTTGCGAATCGCATCCGCCATCGACAATAGGCCTTCTTCACGCACGAGGTCACCCAGCATCTTGGGAAACGTCCCATAGGACCGCGGGCTCGGGTAGTCGCCCAGGAGAAGGGCGTCGCTTCCGACCATGCATCTGGGGTGGGCCAGGATCTTGCGGTTGTTGGTGGCGTTGTTGGCGTACAGACCCACCTCTGAGATGCCGAGGTCCTCGTCGAGCAAGAGATCGCATAGGGCATCGAGCGGGTCTTTTTTCAACTTGTCCGCAATCTGGCCGATGGTCATCCCGTCAAGCTTCTTGTTCCGAGACTGACGGAACCCGCCCAGCGTGATCCCGTCGCCCGCTCGCCAGCGAGCTGCTCTCGGATCGGTCTCCTGGCGCATCCGACTGCGAGCCTTCGGATCGCGGAGCCTCGCCAGAAGGGCCTGCGGCCCGCCCTCATGCGTCCACTCGGGGATCATCACCAGGGCGCGGCTGCCAGTGTGTACGTACGGGTAGGCATCGAATGTCACATCAACGCCGTCGGAATTTGCATCCTCCACGAGGCCCAGCAAGGGGCGGAACTGGCCGTTGCGCTTCCAGGTGCTGGCGTAGTGCGAGACGTGGACCGGCACTCCCGTTCTTCTCCCGACGTCGAGCGCCTCACGGTTGGGATCTATGAAGCCATCACCGGATCCGTAACGAATGTGAGTGACGTACACACCTCCCATGTCGCGGACAACCTTGCAGAGCGCGGCGACCTCATCGGCTGTTGCATAGCTGCCTGGTGGGTAGGTGAGCCCGGTGGACATGCCAAATGCGCCGTCACGCATCCCGGAACGAAGCAATTCCAGCATCTTCTTTGCCTCGGAGTCAGAGGGAGGACGGTCATTCCAGCCAACGGACGAGATTCGAAGAGGAGCATTCCCTATGACATAGGCAATGTTGACGGCAACCCGTCGATCGTATTGAGAGAGGTACTCGTCGACGGTGAGCCACTGCGGGTCCTCGGGGAGGTGACCATCCAGGCCCCCGTTGAGCATGCCCCAGTTACGGAGGTCCTCCGCAGAAAGGAAGGGGGCGTAAGAATTGCCGTCGACACCAATCAACTCGGTGGTGACACCCTGGCGCACCTTTGGCTCGTGCTCCGGATGCTCAAGGATGACCATCGTTGAGTGGGCGTGCATATCGATGAAACCCGGGCACACTATCTTGCCCGTGGCATCGATCACCCTCTCCGCCTTCAGACTTGAGGTGTCACCCGAGATGAGTCGCACCCTGGCCTTCTCAATGGCAACGGAGGCGCCGAACCACTCTGAACCTGTACCGTCGTAAACTTTTCCGTTCCTGATGAGAGTTTCGACCATCAGGCCCCGACCTTCGACGGTGCTGATCCGAGGTGAGTCACTACGCGTCCAAGGCTCTCCCGGGCGCCGGCACCGCGTGAGAGGTAGATCGGATAAGGTCGCCAATAGACGCTGGATCGGGTGTCCCCGCCCGGCAGGACACGTGCGGCTCGCTCCCATAGCGCTCGAGACCCGGGGGTGATTTGGCGGTAACGTTCCATCTCCGGAATAGCTGGGCTCATCCGGCCAGACCTCCTATTCAGGATGGACAACCTACCTCAGTGTGAGTTGAGAATAGTGTTTCCGTGAACTCTCGTGTCGACTTTGAGCTGGTCGTTGTGTTGGTGAGCCCCCAGGATGCTTCCTTTTGCAGGTGAGTTGGTGCGTGATCCACATTCGAGTATTCAGGTCTGTTTGGCGCGACTACTCAACTCCACTGCAAGCACGAGACCGGCTGCGACCAGCACCAAGCCTGCGGCTGTCATCCATGCGAAGCGATACGAGAATTGATCGATCAGAAAACCGAAGAGTGGCGGCCCGATACCGCCTCCGGCGTAGAACCCGACTTGGGTAACCCCTGTGGCGCGGGCGGGCGCCTGAAGATTCCTGTCAACTACCGCGTGAACCAGGAGCCCGGACCAACCCAAAACCCCCGCGAACGAGGTCATGGCCCCGACGAGGACCAGCGCTGGCTGCTCGGTGCTGAGCAGCAGATAGCCCACGCTGCCAACAGTCAGAAGCCCCACTATGCCAAAGAAACCTCGGGTCGACCGCCGATCGGCCAACCATCCCCATGTGACTCGCATGGCAATAGCCGAGGCGCCGCCTGCGGACAGCAGGAAACCGGCGGAAGCCGCGCCGATGCCCGTTGCGACCGCGAAGGAGACCAGGAAAGCACTGAGAGCAGAACCGCTGGCCATCGCCAGAATGGTCGCCACTACCAGCACGACGAGTTCCTTCGGGGGACTGCCTCCGCCATCCTGCGGGGGAGGGTTCCTGAACCCGGCGAACGACTTCGGCAGCCATGCCAATAGGAGAGTCACACCGCCTGCCGCGATGGCGAAGGCCCAGCGCCAGCCGATCGTCACGGCAACCGTAGGCACCGCCAATCCTGCCAACAAAGCCGCCAGTGGTATGGCAGCGTGCTTGATGCCCAGCACCGTGGCCCGGTTGCCGGCAGGCACTGTTCGGGTGATGAAGAGATTGGTAGAAGTCTGCGCCAGTGCGAACCCCAGCCCGGTCCCAACTAGGAATCCTGCGTACAGGACGGGACTTCTCCCGCCCAGCGCGACACCGACAAGGGATACAAGAGTGAGAGTCACAGCCCATCGCATTGACGCTGGATGTCTTTCGGCAGCGCGCCCCAAGGCCGGCGACGCCAAGGTAGAGCTGACGTGAAACGCGCTCAGCATTATGCCGAATCCAGCAGGACCAAGCCCGAATTCGGCGCGTATCTGCACGCCCATGGCACCGGTTAGGAATACCGGTACGGCAGCGAGCGCCACCACGCTCGACGCGACTGTCGTAACCCGAGCCGGCCTCATTCAGCCACCGCACCGGGTACTGTTCGCGTACCCTTCGAGTCCACTTTCGCCGTGGCCAGGACGCCGGCTCACGACCGAACACCCTCTTCGTGTAAGGGTGTCATACCCCGGGGCCACGATTTTCACCCCACGTGGTTGGCGAAATAGATCCGCTCGGCGGTAGCCCCCAGGACCGAGGCCATCTCGTCGGCGTTCAGCAAGCGCCCGAGGTACTCCCGCAGGTACCCGAAGACGTTCGAATAGCCTTCCCAGTCCGAGCAGCGAGGATGGTCGGAGCCGACCATTACCCGATCCGTCCCGAAAGCATCGAGAGCCATGTCGATGAAGGGTGGGATAGCGTCAAGGTCAAATGGTGGACTGCGGTGAGGGACCGGTTTGGGAACGAACTCGCCGATCCCGGGAAGTTTCATAAAGACATTGGGGTATCGACTTAGCGCCAGGATCCTTGTGAAGTCGGCATAGGGAGGATCGGGATCATTGGCGACAAAACCGAGGTGTTCGATGACGAATGGCATCTGCGGAAAGCGTTCCACCAATCCGACGAATTCATCGGACACGAATCCCTTCATGGCGTCAGGGCCGTGCAGGGCCCACAGATCCGCCAACATGCCCAACGAGTCCGCCTTCTTCCAGACCGCCAGAGGATCCTCGCCTCCTGACCTCTGCATCGGCGTGAGCCGGACCCCCACCACACCCAGGCCGGCCCAGTGTTCGAGTTTCTCCAGGCAGTCTGGTGCGGAAGTGTCCACGGACCCGACGATGGCAAACTGCCCCGGGAATCGATCGGAGCACTCGACGAGATAGCTGTTGTCATAGTTGGAGGACATCTGAACCAAAACAGCTTTGTCGACGTCGGCTCGCGCCATCTGGAACAGGAGTACCTCAACCGGTTCAAACCATGTGTCGAGGACATGGCAGTGGGTGTCTACAGTGAGCATCGGAAGTGACTGTTCAGGTCACCAGCCCTGCGCGAGGAAGTCGATCAGCGTTTTGTCGGCTGCGGCATAGAGGCAGTCCACCCCTGCTCCTTCGTATGCGCGCAGCCGCTCTCTCACTTCATCTTCGCTCCCGTAACAACCGATATTCTCGATGATCTCGTCGGGGACGAGCTTGGACGCCTCCACGATGGAGCTTGGGCTCGCCGGCCAACCGCCCACTATGTCCCGGATTCGATCAGCCAACTCCGGTTCGATCCCGGTAGGTCCCGCAACATGTGCTTGCTGCGCGATGAACTGTGTGACTACCACCTTGTCCTGGGCGATGGCGGCCGGCTTGTCGTTCGTGAGACGAATGGTGCATGGCTGCACGATGTCCACGTCGTCGAGGCTGCGGCCTGCTGCCTCGGCTCCCACCCGCACCTGCTCAACCTCGTCCCGCGTGGCCTCGACAGTGTGACTGCTGTTCAGGACCACACCGTCGGCAAGGCGACCGGCCAGTCTGAGCATCTGCGGGCCGACGGCCGCCAGGTAGATCGGAACATGGTGTGGACCGGTTGCGCCGTGGTCGAGGAACACGTCATTGAGCCGTACACATTCGCCCTCATAGGTGACCGGTTCCCTGCGTTCCAGCAGAAGTCGAATCGCTTCGAGGTATTCACGGGCCGCCCGGATGAGTTTGGTCCCGCGGTCAATGCCAACCTTGGTGGCGATCGGATCCCACCATACACCCAGACCGAGAATTATCCTCCCCGGCGCCAGGAAGTCCAAGGTCGCCATGGTCTGTGCGATCAGGGCCGGATTGCGAGTGAAGGTGGGGAGCACGCCACATGCGACCCTGATCCTCTTCGTGCTCGCCGCATATACGGCCATCGGGGTTATCGCATCAAAGGTGAGACGCCCTTCGGCCATCCAGGCGGACTCCGCGCCAACGTCGTCGGCGTATTGAGCCAACTCGATATTGTTCCGGATTCCGGCGCCCGGCAGCTTGATTCCGAATCTTTTGGGCAGGTCGTTCATCGAGCGACGCGTTCTCAGGCTTTTCCGTGACTGCTCGTCATGGCCGGAGGGTCTCGAAGTTCACGGCCGCCACAGACCCGTTGGTCGGCGACCAACTGGATATCCGCGGACCCATGCCCCAGATCATGTCGGTAGTGGCGATGGGAAGCACCGCGTAGGTGTCGTAGATCAGGCTGACAGCCCTGCCGGCCAGAGCCTCTCTCTCCCCGGGATCAACTTCCGATCGGTATTGGCTGTAGATGTCGTCGAGTTCCGGATCGCCGAAGGCCGCGTAGAAGCCGCCGGCATCCTTGCTGATGACCCCGATCCTCAGAGCGTTCTCTGTGGTTGTGCCGGCCGTGACGAACCAAAGGTGCGTAAAGGGCTCGGTGAAGTAGGGGGCCTCGAGGAAATTCGGACGGATGGTGGCGAAATCGGTGGGCCTCAACTGAGGGCTAAGCCCGGCCACGGTCCAAAAGGCCGCCACAGCTTCCTGTATCCGCGGGAACTCCGGCGTTGCGCCGAACGCGTATTGGTACATGGTGATCTCTTGGCCGGCCAGCCCCAGGTCTTGGATTTCCTGCGCGGCGGCGGCAGCATCGTACACGTACGGCGTCAGGCTGGGATCGTGCCCTTCCTGGCTGGGAACCGCTGCGAAACTGGCGGCCGGTGTGGCGGTGCCCTCAGGGTAAATGGCGGATACGATCGCTGCGACATCAACTGCTTTGATCAGAGCTTCACGGGCAGCTTGGTCGTTGTAGAAGAACTCGGTCTTCCAGGGCATACCAAACGCCATACTCAATGTCTGGACGCGTTTCGGCCCGGCAATCTCCAAACCGGCCGCCAACACGTCGGGGGCGGTAAACGGGTCCATCAAGGCAAGATCGGCGTCTCCGCGCTCGAGCAGAGCCAGTCGGCTGGTCGCTTCAGGAGCGAGGACTATGCGAAGAGTCTCGAACCCGGGTATCCGGTCAGGGTTCCAGTATTCGGTGTTCGCCTTGAACTCGACGTACTCTCCGATGGCGCGATCGCTGAAGACATAGGGTCCACTTCCGAGAGGATTCTCGTTGAACCCATCGCCGCCACCCACTGCTTCCCAGTGGTGCTTGGGAATGATGGCAAGAGTGTCGTTCACTCTGGTCAGGTCCCGAAGGAACAGGGCGTTCGGCTCCTTGAAGGTCACTTCAAGGGTGTATGTGCCCGTGACAGTCGCTGAATCGAAGTTTCTCTGCATCTTTCCGCAGGAGGTGCAGGCAGACTCTTCCCTGGCGTACAACTCGAAACTGAAGGCGACGTCTTCTGCGGTGACCTCCACACCGTCGTGGAAAGTCATGCCCTCGCGGAGTTCGATCGTCCAGACCTTGGCGTCCGGGGAGGATTCGACCGATATTGCCGCACCGGTTTCGGTGGTCGGGTTCCCGTTCTCATCCATGCCTAGGAGGAAGTCGAAGGAGTTGGCCCAGTAGGGCAGGTCGGGGTTCGAGGACCGGGTCGGATCAAGGAGTTCATTGCCGAAGGTTGGAAGCGCGACGGTCACGGTCCCCGTGGGCACAACCGCCGGCGGGGCGGCGGCGGCAGTCGTCGTTGTGGCCGGCGCCTCGGTCGTCGCAGTCGTTTCTTCGGTTGTGGTCTCCGCCGCAGTGGTAGGCGCGGCGGTGGGTTCGGTGGTGGGTGCAGCAGTGGCTTCAGTGGTAGCCGCTGCCGGGGCTTCGGTGGTTGCAGGTGTGTCCGCATCACCGTCTCCACAAGCAGCCAGTATCAGTAGGAGTAAAGACAAGAGAGCCAGGTGACGTCGCATTATGAAATCTCCAAATCGGGATTGGGCTATCAGAAACCCTAACGCAACAATCGGATGCCAGCCTTGGAAGATGCAACATATTTTCCATAATCGGTGTTTGAAGACTCATCGGACTCACTGAGGAATACCGATGCTGGGACGTCCCAGTTGAGTCTGGTGGCGTAAAGGAGTGAACGGACTCGGCGGTTGGCGAGCTTGCGCAACCGAATCGCCGGACTGTCCTCTCAATCCTTGGGATCGAATTGATGACAGGCGACCAGGTGACCAGGCCGGACTTCGATGAGCCCCGGTCTCTCGGTCACGGTCCTTTCATAGAAGGTCGGGTCGTCGCTCTTTGCTGCCACCGAGACCGGACAGCGCGCATAGAAGGCACAACCGGAAGGGGGCTTGACGGGCGACGGGATGTCGGAAGCCAGAAGACGTGCTGCTTCTTCATCCACCATTGTGGTCGATCGTGAGCCGGCAATGAGCGCCTGGGTATAGGGATGCAGCGGGTTCTCGAACAGCTCTTCCGAAGGCGCCACCTCCACCAGTCTTCCGAGATACATCACAGCCACCCTGTCGCTCAGATAGCGGACGGTCGCCAGGTCGTGAGCGATGAGTAGATATGAAATATGAAAGGTCTCTTGGAGATCACGAAGGAGATTCATGATCTGAGCCCGGATAGAGACGTCAAGTGCTGAGACGGGCTCGTCGAGGATGATGACGGATGGATTGAGCGCCAGTGCCCGGGCAACCGCAATGCGCTGACGCATTCCACCGCTGAACTCGTGCGGGTAATGCCTCATGACGGCGGGACCGAGCCCCACTGCAGCAAGAAGCTCCTCGACACGAGCCCGAAGCTCCTCCTTCGGCAGCGGTTGGTTGATGACCATGGGCTCGGCGATGATCGATTCAGCGCGCTTGCGGGGATTGAGAGAACTCCAAGGGTCCTGGAACACCGCCTGAACCGATGCCCGAAAGTGCTTCAGCCCGGCGCCACGTAAGTTCGCCACGTCTTCCCCCTCGAAGACGACACGGCCGGACGTGGGGGTTATGAGCCGGAGGATCATGCGAGCAGTGGTCGTCTTTCCCGAACCGGATTCGCCAACCAGGCTCAAGGTCTCTCGTGCATGGAGGTTGAAGGTCACACCATCCACAGCATGAAGGAGCTTCCTCCCCCGTCCCGGCAACAGAGTCCCACCGCCGACCGGGAAGTGTTTCTTCAGGTCTCTGACGCCGATGATGGGATCGGGGCGGCTCATTCCAGCAACCAACAACTCGCTGAGTGATCGTCGGCGACCTCGAACCGCAGGGGATAGGACTCTCGGCAGCGGTCCATGGCGTGTGGGCATCGCGGTTCGAACGTGCATCCCTTCGGCAGGTCGTAGATCGACGGTGGACTCCCCCCGATGGAGTGGAGCCGCTCCGTGCCCCGGTCGACTGACGGAACGGATTCAAGGAGCGCTTGGGTGTAAGGGTGTTTCGGATCAGAGAGCAGTTCAGCGGTGGGTCCGGTCTCAACGATCTTTCCTGCGTACATGACAGCCACCCTGTCGCACATCTTGGCGATGATGCTGAAGTCATGAGTGATGAACAGAATCGCCAGACCCCGCGCTCTCTGGACTGCTTTCAGGTGAGCGAGAAAGGCAGCCTGGATCGTAACGTCCAGCGCGGTGGTTGGTTCGTCCGCTATGAGCAGATCAGGGTCTGCGGCCAGCGAGATCGCCCCCACCACTCTCTGACGCATCCCGCCGCTGAACTGGTGGGGGTGATCACCGAGCTTCGACTCAGGCTCGGGGATGTGCAACTGACGGAGCAACTCGATCACCCGATTCCGCGACGCCGCCTTGTCCATGTTGCGGTGGAGTCGCAACGGCTCGCCCACCTGCTTGCCAATGGTGAGAACCGGATTCAGCGACGTCAGGGGATCCTGGAGAATCATGGAGATTCGTTCTCCTCGGACCTTTCGCATCTCCCGCTTCGAAAGCGTGAGAATGGACTCCCCGTCCAGTTCTATCTCACCGCCGACAATCCTCGAGGCAGGCCTCGGATGCAGCCCGATGATCGAGAGGGCGGTGATGCTCTTTCCGCATCCCGACTCGCCCACCAACCCCAACGTCTCGCCTCGGTCCAAATGGAAGGAGACACCGTCGACAGCTCGCCCGGTTCCCTGCCTCGTTGTGAAGTGGACCTTGAGGTTGGTGACTTCAAGCACAGCGTCACCCTTCGCTACGGCGTCCGTGGATGGCTAGTCGGCCATGCTCTTCCGGCGCGGTGTACAGCATGGAGGCGTCAAGTCACCAGCCTTCCAGCATCAGGTCTACCGCTCGGCGCATGTACGTGATGTTATCGGGTAGGAGCAGAGGCTTCGTGATACCAGCCGCCATGTACTCCCGGAGTCTCTCGCGCACCTCTTGGGGGTCACCGTAACACCCGAGGCTTTCGACGAGACTATCTGGGATCAGGCCAGCAGCCCTGACGGCCTCGCTCTCGGATGAAGGCCAGGACATCATCGATCTCAGACGGGTTACAAGCTCGGGATCGGCTTCAGATGACCGGGCGATGTGGGCTTGTTCGGCTATGTAGCGTGCAACATCCGGCTTGTGCCCTGCAATCGCCCGCTGCTTGTTGTCATCGACACGGATCCGCATCATCTTGAGAATCTCAATCTCGTCAAAGGGGCGGCCCACCTTCATCGCCTCCTCGCGGATCACCTCAACCTCGCGGCGGATTACGGCCACGGTGTGACCGCCGTTCAATACGATGCCATCCGCCACGCGGGTGGCCAAACGCAGAAGCTGAGGGCCCACGGCGCCTACGTAGATTCGGATCTTGTGCGTATCTTCACCCCGGTTCTCCAGCAGAACATCCCGTAGCCGGACGAATTCGCCGGCGTAACTCACCGGACCCTCTGCAGTAAGAAGAAGCCGGATCGATTCGATGACCTCGTGCATGGCCTTAACGGGCTTGTGGAGGCTGAGACCCACGCGAGTCGCCAACGGGTCCCACCAGGCGCTCAGACCGAGCACCAATCGCCCGGGCGCCAGCGCATGAAGTGTCGCGAATGTCTGAGCGATCAACGCGGGATTCCGCGTCCAGATGGGGATTCCGGCGGTACCCACGCGGATACGGGCCGTATTGGCTGCGTACACCGAGAGTGGGGTGATCGCATCTCCTGTCAGCCGGGTTTCGATGGTCCAGAGCGAGTCGACGGACTCGGCATCCGCCCACTTGGCCAATGGAATCGCTTCCCTGATGTGGTTGCTCGGCAGAATCACCCCGAAGCTGCCCTCGGACATGTCTCGATGGTACTTACCGGAACCGGCCGAGTTGTTCCTGGCCATCAGGGGGTAATGCATCCGGTGTCTGGCATGCGGATGGTTACCTGTCATGGGGCAACCACCACCCCGGGGATACCGGGTAAGGGCTCCCGGCTGAGCCTGCCACCCTTTCCGTAGGGCTGGCGAACCCGCCGCCCATCCTTCGGCTATCTTTTGGAGAATTCACCAAGGCATAGGCATTTGTACTTGCCACTAATAGTGTGGCGCGCTATTATTCGAGTGCTGTGATCCGGAGCTACCGGAACAGAGACACCCAGGCGGTCGCCGAGCGTCGTCGCGTCCGGAAACTGCCTGAGGACATCCAGAGGCGAGCACAGAGAAAACTGATGATCCTGAACAATGCCATGAATCTCGAGGACCTTCGGATTCCGCCGGGGAACCGGCTGAAAGCTCTGTCGGGAGATCGTGCCGGACAGCACAGCATCCGCATCAACGATCAATGGCGGATCTGCTTCCTATGGAGCGACGGCAACGCCTACCAAGTCGAGATAGTTGACTACCACTGAAGTCGAGGCCCAGATGACCACCGAGTCGAAACTACCCCCGATCCACCCGGGTGAAATCCTGAACGAGGAGTTCCTCGTTCCCATGAAAATCACTCAGTACCGGCTGGCCAAAGCTATCGGAGTGGACGCCAGGCGGATTCACTCCATCGTCCATGGTGACCGGGCCATTACAGCCGAGACCGCTTTGCTGCTGGCTCGCTTCTTCGGTAATTCTCCGGGGTTCTGGATGGGATTGCAGAGCCAATACGATCTTGAGACCACCCAGGACCGCATTTCCGAGCGGCTTGCCAAGGTTCCTGCTGCACAAACGGGCTAACTGGACCACGGCGCCCGTCGGTTTCGACGCCGGGGACTCAGGGCAACTTAGGGACCCGGACCCTCAGTGTGCCGGTCCGGTGAGCCTGCTCTCGACGATCTCGGTGGCGACGGTGTTCTCGGACTCCCGCCAATCGGCGTAGCCAAGCTTCCGGAGCCGGGTCCAGTGGTTCTCGAGTTCCTCTAGGTCGGTGAAGGTCCAGATCTCCAGGTGCTCCTGGCGGGACTGGCCGCGGATCGACAGCGGACCCACCCGGGTGGCGCCGGATTCGATCGAGACCGAAGCTGCGCCGTCCCAGCCGGCGAGCAACCGGTCCCGGGCTTGCCTGGTGGCCTCGTACCAGTCGGGCCGCGGGCGGTAGGTGTGTATCCATGTGATCACTGGAGCTGTTCCTCCAATCGGTCGAAGGCGATAGGGCGCCCGATGAGATGGTAAGACGTGGTGAACATGAAGTCGTCCTGGATCTCGTGTCCGTGCATGGCTTCGGTGAGGGTCGGAAGGTCCGGCACCTCCCACAACGCCGCATGGTCCCAGTCCGAGGTCCCGGCGGTGTCGAAGCGGCCGAAAATGTCGATCCCCAACTCCACGTCGTATGCGAACGCCACATCGCAGTCGCGGTCGTAAACGGCCCGCTCCTCGGGCGTTGCGCTGTGCCAGGCGTCGTTCCAATCCCACAGCGCCAGGAACCCCAGACCCTGCTCGAACGGTCCTTCACCCAGCGACGGGGGAAGGTCGCGGGGCCCCACGATCCACTGGGTCCGTCCGAACATCCACCCCCAGCCAGCTTTCACCAACTCGCTGATTCCCCGGTGCGCCTCCTCGAGACCCGGCGCTTCGAACAGGCCGAACGCGGCGGTGTCTCCGAAGGGCTCGGACCAGTAGACGGTGGGCGCGCCGGTCTCCCGCCGGCCGGCGATGTGCTGGGGATCCAGCAGCCAGCCGGCGTCGCCGAGACTCCGCAGTGTCCGCGACAACTCGGCAATCGCGCCCGGAAGCCGTAGTGCTTCGGTGATGAAGGTGACGCCTGTGGTCATTTGAGGGATCCTTCCGTTCTGTTCCTGATTAAAAACCTCTCCAGCATGATCCCCAGAATCGCGGCCGGAATCAAGTTGGTGAGAGTGAGCGCGGACAGCTGGTCCCAATGCGTCCCGAACGAGGTGATGCGCGACGCCAGGAGCAGGGGCACCGTGGTGGCTTCCTGGAAGGTGAGCATCAGTGCGAAGAGGTACTCGTTCCAGGCGAAGACGAAGGCGAACAGCATCGACCCGACCACCCCCGGGAGCGCTAGCGGGAGGGAGATGCGAAAGAAGATGCCGGCGGCCGATGCGCCGTCCACCCCCGCGCTCTCCTCCAACTCCAACGGCACCTGCGCGAAGGCGTCGCGCATGATCCACACGGTGAAGGGGATGGCGAACCCGGTGTAGGCGATGGTCAGGCCCACCTGGGTGTCCAGCAGGCTGAGCCATCGGAACATCAGAAGGAAGGCCAGCACGATGGCGACGGGCGGAAGCATCCGCTGGGAGATGAACCAGAAGGCGATGTCCTCGTTGCGCCAGAACCGCCAGCGGTACTGAAAGCGGGTGAGGCCGTACCCCGCCGCGGCGCCCAGCATGGTGGCGATCACCGCACTGCCCCCCGACACGATCAAGCTGTTGGTGATGGCTCGGATCACGTCCCCCCGCGCCTCGGTCAGCAACCACCGCCAGCCCTCCAGGGTGGGCATGAAGTCGACCCAAGGCAGGTAGGTGGGGTTCACCACGATGTCGAGTTGGGTTTTGAAGGAGGTGATCACGATCCAGTAGATGGGAAAGAGGGTGACGAAGGCCGCCGCCACCAGGAACGCACGGGTGATCAGTCGACCCTTCATTCGTACCTCGCCTGCACCCGGCGCATGACATACAGCGCAAGGAAGCTGACCCCGATGACCACGAACAGCAGGACATAGGCTGCCGACGCCGCGTACGCCAGGTCACCCTGCTTGGCGCCGACGTTGTAGACATACGCGGTCACCGACTCGGTGGCGCGTCCCGGGCCGCCGCCGGTCACCACCCGGATGATGTCGATGATCTTGAACGCCTCCAGGGCGCGGATCAGGATGGCGGTGATGCTGACCGGCAGCAGGAGTGGGAAGACGATGTGGCGGAAGATCTGCCACTCCGAGGCGCCGTCCACCCGGGCCGCCTGGATCGGCTCACCGGGTATGCCCTGCAGACCGACCAGGATCAACAGCATCATCAGGGGCGTCCACTGCCAGGTGTCCACCAGGATGATGGTCAACTTGGCCACGCCCGGCGAGGTGACCCAGGCCACGGCCGGAAGGCCCAGGGCCCCAAGCATGTCGTTGATCGGCCCGAAGCCCTCGCTGAACACCATCCGCCCGATGATGAAGCCCACCGCGATGGGGCTCACCATCATCGGGAGCAGGAACAGGACGCGCATCAGGCGCTGTTCCCGAAGGCCCCGGTTGAGCGCCACCGCCAGCGCCAGGCCCAACGAGTACTGGATCGCCACGCCGCCGCCCACGAAGATGACGGTGTTGACCAGCGTCTCCAGGAGAGCCTCGTCCGAGAAGATGCGCGCCCAGTTCTCCAGGCCGACGAAGCGAAGCGGCACCCGCCGGAAGAGATTGACGTTGGTGAAGGTGAGGCCCAGCGAGAAAACCAGCGGAAAAATGCTGAGGGCCAGCACCGCGGTGGTGGCGGGCGAGATGAACCAGCGCGGCGCAAGCCCGGTCCGTCCCAGCGACCTGCCGGGACGGACCGGTGCGCGCGCTGCTTTAGATGTCAGCCGGTAAGCCCCAGGGCCTCGCGGTAAATGCGGAGTTGTTCGTCACGACCCAGACGGTCGGTGATCTCATTCCACTTGTCCGCGGCCTCATCCAGTGCCTCTTGGGCGCTGTGCTGACCGGACAGAGCCTCAGACACTGCCAGTTCCAATGCGTCCTTGTATTCGGGGAAGCCGGGCAGGCGCATGTCGAACACCGCATTGGGGTGATCGAGCGACGCCCGGATGGCGTCGGTGTAGGCCTTCGCCTCGTCCTCGGGCCATCCCGCACTCACCCACAGGTCCACATCGAGCGTGGCGGCGGTCCCGGGGTTGACGCCGGTTCCGGCGGTCACAGCCGCCTCGGCCAGGACAGCCGGGCTGCCCAGGAAGGAGGCCAGGTCAAAGGCGGCCGCCAGGTGGTTGGATGTGGCGGGAACCAGGTTGAACCATCCACCAAAGCCTAGGAACGGCGCCTTGTTGGGTCCGTCACCGGAAGCCCACTCTTCGGCAACCGGGTCCCAGTACTCATCCGCGCCGGGGGCGGGGCCGTATCCGACCGCTCCCTCGACGACCGAGTCGGGAGACTTGGACATCGGGCCGATGTCTCCCCACTGGATGTCCTGTGCCGCCAGGCCGCCCACGAAGCTGAGGGCGTTCTCGATCCAACCGAAGTTGAGCATTCCCGGGGGACCGTACTCGATCACGGCTCCCCAGTCCTCGAGAGCCCGCACGAAGCCCGGATTGTTGATCCGGGGCTCCATGGTCTCGGGATCGAAGAAGAAGCCGGGGTCGTTGGGCGCCTTGGCGTATCCCGCGGCGCGGGTCATGAAGCCGTTCCAACCCTGGTTGTTGCGCATCGGCAACTCCACCAGGCCGTAACCCTCGTCCTGGCCGGACCAGTCGTTCTCGGTGAAGAACTTGGCGATTTCTGCGTACTCGCTCCACGACTCGGCCGGACGGAGGGCGTTGCCGGTGGCCGCCTCGTAGGCGTCGGCGTTGGCCTCGAAGGCGTCGGCGCGCCAGTAGTACATCAGGACGTCGCCGTCCCAGGGCATTCCGTAGGCAACCCCGCCGAACGACAACTGGTTCGAACGGAAGATCGGAAGGATGCCTTCCCAATCGGCCCGCTGTTGGGCCCACTCGGGCGCGGCGGCCATGAATCCGCCGCCCATCAGGTCGCCACCCAGGTTCGAACCGATGTTGATCACGTCGGCGATGAAGGTGTCGGTGGAGAGCGCCGCCAGGACCTTGTCGTTGAGTTCTCCGAAGGGAATCTCGTCGACCCGGACGGTGGCGCCGGTCTCGGTCGCCCATTCGGCTGCCTTGTCCTTCATGTATTCGAGCTGGCCTGCCGGGCCTGCCACCACGACCTCGACTCCGTCGAAGCGTCCGGCCGCGGTGCCCGGGTCGGGGATGTTCCCGGGGGTGCCGGGATCGGCCATCTCGGGTTCCGGCTCCGGCTCGGGAGCCGCCGCCGTGGTGGTCGGCTCGGCGACCTCGGCCTCGTCTTCGGCGTCGCCACAGGATGCGGCCACCAGAGCCAGGATGGCAAACAGTGCGGTCCACAACCGCAGGTGATGCTTCACTTTGTCCTCCTAGATGTTGCTTTCATTTTCCGTTTCTTACGCTCCGCACGACCTTCATCAGCCTTCTGGCGATGGAGGGGTCGACCGGATTCCACCAGGTGCCTCCGTATTTGATTGAGCTCCCCACGATCGCGCCGTCCGCCACAGACAGCAGTTCCGCCGCGTTGTCCACGTCCATGCCGCTTCCCACCAGCACCGGAAGCGAGGTGCCGGCTTGGATGGCGCGGATCTCGCCCGCCTCGGTGGGAGACCCGGTGCGCTGTCCGCTCCCGATCAGCACGTCCGCGTCGAAGAACTCGGCGTCGCGGGCCTGCTCTGTCACCGAGCGGTCCGCGGTGATGGCATGGGCGCCGAACTTGACGTGGACGTCGGCATAGATCTGTACCTCCCGGGCTCCGATCGCCGACCGGTAGCGAAGGGCCTCGCCGGCTGGGCCGTTGATGATCCCCTCGTTGGCCACATAGGCGTTGGCCCACTGGTTGGCTCGCACGAACCGGGCGCCCACCGCCTTGGCGATGGCCAGGGCGGGTATCACCCCGTTGGCGACGCAGGTGATCCCGATCGGGAGATCCACCGCGTCGCGGACCCGCAGACCGGCCGCGGTCAAGGCAGCCACCGTCTCGGCGCCGATCGCCTCGGGCCGGGAGAAGGGAAGGTCGAAGGCGTTCTCGACGATGATCCCATCGATCCCCGCTTCCGACATGGCCACCGCGTCCGCCACTCCCGCCGCGTAGATCTCCTCCACCGGTTGGCCGTCGTACCGGGGCGCCCCGGGAAGGGGAGGGAGATGTATGACGCCGATGATCGGCTTGGGTTGATCGAATGTAGCCGCCAAAGGATCCGGCTTCTTGGGCAGCAGGCTCATGAGCTGTCCTCCCGTTGGGTCCTGAGCCATGGATCGATCTCCTCTCTTCGCGGAAACGATGCCAGCGCTCCCAGGCTCCGGCAGGCCAGCGCTCCCACCAGGACTCCGACTCTTAGCGCTTCGACGACCTCAGAACCCCGGGTGCGAGCCCAGATGTATCCGGCCGCGAAGCCGTCGCCGGCCCCGGTAGTGTCGACCGCATCCACCCGGTGGGCGGGGATCCGACCAGTGGTCCCCTCCGAGCGGAAGACGATCCCGTCGGATCCGCCGGTGATCACTGCGTGGCGACCGCCGAGCGGCCCCGACAGGACATCGAGCGCGCCCTCGGCTGACTCCGCAAGGAGATCCCGGGTCCGGGCATTGGCGATCAGGGTGTCGGCGCCGGTGGTCACCGAGGCGATCTCGGCCGGATCTTCGGGTATGCAGGCCGGCTCCAGATCTATCGAGAACGGGACGCCGAGAGTGCGCCACCGGTCGGTGACCTTCGCGGCGGCATCCAGATCGAAGGGCGCCGTATGACCCCACGTCGAGGGTCCTAATGTGGCCTCGGCGGGGTACAGACCGGGCGTGACCGCCACGACCATGCGCTTTTCCGGAGAGTCGTCGGTGATCAGCGACATGGTGAAATAGGTGTCGATGGAAGGGTCCGTCACCACGCTGGTGGTGTTCACCGCTTCCTCCTCGAGTGTCTCCAGCACCATGGAACCGAAGGCGTCCTGGCCGACCCGGGCATGGAGGGCCACCTCCGAACCCAGCCGAGCCAGGGCGACGGCCACGTTCAGCGCCACCCCGCCGGGGCTCACCACCGCCTCCCCGGTGTGCACCTTCTCATCCGGGTCCGGGACCCGGGAAACTGGAAGGACCAGGTCGACACAGGCGTCACCCACCACGTCGATCATGGGAGTTGCAACTCCACCCGGAAGCGGTAGCGGTCCGCCCGGTACCAAAGCCGCACCCACTCGACCGGGCGTCGGGACCTATCGAGAGACAAGCGGGTGGCGAGGAGGAGGGGCGATCCCTCCGGCACGTCCAGCAGGTCGGCTCGGGTGCGGTCAGCCCGGACCGCTTCGATGGTCCCTTCGGCGGTCGCCGGATGCGACGCGGTCCGTTCCTCCATGATCCGATAAAGCGACTTGTTGTGAAGGTCGGCGGTGGTGAACTCGCCGTTTCCCAACACCCAGGTAGGCAGATAGCCGTGTTGGAAAGCCATGGGCGTGTTGTCGGCTGAGAGGAGACGCCGGACCTCCACCAGGTCCTCGCCCTCGGCACCCAGTGCCGACGCCGCATCGGAGGGTCCGGGAACGACTCCGACTGAGAGGGTGTGAGCGGAGGGGACGAAGCCACGGCTAGCCATGTCCTCGTGGAATCCGGCCAGACGAGTGACCGGCTGTTCGAAACTGCGTTGGGCCACGAAGGTGCCCCGCCCGGGAGTCCGTTCAACCAGACCCTGGTCGCCCAGCCGCTCGAAAGCAGTACGGACCGTGATCCGGCTGACACCGAAGAACTCGGTGAGTTCGCTCTCGGTTGGCAACTGTTCGCCCGGCGCCCACTCGCCCATATCGATGGCCCGTCTGAGTTGTTCCTTGATCTGGAACCACAGTGGGAGAGGGCCACGTTGAAGGTGTCTGTCCAAGCCGCCGCTCATGGAAGATCATTATATTATGACAAATCCCGAGACCCTAGGAGGAGAGAGAAATCGGCGTTGCACGGGCCTCGGTTGCCTACCCGGTCAGTATCTCCGGCGGATGAAGCCGGCATGGTGGGTCATGGCGCGGCCGTTCTGGTGTTGCTGTTAGCAGTTTCGAGGCGGTAACCGGCGCGGGTGTTGCCGCTTTCCCCTGCTTCGGCACGAACCCGAGGGGAATGCGTCACACCCGCTCGTTAAGATTCCCACGTATGAGTAAAAAGAAGGGACGTCGCGAACGGGTGTTCAGTCTCGATGGGGATCAATGCCTTTCTTGCGGAAGCTCCCAGGATCTTGAGATCGACCACATAGTCCCGCAAGCCGCTGACGGGCCAGACTGTTGGAACAACCTCCAAACCCTCTGCCAAACTTGCAATCGACGGAAAACCGATCAACCCATTGACTACCGATCACCAGAGCGTCGCCTCGCGGCCGAGCGGAATTGCGGTTGCGGGTGGCAGCCACCCCTTGTAGTGAGGCAATTCGGCAAGTCCTCAGAACAACGCCAGTCGATCTGGGAAACATGCGGAGCTGTTGAGAGACGTACGGACCGTCTTAGCGGTGAGTGGGTATTTGCCGGTACTTGGTTGCCTATTGCCGAGCTATTCGAGGAGCTCAACGAAGGCATAACCCTCGACCAGTTCCTGGATTGCTACGAGGGCATCGAGATGTCGGATGCCGAGCGGATCATCGACCGTCAGATCGAGCTTCTGCGAACCGTTAGGGCCAAGACTCTATGAACAGAGAACGCAACGGAGAACCCGACAGGATCACCAAAGGATCGGTAGCTGTATATCGGCTGATCGAGCGAGAGCATTCCTACCTGGCCTTTGGCCCCCAACTGTTTGCCGGCCCCCGGTACAACGAATGGTGGGAATTCGAAGCCATAGCGCTTATCAAGCTTGGCAACGGGATAGAACTGGGGTTTGACAGCTGGGCAGGAGGGCCCATGGGGCGCTGGTGGCTCTACTACCAGGATGAGATGTACCACGCGATGGATTTGTTGTCGCCTGCTGCTCCTGACATTCCCATTGTTTGGCTTAAGCCTCCCCCCAGCCCTCCACCCGGGAGCTTCAACCGTTGGGCCGTCGGGAATCTTGTTGACAACGTCAACAGAGGCTTATATGCCGAGTGGCTGGTCGGTCAAGCACTCGGCATCATTGATGACGCCGACCATCGAACCGAGTGGAACTCGTATGATCTCCGCTACCGCAACCTCACCATCGAAGTCAAGGCCTCGGGAATCAGCCAGACGTGGAACCTCGAACAGATGTCGACACCGAGATTCGACATTAGGCCTAGGAAGATGGCATGGGATCCCGACACAGACCAGTGGCAAACCTTCGATCCGCCCCGGCGTCTGGCTGACATTTATGTGTTCTGCCTTCATGACACCGTACCCGCAACCAATAAGGATGTTCAGGATCCACTGTGCTGGGTATTTTGGGTGGTCCCAACCTCAGTGCTCGATGAGGAACTTGGTGGACAGAAGAGTGTGGGGGTGGGAACACTGAATCGTCTCACCCGCTCGGTTGCATGGGAGGCGATACCGGAGGTGCTTTCTTCCTTTGTGGGTGGGGACCAGAACTGATCTGACCTTCCGATGCCCATGTGGGTTGGCGATCGAGGTCGGGAAGTCCGACGCGGAAGTGTTGCTGGGGCACCCTCTCGATCTATCGCTTAGTTGTAGCACCGGGTGATGAAACAACGGGGGTTGGCTAAATCGTTCTTGCCAGCAGTGCTGTGATGCTCGCAGGCCAGTGACACTTCCATCGAGTTCAAGGGCACTCGCGCAGGAACCATGGCCTGGTAGGTGGCTCGTGTTCGTAAAACCGTTCTCCTGGCAGAATTGGGCCCCAGAGTTCTCCATCGTCCTCACCGAAAAGGCTTGTTACGCCGCGTTCTTTGTTTTCTTCCTGTTTGCGAATCCTTCGCGCCTTCTCGCGCATTATCGGAAACTCTTCGGCAGCTTTAGCGTAAACGCTCCCCATTATGCGTTCACCCGCTTCGTGATCAGTGGCAAAGATCATGTAATAGATGACGACGCCCCGCTCATTTCGAACTTCAATCGGGAGTGTCCATTCATATCCTAAGGATTCTTCCATGCGCCATCTCATCAGATTGAGGTACTCTTGTCGGGCTTGCCAAGGCTCTAAGGCACAACGTAGGCGGGCCTCGTAAATGAAACGCCAGTCCTTCGTACCGTAGAGACGATCAATTCTCGCAGCGTTTTTCTTGCTGACCGGTTGGCCATCAACCGGCAATACTCGCGTAAACATCGGCGGTGCAAAGTAGTAGAGAATCTCGGCTTTCCACCGGTGTCCCTCTTTGAAATGCGCCAATGCCTTTAACGTTCGCCACTCCGCCTCCATACCGTTAGGGTCAATAAAGGCGAACGTCGGAACTCGATTGAGCCGCCGCAACCGAGCAAGTTCCCTGGGGATGAGTTCATTACAATCCCCACCTAACACTTCCAGATCACGGTTTGGGTAGTCGCGCCTCAACGATGACTCAAGCGCGGATGCGTTGGCTTCGGTTTCAAAGAAACGCAATCGGGTGAAGGGTGGATCTTCAATTGATAACGCAATTCTTGCCGAACCTTCCAGAGGCTCATCTGTCAGACGAAGTCGGTTTTCCTGCTCACCAGCGAAAGCATCAATATAAATCCTTTCATCTGACTTGTGCTTGGTCGTTGTGGTGAAGGCATCCAGATACCGCCGCAGAATGTCCAACTTGCCTTTGGTCCAGCATCCCCATACCCGCACAATGTTGGCCCGGCCTAGCTTGCCTTGCTGAGTGATGGCAAATTGTCATATAGAGCACCATCAAGTTCCCGGCCACCGGATTTTGAGTGGAGGCCTCCCCACTGCTTGAAGAAGAAGGCTACGTCGGCGGCTGCACACTGATCCCGCAAGTCGAGGACCCATGCTTCTTCGATGGGTCTTGCCCCGGGGCCGCTCTCTCCCCCTGCGATCAGCCAGTGGATGCCCGAGAGATCCAGATTGGGAAGAGGACCCAGTAGAGGTTCCGCACTGATGAAGCGGACTTCGGCAGGAACGGTTCTGAGGTGGTCGATGCGGAAGACATAGCGACTGGTTTCAACGCTGACACCTATCCAAACATTTCGGGACCAGTCCAGCTGGGGCCCGAGAGATGCAAGTCGCTTGGAACGCTTGGTAAGGATCTGGTAGGTGTGCTGTGGCGTTTCGGCCATCACACTAAACACCTCTTGGATGAACTCGAGAGGGACTTCGGGATGAAACAAGTCGCTCATTGAGTTCACAAACACCAACCTAGGCGCCCTCCATCGCCTTGGCTCGGCCAAGACATCCGGGTGTAGGGTGAGTCCAAATCCGGGACCGCTGGTGCGAGGATCACCGTCGTTCTGATACTTGGGTTGGCCCATGGCCTTGAGACGCTTCGCGAAAGTCAGCGCGTAGCAGTTGTCACACCCCATGGACACCTGGTCGCAACCAGTCGTCGGGTTCCACGTCGTCTCAGTCCACTCGATCCCAGATCGGTTACTCAAGATGTAGGCCTCCTCCCTGCTGGAATGCTGCTTGCAGCAAGCATGGGAAGGGGGTGTGACACTTCGCCTCCCCGAGTCGCGTTGAGGGGCGCTTTGGAGGAGAGAAGTGGTCAATCAAAGAGGCCATTGGTCGAGGATGATAAGTGGGCCGTCCTCCTCGATTGGCCCCGGCGTCCCTTCGAATAGCCGACCATGTGGTCTCCGCACATCTGCTAGGCCGCGTTCTAGAGTTGACAACGAGGTTCTCTGAGGCTCTTCTTACGATCGAACAAGCTATGACAAAATTGCTCAGGTTTCTCGTTCTCCTGTGTTTCTTGACCGCGGCATGCGGTCCCTCGGTCACCACCACGACGTTGTTGGAGCCGGTGGCCGACCGGCTGCCAGCCGATCCCCTGGCGCCGACGGCGGATTGGGTGGCCGGAGCCAACGCGGCCGGCTGGGACTTTCATCGCCACCTGGTGGGCAACGCGGTCTCCAGTCCGGTCAGCCTCGGTTTGGCTTTCAGCCTCAGCCGGGCCGGCGCATCCGGAGACACCGGGGCGGTGCTCGATGAGATCTTCGGGTTCCCCGAGCTTGATCTTCACCCTGCGGCCAATGCGGTCGATCTGATGCTGGCCACCGCCTCGGTGGAACCGACCACCCTGGAGGTGGCCAACCGTCTCTTCCCCGACGACGAGTTCTCTCCACTGCCCGGTTTCTTGGAGATTGCCGGCGCCCACTACGGAGCGGCGGTCCACCCGATCGACCTCGACGACGGCGCGTCGGCGGCCGAGACCATCAACGGATGGGTATCGGACACCACCCGCGGTCTGGTTCCCACCATCGTCACCGAACAGACCGTCCAAAGCCAGGAACTGGTCCTGGTGAACACGGTGTACCTGAAGGCCGACTGGGCAGAGCCGTTCCTCCCCGAGTGGACCGAAGATGGCCCGTTCACCACCGGAGACGGCCTCGCGGTGACGGTACCGTTCATGCGCGACCGGGAGCCGGTCGCTCGTCGCTTCGTCCGACTCGACGGCGCCGACGCGGTACAACTCCCATACCAGGGGGGCCGGTTGGCCATGTGGCTGATCGTGCCCCACGACCCAGGAGGACTTCCAGCGGTCGAGGAATTGCTCGACTCACAGGACCTGACCGGCCTTGAGGACATTGCCCAACAGGGCTTTGTCGATCTAACCATGCCCAAGTGGGAACAAACCCTGCCGCCCACCGACCTGTTCGAGTGGCTCTGCCCCCGGGGGTTCTGCGCCGGAGCGCCTTTCGATGACATCGCCCCGGGCATCTTCATCACCGCCGCCCTCCACGGCGCCAAGGTGATCGTCGACGAGAAAGGCACCGAAGCCGCTGCAGCCACCGCCATGGCCTTCAAGGAGTCAGCACCACCACCACCGGACCTCACGGTGGTCGCCGACCGCCCCTTCCTCTGGGCCATCGTTCACCCCGAAACCGGCGCCTTCTTATTCATAGGACGCCTGGTCGACCCCGCCGCCTAGCCGATCCGACTTCGGTTCCGCATCCCCGAGGGCCCCTATCTGGCACTTCCCAGGTCCGGTGGCCAAGAGGCGTCAGCTCTTTTTGGGATAACTTGCACCCGACACAGTGGATTAGTTCCGTTTGGATCCTGCTCGCCAGGTGTGCAGTGCTATGGCGGATACGCCTATACCCGGGCCCGGCTCCTGGGTACCCGCCGATGAGCACGCCCGCTGTTATTGCCGCTAGGACCATGATTATCGGCGTCCAACTGCTGAGGGCTCCCCGTTTGTCCTGTGGCACCCCTGCTGGACAGGATCCGACAGGGGACCTGCTTTGGCATAGGGGAACAGGTGTTGGTTTGAACCACCCTGCTACTAGGTTTCAAGTGGGTCTATCCCGCCATTTGGGTTCGATCTTTGGCTGGGTCCACCGCGTTGTCGCAGTTCGTACTGTGTGCCCGACAGTACATGGGTCAGGCTTCTGCCTTCATTGGTACCAACGCAAACAGCGATCACTACAACCGCGCCCATCGCCGGGACCCCCCGATCGGCCGGGAGGAACGCAACCGCGGCCACAGCCATACCCATACATACAGTATCGAATGCGCACCTTAGGAGAAGCCTGAACCGTCCTGGCCTCTCGCCCCCGTGGTCACGGAGTTGCAATCGCATCGAAAGCCCACCCAGTCCACATCCCCATCTCCGAAGGGCGACCCACCGGTACACCAAGAAGACTGCCAAGAACACCATCAACGGTATCCAGATGCCATCGAAGGAATTTCCCAAGTCCTTGTTTGTAAAGGGCAGCATGTCGGAACCCACCTGGTCCTCTACTGCCAAAGCCGCCAGGAGCATCATCAGCAGGAAAAGCGAAAATACGCACGCCATAACACTGTCTATCAACGTGGCTGCCAGCACTCGGCCCCTCCCGACGTCAGGCACGGTGTGCGCAACAGAGAAACGGGCCGGCCTGCTGCCCACTGCACGAGCGACAGCGTTGGTAATCGCTAGACACACAAAAATGAGAACTCCAGGGGCAAACGCAGTCCACAGTTCCGAAGGCCCATCAACGAAAACCACAAGAATCAGGATGGCGAGGACGGCAACTATTCCTGCCAAGTGGGTCACTCCTACTAATGTCCGCCGCCAATCGATTTCTCGACCCTCAGCGGAAGAAGGCCCCACCTCGCCGGGATGGTCGTCAGACTGCCATCTTCTGCCATACTCCCCAAAGCCCCAGAAAACGGCTAGCGGAGTCACAATAAGGCGCAGGAATTCCTCTAGCCGGACCGGATCTGCCCATCCCGACCCAGCCAAAACCACCGCTGTAAACATCAACCCCAACCATCCACCAAACATCTTCTGCCACTCTGGATGGCCGTCATTCCACTCCGATAACTCTGCAAAGATTCGCTGACACTCTCTCTGGAACACCACAAGCATCTCCATCGAAGCCACCCAGTCAGACAACATACTATAAAACAGCACTCCCCAGAGATCTCTTTTCTCGGCAACCCACCACGACGGATCCTGTCACCAAGGACGAAGTGCCATCGTAGCAAGAGAAAAGGAAGATCTCCTTTCCACACCAGTTGAGCTAGCAACCCTGATCCGTAAGACGGAGTTTTGTTTAGGGGACTAACCTCTGGCCTGCAGTGCCGATTCCCTCCACAACATGCAGCTAATGTTCGACCCTTGGACGGCTAGGTAGGGATCGAACAGATGCGCCAAGTGGATGCGGAGCGCTTCTGATGCGAGTTTGAAAGCGTGACCAGGCGCATCGAGCGTCCAGGGACGCTCTGCGGTGGCAACCAACAGGCGGGCCTCGTCGTCGCGGGACAGAAGCCTCTCAGACACACCTTGGGATGTGCGATACACCACTTGGACAGTCCCCGCACCATGCCAATAGACGGCCACCACGGTGGCCCGTTCCCCCGCCACGAGACCATCGACCACCGTTTCGGGGTTCAGGTCTTCCAACCGCATTCTCAATCATCCTCCTGGGATGGGCTCCCCCGCCAGGATACCTATCCGGGTGTGACACGCATGGAGCGGCCCTGAAAGCTCTGTACCCTGATGCCGAAGTGCCAGTAGGGCGGTCGCAGTCATCCCGACTGTTTAGCTACGGCGAAGTGTGGGGCGCGGATTCTGGGGCAAAAGGGGGTGCGGCTTCGGGGGCAGCATGTATGGAAACTACCCAACATTGAACAACCTCATGCACCTAGGCTTGCGGCAGAGTCGATGTGTCGACGGCTAGTATTCTCTCATCATGCTCAAATTCTTTTCCTGGCATGCCCCGGACCGTGTAAAGGTTCGCCCGGATACGCCTATCACACAACAGCAGCCGATGCATAAACATGGCTGACTACAACCTTTCAACTTTATCTCCCCGCTCGTTTGAGCAGTTGATTCAAGCGTTAGCAGCTAAGGTTTTGGGCCCTGGGATTGTGGTGTTTGGGGATGGCCCCGACGGTGGGCGAGAGGCGACTTTCGAACGGAAGGTACCTTACCCCACGCATTTAGATGGCTGGGATGGTTATGGCGTTGTACAGGCAAAATTCCGGCAGCGTTCCGGCAATGTCTATGAAGACGGGCTATGGGCAGTAGAGCAACTAAGGGACGAGTTACAAAAGTATACCGACCCAGACACCAACATACGGTCACCTGATTTCTTCATTTACGCTACGAATGTGGTTCTAACACCAGTAAAGGATAAAGGTTCCAAAGACAAGGCATTTGCCGTTCTAAAGGAATTCAAATCGCAATCACATCTCAAGGACTACGCCATATGGGACTATGACCAGATTCGCATATTCCTTGACATTTATCCTGAAGTTAGGACCACCTATTCCACTTTCATAACGCCAGGCGATGTGCTCGCGGCCGCCTTTGCGACACTAAAACCGGCATCGGTTGACATGCATACTACCATGACGCGGTTTTTGGAAAAGGAATTGCTAAGCGATGAGTACGTCAATCTGGAGCAAGCTGGTCACACTGTAAACGAACCTATACCTCTAGCCACGGTGTTTGTTGACCTGCCTATTCAACATGAGCCCAATATGATTAGGTCACATATGCTGGGCGAGGCCCTTGAGGATCTTAATGATGTCGGCCGGCCTCAGCTTAAGGAAGGATTCATCAGAAACGTATTGGCCGCATCTTCCGAACGTCTTGATCCTGCTTCTGTGGGTGCCTCTCCAGTGCCAGACCGCATTGAGGCAGGTTTAGCTGGAGCATCCCGCGGGCGGTTTGTATTGATCGGAGGTCCAGGTCAGGGAAAGACTACGTTGACGCAGTTCATTTGCCAAATCTTCCGTGCTGCGGTCATCGCGAGAAAACCTGAGCATACATGGTCTCCGCCCACAAAGGGTGCCTTAGGAACGATTCAGCACCATTGCGAAAGCGAAAACATCTCGCATAAAGTCGTGCCTCGCTTTCCTTTTAAATTGACATTAAACGATTTTGCCAAGGCTTTGGCTCCCAGTTCGGAGTCGCCAATATACTCCGTGCTTGGCTATTTGTCATCACAAATAAAGAGACGCACTGATGCCGAGGTATCACCGGCGGATCTACGTCAGTTCCTCGCGGTCTATCCAAGTGTCTTCATTTTTGACGGATTAGATGAGGTACCACCTTCAAGCAACAGAGATGAAGTTCTGCGTGCCATTAGAGAGTTCTGGGTGGATGCCAGCAGTGCTAACGCGGACATTCTCTCAATAGCGACTAGTCGCCCCCAAGGCTACAATGAGGACTTTTCACCGCTGTATTACCAACACCAACATCTGGCCGAGTTGTCGGAACAACTTGGTTGGCATTATGCGCAGCGGCTCGCTGCAGTCCGGTATGGTGCTGACGAAGATCGGAAAGAAAAGGTGTTAGGCCGGTTAAGGCGGGCTTTTGGAGATCCATCAACCAGTCGTTTGATGAGGACACCGTTGCAGGTAACGATTATGACTGCGTTGGTAGATCGTTTAGGGCAGCCTCCACAAGCGCGTTGGAATCTGTTTAATTCATATTACGACGTCATATACGACAGAGAAATGGAAAGGGACATCTCTGCGTCAAGGATATTGAGTGAATACGAACCCGACATTAGGACTATCCACAACCAAGTGGGCCTCATCCTTCAAGTGGACTCTGAAAGGACAGGCAGAACAGACGCTTTGTTGGATCGCCATCGATTTGTGTCTCTTGTAGAAGCGCGGCTAAGGGCGGAGGAACATCCGGAGGAGGATCGACGCACTATCGCCGAACAGATCGTGGCAGCGGCCTCGGAGCGTTTGGTGTTTTTGGTCGAAATGGAAGCGGAGAGAATAGGATTTGAAATCCGCTCGTTGCAAGAGTTTATGGCGGCAGAGAGCTTAGTGGAGGACACCTATCCCGACATCCAGGCGCGATTAGAGGAAATAGCTCCCATCCCATTCTGGAGGAACGTTTTCTTGTTTGCTGCGGGCAAATGTTTTGCTCAGCGGCAGGAGCTTCGCGAGTTGGTGCATTCAACTTGTGCCGCTTTGAATGAAGAAGACGGTAACGAGGGGGAAGGTTTGCACTTAGTGGGTGCGGACCTGGCCATCGCCTTGCTAGAGGAGGGTTCGGCACGGCGGCAGCCGAAATACAAAACGCTGCTAGGGAGACTGGCGATTAGAGCGCTGGATAAGGCCAACCCCCGTCTGCATGCACAGTTAGCTAATGTGTATGATTCTCAAATGGAGACCATTTACCGAGACGAATTAGGGCTGCGACTTACAGGTAGCGACCATGTTAAGTTCTTAGGAGCTTGGAATTGTTTACTTGCGCTTGTCGCTAATGACGTCGACTGGGCTACCGACATGGCAAACAGTTATTGGCCTAATGGCGTCCAAGACCAGGTTGATATTCTGTTAGCCGACACTGACCACACTAAGAACGGTTGGGCAACTGAGCAGGTGCTGCGCCTAATTCCGAGGACACCCATTGGTACGTTTGTAGGTGTGTTCCAGTCAGAAAAACGAAGGGCATTATTGGAGCGACAGGACGTGGACCCGACCCTAAAAGCCGCGATTTCAATACTGGAGTCTCCTAGACATCACGGCGGCCCTAGAGTCACGGTTTTAGATACGATGTTGTCCTACGGGCCAATTAACCGGTTGACTCCTGGTAGCGCGACGGTTTTGCAAACGCTTAATGCGATTTCTGACTGGCATCCCAGTTGGCTACCGTATAAGTGGGCTGGCAGATTCTTAGAGGCACCTTCCAAAGATATGTTAGCGAGTACACTTAAGGCCTTTGCAAAGGTCTCCTTTGACGAGGACCATGCAGCGAATAGGACTGTGTGGCGAACATTACCGTGGCCTATTGTAGCGTGTCTGGAGTCATGTACCGATGCGAAAAAGCTATTGGAGCTGGCAGACGGAGCCAAAGAAGGGAGATTGGGCGACCAAGACGATTGGATCACAGCCGAGACTCGCTGGTTCGATGAGGGTATCGTGTGGGAAGATGTGCTTTCAATGGCGGATCAGCGTTTGCCGTTCGACGCGAGAATTGGGACTACTGGATTTCCAGTAACGTTATCGCCGTTGAAGGTTTTTAATCCGATGTTTATTATGGATGCGGATAGAAGAACCTTAGAAGATGTGATACCACTGTTTAGTAATTTGCCTTCCGGTAGGTCCCGTCAGTTCGTTGCTGAAGTTATCAACTGGTTAATGTTCCTTTACTCCTTCCCCGCACGCTTAGAGGACTTTCCTACCTTACGGCAGACGGATGTGGATACATTAGAAGAGATTTATCGAGTGCTTCCTGCGGGACAGCCTGTTCCCCTTCATGTGTTGGCTAACTTGGTCAGTGAATCACCAACTGCTGGGGCAAAGCTATTTCTTACCGTGGGAAGAAGACACTCCTCCTTTGACTGCCACGTTGGTAACTCGTCACTGGTCGACGATGGTGTTGAAGTCTTGCGGAGAGCTTACGATGTTCTGAATAGGGACACGGCGATGTTGCCGGTTCTGGGGGCAGTAGCAGAACGAGGGCAGTTAGGCGATCTGGGACTGGAGATCAAGAAAGTCGAAGCGCTTGACAAGCCGAACGAAAAGCTAGCAGGTCTGTTGATCAAGCTCTGCCAACAGAATGTCTGGCTAGGTGGCGGCAAGGAAGATCTGATATCCATTGCCCAAGATATCGGGTGTTCACGCGGCGATGCCTTCAATAGAATAGTTAACACATTGGAAAACAATCGATTACTGGGTGATGAAGCAACGGGGTTTGTGATAGCATTGAAGGCATTGATGCCGGCAAGAGACTATCGTGCACAAAGGCGCTACGTCAGCTTACTTGAGGAATCCCTGGGAAGAAGGACAAGCCGTTTTAGGGAAGTCAGGGTATCGGAACGCTTTGGTTTACCTGAAGGGATGATCGAGTTGCTAGGATCCGATGGATAGGAGAGTTGTCTGGGTCGTGGTCCCAGAAGAAGAGGACCGTGGATGACCTCCAAATCGTTGGTTATGCTTTTCTTCGATCTTAAGGCGAGTCTGTGGTAATCCGGTTTATGTGTCAAAGGTGGTCTGGACTCAACACTATGTCCAGAGTTGCCTCGAATACGGTCATGTTGGCAACCTCAAGACTGCTTTGCTCCTCAGGCGTTAGGGGGTCGAGGAAGCTTCGATCGGCGGTGAGTTGATCCCAGACCACCAGCAGCGCTGTGGCGGCGAAGCCGAAGTGTTTTGCTACGGCGAAGAGTGTGGCGGCTTCCATGTCGACTGATCCGTAGGCTGTCTCCCGCCATTCCTCGACCATGGCTCCGCTCTGGGCGAAGATGGAACTCCAGGTCAGATGTAGGGAGTCCGCGGTTCTGATACCCCTGTTCTCCAGGGCAGTCCTACCTTGCGCGGTCAGGTGCCGGTCGGAGCGGACGATGCCGGGGTCTGAGGTCACTGTCTTGTAGAGGTGCGCTACGCCCTCCCGAGCCACGGCTCGCGAAGGGACGACCACGTCCCCGGTAGCCAACCCGGGATCTAGAGCGCCGCAGGTGCCGATTATCACCATCCGGGAGGTGCCCAGTACTCCGAACAGGTGTGCCAACTCGACGGCCCTTGGTGCTCCGTAGACGCAGGAGTAGACGACGGGTGATCCTTGCCAGAAGCCGTAGAACATGTCTGGGAAGGCGAGTTCACGCACGTCGTCCAGGTAGCTCAGGCGCCACTCGGTGCGTTGGGCTCGCCACCAGGAGCCCTCCATGATCACTGCTTTCGGGATGTCTGCGGCGTCCATTCCGAGCGCCTCCAGCCATTCTTCTCGGCCGAGGTCCATCACGGCTCTGTGTTTGGGTTGGCGATCGTTCATCGGCCGAGTCTCACTTCGTGTAGGCGGGATCGTGTCCATATGTACCAGCCGATGATCCAGATTGCACCTGCCAGGACGGATCCGGCCAGGAATAGGAACACCCCGTCCCAGGCGTCCTGGTCGACGAGCCTTCCCACGATCGGTGATCCTGCGCCGCCGCCCAGGTTGAAACCCAGCGAATAGATGCCGCTGACCAACGCCACGCCTGTGGGAGAGGTCATCCTGGGAAACAGGCTGAGCACGATGGAAGATGACGCGCCGACCAGGGCGGTGGCTACCGCGACGGTGGCGAATCCCGCCAGCAGACCGGACGCCTGGCTGACCATTGCCAGTGCCGCTGCGGTGGCTCCCAGCACCAGGGCGCCCCTCTGGGCGGCGCCCGGACCGCGGGAGTGTCGAAACCAGCGCCCGATGGCGAGGATGGCGCCGATGGCTATGGCCGGCATGGCGGCGGAGAGTAGTCCGGAACGGCCCACCGCCTGGTTGTGCACCTCTACGAAGTAGGCAGGCGTCCACACCACCAGCGCAACGAACGCGGCACCCAAGGCCACCGCCGGGGGGAGGAGTCCGAGCGCTCGGGCGATCGAGGCACGCGGGCGGTTGGCACCCGATGACGGTTGGATCGGATCGCGCACTCCGATCCACCAGGCGACGCCGGCGGGAATCAGAACGATGCCGGCGGCCATGAACACGGCTGCGACCCCGCCTTGTTCGACGATGGAGCCCCCTAGGGCGAAGGTGAGAGCGGTCCCGGCTACGAAGGAGGAACCGAAGGAGGAGATGATCCGTCCGGCTCCCTTCTGGGATACCCAGCGGCCTATTGCTCCCATGATTGGTGTCCATCCCATGGCCTGGAAGATCCCGTTGGCCGACCAGATGACCAGCGATAGGGCGAAGTTGTGGATGGTCAGGATGAAGAGGACGTTCATCAGCCCGCTTCCCACCAGGCCCAGTCCGACCAGGAGGCGTGCGCCGATCCGGTCGGCCAGGATCCCGACCGGGAGCGCCGACAGCGAGTACACCCAGAAGAACCCGGCCGCCAGAGCGCCGATGCGAATGGCGTCGAGTCCCTGTTCCTCCCCGAGTCCGGGGACTGCCACAGAGAAGTTGACCCTCCCCATGTAGTAGAGGGCGTACACCGACCATCCGGCGACGATCAGACCCCAGCGGGTTCCGTTGTCGGGCGTGGAGATGGACCCACCGGAAGGACCGGAGCGGGCCAAGGGGTCCCTAACCGGTGGTGGCGGCGGGTTGTTCGGCGGTGTTCGGTCCCAGGACCCAGATCTTGTCGGGATCGAACTTCACCGGGATATTGTCTCCGTCGGCGAACAACTTGACCTGTCCGGGTTCGGTGACCGCCTCGATCTCGATGTCGCCGATCCTGATCTGGAAGCGCGCGTAGCGTCCCGCGTAGACATGGGACAGGACGGTGCCGGAGACGCTGTTCTCGCCTCCTTCGCCCAGGTCGACCGCTTCGGGGCGGATGCTCAGCACTGCGTCTCCTTCGGGAACCAGCGAGTTGGGTGCGTCGAAGACTCCGATGTCGGTGGTGATCGTACCGTCCAGGTAGTAGCCCGGGATGAAGTTGGTGCCGCCGAAGAAGGTGGCGATATCGACGGTGTTGGGCGTGTCGTAGAAGGAATCGGGAGCGTCGAACTGCTGGAGGCGCCCGTCGAATAGGAGTGCCACCTTGTCGGCCAGCACCACGGCTTCCTCCTGGTCGTGGGTGACGAAGACGGTGGTGATCCCCATCTCGGTCTGGATCCTCCGGATCAGCACGCGCATCTCGTCGCGGAGGTGGGCGTCGAGGTTGGAGAGGGGCTCGTCCAACAGCAACACGTTGGGCTGGACTATCAGCGCGCGGGCCAGGGCGATCCGCTGCTGCTGTCCGCCCGAGAGCTGGTTGGGCTTTCGGTCCTCGAAGCCGGGGAGCTGCACCAGGTCGAGCATGTCCTGCACCCGCGATCGGATCTCTTTTTTGTTCACCTTTCGCATCTTCAGGCCGAAGCCGATGTTGTCGGCGATGTTCATGTAGGGGAACAGCAGGTAGTTCTGGAACACCATCACCGCGCCGCGCTCTTCGGGCTTGATGCTGAGGATCGAGTCTCCGTCGAAGAGGATGTCTCCCGCGGTGGGCCGGAGGAGGCCGGCGATCATCTTCATGGTGGTGGTCTTTCCGCATCCCGAGGGTCCCAGGAGGGCGGTGAGCTTTCCGGACTCGATCTCCAGGTCCAGGTTGTCCACGGCGGGGGGCGACTTCTGGTCGAAGATCTTGGTCAGTCCGCTGAGTGTCACTTGGGTCATATGTTGCCGATACCTCCTACTGCGGCGCTGTCGCCGGACAGGTACTTGGAGCTCAGGAGCAGCACCAGTATGCCCGGCAGGATGAAGACCACGCTCAGCGCGCCGGCGATGGCTGGTTCGGAGCGGGCGAAATTGAACAACAGGATGGGGAGGGTCTCCACCTGTCCGTCACCGATCAGGAGGGTGAGGACGTACTGGCTCCAGGAGATCAGGAAGGTGAAGAGTGCGCCCACCACCACGCCGGGAAAGACGGCGGGGAGGGTGACGTAGCGCTGGGTGGCCCAGCGTCCCGCGCCTAAAGAGCGCGCCTGGAGCTCGTAGTCGACGTCGTAGTTGGCGTAGACGCCGGACATCACCAGGGTCATGTAGGGGAGGGTGGGCACCAGGTGGACGAGGGTCACTCCCAGGATGTTTCCCGAGAGCCCGTAGCGGATGAACATGGTGTCGATGCCGAGCACCACCGCCAGGCCGGGGACGATGATGGGAGCGAGGATCAGGACCTCGACGATGCGCTTTCCCTTGAAGTTGTGGAGTCCCAGCGCGCGGCCGGCCGGCACTCCCAAGAGGACCGAGAGGACGGTGCATAAGAGGGCGATCAGGGTGGTCTGCCCGGTGGCGCCTATGACGTTGTTGGTGGGGGAGATCACCTGTTCCCAGGCGCGGGCCGAGTACTCGCTGGGCAGGATGTCGGGGTAGAACCACCGGAAGCTGATCGACCAGATGAAGAGCGGCACCATGGGCGCCACCAGGAAGGCGAGAAGGCCCATGATCCCCGCCCAGCGCAGGGTGGTCCGCCCGATTGTGCGGGGGGCTATGCCGGGGAGGGGCGCGGGCGCGGTGGTCATGAGTGTTTCACCGTCATTCCCTTATGTAGACCCGCGACAGCTTCATGTATGCCATGATCAGGAGCGTCGAGATGAAGGCGATCACCATGGCCATGGCCATTGCCTGGGGGCGGGCGGCCAGGTCGACGTCGGTGTAGCTCTGGTAGGCAAGGACGGGTAGCGCGGCGGGGAAGGTTCGTCCCAGGAGGTAGGGGATCTCGAAGGCGCCGAAGGTGAAGGCGAACACGATCACCGATGCCGATACCACCCCGGGCATGATCAGGGGGAGGGTGACCTGTCTGAAGGCCTGCCAGCGGTTGGCGCCCAGGGAGCGGGCCACCGACTCGTAGTCCTCTCCGACCGACAGCAGGATGGCGAGGACGATCACCCCGATGAAGGGGATCTCCTTCCACACGTACTGGATGATGATCCCGATCGCCCACGGGTCGAACACCATGGCGGGAAAGTCGGCGGGGCGTTGGATGATGTCGAGGCCGGTCATGATCCGCGATACCAGTCCGCTGTTCTGGAAGAGGTAGAGGACTCCGATGGCGCCGACCAGGTGGGGAATGGTGAGGTTGAGGGAGAAGAAGAAGTGGACGATGCGCTTTCCCCGGAAGGCGGGGCGGAGCAACAGCGCGGAGGCCACCGCCAGGATGCTGGCGATCAGGGTGGAGGTGAAGGCGATGTGGAAGGTGAGCACCAGGCTCTGCAGGAACCCGTTGTCGGTGAAGATCGCGAAGTAGGCGTCGAAATTGAAGTCGTTCAGCCCGATCAGAGGGAAGTAGTTGAGGCTCCGCAGGAAACCCGACGCCAGTCCTCCCAGGAAGAGGAGGACGATGACGGCCACCGCCGGGGCGAGGAGGACCGAGATGCTGAGCCGCTCGGCGCCCCTCTCGGACAGACGGAACCGGTTCATCTCACCCGCTTCTCGTTCACTTCGGTTGACTGTTTACTTCGATCATCACTTTGACGGAGCCCTCGCCGCCTTGGAGGGCGGTGTCCATCGCTTCGGCGGCGAACTCGAGGGGGAAACGGTGGCTCACCAGCCGGTCACCCTGGATCCGTCCCGAACTGAGGAGTTCGATGGCCTCGGGGAAGGCGTCTCGTCCCAGGTAGATGGGAATGACGGTGGCTTCCCGGGACTGGGCGAGCATCAGGTTGAAGGGGATGCGCTCTGTGATGTTGACGCCGACCGCGACAACGCGGCCGCTGGGGCGGACCAGTTCCATGGCGGTCTCGAGGGTCCGGGCACTTCCCACCGCTTCGAAGGCGATGTCGGTGCCTGCCCGGTCGGTGGCTTGGCGGATCTCTTCTGTCTCCATTCCCCGTACATTGATTGCGGTAGTGGCGCCCAGGGCCTCGGCGATGGCGAGGCGGCCGGGGTCGATGTCGGTGATGTGGACCGCTCCGGCGCCGTAGCCTCGGCACACCGCCAGGATCAGGAGGCCGATCGGTCCGGCGCCGATGATGGTGACCGTCTCTCCGGGTCGCAGGCCGCTCCGGCGGACGGCGTGGACCGCGATGGAGGTGGGCTCTACCAGGGCTCCCAGTTGGAAGTCCATGTCGTCGGGTAGAGGGTGGAGTCCCCGGGCGGGGACCACCACCGACTCCTGGAGTGCTCCGTCGGTGTGGGGGGATCCGGTGAACGAGATGTGGGGACACAGGTTGTAGACCCCTCTGTTGCAGGAGTCGCAGTTCCAGCATGGGAGGATGGGCTCCACCGCCACGTGGGTGCCGACCGGGACGGTTTCGGTGTCCGGTCCGATCTCTTCGACCACTCCGGCGAACTCGTGTCCCAGCACGTGGGGCTCTGTAACCCGCCAGTCGCCGATCCGACCCTCCTTGTAGTAGTGGAGGTCGGACCCGCAGATCCCCACCAGGCGGGGGGAGACCAATACCTCCTCGGGTCCCGGTTCGGGGACCGGGCGCTCTTCGATCTCGAGGCCGCCCTCGGGGTGGAGCACAGCGGCTTTCATCAGGCGCCGGCGCCTCCGGTGATGCTTTGTAGCTGAGCTCGGACGCCGGGCAGGATCTCGTCCTGTCGGTCGAGCTTTTCGATGAGGTCGCCGTAGATGGCGTCGCGGTTGATGTCGATCGCCTCCAGCATGGTGGGAGCGTCGGAGCGTTGCCGCCAGACCAGGTTCTCGTCCAGCCGGGGGGTCTGCACGGTGCGGGTGGGAACCCAGTGGCGGTTGATCAGCCAGGCGATGTTGATCAGGTCCCAGACTATCCATGACTGGCCGGGGAAGAACTTGACCCCCCGGTCGATGCGGATCGGGTTGTGGGTGTAGAGGTGATATAGGTAGTCGCCGATCTCGCCCTTGCCCTTGAAGTAGGCCTCCATCTCGGGGAGGGAGATCACCAACTGGGCGCCGATGTAGAAGCCCGGGAGGTACACCAGGGGAACGCCCGAGTCGTAGAGGAGCCGCGACGCGTGGGGGTCCTGGACCAGGTTGAGCGAGGTGTGGTTCGTAAAGTCGGTCCAGGTGGGAAAGCCCGAGGTCCAGCTCACCACCATCTTGGTGGCGATCTCGGGCGCCATCAGGAGAGCAGACGAGACATTGGTGACACAGCCGATCGCCACCACGTGCAGGGGTCGTTCGTCGTTTGCCAGGGCTAACTCGATGATGCGTTCCGCGCCCTCGCTCTCGACCGGGATGTCGGGAGCGGACATGTACCGGTCGGCGCCCCGGAAGGCCACGCCGTCAGAGGGGAGGCCCATCTTGGAGAGGACGGTCTTGATCTCCTCATAGGAGGTCTCCATGCCCTCGGCGGGGCCCCACATGTCCATGGTGGCCGGATCGATGCCTTCGGAGACGAGGTGGCGCGCCCAGTATCCCATCAGGTTGTCCGAGTCGGGCTCGCGGCCCGCCCGGAGGGCCTGTGCGGCCTCCACCACCCGTTCGCGGTAGTGGAGGTGACCGAAGGGCTCGGCTACCACCGCCTCCACCTCGATCCGCTCCGGAGAGAGGAGCGCCCAGGCCATGGCGAACTGGTCGTCGATCTCGTTGTTGGTGTCGGTGTCGATCAGTACCCGGGTCGGCCCCTCCACGTCAGCGAACATCTCCCGGCGGCGTTCCTCACTCACATTTGGAAATACGGTCATTCCAGCCTTTCGCGCTCACTTTCGACTTCTCCAATCTACACCCTCTGTCACCGCGATTGAATTCAGCTCTCGCAGGCGTGCGGCGGCGCTCTCCAGAGTCCCTTCGCCCGTTGCAGCTTCCCTCCATACCGCCCGTCCTCCCAGGAAGCCTGAGGCGCCGGCGCGGCAGGCCACCCGGAGCTGGCGGCGGAACAGTCGGTAGTCGCCGCCCTCGGACAGGATGGCCCAGGGGACCGGGCTGAGGCGGTCGATCTCCTCGCAGGCCTCGGTCCAGGCTTCTTCGGACGTGTTCTCCGCAGGCTCGGGGAACTGGAGCTTCAGGACGTCGGCGCCCAGGTGTCCGAATAGTCGCACCCCCTCGAGGACCGCTTCGCTGCGCTCATGGGAGTGGTCGTAGAGCGCCAGGGGCTCGGCGAAGAGCGGCATGTCTTGTTGCCGGCACTGGTCCACCACCTCGGTTACGAAGGCCTCCGCTGCGGTGGTTTCGCCGCCGGGCTCGAAGAACATCGAGATCTTCACCGCGTCCACTCCGAGGCGGGCGGCTCTCTCCACGCTCCAGCCGGGCAGGAACCGGGGAGCGGTGAGGACGTCCGCGTAGTCGCCGTCCTCGATGCCGAGGATCAGGCCGGTCTCCGACAACGGACCCGAGCGGGTGAAGCCGGTTCCCTCCAGGAACCCGGGATCGATCAGCATGGCTCCTCCCGCTGGACCTACTCCGTTGATTAGCGGCAGTTTGGCCGCCCAGATGTCTTCTGTGGTCATCGAGCCTGGGTCGTCGGGTCGGACGGTGGCTGCGAACGATCCGACATGGTCGATGGCCAGCACCGCGAAGTGCCCGGTGGGGGTGGCCACCTTCTGGAGCCGGGCCGATCGGACACTGTCAGTTGCGGCGGCGGATGTTTCCATGAGTCTCTGCGCCTGGGTCTCGATCAGGCGTTGAGCCCGTCGATCTGCAGATAGTCCTTCAGGGGTACCGGACGGGTGGTGCGCATGCCGAGCCAGGCGGCCACTTCCGCAAGCTCTGAGGAGAGGTCGCCCTGGGCCACCGCGAAGTGGTGCTCGTGTCCCTGCACCACCGCGGTGTTCACCAGGTCGTCGAGGCTGATCGGTTCGCCCGAGAGGCGGAAGTTCGAGAACCAGCCGCGGGTGCCCTCGAATCCGGCGTTGCCGGTCTCGACCACGTCGGCGGTGGCGATGAACATCTCGGTGAAGTCGTCACCGGCATAGGCGATTGTGGTCTTCTGGGGAGCGAAGCGAAGATCGCCCGACACTCCGTAGGTGACGTCGGACTTCCGGCCCAGGGTGACGTGGTCGACCCAGCGGATCCCGTTGTCGCCTCCGAAGTGGCGGGGGGTGACCCCGCAGTGCCAGAAGAGCGCCGCGTCGGACGCCTGGTCGAGGGCGGTTAGGTCGAGGAGCGTGGAGGAGCCGTGGATCTGCGACATCGAGTTCATCAACAGCATGGTGACGGCTCCCGGGACGTCTCCCTCGCAGGAGACCGCGAAGCCGTCCTCGGATCCGAGGAGGCTGTAGGCCATGCAGGGGGCCATGTGGTACTCCTCCTGGAAGGTGGGCCAGCACTGCACGGCCAGCGCGTCGTAGCCTTCGTCTTTGATCAGTTGGCCCAACGCCAGGTAGACCCGGGCGTTGCGGTCCATGCCCATCGGGCCGGCGGTCACCTCGGTGGCCAGGTCGGTGGCCGTCTGGACCATCGACTGGGCCGATTGGGCGTCGATGCTTCGGGCAAGATCCACAACTTCTGTGATGGAGTGGGTGCCTATGGTGACGCCGAAGCGGTCCTTCAGACAGTCTTCGTCGAAGTTCATGTTGTAAAAGCCCGGCGAGATGCCGCCGATCCACCCGATCCGCGCCGACGCCATGGCCTTGATGCCCTGCAGTGCGCGGATGGTCACCCGGAGGCGCCGGTCGGTGTCGGGTTCGTCGATGTGGCCGAAGAACCACTTGTAGGGGATCTTCTTCTCCGACAGGTGGCGGCGGATGATGGAGGCGTAGTGGCTGGCCGACACCAGGGAGTGGAGCTGGATGGAGCCTTCCAGGACCGGCTCGGGAGTGGCCCAGATGCCCAGGCGGGGCGCCACCTCGGCCAGGGGCTCCAGGAGTTCACCCGAGGCGCAGGCGGCGGTCTGCAAAAGGAGAAAGTCGATCTGTTCGGACTTGAGCCGTGCCGCAACCTCTAGGGCGGTTTCCATGTCGGGGACGCCGCTGTCGATCGCCACCAGGTCGAAGTCGAACTCGTCCGCCAGGGCCTCGAGGCCCCTGATCGCCCGGCCGTACTGGTCGTGCTCGTCGGCGTAGTAGGTGCCGAACGCCACCCCAACGTATCCGATTTTCACTCGCCTCTTATTCGTCACTTCAGTCCTGGGGAGTCGAGGGCGGTTTGAACTAGGACTACCTTAGCTTCCCGAAAGTCGTCGGGGTAACCGTCTGGCGGTAATGATTGCCGCTATTGCGATGCCGGTTCCGAGCGGCACTCCCCCGAATGCGAGAGAGCTGTGGCCGTTCATTGCGCCCCACAGAGATCCAGTCGCTCCGAGGGCGATTACCAGAAGCGGAACCATCCTGTTCCACATATGGTATCGCTGCTGTCGCTCGGCCATTCTGAGGATGCGTTCGGAGGCATCGGGTTGGGCTTCGTTGTAGGCTACGAAATCCGAGGGGGTAGGCAGGGGCCCGGACCACCATGACTGCAAGTGGACGGAGAACGCCTTGAACACCGCAGCCAGGTCCTGGGGATCAATTTGCTCAGGTTGGGCTGGCAATCCTGACTTCGTCTGGTCGCCGGTGGGTTCGTCGTCACTCGAGGATTGTGCCAACTCACTCATTGGCAACCGCGGTCCCCACGCGGTCAATGGCTGTCTGAAGATGTTTGCCCAGTTCCTCCCAAGCGAAGCGGGTCGCAATCGCCTGTTCCTCGTAAGCCTCCCTGATGTAGTCGTATGTTGACCGGTGTGCATGAATGTCTCTCAACATACGTAGGGCCCGATGCAGTTCTTGCTCGGCTGGTGTCGTCATGTCGGACATTTGCTTACGGTCCTCGCCTTGTGTTCAAGTTGGCCAGCGTTCGGTTTTGAAGATGGGGTGTCCGGGGGACATGAGCGTTTGGTGAGCTTCACCGGTCCCGGGTTCCTCCTCTCTCCCTACGCACGGAGCATAATGGCGTTTGGGCATGAGGGAGCGAATCGCTTGGTGATTAGATTCGCGATCCGAAGCTGACTTTCCTTCCACCGGTGCTACCCCTGTGACTCGACGGCCTCGGCCCAGGCCTCGAATATAAGCGCCACGGTACAGGCGCCGGGGTCCTCAGACCCGATGCTTTGCTCGGCGGCGTAGCGGGCGCGCCCGGCTCGGGGTTCCAAGGAGGTGGTGGACAACGCTCCCCGTCGGGCGGCCCGGGCGGCGGCGTCGAGTATCCGGGCCAGGGAGGCTCCTTCTCCGGATGCGGTTCTAGCTGCGTCCACTGCCGGTGTGAGTGCGTCCACCATGGTCTTCTGGCCCGGCTCCACTTTCCCGATCCGCATCACCCGGGTTAGTCCCTTCTCCATGCCGGTCACCATGTCCGCGGGAGTGGCGGGGTTGTCGGACCTGTTTAGTTGTCCCCCGATGGCGCCGAAGAAGGATCCGAACAGCGCTCCAGCGGCGCCGCCAACCGCGTCGTGGAAAGCCCGGCCGGTGGTCCGGAACACCTCGGCGGGCGTGGGGTCATCCGACGCTTCGATTCGTTCCATCGCCTCGGAGAGGGCGGTGGCCATGTTCACCCCGTGGTCACCGTCGCCGGCCACCGCGTCCAAGCGGGAGAGTTCGTCCTGGTGGTCGCTCACCCGCCGCCGGGCGGCGTCGACCAACCTTCTTGAAAGGTCTCCGTCCAACACCGCCGGTTAGTGAGCACCCGGCATGACGAAACCGGCGCCGCGGGCGGGAGCATCGTAAAGAGCCAACAATTCACTGTCCATCTGGCAAATGGCGAAGGCGAAGCCCGCCATGTCCAGGGTGGTGGCGTAGGGCCCTACCCACGAGCGGGCCACCTTGATGCCCCGGCGTTCCAGTTCGGCCCGCGCCCCCCGGTAGAGGACCGAGAGTTCCATGATGGTGAGAGAACCGCCGTTGTTGAGGAGGAGACCGACCCTGGCGCCTGCCGGGAGGTCGGCGTCCTCCACCAGGCGGCGGATCATCAACTCCGAGATATGGTCGGCCTCCACGTCCTCGCCCAGGCGGGTTCCCGCCTCTCCGTGCACTCCGAGGCCCACCGCTACCGAGGTGTCGTCGGGGTCTCCCAGGGGTTGGCCGCTGACCGGGTGCGCGACGGTCCCCATGGCGGCCGACAGTGAGCGGGTGCGGTCGCGGGCCTTGCGGACGATCCGGGCGCAGTCGGCCAGGGAAGCGCCCCGCTCGGCGATGGCGCCCACCATCTTCCAGACGAAGAACAGCCCCGCGCCACCCCGGCGCTCGGTGATCTGCTCCTTGGGCGCCGAGGCTATGTCGTCGTAGAGGATCACCATCTCCACGTCTTCGATGCCCTCGTCGTCTGCTTCGTCGATGGCGAGTTCGGCGTTCATGATGTCGCCTGCGTGGCTGGAGACCAGGAGCAGCACCCCGCCGCCCCGGTCGGCCGCCCGGATGCCGTCGACTATGCCGCCCGGACCGGGCGAGGAGAAGATCGGGCCCGGCACGTTGACGTCGAAGAGGCCCTCTCCGACCCAGCCGATCATGGCCGGCTCGTGCCCGGACCCGTTGCCGATCACCACGCCCACGTGTCCCTCGGGCTTGGGCGTGGCGCGTACCACCATCCCGTCGGACAGCTTGATGACGTCCGAGTGTGCGGCGGCGTAGCCCTCCAGCATTTCTCCGACCGCGTCGGCCGGGTTGTTGAGAAACAGCCGGGTTCGGACGCTCATGCCAGGTGTTGGCGAATGAAGGCGGCGGCGCCGGCGGCTTCGGCGTCCAGGTCTTCGTAGAGGTCCCGCCATGCGTAGGTGTCCCGGCCGGTCTGGACCGCCGAGTTGGGAAATGTCTCGAACACCACGTAGCCGTCGTAGCCCACGTCGTCCAGGGCTTCTTTGAAAGAGGCCCAGTCGATGTGGCCGTACTGGGGTGCGCGGCGGTTGTTGGCCGCCACCTGGACATGGCCGATCCTCCCGGCTGCCTGGCGGACCGCCCCGGCCAGGTCGTCCTCCTCCATGTTCATGTGGAAGGTGTCGAGTTCGACCTTGACCGAGTCGTGTCCCACCGTCTCGATGAACGACAGGCAGTCCGAGACGGTGTTGAACATGTAGGTCTCGAAGCGGTTGAGCACCTCCAGGCACAGGTCGACTCCCACCTCGGCGGCGTACTCGGCCACCGTGTGCAGCGACTCGGCGGATCTTTCCCGGTGACCGGCGAGGTCGCCTTTGGGGAACCCCATCCACGGTGCGTAGGTGACGCCTCCCAGGATCGGGCTTCCTAGGTCGGCGGCCTGGTCGAGACACCACTTCAGGTGGTAGATCCCCGATGAGCGAATGCCGGAGTCGGGGCTGGAGACGTCCATGGTCGGGGTGAGGCCGGTGCTGCACAGGACATCGAGACCCAGTGACGATGCGGTGCTGGCGATGTCGCGCACTCCCACATCGGTCCCGGCCACGAACGACATCTCCACTCCGTCGAAGCCCGCCTCGGCGGCCTTGTGGAACACCGCCGACTGGTCGTCGTACCAGCTGTCCAGCCAGTAGAAGATCTCGATCCCGACCGGGCGGGTCATGGCGCCTCTCCTTCGATTGCGAAGGCGAATGCTAGGAGGGGATGGGCGGGTGCTCCGTCAATGAATTCCACGGTGACCGCCGCGCCGTGCTCGGGCGTCTCGTCGCCGATCACCCGGTGGGTGATGCCTCCTCTCACCCCGTCCAGGCGGATCGAGGCAAGGACGTAGGGCGGATCGATCCCCCCGAACGGCGGAGGGCTGTGCACCCGGGTGGCGGCGACGACCGTCCCGGTCCCGGGGAGGTCGTACCAGTCGGTCTCGGTGAGGTCTTCCTCGCAGAACCGGCGGGGAGGGAACCAGGACGCTCCGCACCCCGTGCAGCGGGTGGCGCGGAGGACGCCCTGTTCCAGCCCTAGGTAGAAGGGGCTGGAGGACCCCACTGCATGGCGGTAGCGCTGGGCCATCTCCACCCCCAGCAGGTAGACGGGTCGGCCGTCGGGGCCCACATTCCGCTCTGTTCCCGTCACCCGCATCAGCCCACCCTCCCGAAGACGTTCACCACGCTGAGCGACCCCACCCCGGCATGGGTGTCGGTCATCCCGATGCGGGCACCGGGCACCTGGCGGGGACCGCCGACTTCGTCCCGGATCTGGGAGACCACCTCCACCGCCTGGGCTATCCCGGTGGCGCCCACCGCCGAGCCCCGCCCCATCAGGCCTCCCGAGGGGTTCACCACCACCTGGCCACCCTGGTCGAACCGTCCGTCCGCGGCGGCCAGTCCACCGTGGCCGACCGGGCAGAGTCCCAGGTCCTCGTAGGCCTGGAGTTCCGCTCCGCTGAAGGAGTCGTAGACCTCGGCGAGGTCGATCTGGTCGGGAGGGTTGTCGATGCCTGCCTCGCGGTATGCCCGGGCGGCGGCTTTCCGCTTGGCCGCGAAGTGCGGGAACATCTCTTCGGATCGGTCCGAGAGGCGGGGCCGGTCGGTGGCGGACCCGCTTCCCAGGATGGCCACTGGCGGGCGCTCGGTGAAGGTGGGGGAGTGCTGCTCGACCCAGTCCCCGGTGGCCAGGAGCACGGCCGCCGCACCGTCGCTCAGGAGGCTTGCGTCGAACAGCCGGTAGGGGTCCGACAGCGGCGCCGACGACCGGACGTCCTCCACCGTGATCGACATGCCGCGGTGCGCCAGTGGGTTGTCGAGGGCCATGCGGCGGTTCTTCACCGCGATCTCGGCGAACTGCTCCGCGGTGGTGCCGTAGCGTCGCATGTGCTCTGTGATCATCAGTGCGTAGGGAGCGGCGAAGGTGCCGAACACCGGGGTCTCCCACTCGAAGTCGGCGGAGAGGGCCAGGATCTCTATGGCGGTGGTCCGGTCCACCGAGCGCCCGTTGGTCTCCCCGCCGAACACCAGCACCGAGCGGGCCTCTCCGGAGCGGATGGCCGTCAGGGCGGTGCGGATGGCGAGCGCCCCGGTGGCGCCGCCTCCCTCCACGCGCATCACGGGTTTGCCTGTGAGTCCCACGGTGTCGGAGAGGACCTGCCCGAGGCTCAGTTGGCGGTTGAAGTGATCGCTCTCGTAGGCGGCCACGCCCATGTCGACCGGCGACGGGGAGGAGAGCCCGGCGTCGAGGAGAGCCGCTCGGGCGGCCTCGGCCACCATGTCCCGCACCGAAGCGTCGTCCCGGAAGCCGACGAAGGGGGTCATGCCCACCCCGGCAACCAGCGCCCCGCTCTCCGCCGATGTAGTCACGGGACAGGAAAGAGAGTCGGCCGGCAGAACGGCACATCGCGAAATCGAGACCTATCCCGCGAAAAACGGGTGCGCGGAATTACCCGATGGGCCCGCCCCCGCCGCCACCACCATTTGGCCAGAGCGCGTTTTGCCGGTCGCCGCATGGGGCGCGTTCTGGGAATATGACCTCGCTTCACAGTGGTCTCTGTGCGGTCCGGGCGACGTCGGAGCGGACCGGGAGGTGTTCGACCCTCCCAATGTGCATCGGGGCCTGTGACAGTGGCAACACTTCAGCGACCTCTTTTTTCGCGACCCGGTCCCATTAGCTCTTCTCCCGGACCTACCCGCGGTCGGCCAGGCCGAATTCGATGAGTTGGATGTTGCCGCTGAATGCGAACTCACCGTCGTAGGAGTCGCTGACCGGCGAGAGGGTGTCGGCGCCGACGCTCAGCGAGCCCCACGAGATCATGCCGCGGGCCATGTCGGACATGGATTGTTCGCACAGCACCTCCCCGTCGGCCTCGAGGCGTCCGGTTCCCCGGTAGTCGCCGGTGCGCTCGAACCGGAAGGCCAACTCCGTGGTTTCTGCAGGCACTGTTGCCACCTCGGAGACGACGGTCTGGCGGTCTCCCAGGTAGCAGTACTCGAACACCAGGCGGCCCTCGGTTAGGTACAGGACGTAACCGCCGCTGGTGTCGCCCACTGCCACCAGCACTCCCCGATCGTTCTCGGATAGCGGGTCGACCCGGGCGGTGATCGAGAAGGAACGGTTGAAGACCAGGGGGGTGACGCCGCCGGGAACGCGGGTGGCGCCTCCCAGGTAGGTGAAGGTGTCGCGGGCTCTGGGCGACCCGGGAGTCTGGAAGGTCGAGGCGCGGACGGCCAGGTAACGGTCGTCGAGGGGGAACACCGAGTACCGTCCCGCCTCCTCGGTCCACTGGCCGACCAGGTCGGCCAGGAGGTCAGGGTGGTCTGAGGCGACATCCCGGCACTCGGAGAAGTCCGAGTCGATGTGGTACAACTCCCAGGGGTCGTCCTCGAAGGGCTCGTTGCGGCGATGGCGGGCCAGGGCCTTCCACCCGTCCTGCCACATGGCCCTGTGCCCGATCATTTCGAAGTACTGGCGATCGCGGGCAGGCGGAGAGTCGGCGTGGTCGAGGACCTGTCGGATGCTGGCGCCGTGATAGGGCATCTGCTCCACTCCGTTGTAGGAAGCCTTGGGGGTCACCCTGACCAGGTCGAACAGGGTGGGGGCGATGTCGATGGCGTGCACGAACTGGGCCCGGACGGCACCGGCGTCGGCGATTCCGTCCGGCCAGGAGATGACCAGGGGAGTTCGCACCCCGCCTGCGTAGGTGTTCTGCTTGTACCACCGCAGGGGTGTGTTGGCGGCCTGTGCCCATCCCCAGGGGATGTTGGTCTGCGAGTGGGGCCCGCCGATGGTGTCGAAGCGTTCCAGGTTGAACTCGACCGTGCAGAACCGGTCCTCCTCGTAGGTGACGATGTCGGCGCCCCCGTCCGGTCCTCCCTCCTGGCTGGCGCCGTTGTCGGAGAGGACCACGATGATGGTGTTGTCGAGGCGCCCGATCGAGTCGAGGAACTCCATCAGCCTTCCCAACTCCGCGTCGGTGTGGTCGAGCATCGCCGCGTAGGCCTCCTGGAAGCGGGCGAACAGGCGGTGCTGGTCGGGCGTGAGGTTCGCCCATTCCTCGACTCCCGGGTTGAGGGGCGCCAGCACCGCGTCGGGGGGGATGATGCCCAGTTCCTTCTGTCTCCGGAAGCGGCGCTCGCGGATCACGTCCCATCCCTCGTGGTAGCGGCCCCGGTACTTGTCGAGGTATTCCTGGGGCGCCTGGTGGGGGCAGTGGGCGGTCCCGAAGGACAGGTACAGGAAGAAGGGCTGTTCGGGCTTGACCGAGACCTGGTCCCGGATGTAGGAGATGGAGTGGTCGATCAGGTCCTCGGTGAGGTGATAGCCGTCCTCGGGCCGTCCCGGGGGATCGACCCGGTGGTTGTCCTCGACCACGTCGGGGTAGAAGTGATCGGTCAAAGCGTCCAGGAACCCGTAATAGCGGCCGAAGCCGCGTCCCAGGGGCCACTGGTCGTAGGGTCCAACCGCGGTGGTGTCCTCCAAGGGTGCGAGGTGCCACTTTCCGATGGCCAGGGTGGCGTAGCCGGCGCCCTGGAGAACCTCGGCCATGGTGGCCGCCGACTCGGTGACCCGGCCCCGGTAGCCGGGAAAGCCCGAGTCGACGTTGGACAGGTAGGCCATCCCCACGCTGTGGTGGTTCCTGCCGGTCAGAAGGCAGGCCCGGGTGGGAGAGCACAGGGGAGTGACGTTGAAGTCGTTGAAACGGATGCCGCCGGTGGCCAAAGCGTCGATGGTGGGCGTGTCGATCTCCGCGCCGTAACACCCCAGCCCTGCGAACCCGACGTCGTCGAGCACCACGACCACCACATCGGGTTTGCCGCGGGCGTCGTTCTCCATCGGCGGCCACCAGGGTGTCGACGTGCGAAAGTCCGGTCCGATCACGCCGGGGAAGTCGGCATCGGGTAAGGCGGTAGGGAGGTCTTCGGGCATCCAACTCGCTTCGTCGTTCGAACCACGGATAACCATACTTGACCCGATGGCGGACAAAGACGGCGCACCGGCGGGGGAGACCCCCGCAGGCTGGCCGGAGACCGACCCGTTCACCATCGAGTCGGTGTCGGCTGAGGTCTACCGGGCGCCCACGCCCCGTACCGTCCGTACCTCCTTCGGTGTCATGCAGGACCGTCCGGCGGTGGTGGTCAGGGTCCGGTCCTCGGAGGGATCGGTCGGGTACGGGGAGGCCTGGTGCAACTTTCCGGCTCCCGCCGCCGAATACCGGGCGCGTTTGATCGTCTCGGTCCTGGCTCCCCTGATCGTGCGTCGTGAGTGGCCCCACCCGGCGGCGGTGTACGAGTACCTGTCTTCGAAGAGCCGCATCGTGGCCATCCAGTCGGGAGAGCCGGGTCCTTTCTCCCAGGCGATCGCCGGGATCGACATAGCCCTGTGGGACATGGCGGCCCGTCGGGCGGAAGAGCCGCTGTGGAGACTCCTGGGAGGGGAGGCGAGTGCCGGCGCCGTGGCGGCCTACGCCAGCGGTATCGGGCCGGAGGGAGTAACCGACCAGGCACAGGGTGCCCTGGAATCGGGTTATCGGGCCTTCAAGCTCAAGGTGGGATTCGGCGAGGAGACCGACCTCCGAAACCTAGAGGCGTTGCGTCACCTGCTTGGGCCGGACGCACCAGGGGCGGTGGACGCCAACCAGGCCTGGTCTCCGGAGGAGGCGGCGCGGTGGAGCAAGGTACTCGAGGCCTACGCTCCAATGTGGCTGGAGGAGCCGATCGCCGCTGACCAACCAACCGGGGTGTGGGCCAGTCTGGCGGAGGTCTCGCCGATCCCATTGGCGGGAGGGGAGAACCTGATTGGCGAGGGTGACTTCCGCCGCGCAATCCAGGATGGGGCGCTGGCTGTCATCCAGCCCGACGTCACCAAGTGGGGTGGGATCTCGGGGTGTCTTCGGGTCGCGAGGAAAGCGCTTGGGGCCGGCAGGCGGTTCTGTCCCCACCACCTTGGAGGGGGCATCGGGCTGATGGCCTCGGCACATCTCCTGGCCGCCGTGGGAGGTGATGGGCTATTGGAGGTGGACAGCAACCCCAACCCGCTTCGGGAGGGTCTCGCCCGGCCCTTCCCCATTCTTTCCGACGGGCGTCTCCGACTGAGTGGGGAACCCGGGCTGGGGGTGGCACCGGGCCGAGGTGCGGCGCGGTTTCGTACCTCGGGGGAGACCTTCAAGGAATAAACAGGACATTGCTATCGGGAGGTTGCACTCCGAGTCACTGACGGGCAGACACGAAACGGGCTTCGTCATCCTGGACGTCGAGCGCTCTGGGACGATCCAGATCTACTCCCGGACGGGGATGGACTCCACCCATCGTGATGGACCGGAAGGGCGGTTGCTCCGATGGATCGTGGCGCTTCAAGGCATCGTCCAACGTCTCGGTAATGAACGCCCTCACGCTGAGACCCAGGGCTGCGGCTGCCTGGCGTACCTGCTTGCCAAGTTGGTCTTCGAGAGAGATCGTGATGCGCATGATGCACATCATTAAAGCGGTGCGTCAATGGAGGTGAGGTCCCGTTTGCCTACCTGCCTGGCGAATTTTGTCGATCAACCAGCGTAAAGCTATGGTGATATGCGGACTTGTCGCGATGTCTCATGCCGTTGGCAAGTCGGTAACCCGTTTTTCAAACAGGAGGACTATTGAAAATGCATTCTCGATTTGCCCGATGGCTGATCGTGATGGCGTGTCTTGCGTTGGTAGCCGCGGCGTGCGGTGACGACGAAGAGCCCGCCGCCACGACGGCAGCCCCCGCCACGACGGCCGCTCCCGCCACGACTGCGGCGCCCACCACCACTGCGGCTCCTGCTGAAGAGCCCATGGAGGAGGACGACCACGACCACGAGGAAGAGGAGATGGAGGAAGAGGAGCCCATGATGATGGGCCCGACCGGTCCCGGACTCCTCGACGTGGACAACTCCGAGGTCGGCGGAATGAGCTGGGACGAGATCGTGGCCGCCGCCGACGGCGGACGCGTCAACTGGTTCATGTGGGGCGGCAGCGCCACGATTAACGCCTACGTGAACGAGTGGGTAGGCGCCGAACTCAAGTCGCGGTTCAACATCGACCTCAACCAGGTGAGGGTCACCGACACCGTCAACGTGGTGGACACCGTGCTCAGCGAGACCGAGGCCGGCGAGTACACCAGCGGATCGGTAGACATGATCTGGATCAACGGTGAGAACTTCCGCACCATGGTGCAGGGTGGTCTGCTGCTGTGCGGCTACTGGGACCTGTTGCCCAGTTTCCAGAACGTTGACATGACCGACGGGACGTTGCTGTTCGACTTCGGCACCCCGGTCGAGGAGTGCGAAACCCCCTGGAACAAGGCCCAGTCGGCGGTGTTCTACAACAGCGCCCTGTTGCCCGATCCTCCCGCGGACATGGATGCCCTGCTTGCCCAGGCCTGCGCCAACCCGGGGACCTTCACCTATCCGGCGCCTCCGGACTTCACCGGAAGCGTTTTCGTGCGTCACGTGTTCTACAACGAGGCCAACAAGATCCTCCCCGGCGGGTACGGGGACCTCCTGGTTCCCTTCGACCAGGCTCTCTACGACACGGTGGCGGAGGCGACCTGGCAGACCCTCAACGACCTCGAGCCCTGCCTGTGGCGTGAAGGCTCCACCTACCCGGTGGACCAGCCCGCTCTGGAAGTCCTGTACTCCAACTCCGAAGTCACCCACTTCCTCGCCTACGGGCCCGCGGCCGCGGGTTCCAAGGTGGACAGCGGCGTCTTCCCCGAGTCGACCAGGACCTATGGTCTTGCCAGCGGTCAGATCGGCAACACCAACTTCGTAGCCATTCCCTACAACTCGCCCAACAAGGCGGCCGCCCTGGTGACAGCAGACTTCCTGCTGAGCCTTGATGCGCAGTTGCAAAAGGCCTATCCGGACGTCTGGGGTCAGATCAACGTTCTCAACGTCGAGTCACAGTCCCACTTCGCCGATGTCCCGAGGCATCCCTCGGTGGTCGATCCCGGTGACATCTCCGGTCTGCCCGAGTTGCGCGGCGACTGGGTTCCCATCATTGAGGAAGGCTGGCGCGCCAACGTAGCCGAGCAATAGACCACTAAACGACTAGACAATTCGACAGTGACCGGTGATCTCACCGGTCACTGTCTTTTAATGTGGGCGGAGGCTGGGCGGTTGGTGTGGCTGGCGGTGATCCGCGGCTATGTGGGTTCAGACCACGGGAAGGGGGGCCAGCGCCTCGATGTCGGTCACCACGTCGACGACGACCGGGCACTCCGCCTCCAGCGCCCGCTCCAGGGCGGGGCGGAGTTGGCCGGGTCGTGTCACCCGGATGCCCATCGCTCCCATTCCCTCGGCGAGTTGGGCGAAGTCCACGTCGGTGAAGGTCCAGAGGCGGCGTCCCTCCGGGGTCTGTTTTCCTCCGTAGGCTCGGTCGTAGCCGATGGTCGACTGGTTGCCCGAGGAGTTGTTGTTGACCACCGTCACGGTGTTGATGCCCCAGCGGACCGCGGTCTCCACCTCGGCTATGTGGTACCAGAACCCCCCGTCGCCGGTGAAACAGATCACCGGGCGGTCCGGCGCCGCGCATTTGGCGCCGAGAGAGGCGGGGAAGGCCCAGCCCAGGTGACCGGCGCTGCGCAGGTAGCTCTGCCGGGATGTTCGGGTGTCGTACATGCCGCCCATCCACATGCCGGCGTGCCCGGTGTCGACCACCACGCAGGCGTCGTCCGGCGCCAGGGCGGTCAAATCCCGACACATCCGCTCCGGGCGGATGGGCGTCTCATCGGATTCGAGATGGCGCCGGTGCTGCTCCCGCCATCCGTCGACCTCCCGGCGCGCCTCCGCCAGCCACTCCTCCCGTCCTGGGTCCCGCGGGCCGGCCAGTTCCAGGAGCGCGGCGAGGGTCATGCGGGCGTCGGCGTTGATGGCGGCCCCCAGGGGATAGTTGCGGCCCAGCATGACCGGGTCGATGTCCACCTGGATGGCGGTCACGCCCGGTGCGGGGACCTGCCAGGAGTGGGTGGTCATGCTGCCGGTGCTCGAACCGACGAAACACATCAAGTCGGCCCGGTTCACCACCCGGTTGGCGGCGCTGCGAGAGTACCGACCGACCGCCCCGACCGCCAGCGGATGGGTACCCGGGATGGTGTCCTTCCCGTTGAGGGAGGTCACCACCGGAATGGATAGACGCTCCGCCAGGGCCACCAGTTGGCTGGAGGCGCGGGAGATCCGGACCCCGCCTCCCGCCACGATCACGGGCCGCTCGGCGCGGTCCAACAGGTTCAGAGCCGCGGCCACGCCGTCGGGGTCGGGGAGGGGCCGCACCGGAGGTACGGAGGCGAATCCTTCGTCGACCCACGGGTCGAGGTCGCCCTCCTCGACGTCGATCTGGCCCTCGTTGCCCGCGAACTGGACATGAGTCGGTCCCGGACGGCCCGACACAGCCGATCGGAAGGCCTGCCGGATGGCGTCGGGGATCCGCTCCACCCGTTCGATGGACGTGTTGAACTTGGTGACGTTGGAGAAGGCGGGCCGATCGTCGACCTCCTGGTAGACGCCCCTGTCGGCCATCGTCAGATGGAGGCCTCCCGTGAAGGCGACCACCGGGGAGTTGGCCAGGTAAGCGTCGCGCAGGCCCGCCGCCAGGTTGAGCGCGCCCACCGCCTGGGCCATGCAGATACCGGGCCTGCCCGATATCCTGGCGAAGCCGTCGGCCATGTAGGCGGCCGGTTTCTCGCCGTGGGTCCCGATGCGGTGCACCCCGAACCGCTCCAGTTCCACCATGGTGCGCCGCAGGATCGCAGGGACCATGAACACGTGCGTCACCCCGTAGCCGTTGAGCATCTCGGCTAGCGCCCGGGCGCCGGTCATCATGAAAGAGACTCTAACGGTCGGGTTCCAGGCTGGGGATGGCAGGTCTTCGCGGCGAAGCTCCGTCCCGGTGGCGGGGAGGGAGGTCAGTCCTCTCGGGGTCCGCGACGGCGCCGGCGGATGAGGTTGGCGACGACCGCTGAACTGCGGACCGGGATGGGGGCGAAGACCCTTTGCAGAGCGAGGGGGATGTGGGGCCGCGCCAGGAAACGGCGGACGATGTAGATGACGAACAGGCCGTGGAAGACCGCCAGGGCTAACCACATGCCGTCCGGTCCCATGAGCGTCATCGTTCCGGCGGTGAGCACGGGACCTGCTATGGCGCCTGCTCCTCTGAAGGTGACCAGGGCGGTCGCCCCGGGAATGAGGTGGTCGATGTCCAAGAGGTCGTTCATGTGGCTCATGGAGAGGGCGTACACCGGGAAGGTGACGGCCCCGTAAATCATCATGGCGGCCGTGAGCAGCGCCGGCCCGGCGGTGGCGGTGGACATGAGGGCTGCCACCAGGGTGGACCCCAGGGCGACCACCAGGATGACCCGTCGGCGGGGGAAGCGGTCCGACAGGCGTCCGAGCGGGATGGTGTTGGCCACCGCTCCGAACAGGAGGGCGCCCATCATCCATCCCACCTGGGCGCTGGTGAGGCCCACCTGGGTGGCGTACACGGGTCCCATGGTGAGGACCGAACTGTGGGTGAGGCCCGCCACCGCGGCGCCGACGATGGCGAGGGGAGCGGCCCGGTACACCGCGGCGATGTCGGCCTTGTGCCGTTGGCGGATCCTCGGGGGGTTGGTGCGGGTGAGCGACAGCGGCACCAGCGATAGCGAGAAGAGCACCGAAACCAGGATGAACAGGCCGAAGCCGCCCGGATTGTCGACCCCGATCAGGAGTTGTCCGAAGGTGGCGCCTCCCATTCCCATCACCATGTAGATGGAGAGGACCCGACCCCGGTTGCGGTTGTCGGCGACCTCGTTCAGCCAGCTTTCGGCGGTGATGAAGATGCCCGACATGCAGAACCCCGACAGAAGCCGCAGGACCAGCCATGCGACCGGGTTCAGATACAGGGCGTGCAAGAGCGCTGCGGCGGACGCCAGAGAAGCCAGCCCGGCGAACACCCTGACATGGCCGACATGGGCCAGCATGGCGCCGATGGTCCGGCCTCCCACCAGGAACCCCGCGTAGTAGCCGGCCAGGGCGATCCCGATCGCCAGGGAGGAGAAATCCTCTATGGTGGAGCGGACCCCCAGGAGGGAAGTGACCAGGCCGTTGCCGATTCCCAGGATGCACATCGACACCAACAGCGCCGCTAGTTGTCGCATGTTTTCACCAGGATCCGTTCAGTCGGGCTTCCGTCCACCCCATCCGGTAGCCCGGTCCGGGGACGACGCTCCGGTTAGACGCAGGCTGGCTGGTCTAACGGCGGCGTCTCACTTACCCAAAGGGTATATGAGACGGCTTGGATCACGGGGAAGGATTCAGTTCCTCGACGCCAGGCCCGGAGATGGCGTCGAGGCTTTTTGGGTCCGTCTTCGTCAGGCTTGCGACGATTCCGGTGGAATGAACCCTGTACACACGGGGAGTCCGTTATTCCCAGTGCACCCTCCTTGGCTGCACCACCGGGGGATGCTCGCCCCTTTGCCTGCGCCTTCTCCTGCCTCTGATCAGGTAGGCCACCCGTGCCGAACTGCGCATGGTGATGGGGACGAAGACCCTCTGGAGAGCCAGGGGGATGTGGGGCCGTCTGAGGAACCGGTTGACGATGTAGACGGCGAACAGGCTGTGCACGGCCGCCAGGGTCATCCACATCCCGTCCGGTCCCAGGAGGGTCATCGCTGCGGAGGTCGTCACCGGCCCGGCGAAGGCGCCCAGGCCCATGAAGGTGACCAGGGCGGCCATGCCCGGTACGAGCTGGGACCGTTCCAGCAGGTCGTTCATGTGGCTCATCGCCAGGGCGTACACCGGGAAGATCAGTGCCCCGTACGCCAACATGACTCCCGCCAGCGCCCCGGGGCCGACCGACCCGACCGACATGAGCAGGCACAGCCCGATGGCGCCGACGGTGACTCCCAGGATCACCCGCCTCCGGGGGATGCGGTCCGACAGCCGTCCCAGGGGGATCATCGCTGCGGAGCCGAGCATCAGGGCGCTCATCATCCATCCCACCTGGGTACTGGTCAGGCCCACCTCGGTGCCGTACACCGGACCCATAGTGAGGACCGCCCCCTGCGTGAGTCCCGCCGCGGCGGCGCCCACGATGGCCAGCGGGGCCGCCCTGTACACCGCCTTGATGTCGGCTTTTTGCCGTGGAGGTATCTCGGGCGGAGCGATACGGGTCAGAGAGAGCGGCACCAGGGAAAGAGAGAACACCATCGAGGCCAGGATGAAGAGGGTGAACCCTCCGGGATCGGCGAACCCGATGAGAAGTTGTCCCGCCGCGGCGCCCCCCATGCCCATCATCATGTAGATCCCCAGGACCCGGCCGCGGTTGTGGTTGTTGACCTGGTTGTTAAGCCAACTGTCGGCGGTGATGTAGATCCCCGACATGCAGAACCCGGCCGCGAACCGCAGTACGAACCACACCGCCGGGTTCAGGAGGAGCGAATGCGCCAGTATCACCGAGGAGATCAGCGCCGCCAGGCCGGCGAACACCCGGATGTGCCCGACGTTGGCCAGGAGGTTGCCGACGTACCGGCTGCCCGCCAGAAAGCCTACGTAGAAGCCGGAAAGGGCCAGTCCCGCCTCCAGGTCGGAGAAGCCCTCGATGGTTGAGCGGATGCCCAAAAGCGAGGTGCCCAGGCCGTTGCCGAGGCCGAGGAGGCACATAGACATGAAAAGCGCGGTCAAATGCTTCATCGTGGAAGAGCTCCAATGTGAGAGCGGCCGTCGAGGCCTTGGGTCAGGACTTCGGTGGGACCGGCTGTGCGAACGATCTTCGGAGGTGTGGAGCGCCGGTCCATCCAAACCGATCAGTTCCGAAGAATTCTACACGATCTTTTGCCGTCTCAGCCGGGGATTTCAGAGGACCGACGGGGAAGGTACTCAGAGTCCTGTCCTGCCTGGTAGACGAGCTATGCGCCGGTCCAGCGGGGCGGGCGCTTCTCGGCGAAGGCGCGGGGCCCTTCCACGGCGTCGGAGGAGTCAAGGGCCGCCCGGTAGGAGGCCACCCGTCCGGCCCGGATGTGGGCCATGGCGTCGGCCACCCACATCTGCGAGGTGGCCCGGATCATCTCCAGGATGGCCTCGGTCGCCAGGGGCGCCGCTTCGCAGACCCTTCGGGCCAGCAGGCGGGAAGCCTCCATGAGTTCGGAGCCCGGGACCACCTGGTTGACCAGTCCCCACCGGGCGGCTTCTTCCATACCCATCCGGCGTCCGGTGAGAAGCATCTCCTTGGCGATTACCGGAGGCATGTGCCGGGGAAGCCGGACGGCTCCGGTGTCGGGGGGAAACCCCAGGAGGGCCTCGGGGAGAAGGAACTGTGCGGTGTCGGCCGCCACCACCAGGTCGGCGGCCAGGACCATCTCGAACCCTCCTCCTGCGGCAATGCCGTTGACCGCGCAGACCACCGGCTTGTTCAAGCCCTCCAACTCGGTGAACCCGCCGAACCCGCCGGGTCCCCAGTCGGCTTCGTAGGACTCTCCCTCCGAGGCGGCGGCGAGGTCCCATCCCGCCGAGAAGAACCGGTCTCCGGCGCCGGTGAGGATGGCCACCCGAAAGTCGGGATCGTCGCGGAAGGCCGCGAAAGCTTCTCCCATCAGGCGACTGGTGGCCGCGTCGATGGCGTTGGCCTTGGGACGGTCGATCACGATCTCCAGGAGAGGAGGCTCTTTGACCACCCGCACACCTTCACCCATGGTCGTCACAGTGTACGAAGTGGCCGGAGGTCCATCAAGACCGGGGGTTGAACAAAAAGGGACACGCGAGCCTCCCCATCCGGCGGTGGTTCTCTTCGGCGAAGGATCAGCCTGCCGAGCGCGCCGCGTCGAGCCAGCGGTGGACGGCGTCGCGGTTGGCTTCGATCCACTCCGCGGCGTGGCGGTCGATGTCCTCCTCGGTGTTCTCGCCCAGGCCGTAGGCCACGTTCTGCAGGGCGACGTCGACCGGGCTGATCACCACCGACTCGAAGAGAGTGGCGGCGACCGGGTTGGCCGCCAGGAAGTCGTCGCGGGCGGTGACGCGAATGTCGGCCGCGTCCCAGCCCAGGTTGCAGGGGTCGGCGGAGCACTGTCCCGGGTCCAGGGTCGACGGGCCCTCGGTCTGGCTGGGGGAGATCGACTGGGTGGATGTGGAGAGCCACACCGCGTTGTCGCCCGGGCGAAGGTCGGCCACGTACGAACTCGGCGCCCAGGAGTAGACGATGTAGGGGACGCCGTCGGCGTCCCGGGCTATGGCTTCGGCGATCAGCACGTCGTAGGAGCCGACTTCCAACTGCTCCACGGACTCCCAGCCGGCGTTCTCGATCCAGGCGTCAATGGTCAAATGACACCCCCATCCCTCGGGGCATCCCAGCAACTGGAGAACGCCGTCGCCGGGGGTGGAGTCGCCGGCGTCGTAGATGCCGAACAACTCGGGATCGTTCACGATCTGGTCAAGCGTCTCGATACCGTGCTCGTCCGCCAGTTCCTTTCCGGTGAGGACTCCCTGCAGGCCGCCGGTGCGCATCTGCCAGCCCAGCACCGTCAGGTGGTCGCCCACCAGTGTGCCGTCGGGCATCTCCCCGGCCAGGAACTGGCGGTGGTTGGGGAACCACGAGTTGGCCCAGAAGTCGAACTCGCCCTCGGCCATGGCCAGGTAGGCATTGGAGGGAGGCAACTCGAGATCGGCGGGATGGCTCACCTGGTAACCGAGTTCGGTCAACAACGCCGCGTATATGGCGGCCTGCATGTAGCCGGTCGACCAGTTCCCTCGCGCCATGGTCACCGATACGCCTGCACCCGGGCGCGTCGCCGGTGAGTCAATCGAGGGTTCGTCGGATGCGCACGCCGAGGCCATCAGCGCGAAGGCGACCAACCCAGCAGTCAGCCTTGTAAGGAGACCTTTCGCCACAGTCAAACACCGACATTAACGCAAAAGAGGAGGCCCCGTCGGGAAAGACGGGGCCTCCTACAAAGACGGGATGGATGAAGGCGCCGTTAGGAGCCCTCATCCATCATGGTTTGGGTTAGCCGACCAGACGGGCGGCTGCGAGCCAGGCGTCGACCTGGTCGCGGTTGGCTGCGATCCACTCGTCAGCGTGCCGCTTGACGTCGTCCTCGGTGTTCTCGCCGAGGCTGTAGGTGACGTTCTGGAGGGTCACGTCAACCGGGTTGATCGTGAACAACTCGAGCAACCGGGCAACCGCCGGGTTGGCGGCCAGGAAGTCGTTGTTCCCGGTGGCGCGAATGTCGGCCGCGTCCCAACCCAGGTTGCAGGGGTCGGTGGTGCACTGGTTACCGATCGACTTGGGACCTTCGATCTGGGTGTCGGAGATCGGGTCGTCGTGGATGGAGAGCCACACCGAGTTGTCGCCGGGGCGGAGGTCGCCAACGTAGTGGCTGGGCGCCCAGGTGTAAACCAGGTACGGCTCGCCGGCGGCGTCGCGGGCGATCGCGTCGGCGATCATGGCGTCATAGCCGCCGATGTCGAACTGCTCGACGTTCTCCCAACCGGCATTGGCGATCCACGAGTCGATGTTGACCCGGCAACCCCAGCCTTCGGGACAGCCCATTATCTGGAGGACGCCGTCGCCAGGCGACACGTCTTCGGCTTCATAGGCGGCGAACTGAGCGGGGTCGTTCACCAGGGCGTCGAGAGTGGTGACCCCGTTCGCCTCTGCGAATGCCTTGTTGGTGATCAGACCCTGCACGCCTGCCCGGGCCATCTCGAAGCCGAGGGTGGTCACGTGCTCTGAGACCAGGGAACCGTCGGGCATCTCACCGGCCAGGAACTGGTTGTGGTTGGGGAACCACGAGTTGACCCAGAAGTCGAACTCGCCGTTGGCCATCGCCACGAAGGCGTTGGACGGCGCCAACTCAAGGTCGGCGGGGTCCGACACGTCATAGCCCAACTCGCCCAGCAGCGCGGCGACAATCGCAGCCTGCATGTAGCCGGTCGACCAGTTGGCGCGGGCCATGGTCACCGCCACGCCATCACCAGGGGTCATGCTGATCGGCTGCTTGGCCTTTTCGAGCCAGGCGTCGACCTGGTCGCGGTTGGCTGCGATCCACTCGTCAGCGTGCCGCTTGACGTCGTCCTCGGTGTTCTCGCCGAGGCTGTAGGTGACGTTCTGGAGGGTCACGTCAACCGGGTTGATCGTGAACAACTCGAGCAACCGGGCAACCGCCGGGTTGGCGGCCAGGAAGTCGTTGTTCCCGGTGGCGCGAATGTCGGCCGCGTCCCAACCCAGGTTGCAGGGGTCGGTGGTGCACTGGTTACCGATCGACTTGGGACCTTCGATCTGGGTGTCGGAGATCGGGTCGTCGTGGATGGAGAGCCACACCGAGTTGTCGCCGGGGCGGAGGTCGCCAACGTAGTGGCTGGGCGCCCAGGTGTAAACCAGGTACGGCTCGCCGGCGGCGTCGCGGGCGATCGCGTCGGCGATCATGGCGTCATAGCCGCCGATGTCGAACTGCTCGACGTTCTCCCAACCGGCATTGGCGATCCACGAGTCGATGTTGACCCGGCAACCCCAGCCTTCGGGACAGCCCATTATCTGGAGGACGCCGTCGCCAGGCGACACGTCTTCGGCTTCATAGGCGGCGAACTGAGCGGGGTCGTTCACCAGGGCGTCGAGAGTGGTGACCCCGTTCGCCTCTGCGAATGCCTTGTTGGTGATCAGACCCTGCACGCCTGCCCGGGCCATCTCGAAGCCGAGGGTGGTCACGTGCTCTGAGACCAGGGAACCGTCGGGCATCTCACCGGCCAGGAACTGGTTGTGGTTGGGGAACCACGAGTTGACCCAGAAGTCGAACTCGCCGTTGGCCATCGCCACGAAGGCGTTGGACGGCGCCAACTCAAGGTCGGCGGGGTCCGACACGTCATAGCCCAACTCGCCCAGCAAGGCAGCGACGATAGCCGCTTGCATGTAGCCGGTCGACCAGTTAGCCCGCGCCATCGTCACCGAAACGCCGTCGCCCGGAAGGGCCATGTCGTCGGCCATGTCCGTGGGCTCGTCCGGCTCGTCCATGTCGTCATCCATGGCGTCGTCCGGCTCGTCCATGTCGTCATCCATGGCGTCGTCGGTCGTGTCGGCAGGGGCGGCGGTGGTAGCCGTGGGCTCCTCCGTCACTGCTGCATCGTCCCCGTCGTCTCCGCATGCCGCCGCCAAGAGCGCCAGCACCGAGAGGACGGCGATCAGATGCCTGATATGTCTTTTTCTCATATAGATCTCCTTTTCTATTCCTTCCTCGGTCGTTGCCTTTGGGTCAAGGTCCTCCTTTGGTGCTTACCTCCTGTGTGAATCAGGTCGCTTCGGTGGCCGTGGAGGCCTGAGGATTCCCAGCTTGGGCCATCAGCCCAGAGTCGCTCTCGTAGACCATGGACCGGCGGAACTCTTTCAGGACACCTCGCGAGGAGATGAAGAGAAAGAAACCTGCCAGAAGGCATAAGAACGAGCCAAACCCGCTGACGAAATTGGGATCGGAAGAGCGGACCAACGAGGCGATCCAACCGCCGGACGCAAGCAGGACCCCCACGCCGACAGCCGAGACGGCCACGCTCCACATCCAGCGACGCCGCTCCCCGCCGCCGAACAAACCGGCGGCCGGCAGGCTGAACAGGGCCCCCACCACCCCCAGCCACAGCGCCAGGCGTCCCAGGCCGGGCCCCTTCTGCTCGAAGCCGTCGGCGGCGATGGGGTTCTTACGTTGCGCCTCGGCCACCAGGGTGGCGATCGAGATGGCGTTCTGTCCCGCTTTGGTGGCGTCTTCCCGGGCCTCCTTCTCCAAAGCGTCGATCTCGGCCTGCAATTCGGGGGTGATCACCGACTGTGCGCGGGCGTCCACAAACCAGGGTGACAGGCCCGCTACGGCGAGGAGGCCCACGATCACCACGGCTATGGCGATCCGGCTGAATGAAATGTTGATCCGTAGAGGACGGAGCGGGCTGTAGGGGGCGACGCGTATCCAGAGCGCCGACCCGATCACCGCGATCACTCCACCCGCCAGGGCCACCCAGGTCCCGATCCCGTCCTGGTGGGACACCGCCTCGGGAGAGGGCCCGATCCACAGGTAGGAAGCTGCGGAGATCACCGCGCCCCCGGCGAACAAGAGCGCTCCATCGGCGCCGAACCATCGAGCACCCCGGCCGGGGCGGGTCAGGGTAGTGAGAGCCGCACCCAGCACCAGCAGGCTCATGGCCAAGACGGCGATCCCGAAGTAGCTCCCTCCCTCGGCCGCCAGTCCGTTGGCGCTCAGCCCGGCCAGATCGAGGTCGGCGGCGCGGCTATAGCCGGAGATCAGCCCCGAGTCCAGGCTCCAAGGCAGGAATACCGAGACGATCCCGACCGCCGAACCGATCAGCGCAACCACGGCCCAGGTGCGCTCCGAAGCGCCGGCCGGGGCGGGTGTGCCTTCGGTGGCGTCCGGGTCGCCGCCGCCCGAGCCGGCAAGCAGTGCCTCGGGATCGCGCCGGTGCGCCCACGCCCGGTAGATGCGGGTGAAGAGGTTGACGCCCTCGCCGGACTCGGTCTGGGAGATGCGGTCCAGCACCACCGCCACGATGAACAGGGCCAGGCCCGCCGAAGTCGAGAGGGGAGTGTCGATGTTGATGACCGCCCGGAACACCAGTAGGCCCAGTCCGCTGGCGCCCATGATGGCCGCGATGCCGATCATCGAGATGGAGAGCAGCAGAGTCTGGTTGAGCCCGGTCATTATGGCGGGGCGAGCCAGGGGGATCTGCACATCCAGCAGCACCCTCCACTCCGAGGCCCCGTAGGCGCGGCTGGCTTCCACCACGTCGGCCGGGACCTGGCGGATCCCGAGGTTGGTCAGCCGTATCAAGGGAGGTATGGCGAACACCATCGTCACCATGGTGGCCGGCTCCGGTCCCAGCCCGAAGAAGAAGATGAACGGGATGATGTAGACGAAGGCGTGGACCACCTGCATGGCGTCGAGAGCCGGCCGCACCGCGTTCCATACGCCGTCGACGCGGCCGCACAGCACGCCGAGGGGAATGCCGATGATCGCGCAGATCACCACCGACACCACCACCAGGCCGATGGTGACGACGGTCTCCTCCCAGAACTCGTTGCCCAACAACCCGCAGAGGGCCAGCATCAAGGCCAGGCCTATCCCGACCCTGAGATTGCGGGTCAGGGTGGCGACCACCAGCACGATGGCACACACCAGGAGCCAGGGCATATCGGTCAGTTCCCACCACGGGTGGTAATCGGGACTGACCACGAAGTTCTGGAACAGGAACGAGAAAGGCCACTTGATGACGTCCAGCACGGTTTCCATGTTGGCGACCACCCACGACACCATCTCGTCCATCCAGAACCCGAAGGGGATCTCCCACTCGTCGAGTATCGCGTTCTCCCAGAATCGCAGGGGGGCTTCGGCCTCCTCGGCCTGGGCGAGTATCGCTCTCACGGCGCTCACATGAACACCTCTCGCTCGTAGTCGTCGATCAACCGCTCCACCCGGCCCATCTCCTCCATGATCTTTCGGGGGTCGAGGTTGCCGATCAACCTGCCGCCCCCGTCGACCACCGCGATGGGCAGGCCGCGGCCCGCCGCCGCGTAGACGTCATTGAAATGGTCGTCGCCCCTGGCGGTCTCGAAGTCGGTGCGGAGCGCCGGGCCCATTTCGGTGGTGCCCATCCGCCCGGCGCGTAGACCGTCCGCCACGGTGAGCAGATGGGTGGGGCGTCCCTGGTCGTCCACAACGAATGCTCCTGCGCGGTCGCCGATGTGGGCGAGGGCCTTCCGTAGGGACATGGCCTTACGGATCGGTTTGGGCTTGTCCATCACTTCCAGACACTCGATTACCCGGCCCTGGTCCACGTCCTGGACGAACTCGGCGACGTACCCGGTGGCGGGCTTGGTGAGAATCTCCTCGGGGGTGCCGATCTGGACCACCGCCCCGTCTTTCATGATGCACACCCGGTCGCCGATGCGGAGTGCTTCGTTCAGGTCGTGGGTGATGAACAGGATGGTCTTGCGGAGTTCGTTCTGGATCTCCATCATCTCATCCTGCATCTGGCGGCGGATGAGGGGGTCCAGGGCGGAGAAGGCCTCGTCCATCAGGAGGATGGGCGGGTCGGAAGCCAGCGCCCGGGCAAGTCCTACCCGCTGCTGCATGCCTCCGGAGAGTTGGCGGGGATAGGAGCCGGCGTAGGGCTCCAGCCCCACCAGGGAGAGCGCCTTCATGGCGGCGGCGTCCCGTTCGGCCTTGGTGACCTTCTGGATCTTGAGGCCATATCCCACGTTCTCGATCACGGTCCGGTGGGGAAAGAGGGCGAAGTGCTGGAACACCATCCCGGTCTTTTCCCGCCGGAACGCCTGCAGGGCCGCCCCGTCGAGGGTTTGAACGTCGACGCCGTCCACCCAGACCTGTCCGTGGGTGGCCTCGAATAGCTTGTTGACGGTGCGAAGGGCAGTGGACTTCCCCGAACCGGACAAACCCATCACCACAAAGAGTTCTCCCTCTCCCACGGTGAACTCCACGTTGTTGAGGCCCACCACGTGGCCTGATTGACTCAGGACCTCGTCCTTGGTAAGACCCGCCCGGGTTAGTTCGAAAGCCCGTCCGCGAGGCTGCGGCCCGAATATCTTATAGACGCTCTCCAGGCGAATCAGCCCGTCTGAATTAGCCGCCATATCGCCCTTTCCGGCCGCTCCCATTCCGACAACTTTTGATCTGTGAACCGAACTCTAAAGGTTGTGCATGACTGGCGGTTGTAATAGGGGCGTTTTGTTCTTCACACACAGGGCAAAACCGGAACTGAATACCGCGGTTTAAGCCTGCCGCGGCGGCGGCCAGATTTGTGAAGCTCATTTGCATTTACCAGTGACGGTCAACTGACTACTAGTTACCTTAACGGATTGTCAACTATAAGGTCGCACAAACCCCGTTCTAAATAGTTCCACCCAGTGGAACGCAGGGGGCGGCGGGTCAAGTGTTGGGCGCGGGTCCCGGTAGAGGTGATACCTAGGGTCGAGCCTTGATTTCGGCGATGACCGCGGCCAGGATCTCGTGGAGGTCGCCGATCACCGCGTAGTCGGCTTTGGTAACCAGGGGCGCCTCCGGGTCGGTGTTGATCGCCAGGATCTGCTTGGAGGCCATGCATCCCACCCAGTGCTGGACGGCGCCCGAGATCCCGCAGGCGATATAGAGGTCCGGCGCGATCCGGGTCCCCGTCTGTCCCACCTGGTCGGAGTGGGGTCGCCACCCGTTGTTGGTCGCCACCCGGGAACACCCCACCACTCCTCCCAGAAGATCGGCCAACTCCTCCAGGATGGCGAAATTCTCGGCGCTTCCCACGCCTCTTCCCCCGCTTACCACCACCGGAGCGGTGGCCAGGGTGAGACCCTCGGCCAGTTTGACCCGCTCCACCACCCGGGTGCGGGCCAGGGAGTCGGGTATCTCGGGGACGAAGGTGGTGAGGGGACCGGCGCCGCCGTTGGGCTCGGGGGCCGGGAAGGTGTGCGGCGCGATGGTCAGGAATTTCAGGTCCGACCTGAGCCGGGCCCTCTCCAAGAGGCTCCCGCCCCATCTGACCCGGATTACTTCCCAGGAGCCATCGGGACCCTCGGTGTCCGCGATCTCGGTGACGTTGGCCACCAGCGGTTGGTCCAGGACGGCAGCCATGTGGGCCATCACCTCCGCGCCGCGGTCATCGCCCAGAGAGATCACCACCGAGAACTGCTCCTCGGACACCAACTGGGCCAATGCGTCGCCGTAGGCCTCGGGCGCATAATCGGACAGGACGGGATGGGAGATTACGTACCCCCCCAGGCCCACCGGTTCGAGGGCCGCCCGTCCTCCTTCGCCGACCGTCGCCAACTCGAGGGATGCGTCCAGGCTGTCGGCGAGGGAATAGGCGGGGGTCAGCGCTTCGAGGGCCGAGGGGGAGAGAGTCCCCCGGTCGTTGTCCACGAACACCAGGATGCGGGTCACAGGAGGCCCACCTCCTCCAGGAGGCGCACCACACCCGGAGCGGCCTCGGCGCCGTGTCCGAGGATGACTGTCTCGGTGACTTCCTCGGCCGGTTTCAACAGGCTGACCATCTCCTGGCCTCCCGGAGTCATCTCAGCCGGGACCTCGTGGATCTCCGCTCGCCGGGACTTGAGGCGGCCGGGAAGGGTGGGATAGCGGGGCAGGGTGATTCCCTCCTTGGCCGCGGCTATGGCAGGCATCGGAAGCCGGTAGACCTCGAAACCCTCGTCGGTCTCGCGGCGGCCCACCATCTGGTCGCCATCGATCTCTATTCCCTTCAAACCGCTGATGACGGGACGTCCCAGCGCCCGCGCCACCCGGATCCCCACCTGGTATCCGCCCGAGTCCGCCGATTCGTTGCCGAACAGGATCAAGTCGAAGGGTGAGTCGCCCTCCAGGTCCTTTATGGCTTCCACCAGGGCGGATGCGGTGGCTTGCGGGTCCCACTCGGTGCTGTCGGCCGGCACCAGCACTACCCGGTCCGCTCCGACCGAGACGGAGTAGCGAAGTTGCTCGACGGCGTCCGGCGGCCCGAGGGTAAGGACGGTGGTGGTTCCGCCGTGTCTCTCCTTCAACTGCACGGCGGCCTCGACCGCGCACTCCTCGTGCGGGCTGGTGGTGAACCCGAGGTGACGGGTGTCGATGCCCTGGGAATCGTCGGTGAGGACGATCCGGGCGCCGGGGGCGGGCACCCGCTTCACACAGACCAGGATGTTCACTCTCAGACCCTCATCCGTTCGTTGGCGGGGTCGAACAGCGGGGTGCTTCCGACCACGGCCACCTTGACCGGATACAACTCGTTCATGTACATCACCGCCAGTTCCCGGCCTTCCACCGCGTGCTCGGGCGGCAGGTAGGCCAGCAGCAGGTACTTGCCCACCGACGGTCCGTTCCCGGCGGTGGTGACATAGGAGGGACGGCCGTGGCTGTCGGTGATGCGCTCTCCGTCGGCGGTGAGGATGGGCTCGTTGCCGCCCATATAGCGCTCGATGCCCGACGCCGAGGTGTGGTCCTCCACGGTGAGGGTGCACAGGATCGTGGCCGGGTCCTCGGCGCGCGCCTGCAGGTAGGGTCCCTTGCCGATGAAGTCGGCCCTCTTGATCTTGGGCCGAGCCAGTCCGGCTTCCACCGGGTTGTACTCCGACTCCAACTCGGCGCCCATCAGGCGGTAGCCCTTCTCGAGGCGCCCGGTGGTTCCGTACACGCCGATGCCCACCGGGACGACCCCCCACTCCTGGCCGGCTTCCCACAGCATGTCCCACAACTGGAGGCCCTGTTCCATGGAAACTGAGATCTCCCATCCCAACTCTCCCACATAGGAGATACGAAGCATGAGGGTGTCGATTCCCCTCAGGTTGACCTCCCTGACCGATCCGTAGGGAAAGCCCTGGTGGGAAACGTCGTCGGAGGTGAGACTCTCGATGACTTTCCGGGCATTAGGCCCCCACAGACCCACCGTCGACACCCCTGAGGTGTTGTCGACGAAGGTCACGGACCCGTCGTCGGGCAGGTGCTTGCGGAACCAGTAGCGGTCCCGGGCGCCGTCGCCTCCACCGCTGATCACCCGGTAGTGGTGCTCGCCGAGACGGAGGATGGTGAGATCGGCCCGGAAACCTCCGGTCTCGGTTAGGAGAGGGGTGTAGACGGCGCGTCCCACCCGCACATCGCACTGGTTGACGGCCATCTTCTGGATGTAGTCGACCACGCCGGGTCCGGTGATGTCGAAGATGGCGAAGGCGGTCAGGTCCACCATCCCCACGCTCTCGCGCATGGCGAGATGCTCGGCATTGATGATCGGCGACCACCAACGGGCGTCCCACTCGTGCTCGCGCCCCTCGACTCCGTACTTCTCCACCAGGGGAGCGTTCGCCTCGTACCACTGGGGCCTCTCCCAGCCTCCGGCCTCGTAGAACACCGCTCCCAGTTCCACCTGGCGCGGGTAGGCGGGGACCGTCCGGACCCTCCGGTTGGACTCCCACTGCTCGCGGGGGTGGACGATGCCGTAGGTCTTGTTGAAGTGCTCGGAGCACCGGGCGTAGATGTGGTGGTTGTTCCGGGCGTAGCGGTAGAAGCGGGCTATGTCGGAGGAGTGGGGGTCGATCTCGGGATACCCCTGGGTCATCCACTGGGCGATCATCTTCCCCACGCCGGGTCCCTCCTTGATCCACACCGCGGCCGCCGACCACAGGTTCTTGACCTCCACCGTCTCGCCCAGGAGAGGCATGGCGTCGGGGGTGAGGGACAGGAGTCCGTTGATGGCGTAGCGGATCTCAGCCGCCGACAGGATGTCGGGCATCAACTCCAGGGCGTGCTCCATCTGTAGGTCGAAGTCTTCATCGGTGAAGGGCAACTCGGTGGGGGAGAGAAGGGACTCTCCCAGGGACGGGATGTCATTGGGATGGTGGAAGATCGGACGGTGGGCGTAGGAGCCGACCTCCATGGACCCGGCGGTCTGGCGCTCGTACATGTAGGTGTCCATGTCACGAACGATCGGGTAGCCGATCTCAGAATTGGTCGCCTGCAAGATCGGGATGGGACCGACGTCGATCATCTGGTGGACGGCGGGGGTGAGAGGGATGGTGGCGCCGGCCATCTCCGCCATGCGGGGACTCCACACTCCGCAGGCGATGACCAGATGCTCGGTCTCGATCCGGCCCTTGTCGGTCACGACCGCCGCGATGGCGCCGTTTCTGACTTCCATGCTCAGCACCTCGGTGTTGGGCAGGACGGTCAGGGCGTCGAGAGCCTGCGCCCTCTCCCGCATGATGGTTCCGGCCCGGAGCGAGTCGACCACGGTGACCCCGGGACTGTAGAAGCCTCCCAGAATGATGTCCCGGTTGATGAAGGGCACCAGTTCCTCCACCTCGGCGGGCGAGATGAGGTGGGACTCCACGCCCCAGGCGGTGGCCGACGTCATGCGGCGGCGGAGTTCTTCCATGCGCTCGGGGGCGCGAGCCACCTCGATGCCTCCGGAGACCACCATGACATCCATCTCCGCGTACTGCCTGGTGGAATCCAGGGTGAGCATGGTCATCTCTTTGGAGTGATCGACCGGGAAGCAGAAGTTGGAAGCGTGCCCGGTGGAACCGCCGGGGTTGGGGAGGGGTCCTTTGTCTATCTGGACTATGTTCTTCCAACCCATTTCGGCCAGGTGTCCTACCACCGAGTTTCCTGCAATGCCTGCTCCGATAACTATCACATGGGCGCTGGTGGGGAAGTCCATATCTCTACTCCCTATAGACGGGGACAGGAGGGGATTTTAAATGGTGCTGTATTGTTTGCACACCGGCTTGACATTGTGTAAACTTTTCCTGCACTGCGGGTGAAGTTACTTTCCAAAGTCCGTCGCCCTAAGATGTTTCCCAAATCCGTCGGCGTCAAGCCCTCCCATCCAACAGGAGAAACCATGAGTGAAGACTTTGACTTGGGTTCTCTCGACGACGAAGAACTCGTTGAGCAAATGCACGACGATCTCTACGACGGCTTGGCCGACGAGATCGCCGAAGGAACCGAAATTCTACTAGACCGGTCCTGGGATGCCCAAAAGGTGCTTAACGAGGCGCTGGTAGAGGGCATGAGGATCGTGGGGATAGATTTCCGCGACGGGATCCTCTTCGTGCCCGAGGTCCTCTTGGCTGCCAAGGCCATGAAGGCCGGCATGGAGATCCTGCGGCCCATCCTCTCCGCCTCCGGCGTCGAGTCGGTGGGCAAGGTGGTGATCGGCACGGTCAAGGGGGACATCCACGACATCGGGAAGAACCTGGTGGCGATGATGCTGGAGGGGGCGGGATTCGAGGTGATCAACCTGGGAATCAACACCGACGCCGAGGAATTCCTCACGGCCCTGGAGGAGCACGAGCCCGACATTCTGGGGATGTCGGCTCTCCTGACCACCACCATGCCCTATATGAAGGTCGTGATCGACGCCATGAAGGAAGAAGGCATCAGGGAGGAGTACATCGTTTTGGTAGGAGGCGCTCCCCTCAACGAGGAGTTCGGGGAGGCGGTGGGCGCCGACGCCTACTGCCGGGACGCAGCGGTGGCCGCGGAGACGGCCAAGACGCTGGTCGAAAAGCAACGCGCCAATGCCTGAGACGGGGTGGGGAGATGACTGAGACGGTCGTCTCCTCCGCCACCAGGGAACTGGTGATAGGCCCCAATCGTCCATTCACGATCATCGGGGAGCGGATCAACCCCACGGGCCGAAAGCTTCTGGCCGCCGAGATGAAGAGGGGAGACTACAGCCGGGTCGAGGCCGACGCCCTGGCGCAGGTCGCCGCCGGTGCCCACATGCTGGACGTGAACGCCGGCATACCGCTCGCCGACGAGCCGGCCATCCTGGCCGAGGCCGTCCAACTGGTGCAGTCGCTCACCGACGTGCCCATCTCCATCGACTCCTCGATCGTGGAGGCGTTGGAGGCCGGCCTCGGGGTGTATCAGGGCAAGGCACTGGTCAACTCGGTGACAGGTGAGGAGGAGGTGCTGGAACGGGTGTTGCCCCTGGTCGCCAGGCACGGAGCGGCGGTGGTGGCCATCTCCAACGACGAGACCGGCATCTCCGAAGACCCCGACGTCCGGTTCGAGGTGGCCCGAAAGATCGTCTCCCGGGCCGCCGACTACGGGATCCCGGCCTGCGATGTGGTGGTGGACCCGCTGGTCATGCCGATCGGCGCGCTCGCCAACGCCGGCAGGCAGGTGTTCCACATCCTGGGCCGCCTGAGAGACGAGTTGGGGGTCAACTCCACATGCGGAGCGTCGAATGTCAGCTTCGGACTCCCCAACCGTTCGGCGATCAACTCGGCCTTCCTGACCATGGCGATCAGCGCCGGTCTCACCTCTGCGATAACCAACCCCCTTCACGAGGAGATCCGCACCGCGGTGATGGCCGCCGACGTGATGATGGCCAACGATCCGGAGTGCGCCCGGTGGATCCGGGCCAACCGGGCCCAGGCTCCGGCGGGCGGAGAGAGAGGCTCGCGGCGGAGAGGGGGTCGTCGTCGGCGGGCCGGGCGAGGCGCCGATGTCCAGTCCGGCTGAACCCAGGATAATTTTCACACCCTCGGGCCGGAGGGGCCGGGTGCCGCGGGGAACCACGGTGCTCGAGGCCGCCCGCATGGTGGGGGCCGACCTGGCCTCGCTGTGCGGCGGGCGGGGAATCTGCGGGCGGTGTCAGATGACGCCCGTGTTCGGGACATTCGCCAAGCACGGGATCTCGGTGGGGCCGGAGGCGTTGAGCGAGTGGTCGGAGACCGAGTCCGCATACCGTCGGCGCCGGGGACTGGAGCCCGACCGGCGGTTGGGATGCATGGCGAAGGTGTGCGGAGATCTCCTGGTGGACGTGCCGCCCGAGAGCCAGACCCACCGGCAGGTGGTGAGAAAGGACGTGGACGTCGGAAAGCTCCGGCTCGACCCGGTGACCACCCTCCATTACGTGATCACGCCCCCGCCCACCCTGGAGGAGGCGACCGGAGACGCCCAACGGCTCCTGCGGGCCCTTGCGGAGCAGTGGGACCTCACCGGGGTGGGAGTGCGGGCGGAGATGCTCGGGACTCTGCAGGAGGCGCTTCGCGAGGGCCGGGGAAAGGTGACCGCGGCGGTGCGGGACGGCCGGGAGGTGGTGGCGGTGTGGCCCGGATTCTCCGAAGTCGTCCTCGGGGTGGCGGTGGATGTGGGCTCGACCACCATCGCCGGCCACCTGGCCGACCTGACCAGCGGGGAGATACTGTCCTCTCAGGGATTGATGAATCCCCAGGTGAGGCTGGGTGAGGACCTGATGAGCAGGGTTTCCTACGCCGCCATGAACGAGGATGGGGGAGCCCGCTTGACCGCCCTGGTCCGCGAGGCGGTCAACGAACTGTGCGCGGGTCTCCTGGAGTCGGCGGGCGCCGCCCCCGAGTCGGTGCTGGAGATGGTGGTGGTCGGCAATCCAATCATGCATCACCTCTTCCTGGGACTGGATGTGCGTCCCCTCGGCGAGGCCCCCTTCACCCTGGCGACCGACGGTCCGGTCGAGGTCTCCGCTTCCAGAGTTGGAGTGGACCTTGCAGATGCGGCCCGTGTATATCTGCTTCCCTGCATTGCAGGGCATGTGGGCGCGGACGCGGCGGGGATGATCCTTGCCGAGCGGCCCTATGAGTCGGAGGAGATAACCCTCTTGTGTGACATCGGGACCAACGCGGAGATCGTGCTGGGCAACTCCGAGCGCCTGCTGGCCGCCTCCAGCCCGACCGGCCCCGCACTGGAGGGGGCCCAGATCTCGTCGGGCCAGCGGGCGGCGCCGGGAGCGATAGAGAGGGTGCGCATCGATCCCGACACCCTGGAGCCGCGGATTCGCGTAATCGGGATCGATCCCTGGTCGGACGAGCCGGGGTTCTCGGCGCTGGAGGCGGAGACGCAGGTTACGGGCATCTGCGGGTCGGGGATCATCGAGGCGCTGTCGGAGTTGGCGGCGGCAGGGGTGATTACCGCCGACGGCCTCATAGACGGGCGGGCCGCGGAGCGTTCCCGCCGGGTGGTGGAAACCGGACGGACGTTTTCCTATATCCTTTGGGACCAGGGGTCGGAGGTGCATGTAACTCAGAACGATGTACGGGCGGTGCAACTGGCGAAGGCCGCTCTGCTGGCCGGGGCGCGGCTCCTGATGGACCACCTCGGGACCGACCATGTGGACCGGATCCGCTTGGCGGGCGCCTTTGGGTCCCACCTCAGCGCCTCGCACTCGATGGCGCTGGGTTTGATCCCTGAAATCTCTCAGGAGGGGGCTTCCTCGGCGGGAAACGCGGCCGGGACCGGGGCGCTGATGACCCTCCTGAGCGGGGAGTGCCGGCGGGAGATAGAACATATAACAGAGAGGGTGGAGAAGATAGAGACCGCCATAGAGCCCCGATTCCAGGAGCACTTTGTGGAGGCCATGTCCTTTCCGGGCGCTCGGCAGAGCCGAGACGGCGAAGGACGAGTTCACCAGCGACGATCCAGGCGGGGGACTTCCCGTCGAACAAGAGAGAGGCGAAGATGAGCAGCAGAAGAAGAAGATCTGGAGGCCGGGCGGCTCGGGCCGCGGCTCGCGCTGCAGCCCGGCGGGAGATGGAGAAGTCTCCGTTCCTGACCAGCAACCTCGCACCCTACGAGGTGCTGAGCACGGAGGGTCTGGAAGTCATCGAGAACAACGCGGAGATCATCCTGGAGAGAGTCGGGGTAGATATCACCGACGACCGGGCGGTGAAAGACTTCGCGGAAGCCGGCGCCGACGTCGATGGGACCAGGGTCCGTTTCCCGCGGGGGATGTGCCGCCAACTCATCACAGCCACCGCCCCGTCGTCCTTCACCCAGGTGGCCCGCAATCCCGCCAAATCGGTGGTGATCGGTGGAAAGAACATGGTCCTGGCCCCCACCTACGGTTCCCCCTTCGTCCGGGACCTTGAGGGAGGTCGCCGCTATGCCACCCTGGAGGACTTCCACAATTTCGTCAAGCTGGCATACATGTCTCCCTACCTCCATCACTCGGGAGGGACGGTGTGCGAGCCGGTGGACATCCCCATCCCCAAGCGCCACCTCGACATGGTGTACGCCCACATGCGTTATTCGGACAAGCCTTTCATGGGCTCGGTTACCGCTCCTCACCGGGCGGCCGACTCGGTGGAGATGGCCGCTCTGCTCTTCGGGGAGGACTTCCTGGAAGAGAACACGGTGGTCATCTCGCTGTGCAACGCCAACTCCCCTCTCACCTGGGACCGGGCCATGCTGGGCTCGGCGCGCGAGTACGCAAGCCGCAACCAGGGAGTCATCATCACACCATTCATCCTGGCGGGCGCCATGGCGCCGGTCACGGTGGCAGGGGTTGCGGCCCAGACCCTGGCGGAAGCGCTGGTGGGTCTGTCCTACACCCAGGTGGTGAGGCCGGGGGCCCCGGTGATCTTCGGGTCGTTCGCATCCTCGCTCTCCATGCAGTCGGGAGCGCCGACCTTCGGCACCCCGGAGCCGACCATCACCCTGTTCGTGCTGGCCCAGTTGGCTCGGCGGCTGGGAGTCCCGTTCCGCTCGGGCGGAAACCTCACCGCCTCGAAGATCCCGGACGCCCAGGCCGCCTACGAGTCGGCCGCCACCTTCCAGCCCACGCTCTTGGCCGGAATCAACTTCGTCCTTCACGCGGCCGGATGGCTGGAGGGAGGGCTGACCATGGGGTATGAGAAGTTCGTCCTGGACACCGATCAGTGCGGGATGGCCGAGGCCCTCCTGAAGGGAGTGGACCTTTCGGAGAACGGGCAGGCCCTGGAGGCGGTGATCGAGACCGGTCCGGGCCAGCACCACCTTGGCTCGGCCCACACCCTGGCCAACTTCGAGACCGCCTTCTACCGGTCGTTCACCGCCGACAGCAACAGCTTCGAGCAGTGGTCGGAGGAAGGCGCCCTCGAAGCCGCCGAGCGGGCCAACTCGTTGTGGAAGAAGTCCCTCGCCGAGTACCAGGCGCCTCCCTTGGACGAGGCGGCGGACGAGGCGCTCCGCGAGTACATCGCCAAGAAGAAGCAGTTCTATCCCGATTCGGAGGTGTAGCGGTGGCATCTGCCTATACCGAACGGTTGAACGGCGTGGGTCCGGCCACCCGTTCGGCGATCGCCGAGGTTCTCGAGAACGCCCGCTACGAGATCATCCCTCTGAAGAACGCGGTGACCCAGGCCGCCCACCTGCCCCCGGGCTCGGTGATCACCGTGACCGCTTCTCCCAACAAGGGAATGGAAGCCACCATGGACCTGGCAGCGGAACTGGCCGAAGCCGGCTTCGACGTGACCCCTCACCTCTCGGCTCGCCTCCACCGGGACCGCGCCCATCTGGAAGCGACCCTGGACAGGGCGGCGGAACTGGGTCTTCGTCGAGCCTTCGTGGTGGGGGGAGACCACCTCCACCCCGGCGAGTTCTTCGACGGGATCTCCCTGTTGCGGGCCATGGAGGAGATCGGCCACCCCTTCGAGGAGGTGGGAATCCCCGCCTACCCGGAGGGGCATCCGGTGATCCCGGACGCCAAACTCGAAGAGGCGCTGTCGGAGAAGCAACCCTACGCGCACCACCTGGCCACCCAGATGTGTTTCGACGCCCAGGCGATTCGCTCGTTCCTGTCCGGCGCCCGGAGCCGGCGGATCGGGCTTCCCGCCCTCCTTGGCGTGCCGGGCGTGGGAGGGAGGCTGAAGCTGCTGGAGATCTCGGCCCGGATCGGGGTGGGGGACTCGGTGAGGTTTCTCACCAAGAACGCCCGGGTGGTGACCAGGCTCCTCGGCCCGGGAGGCTACGACCCGGGGGAGTTGCTGGAGGACCTGGGAGACAGCCTGACCGATCCGCTGCTGGGGATCGAGGGACTGCACATTTACACTTTCAACCGCTGCGAGGCCACCGAGGCCTGGCGACAGGAATACCTGGAGGCCCTGCGGTAGCGTTTTGCCCCCGACAAGTAAGGTCACGCTGAATGCTGGTTGACGCGATCTGGCTGGTCCTGGGCATGGCCGTGCTGATATTCGGGGCGGAGCGGCTGGTCACCGCCGCCGAGCGGCTTGCCCACCACTGGGGGATGTCGACCGTCCTGATCGGAGCGGTCGTGGTGGGGTTGGGCACCTCGCTGCCGGAGATGCTCATCTCGGGACTGGCCGCCGCCCGGCCGCAGGGACTCGACCTGGCCACCGGCAACATCGTGGGGTCCAACATCGCCAACCTCTCTCTGGTGCTGGGTGTCTCCATGGTGATCACACCTCTCAAGAATGTGGCGGTGGACCTCCGCCGGGAGTGGCTGGCCATGGTGGCGGGATCGTTGGTTCTGGTGGCCCTGGCCTGGAACAACGCCTTGTCCCGCTGGAACGGGGTGATCCTGATCGCGGGGATGGTGTTGGCGTTGATGCTCCTGGTCAAATGGTCCCGCGATCCGCGTCTGATCGGGGAGAGCACAGGCGGAGATCCCGCAGGGGATGGAGACAAACCCCTCTCGGCTGCCGTCTCGGCGTGGAGGGAAAGGGTGCAGGTGGTGACCCCCGTACGATTCCTCGGGCTCGGGCTTCGCCTGCGGCTCACCCTGTGGAGGGAGATCACGATGGCGGTGGTCTCCCTGGCGTTGACCCTGTGGGGAGCGGACCGATTGGTGGATGGAGCAACCGGAATCGCTGACCGCCTCAACATCTCGGGGGGGCTGGTCGGCCTCACCCTGGTGGCCCTGGGCACGTCTCTTCCCGAGTTGGCCACCGCCGTAGCCGCCGCCCGGCACGGGGACAACGCGCTGGTCATCGGGAACGTGCTGGGCTCCAATCTCTTCAACGCCCTGGCGGTGGGAGGGATAGCGGGCGTGGTGGGGGACGGCGTCTTCGTGGGCAACTTCAGAGGGAGCCTCCTCTGGATGCTGGGCGCCGCGGTGGCGGCGGGCGGCATCGCCAACGGTCTGCGAGGAGTTGACCGTCTGCGGATCCACCAGAGCTCCAACCGGGTCCTGAGAACGCTGGGAACCACCCTGGCCAGGAGCGACGTGGTATTCAACCGGTGGTCGAGGAGCCGGATGGCCGGATGGGTGCTGGTGGTCTTCTACCCCCTGGCCTTGATACTCGCCGGGCTGTAGACCAGGGATCCGGAGTCCCTCAGAAGGAGTAACCGCCCAGTTCCGCGGTGAGTTGGGCGGCGATGTCGCACAGCATACGCCCGATCCTGGGCTCCTCGCCCGGCGCGGGGAAGCGGTAGGAGGGCCCGTGCACGCTCAATGAGGCCACGGCCTGGCCGTGGGGATTGAACACGGGTGCGGCCACCCCGTTGATGTCGTCCGTGTATTCCCGGTGGGTCCAGGCGTAGCCGTACCGGCGGACCGTTTCCAGGCGGGCCATCAAGGCCGCCGGGTCGACAAGGGTCTGAGGGGTGTGCCTCACCAGGTCCTGCTGCAGGTACCTTCCCAGCCTGTCGGGCTCCCATGTGGAGAGGAACACGAGTCCGGGCGCCACCGTGTTGTGGGGCAAGGCGAACCCGGTCCAATCCTGCACCTGCACAGAGCGGTCGGCCGTGACCTGGCTGACATAGAGCGTATTGTCTCCTTCCGGCACCGACAGGGTTGCGTCCTCTCCCAGATGGGAGACCAGGGACTGCAGGTGGGGACGGCTCAACTGCGCCAGCACCTGGGGTGACGTCCCCCCGCCGGCCAGTACCTCCAAACCGTGGCCGACCCGATAACGACCCCGCTTGCCCACCTGCTCCACCATGTCGAGATGCTGGAGGGTGTCGAGCATGCGGGAAACCGAACTCTTGGGAAGCCTGGTGACCCTGGCGATCTGGGCCAGACTGGTTCCGTTGGGGGAGGCCACTACCACCCTCAGAACCGCAAAGGCCCTGGTCACCGAACGAACGGGGGAAGTCACGATGTTTGTCGCCGGGAAGGGAGGTGTGTTCGCATTCTGCCTATCGGTAAAAACGTGCCGCTAGTCGGAATGTACTATAATACGGAACGAATCGCAGGAGTCAGGGGAAGGAGTCTGGGGATGGCTACTCAAGACAAAGTGATCCTCACCTGCGCGGTCACGGGAAGCTCGCACACCCCCACCATGAACATCGGGATACCCGTCACCCCCGAAGAGATGGTGTCCCAGTCGGTGGAAGCGCACTCCCGCGGGGCGGCGGTGATCCACATTCACGCTCGCGATCCTCTCAGCGGCCGGCCCAGTCCCGACGTGGGGCTCTTCCGGGAGTACTGCGCGGGCATCAAAGAGCAGTGTGACGCGGTGATCAGCATCACCACCGGAGGGGCCACCGGCCAGACCGTCGAGGAACGACTGGCGGTGATCAAGGCGCTGCAGCCCGAGTTGGCCACCTGCAATCTGGGGACCATGAACTACGGGCTGTTCCAGATGATCCCCCGTTACGAGGGTCGGTGGAAGTACGACTGGGAAGAGCCGTATCTGGAGTCCACCCGTCATGAGCCGTTCGTGAGCCGCTTCTCCGACATCGAGTACATGCTCACCGAGTTGACCGAGGAGACCGGCTGTCGCTTCGAGTTCGAGGCATACGACGTCGGGCACCTCTATACATTGGCGTTCTACGCCGACCAGGGCCTGGTGAAGCCTCCCATCTTCATGCAGTTCGTGGTGGGGACCCTGGGTGGGATCGGCCCGGACGTGGAGAACGTGGTGGCCATGAAGCAGGTCGCCGACCGGCTGTTCGGGACCGACATCGAGTGGTCGGTGCTGGGGGGAGGCCGCTTTCAGTTCGACATAGTCACCGCAGGCGCGGTGCTCGGGGGCCATGTCCGGGTGGGCCTGGAGGACGGCATCTATCTGCGGCGCGGACGGCTGGCCGACAACAATGCCGAGCAGGTGGCGAAGATGGTGCGGATCCTCGAGGAGCTTTCCCGCGAGACCGCCACTTCCGCGGAGGCCAGGGAGATACTCAATCTCAAGGGCCTTGACAATGTGGCCTTCTGACCGGCATTGACGATGATGACCGGACCGGGGGGGTCGTCTGGGCAGTTCGTCTCCGACGTAGGGGTTGTCGGTCTGGTGGGGACCGGCGTGATCGGAAAGGGATGGGCGGTGCGGGCCCTCTCCCGGGGCTGGGAGGTGGTAGCCACCGATCCGGCGCCCGGGGCCGCGGAGGGCCTGATGGCTTTCGTGGAACGGGCCTGGCCGGCCGCCACGGCGCTGGGCCTCTACCCCGGGGCGCGCCCCGACCGGGTGCGATTTGTGGACGGCATCGAGGAGGTAGCCGGCCGGACCGACCTGGTCGTCGAGTCGGTTTCCGAGCGCGAGGAACTCAAAAAGGAGGTGGCGCTCCAGATCGACAGGGCGCTTGCGGCTGACGTGTTGATCTGCTCCAGTTCTTCCGGACTCCTCCCCAGCCGCCTGCAGGCCGGACTCCGGCACCCGGAGCGATACCTCGTCGCCCATCCATTCAACCCCGTCTACATACTCCCCCTGGTGGAACTGTGCGGGGGCCGCCTCACCAGTCCCGGCGCGCTGGCCGCGGCCAAGGCGATATACGAAGACCTGGGCATGCACCCGCTGGTGGTGCGGAACGAGATCGAGGGCTATCTCTCCGACCGCCTGCAGGAGGCCATGTGGCGCGAGGCCCTCTGGATGGTGAGTGACGGCGTCGCCACCACCGATGAACTCGACCAGGCCATCATCTACGGTCCGGGTCTGCGCTGGGCCGGAATGGGGACCATGCTCACCTTTCACCTGGCGGGGGGATCCGGTGGCATGCGGCACATGCTCGAGCATTTCGGTCCGGCCCTGGAGCTTCCCTGGACAAGACTCAAGGCGCCTCCCCTGACAGAACGCCTATCGGAGTCCCTCATCTCGGGGATCGACGAACAGGCGGCGGGCCGGAGCGTGGCCGAGTTGGAGCAGCTTCGCGACGGCTTTCTGATCTCGGTGATGCGAGCGCTTCGACCTCACGACCTGGGGGCGGGACGGATGGTTGCCGACCGGGAGGCGGTCCGGCTGGGGGCCGCGGCCCGGACCTGGCGTCCCGGAGTGGAGGTGGTAGCCCCCCTGGAGCTCTATCACACCCAGGTGGAACCGGATTGGGTGGACTACAACGGGCACATGACCGAAAGCGCCTACCTGACCGCCTTCGGTTGGGCCTCCGACGCCCTGTTCCGCTTCGTGGGGATCGATGAGGACTATCGGGCGGGCGGACACTCCTTCTATACAGTTGAGACCCACATCCACTACCGCCGGGAGGCTTCCGTGCACCAGGAACTCTTCTTCACCACTCAGGTGCTGGGAGTGGATGAGAGGCGCCTTCACATCTTCCATGCCATGCACGACAAGGACGGGCGTCGCCTGTCCTCCACCGAGCAGATGCTTCTTCACGTCGACACAGAGGCGGGCGGGGCCGTCTCCGTCCTCCCCGGACCGGCCCGGGCGCTGGCTGCCGTGGAGGAGGCCCACCGGAAGCTGGGGGTCCCTCCCGAGGTCGGGTCGCGGATGAGCCTCGACCGCGGGAGCTGAGAGCAGGGAGCACCCATGGACTTCGCGCTCACCGACGAACAGGAACTGATCCTCGCCACTGTCCGGGACTTCACCAACCGCGAGTTGCTTCCCCACGAAGATGAGGTGGAACGGCGCGGCCACGTCCCGGCCGAACTGGCGGAGGGGATAAAGAGGAGGGCGATCGAGGCGGGGATCTTCGCGGCCAACATGCCGGTGGAGGTGGGCGGCGCCGGCCTGGACAACCTGACCATGACACTGGTGGAGAAGGAACTGGGCAGGGTCTCCTATGCCCTCCACCACCTGGTGGCCCGGCCCTCCAACATCCTGCTGGCGTGCGTCGGGCCCCAGCGGGAGCGGTACCTCTTTCCTACCGTGGCGGGGGATCGCATGGAGGCCCTGGCGATGAGCGAGCCGGACGCCGGCTCCGATCTGCGGGGCATGAAGTGCCGGGCGGTCCGGGACGGGGACGAGTACGTGATCTCGGGCGTCAAGCACTTCATCTCCCACGCCGACATCTGCGACTATGTGATCCTCTTCGCCGCCACCGGTCCCGAGCCGGGGGCGGGCCGAGGCCGGGGACGCACTCCCCAACGGATCACCGCCTTCCTGGTGGATGTGGGGACTCCCGGCTTCGAGGTCCGAGAGGGCTACCGGTCGGTATCGCATAGGGGGTACAACAACTCCGTCCTCAATTTCGACGATTGCCGCATCCCGGCATCCCAGATCCTGGGAGAGGAGCATCGCGGGTTCGACGTGGCCAACACCTGGCTGGGGGAGACCCGGCTGGCGGTGGCCGCCAACTGTCTGGGCCGCGCAGAGCGGGCCATGGACCTGGCGGCCGGATGGGCGGCCCGCCGCACCCAGTTCGGGCAGACCATTGGACGCTTCCAGGGGGTGTCGTTCAAGCTGGCCGACATGGCCACCCGACTGGCTTCGGCGGAGCTTCTCACTCTCCGGGCCGCTTGGAAGGCCGACAGGAACACAATGACCGACGCCGATGCGGCCATGGCGAAGCTGGCCGCCACCGAGATGCTGGCCTACGTGACCGACGAGGCCATCCAGATCTTCGGCGGGATGGGCTTGATGGACGAACTGCCGCTGGAGCGCCTGTGGAGGGACGCCCGGGTAGAGCGCATCTGGGATGGCACGTCGGAGATCCAACGCCACATCATCTCTCGTTCCATCCTCCGGCCCCTCGAGGGCTGAACCACGGTGTCGAGACTGTCGCGGCTGCTGAGGCCCAGGACCGTGGCGTTGGTGGGGGGGAGTCTGGTCAACCGGCTGGTGGAGTCCTGTGAGGAGATGGGATTCATCGGAGAGATCTGGCCGGTGAACCCCGACCGGGAGCGGTTGGCCGGGCTGGAGTGCTATCCGGACCTCCGGGCGTTGCCTTCCCCGCCCGACGCGGCCTTTCTGGCGGTCAACCGTGGGCGGACCATCGAGGCGGTGGCGACTCTGGCCGAGATGGGAGCGGGCTCGGCGGTCTGCTACGCCTCTCTCTTCGCGGAGCAGGGATCCGACGGCGCCGCCTACCAGCGACGCCTGGTGGAGGCGGCCGGGGAGATGCCGATTCTGGGGCCCAACTGCTACGGCCTGGTCAACGCGGTGGACGGCGTGGCGCTGTGGCCCGACCTGTTGGGCTGCCAGCCGGTCTCCGAGGGCGTGGCCCTGATCTCCCAGAGCGGGAACGTCGGGATGAACCTGTCTTTCCAGGGTCGCCAGCTACCCGTCTCTCACCTGATCACGGTGGGGAATCAGGCCATGGTGGGGATAGAGGACCTGATGGAGGAGTTGTTGGGGGACCGGCGCGTCAAGGGCATCGGTCTGTTTCTCGAAGCGGTCCGGGATCCCGCCCGGTTCCTGGCTGCGGCGCGGAGGGCCCTGGCGGCCCGGGTGCCGGTCGTGGCCCTGATGGTGGGCCGTTCCCGGCGGGGCGCGGAGATCGCCCGGAGCCACACCGCCTCGATCAGCGGCATGACCCAGGCGTACCGAGCCCTCTTCGACCGCGGCGGGGTGATGAGGGTGGAAACCATCCCCGAGTTGTTGGAGACCCTGGGGGTGTTGGTGGGAGTGGGTCCCCTCCGGGGGAACCGGATCGTCTCCATGTCCTGTTCGGGAGGGGAGGCGTCGCATGTGGCCGACCTGTCGGAGGGTACCCGCCTGGACTTCGCCCCGTTCCCGTCCGGGCAGGCCGCCCGGGTGGGGCGGATACTGGAGGGAAGGGTGAAGGTGGGCAACCCCCTCGACTACCACACATTCATCTGGGACGACCGCGCCCGGCTGGAGCGGTTGTTCCGTGAGGTGACCTCCGGCCCCCAGGACGCCACGATGCTGGTGCTGGACCTCCCCGACCGCGAAGGAGACTTCTCGGCCTTCTGGAAGACGGCCCGGGCGATGGTGACGGCCCAATCGGTGTCGAAGCGACCTGCCCTGGTGGTGTCGGGACTTCCCGAGAACCTCTCCGCAGACCTGGCCAGGGAGTTGGCGGCGGCCGGGGTGACGCCGGTGCGGGGTATTGCCGAGGCGCTGGCCGGACTGGACGCGGCTGTCCGATGGGGAGAGGCGGTCCACTCCCAGCCCCCCATCTCTCCCGCCGCCGTCCCGCCGCCGGGTGACTGCCTCATTCACCTTGATGAAGCTCAAGCCAAGGCGCGCCTCGGAGAGTGGGGGATGACGGCGCCCCGGGGAAAGGTCACCCCGGCCTCCGGCGTGGAGACTGCGGCGGCGGAGATCGGCTATCCCGTCACGATCAAGGTGGTGGGGATCGATCACAAGACCGAGGGGGCGGGGGTGAAGGTGGGGATCCGCACGCCCGGCGACTTGGATCTCGTATTGGAGGAGATGCTGGAGCGCTACGAGGGACCGTTCCTGGTGGAGGAGACGGTCGGCGGGGTGGTGGCCGAGTTGCTGGTCTCAGTGCGCCGCCAGTGGCCTGTCGGGTGGCTGGTGACTCTGGGGGCTGGGGGAGTCCTCACCGAATTGGTGCACGACTTCGTCCACTTTCTGGCCCCGGTCGACCCCCGGGAGGTGCGGGCCGGGATAGAGAAGTTGAAGGTAGGCCAGTTGCTGGTCGGATACCGGGGAGCCCCGGCAGCGGACCTGGGAGCCTGCGTAGCCGCCATCTGCGCCCTGGTGGACGGCGTGCTGGGCGACGAGGACGTAGTCGAGGTGGAGGTGAACCCGTTGCTGGCCACCGCCTCGGGGGCGGTGGCGGCCGACGCGCTGCTGAGCCTGACCGGTTGAGAAGAGCGCCGACCGACTCGCGAAACCAAGGCAAGGTACTCTTTGCCGAACCGGTTCGACGAACCGACGCGACGGCAGAAGGCATGGATGGCTGATTCAGAAGAGCATTCGAACAGTCCCTCGGATCGACCGATCCTGGCCTCGGGGGTTTGGAAGGTCTTCGGAAAACGCGTGGCGGACGCCATGGCAATGGCCAGGGACAAGGTCGACCAGTCGGAGATCCTGGCCAAGAGCGGGTGCGTTGTCGCCGTGCAGGACGCCACGTTCGAGGTCAACTGGGGGGAGATATTCGTGGTTATGGGGCTGTCGGGCAGCGGGAAGTCCACCCTCATCCGCTGTCTCTCGCGATTGGTCGACGCCACCGCCGGCAGGATCGTCATCAACGGCCAGGACCTGGGGGAGATGCCGGAACTCGAGTTGCGGGAACTGCGCCGCCATACGATCAGCATGGTCTTCCAGAACTACGGGCTGTTTCCCCACCGGCGAGTGATAGACAACGTTGCCTTCGGGCTGGAGGTGAGGGGAGCCACCAAGGAGGACCGCTACCAGAAGGCGGAGGAGATGATCGAGCTGGTGGGGCTGGACGGGTGGGCCTCGAACTACCCGGAGCAATTGAGCGGAGGCATGAAGCAGCGGGTGGGCCTGGCCCGGGCGTTGGCGGTGGACCCCGAGATCCTGTTGTTCGACGAGCCCTTCTCCGCCCTGGATCCCCTGATCCGCCGGGACATGCAGGATGAGCTCCTGGGTCTCCAGGAACGTCTCCGGTGCACCATGGTGTTCATCACCCACGACTTCTCGGAGGCTCTGAAGCTGGGGGACCGGATCGCGATCATGCGATCGGGCGCCATAGTGCAGGTGGGAACGCCCGAGGAGATCGTCGCCCATCCCGCCGACGACTACGTGCGGGACTTCACGATCGATGTTCCCCGGCACAAGGTGTTATCCGCCGGAACGGTGATGGCGGGGGTCTCCCCGGACATGGTCTTGGAAGGAGAGCCCGTGGCGGTTTCCGCCCGACTGGACGCCATCCTGCCTCGCCTCCTGACCGAGGGCAGACCGGTGCCGGTGGTCGACGAACGCGGTGAACGGTGCGGGGTTTTGGAGCCGGCGGTCGTCTCCCGGTACCTCTGGCGGCAATGACCTCCCTGACGGTCCGGTCAGCGGGCTGGCGCCGTCCGATGGCGTACCTGGGAGGAGCCGTTCTCCTTTTGGGAGGATTGATAGTGTTGCTGCCGGAGGGAATAGGGGCATTTCCACCGGAGTGGGATATTGGCTTCGGGCCGGCGGTGAACGAAGTCCAGCAGTGGTGGATCAGTAACAGGCGCGATCTCGGCGTTTACCTGTTCTTCTTCGATCCGCTCTCCGACTCCATCGACTGGCTGCTGCGTGCCTTCGAAAACCTGTTGATGGCCATCCCGTGGTATGTCCATGTAGCAGGGGTGGGAGTCGTTTTCGGCCGCTGGCTGGGGAGAGCGGGAGGACTGGCCGCCGGGGCGGGCATGCTGTATTTCGTCGCCCTCGGGCTCTGGGAGCAAAGCGTCCAGACATTCTCCCTGATGACAGTGGCGGTGGCGCTGGCGGTGGCGATCGGAGTGCCGGTGGGAATACTGGCTGCTCGAAGCGACTGGGTATTCCGCGGGCTTAGGCCGGTGCTCGACTCGATGCAGACGCTTCCTGCCTTCGTTTATCTGATTCCGGTCCTACTTTTCTTTGGGGTGGCGAGGGTGCCGTCCCTAATTGCCACGGTGATCTACGCCTTGCCTCCCGTCATCCGGCTCACCAATTTAGGCATTCGGCAGGTCCCCACCGAGAGCCTGGAGGCGGGGCTGATGTTCGGGTCCACCTCCGGCCAACTCCTCCGGAAGGTCCAGTTGCCCCAGGCGGTTCCATCCATCCTGGCTGGGGTGAACCAGACGATCATGATGGCGTTGAGCATCGTGGTGATAGCGGCCATGATCGGTGCTGGGGGCCTGGGCCAGGAGGTGCTGCTGGCGCTCCGCCATCAGGAGGTGGGAAGGGCGGTGGAGGCGGGAATGGCCATCGTTCTGATGGCGGTGATGCTGGACCGTTTCTCCCACTCGCTGGTGGGGCAGGGTCGCATGGGAGGGGCGCATCACACTGAGGGGCTCCGGTATCGGTATTGGTGGGTAGCGGGAGGAGTGCTTGCCGCATTGGCGATCGCCGGATGGACAATCGGCTGGACGGACTATCCGACCGCCCTGCAGTTCAGTTACGCCGCCCCCATCGACGGAGCGGTGGACTGGGCAAGGGACAACCTGTACCAGTTGGGAAACCTGCCGGTGGGCACCGGCCCGTTCAGCGACTTCCTCACCACCTACGGCACCCGCCCCATGCGGCTCTATTTGAGTGAGGAGGCGTGGCCGGTGGTGGTGCTGTTCTTCGGATTCGTAGCCTGGTGGGCTTCCGGCAAGAAGTTGTTGTTGGGATCGGTGGTCGGAACCGTTGTCATCGGGTTGCTGGGTATGTGGACCCTCACCATGGACACCCTGTCGCAAACGGTGGTGGCGGTGTTGATGGCCATAGTGATCGGGCTGCCCTTAGGGGTGGCGGCGTCACGCCGGGACTGGTTGGAGCGGGGCATGCGACCGGTCCTGGACACGTTGCAGACCATCCCGAGCTTCTGTTTCCTGGTCCCGGTGGTAATTCTCTTCAACGTCGGCCGGATCCCGGGGATCATCGCCTCGGTCCTGTACGCCATCCCGCCGGTGATTCGCCTCACCAACCTGGGGATTCGGAGTGTTGACTCCGAGATTGTGGAGGCTTCCGAGTCGTTCGGGGTCACCCGCCGCCAGAAGCTGTGGAAGATCCAGTTGCCCCTGGCCATGCCCACCGTGCTGGCGGGTATCAACCAGACCGTGATGCTGGTATTGGCCATGGTGGTGATAGCCGGCCTGGTGGGAGGCGCAGGGCTGGGGTTGGAGGCGGTGAAAGGGCTGGCGAGGAGCGACACCGGCCTGGGATTCGAAGCGGGGGCCTCAATTGTGATCCTTGCCATGATCCTCGACCGGATCACCCAAGGTTGGGCGGCTCGGTTTCAGCCTCCATCCTCGGATAGAGGCTAGGTTTCGGGCCGTAGGCCTCCCCCGTCTGTTTAAATAGGTCTGCCCGAGTGGGCATCTGCCACCGGGGGTGGTTAACATATTGTTAAACTGTTGAACGATGGTGATTAGTGAGAAATCTTGAGTTCGAAGCCCTGCGATGAAAGGACAAGGATATGAGTAGAAGATCAACATTCAAGGCCTCTCTCCTCCTGGCGGCCTTTTCCCTGGTGCTGGCGGCCTGCGGAGATGACCTCGGCGACGTCGAGACCATCAAGCTGGCGGTGAACCCCTGGGACGGTTCGGCGGTCAACATTGCGGTGGCCGCGGCCGTTCTGGAGGGAGAGGGCTACACCGTGGAGAGAGTCGAGATCGACGAGAACGCCCAGTGGGCTGCCATCGCCGCCGGCGACCTGCACGCCTCCCTGGAGGTCTGGCCCTCCGGGCATGCCGACAATGTTGCTTCCTACATAGATGGAGGCGGCGGTGTCGTGAACGGCGGTGAACTCGGGGCAGTAGGCAAGATCGGCTGGTGGATTCCCACCTACGTGGTGGATCAGAACCCGGCGGCCGGCACCTGGCAGGGTCTGCAGGACCCGGCAACGGCCCAGGTGTACGCCACCGCCGAAACCGGCGACAAGGGACAGTTCCTGATCGGCGACCCCAGTTGGGTCTCCTATGAGCAGGACATCATCGACAACCTCGGGCTGCACCTCGAGGTTGCCTATGCCGGATCGGAAGAGGCCCTGCTGGCCGCGATGGACTCGGCTACCAGCCGCGGCGATCCGTTGCTGTTCTACTGGTGGACTCCCCACTCGGCGTTCAGCAAGTTCGACCTGACGGCATTCGAGCTGCCGGCCTACTCCGACGAGTGCTATGCATCCGGCGCGGTCGACTGCGACTATCCGGACGACGTCTTGTTCAAGATCATGTGGGACGGCTTGGAGGAAGGAGCCCCGACCGCTTTCACGATCCTCTCCAACTTCAGCTACACCAACGAGGACCAGATCTTCATGTTGGGCAAGCTGGATGAGGGATTGTCGGTGGATGAGGCCGCCGCTGCATGGATGGACGCCAACGAGTCCGTCTGGCAGGCCTGGATCCCCGGATAAACCGTCCTTCACAAGACCCATTGACGACCCAGGTGAGGCTGCCCTACGGGGCGGCCTCACCTGTTTGCGGAGGGGTTCGCTCTCGACGCTCCTCTCTCACCCCGTCCAATAGCTTTAGCGGCGTCGAAGTCGCACGCACCCCTAGACTTGGGCCTGCCCAACTGAGAGTGCCATGGGAGATCCAAAGGTAAGAAGACGCGTCGGGCTGGTGGGGCTGCTGTGCTGTGTTTTCCTGATCGTCGCCGAGGAGATAGTGGATGTCGAGTTCTTCGGGGAGGCGCTCCTCGGGCTTTTCTGCATAGTCCTTCTGGGTACCTCGGCTACCGAAGAGGGCAAGACCGGCGCTGAGGCACCCGCCGAAGACCCCGAGGCCGTCCGAAGGTTGGCAAGACCATCATTCTGACCTCTGCCAGGTCCCGGGCGCCTGCCGCCGGCGGCGAGGCAACGAGGTCGACCCCGACTTGGATGTGGGTACTTGTTTAGAGAGCTACTGGAGGAAGAGGGCGTTCTGGTGGCCGATGGGGCAATGGGCACCACCCTGTTCGGACTGGGCCTGGAGAGCGGGGACTGCCCGGAGAGGCTCAACATCGAGCGGCCGGAGATGATCTCTGAGGTCCATCGCCTGTTCGTGGAGGCAGGAGCGGACCTGTTTCTCACCAATACCTTCGGGGGTAACCGCCGCCGTCTGGCCCTGCACGGTCTGGAGGACCGGGTTGCCGAGTTCAACCGGGCCGGAATGGAGATCGGCCGCCAGGTGGCGTCCGACGTCGGGAGGCCAGTGGCGGTGGCGGCCAGCGTGGGTCCCACCGGCGACCTCTTCGAGCCCCTCGGCCCGCTGAGCCATGGCGAGGGGGTGGAGGTGTTCTCAGAACAGATGGAGGCGCTGGTGGAGGCGGGGGCCGATGTGCTGTGGATCGAGACCCTGTCCTCCTGGGAGGAGATCTCGGCTGCCACCGAGGCGGCCTCGGGCTTTGACACGCCCCACGCGGTGACTCTCAGCTTCGACACCAACGGGCGGACCATGATGGGCCTGCGGCCTGCGGATTTCGGACAGTGGTGGACCGACCTGCCCCCGGACGGTCGCCCCTCGGCGCTGGGGGCCAACTGCGGCACCGGCTTGGAAGAGGCGTTGGAGGCGGCCGCAGCCATTGCGGGCACCGCTGAGGGGGCATGCGTGATCGTCAAGTCCAACTGCGGCATACCGGTATACGAGGGCGGGGGACTCACCTATCCCCAGGGTCCCGAACTCATGGAAAGCTACGCACGTAGGGCGATGGAGGCAGGATGCCGCATCATCGGAGCGTGCTGCGGCTCCACTCCCCGCCACATCCGGGAGATCTCTTCCATAGCGGCGACACTCTGAGATAGCGCTTTCATCGGCCCCGAGGTCAGGGCCTCGCCGCCCTATGACGCGGGGGCGGGTCCAGCGGCAGTCATGTCCCATCGGCTTCCATACACTGCGCTTATGCGGTTTGTGGTCTTCGACCTGGAAGCGAACGCCGACCATCCCCGCCCCGAGTGTCAGGAGATCATCGAGATCGGCGCCCTGACGGTGGAAGACGGCCAGGTGTCGAGGGAATTCTCCAGCCTGGTCGCTCCCACACCCGGTCGGCCGCTGGCCTCCCTGACGGTCCAGTTGACCGGCCTCACCCCCGAGATTCTGCGGGGAGCGCCGTCCAGGAGACCAACCTTCGAGAAGTTCCTGGAATTCTGCGGGGATCTCCCTCTGGTCGCCCACAACGGGAGCACCTATGACTATCTCCTGCTCATGGCGGAATTGGACCGGGTGGGTCTGGGGGAACCCGGGGGAGAGCGACTCGACACCCTCGAGTTGGCTCATGTGGTGTTCCCCCGAGCCGGGAAGGAGTCGGTCCCCGGCATCGGGGGAGGCATGCCTCCGCCTTCACGGCGCCTGGTGGATCTGGCGGAACACTTCGGAGTCACCGAAGGCGTCGGGCCTGCCCATCGCGCCCTGTCTGACGCCCGGAGGGTGTGGGGAGTGATGGACGGCATGCTGGGGGAACTCAACCGCGACGATCCCGTCCGCCGCGCCCAGCGGTGGATCCTGGAGATCACGGGTCACCCCTGGGCGATCTTCTGCCAGCCGGACATCGCCGACATCGGAGTGGCCTACCGGCCGGACCTGGTGGAAGTGATCCCGCTGCCTCCCCCGTCCGAAGAAGAACAGGATCCCCCTTCCGAGCCGGCGTCCGATGCGTGGAACGGGGAGGAGGAAGTCGAACGGGACATTGACCTCCCCGAACTGGTGGCTCCCCTGACCGAGGGTGGAGAACTGATGACCGAGGGCATGGAGCATCGGCCGTCGCAGGAGGAGATGGCGCGACAGGTGGCTGCCAGCCTTGCCCGGTCCGAGAACCTCATGGTGGAGGCTCCCACCGGCACCGGCAAGACGCTGGCTTACCTGGTGCCCGCCACTCGCCTGGCCGCCTCCTGGAACACCCAGATTCTCGTCTCCACCTACACCAAGGCATTGCAGGATCAGGTGTGCCTGACCCTGCGCGACATCTCCCGACGACTGTCGCCGGTCCGGTGGACGGTCCTTAAGGGGCTCAGTAACTACTTGTCGGTACATGCCCTGGCAGAGGAATTGGTGTGGCTGGATCCCTTCGAGTCGGGTCGGATTCGGGACAACCCGCTCTTTTCCGACCAGGCATCGGATCATCTGGCGGACCACCATCTCGGCCTGGCCCTGGCGGTCGTGTTGGGTTGGGCGGCGGAGACTCCCACCGGTGAGTGGGACGATCTTCGCGACGGCTGGCTCAGAAGGCGCGACGCCACCATGTACCGGCTCCGTTCCCGGCTTTCGATGACCGAGACTCCCGGCAGGGCCCGCAACGCCCTGGAGAAGCGGTGCTTCTTCGTGCGGGCTTTGAAGCGGCTCTCGGCGGCGCAGATAGTGGTGGCCAACCACTCGCTGATGCTGCTTCGCGACCAGATGACCGGCTACAGCCCGCGCCTGATAGTGGATGAGGCGCACGAGTTGGAGTCGGCTGCCCGGTCGGCTTTCACGGGGACGGTGAGCCGACGCGTCCTGTGGCGCCTTCTCTACATGGTGTACCACCCCAGGTCCTCGGGAAGCCTGCTGCGTCGCTACCTGGGTTCCCTGCCTTCCGGCTCGGCGAGAGACCGCGGCCAGGTCGGGGCCGAGCGGGTGGTGCGCTACTGGCGGGCCTGCGAGCCCGGCATCGACGACCTGGGGGAGACCCTGCTGGAATACCTCGAGGCGACGAGAGGATGGTCGCCCGGAGCGGAGGAGTCCTTCTCCACCCGCATCACCCGGGTGGACCTCAACCGTTCCCTGTGGCGGGAGGTGACCGGGGCGCTGGAACAGTTGGCGGAGGCCTTCTCCTTTCTGGCCGAGGTCCTCGACGCTCTTCCGGTTCCCGACCGTTTGCGGGCCGATCGATCGTCAGACGAGTTGAAGCGGCGGATCATCTATGCAAGCGGGGGAGCCAAGACGATCGCGGAACTCTGCTTCCAGATGGCGAACATCGACTCTGAAGACCTCTTGGAGGTGGCCCTGGTCGGCGACCTTGCCTGGACCGAAGCAGAGTGGCGATGGAAGCTGAGCGCGGTCCCTCTGGAAGTGAACCAACGCCTGGCGGAGGTCTGGGAGGAGAAGAAGTCGGTGATCATGACGTCCGCCACTCTCACGGTGGCAGGGTCCTTTGACTACGTGGCGGCCGGCCTGGGAATCGGAGAGAGTCGCAAAGAGCTTTTGGAGAGTCCGTTCCCCGACCTGCCCAGGCAGATGCTGGTGGTGATCGCCGGGTACCTTCCCAGTCCCAGCGGACCCAGCCTGGAGGAGTTCGCCGAGGTTTCTCCGGCGGAGATGGCCCGCCTGTTCGAGATCAGCCGGGGCCGGGCGCTGGCGCTGTTCACCGCCAACCGGCGGATGGAGCGGGCGGCCGGGTACCTGAAAGATCGCCTCTTTCCCGGGTTCACGGTGCTCTGTCAGGGCGAGGCCTCAGCCCCGGAGCTCACCGAGGGCCTGCGCAATCCCTCCCAGCCCACCTGCCTTCTGGGAAGCGGCACCTTCTGGCAGGGGATCGATGTTCCGGGCGAAGCGCTCAGCCTGCTGGTGATGGAGAAACTTCCCTTCTCCTCTCCCGAGGACCCGGTGGTGGCCGCTCGTCAGGAGGTAATCGGCCGCCGCGGGGGAAGGCCCTTCGAGGACTTCCTCCTACCCGAGGCGGTCCTGGGCTTCCGGCAGGGCGCCGGACGGTTGATCCGGACTCCCGCCGACCGGGGGGTGCTGGTGGTGCTTGACAAGCGCCTGGGTTTTGCCGGGTATGCCCCCCGGTTCCTGGACAGCCTCACCGGTTCGCCCCCGGTGTTGAAGGCCGAGCGGCCTGTCCAGTGTTACCGGGCCATCGCCCGCCACCTGGGGACCGGGCCTGACAGCCTCAAATGGGACGGCGGCGGCGCGAGGAGATGACCCCGGTGTTGAACCCGGCGGCATGCAGCCCGCCGGCAAAGCGGGCGTGCTCGATTTTCAGGCAACGGTCCTGAACCACCTGCAACCCGGCGTCGCGGGCCCGGGCGGCGGCTTCCTCGTGGCGGAGGCCCAACTGGAACCAGACCACCTTGGCGCCGACCTCGATCGCCTCCTCTACCACGCCGGGGAGTTGGTCCTGTCGGCGGAAGACGTCGACGATGTCGGGTGGCTCGGGGAGGTCCGCCAGGCTGGGGAAGGTGGGAATCCCCAGGACATCGGTATAGACGGGGTTGACCGGACGGATCAGATAGGGGGTGCGGATCAGGTAGGTGGCGACGAAGTTGGAGGAGCGAAGCGGGTTGGCCGAGACACCCACCAGCGCCACGCTGCGCGCCCTTCGAAGAATCGCCAGCCGCTCGGTGGCGGTGGCGTCGTGGGGACGCTCAGACACGGGCCGCCTCCCCGAGGGCGCTGTCGAGGTCGGCCAGGATGTCCTCGATGTCCTCCAGGCCCACCGAGATGCGGATCGTGTCGTCACCCACTCCGGCGGCCGCCCGGGCCTCGGGGGACACCTGTTGGTGGGTGGTGGATGCGGGATGGATGACCAGCGTCTTGGTGTCTCCGACATTGGCGAGGTGGCTGGCCAACTGCACCGTCTCGATGAACCGTACCCCGGCGTCGTAGCCCTTCTTCAGTCCGAACGTGAACACCGCTCCCGGTCCGGCCGGGGTGTACTTCTCGACCAGGTCCCTTCCGGGGCTGTCGGGGAAGATGGGATAGCTCACCCACGACACGGCCGGGTTGGCGGCCAGGAAAAGGGCCACCTCACGGGCGTTCTCCACGTGCCGTTCCATCCGGAGCGGAAGAGTTTCAAGCCCCAGCAGCAGCAGGAAGGAGTTGAAGGGTGAGATGGCGGCGCCCACGTCCCGCAGCAACTCGGCGCGGGCCTTGGTGAGGTAGGCGTACTCGCGGAAATTCTCCCAGAAGCGCAAGCCGTGATAAGCGGGGGAAGGATCGGTCATCACCCCGAAGTTGCCGTTGTCCCACGGGAAGAGGCCCGACTCCACGATGGCGCCGGCGATCACCACCCCGTGGCCTCCGATGAACTTGGTGGCGGAGTGGACCACGATGTCCGCTCCCCATTCGAAGGGCCGGCACAGCCACGGTGACGCGAAGGTGTTGTCGATCATCAGGGGAACCCCGTGGTCATGGGCAAGGGCGGCGATCGGCTCGATGTCGAGCACCTCCCCACGGGGATTTCCGATCGTCTCTCCATAGACCAGCTTGGTCCGGTCGGTGATGGCTTCCTCGATGTTCTCCACCCGGGAGGCGTCCACGAAGGTGGTGTGGATCCCCATGCGCCGCAGCGTCACGTCGAACTGGGTGATGGTCCCGCCGTAGAGGTTGCGGGCCGCCACTATTTCGTCGCCTTCCTTGCAAAGGGTCAGCACCGCTATCAGTTGCGCGGCCTGTCCGGAAGCGGTGGCTAGTCCCCCCAGCCCTCCTTCCAGGGAGGCGAGCCGCTCCTCGAAGGCGGCGGTGGTGGGGTTGCTGATCCGGGTGTAGATGTCCCCGTAGTTCTGGAGCGCGAAAAGGTCGGCGGCGGACTGGGCGTCTTCGAAGACGAAGGAACTGGTGGCGTAGATGGGCATGGCCCGCGCGCCCGTCTCGGGGTCGGGCCGCTGGCCGGCATGGATGGCTCGGGTGGAGAAACCCGCCAGGTCTTTGGGTAAGGCCACGGGTCGCAGTTTAGGGACTTGGCCCCTGCGACCCGTAGCCGGGTTTGGGGCGGCTTTTAGGCGGGCAGCCCGTTGGCGGCGCCGGTGACCGGTATCTTGCGAGGCCGGGACGAGGCTGCAACTGGGATGGTGAGGGTGAGAACGCCATGCTCGTAGGCGCTGGTGGTCTCGGAGATGTCGAGATCGCTTCCGATCACGAACCGCCGGCGGAAGCTCCCGCTGGGCCGCTCCACGAAGAACACCCGGGCCTCCTCCGGTCGGGCGGCCGCGGTGTCACGCTGGGCGGAGATGGTGAGGGTGTTCTTGGACACCTCCACATCGATCAGCTCGGGGTCCATCCCCGGCATGTCCACCGTCACCACGAAGTTGTCGTCCACCAGGTAGACCTCGGAGGGGAGGGTGTTAGAGACCGCGGATGGGAACTCGAAGAGGGGATTGATCCTGGCCAACATGGGCACTTCCTTTCTGCTGAGGCTAGGAATATCAGATTACATAAAGCATAACACATAGAAAATCTTATATATTCCCACTGAGATATTAGCCAATGGATGCGGGGTTTGATGCGGTTAGCCCAGCAGTTGGTGACGATCCCCACGCCGTCGCCTCCGGTTGGGCGGACCAGGGAAAATGATCGGCCCCTCAGGGCCGGACCGATTCCTATCGATCCGTTAGCATGCCGGAGAAGAGCACAACCACCACAGCCGCACCAGATGGGGCGTTGAAGCCGGAAGGACTCGGCCTTGCCACTCGCCACCCGATTTGACGAACTGATCCAAGCAGTAGAGGGCGGGGATGCGGGCCGGTGCCGAGAGATCGCTTCCCTTCTCAAGGCCGAATACGTCATAGTGCACGATGGGCTCCGTAACGCGGTGGCCAGGACCCTTGCTGAAGGGATCCAGATTGCAGGCCCTGATGAAGGTGAGGCCATCGGTCGTCGGGTGGTGCTGGACCTGATGGGTGACGGGGAGATACCCCAGTACTCCCAGGGTCCGATAATGCAGCGGCTCAACAACATCGCGGCCGGATGGCATTGGCATGCCACCGAATTCGAACTGGTGGAGAATCCTGAGCGTTTCACTTTCATCCTGGGTCCGTGCGGAAGCGGAATGCGCTTGATCCAGGAGGGGAAATACAAAGGCAACAGGGCCCTGCCTCTCTCGGTGCGCCCGACTCGCTCCACTTTCATGTCTACCGACTATCCGAGTTATTGCAACCACTGCTCGGAAATGGGCCACGCCGCCCTTCGCTACAACAAGGCGGTGTTCATCGTCGAGGGTTGGACGCCGTTGCGGGAGCAGGGACTATGCCTGCAGCACACCTACAAGGACGGTCACCTCCCTCCCGACGAGTTCTACGAACGGGCCGAACTCCCCTTGCCGGATCGGGCGAGCCTGGAGGTGAAGGTAGCTGATCCGAAGCGATGGCTCACCGACGAGCAACTGGTGTGGATAGCCACCCATCCCCTCGACCGGTTGATTCGGTTGGTGGAAGGCGGAGACCGGGAGAAGGCGATCGAGCTTGTCGACGAGTGCCTGTTCGGATGGCGCGACGCCATCCACGATGTGTACCGGTTCTGGCTTGCCCTGCTTTGGCTCGAGGTGAGGAACTCGCTGGGTCACGAGGTCATGGAGAGCGTTGTGAGGAGCTCGGGCTATGAATTGTTCGCTGTGATGGACCCCACCAGGGCGGCCGACCCGGGAGCGGCCTGGAAGGAGTACTGGCGCTGCCACCTGCGTCTCAACGGCTATGACATCGCCGGGGGAGTCGGCACTTACCGCAACGCCATCGAGGCCATGGTTGATCCTTCACTGATCGAAGCGGGAGAGCATGCCGAAACCCTGATCGGTCTGATAAGCGAGGGAATTGCGGGAGACGGCCACCACCTGGGGCGGCTGTCGGTGGAGGGTGATGAGCTTGTGCACGAGGTCCGGTTGCCTTCGTGAGTTCCTCCCGGCTGGGCGTCGGCCTGGTTGGCGCTGGCGAAATCGCCCGAGCGGGTCACCTGCCGGCCTATGGCGCCAACCCGCAGACCGTTGAGCTCCGCAGAGTCTTCGATGTCGATTCCTCCCGCCGGGAGCTACTTGCCGAAGCGGCGGGCGTCCCCGCCGTCGAGGGAATCGAGCGTCTGCTGGAGGACCCTGCGGTCGATCTGGTGGACGTAGCGGTGCCACCCGGGGCCCAACCGGAGATAGTGATGGCTGCGTTGAAGGCCGGAAAACATGTCCTGGCCCAGAAACCACTGGCAGTGGACCTCGACTCGGCCGCCGAACTGGTCGCGGCGGCCGAATCGTGTGGAAGAGTCCTGGCTGTCAACCAGCAGATGAGGTGGGCGCCGGCGATCCTGGATTTCCGACGGTTCGCCGATGGGCGATCGGTGGAGTCGGCATCCTTTGACCTGGTGTGGCCGATCGAGCGGGGCGACGGCTTGCCGTCATGGCTGGCGGACGCCCCCCATTTCGTGGGGCTTTTCAATTCAATCCACTTTCTCGACACCTCCCGCTGGCTGTTCGGGGAGCCGCGGGAAGTCCGCGCCTGGATGGGCCCGGCCGACATTCCGGGAATCGTCGGGGAGTCGGCCCTCTATGCGATTATCCGCTTCGAGGGGTTGTCGGTGACAATCCGGGACACACGGCGACCGGAGGGAAGGCACACCGCTTCGCTGCGGGCCACCACCTCCGACGGCCTCTTCTTCGGCCATCTAGGAATCTGGGATGCCTACCCGGATCCGAGTCCTGATCACATCATGCAGGCAACCGCCGGCTCGGACCCGTCATATAGCCTCAGCGCCGCTTCCTGGGTGCCCGACGCCTTCGCCAAGTCTCTACGTCACGTGGCGGAAGCCATTCTGAGTGGCACGCAGCCTTGCATATCGGGGCGCGACAACCTCAAGACGATCAGGCTGGTCGAAGCCTGCTATCACTCGGCCGAAGGCCACGGGAGACCCGTACCGATCCCGTCCTGACCCATCCGGCGGTTGACGGCGCCATCTAGAGGGCGGCGGGTTGTTCCTCGCCCTTGAGGAATGCCAGGAGTTGTCTCGATTCTTCGGTGACATCGACCTGGTCGCACCCCCACCTCTCCATCCAGACGTACTCGGTGCTTACCCAACCCTGATAGGAGGCTTCCAGCGCTTGGAGTATCGGATCGAAATCTATCTCGTTGTGCTTCAGCCGCACCTGGACCTTGTCACGGGTGCCGGGGCGGAACTGGACGTGCCGGGTTTTGGAGGCGAATGAGGCGATCTCTGCGACGGTCATCCCGCAGAAGAACATCATCGAGACGTCGAGGGTGAGGGTCAGTCCCTCCACTGCTTCCAACAGGTCCCACACCTTCTCCGCCGTGTCGATCAATGAACCCCAATGCGGTTCGACCGACAACTCGAGTCCATGGGAAGACGCTATCTCGACACGGGCTCGAAGCGACCGGGCGGCCCTTCGCAATGCCTCTCGGTGGGTGTCCCCCTCGTTCATAACTCCGGGACAGACTGTCAAACCTGACGCCTGCAGGTCCCGGGTCAGGAGAGCCGCCCGCTCAAAGATCCGGATGGCTTCGGCTTGCTGGACCGGATCCGGATGAGACGGGGTCAAACAGGACAGGTCGACGCTTGGTATCAGGAACACATCGGAGCACTGGAGACCGAGAGTGCTGAGATTCCTGCTGATCCGGGCCGATTCCTGCCGCCAGTGCTGCAGATCCGAGACCTTGACGTGGGTCACTTCTCCGAAAATGCCGATGTCGAGACCCTGGTATCCCAAGTCCTGGGCAACCGCCATCACTGTGGGATGCTTGAGTGAAGGCCAGCCGTAGTCGGCGCAAGAGTATCGCTTCGTCATCTGACCAAAAGACCCTACCGATGGTTCAAGAGGGATTTTGAAGAAGAAAAATTATCCTACTTACAGCCACCAGGGGAATGTCGGCTGGCAATAATGAAGGCGAAGCCCTAAAGGAGAAGAATTATGCAGAGGTTCCCACGTGCGGTAATCGCCACATTCTTGGCTCTGGCGCTGATCGTCTCAGCCTGCGGCGACGGAGATGAGGACGATTCAGCCGCTACGACCGCGGCGCCTGCCACAACTGCCGCGCCCGAGACCACCGCGGCCCCCGAGACACCGGAGGAGCCCGCCAGCCTTCTGGGCGAGGTGGTAATGGAGTTGCCGACGACCATTGCCAATGCCGAGCAGGCGGCCGCCGCAACCTGGATGCTGTGGGACGAGGCCAGTTGCTCATTCGTCGAGACCGATGATCACCCCGATGTCTATCAGGCGGTGCTCCGCAAGGACGGCGATGCCAATTACCGGTTTGCCTGGACCCCGGAGGACAACGTTTTCGACACCCTAATCGTGGCCAACGAGAGTTTCCGGGTGGCGGCAGCCGCGTCGGAGACCGACGTCACCGAGTTCGACAACCTGTACCCGAGCGAGGAGCAGCCTCTGGTCGTTGCCGACCTGGTCGTCCAGCACGACCCGGATGTGGTCCTCTCGATGAACGTCCTCGCCAATCTGAACCCGGCGATCATGAGCAAGTACAAAGAGGCCTGTATCCCGGCCCTCGCCCACTCCGTGCCGCATGAGGGCCAGCCCTTCTTCGGTGGCGGGGAGTGGTACGCGGTCGGTCGCGCCTCGGCTGATTACCTGATCGCGGTGGCCGAAGATAGGGGTTGGACGACCGGCGACGTCGACGTCCTTCTCTGCTCCCACTCCGCCTTCGTGCAGGACCGGACCAGTCCCTACGCATCCATCATCGGATTCCGTGAGGTGGTCAAGGAGTCCTTCGACGTCGGTGATGACAACATCCACGAACTCGAGTGCCCCTCGGACATCGTGACCGACCAGGCCAACGTGGCCGACTGGTTGACCGCCCACCCCGACACCCAGAACATCATGGGCTTCGGCATCAACGACCTGCGGACTCTGGGGATGGTGAACGCCCTCCGCGAGTCGGGTCGCGCCGAGACCTCGATCGCCGGTGGCGTGGGTCTCTCCCAGGAGTCGGTTGGTCCGCTGTGCGCCAACGATCCGACGTTCCTCACCTCGGTGGACTTCGTCCCCCAACTCTGGGGTGAGTACGGCATCGCGATCGCCCAGGACATTGCGGAAGGGAATCCCATTCCGTCCGAGATCTATCCTCAAGCCACTGTGGTGGACGCAGCAAGCATCGATCAGGCGAAGTGCTGATAACCAATTAGGGGTTTTATCGAACTGTGATTGGCCCGAAGCCACATTCGGGTGGCCCCAGCCGTAGGACCCGAGCGAACGTCGGCGGGAGTCGGCGTTCGCTCGGGCTGGCCATGGCGATCGTGGCGATCGGCATTGCCATGACCATGGTTAGCCCGTTCTTCTTCCAGGCGGGCAACTTCCTGAACGTGGCCCGGGCGGTGGCCATCACCGGGATCGTGGCGGCGGTGTCCACGCCAATGCTGATCTCCGGCAACGTCGATCTGTCGGTGGCGGCCACGATGGGCCTGTCGGGGATGACCGCCGGGGCCCTCCTGGTCCAGGAACTCCCGGTGCCGGTGGCGATTCTCGGGGCCCTGGTTGTGGGCCTGCTGATGGGATTCGTGAACGGGGTGATCGTCGTGAAATTCCGGGTCAACTCGCTGATCGCCACCATCGGCACGGCCTTCATCGCCAGGGGGGTGGCGTTTGTGATAAACAGTGGAAGATCCGTATTCATCCCTGCCGAGTCCTATGTCAACCTGGGGCAGGGATCGGCCCTCGGGATTCCGAAACCGGTCTTCTACACTGTGGTGGCCTTTGCCGTGATCGGTTTCGTGATGCGATACACCAAGGTGGGCGCCCACATCTACGCGGTGGGCAGCAGTCCCGAAGCGGCGCGCCGGGCCGGGATCAGCGTCCCCAAGATCACCTGGGGGGTTTTCCTGGCGTCGGGGTTCTTCTCGGCGCTGGCCGGGGTGGTTCTCACCAGCCAGGCCGGATCAGCGTTTCCCTACGGGGGCCAGGGCAGGGAACTGGAGATCATCGCGGCGGTGATCGTGGGCGGAACGGCCCTGACCGGAGGCCGCGGTTCGATAACCGGTACGATCCTAGGGGTGGTGCTACTGGGCATCATCGCCAATTCCCTCAACCTGATGGGACTGCCGGCGCCCTACCAGGACATCTCGAGGGGATTGTTGCTGGTTGGGGCCGTGGCCACCGATCAACTCTCCGGGCGGACGCTGGGAGGAAGGGGCGTCTTCCGGGGACTCCGCGCCGGAACGGAGGAAGCCTGATGTCGGTTGAAAAGGGTCGAGTCGTCATTGAGGGAATCGGTCTCAGCAAGTCCTACGGGCCTATCACCGCGCTTGACAACGTGGACATCGAGATCCGCGCCGGGGAGATAACAGCGCTGGTCGGCGACAATGGGGCCGGAAAGTCCACCTTGATCAAGATCCTGGCCGGCGCGGTGACCCCGGATGCGGGCGAGGTCCGGGTCAACGGTGAGACGGTGGTGCTCAGGACTCCGGCCGACGCTCGGGACCTGGGCATCGAGACCATCTTCCAGGACTTGGCGCTCGCTCCGGATCGAGACGTGGTCACCAACCTGTTCCTGGGAAGGGAGGTTCTGAGAAAGGGGCTGGCCGGAAAGATTGGCATGCTCGACAGGGGGGAGATGGAAGCCCAGGCGCTCACCCAGATCGATGCACTGGGAGTCAACATTCCCCGCTCCACAGGGGTATCCATCGGAGAGATGTCAGGCGGGCAGCAGCAGTCGGTGGCCGTGGCCCGGGGAGCTTTCTGGGCGAAGACGGGAATGTTCATGGACGAGCCGACCGCCGCTCTCGGAGTCCGGGAATCCTCGAGGGTGCTCCAGCTCGCCCGTCAGATCGCGGGGAGCGGGGTGGCGGTGGTGCTGATCAGCCACATCCTGCCCCACGTGATGGAGTTGGCCGACCGAGTGGTCGTTCTCAGGCACGGTCAGAAGGTGGCTGAACTCACTGAGGACATCTCCATGGACCGGCTGGTCACCCTGATAGTGGGAGTGGATGCCCACGAGGCGGCCACGTAGGGCGGTCTTTGGGAGGTATACCCACCGGCTTCGGCCGGCGATTCAGGTGATAACTGGTCCTGAGCCCGGTTAACGCGGGACGGTGGTGTGCTTGTACTCGTTGAGCCGGTTCCAGGACAGGAGTTCGAGGGCCCGGTCGAGGTCGTCGAGACGGTCCCTCTCCATGAACCGGATGAAGACGGCTTGGCCGGAGGTGATGAAGGTCGGCACGCCGAACGCCATCCAGTCGTTGACCGCCTTCATGTGCTCCCCGGCGATCTTGCACAGAGGCTCTCCGGTGGCCACCACCTCCGCCACCGCACCCGGATCGCATCCGGCGGCGGCCACCGCTTCGGCCAGCACTTCGGTGTCGCCGATGTCGAGACCGCGGTCGTGCCGGGCGGCGTAGATGGAGAGGTGGGCCTTCCCGAAGAGTTCCGGCCAGGTGTCGCGGACCGCCACCCCCCATTGGAGAGCATCGAGTCCCGACTGCCCCTCGGGGTTCTCCCAGACCGCGGGGTCTCCCTCGGCGGTATGAGCCTGGGCCAGGGAGAACGCTCTGAAATTCACCCTCCAGGGCCGTCCCTCCTCCAGACCCCTGACCACCGCCTCGTGAGCATTGCGGGCAAATGGGCACAAATAGTCGAAGGTGGTCTCGTACTCCAGCATGGCTCCTCCTTCCTCGGTCAATCCCAAACGTAGAGATCGGGTACGAATCCCGGTTCGAAACGGGCTATCTCGGCACGCGCTACCGCACGCCTGTGTACCTCGTCGGGCCCGTCGGCCATCTGTAGCCAGCGTCCCATGGTGTAAAAATGCGCCAGGGGGAAGTCGTCCGTGAACCCTGCCCCGCCGAACACCTGGATGGCCCGGTCGGCGACGTAGCAGAGCATCTCGGGCACCACCACCTTGATTGCGGAGATCTCCACCCGTGCGGACCTGACTCCCACCTTGTCGATCATCCAAGCGGTCTTCAGCACCAGCAGCCTGGCCTGCTCGATCTTCATTCGCGACTCGGCGATCCATTCCCGGACCACCCCCTGTTCCGCCACGGTCTTGCGGAATGCGGTGCGCGCCTTGGCCCGGCTCACCATCATCGCGAAGCATCGCTCGGCCGCCCCGATGGCCCGCATGCAGTGGTGGATCCGCCCCGGTCCCAGCCGGGCCTGGGCGATGGCGAACCCCGATCCCTCGGTGCCCAAAAGGTTTTCGGCCGGCACCCGCACCCGGTCGAAATGGACGGTGGCATGGCCTCCCCGATGCTGGTATCCGAACACGGTGGGAGTGGCTTCGATGTGCACCCCCGGAATGTCGAGCGGCACCAGGATCATGCTCTGGCGCCGGTACGGATCGGCATCGGGGTTGGTGACTCCCATGACGATCGACATCTTGGCGCGAGGGGATGCTGCGCCGGACGAGAACCACTTGCGCCCCCTGATCACATAGTGGTCTCCGTCCCGCTCGATGCGGGTGCGGATGTTGCGAGGGTCGCTGGAAGCCACGTCGGGCTCGGTCATCGAGATGACAGAGCGGATCTCCCCCTCCAGCAGGGGATGGAGCCACCGTTCCTTCTGGTAAGGCGTTCCGAACATGTGGAGGATCTCCATGTTGCCGGTGTCGGGCGCCGAGCAGTTGATCGCCTCGGGCGCGATGTCGGGGCTGTGACCGGTGATCTCCGCCAGGGGGGCGTACTCGGTGACCGATAGTCCTCCTCCGTGTTCGGCGTCGGGCAGGAACAGGTTCCACAGTCCCTGGGCGCGGGCTTCAGCCTTGAGGTCCTCCATTATCTGGGGATGGTGATGGGGGTTGCCGGAGGCCTTGACCTGCTCCTCGTAGATCGGCTCGGACGGGATAACCCGTTCCTCAACGAACTTCCAGAGCTTTTCCCGGAGAGCCTCGACCTTGGGGGTATATGAGAAGTCCATGTCGCTACATACCTTATCGGGACGGTCCGCTCTCCGGGCTGGCCGGATCAGAGGGAGGGGGTGGGTCGAGCAGGAAGCGCTCGGGAGGAGGAGGCGGCGGAGGCCGGGTGGTCCGGGGCGCCGCCCCCAGCAGTTGTCGAACCTCCATGACGAGCATGAAGGCGGCGAACAGGCCGGCTATCGGGAACCTCAGACGGAAGGCTGCGATGGCGGCCGCCGCCGAGGAGAAGAGGAAGAACAGGTTGGCGATCCGGTCGGCGCGCTTCGGCCACAGCGCGTCGATGACGCCACGGAATATGTGGCCGCCGTCGAGGAGGCGGATCGGCAACCAGTTGATCAGGCCCCAGCCCAGGTTCACCCAAACGATCCAGCCCAGGGCCAGGGACACCAGCCCGACCGGAGGTCCGGCCATCTTCCACAGCGGGTACACGGCGCCGCCCACCACCAATCCCGTGGCCGACCCGGCGGCGGCTATCGCCGCCCGCCTGGTGGGAGTGATCGGCCGGGAGACGGGTTGCCAGGTGGTGAGCCCGCCCAGGGCCCACAGTTCCATGGTCACGTCGGCTCCGAATCGGCGGGCCAGAAGGGCGTGTCCCAACTCGTGGATGACCACCGACACCAGCACCACCCCGACCCATATCGCCAGTCGCCCGATGAGTTCGGGAGGCCCGACCGTGGGGTACCGGACGATCGGCATCCCCAGCAGGCACACCACCACCAGAAAGGAGGGCTTCACCCGGAGCGGGATGCCTGCCAGTCTCATATTCACCGTACCCCTAGATGATGGCGGGTCAGTGTTCCTTTGGCCAACACCCCCCCGGCCTGAGTAATCTTGCCGCTATGCGGAGCAATGGATCGGAGGGCGCAGTCAAGACGGGATGGGAGTGGCGATGAGCCGGGGTTCTCCCTCGATCCAGGACTTGCGCGAAGCGGTCTCTTCTTTCTTTCCCGACCTGGTCGAGGATCTGGCCGGATTGGTGGCCATTCCATCGATCAGCGCGTCGGGCGCCCATGTCGGAGAGGTCAGACGGACGGGGGAGGAGTGTGCCCGGCTCCTAGCCGAAGCCGGGTACCGGGACGTCCAATTGTTGGAAGTCGAAGGGGCGCATCCGGCCGTGTACGGCCATCTGCCCGGCCCCGAAGGCGCCCCCACCGTGCTGCTCTACGCCCACTACGACGTCCAGCCGGTCGGTGACATCGAGGTGTGGGAAACGGAGCCTTTCGAAGCGGTAGTGAGGGAGGGTCGCATGTACGGCCGGGGCACGGCCGATGACAAGTGCGGGGTGATCGCCCACCTGGGGGCCGCCCGGGCATTCGGCGCTTCGCCGCCGGTGGGGATGAAAGTGTTCCTGGAGGGGGAGGAGGAGATCGGCTCCCCCAACCTGGAGGCGTTCCTGGAGCGCTATGAGGATTTGCTGGCCTGCGATGCGGTGGTGATAGCCGACGCCAGCAACTGGGCGGTGGGGGTTCCGGCCATCACCACTTCCCTCCGCGGACTGGTGGGGTGCAATGTGGAGGTCCGCACCGCCCGACTCGGAGGGCACTCCGGTGTCTTCGGCGGGTTGTTCCCCGACGCCATAACCACCCTGGTCCGCCTCCTCTCCACTCTTCACGACGAAGAAGGCGAGGTTGCGGTGAAGGGCCTGGTCCGAAGCGACGTGACCGATCTCGAGATGCCGGTGGACGACCTGGCCGAGAACCTGGGAGCGGTAGCCGGCTTGGAGACCATCGGGACCGGTTCGGCGGCGTCGCGGCTGTGGACCAAGCCGGCGATCTCGGTGCTGGCGGTGGACGCCCCTCCCATATCGGAGGCGATAAACCTGCTGGTGCCCGTGGCCAGGGCGAAAGTGAGCGTGCGCACCGCCCCGGGACAGGACCCGGAGTCGGCCCGGCAGGCCCTCTCGGACCACCTTGGGGAGAACCTGCCATGGGGAGCGCAGTTGAGCGTGGACTTCGTCGAGGAGGCGGAGGGCTTCCAGCAGGTCCCCTCCCACCCCGCCATCGATGCCTGGCGACAGGGTTTGGAGGCGGCATGGGGGGTTCGGCCGGTGGAGAAGGGGGAGGGCGGGACCATTCCCTTCCTGGCGTCTTTTGCAAGGGTGTTCCCGGATGCACCCCTCCTTCTGGCCGGGATCGGAGACCCAAGCTCGGGCATTCACGCCCCCAACGAGAGCCTGGACCTGGGGGAACTGGAGCGAGCGATCGTCGCCGAGGCGGCGGCGCTGCGGATATTGGGGGCGCCCGCCGCCCAGCCATGAGGCTGGTTGTCGCAGAGTGCACGGTCAACTACCAGGGCCGGGTGGACGCTCATCTTCCCCGATCGCGCCGCTTGATAATGATCAAGGCGGACGGGTGCGTGGCGGTTCATGCCGACGGGGGCGCCTACAAACCGCTCAACTGGATGTCGGCTCCAAACACGCTGGAAGAGGGGACGGATCTATGGCTGGTGACCAATCCCAAGGGCGAGCGTTTGGAGATCGCCATCCATGAGGTGTTCTCCGACATCTCGCACGAGTTGGGTGTGGATCCGGGTCTTACCAAGGACGGGGTCGAGACCCATCTGCAGGAGTTGCTGGCTGACAATCCTGAGGTGATCGGCCCGGGTTTGAAGCTGATCCGGCGGGAGTACCCGACCGCCATCGGACCCATCGATCTGCTCTGCACGGATCCGGACGGAGGGACCGTGGCGGTGGAGGTCAAGCGGCGTGGTGAGATTTCGGGAGTCGAGCAGCTGACCCGGTATGTGGCGCAGTTGGAGCTCGACCCGCGGCTCACACCGGTCCGCGGGGTGTTGGTTGCCACCGCCGTCGCCCCCCAGGCCAGGGTGCTGGCCGAATCCAGGTCGTTGGGCGTCCGTGAGGTGGACTACCAGTTGCTTCGAGACCCGGATTCGGGGGACCCTCGCCTCTTCGATCACTATCATTGACGAAAAGCAAACACGGGAGCTCGGTCAGACCGGGCTGAGAGGGAGGATGGGTTCCTCCGACCGTTAGCACCTGATCCGGGTAATGCCGGCGAAGGAAGCTTTCGTTGACAAGTCCAGTTCCCGGGCTCCCCCCATAAGACAAGGAGCCCTCAAATGCGTGGAAAACTGGCGGTCGGCATCACCCTCGCGGCCTTGGCCCTGGGAGCCTGTGGAGAGGCCGATCCCGAGACCCTCACAATCATCAGTCACGACTCGTTCGCCGGGGGAGTGACCGAGGAGACCTTTTCCTCGTTCACTGCCGAGACCGGCGTCGCGGTGGAGATCGTGCCGGCGGGAGACACCGGCTCCCTGGTCAACCAGGCCATCCTCACCAAGGACAATCCGTTGGCCGACGTGCTTTTCGGGGTTGACGACACCTTCCTGTCCAGGGCCCTGGACGCCGACATATTCCGCTCCCACCGGTCCGACCTGCTGGACGACACCCCCGAGAACATCCGTCTGGACGCCGAGAACCGGGTGACGCCCATCGACTTCGGAGACGTGTGCCTCAACTATGACCGTGCAGTGATCGCCGATGCGGATGCGCCTCGCAGCCTCCAGGACCTGACCACTGACCGTTACCGGGGCATGCTGGTCGTGGAGAGCCCGGCCACCTCCTCCCCGGGGCTGGCCTTCCTGCTCACCACCATCGCCGTGTTCGGAGAGGACGGTTGGAAGGACTACTGGCAGGCCCTGGTGGACAACGACGTGGATGTGGTGCCGGACTGGGACACCGCCTACTATGCCTCATTCACCCGATGGGGAGGGGACCGGCCGCTGGTCGTCTCCTATGCCTCCTCTCCGCCCGCCGAGGTGATCTACTCCGATCCGCCCACCGACGTCGCCCCCACCGGGGTGGTGACGGAAGGCTGTTACCGCCAGATCGAGTTCGCCGGGATCCTGGAAGGGACCGAATACCCCGAGGCCGCCGGTGCACTGATCGACTACATGCTGTCGGTGGAGTTCCAAGAGCAGATCCCTCTCACGTGGTTCGTGTTCCCGGCCAATGGCGAGGCCGATCTGCCCCCCGAATTCGTGGAGCACACCGCTCTGCCGGATGATCCGGCCTCCGTTGATCCGGCCCTGATTGACGCCAATCGTGAACGCTGGATAGAGGAGTGGACCGAGTTGGTGCTGGGATAGCAGGTCCGTTCGGACAGGACGCTGAGGGGATGCGGGTCGGGTCGGTGGGTCGCAGGTGAATTACCGTTGGGTGGCCGCGGGGGTGACGGTGGCCTTCCTGGGTTACCTGTTCCTCTACCCCCTTGCACGCATCCTGGGTCTGTCCCTCGGGGAGGAGGGGGCGTTCGGGGCCTTCGAAGAGGTATTGACCGACTCGAGGTTGCGGAGCGCCCTGTGGTTCTCGGTGTGGCAGTCCGCCGCTTCGGTGGCCTTGACCCTGGTGGCGGCCGCGCCGATTACCTGGGCTGTGTCGAGATACAGGTTCCCCGGCCGCTCTCTGGCGAAGGCCCTGGTGACGGCCCCATTCGTCTTGCCGACAGTGGTGGTGGCGTCGGCCTTCCTATCACTGGGAATCGGAGGAAGTGTGTGGGCCATCCTGGCCGCCCACGTCTTCTATAACGTGGCGGTGGTGGTGCGCACGGTGGGGGGCGTGTGGGCCCGGATCGACCGGTCTCTCTTCGAAGCTGCCCGGACGCTGGGAGCGAACCCCCGCCAGGTGTTCTGGAGGCTGACCCTCCCGCTCCTTCGCCCCGCCCTGGCGGCCTCATCCGCCATTGTGTTCTTGTTCACTTTCACCTCGTTCGGGGTGGTGCTGATCCTGGGAGGGCTTCGATACCGAACCCTGGAAGTGGAGATCTGGCAGCAGACCGTGGTGTTCCTGAACCTTCCGGCCGCGGCGGCCCTGGCTATTTTGCAACTGGTGGGGGTGACCGCGGTGCTGGCCTGGTACTCCCGCTACCAGGAGCGAAAAGCGGTGGGAATCGAGTTGGAGGCGGAGGACCGCAATCTGCAGCGTCCCGGCAGTCTCGTTGAGCGATTGGGGGTGGGAGCGGCGGTTTGGGGGACCCTTCTGGCCATCTCCGTTCCGCTGGTGACGCTTGTGGCCCGATCGCTCCGCTCCGGCGGTGCCGGATGGCGTTTTCTGGCGGACCCGGGACCGCTGGCGGTGACTCCTGGCCGGGCGATGGTCAACTCCCTGCTGTACGCCGGAGCCACCGCGGTGATCGCGGTGACCGTGGGGCTGTGCGCCTCCACCGTGATAGTTTCCGGCAAGGGCCGGGCGGCCCGGTGGTTCGATGTGTTGTTGATGCTGCCGCTGGGCACCTCGGCGGTGACCGTGGGTTTCGGAATGCTGGTGGCCCTGGACTGGCCGGTGGACCTGAGGACCACCGTAGTGCTGGTGCCGCTGGCGCATGCACTGGTGGCCATGCCGTTCGTGGTCCGCACGGTCACCCCCATGCTGCGGTCGGTGGCGGCCGACTTGCGGGAGACCGCCTCCGTGTTGGGCGCGTCGCCCTGGCGGGTGTTTCGGGAGGTCGATCTGCCGATCGCGGCCCGGGCAGTGGCGGTGGGAGCCGGGTTCGCGGCGGCGGTCTCTCTGGGCGAGTTCGGCGCTACCGCCTTCATAGCCCGCCCCGACACCATCACCGTTCCCGCCCTGATCTTCCGGCTCTTGGGACGCCCGGGAGCGGTCAGCTACACCGGCGCCATGGCAATGGCAGTGGTGCTGGCGGCGACGGTGACGCTCCTGATCATGGCCGTCGACCGGATCAGGCTGGGAGAGTTGGGAAGCTTCTAGGCCGATCGTCCGGCCCTGAAAGAGGTCACCCAGATTCCAACCTTTTCTTTCTCATCCGGTGTTCAGCCTCGTCTCAGGGATGGTTCAGGATGGGGTGGAATGGTGGTTGGTGCATGGCCCCGGAGAAGAAAGGAGAAGGACATGCACAAAGCAATCACCCTGGTGGGAGTGGCGTTGCTGCTTGGGACCGCATCCCTGGCACTGGCGGAGGTCGGCACCGACCCGGTGGCAAGCCGAGACTATGCCAAAGGCCTCGCCACTCCGGAAGCAGCGCTCGCCTACGTGGTGGTATATGGCGCTACTACCGAGGACAGCGACACCCAAGAGCACGCCGAGAGCGGTAGCTATGTGAACTCGGATGAGAGTCTCGCTCATTTCCACTCTGAGGAATGTGTTGCTCATTCCCATTCTGAGGGGGAGGACGGCGATCAC
>JAPPFD010000006.1:152994-192757 GCA_028823995.1 bacterium | reverse complement strand
GCGGGCGATCAGCCCCAAGCATCACACACAGGGCCTACCAAACAAGGTAAGGGGGCGTCAAAGGTATGTCGCCGCAGCACGACGACGCTCTCGTTGATGTTGGTGTTCTGGGAGAGATTGATGTTCCCAGTCTGATGGCAGGTGAGGATCGTGTGGATGTGAAACCGGGCGGTGAGCTCCAAACGTTCGGGCAGGCCGGACGGGTTGGTGAGCGCCGTTGTCGGTATCACCGTTGCGAACACACCGTCCTGGCGTTTCAGGCAAAGGTCGGCTAGGGCCGCGAACCGCGGCCCTAGCGAGTTCTTGTCCAGGAACTCGCTAAGGCGAGGATCGGCACTATGGAGGAAACCTTCCAAAGTGTCCATCCGGCGGCGGAGGGCCTGCTGGACTGGTTTAGGGAACTTTTCGCCCATCTTCGCGCGGTTGGTGAACGGCGGGTTCATGATCACGATGCGGGCATCGCGGGCAGCTTCGGTGGCGTCGTCCATTTCGGGACCCACCAACCCCCTGTCGGGTTCGGCGCCGGTCCTGATTGTGGTGGAGGTAGCGGCATCGTCAAATAGGCGACCCGCGTTCACGATGTCCTGGCGGCCGAAAAGTTCGGGTGTTCCCGCCGCGACAGACCCATCGGGTTGGGGACCGTAGGGCATCAGGTGAAGTCCCATTTGGCGGTATTTCACGTCGGTGTTGCCCGCCATGAGTTGTGTGGCCGCCAGTTGAAGCGACACGGGGTTGATGTCGAGCCCTTTCAGTGTCTCTTCAACGGCGACTTTCTGCAGGCTCGCGAGGCGGTCCGGCCCGGCGCCTCGTGCCGTGGCGCGGCGTTTCATCTCGGTCATAACCGCGGTGAGCAATGTTCCCGATCCGCATGCCAGGTCGACGGTTTTGTGGTCGTGCCAAACGTCCGGGTGGGTCCAGTCCAACGTGTTGTGGGGGTCAACCGCGTAGAGCGCGAGCCTCGCGGTGATGTCCGCCGCGACCGGGCGGGTGAAGAACGCCCCGTCGGAGGACTGGTCGCCCATCACTTTGTTGAATAGTGCACCGGCGTGGTCGGTGCCCATGTCGGCGTAGATCTCCGCGATCTGCTCGGCTTCGGCGGCGAGGTGACGCAACGCCCGGCGGAGTCCCCCGAGGCGCCCGGTCCGCCGCGCCGTGGACAGAGCCAGTTCCGCCGGTTCGATGACGGGCAGGAAATCCTGTCTGGTTATAGCGTTCCACGAGTCACGGAGTCCCTCTTCAGGTTCGGTGGAGGTCTTGACTTCCGCGAGGGAGTCGATGCCTCTGCGCCCGAGCCACCCGCCGGCGTGGACGCGCTGGTGCAGCATCGCGGCGTTCATCCACAGCAACGCAGCGATGGTTGAACCGTCGGCTCGGGGCTTGCCCTGCTTGGGCACAGACAGGTTGTCGAGACCAAAGTGGGTGTCCAACGCGGCGGCGAGGGCCCCTTCGTCGTGAAGGTACCGCGCCGCTTCGGTGACAGCGGCATCCAACAGGTTTAGATCTCGCTGTACTTTGTTGCCTGTGAGACCGGATTTCGTGAGGAGGTTCATCGCGATGCCGTTACCCATCCTTTCGGACAGGTCGACCAGCACCCCTTGAATATGGGCCTCGAAAGCGGCTAGTTTTGCCGCCCGGCGTTCCTCCCGTATCCGTTCCCGTTCCTCCTGCGTGCGTTTCCGTTCCTCCGGATCGGGTAATGGCCACCCGCGTTCTCCTTGGGCGACTTGGCGGGCGCGTCGTCTGGTCCCAGCCGGATTGACCCGCCCCAGCGGCCCAGTTCGGGTGGTCCGGCGGCGGGCTACTGTGTCCGCACGGGTCACTGTGGTGCCGTCGGCTCTTTCGGCGTGGACGATCAGCGAGGTTGGTTCGTCCCCAGGGTCGGCCCACAGGCCTTCGTTGAACTGTTCTGTGTTGGGGTAGTCCAACAAGGGTCGCCCCTCGGCCCCCGCGAGTCGGGCGATGTCCTCGGCGTCGTCGATGCTGTTGCTGGTCACTACCGCGTATTCCAGACGGGTCCGGTCTTGCCTGCCGATCGCCACAACGGTTTTCAACACCAGGTCCAGCGCGGGTGGTTCATCCGGTGGTAGTTGGATGGTCAACATTTCCGGTAGGGCGTCCTCGATGCGTTTGTCGTGGGCACGTAACGCTTGGAGAATGTCTCCCAGTTCACGCCAGCCCTCGTGTTTGTCGCTCACTGCGAGGTGATGTTCGGCGTCAACACCGGGGGGAATAACGACCGGCACGACGATATACCCAATGGTTTTCCCAGCCGCTCGGCGCATCGCCCGTCCGACGGCCTGCACAACATCGATCGGTGACTTCCGCGGTTCGAGGAACGCAACCGCGGATAGCGACGGAGAGTCGGTTCCCTCCCCGAAAATCCCGACATTCAGCACACTGTGCGGTTTGTCGTCTTCGGCGATGGCGAGTCTGCGTTTCGCTTCGTCGCGTTTGGCCACCGGGGATGAAGCGTCCAGATGTTCCAACGTGTAAGTCGGGGCGGGTTCCCCGACTTGTTTAGCTACCCATTTCCGAACCGGGTCGGATTGCAGCACAGTGGTCATCGTTTGGCTGCGGGCGATGGTGTTCAAGAACCCGATGCAGGACCGCAGCGGCACCCGGTCGCCCTCGGGAGCCAGCGCGCCGCCGCCCATCACCAGAGCGAACGCCATCCCTTTCAGGTAGTCCCCGGTGCTGGGCAGCCTCGTGGCGGTACGAACGGACCGTGAACCCGTTTCGGCATCGAGCGCTGCCTGCTCGTCGGCTTCTTTGACCAGCGCGTTGGCGATGCTGGTAGCTTCCTGCCCGCCCACGGCCATAGCGATAATCCGATAGTCCGACAGCCACCCGTTCCGGACCGCGTCAATGTAGGAACGGCGGTACAGCTCCACCCCGAACGTTTCTTGGTCGTCCATGTCACGAATCACGAACTCGGGTTTGCGACGGACGGTCTGCATCGCGGGGTTGTCCCCATAGATTCGGGGTGTGGCCGTCTGATACACACGGTACGACGCGGGGAAAGCGTCCCGGTCGTGGCACAAGGTGAACTCCCGCAGCCTCTCTTCGGCCCCCGCGGGGCGTCTGCGTCGTCTGACCCCCGCGGTGCGATGCGCCTCGTCGCAGATCAGCACCTTGAACCCGTCGGCGGCGTCAGCCAGTCTCACTCCCTCCGCGACGCGCGACGCCGACTGGTAAGTCCCAAAAATCACGCTCACCGACCCCCCGACGGGACCGTCACGCCGTTGCCGTATCCACTCGGCAATCAGCCCGGGGTCTGTGGTGACCGGGCAACCCTTGATTTCCTCGGTGGTCGCCAACCCCCTGTCAAGGGTGGCGTCATCGCTGTTGGCAACTTTCTCGTCGTCGATGGCTACACCCTTATCGGAACACACAGCCAGCATCCTCATCGGAACCGTGGTGTGCCGAAGGAACTCGCGTCGTATCTGCGCCACCAGGGCTATTGACGGGCACAACACCACCGACAGTTCACCGGGATAGGTCAATTCCTCTGTGATCCTTAAAGCGATGCGTGTCTTGCCCGTGCCGCAGGGGAGAACTATCCGACCTCTCGCTTCGCCCCGTGGGATGTTGTTCTCGTCGGCCTGTTCGTTGGCGCGGAGGCGTTTCACAGCCGTTTGGACCGCTTCTCGTTGCATACACGACCGTGTCTGGACAGGACGCCCCTCGCCAGCGATACCGGCCTGGCAATGAGGACACGGATCGTGTTCGCTGTCCGCCGCCACCGCGGCCCGTTGCGACTCGACAGCCTGGGCAACATTCACCACCTTCACCGGAGCGCCAGACATCCTGACCTTGCCGGGAGAATACCCACCCAGCGGAACCGCGCCGTTGACCACCAGCCACCGCTCTTGCCAAACAACGCGGTTCGCCGCGGCAGCCAAAAACTTGTTCATCTCGCTAGATTTGACCCGCTTGCCCTCACCCCACGGGTCCAGTTGCCGGGCCTTGACCTGAATAGCGATCCATCCCTTATCGTCGCGGCGGCGAGCCACGAGGTCAATCCCCACATCGACAGCAGGAGTGCCCTCCGGCATCACCCTATCGCGGTCGGGCCAGTCCTCCCAACGCCAGCATCCGTCCACGTTCCACTCCCGGACATGCGGCGCCACATCCTCGGTCAGGTCTTCCAACCAGCGGCCATCGGTCACCTGCTGCGCGTGCTCTTTGAGCTTGGCCAGCGCGTCATCCATAACAGAAACAGTGTCAGCCGCTACCGTTTCAGAGTCGAACTTAAGAGGTGCCAAAACGCTTGCCTATGACCAGGACAGGGGTAGGATGTAAGTGTACACTCCCTATCACCGACCAGCGAGAATGCCATGGACGACAATCTGATTCCCAACGGAAGGACGCCGGAGGAGGAGCGGCGGTACCGAGTGGAGAACCGCTTGCGGCTGCGGGAAGAACCTCTGACCAAAGAGGAGCGGCGGGACGCTATCGGCATGATATTCGACAGAGACAGGGATTTACTCCAGATCCTCGCGGACGCCTGATCCCGCTCTAATAGGTGAGGATATGGAGGGAGAGGAACCGATCTGGATCCCTATCGAGGATGTCTTGGATATCCATGAACGGGCTATAGAGTTGCATGGCGGCCGCTTCGGGTTGCGCAGCGAGGGACTCCTGGAACAGGCGATCTTTAGGCCAAGGCACATCAGGTTCTACGAGGACACGAACGACATTGCTCGGCTGACGGCGTGCTATGCGGCGAGCGTTGTACAAATCCATCCTTTCTTTGACGGGAACAAGCGCACCGGGTGGGGAACGGCCAATCTCTTCGCAATACTCAATGGATGGGTCTTGGCCTGCGACACAGACGTAGCGGCCTGGATGATGCTGGGTTACGCATCCCACCAATTGGACGAGGAGCAGTTGACGGACCTGGTGGGGAAGCACCTCCACTATCTGGTATAGAGCCTCAACATGGCGGGACAGACCAGAATGAGAGGCTTCAGGGACGGACCCGTGGTTGGTGGGGGTGGACGAAGTCATCTCGGACCATCTGCGACTCCTTGCCGCCTCCCCGGAGACTATTTGCTCTGGGATGCCCCTATATTGGCGAACAGGCCGCTCAACCGATGTAATCTCCCTTGTAGACGATCGGGATCGTGTGAGCGGTTACCCAAAACACTGTGGGATGCTGTGTGGGATAAGTTGGTAAAACCCTTTGTCTAGCTGGGTATTCTAAATCCCATCGTCTCCACGCCCCGACAAAGAAACCGAGAGGAGCACAGGAGATGAATTCGGCTGTAATCGTAGATGCGGTCCGCACCCCGGCAGGTAGGCGCAAAGGAAAGCTGTCCGGGATCCACGCGGTTGATCTGGCGGCCATTCCCCTTGCTGCTCTCATGGAGCGCAACGATCTGGATCCGGGATTGGTGGAGGACGTGATCAGCGGCTGTGTCAGCCAGACCGGGGAACAGGGGCTGAACATAGCCCGCAACTCCGCATTGGCGGCCGGGTTCCCCGAAGATGTGGTGGGGGTGACCATCGATCGGCAATGCGGTTCGTCCCAGCAGGCCGCGCACTTCGCAGCGCAGGGTGTTATGGCCGGCGCCTACGACGTGGTAATAGCGGCCGGAGTGGAGTCGATGACCCGGGTGCCGATGGGGGTAACCGCAGAGCTTGGGCCGGGGCTTCCCTTCGGACCCCTGGTGATGGAGCGCTATGCCAACGGGCTGGTTCCCCAGGGAATCTCGGCGGAGATGGTCGCCGACAAGTGGGGGCTGAGCCGCGAGGAGCTCGATCAGATCTCGCTTCTCTCCCATCAGAGAGCCGTCCGGGCCACCGACGAAGGGCGTTTTGAGTCCCAGATCCAGCCGGTGAGAGTCTCCGTCGGAGGCTCCGACGAGATGATGAGCGTCGATGAGGGTATACGCCGGTCCACCAGCATGGAGGCGCTTGCAGGACTCCCTTCCGCCTTCAAGGTCGATGGGAAGATAACCGCGGGCAACTCATCTCAGATCTCCGACGGCTCGGCGGCCGTGCTGATCATGAGCGAGGAGCAGGCGTCCCGCCTCAACCTGGAGCCCATGGCGCGGTTTGTCTCTTTCGCCCTGGCGGGCGTGGATCCGGTGATGATGCTCACCGGGCCGATTCCCGCCACCACCAAGGTGCTGGAACGCGCCGGCCTGACCATCGACGACATCGGGCTTTTCGAGATCAACGAGGCGTTCTCGTCGGTGGTGGGGGCCTGGAGGGCAGAGCACGGAGGCAGTGATGTTGACGGACTGTGGGGCCGCACCAATGTCAACGGAGGCGCCATCGCCCTCGGTCACCCGCTGGGGGCTTCCGGGGCGAGGCTCCTAACCACCCTGGTCCACGAAATGGTCAGGACCGACACCCGCTACGGGCTGCTGTCGATGTGCGAGGGCGGCGGGATGGCCAACGCCACCATCATCGAGAAGCTCTGACGGGACCGGGCATGGCTCGGCGTTGATCAGCCTGGTCAACCTGGGCATCGCCCTGTTGATCGGGGTGGTGGTGTGGCGGCTGTGCCTATGGTTTCTGCGGGCCCTGGCGGCGGCGCCCGGCCAGCCGGACCCCGCCTCGGTGGTAGAGGCCTACCAGGACTACCGGTGCACCCTGTGCGGGACCGAACTGACTGTCAGGATCGCCAGTGTCTCGGAGACTTCGCCCCCCCGCCACTGCCGCGAGGAGATGGTTGCGGTTTGGAGGCCGGAAACCTCGAGCTAGCGGTAGCCGGTGGTCATGAGAAACCCGACCGCGATCAACGCCAGGCCGCCCACCAGCCACAGCTGATCAAGACCCAGCACGAAGCGCAGCAGCACCAGGACCAGGCCCGCTCCCATGAGGCCGGCCATAGTGATCACATACCAGCGGGGGGAGGGCGCGGCCGCCTTCACCGGGTTGCGGGGAGGGGTGGGCTGGCGGGATCGTGCGCCCTTGCGTTTCTTGGAGACAGGCATGTTTCCCTCGGGAAGAATAGCGGATCCGGTGCGGGCCGGCGAGCGGGTGAAACGGCACCGATCGGGAGGACCGGGCTTGGGGGGCCGCGGAGGGGATACCCGACGGGGCGGCTCATTAAGCTAAACGAGTGGCTATGCGGGTCTTGATTCTCGACAACTACGACTCGTTCACCTTCAATTTGGCGCAGTACCTGGGAGAGTTGGGCGCCGAGCCGAGGGTGGTGAGAAGCGATGTGGTTCCCGCGGCCGAGGCCGCGGGGTGGGATGTGGACAGGCTGGTGATCTCTCCGGGCCCGGGGCGTCCCGAAAACGCCGGTTTCTCGATCGACTACGTGAAGGCCTTCGAGGACCGCGTTCCTACGTTGGGGGTGTGCCTGGGTCACCAGGCGATAGCGGTGGCATACGGTGGCGAAGTGGGTCCGGCGCCCGAGCCTCGCCATGGCAAGACCTCTCCCATCCGCCATGACGAAAAGGGGGTTTTCGGTGGGTGTGAGAACCCGTTCACTGCTACCCGCTACCACTCCTTGGCCATCACTGTGCTCCCTCCCGAACTGGAAGCCTGCGCCTGGAGCGAGGACGGGGTAATCCAAGGAGTGCGCCACCGGTCCCTTCCCGTGACCGGCGTGCAGTTCCATCCCGAAAGCATCCTCACCGCCGAGGGGAAGAGGCTGCTGGCCAACTTTCTTGGCCCGGACGGGACATGAGCGAGCCGGTGTGTTGGGGTAGGGGGAATCGGAGATATATTCTGGTGCCAGAGGAGGTCCCACATGCCGATCGCTAGTCCGTCGCAATACCGCGACATGCTCGACGCGGCGCGCGCCGGAGGGTACGCCTTTCCAGCTATCAATGTCACTTCCAGCGAGACGCTCAACGCCGCCCTGGCCGGATTCGCAGCGGCCGAGTCGGATGGGATAATCCAGGTCTCGACAGGCGGTGGCCAGTTTCTCTCCGGGACCGCGGTGGACGACATGGCCCTGGGAGCCCAGGCCCTGGGGGAGTTCGCCCACGCGGTGGCGGCCAGGTACCCGATGCTGGTGGCCCTCCACACCGACCACTGCCCGCCCGACCGGGTGGATGACCTGATCCGGCCCCTCCTGGCTGAGACGGCCCGGCGCCGCGCCGCCGGGCTGGGTCCGCTCTATCAAAGCCACATGCTGGATGCCTCGGCCCTGCCGCTGGATGAGAACCTGGCGCTGAGTTCCGAGCTCTTGGATGAGTGCGCAGCCCAGGAGGTGCTGCTGGAACTTGAGATCGGAATCGTGGGCGGAGTGGAGGACACCATGGACCATTCGGGAGTGGACCGGCAGAAGCTCTACACCACCCCCGACGACATGGTGGCGGTGGCGGAGCGGTTAGGCGTGGGGGAGCGGGGCGGCTACCTCCTGGCTGCTGTCTTCGGGAATGTGCACGGGGTCTACAAGCCGGGCAAGGTGCAGCTGCGGCCCACCATCCTGCGGGACGGGCAGGCGGCCACCGAGGAGCGGTTCGGCTATCGTCACTACTTGGTCTTCCACGGGGGAAGCGGGTCGACCCCCGAGGAGATACAGGAAACGCTGAGCTACGGGGTGGTGAAGATGAACATCGACACCGACACGCAGTACGCCTTCACCCGTCCGGTGGCCGGTCACATGCTCACCAATTACTCGGGAGTGCTGAAGGTGGATGGAGAGGTGGGCAACAAGAAGGTCTACGATCCCCGGTCCTACATGAAGAAGGCACAGCAGGCAATGGCCGAACGGGTCGTGCAGGCCTGCGCCGAGTTGGGGTCGGCAGGCCGCCGGCGGAGCGTCTAGCCGGACATGGTGAGAGAGCCCCTCCACGAAACCTGGATCGACTCCAACCGTTTCGTTCCCCGGCGATTCGCCCGGCCGATTCAGAAGTTCATGCAGGTGGAGGCCTCTGCGGGGGCCGCGCTGTTGGTGATGGCTGTAGTTGCGATGGTGTGGGCCAATTCCCCGCTTTCGGACAGCTACTTCGATCTCTGGCACACCCACGTGGAGGTTGCGTTCGGCTCCATCCACCTGTTCTCCCACTCACTGCAGGACTTTGTCAATGATGCGCTGATGGCCATCTTCTTTTTTGTGGTGGGCCTCGAGATAAAGCGTGAGGTGGTGCTGGGACGGCTTCGGGATCCCCGGGCTGCGGCGCTCCCCGTGGTGGCAGGAGCGGGAGGAATGCTGGTCCCGGCTCTGGTCTATCTTGTGATCGTGATGGGAGAGGGAGGCCCGGCCTTGAACGGCTGGGCTGTCCCGACCGCCACCGATATCGCCTTTTCCCTGGGGGTGGTCTCCCTTCTGGGGAGCAGGGTGGCGCCCGGCGCCAAGCTCTTCCTCCTGGCGCTCGCCATAGCCGACGACATCGGGGCGATCGCGATCATCGCCTTCTTCTATTCCGACAGCCTGCGGTGGGACTGGCTGAGCTGGGGGATTCTCACCCTGGTGGCGGTGGCCGTGGCAGGACGAGTCGGAATCCGGGCCCACTCCTTCTACATCCCCATGGCGCTTCTGGCCTGGTTTTGCATTTACGAATCGGGGGTCCATCCCACCCTGGCGGGGGTTGCCTTGGCCTTCCTGACGCCCCCGCGTCCCATGTATTCGGCCGAGGATCTCCATAGCAAGGGGCGGGCGATCCTTGATTCCTCTCCCCGCCACATAGTTACGGATCAGCAGCGGGAACAGGCGGACCACCAAATACTGGCGCTAGCCGAAGTGGCCCGAGAGTCAGTGGCGCCTCTTGTCAGGAACGAGCACCGACTGCTTGCCTGGAGCTCTTTTCTGGTGCTTCCCGTCTTTGCCTTGGCCAATGCCGGCGTCCGCCTGGAAGGAGATGTGGGTCAGTTGCTGCAACCGGTGGCGCTGGGTACCGCTCTGGGTTTGCTGGTGGGAAAGACGGTGGGCATCAGCTTGTTCACATGGCTGGCGGTAAAGATGGGATGGGGCATTCTTCCCGAGGGAATGGGCGCCCGTGACGTCGTGGCTCTGGCGGCGGTGGCCGGGATCGGATTCACGGTGGCCATCTTCGTCTCCGGGCTGGCCTTTGTCGACCAGGGACTCATCGATCAGGCCAAGCTAGGGATTCTGAGCGGATCGTTGCTTGCCGGGCTGTTGGGATTCTTTTTGTACAGGTTTGGTCCCTCTCCGCAGCCCCCGGAGGAGGCGTCCGGCTAGTAGGATGCTGTAGGGAAGTCCATCATCATTCATGCAAAGAAGGAGTAACTCTATGAATATGAAGAAGACGGCATTGACGGTCTTGGTGGTTGCGCTGTTGGTGGCAGCCTGCGGAGATGACGCGGCCGAGACCACGACCACGGCTGCGGCCGACCAACCGCCGGAGACGGTTGTCGTTGAAGTTGAAGTCCCTGCAGACACCGTAGACGTGTTGGATCAGGTGATTGCCCGCGGCGAGTTGAACTGCGGAGTCAACGAGACCATTCCGGGATTCGGCTACAAGGATGCGGAAGGGACCTTCACGGGCTTCGACGTTGATCTGTGCCGGGCCGTGGCTGCGGCAATCGTCGGGGACTCAGAAGCGGTCAGGTTCGAGGCGCTGACCGCCGCCGCCCGCTTTGAGGCCCTGACCTCGGGCCTGATCGACCTGCTGGTGCGAAACACCACCTGGACGCAGAGCCGCGACACCGACCTGGGTCTTGACTTCGGGCCGACCACCTACTACGACGGTCAGCAGTTGATGGCCAGAGCGGAGCAGGGATTCAGTTCCGGGTCAGCACTCGAAGAGATAGAGGGCGCCACGGTTTGCGCCATCGCCGGCACGACGACCGAGAAGAACATGACCGAAGCAGCCAATGCTGCGGGAGTCAACATCACCCTCAGCACATTCGAGGATTTCAACGTGGTGATAGAGGGGTTCAAGTCGGGCGCCTGTGACGTGGTGACCAGCGACGGGTCGACCTTGGTCTCCCGGAAGGCCACCGAAGGGGCGGCCGGTGAGGACTGGGTGATCTTCCCCTCGGTCCCGATCTCCAAGGAGCCGCTCGGTCCCAGTTGGATCCAGAACCAGTCGCGCATGGGTGATGTGGTCACCTGGACGGTGTTCGCCATGTTGATCGCCGAGGAGAAGGGCATCACCTCTTCCAATGTGGATGACATGTTGAACGTCGACGGAGAGGCGAGCCGTTTGTTCGGCGCGACCGAGGACGAGTTGCAGACCAAGATGGGCCTCCCGGCGGACGCCTTCTATCAGGTGATCAAGCAGGTCGGCAACTATGGAGAGGTCTATGACCGGCACCTGACGCCGCTGGGGCTCGAGCGGGGACTGAACGCCCTCCAAGCTGATGGGGGTCTCCTCTACCCACCGCCCGCACGGTAATCCTGTACACAACCGACGATGCGATGAGGCCCGGAACCCACAGTTCCGGGCCTCATCTTGTTTGGAGGAGGTGCCCGATGAGAAGAGAGACAATCGCGTTCTTGGTGTTGATGCTGGCGGCTGCCGGCTGCGGTGGAGGTGATGCCGGGGAAAACACCACAACGGCGGCGCCCGCCACCACTCAGGCCGCCGCTCCGGAGCCTGCTCCGGCCGATCTCCTGGATGTGGTGATCGCCCGCGGCGAATTGAATTGCGGGGTGAACGAGACCCTGCCGGGATTCGGCTACAAGGACTCCGAAGGGGCCTTCACGGGCTTCGACGTGGACCTGTGCCGGGCGGTGGCGGCTGCCATTCTGGGAGAGGCCGACGCGGTCAGGTACGAGGCCCTGACGGCTGCGGCGCGCTTCGAGGCGGTGAACTCGGGGCTGATCGATCTCTTGAGCCGCAACACCACCTGGACGCAGAGCCGAGACACCGACCTGGGCCTCGACTTCGGGCCGACCACCTACTACGACGGCCAGCAACTCATGGCGAAGGGCGCTGCGGGCTTCCACTCGATGTCCACCCTGGAAGACATCGAAGGCGCGGTGGTGTGCACCAACGCAGGCACCACGACCGAGAAGAACATCACCGAGACGGCGGCCGCTAAGGGAATCGACATCACCCTGAACACCTACGAGGACTTCAACGTGGTGTTGGAGAACTTCAAGTCGGGGGCCTGCGACGTCGTGACCACCGACGGCTCGGGGTTGGTGTCGCGCAAGGCCAGTGACGACCCCGGCGACGAGTGGGTGATCTTCCCGCCGGTGCCCATCTCCAAGGAGCCGCTGGGTCCGGGCTGGATTCAGAACCAGTCCCGCTTTGGTGATGTGGTCACTTGGACGGTGTTTGCCATGTTGATTGCCGAGGAGAAGGGCATCACCTCTTCCAATGTGGATGACATGTTGAACGTCGACGGGGAGGCGAGCCGTTTGTTCGGCGCGACCGAGGACGAGCTGCAGACCAAGATGGGCCTCCCGGCGGACGCCTTCTATCAGGTGATCCGCCAGGTCGGCAACTATGGAGAGGTCTATGACCGGCACCTGACGCCCCTGGGGCTCGAGCGGGGACTGAACGCCCTCCAAGCTGATGGGGGTCTGCTCTACCCACCCCCCGCCCGGTAACTCGGCCTGGAACCCACGTTGAGCCGATAAGATGAGGCCCGGAGCTCAGAGTTCCGGGCCTCAGTCGATTCGAGGGGATGTCCTGTGAGAAGAGCCACGGCTGCATTTCTTTTATCGATGCTGGTGATGGCCGGTTGCGGAGTAAACGGCGACGACGATCTCACAGCCACGGATGGGCCCGCCACCACCCAGGCCCCGCCTCCCGAGCCTGCCCCGGCCACCGCGGATCTTTTGGATGCGGTAGTTGCTCGTGGCGAGTTGAATTGCGGGGTGAACGAGATTCTTCCCGGATTCGGTTACAAGGACTCCGAGGGGGTCTTCATTGGCTTCGACGTGGACCTGTGCCGGGCGGTGGCGGCTGCGATTCTCGGCGACGCACAGGCGGTCAGGTACAGGTCCCTCAACTCCGCTACCCGCTTCGAGGCGGTGAACTCGGGCTTGATCGATCTCCTGAGCCGCAACACCACCTGGACGCAGAGCCGCGACACCGACCTGGGCCTTGACTTCGGGCCGACCACCTACTACGACGGCCAGCAGTTGATGGCGAAAGGGGCTGCGGGGTTCCACTCGATGTCCACTCTGGAGGACATCGAAGGCGCGGTGGTGTGTGCAAACGCCGGCACGACGACCGAGAAGAACATCTCCGAGGCCGCCGCGGCTGCCGGAGTCAACATCACCCTGAACACCTTTGAGGATGCCAACATCGTGCTGGAGAACTTCAGTTCCGGGGCTTGCGATGTGATGACAGGCGACGGGTCCGCCCTGGTCTCCCGGAAGGCCACCGAAGGGGCGGCTGGCGAGGACTGGGTGATCTTCCCGCCGGTTCCCATTTCCAAGGAGCCGCTGGGCCCGGTCTGGATCCAGAACCAGTCCCGCTTCGGGGATGTGGTCACCTGGACGGTGTTTGCCATGTTGATTGCCGAGGAGAAGGGCATCACCTCTTCCAATGTGGATGACATGTTGAACGTCGACGGAGAGGCGAGCCGTTTGTTCGGCGCGACCGAGGACGAGTTGCAGACCAAGATGGGCCTCCCGGCGGACGCCTTTTACCAGGTGATCCTCCAGGTCGGCAACTATGGCGAGGTCTATGATCGGCACCTGACGCCCCTGGCGTTAGAGCGCGGTTTGAACGCGCTCTACACAGACGGGGGTCTTCACTACGCTCCGCCTGCCCGGTAGTCCCTCCGGCGACCCACGATAGGATGAGGCCCGGAGCGCCGAGCTCCGGACCCAATCCCGCCAATGTAGAGTTTGCAGAGCCGTGATCCCCCGTACCGTCGATGAAGTTACAGCCGCCTTCGCCGAGTACCGCTATCTGGCCGACCGGCCGTTGGCGGTGGCGATTCACCTCTCCCGCAGCCTTGCCCGTCCCCTGTTCCTGGAGGGAGAGGCGGGGGTGGGAAAGACGGAAGTCGCCAAGGTGCTGGCCCAGGTATTGGAGACCGAACTGATACGACTCCAATGCTATGAGGGGCTCGACGCCAATCACGCCCTGTACGAGTGGGACTATGCCCGCCAGATGCTTGCCATCCGCCTCATAGAGGCGGGCGGGGGACAGGATCGGGCTTCCGTGGAGAGCATCATGAGCCGCGAGTACCTGCTGGCCCGCCCACTCCTTCAGGCCGTGGAATTCTCTTCCTCGGAAGGAAGACCCGCGGTGTTGTTGATCGACGAACTCGACCGGGCCGACGAGGAGTTCGAGGCGTTCCTGTTGGAGATCCTCTCCGATTTCCAGGTGACTATTCCCGAGATAGGAGTCATCCGCGCCGCCGCGCCGCCGGTGGTGGTAATCACCTCCAACCGCACCCGGGAGATACACGATGCCTTGAAGAGAAGGTGCATCTATCACTGGCTGGACTTTCCCGATCTGGAACGGGAAGTGGAGATAGTCAGGGCGAAAGTGCCGGACATCGACGAGCGGCTGGCCCGCCAACTTGCCGAGGCGATGTCAGATTTCCGCTCACTGGAGCTTTTTAAACCTCCCGGGGTGGCCGAGACTCTGGACTGGGCCCGCGCACTGGGAGTGTTGGGCGCCTCCGAGCTGACCTCCGAGGCGGTTTCCGACACCCTGGGGGTGGTGCTGAAATACCGCGAGGACGTTGAGGCTGTCACGGAGAGGGGCGTAGAAAGCCTGGTGCGGACGAACAGTTGAGTCACGGAGGATGGCTGGCGCCGAGACCTTGGTGGAGTTCACCCGGGAACTGCGCGAAGAGGGACTGTCGGTAGGCTCCACCACCGCCGCGGACCTCATGACTGCCTTGGACAAGGTTGGATTGGCTTCCGCGGCTGACGTTCATGCCGCCTTTCGCTGCCTGACGGTCTCCTCGCCCTGGCAATTGGAGATCTTCGACCGGGTATTCGCGCGGTTCTTCGGTCGTTACCTGACCGAGGGCTTGGCGATGGCTGCGCCGCCCCAGCCTCGCTCGTGGACGATCAGCCGGGTGCAGAGGGGTGGATTGGAGGGAGACGGCGATGACGCCGGCCCCGAGATGGAGACTTTCACCGGGGCTTCCTGGACCGAGCGCCTTTCCCACAAGGACTTTTCGGAACTGACCAAGATCGAACAGGCTCAGGTTCGCAGCCTGCTGGCCCAGATGATGTGGCGCCCGGCCCCGGTGAAGAGTCGTCGAAGGCGGCCTTCCTCCGCCGGAGACCGTCCTGACCTCCGGCGTAGCCTGCGTAAGTGTGTAGGGCCCGAGGGCGACTTGATAAAGCTGGAGGGCAGCGAACGCAAGAGGAGGCCGCGTCCCATCTTGTTCATTGCCGACGTGTCAGGCTCCATGGAGCGGTACACGGAGATGCTCCTCTACTTCGCCCATGCCGCCCGGGCTCGCCTCGGCAGGATGGAGACCTTTGTGTTTTCCACCCGCCTCACCCGGATCACGCGACAACTGATGCGTCGCAACCCCACCGAGGCCCTGTCCCAGGTCTCCGGGTCGGTGGAGGATTGGTCGGGAGGCACGAGGATCGGGGAGTGTCTCCGCTCCTTCAACTACGACTGGAGCAGGCGGGTCACCCGGGGCGGGCCGGTGGCGCTGATCGTCTCCGACGGTTGGGACCGGGGGGACCCGGCGATGCTCTCCGACGAGATGGAACGTCTTCGCCGAACTGTGCACCGGCTGGTCTGGGTCAATCCACTGGCGTCGCGGGAAGGATATTCCCCCGAAACCAGGGGGATGCGCGCCGCACTGCCTCACGTGGATGACTTCTTGGCGGGAGGTCGGCTCTCGGATCTCGCTACGCTGGTATCACTCTTGGAATCTCTGCCGGAGCGCAAGAAGTGATGAAAGAAGCCTTGGAGACCCGTGACCGCTGGCTGGCCGAGGGAAAGGAAGTGGTGGTGGCCACGGTGGTGGCCACGGCCGGGCCTTCTCCCCGCCCGGTGGGGGCGAAATTCCTGGTGTCCTCCGAGGGCGACATGGCCGGGTCGGTGTCAGGGGGCTGTGTGGAGAACGACGTCTACGAGCATGCGCTAGGGGTGATGAAGGAAGGTCGTCCGCGCCTGGTCACCTACGGGATCAGCGATGAGGACGCCTTCACGGTAGGGCTCTCCTGCGGGGGGACCATACAGGTGTTCATCGAACCGTGGTGAGCGAGGACCGTCAGACCGGGGAGGTGCTGGGCGCCTGTTCCCGCATGGTCCAAGAACGGAGGCTGGGGGCGCGGCTCACCGTTGTGGAAGGGACCGGGACGGGTGCCTCGGCGGCGGTGGACGCCCAGGAAGGCTTGGTGGCCGGAGCACTTCCTTCCGACACTCCGTCTTCCGTTATGGCCGATGCAAGCACTTTGATGGAGCGGGAGAAGTCCATGACCGTTTCCTATGGAGACCGGGACGTGTTCATTGATGTGATCATCCCCCGTCCGCACCTCATCATCTTCGGGGCGGTGCACATCGCCCAGGCGTTGTGCGCCCTGGGGAGGCATCTCGACTTTGACATCACGGTCTCCGATGCTCGACCCGCTTTTCTGACACCCGAGCGTTTTCCTTACGCCGACCAGTTGTTGGTGGGTTGGCCGGACGAGCTTTCGGGATGGCTCTCCTTCGACCAGCGCTCTTATGTCGTAGTACTGAGTCACGACGACCGGTTCGAGGCGCCGCTTTGGCCGTTGTTACTCAGGTCGCCGGTGCGCTACATCGGGGCGATGGGAAGTGGGCGCACCGCCGCTGCCCGAAGGGCGCGACTGGCGGAGGCGGGCTACTCCTCGGAGGAGATCAGCAGGATCAGAGGCCCGATCGGAATCGAGATCGGGGCAGAATCCCCTGCGGAGGTGGCGGTTGCCATTCTGGGGGAGATGATCTCAACGCGACGTCAGGCGCAGACCCCCCTGGAACTGAATGGCCGGCCTCGACGTCCCGCGCGGGATGCAAGACCGTGATCGCCAACCTGGTGCTGGCGGCCGGAGGTTCCTCGCGGCTTGGCCGGCCCAAGCAGTTGGAACCATGGGGTGAAGGGACGACCTTGCTGGGAAAGGTGCTGGAGAATGCTCTGGCAATGGGATCCGAGGAGACCTGGGTGGTGCTGGGCGCCGCCCACGACGAGATCCTGGCGAGAACCGACTTTTCCGGATGCCGGGTGGTGATCAATCATGAGTGGGAAGAGGGATTGGCCGGTTCTCTGAGAGCGGGACTCGATGCCTTGGAGAGAGGTTCAAGGGTGTCCGGGGCGCTTGTTCTACTGGGCGACCAACCAGGCGTCAATCCCGAGACCGTTGCTCGGCTGCGCCAGGCTTACCGGCCAGGGGTCACGCCGGCGGTGGTTCCCCGGTACCGCTACGTGGTTTCCAACCCGGTGTTGGTGGACAGAGTCCTGTGGCGACGACTTATGATGTTGGAAGGAGACCGGGGCGCCATGCAGTTGTTGAAGGCGCATCCCGAGTGGGTCACCGAAGTGTGGTTCGCCGACTTGCATCCCGAGGATGTCGACGACCAGCAGGATGTCGAGAGACTGAGACCCCGCGGCCTGGCCCGGGGAGGGGAGAAGTTCCAGGTGGGGGAGTCCCTGGTGGCAACCGACAAGGAATAGGGGAGGAAAGTGCCGACCATAGGAAAGATCGCCGGAATGGATCACCTCTCCGCCGCGCGGTTGCGTCGGGCGGGAATCAAGACCTCGCGTGCCTTTCTGGAGGAGGCACGGGGGGAAAAGCGCCTCGTGTCCCTCTCCGAGGCGACCGGCATCGATCAGAACACGCTGCGGGATCTGGCGGCGTCCGCCGACCTGATGCGACTGGAGGGGATGGGCGGGGCCTACTGCGGCTTGCTGCGGGCCGCAGGTATCCACTCCGTGTCGGAACTGGGGAGGTTGTCCTCCGAGGAGGTCACCGGGGCGCTGTTAGCCGTCAATCACAACCGTCGGATAGTGCGACGCCTTCCCAGTCCCCGGGAGGTGGAAATGTGGGTGTCGCAAGCCTCCGATCCGGGATTCGCCAACCGGGAGCAGTAAGTACCGGAAGGCGGATCGCCGTTTTAGCCGAGTCCGAGATCGATGAGCCGGCCCACCCACCAGGCCAGGCCTGCCCCTGCGCCGGCGACGAGCATGTTTTCCAATCCCGAGCGGAGGCCGGGGTTGTTGGTAATCCGGGTCTTGGCCCAACCAACTGCGAACAGGCTGACGAACGTCAAACCGAACGATCCCACCAGGCCGGTATCCGGCTGGGAAAACACCAGGAAGGGGATGATGGGGACCGCCGCGCCCATCAGAAACATGCCCCCGGCCATGAACCCTGCCCGATAGGGGGAACGCCGCTCCGATTCAACCACGCCGAATTCCAGCACCGCCATGGCCTGCTTGAGACGGTGGTCCGTGGCCGAGAAGATGCGGACCGCCTCGTCGAGGTCCTCTCCGTCGATACCGAATCGTCCCAGCAGTTCGGGTAGCTGGGCGGCCTCCTCATCCCGGTAGTACTTGATGTGTTCGTCCTCAAGCGACAACTCCGCCTGCCACACCTCGTCCTGGGACTTGGTGGCCAGGTACTCGCCCAGCGCCATGGACACCGCGCCGGCCAGCGCTCCCACCAGACCGCCCAGCAACACCCCGGACGATCCCAACTGACCGCCGACCAGGCCGGCGACAAGCAGGAGAATTGAGACCAGCCCGTCGTTAACTCCCAGGATCACGTCCCGCAAATAGGGACGGGCCTCCCCGATGTGGGGTCGGTAGGGAGGTCGCTCGGCGGCAGTCTGCTGAGGTGGGTCTGTCCTGCTCATTTACTCTCTGGCCTCACTTGTCGCGTCGTCTGACTGCGCCAAAGGAGCCGTGACGCGTATCGAAACAGGGTGGTTGCGGCCACAGCATTGCAGATGAAAGGTGGGGTAATCAGGCTCTCGGTTTGCCATTTACCTCCCCTTGCAACACTGCCGGACGATGTCTTCCAAGGATACAAACCTCCCTGGACAGGAGGAGAGGAATCGGTTGATCAAGCCCGGTGTCGCCGCCCAAGGCGGGAGGATGTGGCGTGGGCTAGTCTTGGAACGGAGCGAAGACGGAGGTTCCACAATGGTGGCAGAGGTACAGGGAATTGTTTCCCTTCAAAAGGGGGCGCCGGTCTCCATGGAGACGGTGATGGTTCCCGATCCGGGCCCCGGCGAGGCCCGGGTTGCGGTGAAGGCTTGCGGTGTTTGCCACACCGATCTCCACTACCGGGAGGGCGGGATAAGCGATGACTATCCCTTTTTCCTGGGTCATGAGGCGGCCGGGATAGTCGAGTCGGTCGGACCTGACGTGACCAAGATCGCCCCCGGCGACTTCGTGATCCTCAACTGGCGGGCAATCTGCGGAGATTGCCGGGCCTGCGACAGGGGCCGTCCCTGGTACTGCTTCGCCACGCACAACGCCACCCAGAAGATGACCCTCGCCGACGGGACCGAGCTCTCCCCCGCCCTGGGAATCGGCGCCTTCGCCGAACTCACCCTGGTCGCGGCGGGCCAAGCCACCAAGGTCGACAGCCGGGCGCGTCCCGAGGCAGCAGGCTTGTTGGGCTGCGGCGTCATGGCGGGAATCGGCGCTGCTATAAACACCGGCGGTGTGGGCCGAGGGGACTCCATTGCGGTCATCGGTTGCGGTGGGGTTGGGTCCGGTTCGATTGTCGGGGCCCGCCTCGCAGGAGCCGAAAAGATAATCGCAGTGGACATCGACGACCGCAAGCTCGAGTGGGCCGAGGGGTTCGGGGCCACCCACACCATCAACTCCCGCAACGAGGATCCCGTGGAACGGATCCGGGAGATCACCGACGGCAACGGGGCCGACGTGGTGGTGGAGGCGATCGGTCTGCCCGAGACCTACGAGCAGGCTTTCTATGCCCGCGACCTGGCCGGCGTGGTGGTGCTGGTTGGCGTGCCGACCCCGGACATGAAGATCGAGCTCCCGTTCATAGAGGTGTTCGGCCGCGGCGGCGCCCTGAAGTCGTCATGGTACGGGGATTGCCTTCCGGAACGGGACTTCCCCATGCTCATCGACCTGTATTTGCAAGGCCGCCTCGATCTCGATGGCTTCGTCAGCGAGACGATCGGCGTCAGGGAAGTCGAAGAGGCCTTCCACCGCATGGAGCGGGGAGAGGTGTTGCGCTCGGTGGTGGTCTTCGACTGACCTGGTCCGGGGGGCTGCAGCCGACTACCAACCTCGGGCGCGCCACTCCGCGGTGTGGGGCTTCTCGGTCGCCACGGTCGTGTCGTTCGCCCCGTGGCCTGGGAAGACCACCGTGGGGTCGGGATAGGTTGACAGGAGTTGTTCGACCGAGTCCATGACCTGGCCGAAAGAGGAGTAGTCCCATTGAGTGGCGCCGGGGCCGCCCGGAAAGAGGGTGTCCCCGGTGAACAACCAGGGCTCCAGCACGAACGAGGTCGATCCAGGGGTGTGGCCGGGGGTGTGAACGGCATGGAGCAGAAGGTCTCCGACCTCGATCTCCTGCCGGTCCCGGATCAGTCCGTCGGGAGCGGCCTTCTCGATGCCGGACTCTTCCAGGAGGAAGAGGTCCTCGGGGTTCAGAAGGAACGGGACGCCCAGTTTGTCGCTCACCTGGTCCACCGCTTGGAGGTGGTCCTGGTGGCCGTGGGTGGTGAGTATGGCCTGTACGTCGTAGTCGGCGGCCGCATCGATGATGCGATCGGCCTCGTTGGCCGCGTCCACGATCACCGCCTTCTGGGTGTTGGTGCAGCCCAGGATGTAGACGTTGTTCTCCACGGGGCCGACCAGCAGTTTTATCACGTGCGCTCCCTCGATTCGATGCTCCCACCTGTTCATAGCCAGTTGCCTTTCTCGGTTCGGACCACTAGGCCGGAAGAATACCAAGTGGGAGAGCGGGAACTCCATTCCCGGGCGGAGGGGTAACCTCGGGAGTCATGCGAGCTTGGCGTCTGCATGAATTGACCGGTCCAGGGGCGATCTCCCTGGATGAGGTTCCCGACCCCGACCCCGGACAGGGCCAGGTACGGGTTGGACTCAGGATCAGCGCCCTCAATCATCTTGACGTGTGGGTGACCCGCGGGCTTCCGGCCCCTCCCGGCCTTCCTCACATCCTCGGCGGAGATGGCGCCGGGGTGGTGGACGAGATCGGGCCGGGGGTATCGGGCATCGCCGAGGGAGATGAGGTGATCATCAACCCTTCGCTCTCCTGCCGGAACTGCCCGGTGTGCGACGGCGGGGAGACAGTGTACTGCCCCTCGTTCGGGGTACTGGGGGAGCACAGCCAGGGGACACTGGCGGAGAAGGTGGTGATCCCGGCCGCCAACGCCTGGCCGAAGCCGCTGGCGCTCTCCTGGGAGACCGCGGGTTCTTTCTCCCTGGCGACCGGCACCGCTTTCCGGATGTTGCGAAGGGTGCGCCTGGCGGAAGGAGAGACACTGCTGGTGGTGGGAGTGGGGGGAGGAGTCTCCAGCGCGGCCGCCCTGCTCGGCGTGTCGCTCGGCGCCCGGGTATTCGTCACCTCCCGAAGTCCGGAGAAGATCGCCTGGGCAATCGAAAACGGCGCCGAAGCCGGCTTTGATTCGGCCGGACAGTTCTCCAAAGAGCTCAGGGCGGCGGCAGGAGGGCAGGCCCACGTGGTAGTGGAGAATGTGGGTCCGGCAACTTGGGGACAATCGCTCCGTTCGCTCGGATTGGGGGGTCGGATGGTGGTCTGCGGGGCCACCAGCGGAGCCAAGGCGGAGATCGGCATCCCGGCGCTGTTCTTCCGGCAGTTGGAGATCATCGGGTCCACCATGTACACCCCGGCCGAGTACCGGGACCTGCTGGACTTGATCGCCTCGGGCCGGGCGGTCCCGCCTCCGGTAGACCGCGTGTTTCCCTTCGAGGAGTTGCCAGCCGCCATGGCCAGGATGGAAGCGGGCCGTCAACTCGGAAAGATCGCCCTCTCCCTGGACTGACCATCACCCGCTGACGCTTAGAGGAATCTGCGGCACGGTGGTCTGGGGTGGGGGATATACTGACACTGCGGAGTCGACTACTGTCGGCTTCCCCCATTGGGGGCGTAGAACAGTCTGGAGTGTTCGCTGGCCTGTCAAGCCAGAGGTCGCGGGTTCAAATCCCGTCGTCCCCGCCACGGGCTGGGAGGCCAGGTAGCTCAGTTGGTAGAGTATCGGTCTGAAAAACCGAGGGTCGGCAGTTCGATTCTGCCCCTGGCCACCTGTTGAGGTGAAGCGGATGTCCCGATCACTGGAATGCGCGGACCTCGTCCGATGGAGGTTGGAACCTCCTGCCCTTCCCGGTGGTCTTTACCAAATCCTCCGGCAGATTTTTCTCCGCGACCCTTCCAAGGTTGCTCTCGAAGCTCCTGACCACCCACCAGTTACCTATGGTGAACTCGACTCGCTGGTGGAGCGTTGCCGAGCGAGCTTGGAGGCCTGTGGGATCGGGCGGGGGGACCGGGTCCTCGCCTATGTGGAGAAGTCCCTGGCGAACGTATTCCTTTACCTGGCCTGCCTGAGCCAGGGAGCGGTCTACGTTCCGGTCAACCCGGCCTACACCCCGGTAGAGCTGGCTGGGTTCGTGGAAGACGCCGGTCCCCGTCTGGTGATATGCGATCCCCATCGACGGACGGAGGTCGCTGAACGGCTGAGGGGTTCCGGCTCCCCTGCCGAGGTGGCGGCTCTCCGGCCCGACGGGATGGTCAGCCTCACGCACCCGCCGGCCCAAGAATCACTGTCGGCCGGGAGGACCAGGCCGGTCGGGAGCGACCCGGCGGCCATCCTCTACACCTCCGGTACCACGGGCGCCCCGCGTGGGGCGGTTCTCACTCACCGGGCCCTTGCCGCCAACGCCCTTGCCCTGTGCAGGGTCTGGCGTTTCCGGCCCGAGGACACCTTGATCCATGCTCTTCCGCTCTTTCACACGCACGGACTGTTCGTAGCCCTCCATTGCGCTTTGCTGTCGGGGGCCTCGATCCTGTTCCTGCCTGCTTTCGATCCGGGGGCGGTCACCAGGCTCTGGTCTCGGGCGACCGTGTTCATGGGAGTACCCACTCACTACACCCGTCTCCTGTCCCATCCCGGGCTTTCTGTCGGAGCAGCGGCGGGGATGCGGCTCTTCACCTGCGGCTCGGCTCCCCTTCTCCCCCAGACCTGGGAGGACTTCCGTCTGCGCTCGGGCCATTGCATCGTGGAGCGATACGGATTGACCGAGGTGGGGATCATCACTTCCAACCCCTATCGCGGAGAACGGATACCGGGAACGGTCGGGTATCCGCTGGAAGGGGTTGAGATCAAGGTTGCGCGGGAGACGGACGCCGAACCGGGGCCTGGAGAGACGGGAGAGCTACTGGTTCGCGGTCCGGGGTCGTTTACCGGTTATCTTGCCAGTCCCGACGAGACAGCGAGGGTGATGAGCGCCGACGGTTGGGTGGCCACGGGAGACCTGGCTTCACTGGCCGGCGACGGCCGGGTGACTCTCGTGGGAAGGTCCAAGGATGTGATTATCACCGGGGCCCTGAATGTCCACCCACCCGAAGTCGAGGCGGCATTGAACTCCCTGCCGGGGGTGGTGGAGTCGGCGGTGTTCGGGGCGCCGCATCCCGACTTCGGGGAGGGTGTGGTGGCCGCGGTGGTGTGGGATGGCGAGGCCAACCCCGCTACCTCCTGGCTCCAGCAGGCCCTCGCCGGGAGCCTGGCGGGGTACAAGATCCCCAAGCGGATCCTCATAGTGGAGCGTCTCCCGCGCAACGCCATGGGCAAGGTGCAGAAAACGCATCTCCGTTCTCGAAACGCCGGCGTCTTCAACACGGGGCCGTAACGGGAGACGCGCCGCTCCGTCGGCCCGGCTGGGACGCCCACCGGGCACGGATGAGCAGAGAAACGCCGGGCCTGCCGGGCAGAGCTATTTCTCGGGGTGCCGGAGAAAGGCCTCGATCTCGGAGATCATCTGATCTCCGGCATCCTCCAGGCTCTGGGGGTGAAGGCTGGTGCCTTTGGCCGCCTCCTCTTCCAGGTGTTTTATGTACCCGGCCAGATCCTCGGACTCGGCTACCACTGCGTCAAGCTTCTCCCGGAACTCGGAGGACTCCACCTCCAGGGGAGAGACGTCGAGGTTCACCTCCAGGATTTGGGCGGCCTTTCTTACCAGGGCCAGGCTGGCAGGTGGGTAGTCCTGGGTGGATAGATAGTGGGGTACGGCTGCCCACAGGGTCAGGGCATCCCATCCTTCCTGGACGAAGGCCTGGTGCAGGACCCCCACGATGCCGGTGGGACCTTGGTAGCTCGACCCGAAGAGGCCGTACCGACCGAGTAGGGAGGGATCGGTTGCCCGCCCCACCATGGGGACTGGGAAAGTGTGGGAGATCTGCCCCATGAAGGCTCCCATGGTGAGGGCTCTTTCCACACCCGCCGCCCGGCACAGGTCCATGATCTGTCGGACGTATGACTTCCAGCGAGCGTGAGGCTCGTCTCCGGTTATCACCAGGAGCGGACGCTGCTCTGCCGGGGTGGTCAGGTAAACCTCGGTGCCCGGCCAACTCAGGGTTGTGGAGCCTCCCTTCCCGAAGGAGATCTCCGGCCGGACGACTTGGAAATCGAAATACTCTTCGGGGTCGATCTCGGTCAGCAGCACCGAGGGGTAGATAGAGAGGACGTGCTGTATCGCCCGACTGGAGGCTTCTCCGGCGTCTCCCCAGCCCCGGTAGGCAACCAAGGCGGTTGGACGCCCAAGCTGCCGGTAGAGCTGCCAGTTGACTTGCGACACTCTCGAAGGCTACTCGGGCCGGCCGCTCTGCGCCCGATGGTCGGCTTCAGCCCATTGGGGGGTCCCGGGATCCATGAAGGGATAGTCCTGGATCCAGGGGCGGGCCTTTTCCAGTTGGGCGGCCAGATTGAACAGGGTGTCCTCTCTCCCGAAGCGGCCTACGAACTGGACACCCACCGGATGCCCTGACTCCGCGCGGTGAATCGGCAGGGACATGGCGGGCTGGCCGGTCATGTTGAACGGCCAGGTGTTAGGGATCCGATTCATGGACTTGGTGGCAAGTTCCTCCATCAACTCGAAGGCGGAGCCGGTGTACCGGCCTTCCAGCAGGGCGGCGATCCTTTCTCTCTGCTCCGCTCCGGGCTGGAGAGCGAAATGGGGCCAGGGCGGAGTAGCCAGGGTGGATGTGACCAGGACATCGTGGTCCTCCATGATCCGACCCATGATCCGACCGTAATGGCGCACCAGATACAGGTTGTCGGCGAAGTCGGTGGCCGAGACCGTCTTTCCCGCTTCCACGACCACCTGGTTGGCAGGTTCCAGTTTGCTGACATCGACGTCGAAGGTCTCCACCATCCAGGCCGTGTCCACCGCCGAAAGGGTCAGCATCGCCCGCCTCCCCGGCCCCGGGCCGATCCCGGTGGAGACCCGTTCAACCCGATGGCCGAGTTCCTCCAGGAGCGAGACGGTCCGGTCGACCGCCAGGAGGCATTCGGGGTCCAGGTCCACATCACCGGTCATCGCTCCCTCGACCACGCCGATTCGTAGGGAGCGGTGCGGCGCCTGCGCCGCTTGCCGGTAGGGACCGTCGGGGGGCGGCGCCGCGTAGGGATCGCCCGCCTCGGGTCCGTGACTGAGATCGAGAAACGCCGCAGAATCTCTCACCGTCCGTGTGACGACATGCGAAGCAGCCAGACCGTACCACCCCTCGCTCATGACCGGGCCTACCGGGTTCCTACCCCGGGTTGGCTTGAGCCCCACCAGGCCACAGGCGGAACTGGGTATCCGGATGGAACCTCCCCCGTCACTGGCGTGGGCCGCCGGGACCACTCCAGCCGCCACCACCGAGGCCGACCCGCCCGAGGATCCCCCGGCGGTGATCCCCGGCGCCCAGGGATTGTGGGTGGGGCCATGCACCGCCGGTTCGGTCACCGACGCCATGCCGAACTCGGGAGTGGAGGTTTTCCCCAGAATGACCAGGCCTCCACCCAGATAACGAGAGGTGAGGGTGGTCGTGAAGGGAGCTATGAAGTCCAGCAGGGCCCTGGACCCGGAGGTGGTGGGCACCCCTTCCCAGAGTTGGCCGAGATCCTTGAGCATGAAGGGGACACCGGCCAGTGGGGTGGCGGGCAGTGCGGCCTGCGCGAGTCGGCGGGCCCGGTCATAGGTGGTGTGGACCACCGCGTTGAGGGCGGGATTGAGAGCCTCAGTCTGGCGAATGGCGGCCTCGAGCGCCTCTGGGGCCGAGATCTCGCGGTTGGCGATCAGCGCGGCCAGGCCAACCGCGTCGTAGCGTCGATACTCTGTTGCTTTCATAGCCCCAATGATGGCAGACCCGGTTGGCTTTGTAGTATTCACCGCACCTGTTGGAAGGAGAGATTTCCTGAGTCTGGGGATGGTCGATCACGGCCTTTTTGGGGAGGCGGCCCGATGTCCCTGATTTCCCTCTTGGGGGAGGTTTTCGGCTCGGCCTTCGAAGAACTGGGTCTTGACCGGGGCTATGGCAAGGTGTTTCCCTCCCAACGCCCCGAGTTGGGGGACTTTCAGTGCAACGGCGCCCTGGCTGCCGCCCGCCCTGCGGGACAGTCCGCCCGGAGCCTGGCGGTCGCGGTAGCCGAACGCGCCGGGCAGGACGAGAGGTTCGGAGAGGTACTCCCGGCCGGACCCGGGTTTGTCAACATCCGTCTCTCCGACCGGTTCCTGGCCCAGTGGGTCGCCGAGATGGAATCGGATCCTCGCTTGGGGGCGCCGCGCGCCGATGCGGTCAGTCACGTCGTGGTGGATTACGGGGGGCCCAATGTTGCCAAGCCGATGCACGTCGGACATCTCCGGTCCACCATCATCGGAGACTCTTTGGCCCGCATCTTCGCCCATCTGGGGCACAGGGTCACCCGCGATCCCCACTTCGGGGACTGGGGGACGCAGATGGGAATGCTGATCATGGGTGTGCAGGAGCGACTTCCCGGATTGCCGTATTTCGAGGAGGGACGTCAGCGGGGTTATCCCCCCGAGTCGCCGATCAGCCTGGAGGACCTGTCCGAGTTGTACCCGGAGGTGGCGGCTGCCTGCGCCTCGGACCCGGAGCGGGCGCGGGCTGCCCGGCGTGCCACCTTGGAGTTGCAGGAGGGGAGACCAGGGTATCGGGCCCTGTGGGAGCAGATGGTTCGAGTCTCCATGGAGAGCCAGCGGGCCGACTTCGCCCGCCTGGGGGTGGAATTCGATCTCTGGTATGGAGAGAGCACGGTGGCCGACAGGGTGGAGAAGATGATCCGGAGAATGGAGGGCAGCGGACGCGTTACCGAGAGCGAGGGGGCGACGGTGGTGGAGGTCGCCGAGCCCGACGACGAAGCGCCCCTGCCGCCCCTCCTTCTGCGCAAATCCGACGGGGCGGCGTTGTACGCCACCACCGACCTGGCAACTATCGAGATGCGGGTGGACGACCTGGGCGCCGACGTCATCCTGTACGTGGTTGATGCCCGCCAGGCCGATCACTTCCGCGGGGTCTTCAGGGCGGCCCGGCTCACCGGCCTGGCCCCGTGCCGGGTGGGCCTTGAGCACGTCGGGTTCGGCACCATGAACGGCCCGGACGGCCGTCCGTTCCGCACCCGGGAGGGAGGCGTGGTCAGGCTCGGCGAGCTGATCGAGATGGTTGCGGCGTCCGCCCGCCTTCGATTGGAAGAGAACGATCTCGCCGGGGACTACTCACCGGAGGAAAGAGACGCCATCGCCGAAGCGGTGGGGTTGGGCGCCTTGAAGTTCGGGGACTTGGCGACCCATCGGGCCTCCAACTACGTTTTCGATCCGGAACGGTTCGTCTCCTTTTCCGGGAAGACCGGTCCGTACCTGCAATACGGCGTGGTGCGGATACGGTCGCTGTTGGCAAGGGCGGCAGCGGAGAACCTGGCGCCAGGCGCCCTTGTTCCGCCGTCGCGCCCCGCCGAGCGGGCCCTGATGCTCACCCTGGCTCTGATGCCCGAGGCGATAAGCAGGTCCGCGTCCGAGCGCGCCCCGCACCACCTGGCCGAATACACCTACCGGGTGGCGGTGGGCTTCACCCGGTTCTACGACCAATGCCACATCCTCAGCGAACCGGATCCCGTCCGTCAGGGCTCCTGGCTCACCCTGGCCCGCTACACCGGGGAGGTGCTGACCATGCTGGTGGAGCTGCTGGGGATCGACGTCCCCGAGAGAATGTGACCCCGGATCAACCGGGAGGAGCGAACAGCGCCATTATCAGGACCGCCCACGCGCCGAACAGAAGGTAAGGGTCCCAACGGGGTTTCCAAAACCCGGCTCGCACTGAGAGCCATCCGGTCAGGGGCGGGACAAGCAGGGAGCATATGAGCCCGGCACCCCCGGCGGCCCTGAGGGTGGCCCGTCCGTAATCGATGGTGACGGGCAGGTCCTCGGGCAGAGGAAGCAAGGCGCTGACCGCCACCAGAATCATCGCAACCGCCAGTCCAGCCAAGGCTCTTCCGGCTGCCCGATGCCAGACGTCTTGTTCGTCTTCCAGAGCGGACGCCCCGTAGGAAGCCTCCGCTCCCAGGCCCAGGATCACTCCGCCGACCGCCCCCACCGCGGCGATGGCGCTCATGGCCTCCATGATGCTCAGGTCAGGACCGCCCTCCACGATCCCCACTTCGAGGAGAAGTGAGGCTAGGGCCAGCCCCAGGAGTGCTATCCCGGCAGCCGAAAAACCCACCCGGAGCATGGAGCGAAAAGATCCGGCAGCCAGACGGTACCAATAACGCCAGTCCAACGCTTGGGAGGCCGAGGGGGAGGGGTGGGTCATGCCTGACTCTCCTTGGCGTTCGACAGCGCTTGCAAATAGAGTTCCACCGGGTGCAGGACCCGGTATTCGCCGGCCAGATGCGAACGCAACTGCATCTCGCACCCGGGATTGGCGCTGGCCACGAGCGTGGCTCCGCTGCGTCGAATCTCATCGGCTTTGTCTCTTCCGAGGCGGGCGGAGGTGTCGGGTCGGAGAATGGAGTAGAACCCCGCTGCGCCGCAGCACACCGGATCGATGGGTGTGGTCCGGTGTCCGGCCGCCTCCAGGATCAATTGAGGCTGGGTGACAATCCGCTGGGCGTTGCGAAGATGGCAAGGATGCTGGAGCGCCACCAATCCGCGTCCCTCTTCCAGGCGGGGAAGCCGGCCGTCCTCGACAGCGTCAGCCACCAACTCCGTGATGTCTCGGACCTGCCAACCCTCGTCCAGTGCTTCTCCGGGAGCCCAGTGGCGGTAGTCCTTCAGATGAGCGGAGCACCCGGCTGCGTTGGCCACCACGTAATCCACTCCACGGAACGCCGCGGCGTTCCGGGCAGCCAGGCGGGCGGCGCCTTCAGCGGCGCCGTCATGGGCTGCCAAGGCGCCACAGCAGGTCTGGTCCGAGGGGACTACCACCCGATAGCCTGCTCGCACCAGCAAAGCGATGCTTGCGTGGTGGACGTCGGCGAACCAGGGACCCATTATGCAACCGGTGAGGAGTCCCACGGTGGCCACAGGCGCCTGATCAGGCTGGAAGGTCCTTCCCCTCAATGACGGGGTCCTCCAACCGATGCGCCTCAGGCCCCTGAGACCGGAGCGAACTCGACGCGGCGCGATCCGGTCCAGGCCGGTTTGCTGGACCAGGGCCGTCGTCCAGGTGATGACCCGCATTATCGCCGGGCTCCCGAGCCAGGTCTCCATGACCCATCCCCGAAGCCGCCGGGTCACGCCGCCGCGCTGGGCGGAGATTTCCGCCCGGGCTCCCTCCAGGGTCCTTCCATAGGGCACCATGCTTGGACACACCGGCTCACAAGCGCGACAACCCAGACAGAAGGAGATGGTCTCGGCGAAGACCTCGTCTATACCCGTGATTCCGTCCAGCACCGCGGCCATGGCGGTCAGTCGGCCCCGGGGGGAGTCGGTCTCCTTCCCGGTGAGGCGGAAGGTGGGACAGTGGGGGAGGCACAAGCCGCATTGGATGCAACTGGAGAGTTCGGATCGGGTGGGTGCGTAAGGCGTCTGGTAGCCCATCAGATGCCTCCCGGCAGTCGGCCGCCGTTGAGCACTCGGTATGGGTCGAACCCCGCCACCAGTTTGCGCTGGTATTCGAGGCCCGCAGGAGGAGTGCCCCAGGGGTCGATCCGTTCGTACAGGGTCTCGGGACCGTTGGTAAGCACCAGAGCCCCGCCCACCGACTCCGCCCACCCACGGAGTTCGGATGCCGCTCCGATCTCGTCCTGGTCCGCGACGCATTCTGTGATCCCCACTCCCTGCTGGGCCACGTAATCCCAGGAGTCAGGCAGGCGCTCCAGGCCTTCGGTCATTCGGGAGGGGGGAAGCCTCAGCGACCAGGCGACCGGCCGCGAACGCATCAGCGGCCATGCGTGTCCGCTCTGCACCTCTCCTCCCAACCGGCTGGCCTGCGACTCCACCTCGGCCTGCGTTCCCCACAGATAGGCGCTGTGACCCGACGGCGTCGAGAGCACGGCTAGGGGCCGGTATAGAACAGCAAGGGCGGCTGCCGGATCGTCCACGCTCACCGTCACCGCCGCGGCGGGCGTCGGAATGAGCTTCAGGCACACTGAGCCGATCAGTCCCAACCTGCCCAGGGCGCCCACCATCAGGCGGGGGATGTCGTAGCCGGTCACGTTCTTGACCACCCGGCCCCCGCTCCGGACGATGCGCCCGTCACCGGTGACCACCGTGGTCTCCAGAACCCGGTCCCGGCTGGGCCCGTAGCGATATCGCTTGTAGCTGCTGAGCCCGGCGGCGAGAGCGCCACCGATCGTTGCGGTTGGCGAAGAGTGCGGCAGGAGGGTGGTCTGGCGCTCATCCGCCAGCATCTCCTCCACCTGGGAGACCCGGGCCCCCGCCCCCGCCACAATGGTCAGGTCTTCGGGCTCCCAGACTTCGACCCGGTTGAGTGAGGTGGTGACCAACACCATGTCGGGATGCACGCGGTGGCCGTATCCCTGATGATTGCCACCCCCCCAGATCAGTACCTTCATTCGGCGCTCGGTGGCGATGCGAAGAGCCTCGGAGGCTTCTTCGAGGGTGGTGGGGGCCACCGCGATCTCCGCCGGCGGGATGGCCTGATCGGCTGAGATGTCGGCGGCAGGGATGGCGCCGAACCGGCTCTTCACACCCAGGCGCCCTCGGGCACCGGCCGTCCAAAGTCAAAGCAACGGGATCCCTCCGGAAGGACTTTGCCGGGGTTGAAGACTCCCTCGGCGTCAAAAGCCTCTTTCACGCGAGCCTGCGCGTCAAGGTCCATCTCCGTGAAGAGCAACGGCATCAGGTGGCGTTTCTCTATTCCGATGCCGTGCTCCCCCGAGAGAACGCCTCCCTTTTCGACGCAGAGTTCAACCAACTCGTCGGCGGCGGCTTTCACCTTGTCAAGCCGACCGGGCTCGGAGGCGTCGAAGGCCATCAGAGGATGGAGGTTGCCGTCCCCGGCGTGGAAGACGTTCATCATGATGATCTCGTACCGCTCACCGATTTCATACACCTGGCGCATGGCCTCCACGAGACGAGTGCGAGGCACAACCGTGTCGTGCAGGTAGTAGTCAGGAGCGGCCTGTGCCACCGCGCCGAAGGCTGACTTGCGGCTCTTCCACAGGATCTCCCGCTCCTCGGGGGAAGCCGCCACTTGCACCGACAGAGCGTTGTTCCCGTGGGCGATGCTGGTGATGATCTCCGCTTCCGCCGCCACCGCCTCGGTGACCCCGGTGACCTCGGCCAGCAACAGGGCTCCCGCCTCGACGGGCAGACCGGCGTGCAGCCAGTTCTCGATGGCTTGCATCATCAGTTGGTCCATCATCTCCAGGGCAGCGGGAATCAGTCCCGCGGCGATGATCCCCGAGACGGTGGCCGCGGCGTCTTCAATGGTGGGAAAGGCCACCGCCATCGTCCGCACATCAGGGGGGTTGGGGGTGAGCTTCACCAGGGCGCGGGTGACTATCCCCAGGGTGCCTTCCGACCCGACGAGGATGCCCCGAAGATCCAATCCGATGGGATCGGGTGCCCCGCTGCCCACGATCATCACGTCTCCGGTGTCGGTGACGACTTCCAAGGCAAGGACATGGTTGACAGTGCTCCCTTCGGACAGGCAGTGAGGACCTCCCGAGTTGCAGGCGATGTTTCCTCCCACGGTGCACGCCGATTGGGAGGAGGGATCGGGGGCAAAGTGCATCCCGAAGGGGGTGGTGGCGGCGGACAAGTCCAGGTTGATGACTCCCGGGCCCACCCAGGCGGTACGGTTCTCGGTGTCGATCTCTTCGATCCGGTTCATGCGGGTGGTCACCAGCACCATACCGCCGACTTCCGGGACCGCCCCGGCGGAGAGGCCGGTTCCCGCCCCTCGGGCTACTACCGGTATGCCATGGCGCCGTGCGGCCCTAACCACTTGCGCGACTTCCTCGGTGGTTTCGATCATCACCACCACGGTCGGGTTTCCCGTGTAGACCCCTGCATCCTTGGCATAGAGGTGGCGTTCCAACGTCGAATCCATCACCCGTTCGGCGCCCAGCACGCGGATCAGGTCATCTCGAAACTTGGTGTTGCTCCCGGTGAGGGTGGCAGCCATGGTGATCTAGAATAACAATCGCCCGTCAATCCCGATCCTGCCCGAAGGCGGTTGGCGGCCAGTCCCAATCAGGCAGTTACGCATGACGGTGATCGCTCAACCTACCCCCAACCCCAATGCCATGAAGTTCACGGTTGGGAGCAAGGTGGGTGGCCCTGTCACTTATCGGAAGGGCGAGGCGGTGGAGCATCCGTTGGCCGTGGCCATACTGGCGACAGAGGGGGTGGATTCGGTGTTCTGGACAGCGGACTTCGTCACGGTCAGCAAGGCAACCGGAGGGGACTGGGCCGCCATACGGCCTGCGGTCGAATCGATTCTGAGAAGCCAATTCGAGACGGGGTGATCAGCCCTGGCCTCCGGCAGGGACCGCCACTCCGTCGGGACCGATCCACAGGCTGACCGGCCACGAGATCCCGGCCGTATCCACCACTGCCCATTCCACCCGCCATACGTCTTCCATCCGGCTGACCACCGGTCGACCCACGACGGTGCCTGCCTGGGCGAGGAGCAGTTCTTCTCGGGCGGTCCTGAGCACCGCGGTTGGAGGCGTCTCCAACTCCTCTCCCACCCACCATTGGCCGGGATTCGCTTCCGGCAGAGGGATGAGGCGGGGTAGGTCGACAATGGTCGGCATGCCCGCCTCCACATCCACCACCACTTCAACTGACTGGGTGGGTAGCCGACTGTAGGCGCCGCCGTCGACAGAGACCAGCCGTCGGAGGGCTACCACCGTCCGCCAACGTCCCCCGGCCACCGGTTCAACCCACAGGGTTCTCACCCACTCCACAAAGGAGAGAGGGCGTGCGGATGTGTCGAGGGGACGGTTGATGCCCGGCAGCCACCACTCGAGGCCGTCGGACTGCTCCGTCCCGTCCAGGGTGAAGTAATCCAGGACGAACCACTCCGAATAGGAAGCGGCCTGACGCTCTTCCTGAGAGTGGCCGTCCGATGCGGTCGGGTCCTCTCCTGCCCGGAGGTCCGCTTCGCTCATGGCCGCCGGAGTAGCCGGTACTAGGCGGGGCGAGTGCGTTGGGGCGGGATTCTGGCCCTGCCCCGGAAGGGATGGTGACGCCGGCCCGGCGGCGGAGGACGGGGCAACTGTCGGCGGGATGACTACCTGAGGGTCAGGAGAAGAGAAGGTGCGGACCACGCTGAAGGCCAGCACCGCCACCACTGACGCCCCTCCCACCAGGTACCAGAGTCGGCGGCGCCGGGACGTGTCTCCAAGGTCTCGCAACTCGTCCCAGGGGATTGATTCGAATACTTCTTGATCGGATGGTTTGGAATCGCTCATGCCACATTGTTATGAGATGTGCCCCGCGGATTCAAGGGGTGTTGTCCGCATCGCGAAAGAAAACACAGAGTCGCGAGCTGCTCGGGCACTTGTCATCAATGACACGTCACCTCAACTACACTCCCGAGGAATGGTGGTCAATCCCGATCCCAAGCCTGGCCGCTGGCTGCTTCCGCTAGCCATCCTGGCGATGTTTGCGTTCACCTTCATGTTCGTCAGGACGCTGCCCAGAGCCGAGATCGCACCCCAGCCGGTAACCACCGTTCCTTCCGCGACAACGCTGGAGGAGGACTCGTCGACGGAGACGACCTCCGCCGCGGAGGGCGAGGAACCCGACGGCGAGGCGGCTCCTGAGGAGACGCCCACCAGCACCACGCTGTTGCCCGCGGTCGTCTCCTACCTGGCTTCCATCGAGGCGCTGGGGGAGCAGTTGACTGCCCTGGCGAGAGAGGCCCGGGAGGTCAACGCCGCCTGGGACGAGAGGTCGATTGAATACGCCGAGACCGAGGAGCGCTTGGTGGCTGTGATGGAGGATGTAATCAGCTGGCAGGAGAACGTGGTAAGGCTGAACGCGCCTTCGGTATTGGCGGCATCACATCAGGACATGCTGACCGCCTCCACCCGGGCGGCGGCGGCGGCCGCCACCGTCGTGGAGGGATTGCGTAGCGCCGACACCGGTGAGACCCGCAGGGGTGCGGCGGCCGACTTCAACACGGCGACCACCGACTTCGTCGCCGCCGTAACGCGGGCTCAGAACACTATCGGCGGTTGACGCCCCCAGGACGTTGGCTGTAGAGATACGGGCCGTCGCCCCCGAGGAACTGGATGTCTTGGGGCGGGTGACCGCCATGGCCTTCGGACAGGACCCCGATCCCGCCGCCGAGGAAAGCTATCGCAAGTTGCTGGAACTGGAGCGCAGCCGGGGTGCTTTCGAGGGAGGACGGATGGTGGGCGCCTCCTTTGCTTACGGCCTGGAGTTGACAATCCCCGGCGGCACGGCGGCCACTGCCGGAGTGGCCAGCGTAGGGGTGCTCCCAAGCCATCGGAGGCGCGGGATCATGCGCAGGATGGTGACCGGGTTGTTGGCCGAGGCGCAGGATCAAGGGGACATGCTGGCCGCGTTGTGGTCGACGGAAGTCCCTCTCTACGGGCGGTTCGGCTTCGGAGTGGCGGGGGTTACCACCAAACTCGTCATCGATCGATTCCCCCTGGTCCCCCATCGACTGGCTCCCCGGCCTGCGCCGGTGGTCCTGGTCGAACCGGATGAAGCCAAAGAGGTCCTGCCGTCGGTGTTCGATCGCAAACGCAGGGAGGTACCCGGAATGTTCGCCCGCTCGGCGGATTGGTGGGAGTTGGAGATCCTGGCGGACGGTCCCCGTCTCCGCGGAGAGGCCAGTTCCCTCCGGTACGCCCTGGCGCTCGACTCCGACGGCCACCCTATCGGATACGCCCAATACCGCACCAGCGGGTCCTGGGAGGGGATCGGCTTAGGGATAACCCTGAGGCTGGAGGAGATGATCGCCCTTACACCGGCTGCGTATTCGGGCCTGTGGAACTTCCTGGTCAACCAGGACTTGGTGCGGCAACTCCGGGCGTGGAACGTACCAGCCGAGACGGCTCTACACCAGCTTTTCGCCAACTTCCGGGAGGCACAGACCCTGAACGACGGTTTGTGGTTGAGGATCCTGGACGTGGAGTCGGCGCTCTCTTCCCGCCGTTACTCGGCCGACGGGTCCCTGGTGTTCGAGGTGTTCGATCCCATGACCGCAAAGCTCTCCCGGTACCGCCTGGAGGTGTCCGGGGGCTCTGGCTCGTGTCGGAGGGTCTCCGACTCTCCCGACCTTTCCCTCGACCTGGAAGACCTGAGCGCCGGGTTCCTGGGACGCGCCCGCTTCCGGCGTCTGGGAGCTTTGGGCCGGCTGAAGGGAGAGCCTGCGGCTAGGGCGTTGGCCGACGCCATGTTCGATTGGTACCCCCAGCCGTGGTGTCAGGAGGTCTTCTAGAAGAAGGGATCAGCGGGCGGCGATCGCCTCGATCTCCACCTTCAGGCCGGTTAGGGGCAGGCCTCCCGCGCCGACGGCGGAGCGAGCCGGAGGCTTGCCGTCGAAGAAACTCCCGTACACGGTGTTGACGTCGCCATAGTCGCGGATGTCGGCCAGGAAGACGGTGGTCTTCACGATGTCGGAGTAGCCGAGGTCCAGTTCGGAGAGGATGTTGCCGATGTTGCGGAGGATGAGTTCCGTCTGGGCCGTCACGGACTCGGGGGTCTCCCCGGTCTGGGGATCGATGGCTACCTGGCCGGAGATGAAGACGAAGCCGTGCGCCTCGGTCACCACGGAATAAGGAGCCAGGGGGGCAGGAGCGCTCTTGAGTTGGGGTGCTTGTTTAGGCATGACGGGGGATACTAGGCGAAGCTGTTCCCACACCCACAGGAGCGCGTCACGTTTGGATTGTCGATGGAGAAGCCGGCCTCCATCAGGCCCTCCCGGTAGTCCAGCGTGGCGCCCGTGATCCGCTTGGCGCTCTGCGGGTCGACCAGCACGCGCAAGCCGTTGAAGTCGATGACGATGTCCTCTTCCTCCACGTCGGAGTCGAAGAACATCTCGTAGGAAAAGCCTGAGCACCCGCCCGGCCTCACAGCCACCCGGAGGCCTAGGTCGTCGTCTTCCTCGGAAGACAGGAGGGCCTTGACCTTGGCCACCGCCGAGTCGGTCAGGAGGATGGGCCGCTGCGGGGCGGAGCTCTTGATGGTTAGTAGCTGCATCTGGGAAACGAGGTCGTCTGTCGCAAATAGTAAAGCGTGATTGTGATTATATACAGTGGGAAACGGCCTGCTGTCAGGGGAATAGGCCTCTCAACAGTTTTGCCTTGGCCACCCTGGCCACGCCTTTTATCAGGGCCGCGGTCCTCAGATCAACCTTCTCTTCACGAGCGATTCTGTGGACCTCCCTGAATGCGTTGGTCATGATGCTGCGCAGTCGTTGGCGTGTTTCCTCGTCGGTCCAGAAATAGTATTGAAGTCCCTGGAGCCACTCGAAGTAGGAGACCGTGACGCCGCCTGCGTTGGCCAGGATGTCCGGGACGACCAGCACACCCCTCTTCTGCAGAATCTGATCCCCCTCCATGGTGGTGGGAGTGTTGGCGCCTTCCAGCACCACCGCGGCGGTGATGCGATCGGCGTTACCGCCGTGTATCACCTCTTGAACTGCGGCTGGAATCAGCACTTCGCAGTCCACCTCGAACAGCTGCTCGCCGCTTATCGGATCTCCTCCCGGAAAACCCTCCACCCAAAGGTTGTGGTCTGTCCACTCTCTCAAGGCATCGATGTCGAGTCCGGTGGGGCAGTGTATCCCTCCCGACAGATCGCTGACTGCCACCACTCGGGCGCCTTGCCGAGCCAAGGCCAGGGCGGCGCTGCGTCCCACCTGCCCGAATCCCTGGATGGCCACCCGCGTTCCCTCCAAGGGCAGGTCGACCATCTCCAGGGCCAGGGGCAGGAGATAAGCCAAACCTAATCCCGTGGACTCCTCCCTTACGGCCGTGCCTCCCAGCTCAACCGGCTTTCCGGTAACGACCCCCGGGGCCCCGTGGCCCACTTGGTGGCTGTAAGTGTCCATGATCCATGCCATGACTTGAGAGTCGGTTCCCAGGTCAGGGGCCGGTATGTCGCGCTGGGGGCCGATCAGGGTAGAGATTTCAGAGGTGTACCGGCGGGTCAGGCGCTGTTTCTCCGCTCGACTCAACAACTCCGGCGACACTCGGACTCCACCTTTGGCGCCCCCGAATGGCAGTCCAACCAAAGCGCACTTCCAGGTCATGTTCATCGCCAGGGCTGCAACCTCCCCGAAGTTGACAGTGGGGGCATAGCGGATCCCTCCCTTGGTGGGCCCCATGGTGAGTACATGCCTGATGCGGTAGCCGAACACCGTCTCGACGCTGCCGTCGTCCCTTCGGAACGGAAATGTCGTCACCAGCGATCGTTGTGGGAGACGGAGGCGTTGGGAGACATTGGGATCAAGGTCTATGTACGCCGCCACCCGGTCAAACTGGTTGACGGCCTCCCGGTATATCCCAGAGTCCCAGTCAAGTAGGGGAGTAGCGGCCTCTTGAGCCATGGTGTCCGGAGAGGTCATAACCACCGGGGTCCAAGTTTAGCAGCGTTGAACAAAATGTAAAGAGTACTTTGGGGCTCTCATGCAAGAAGTCGTCTACTATCTATCACTTGCAAGGCCTAGGAGGTTGGTCTGTTGGATAGCAACCCGAGTGAGCCGACCGTCGAGCGGGTGTGGGCTGCCCTGCGGGGAGTAATCGACCCCGAACTCGGAGACAACATAGTCGACTTGGGCATGGTCGCCTCGGTGGAGGCCACCCCTCAGGGGACCGTGACCATCGGGTTGGCCCTCACCATCGCCGAGTGTCCTCTGCGGGACCAGATTGAGGGCGACACCCGGCGAAGGGCGCTCTCGCTGCCGGGGGTTGATGAAGTAGTTGTGCACACCACTGCCATGACCAAGCGGCAGCGGGCCGACCTGATGTCGAGAGCCAGGGAGAAAGCCAGGGACCGCGCCGAACCGACCCAGGTGGCCCCCACCACCCGGGTGATCGCGGTCAGTTCGGGAAAGGGGGGCGTGGGGAAGTCATCGGTAAGCGTGAACCTGGCCATCGCCATCAACAATCTCGGGTTTCGGGTCGGCTTGATGGATGCGGACATCTGGGGGTTCTCGGTTCCCCGCTTGTTGGGGATCAATACCCGGATGGAAGCCGACGACGTCACCAGGCTGATCATCCCGGTGGAGGCTCATGGATTGAAGGTGGTGTCGACCGGGTTGATAATCGACTCGGAGGAGACGGCCCTGATGTGGCGGGGGTTGATGCTGGCCAAGGCATTGGAGCAGTTCCTGAAGCAGGTCGACTGGGGAGAACTGGACTATCTGGTGATCGACATGCCCCCCGGCACCGGCGATATCCAGATGGCGCTCTCCCGGATGCTCCCCCAAGCGGAGATGGTGGTGGTCACCACCCCCCAGCGGGCGTCGCAGAAAGTGGCGGCCCGGATTGCGGACATGGCCCGGCGGTCCCACATGCCGATAGTGGGGGTTATCGAGAACATGTCGGGTTTCGACTGCGGTCACGGGACGATCCATCACCTGTTCGGCCGGGGAGGCGGTCAAGAGTTGGCCGACGGGATAGGAGTGCCGCTGCTGGCTCAGGTGCCCCTGGACATCAGGGTGGTGGAGGGAGGAGACCGCGGATGCCCGGTGGCCGGAGAGACGCCGCTGCACGGCGCCGCCCTGGCCTTTGCGGACACTGCCGAACTCCTCGTGCAGTTGGTCCCGCCCGCCCAGGACGAGACTTGCACAGGTCGCTTGGCCAAGCTCTTGGAGGGCCTTGCCCAGTCCGGACAGGACTGGGATTCCCTGGCGGCCCTCACTCCCTAAGCATCGTTCGATCCGCCCGGGCTATTCGCAGGCCTGGAGCGCAAGCGGGTAGGGATTCACGGCCCTTCCGCCCCCCGGGTGATACTCGAAGTGGAGGTGGGGGATGTAGTCGGGGGAGTTGCCGCTGGTGCCCACGTACCCGATGAGATCTCCCTGGGACACCCTTTTGCCGGTGCCGATTCCGGGGCCGAAATCTTCCAGGTGGGCGTAGTAGTACTCGTCTCCCCAGGGGGCTCGCAGCCATATGAAGAGGCCTCCCAGGCCTCCCACGTCGACCCGGAACAGGACACCCTCATGGATGGCTCTCACCGGGGTCCCCCTTTCGGCCAGGAGGTCCACGCCCTGGTGAGTACGACCCCCGGAGCGGGGAGCGCCCCAGGTGTCCACAAAGGTGTTGGGCTCATCCACGGGGCAGACTCCGTTGTAGTCGTAGCCGTCGGACGGCCTCGTAGTGGTTGTGGTAGGTGGTGGCCGGGTTGTGGTGGTTGTGGTGGTGGGTGGCCGGGTTGTGGTTGTAGGTGGTGGCTGGGTGGTGGTGGTTGTGGTGGTGGTGGGACTATTTGTCGTAGAGGTATTTTGGGTAGTGTACTAATTTTAATATGAAGAAGAGGTGCTGAATGTGGTTTTAGTTGTTTG
>JAPPFD010000006.1:0-152984 GCA_028823995.1 bacterium | reverse complement strand
CTGGTGTGGTCAAAGGTGTTGGGCTCTTCCACGGGGCAGTCTCGGTTGTTGTCGTAGCCGTTGGTGGGGCTCGTAGTGGTGGTGGTTGTCGTGGTGGTTGTCGTGGTGGTTGTCGTGGTGGTTGTCGTGGTGGGCCGAGTGGTCGTAGTGGTAGTGGTGGTGGGAGCAGACTCGGTTTGTTCACTGTCCAGCGCCTCCAGCAGGGCGAGTTCCTGCTGAGCCGCGTCCATCCTCTCGATCAACTGCGAAAAAAGCGCTTCCTGCTCTCCCCTGATTCCTTCCAGTTCCCCAAGATGGGACTCGTGTTCTGTCTGCTGGCGAGCCAGTTCGTGGGTGACGCTCCGGTAGTGGTTCAGGATCTCCTCCTCGTCACCCCCGACGGCTTGCAAATAGCCAACTCCCACCTCGAATCTCTCAGGACTCCCCACCATCAACAGGCTCACTGCCTTGCCGGTTGTCAGGTCCATGTAGAGACGCACCGCCCATTGCTCCAGGGAGGATTGCGCAAGCCATAGATCCGACTCTGCTTGCCTGAGAGCCTCCTCGGTGGCGGCCAACCGCTCTTCCGCGCGCACCTGGGCGACCCAGGTCTCCTCCAGGGCGCGGGCCAGCTCTTCCTGCTGGGCCTGAAGGTCGGCCACCCGTTGGCGGGCAGTGTCCACCTCGTCGGTCTGGGCCCCGATGGCCGGGATGTTCAGCATGGTCAGAACCACCGCCCCCAACACTCCTGCAATCAACCCGCCCCGCCGCGCCCTTAGGATCATGAGCCTTCCGGCAACTCCACGGGAGCGTCTCTTCGGTTGAGGCCTTCGAACCGGACCGCTCCCTCGGTAGCCAGCTTCTGAAGGTGGGCGCCCACCGAATGGACCGCCAGTCCGTGAAGAGCCGGATCCACGTCTCGGTAAACGTGTTCCACTACCTCCCCCACCGTTCGGCATCCGGAGACGACCGCGGCGAGTATCTCTTGTTCGCGCCGGCGGCGATGGGCGATGTACCAAGAGATGACTTCGGTGGGGCGTTCAATCTCCTCCCCGTGACCGGGGTAGAGGCGATCCAGCTTCAGGTCCGTCAACTTGTGTAGGGAATCCATATAAGACGAGGCGTCCGTGATGAGCACCGAAGAGCCCCCCATGATGTGATCGCCGGTGAAGAGCACTTCCCCGCTTAGAAAGCAAAGGTGGTCGTCGGAGTGGCCCGGGGTGTGGATCGCATGAAGGGCGGTGGCGCCCACCTCTACCACCTCCCCGTTGGTGAGGCGATGGTCGGGCCGGAATCCCGGCCCTGCCTCGTATCCCATTGCCGGAACTTCGAACCAACGCGCCAAGGGGTTTGCCAGAGGTGCATGATCGGGATGGGTATGGGTGACGATCACGGCTCGGACATCCAGCCCCTCGCAGGCGGCTATCAAGGCTTTCCGATGCGTAGCTTCTATTGGTCCCGGATCGAGAACGACCGCTTCCCCCCCGTCTTCTATCAGGTAGCTGTTGGTGCCCGGTCCGGTGAAAAGGCCGGGGTTGGGCGCCAGGACCCGCCTCACCTTCATCCGGAATCCTCATAGCCGGGATCGCCGGGCAGCAAGGCTTCCGGCCTTCCTCGTCGCATCACCAGCCTGGGAAGGACCGGCGTCACCTCGCCGGTTTCGTCCACGGACTCCCAGGCCTCCCGTGACGTGTTGAAATCGGCCAGGTATTCCAGGGTCTTCTCGGTAGGCAGGATCATCTCCCACTGCCCCGTCCGTCGCCTGCTGAGGGCTTGGCGCGGTTCCACCCACGCCGCCTCCGTCAGTTCCGCCTCGGCCAGCGTCAGCGGTTCGTCTCCCTCAACCCTGGCCAGGTAGAAGCGTGCATCGAAACGCTGCGGCGCCTCCCGCGGGGTCACCCAGTTGGACAGGTAGCGAAGCCGCCCGGGATCGAAGCGCGCTTGGCGGCCGGCAACCCACCGGTAAACGTCTTCGCCCCGCAAGGGCACCCGAGGAGGTTCGACAGGCCGGTCGGTCAGATAGATCCCCACCTCCTCGGCGGTCTCTCGCAGACCTGCCGCCAGCCAACCGGCTTCCCCCGGCAGAGTCCCTCCCAGGACTTCTTCGGCCAGGGGGCTGAGATCCACCGGGTCCACCACTCCTCCGGGGAAGACGAACATCCCTCCGAACACAGCCGATCGGGATCTCCGCACCATCAGCACCTCCAGGTGATCGGCGCGATCCGCCAGCAACAAGACGGTGGAACTGGGGAGGGGAGATACGGAGTGGAGACCGGGTCGGCTAGGAAGGACCGATGTCATATATCCCCTCGTCACGGTTGGTGAAGGTCGAAAAGAACCTCTTCCGGGTTATGGAGGGAATGAGCAGTGACCTGACCGTGGGAACCATCAGCAAGAGACCCACCGCGTCCGTGAGGATCCCGGGAGTGATCATGAGGGCCCCTCCGACCAGGACCATGATCCCTCCGAAGATCTCTTCGGTGGGGATCTCTCCCCGGGCCAGTCGCGCTTGCGCCGATCTCCACACGCCCGCCCCCTGTCGCTTCATCACCACCGCCCCCAGCATGCCGGTGGCGACTATCAGACCCAGGGTGTTCAACAACCCTATCCGATTCTCGACCACGGACAGCACATACAGTTCCACCAGGGGAACTCCGACGAAGACCAGCAAGCGCCACATCGCGAGTAACGATACCTCCGTTGCGGGAAGCCGGATCGGGCGCCGGTAGCCTTCCGCACATGCAGAAGCGGAGGTTCCCGTCGGTGGACCGCTTGGCCGGTTCCCTGTATGACGGGTGTCTGCCCCGCAGTCTGGTTGTCCAGGTGACGCGGGATGCGATAGGGGGCGCCCGCCGGGGAGAGGGAGGCGTCAGGGCCGAGGATGAGGCGATGCGGGTTCTCGAGGAGTTGAAGCGGAGCAGGCCGCTTCGCGTCATCAACGCCACGGGCGTGCTGCTGCACACCAACCTGGGTCGGGCTCCGTGGCATCATGACTCCGCCCGGTTGGCGATGGAGGCGGCGGTCGGCTATGGCAACACCGAGTTGGATCTCACCTCCGGTGATCGGGGAGGGCGGGCCGGATATCTTCATCGCCTGCTTTCGATGATCACAGGCGCGGAGGCTGCATTGGTGGTGAACAACAACGCGGGCGGTTTGCTGCTGTCCCTCATGGCGCTGGCGCCAGAGAGGCAGGTACCGGTCTCACGGTCCGAGTTGATTGAGATCGGGGGCGCCTACCGGCTTCCGGAGCTAATGGCCGTCTCGGGCGCACGACTGGTGGAGGTGGGCACCACCAATCGCACCCGGCCGGAGGATTACCGGCGGGCGTTGTGTCCCGAGACAGCGCTTCTGTTGAAAGTCCACCCCTCCAACTACCGCATAGTGGGCTTCTCGGAAGAGGCCACCCTCCCCGAACTCTCACGGATTGCCGCTTCAGCCGGGATCCCGCTGGTTTTCGATGCGGGGAGCGGGTTGGTCGACGAGAGGGTTCCCTGGTGGGCGGGACCGCCCCCTTCCTGGCTTGCCGACGAGCCGGGTGTGGTGCAGAGCCTGGAGAGGGGGGCGGACCTGGTGCTCTTCTCAGGCGACAAGTTATTCGGCGGTCCGCAGGCGGGGGTAATCGTCGGGAGAGAGGAGTTGGTCTCCCGGTTGCGGCGTCACCCGGCGGCCCGAGCCCTCCGGATAGACGGCGCCACCACCTCCGCGTTGGTGGCCACTGCCGAGGCTTACGCCGACGGGCGAGCGGGGGATCTCCCCTTTTGGCAAATGGCCGGTCTCGACCGGACGGTCCTGGAGGAGCGGGCCCGCCGGGTGATCCAGGCGGGGCAATTTGAGGCCGACATCGAAGAAGGAGGCGCCACCCCGGGAGCGGGGAGCGTGCCCGGGTCAACGATTCCCGGTCCGGTGATGGCGATCAGGGGACAGGCCGACCAGATGTTCTCCCGGTTACTGAGTGGGGATCCCCCGGTGGTTGCCCGCCGGGAGCGGGGGCGGCTGAAGGTGGACTTACGCACCGTTTTCCCCTCCGACGACGAGGTGGTGGCCCGGGCCCTGCGGGCAGCATGCCGGTAGTAGGGACGGCCGGCCATGTGGACCATGGCAAATCCACTCTTGTCGCCGCCCTGACGGGGATCAACCCGGATCGTTGGGCGGAGGAACGCCGTCGGGGTCTCACCATCGATCTGGGGTTCGCGTGGGCGAACCTGCCGGATGGGCAGAGGGTTTCATTTGTGGACGTCCCCGGTCACGAGCGCTTCATCAAGAACATGCTGGCCGGCATAGAAGCCATAGACGCCGCCTTGCTCCTGGTAGCGGCCAACGAGGGTTGGATGCCGCAGTCCGAAGAGCACCTGGCCGTGCTCGACCTGCTGGAGGTGACTCGCGGAGTGGTGGCTCTGACCAAGACGGACCTGGTGGACGAGGAACTTGCTTCCCTGGTGGAGATGGAGATCGCGGAGAAACTATCCGGCACCGCGGCGGCCAGCTGGCCGGTCATCAGGGTATCGGTTCCCCACAGCCTCGGGCTGGATGAGGTAGCCGCCAACCTCTCGGCGGCGCTGGCCGGGTACTCGCCGGAAGACCTGGGACGGCCCCGGATGTGGATCGATCGCACTTTCAGCATCAGGGGCGCCGGGACGGTGGTGACCGGCACGTTGCTGGACGGAGGTTTGTCGGTTGGGGACCGGGTCGAGGTATGGCCCGAACAGGTGACGGCTCGGATAAGGGGCATTGAATCCCACGGGGAGGCGCTGCCCCGAGTCGGTCCGGGATGGAGAGTGGCGGCTAATCTCGCCGGTCTCGGTCGCCACACGCCGGAAAGGGGGAGCATGCTCACCGCGCCGGGGCAGTGGCGGTCCACCGACTCGGCTTTGGCGATAGTGCATCCGGCCCGCTACGTAGTGGGGGGGTTGCCCCGCAAGGGGGCATATCACCTGCACGTCGGAAGCGGCGCATGGCCGGTCCGGTTCACACCCCTGGAGAAGAGTCCGGGTCCGGTGCTTGCCCACCTTCAACCGGCTGAGCCCCTGGGGCTGGTGATGGGAGACAGGTTCATCCTGCGCGAGACGGGACGGCGGATGGTGGTGGGAGGCGGTCGGATAGTGGATCCTGAGGCTCCTCCCACCATGGCGAGGCGTCTTGTGGCCGGAGGCCGGTTGGCAACCCTGGTCGGTTCCCCGCCCCACCATCAGGCCGAGGGCCTCCTGGAGGTGCGCGGACAGGCGTCGCTGGACCGACTGGCGGCGCACACCCGGGGTGGCGTCCCCCGCCGGGGCATGAAAGCGGCGGGCATGGTGATCTCGGACCGGGTGGCCGAGTCACTCCAGGCCAAGTTGGAGACCATCGTGGAGCGACATCACCGGGAGAACCCCTTCCAGCTGGGTGTGCCGACGGCCAGCGCCGCATCGGAGTTGGGGATAGGACAGGCCTTGCTGGTCAAGCTGGCCGACTCCCACCCGAGGATCCTGGCGGAGGGGACGGTGGTACGTGATCCGAAGGCCCAGGGGGATCTCGATCCCGCCGAGGCTCCGGCCTGGATGAAAGCTCGTCGGCGGCTGTCGGAGGGAGGCCTGCTGACGCCCGATCCGGCGTCGCTCGGCCTGGACGAGGACCTGGCTCATGCCCTCCAGCGGGCCGGTCTGATGGTGAGGATCAGCCCTTCGATCTGCTATCTCCCCGAGCAGGTGGAGACATTGCTGCAAACCGCCGGGAACCTCTCCCAGCCCTTTACCGTCAGCGCTTTCAGGGAGGCGGCGGGACTGTCCCGCAAGTACGCAGTCCCCTTCCTGGAATGGGCCGACCGCCAAGGCATAACCCGCCGCCGGGGTGACTTACGCCATTTGGCGGAGCGGGTGGGAGATTGATCCGGCTGCCACTCGGAGCGGTCGCAGCGCCACCGGCCTCAGCACCTTGCCGGGGGCGGGGCTTCAGGCCTTCCCCGGGAGGTTCCTCACGTCCAAATCGTGACAATTATCGCCATGATTACATGACCGAGGATGCCTAGCCCTCCATTCACCAGCACCAGATCGGTTGATCGGCCTTCGAATGCCGCATTGACCCACGCCTGGGCCCCTACGAACGCTACGCCGGTGAGTAGCCCTAGAACCAGGCCTTCGCCCACGGAAGATGCGCCGACACCCCGGGCGATCACGGCCAGAACCATCGCCATAACGAAGTAAGCGACCAACGTCCCTATGAAGATCCCCGGATTGGGCGAGGCCTTCGACGGGTCTACGCCGGCAGCCTTAATCCATCTGTTACCCAGAATCTTCGGCTGGTACCACAGTGCCCCCGCTGCGAAGAACGCCACGGCAGCCACCAGGATCGCCAGCCAGTTCAAGTCACTGAAGGAAACCATGTGCTCTTCCGGCTAGCTTGCGATCCGGGCCAGGATCAGGTTGCGCTCCGACTCGTTGAGCCCACCCCATATGCCGTAGGGCTCTTTGAGGGCCAGGGCGTACTGCCGACAGGGCACTATGACCCTGCACCGTCCACAGATGGCTTTGGCGCGGCTTTCACGCCGCTCTTTCTCGTCCTTCTTCTCCGAAGTGCTGGGTGGGAAGAAGAGGCTTGATCTGACTCCCTTGCACAGGGCCTGCCCCTGCCAGTTGGTACCCATGCCCGCCATCTGAACCTCCATGCCGCTTCCGCTCAAAATGTAGAACATAGGCCCCGCATCGGCCGATGTCAAGAAATTTCTTAAGAAATCTCCGTCGGTCCCACTTCCAGCGTGTCTCCCTCCACGCCCACCACCTTGATCGGATCTCCCGCCCCTACGGCCGCCGCCCTGTGAGAGGTGGCCTTCCACCTCCCTCCTTCGACCTCCACCACTCCGTCGGGACCGAGGTCGGTTACGGCGTTGCCGCGCTTGCCGACCATTCCCTCTCTTCCCAGTCCTGGGGCGCTGAACCGTACTCGGGCCACGGTCGGCATGGCCAGGAAGAAAAAGAAGGCCACACCCGCCACGGTAAGGGCCCATCCAGCCCACCCCAGGGTGATCTGGGGGGCGCCGTCGAATAGATAGACGCCTGAGACCGCCACCGCCCCCATGCCCGCGGTGGACAGTAGCAGCACTCCACCCCGTTGATATGAGAAGGCAAGCAGACCTACTCCCCCGAGCATCAGCGCAAACGCCCACCAGCGGACCGGAAGCGTTGCCGGTCCATAGGCTCCCAACGCCAGGGAGATGGCTGCTACGGCCGCCGCCACTCCCGGACCGACCGCGAAGAACTCGAAGACCGCAATTGTCAGACCGGCCATCAGGAAGAAGAAAGCCACCTCGGGTCGGGTGGACAATCCAACCAACTGCGTCCACAGTCCGGGCCGGCGGAGCACGGTCTGAAGGACTGTCACGCCCTCGGCGCCATCCTCGGCCGTAAATGGACGGGTGGTGGAGAGGGTTACCGTCTCTTCGCCAAGTTGAAGGGTGGTCTTGTCCAGAAGTTGCAGTAGCTGGCGCGGCGAGGCGGTCTGGGAGGAGGACAGGTCGATCAGCCCGGGGACGCGCCCATCGACCTTGACAGTCCCGGAGCCGCCGGTGTAGGACCCTTCCAGGGGCGGCGAGCCGGCCGCCTCCCCGACCAGGGTCGGCTGCCAATGGCCGATCTCAACTCCCGGGGCTGCGGCGCGGATGGGGGCGAGAGAGACCAGTTGGGCAGCCCCTCCGTAGGCCACCGCCGGAGCGGGGCCAACCCAAGCGCCGAGCGGCAGCGGCGGGTTGCGGACCACCTCCCCAAGCTCTGCGAAGAGTCCGGCATCGGCCACCACCCCCGGAGAGTCGATCATCAGGATCACAAGCTCCACCCTCCCCTGACTCTCATTGCCCGGCCACCGGGACCGGGCGGCATCGTCGATGGCGTCGAGTATGAATCGAGCGGTGGCGTCATGGATGGCGCCTTCCACGGCCACCAGTTCGATGGTGGCGGGGGGAGTCTTGGCCACTGCGAAGTAGGCGGGAATCAGGAGAGCCCAGAGCGCCGCTGCGCCGGCCAGAATCCGGGTGGCCCGCACAGGGTTATTTGGGATCACGGCGGGGGTCCGGCAGCCGGCCCGGTAACGAGGAGACGGTCGCTGCCCGGAACGGGTACTCTTTTATCGCAAATGACCAGCATCTTTGTGGTTGCCGAAGCCCCCTGGGTTCGCAACGACGTATTGTCGGCCACCGATGATACCCGTTATGAGATAATCGTGATCGAGGACCCCCGTCAGGCGGTCGAGCAGATAGCCGCGGGTGGGCCGGGGTCGGTGGCGGTGGTGGACATGCAGGTGGGAAGCATGGGCGGCATGGCCATCTGCCGGGCGATCCGGGAAGCCAGAACTACGCTATCCGCCGCGCCTCTCCCGGTCATCCTGCTTCTGGATCGCCAGGCCGACGCCTTTCTGGCCCGCCGGGCGGGAGCGGCGGGATGGGTCCTGAAGCCCTTTGGGGCCCACCAACTTCGCTCGACGCTCGACGAAGTGGCCGGGAAGACCTATTCCGGGATGGAGTCCGAACCGGCGTCGTGACCTCGTTCCATATCGCCGCGGCGGTGGGGATTGCCCTCTGCATCGTGGCATCAGGATTCTTTTCGGGTTCGGAGACAGCCCTTCTGGCCCTTCCCCGCGAACGCGGCCCGCAGTTGGCGCGGGAAGGAAAGAGTGGAGAGAAGGTAGTTCTCTTGGTCCAGGACTTGGAGCAAACCCTGGCCATGCTATTGGTGGCCAACAACTTTGTGAACATCCTGGCGGCTTCGTTGGCCACCATTCTGGCGGTTGACTTCCTTTCGACGCTGGGCACTCGCCGGCTGGGGGAGGTGTGGGGGCCATGGTTGGCCACCGGGGTGCTGACCGCAGTCATCCTTGTGGTGGGCGAGATCACCCCCAAGACCATCGCTGCCCGGCACCCGGAGAAGTACGCCTGGAGGGTGGCCCCCATCTTGTGGGTGGTCTCCCGCGGGCTCGGCCCGATCGCCAGGATCTTCTCGGCGGTCAGCACCGGTCTGCTGCGACTTCTGGGCGTGCGTTCCGACCGGTTGAGTCCCGCCACCGAGGAAGACATCAGGGCCTTGGCGGTGCTCAGCGCCGAGGCAGGCGAGATCGACGTCGCCGAGCGGGAGATCATCGAGAAGCTCTTCGAGTTGGCGGACCGCCCGGTGCGGGAGGTCATGACCCCCCGGTTGGAGGTGATTTCCCTCGAGGCTCCGGTTGACTTCCAGCAGATCCGGAGAGAGGTGGCCCGGACCGGTCACTCCCGCTACCCGGTGGTGGAGGCGGGGGGCGATCTCGACGCCCTGGTGGGGATTCTCTATGTGAAAGACTGGCTGCGACACCAGGATCCCACCATCGACGAGACCGTCGCACCCGGAAAACTGATTCGCAATCCGCTGGTGGTTCCGGAGAGCTATCCGATCCTCTCCACCGTAATGGTCATGCGGAGGAACCGGATCAGCCTGGCCGTGGTAATCGACGAGCACGGCGGGGTTGAAGGGGTGGTCACGGCCAAGGACTTGGTCTCCGAACTGGTGGGGGGCATCCAGGACGAGCATGATCCCGCCGCGCCGCTGGCTTTCCCCACCGGTCCCGGCCGATGGGTGGTCGAAGGGCGGCTGCCGGTTGAGGACCTTGCCGAGATGATTCACCGGCCGCTTCCCTCCGGTCCCTACGACACGGTGGCCGGGCTGTACCTCCATCTTGCCGGCCGGATCCCCCGTCCCGACGACACGGCTGCCGTGGACGGGGTCAATTTCCGGGTGCTCGCCATGGACCGTCTTCGCATTTCCCGCTTGACGGTGTGGATGGATCCCCCCATGGATGGCTAGGCCCCCCTTCTAGACAGACGACCGACACTATCTCAAGGAGACCAGGAGTTCGCTCGACTCCCCCTTCGTGAGGAAGAGTTTGTTTGGTCGGGACGGCCGGATTTGAACCGGCGACCTCAGCGTCCCGAACGCTGCGCGCTGCCAAACTGCGCCACGTCCCGCCAATGCTCCATCTTATCGACTTGCAGCAGACCGCGTTCTGGAGTTGGCGCATCCCTATATCATCGGCGCGGGCGTATCTACGGTGAACGGGACTCTTTCCCGGGGACGAAGACAGGAGCAGCATGGATAACCGTTGTCCCCCACACCAGGGTGAGAAAGCCGACCCGCGGGCCTGGGCGTTGGGGCGCGGGACAATCCCGAAATGAGTTCCATTCGGTCCGTCTTGGGTCTCAGGTGTCTCCTGTGCGGGCGTCACTTCCAGACCGATGAGGTCGACTATGTTTGCCCCGACCACCTCGGGGCGGCGACTTTATCCGTTGTGTACGACTACCAGTACCTGGCCGGACTAACCAGCCCTGACCGACTCGCCTCGGATCCCGATCGTTCGATCTGGCGTTATCGTCGCCTCCTGCCCGTCCATCCCGATGCCGAGCCCCCTCCGCTCCAGGTGGGGGGGACTCCCCTATTGCCGGCGACAGTGCTGGAAGAAGAAGTGGGAGTCACGCTTTGGGTGAAAGACGAGGGACGCCAGCCCACGGCTTCGCTGAAGGACCGGGCATCGGCCCTGGCGGTCCTCAAGGCAAGAGAGCGGGGCGCTGACATCATCACGGCGGCCAGCACCGGCAACGCCGGAGCGGCGTTGGCGGCTCTGTGCGCGGCCGCCGGGATTCCCAGCGTGATATTCGTCCCTGCTACCGCGCCCCAACCAAAGGTGGCGCAACTTCTCTCCTTCGGGGCGACCGTGCTTCTGGTGCGAGGGTCATATCACCAGGCCTTCGACTTGTGCCTGTGGGCCTCCGGGGAGTTTGGCTGGTACAACCGCAACACCGGCTACAACCCCTACATGACCGAAGGGAAGAAGACTGTCTCCTATGAGATATGGGAGCAGTTGGGCTATCGGGTCCCCGATGTGGTGGTGGTGAGCGTAGGAGACGGGTGCATCATCGGAGGGGTCCACAAGGGTTTTGAGGATCTCCGGCAACTCGGTTGGACGGATCGTGTTCCCAGGCTGATCGGAGCGCAGGCGGCGGGAAGCGCCTACCTGGCCCAGGCGTGGAGTCGGGGCGAAGACCTGACCACCAAGCCACCCATTCGGGCGGAGACGGTGGCGGACAGCATCTCGGCCGACCTCCCCAGGGACAGATTCAAGGCGATGGCGGCCGTGACCGAGACCCGGGGCGCCTTCGTTGAAGTCTCCGACGCACAGATACTCAACGCCATCGTAACTCTGGGACAGCGGTTGGGAGTGTTCGCGGAGCCTGCGGCGGCCGCTTCACTGGCAGGCTTGATCGAGGCTCGTAGACGGGGGCTGGTGGAGAGGGGAGAGCGAGTGGTCGTGATCAGCACCGGCAACGGCCTCAAGGACATCGACGCGGCTATGCGAGCGGTGGATGAGAGCGGAGAGGGTCCGCTCTCGGTCGATCCCGAGATAGAGGCTCTGGCTGAAAGGCTGGCCAGCCGGTTCCTGGGCCCTTAGCAGCCGGTTCCCGGGTCCTTGGGAGGAATAAGGAGGGATTGGCCTTTCCACTTGATGGGTAAGATTGCCGGAAGGCTGTACAAAAGGTAAAGAAGTCGATGATTGATCTGACCATTGTTCCCGAGGTGAGGGAGAGGGCGGCCAGCCGGGCGGCGGAGTTGGGTCTGGTTATCCCGACCTTCGCCCAGATGCGTTCCCCTGAACTGGTTCCCGACTCTATAAAGGATCAACTCACTCGGATAGGTCTGTGGGACCTGCATCCGGCCAATCTGTTCAGGGTTACGTGGAGGAACCAACCGGTCTCCCAGGGAGGCGGTTTCGGGGGGCTGAATTACCTGGAGTTTCCACCGGAGCTGACCGGCGTCCCGGCGCGGGTTGCGGCCCTGGTGGGCAAGTGGTTCCCCACCGGTGCGCACAAGGTCGGCGCCGCTTTCGGCTGCCTGGCGCCCCGGCTGGTCACCGGTCAGTTCGACCCCACTCGCCAACTGGCTGCTTGGCCGTCCACCGGTAATTACTGCCGTGGAGGAGCGTATGACTCCCGCATCCTGTCGTGTCGTTCCATCGCCATCCTCCCCGAAGGGATGAGTCGCGAGCGGTTCGAGTGGCTGGACACGGTCGCCGATGAGGTCATAGCCACCCCCGGCTCGGAGAGCAATGTCAAGGAGATCTTCGACAAGTGCTGGGAACTGAGACGCTCGGGACGGGACATAGTCATCTTCAACCAGTTCGACGAGTTCGGCAACTACCTGTGGCATTACTCTGTTACCGGCCCTGCCTTCGCCCAGTTGGCGGCGGAACTGATGGGTCCGGGCGATCGCCTGGCCGGGGTTGCCCTCACCACCGGCTCGTCGGGGACCCTGGCTTCCGGGGACTTCCTGAAGGAACGACATCCCCACAGCCGTATCGCTGCCGCCGAGGCGTTGCAGTGTCCCACCATGCTCAGGGGCGGGTTCGGTGAACACCGCATAGAGGGAATTGGCGACAAGCACATTCCATGGATACACAATGTCCGCAACACCGATATGGTGATCGCTATCGACGACGCCGCTCCCCTGGGGCTGATCCGTCTCTTCAACGAACCTGCCGGCCAGGACTACCTGGCCGAACAGGGCGTCTCCTCCGAGATGATCGAGAGTCTCGACCTGCTGGGCATCTCGGGGGCCGCCAACCTGCTTTCGGCCATCAAGATGGCCAAGTGGTACGAGTTGGGGCCGGACGACCTGGTGCTCACCATCCTCACGGACTCCATGGACCTCTACCGGAGCCGCTTGGTTGAACTCACCGCCGCCCACGGCGAGCTGACCACGTCCGACGCAGCGGGGATCTACCACCGTGACCTGCTGGGCGCCTCCACGGATCACATGGCGGAGTTGAGCTATCCCGAGCGCCGGCGCATTCACAGCCTCAAGTACTTCACCTGGGTGGAGCAACAGGGTAAGTCGGCCTCGGAACTGGAGGACCAGTGGTACGACCCCGGATACTGGGTGAACATCCGCCGAGCCGGAGAGAGGATCGATCCGCTGATCGACGAGTTCAACCAGTTGGCGTCCTCCCGGATGTGAGCATGGCGCCGACCCTACCCGTCACCATGCGTTGGGATCTACCCTCCTGGGCGCACGACTTCGTCCATCCCGATCAACGCTTTCCAACCGTCACGGAGCGGATGGCGGTGGCTGTGGAGCTGTCCCACCGGAACATAGTGGAAGAGACCGGTGACCCGTTCGGGGCGGCGGTGTTCGACCTTTCCACCCTCCGTCCGCTGGCGGTGGGAGTAAACGTCGTGGTGCCGAGCGCCACCGTGGCTGCGCATGGCGAGGTAGTGGCCCTGTGTCTGGCCGGAGTAGCGGTGGGCAACTACGACCTAGGGGCGGCCGTCGGGGGGCCCGTCGAGTTGGTCACCAGTTGCGCTCCCTGCATGATGTGCCAGGGTGCGACAGTCGGTTCCGGCGTTACCAGCCTGGTGATCGCCGCTCGGGAGAACGACACGCATTCGGTGGGATTGGGAGGGAGCAGGAGGCCCCCCGAGTGGGTGGAGAGGTTGAGGCAGCAGGGGATCGAGGTAACGGAGGATGTGCTGCGGGCCGAGGCGGTGGAGGTGTTGAGGGAGTATGCGGACAGGGGAGGGAGGAAGTAGGTCAGACGTGGTCTCTCCCCTTCCCGTCAGCGTGCGTTGGGATTTACCCGCTTGGGCGCAGGACCTCCTGCGGCCCGATCAACGTTTTCCAACCACGTCAGAGCGGATGGGGTTGGCTGTCGAGCTTTCCCGCCGCAACGTGGCGGAGGGGACGGGAGGCCCGTTCGGGGCGGCGGTGTTCGACCTTTCCACCTTGCGTCCGCTGGCTGTGGGAGTAAACCTGGTTATGCCCACCTCCTCCGCAGCTGCCCATGCGGAGGTGGTTGCCATCTGCCTGGCCGGTCAGGCGGTTGGGAACTACGACCTCGGGATCGGCAACGGAAGTCCCACCGAACTGGTGACCAGTTGCTCTCCCTGCGCGATGTGCCTTGGCGCCGTGCCTTGGTCGGGCGTTTCCAGCCTGGTGATCGCCGCCCGCGAGGAAGACGCCCGGTCGGTCGGGTTCGACGAGGGCAACCGGCCCCGGGACTGGGTCGATGGGTTGAGACGGCGGGGGATCGAGGTGACGGAGGATGTGCTGCGAGCCGAGGCGATGGAGGTGTTGCGAGAATACGTAAGTGAGGGAGGGGTTGTCTATAACAGTTCCAAGACGGAGGAAGAGCCGCTTGCATGAGGTACAGCGCCGGGCAGATCTGACAGACCGCTACGAGTCCCCTTCGGTGGTGGAAGAAGCGCTTGCGCTGTTGGCCCGCTACCGCGACCGGGCTCGACTCATCGCCGGGGGGACCGACCTGGTCCTGGAGATCCGCCGGGGTATCCGGTCGGGAGTGGAGGTCCTGGTTGACATCTCCCGGCTGGCGGGCCTCGACGGCATCCGGCAGGACGCGGCAGGAGTGATTCACCTGGGGCCTCTGGTGACCCACGCTGACGTCGTTTCCTCCGATTTGATCTGGAACCAGGCTCTTCCCTTGGCCCAGGCGTCGCTGGAGGTGGGCGCCCCTCCGCTCCAGGCCCGCTCCACGGTGGTGGGGAACCTGGTCACGGCCAGCCCCGCCAATGACACGATCTCCGCCCTCACCGCCTTGGATGCCCGGCTGGACATACGTTCGGAGAGAGGGGGTCGCCAGGAGGCGCTGGCCGACTTCTATCCCGGCATTCGTCGCACGACCCTGGCGCCGGACGAGATGGTGACCGGCGTGAGCTTTCGGGGCCTGGACGCCCGTCAATCAGGGGTGTTCGTCAAGCTGGGCCTGAGAATGGCGCAGGCCATCTCAGTGGTCCACATGGCGTTGGTCGTGGAACGAGACGCCTCGGGTGTCACCACCATGGCCCGTATCGCCCTGGGGAGCGTCGCTCCGGTGATCGTCCGGTCGCCCGAGGCCGAGAGGGAACTGCTAGGCCGCCCGCTGGACGAGGCCGCCATAGCGGCCGCCGCGCAGGCCGCAGCTCGGGCGATCAATCCGATCGACGACCTGCGCGGAACGGCGGACTACCGGCGGTGGGCGACCGAGGTGATGGTGCGCCGGGCCCTCACCGCCCTGGCCGACGGGAGTGAACGAATGTCCATGCCATCCCGCCCGGTCCACTTTGGCGCCTCCCGGCGAGCCGCCCTGGCCCAGGCGCACTCCCATCGGGGGGGAGACCCTATTGAAGCGGTGGTCAACGGGACCCCGGTCGTAACCCGGAGCGGTGGGGAGCTAACCCTATTGGACTGGCTGCGGGATGTTGCCGGCCCTGCCGCCGGTCGGTCTCTCACCGGGACCAAGGAAGGGTGCGCCGAGGGCGAATGTGGCGCTTGCCTCGTCTTCCTGGACTCCGAGGCGGCCCTCTCCTGTCTGACCCCCGCTCCCCGGGCCCATGGTGCGGAGATCGTGACCGTGGAGGGGCTGGGAGTGGGTGGCATGAGCCCGGTTCAAGCCGCCTTCTGCCGGACGGGCGCAGTCCAGTGCGGCTACTGCACGCCGGGGTTCTTGATGTCGGCCACAAAGCTCTTGGAGAGACTTCCGGATCCCACCACCGACGAGATCGTCACTGCCCTGAGCGGCAATCTGTGTCGCTGCACCGGCTACTACTCCATCATCGAGGCGGTTTCGGAAGCGGGGGCTTCAGCCTCTGGAGGGTCAGGATGAGCGTCGGACGGTCGGTACCCAGAAGCGACGCCCGTTCCAAGGCAACCGGGGAGGCCCTCTATCCGGCAGACATTCACCGGCCCGACGCCCTCTGGGCAAAGGTGGTGTTCAGCGGGCGGCCTCATGCCCGGATGGTGGAGATGGACGTCCAGGGAGCTTTGGCGGCGCCGGGGGTGGTGGAGGTGGTCACCGCAGCCGACGTGCCCGTGAACGAATACGGGCTGACCCGGTTCGATCAGCCGGTGCTGGTGGGGTTGGGAGGTACCGGACGGAGCGCGATTCCTTCCGAGATCAGCCGTTGGGAGGGAGATCAGATCGCGGTGGTGGTGGCCGAGACCCGCCGGGAGGCTGAGGAGGGGGCCGAGCGGCTGGCGGTCGATTGGGACGACCTTCCCCTGGTCCCCGACCTTGATGCGGCTCGCTCCGGTTCTGTGCTGGTCCACCCCGAGAACGGGCTGGAGACGAATATGTACAAGCACCTCAAATTCCGGGTGGGCGATATGGAGGAGGGCTGGCGGGCGGCGGATGTGCAGGTGACGGGCACCTACGTGCTTCCCCTCCAGGAGCACGCCTACCTCCAGCCGGAAGCTGCCCTGGCCTACATCGATTCCCGCGGGCGGATAACGGTGGAGATCGCCGGCCAGTGGACTCACGAGGACCGGGAACAGATCGCCCACGCCTTGGATATGGACCCCGAGGGGATCCGGGTGATCTATCCGGCGATCGGCGGAGCGTTCGGAGGTCGGGAGGATATGTCGCTCCAGATCGTGATGGCCCTGGCGGTCCGCAAGCTGTCCCGGAGAGGCATCCGCCGGCCGGTGAGAACGGTGTGGTCGCGGGAGGAGAGCATCGTCGGGCATCACAAACGGCACCGGGCTGTCATCCACGCTCGGTGGGGCGCCACCCGCACCGGCCGCCTGACCGCGGTGGAGGTTGAGGGGTGGCTGGACGCCGGGGCGTACAACTACACGTCCGACAAGGTGCTGGGAAACATGCATCTTTGCTCGGTCGGGCCGTACCGGGTCCCCAACCTCAGGGTGGATTCCAAGGTGGTTTACACGCATTCGGTGCCCGGTGGCGCCTTTCGGGGCTTCGGAGCGCCCCAGGGCGCCATGGCGGCCGAGGGGCAGATCAACCGGTTGGCCATCGAGTTGGGAATGGATCCGGTGGCCCTTCGTCTTCTCAATTGCTACCGGGAAGGCGACGTGGGCGCCTGGGGCACGGTGGTCCCGTCGGTGGTCAGCATCCCCGAGGTCATCGAGGCATGCGCCGACCGAGCCGGATGGGGAGAGCCGCTGGATGCCGTTGCGTCCCCGTTTTCCGCCTTTCGATCGCTGCCTCCGGATCCTTCCCGTCAGCGTCGGGGGAGGGGATTCGCATGCGGGCTCAAGAATGTCGGCTTCTCCTTCGGGTTCCCCGAGCGGTGTGAGGCGGATGTCGAACTGTGGGGAGACGATGAAGTGGAGAAGGTGGTGCTGTATCACGGCGGAGCGGAGGTGGGACAGGGAGCCCACACCGCCCTGGCGCAGATGGCGGCTGAGGCGGCGGGGGTGGACGTCGGGGCGGTGGAGACCCGGTACTCAGACACGGCTCACACCGGCGACTCGGGATCGGCCTCCGCCTCCCGTATGACCTGGATGGCCGGCAACTCCATTCTCGGCGCGGTCGAGGAGGCCCAGAAGAGATGGCTGGATGGGGACCGGCCCGCCCTCGGCAGTTTCCGGTTCGTCCCACCGCCAACCGAGACGTTCGATCCCGACACCGGCTCGGGGGAACTCAACTTCGCCTACGGGTGGATGGCTGAGGCGGTGGAGGTGGTGGTGGATCTGGACACCGGGCACCTGCGGGTGGAGTCGGTGGTCTGTGCGGTGGATGTCGGAAGGGCGGTCAACCCCGCGTTGGTTAGAGGGCAGGTGGAGGGAGCGGTGGCGCAGGCCCACGGCTACGCCATCACCGAACGGCTCAAGACAGAGGAGGGGAAGATTCTGAATCCCCACCTCAGTACCTATTTGATTCCTGGAATCGGGGACATCCCCGGGCGCGTGGAGAGCGTGATTCTGGAGATTCCCGACCCGAGAGGCCCATGGGGCGTCCGGGGAATGGCGGAGATGCCCTTCGTTCCCTTGGCCCCTGCGGTATCCGCCGCCCTGTTCGACGCGGTCGGGTTGTGGTTCGATGAACTTCCCCTGACGCCTGGGGAGGTTGCGGCGGGATTGCGGTCCAAACAATAACCCCGCCCTTTTTGGCGGCAGGAGGGTGGGACTGCTATATATTTAGGGCGAAGACCGGTTGATTTTGCCGGTCTAGCCACTTTTAAGTCGAGTGCCGCTGGCCCGACGAGAAGCGAGCGGAAGGAAGATCATATGAGAAAATTGAAAGTAGCCATTGCCCTGATGGCTATCTTGGCGCTGTTGGCTGCGGCCTGCGGCGACGGCGAGGACGACGCGGCGGATACTGCTGCTGCGGACGCCGCTGCCGCTGCCGCGCAGGCTGAGGCTGCTGCTGCTGAGGCTGCTGCCGCCGATGCTCAGGCTGCTGCGGATGCTGCTGCTGCTGAGGCTGCCGCGGCCCAGGCCGAGTTGGAGGCCGCTCAGGCCGAGTTGGATGCCACTCGCGCCGCTGCTGAGGCGGGTGACGAGGAGGCCCAGGCTGCATTGGCTGCTGCTGAGGAGGAAGCCGCCGCTCAGGCTGCTGCTGCTGAGGCTGCTGCTGAGGCTGCCGAAGAGGCTGAGATGGCTGCCATGGATGCTCAGAAGGCGCTGGAAGAGTCGATGATGGTGACGGCCCCTGTGATCCAGGAGGCAGAGGTCGCCATGGGATTCAACGCCTGTTGCGCGGACTCGGCGTTCTGGCAGATTCCGGTCGAGTTGGGCTGGTGGGATGATTTGAATATCACCATCGTTCCAAATTCGCCCACCTATCACTTCTTCACGGCCAGTGCTGACGCTATTGCCTGGTTGCGGAGCGGTGAGGGTAACGTGGCTCCCGGTTGGGTGCCTGGTCTGTTCGGGGCGTTGGAGACCTTCGCTCAGGACATCCCGCCGATTCACTTCGCGGACATCTATGTCGGCTATGCCGTTCTGGTGGCGCCCGACAGCGACTCCAAGACTGCTCTGGAGTTCATGGACGAGGGCATGTCCTTCGCCGATGCCGCCAAGGCGGCTGTCCAGCAGTTGGTCGGCGATGACATTCACATTCCGCCGCACAGCACCCAGCAGGCGCAGTACACCAATGCGTTCTTCGCCTATCTGGACGAGTGGTGGGAGGCCTATCAGGAGGACATCCCGGCCTTGGACGAGGAAGGCAATCCTCTGGTGTTGTTGGGCCGCGACGGCCAGCCGCTCCTGGATGACGACGGCAACGAGCAGCCGATCCGGATCACGACCAACGACTGGCGTAACTATGCCAATCCGCAGTATGTCGACGATCCCACGATCGTAGAGCTCTCGGCTGTACCGGGCCGGATCGAGTATGCCATGCCTTATGGCGCGCCGACCCTGGTGCAGATGATGCGCAACGGTTGGGATCCGCTGATCAACTTCGGGATGATGATCGACAATGATCCGTTCTCCCAGCAGACGGCCATCGCCAGCGCCACTGTCGGCGGTATCGGTCTGCTCGCCAACCGCGAGTGGGTTGAGGCCAACAAGGACCTGGCTTATCGAGTCATCTCCATCGGCTTCAGGACCTTCGAGTTCCTCGATGATCCCGAGACCCAGTATCAGGGTTGGGAGATCGAGGCCAATCTCATCAATGAGAAGCGCCAGTTGAACATGGAGCCCGAGGACATCGGGATCATCTGGACCACCATCGACCCCTCCTTCAACTGGGAGGAGCAGGCGGCGCTATGGGACTTGAACCTCCCGAGCTACCACCCCGAGACGGTGTTCAGGACCCAGATCGAGGTTTTGAAGGAGAAGGGCGTCCTGTCCTCCACCTACAACACCGAGGCTGGGTTGGAGAAGTTCCTGCTGGCCCAGGAGCTCTATTACGACCTGAAGGGCTTCCAGGACCGTGCTGACGATCTCTTCGCCCGGGCTTCGGGAATGGATCTTTCCGACAGCCAGGCCGATTTGATCGCGACGGCGCGGTTCCACTATGACATCTACAACTTCTACGACGCTCTCCGATTCTTGGAGGCTGCCCTCATCGGGTAGGCTTTCGGAGCGATTGCCTAGTAGGTAAAGAAGACGCCGAGCGCGGGACCGGACGGATGTTCCGGTCGGTCCCGCGCTTCGGCCTGTAAGCAAGGACCGCGAGGGCGAGGAAGAGAGAGATTGTGACCACCACCGACACGGATACTCTGGATGTGAGAGCGGCGGCGCATCGCCAAAAACGGCGCCGTCAGATCGCTTATGTCCTCTATCTGATCCTGGGGATAATTCTCTCTTTGCTGATGTGGCAGTTGGTGGCCGCGCCCTTCTCGCCCCTTTTCTATCTGGTACCGCCGCCTTTTGATGCTTTCCGGCACTTCGGGGAGAACTTGATGTTCAGTGAGCGGATGTTGGAGCGGTATGTTCATGCTTGTCCGGACCTGCTGGACGAGTTGGAGCTCACCGGGGGTGGGATGTTCGATCTTCCCGATCACTGTTTCGGGTACATCCGCCACATTATGCGGACTACCCGCAATATCATGATCGCGGTCACGTTGGGGACGGTTTTCGGTTTGACGGTGGGGTTGAGCAGTTTGGTGTTCCCGAGGATCGCCGATGTGGTGACCCCGATCGCCGGGTTCTTCGGGACCACCCCGATTTTCATCGCGGCGCCGTTCTTCGTGATCTGGTTCGGGATCGAGTATCCGTTGATGACCACGGTGGGGGTGGTGGTCTTTTACACGACGCTGTTGATGTACTTTTTCAGTCGGAGGGCGGCCGACAACATTCCGGTGGGGATCATCGAGTCGGCTCTTACTTTGGGGGGAGACCGGGGGTCTATTTTCCGGTGGGTGTATTTGCCGGGGACGATCCCGGAGATCGCGGGTGGTTTCCGGATCGCGTTGGCCGGCGCTTGGGGACTGGGGACGTTGGTGGAGGTCTTGGGAATCCAGATGGGCGGAGGGTTCCTGATCCGGATGTGGAGCTTCGCGATGGGCGTTCTTGAGGGCCCGGCTGCGGTGGTCTCCCTGATCCTTTTCTTTGGTGTTCTGGCTGTGGTAGTGGACGGGATCCTGGTGCTGTTTATCCGTTACATCACCAGGTGGTCCGAGTCCGGTCGCAAGCTGGGGTTGTAGGTCGAACTGGGGTTTGTAGGCGAAGGAGGAACGCTATGTCGACTGTTGTGAACTTTGAGAACCTGTGGTGTGTTTTCGAGCACCGGTCGGGTCAGTTGGTGCATGCCCTTGAGGATGTGAATTTCCGGGTGGATCCCGGCGAGTTCGTGTGTGTGGTGGGTCGGTCGGGGCATGGTAAGACCACCCTGTTGAGGGTGCTGGCCGGGCTGCAGCCCCCCACCGCCGGTGCGGTGAAGCTGGGCGACACCGCGGTCACCGGCCCGGGCAGCGACCGGGCGATGGTTTTCCAGCAGGACACGGTGTTCCCGTGGTTGCATGTGAAGGAGAACGTCGAGTTCGGCCTGCGGGCGAACAAGCTTCCCGAGGACGAGCGGAACGAGATCACCAATTACTGGTTGCAGGCGGTGGGGTTGGAGGAGTTCGCTGATTCCTGGCCGCGTGAGCTTTCGGGGGGTATGAGGAAGCGGGTGGCTTTGGCGTCGGCGATGGCGGTGGGCTCCGATGTGGTGCTCATGGATGAGCCGTTCGGGTCTTTGGACTATTTCACCCGCCGGAACCTCCATGAAGTTCTCTTGAATCTGTGGTTCGAGACCAAAAAGACGATTTTCTTCGTGACTCATGACATTGAGGAGGCGTTGATCCTTGCCGATCGGGTGATCCTTTTGGCGGAGGGCAAGTTGGTGGATGACATCGCGGTTACTCTGCCTCGTCCTCGTAATGAGGATGTCCGGGCTACGCCCGAGGCGGTGGGCATTTTCAAGCTCATCCTGGCGCACCTGGGCATCACCGAGGAGGAGGCGACGCAAGCTTGAACCTCCTGGTCCGCTCTCGCAAATTCTTCTGGATCGGTTACCTGGTCTGGACTCTCCTGATCCCTTGGTTGCTGCTCCAGTTTCCCAAGGGCCTCCCCTTCGTCACCTGGTCCAATGAAGGCGGCGACATCGTCGTTACCTGGTCGTACATCGTTTGCGCATGGATCTTGTTCCTGGCCTGGCCGGTCGTGTTCCGCACGACCCGGGTGAAGGAGCGCCTGGCGAAGATGGGTCGGGGGATCGCGGCGGGGCCGCCCCTGCTGTGGGCCGGCATGCGCCGCAGCCCACTGTTCTTCGTCTCCTGGGGAGTGCTGCTGGTGGCATGGCAGGTGGCGTCGTATATCGCTCCGCCGGGCATCCTCGAACACCCTTTGGTTCCCGGATGGGACTACGTGTTCGGAGAGACCCTCTGGAGAATGAACGGCGACTGGACCGTCATCGGGTTCGACTTCGGGTTCGTGAATTTCCAGGTCCATGAACTGGCGCCTTATCCCGCCTACGGCGGGGAAGGAACCTGGCCGGCCGTTTTCCTGGCCATCCTCTTCCACTCGGGGATGACCCTCTTCAGGCTGTTGTGCGGCATGGCGCTCGGTTTTAGTCTCGGTCTCACGACCGGATTGGCCATTCCCTACTGGCCGTGGCTGCGCCAGACCTGGTGGGCGCCCCTGAACTTCCTCCGGATGATCCCCCTCTTGGCGGCGATTCCCTGGTTGCAGTTCGCCCTGGGATCAACCCTTACCAGTATCACCCTCTATATCGCCTTCGGGGTGTGGACCACCCTGGTGGTGGCCACCATGAACGCGGTGGCCAACGTGCCCGACCGGTACATCGAGAGTGCCCGTACCCTGGGCGCCTCCCGGCCGCGCACCTACTTCAGGGTGATAGTGCCGGGCACGATTCCCGAGTTGCGCACCGCCATGCTGCTCTCCATGGGAGGCAGCTGGTCGCTGGCCATCGCCGCCGAGTTCCTCGGGTTCCCCACCGGGCTGGGATATATGGCTGCAGTAGCGGTGCAGGAAACCAACACCGCCCGTCTGGTGATTGTCGGGTTCATCGTGGCCTTCTATTCCCTCACGACCTTCTACCTGCTCAACGAGGGATTCAAGAAGGCCGTCAGTTGGATGCCGCAACGCGTCACCAAGGGGACGGACATCGCCAAGGTGGCCGGAGCGGCGGGGACGGGAGGCCGCGCAGAAAGCCTCGAGGACAACTAGGCCCCCGCGCCGCGGCATCAGAATCCGCGGGTCGGGCGGCACACCGGAGTTAGCTGTCGTGACTCAGTCCTTGGCATGAGGCTGTCGGCGGCATGTTGACCGGAATCATCTTCGGGTTTGTCACCGCGGTGACGCTGGGGGTCAACTACCTGCTCACCGCAGTGATTACGAGACGCTTCGGCGTTTTGCGCTCCACCGCCGTCACCCTGACGCTGGCCCTGTTGGTGATGGTCGCCTGGGCGATCCTCATCGACGTCCCTCTCGAGATCAACGCCGACCATGTAATCCTCCTGGTCTTTCTCGGATCCTGCGTGGGTGGGACCTTTCTGTGCGGTTACATGGCTCTCCGATTGGGTCCTATCTCGGTTGTGAGTCCGATCGGCGCTCTGAGCGGCGCCATGACCGTGGTTTACTCGTTCTGGTTGCTGGGGGAAAGACCGGGGGCGGTGCAGTGGGCGGGAATACCGATAGCCGTGCTGGGCGCGGTTCTGGCGTCCCTGGTGATCGAGCGAGGGACCAAGATACGACTGGTGACCTGGGGGCCCGTCTTCGCCATGATCGGCGTGCTGGTCGGGTCGATCTCCAATGCCGGCCTTAAGATCCCCATCCGGGAAGGGGTCGACTCGAGCCTCACGGTCATCACCCAACGAGTTTTCACGGTGGCAGTGGTTCTCTTGGTGTTCGTGATTTTCTCCCGGATGGCTGAACAACGTCGACGGAGGGGAAAATCACGGTTCGAGGGAAGCGACCAGGTGAAGATCACCTGGAGGACGGGATGGCTGCTGGGTCTGGTGGGACTGATCGACGGCATATCGTTCATATCCTTCGGATACGGCCTGGCGTACGCACCGGCCTGGCTGATCGGCATCATCTCCCAAAGCGGCCGGGTCATAGCCGTGGTTGGAGGGGTTATGTTCTTCAAGGAGCGACTCCACAGCCTGCAATGGGCGGGCGTAGGCTTGGTGATGGTCGGCGTGGCAATGTCCATCGCCGGCTAGGACCGCCCCAGGATGCCCTTTCGGTGAGAAACTCAAGAAGATTGTCCTTGCACGTGAAGCTATAGCGAGGTGCTGACCGGCATCATCTTCGGGTTGATCACCGCGGTGACGATCGGTGTCAACCACCTCCTCACGGCTGTGGTGGCGCGGCGCTTCGGGGTGCTGCGGTCTACCACCGCCACTCTGGCCCTGGCCCTGGTGGCGATGGTCGCTTGGGCGCTCCTCATCGGCTCGCCGTTCGAAATCACCCGTGATCAACTCGTTCTTCTGGCTTACCTGGGCACTTGCGCCGGCGGGGCCTTTCTGTGCGGTTACATGGCTCTCCGATTGGGTCCTATCTCGGTTGTCAGCCCGATCGGGGCTCTGAGCGGCGCCATGACCGTGGTCTTCTCCTTCTGGATGCTGGGGGAGAGACCCGGCATCGTGCAATGGGCAGGGATACCGATCGCGGTGGTGGGAGCGGTGCTGGCGTCCTTGGTTATCGAGCGCGGAGCCAAGATACGACTGGTGACCTGGGGGCCGGTGTTCGCCATGATCAGCGTGGTGGTCGGGTCGATCTCCAACGCCGGACTGAAGATCCCCATCCGGGATGGACTCGATTCCAATATCACCGTTATCACCCAGCGGGTCTACACGGTTGCCTATGTCGCTTTGCTGTTGGTGATCGTCTCCCGGGTAGTGGAACAGCGACGACGCCGGGGAGACCCTCGCTACCAGGGGAGCGACCAGGTGAAGATCACCTGGAGGACGGGATGGCTTTTGGTTGTGGTGGGACTGATCGACGCCGTCTCGTTCATATCCTTCGGATACGGTCTGGCGTATGCGCCGGCCTGGCTGATCGGCATCATCTCCCAGAGCGGGCGGGTGATCGCCGTGATCGGCGGAGTGATGTTCTTCAACGAACGACTCCACCACCTGCAATGGACAGGAGTAGCTCTGGTGACGGTCGGCGTGGCAATGTCCATCGCCGGCTAGCAGGCCAACCCGACCGGGGTGGATGCGATTCTGCCCTTTCTCCCATGGTCTTCTCATTGGGTCGTTACAAGCCGCGGCTTGGCGACGGACGGTCTACCGGGGCTCCTGTAAACGGACCTTCTTCTCGTTCCCGGGAGGGGCAGCGGCGGTGTGCCAACCCAAAAATGCGCTGTTCACACGCAGGGCGCCCCGCCCTGGCTTTATATTTGTGTCCAAGATCGGCTAGTCTGTTGATCCTGCCAAAGTGTTGGGCGCCGTTGGCCCGACGAGCAAGCGAGCGGAAGGAAGATCATATGAGAAAAATGAAAGTAGCCATTGCCCTGATGGCTATCTTGGCGCTGTTGGCTGCGGCCTGCGGCGACGGCGAGGACGACGCGGCGGATACTGCTGCTGCGGACGCCGCTGCCGCTGCCGCCCAGGCTGAGGCTGAGGCTGCTGCTGCTGAGGCCGCCGATGCTCAGGCTGCTGCGGATGCTGCTGCTGCTGAGGCCGCTGCGGCGCAGGCCGAGTTGGAGGCCGCGCAGGCCGAGTTGGAGGCCACCCGCGCCGCTGCTGAGGCGGGCGACGAGGAGGCCCAGGCTGCGTTGGCTGCTGCCGAGGAGGAGGCCGCCGCTCAGGCTGCTGCCGCTGAGGCTGCTGCCGCTGCTGCCGCTGAGGCTGAGATGGCTGCCGAAGAGGCCCAAGATGCTCTTGCAGCGTCGATGATGGTGACGGCTCCCGAGATCCGGGAAGCCGAAGTGGCCATGGGATTCAACGCCTGCTGCGCGGATATGGCGTACTGGCAGATTCCGGTCGAGTTGGGCTGGTGGGATGATTTGAATATCACCATCATTCCGAATTCCCCCACCTACTACTACTTCACGGCCAGCGCTGACGCTATTGCTTGGTTGCGGAGCGGTGAGGGTAACGTGGCTCCCGGTTGGGTGCCTGGTCTGTTCGGGGCGTTGGAGACCTTCGCTCAGGACATCCCGCCGATTCACTTCGCGGACATCTATGTCGGCTATGCCGTTCTGGTGGCGCCCGACAGCGACTCCAAGACTGCTCTGGAGTTCATGGACGAGGGCATGTCCTTCGCCGATGCCGCCAAGGCGGCTGTCCAGCAGTTGGTCGGCGATGACATTCACATTCCGCCGCACAGCACCCAGCAGGCGCAGTACACCAATGCGTTCTTCGCCTATCTGGACGAGTGGTGGGAGGCCTATCAGGAGGACATCCCGGCCTTGGACGAGGAAGGCAATCCTCTGGTGTTGTTGGGCCGCGACGGCCAGCCGCTCCTGGATGACGACGGCAACGAGCAGCCGATCCGGATCACGACCAACGACTGGCGTAACTATGCCAATCCGCAGTATGTCGACGACCCCACGATCGTGGAGCTCTCGGCTGTACCGGGCCGGATCCAGTATGCCATGCCTTACGGCGCTCCGACCCTGGTGCAGATGATGCGCAACGGCTGGGATCCGCTGATCAACTTCGCCATGATGTATGAGCACGATCCGTTCTCCCAGCAGACGGCCATCGCCAGCGCAACTGTCGGCGGTACCGGCCTGTTCGCCAACCGCGAGTGGGTGAACGAGAACAAGGATCTCGCCTATCGAATCCTCTCGGTCGTCTACCGCACCTTCGAACTCCTCGAGGATCCGGAGAGGCAGTACACAGGTTGGGAGATCGAGGCCAATCTCATTAATGAGAAGCGCCAGTTGAACATGGAGCCCGAGGACATCGGGATCATTTGGGAGACCATCGATCCCTCCTTCACTTGGGCTGACCAGGAAGCCGTGTGGGACTTGAACCTGCCTAGCTACCACCCCGAGACGGTGTTCAGGACCCAGATCGAGGCTCTGAAGGCCAAGGGCGTCCTGTCCGCGACCTATAACACCGAAGCCGGGTTGGAGAAATTCCTCTTGGCCCAGGAGTTCTATTACGACATGAAGGGCATGCAGGACCGTTCTGACGCCCTCTTCGCCCGGGCTGCTGAATTGGATCTCTCCGACAGCCAGGCCGCGTTGGTCGAGCAGGCGCAGTTCCACTATGACATCTACAACTTCTACGACGCCGAGCGCTTCTTGGAGGCCGCCCTCATCGGGTAAGGCTTTCGGCAGCGTTTGCCTCGTAGGCAAATAACACGCCGAGCGCGGGACTGGACGGGTTTCACCCTCCGGTCCCGCGCTTCGGCTTTAACTCAAGGGAGGGACTCAAAGGGTGGGAAGGTGGATGCCAAGCAATGCACCACCAGAGAGGGACAGAATTCAGCAAGTAACCGGGGGCGGCGGGTCAGGACCGGGTGGTCTTGGCTCCTCCGTAAACGAAGCCGGTTGTTGGGTTAGAACGGCAACTCACTGAAACCTGCATTGCCGGTAACCCACTATCCGGGCATCGTCCTCCCTAGCGGTACGGCTGTCTTTCTTCCGGCCCGATCCAAAAAAATAGTGGTGCTTTTGGTAATGGATCGGGAGGGCTGAATATATATTTGATATCAGAAGGTCGGCTGATCTGCCGACCGAGCCACTTTTTAGTCGACTGCCGTTGGCCCGACGAGCGCTCGACAGGAAGGAACCAAAATGAGAAAACTGAAAGGAGCCATTGTCCTGATGGCTGTCTTGACGTTGTTGGCTGCGGCCTGCGGCGGCGAGACAGATGACACGGACGGCGCTGCCGAGGCTGCTGCTGAGGCCGCCGCCGCTGCTGAGGCCCAGGCTGCTGCTGAGGCTGAGGCCCAGGCTGCCGCCGCCGCCGCTGCTGAGGCTCAGGCTGCCGCGGATGCCGCTGCGGCGGACGCCGCCGCCGCCCAGGCCGAGTTGGAAGCCGCCCAGGCCGAGTTGGATGCCACCCGCGCTGCTGCTGAGGCCGGCGACGAGGAGGCCCAGGCTGCGCTGGCTGCTGCTGAAGAGGCTGCTGCTGAGGCTGAGGCTGCTGCTGCCGCGGCTGCGATGGAAGCAGAGGAGGCCCAGCAGGCACTTGAAGAGTCCAGGATGGTGGAGGCCCCCGGGATCCGGGATGTCGAGGTGGCTATGGGTATAGGTACCTGTTGCGCCGACTTTGCCTATTGGCAGATTCCCATCGAGTTGGATTGGTGGGCCGAGTTGGGTATCACCATCGTCCCCAATACACCGACCTATTGGTATCTAACCAATAGCACCGAGACCAACGCCAAGTTGCAGCGCCAAGAGTTGCATATGGCCAATGGCTGGGTACCCTCACTGTTCGCGGCGCTGGAGACCTTCGCCCAGGAGATTCCGGTGATTCACTTTGCGGACATCTTCATCGGCTATGCCGTCCTGGTATCGCCTGAAAGCGATTCAAAGACCGCCCTGGAGTTCATGGCGGAAGGGATGTCCTACCCCGAGGCCGCCAAGGCGGCGGTGCAGCAGTTGGTGGGCGAGGACATTTACATCACGCCGGGCAGCACCGTACAGGCCCAGTACGCCAACGCGTTCTTCTCCTATCTGGACGCTTGGTGGGAGGATGTGCAGGAAGACATCCCCATAGTTGACGACGAAGGCAACCCCTTGGTGTTGATGAACCGGGATGGAACGCCCAGGTTGGATGATGACGGCAACGTTCAGCCGATCCGTATTACGACCAACGACTGGCGTAACTATGCCAATCCGCAGTACGTCGAGGACCCCGTTATCGTGGAGCTTTCGGCTGTTCCGGGCCGGATCGATTACGCCATGCCGTTCCAGGCGCCGACCCTGGTGCAGATGATTCGCAACGGTTGGGATCCGCTGATCAACTTCGCGCAGATCTTCGAGCACGATCCGGTCTCCCAACAGGGGGCTATCGCTGCCGCCACCACAGGCGGAACCGGCTTGATCGCTAACCGCGAGTGGGTGGAAGCGAACAAGGACGTGACTTATCGGGTGCTGTCGGTTGCTCACCGGATCTTCGACTTCCTCGATGATCCCGAGACCCAATACATAGGGTGGGAGATCGAGGCAAACCTCATCAACGAGAAGCGCCAGTTGACCATGGAGCCCGAGGACATCGGCGTCATTTGGGACCAGATCGACCCCTCCTTCAGCTGGGCGGACCAAGAGGCCCTGTGGGACTTGAGCTTGCCGAGCTACCACCCGGAGACGGTGTTCAGGAACCAGGTCGAGGAGCGGAAGGCCAAGGGCGAGTTGTCTGCGGACTATGACACCCAGGCCGGCCTCGAGAAGTTCTTGCTGGCACAGGAGCTTTACTACGACATGAAGGGTATGCAGGAGCGCGCCGACGAACTGTTTGCCAGGGCAGAAGGAATGGATCTCTCCGAGAGCCAGGCCGCCCTGGTGGCGCAGGCGCGTTACTGGTACGACATCTTCAACTTCTACGACGCTGAGCGCTGGCTCGAGGCAGCCCTGATCGGGTAGGCTTTCGTTCGCCATTGCCTAGTAGATAGAAAAGACGCCGAGCGCGGGGCCGGGTAAAACGCCCGGTCCCGCGCTCCGGCCTGTAAGCAAGGACCGAGAGGACGAGGAAGAGAGAGACTGTGACCACCACCGACACGGATATTCTGGATGTGAGAGCGGCGGCGCATCGCGCCAGACGGCGAAGCAAGATTGCTTATACCCTCTATCTGATCCTCGGATTGGTTGTCTTCTTCCTCATCTGGCAGTTGATCGCCTCACCCATCTCGCCCCTCTTCTATCTCATACCGCCGCCCCTGGACGCCGTCCGGCACTTCGCTGAGAACCTGATGTTCAGCCAGCGGATGGTGGACCGGTTCGTCCATGCTTGTCCGGAACTGCTGGACGAGTTGGAGATCACCGGGGGTGGGATGTTCGATCTCCCCGATTACTGTTTCGGGTACATCCTGCACCTGGTGCGGACCACCCGCAACATCATGATCGCGGTTACCTTGGGGACGGTTTTCGGGTTGACGGTGGGGTTGAGCAGTCTGGTGTTCCCGAGGATCGCCGATGTGGTCACCCCGATCGCCGGGTTCTTCGGGACCACCCCGATTTTCATCGCGGCGCCGTTCTTCGTGATCTGGTTCGGGATCGAGTATCCGTTGATGACCACGGTGGGGGTGGTGGTCTTTTACACGACGCTGTTGATGTACTTTTTCAGTCGGAGGGCGGCCGACAACATTCCGGTGGGGATCATCGAGTCGGCTCTTACTTTGGGGGGAGACCGGGGGTCTATTTTCCGGTGGGTGTATTTGCCGGGGACGATCCCGGAGATCGCGGGTGGTTTCCGGATCGCGTTGGCCGGCGCTTGGGGACTGGGGACGTTGGTGGAGGTGCTGGGGCCCCAGATGGGTGGAGGGTTCCTGATCCGGATGTGGAGCTTCGCCATGGGTCTCTTGGAGGGCCCATCTGCAGTGGTCTCCCTGATTCTCTTCTTTGGTGTTCTGGCTGTGGTGGTGGACGGGATCCTGGTGCTGTTCATCCGTTACATCACCAGGTGGTCCGAGGCGGGTCGCAGGCTGGGTTTGTAGAAGGAGGAACAAGATGTCGACTGTTGTGAACTTTGAGAACCTCTGGTGTGTATTCGAGCACCGGTCGGGTCAGTTGGTGCATGCCCTTGAGGATGTCAACTTCCGGGTGGATCCCGGCGAGTTCGTGTGTGTGGTCGGCCGGTCCGGGCATGGTAAGACCACCCTGTTGAGGGTGCTGGCCGGGCTGCAGCCCCCCACCGCCGGTGCGGTGAAGCTGGGCGACACCGCGGTCACCGGCCCGGGCAGCGACCGGGCGATGGTTTTCCAGCAGGACACGGTGTTCCCGTGGTTGCATGTGAAGGAGAACGTCGAGTTCGGCCTGCGGGCGAACAAGCTTCCCGAGGACGAGCGGAACGAGATCACCAATTACTGGTTGCAGGCGGTGGGGTTGGAGGAGTTCGCTGATTCCTGGCCGCGTGAGCTTTCGGGGGGTATGAGGAAGCGGGTGGCTTTGGCGTCGGCGATGGCGGTGGGCTCCGATGTGGTGCTCATGGATGAGCCGTTCGGGTCTTTGGACTATTTCACCCGCCGGAACCTCCATGAAGTTCTCTTGAATCTGTGGTTCGAGACCAAAAAGACGATTTTCTTCGTGACTCATGACATTGAGGAGGCGTTGATCCTTGCCGATCGGGTGATCCTTTTGGCGGAGGGCAAGTTGGTGGATGACATCGCGGTTACTCTGCCTCGTCCTCGTAATGAGGATGTCCGGGCTACGCCCGAGGCGGTGGGCATTTTCAAGCTCATCCTGGCGCACCTGGGCATCACCGAGGAGGAGGCGACGCAAGCGTGAACCAGCCAGCTGTCTTCCGGGTCCTGTTTGGGATTGGATGGTTGGTTTGGACCGTCCTTGGCGCTCCCTGGTTGCTGCTGCAGCTTCCTGAGAGCCTCTTTTTCGTCACCTGGACATATGTCGAGGGCTGGGTGACGGTTACCTGGTCGATCATTGTCTGTTGGCTGATCCTGATCATCGCCTGGCCGGTGGCGTTCCGTCCCATCCAGGTAAAGGACCGCCTGGTGAATATGGGACGTGGGATCGCGGCGGGGCCGCCCCTGCTGTGGGCCGGCATGCGCCGCAGCCCACTGTTCTTCGTCTCCTGGGGAATACTGCTGGGAGCGTGGCAGCTGGGGTCCTATCTGGCGCCCCCGGGAGCCTTGGAGCATCCCCTGGTTCCCGGATGGGACTACGTGTTCGGTGACACTTTTTTCAGAATGTCCGGCGACTGGGCCGTCCGCGGGTTTGACCTCGAGTTTGTGGGTCTCGATATGACGGCACTGGCGCCCCTACCCATCTACGGAGGCGAGGCGACCTGGCCGGCGGTGTTCCTCGCTATCGCTTTCCACTCCGGTGTCACTCTTTTCAGGCTGTTGTGCGGCATGGCGGTCGGGATGAGTCTCGGTCTCCTGACGGGCCTGGCCATTCCCTACTGGCCGTGGCTGCGCCAGTCGGCTTGGGCGCCCATGAACTTCCTTCGGATGATCCCCCTCTTGGCGGCTATCCCCTGGTTGCAGTTCGCGGTGGGATCAACCCTCACCGGTATCACCCTATATATCGCTTTCGGGGTGTGGACCACCATGGTGGTGGCCACCATGAACTCGGTGGCCAACGTGCCCGACCGGTACATCGAAAGCGCCCGTACCCTGGGCGCCTCCCGGCCCCGGACCTACTTCAAGGTGATAGTGCCGGGGTCGATTCCTGAGTTGCGCACCGCCATGCTGCTCTCCATGGGAGGTAGCTGGTCGCTGGCCATAGCCGCCGAGTTCCTCGGGTTTCCCACCGGACTCGGATACATGGCCAACGTGGCGGTGCAGGAGACCAACACCGCCCGGTTGGTGATAGTCGGATTCATAGTGGCTTTCTATTCCCTCGCTACCTTCTACCTGCTCAACGAGGGATTCAAGAAGACCGTCAGCTGGATGCCCCAGCGCACCACCAAGGGGACGGACATCAGCAAGGTGGCCGGGGCGGCGGGAGCCGGGGGCCGCGCAGAAACCATCGAGGCCGGATAGAACCGGCGCCGCCAGATCAGAGGCCACGCGCAGGGGCAGCGGGCCGGGAATAGTCAGCCTGGTTCTTCCCTGTGTCTTAAGCTGTTTGTCTGATGTTGACCGGCATCATCTTCGGGTTCATCACCGCGGTGACATTGGGGATCAATAGCCTGCTGACCGCAGTAGTGGTGCGACGCTTTGGCGTGCTGCGCTCTGTTTCCGTCACGGTGACCCTGGCTTGTCTGGTGATGATGGCTTGGGCGGCGTTGATCGGTGTCCGAGTCGAGATGGAGGCCGACCACCTGATCCTCCTGGTCTTTATGGGTTCTTGCATCGGCGCGGCCTTTCTGTGCGGCTACATGGCCCTCCGGCTGGGCCCGATCTCGGTGGTGAGCCCCATTGGCGCTCTGGGGGGCGCCATGACGGTGGTCTACTCCTTCTGGCTGCTCGGAGAGAGGCCGGGTGAACTGCAGTGGGCAGGAATACCGGTGGCGGTATTAGGAGCGGTGCTGGCGTCCCTGGTGATCCAGCGGGGAGCCAAGATACGGCTGATCACCTTGGGGCCCGTCTTCGCTCTGATTGGCGTGCTGGTCGGGTCGTTCTCCAACGCCGGACTCAAGATCCCCATCAGAGACGGAGTCGATCCCAACGTGACCGTCATCACCCAACGAGTGTTCACGGTGGTCGTCATCCTCCTGGTGTTCGTGGTCTTCTCCCGGGTGACCGTGCAACGGCGTCTGAGGGGAGACGCCCGCTCCGAGAGGAGCCCCCCGGTCAAGATCACCTGGAGGACAGGATGGCTGATGGGCTTGGTGGGACTCATCGACGGCGGTTCCTTCATATGCTTCGGCTACGCGCTGGCCTATGCACCCGCCTGGCTGATCTCGATCATCTCTCAGACCGGCCGGGTGATAGCCGTGGTCGGCGGGGTGATCTTCTTCAACGAACGACTCCACAGCCTGCAGTGGACAGGGGTGGCTCTGATAGCCGTGGGGGTGGTGATGTCCCTGGCCGGCTAGCACGGGCCGGGTATATTTCGAGGGGTGTGGGTCGGCTGTCGACAGCCGGCGGTGCGACGAGCAAGCGAGGGGAAGGAAAGCGCAACGAGGAAACTCACAGTACCCATAGCCCTGGTGGCTACGTGGGCGTTGTTGGCTTCGGCCTGCGGCGATGCCGCGGATACGCCCGCTCCCGAGGCGGCTACTGCTCCGGCCGAAGTTGCCGAGGGTGTAGCCGCCGCCGAAAACGACGAGGCCCAGCAGGAACCGGAAGAGTCGATGATGGTGGAGGCTCCGGAGATCCGGGAAGCCGAGGTTGCCATGGGCTTCAACGCCTGCTGCGCGGATACGGCCTTTTGGAATATTCCCCTGGAGTTGGAGTGGTGGGATGATTTGAACATCACGATCGTTCCCAGCACGCCCACCTACCACTTCATCTCCGGCGCCGAGGCCATTGCCTGGTTGCGGAGCGGGGAAGGCAACGTGGCCCTCGGTTGGGTGCCGGGGTTGTTCGGGACCTTGGAGACCTTTGCTCAGGAGACCCCTCCCATACTCTTGGCGGACATCTATGTCGGCTATGCCGTTTTGGTGGCGCCTGACAGCCCCTCGAAGACCGTTATGGAATTGGTGAATGAAGGGATGGACTTCCCGGATGCCGCCCAAGCGGCCGTTCAGCAGTTGGTTGGCGCGGACATCTACATTTCGCCCGGCAGCCTCGAGCAGACTCAGTACCTGGATGCGTTCTTCGCCTATCTGGATGAGTGGTGGGAGCCTTATCAGCAGGAGATTCCCGCCCTGGACGAGGAAGGCGACCCCCTCGTGTTGTTGGGCCGTGACGGCGAGCCTCTCCTGGATGAGGACGGCAACGTTCAGCCGATCCGGATAACGACCAATGACTGGCGTAACTACGCCAATCCGCAATACGTGCATGATTCCACGATCGTGGAGTTCTCGGCTGTTCCGGGCCGGATCGAGTACGCCGTGCCCTATAGCGCCCCGGTCTTGGTGCAGATGATGCGCAACGGTTGGGATCCGCTGATCAACTTCGGGATGATGATCGAGAACGACCCGTTCTCCCAGCAAACGGCGATCGCCAACTCCACTGTCGGCGGGATCGGTCTGTTGGCCAACCGCGAATGGGTTGACAGCAACAAGGACCTGGCCTACCGGGTTCTCTCCGCCGCCTTTCGCACGTTCGAGTTCCTTGATGATCCCCAGACCCGGTATCAAGGTTGGGAGATCGAGGCCGATCTCATCAACAGCCATCGCCGGTTGAGCCTGGAGCCTGAGGAGATCGGGACTATCTGGGAGCAGATCGACCCCTCTTTCAGCTGGGAGGACCAGGAAGCCCTGTGGGACTTGGACCTGCCGAGTTACCACCCCGAGATTGTGTTCGCCACTCAGATCGAGAGGCTCAAGGTCAAAGGGGTGTTGGCCGGGGACTATGACACGCAAGCCGGGCTCGAGGAGTTCCTGCTGGCCCAGGACCTCTACTACGAGATGAAGGAGTTCAAGACCCGCGCCGACGCACTGTTCGAGAGCGCTTCGGGAATGGATCTGTCCACCGGCCAGGCTGATTTGATCGCCCGGGCCCAGCACCACTATGACATCTACAACTTCTACGACGCTCTCCGCTTCTTGGAGGCTGCCCTATCTGGGTAGTCCTCGGATTGCGGTTGCTTGCCAGTAATAGAGGCGTGAGGCTGTCCTCGGGGTGTTGACCGGCGTCATCTTCGGGTTTGTGACCGCGGTGACGCTGGGGATCAACCGTCTGCTCACGGCTGTTGTGGCGCGGCGCTTCGGCGTGGTCCGTTCTGCTGCCGTCACGCTGACGGTCGCCCTGCTGCTGATGGTCGCCTGGGCGATCCTCATCGACGTGCCGATCGAGATGACGGCCGACCACCTGATCCTCCTGACTTTTCTGGGCACCTGCGTCGGCGCCTCGTTCCTGGGCTCCTACATGGCCCTCCGACTGGGTCCGATCTCCGTGGTGACGCCGATCGGCTCTCTGGGGACCGCCATGACGGTGGTCTACTCCTTTTGGCTGCTGGGGGAGAGGCCCGGCGCCGTGCAGTGGGCAGGAATACCGATCGCCGTGCTGGGAGCAGTACTGGTATCGCTGGTGATCGAACGCGGAGTCAAGATACGACTGGTCACCTGGGGACCGGTCTTCGCCTTGATCGGCGTATTCGTAGGATCGCTATCCAACGCCGGATTGAAGATCCCCATCAGGGACGGTGTCGACTCCAGCCTGACCGTCATCACCCAGCGGGTCTTCACCGTGGCCTTCGTCCTCTTGGTCCTGGTGGTTTTCTCCCGGGTGGGACTACGGCGTCGGCGGGGAGGAGACGACTCTCAGTCCCCGGTGAGAATCACCTGGAGGACGGGATGGCTCCTGGGCATAGTGGGACTGATCGACGGCGTCTCTTTCATTTCGTTCGGATACGGATTGTCCTACGCACCGGCTTGGCTGATCGCCATCATCTCCCAAAGCGGAAAGGTGCTGTCCGTCGTCGGCGGGGTGATCTTCTTCAATGAACGGCTCCACCGACTTCAATGGACCGGCGTGGGGCTGATTCTGGTCGGTGTGATGATGTCCCTTCTCGGCTAATGCCGCCCCTTCCATGCCCGTGGGAGGTTGGTTCTCAGTCTTCAGGGAAGGTGTATTGGAACACTCCGCCGGTGCGTACCATTTCGGCGGCGATGGCGTCGGCGTGTTGGATGAAGCGGTTGAGCATGGCGTTGATCTGGTCCGGCACCACCCGGAGGGCGCTGTGCCCGGCGCCGACCGGCTTTCCGATCACCACCTGGGGGCAGAGTTCCCGGACCACGTCCAGGTCGATGTACGGCTGGCCGCAGTCGACATACAGGTAGGGGCACTTCACCCCGGCCAGCACCGACGCAGGATCGAAGTCGCTCATCCCGTGCCAGTCGTTGAGGATCACATTGTCGTCAAGACCAGCCAGGAACTCCGAGGTCTCCTTGGCGCGGTTCGGGTTGTCGGTGGGCAGGTGGGAGGCGCTGAGAAACTGTTCCAGGGCCTTCCGGAAGTCCTGGTCCCTTTGTATCAGGTGATCGTAGGGACCGTGAACGCGGGCTGTCCAGCCGGGCACGTTGCTGGGCGAGTCAAGGCTGGCGATCGCTCCCACCAGGTCGGGATGTTGGGCGGCGGTGGATATGACCACCTGTCCTCCCATGCTCTGGCCCACCAGTACGGGCTTTTGCAGGCCCAGTTGGCGGATGAGGTCTCCCATGTCGTCGCCGTGGTTTGCCATGGTCCAGGTTTCCGGTTTGTCGCTTTCGCCGTGGCCGCGCAGGTCGACCTGGATGCAGCGGTGATTGGGGGAGAAGTACTCCTCCTGGAGGTCGAATCCGCCCCGCCCTCCGAAACCGCCGTGGACGAAGATGATGGCCGGGTCGCCGGAGCCCACCTGGTCGTAGGCGATGCGAATGCCGTCGGAAGTAGTGATCCATTCAGTCATGCGCCCCAGCCTACTTGACGAGTTGGCGGGTGGTTCAGGGCCAAGCTGATCGTCCGTCGGGGAAGGTGCGGGGCTAGCCCGGGGCCTCAGTTCTCGGGGAATGTGTATTGGAACACCCCGCCGGTACGGATCATCTCGGCGGCGATGGCGTCGGCGTGTTGGATGAAGCGGTTGAGCATGGCGTTGATCTGGTCCGGGGCCACCCGGAGTGCTCCATGCCCGGCGCCGACCGGCTTTCCGATCACCACCTGGGGACACAGTTCCCGGAGCAGATCCAGATCGAGGCGGGGCTGGCCGCAGTCGACATAGAGATATGGGCACTTCACCCCGGCCAGCACCGGCCCGGCGTCGAAGGCCATCATCCCCTTCCAGCCGTTGAGGATCCTCTTGTCGCCAAGGCGGGCCAGCCGCTCGGATGTGTTCTTGGCGCGGTTCGGGTCGTCGGTGGGCAGGTGAGCGGCGCTCAAGAACAGCTCCAGCGCCTTGCGGATGTCCTGGCCCTCTTGCATCAGGTGGTCGAAGGGTCCGTGATGGTAGGCGTGCCATCCGGGGATGTTGCTGGGCGAGTCCAGGCTGGCGATCGCCCCGACCACCTCGGGATGGCGGGCGGCGGCCGAGATGATCACCTGTCCGCCCATGCTCTGTCCGACCAGGACGGGCTTTCGCAGGCCCAGTTGGCGGATGAGTTCGGCGACGTCGTCGCCATGCTGTTCCATGGTGTAGATCTGGTCTGGTACGTCGCTCTCGCCGTGGCCGCGCAGGTCGACCGAGATGCACCGGTGGTTGGGCGAGAAGTACTCCTCCTGGAAGCCGAACCCGCTCCGATCGCCGAAGCCGCCGTGGATGAAGATGATGGCCGGGTCGCCGGCGCCCATCTCGTGGTAGGCGATGCGGACCCCGTCGGAGGTGGTTATCGATTCAGTCATGTCACCGAGCTTAGAGGTCAGGTTAACCGGGGAGGGCGAAACGGCGCTGGACTAATCGGTAGCCGATTCGGGTATGGAAACCCGCCTGGTTGATGGACGGGCCGAGCGAAACGTGTTCCGGCCCGCGTCCTCAGTCCTCGGGGAACGTGTATTGGAACACCCCGCCGGTGCGCACCATTTCGTCGGCGATGGCGTCGGCGTGCTGGATGAAGCGGTTGAGCATGGCGTTGACCTGGTCAGGCACGTCCTGTAGGGCCCGATGCCCGGCGCCCACGGTCTTGCCGATCACCACCTGAGGGCACAACTCACGGAGCAGCTCGAAGTCGAGATCCGGCTGGCCGCAGTCTATGTACAGGTAGGGACACTTCACGGCTCGCAGGGTGGAGGTGGGATCGTAATCGATCTTCCCCCGCCAAGTGTTGAGGATCAGATCCTCGTCCACTTCGGCGAGGCGCTCGGGCATGGTGCCCACCCGATCAGGATCGTCGGTGGGCAGGTAGGCGACCTTCAGGAACCTATAGAGCGTCTCGCGGAGAGCAGGGCCGCGCTGGTTCATCAGATGGGCGTAGGGCCCATGATGCGCTTGGTGCCATCCGGGGATGTTGCTGGGCGAGTCGAGGCTTGCCACGGCCCCAACCAACTCAGGATGGCGGGCGGCCGTGGAGATCACCACCTGTCCTCCCGCGCTCTGGCCCACCATCACGGGTCGGTTCAGCCCCAGTTGGCGGATGAGGTCTCCCATGTCGTCGCCATGTTGTTCCATGGTGTAGGGCTCGTCGGGTTTGTCACTGTCGCCGTGGCCTCGCAGGTCGACAGAGATGCACCGGTGATTGGGGGAGAAATAGTCCTCTTGAAAGTTGAAGCCTCCCCGTTTTCCGTAGGCCCCGTGGATGAAGATGATGGCCGGGTCGCCCGCACCCACTTCGTGGTATGCGATGCGGATCCCGTCGGAGGTTGTGATCCATTGAGTCATGCCACCGAGCTTAGGTGGGTCCCGATCCGGCACGGGGCCTCCAGAACCGCCACCGGGTCTCGCAGAAGGTTGGGAAACAAATCAGGGACGCAGGGTTGACGATTGTCCCAGTGGCCCTTCACATTGATAAGAACCAAGCACCCGCACGGTTCGCTCCGGCGTCGCACGGACCGCGTCGAGGGATCAAGTCGCCTTGTTCAGCAAGGTTTGCTCCGAACTGGGCAAAGCGCGTTCAACCCACGGCAAGGTGGTGGTGGGGGTGGGCCCGAGAGGGGGTTTTTCGCGGGTTTTCAGTTCGGGTCGAACATCTTCAGAGTACGCCGATCTTGCAAAGGGGTGTCAAGTGGGCGGAAAGGTGTATTGGAACACCCCGCCGGTGCGGATCATCTCGGCCGAAATGGCGTCGGCGTGGTCGATGAATCTCCGCAGCATGGCGTTGATCTGGTCCGGTACGTCCTTGGTGGCCTGGTGACCGGCGCCGACCGTCTTTCCGATCACCACTTGGGGGCACAACTCCCGGAGCAGATCGAGGTCGAGGCCAGGTTGCCCGCAGTCGATGAACAGATAGGGACATTTGACCTTTGCCAGCACCGGCGCCGGGTCGAAGGCGCTCATGCCCTGCCAGCTGTTCACGATCACATGGTCGGGGATTTCGGCCAGCCATTTCGGCATGTCCCCGACTCGGGAGGGATCGTCGGTCGGCAGGTAGGCGGCGCCGAGAAAAGTCAGCAGCGCCTCCCGGAAAGGACCGTCCCGGGTCATAAGGTGGTCGAAAGGGCCGTGATAACGCCGGTGCCATCCGGGAATGTTGCTGGGCGAGTCCAGACTGGCGATCGCTCCCACCAGTTCGGGATGCCGGGCGGCGGTGGAGATCACCACCTGTCCTCCCATGCTGTGACCGACCAGGATGGGTTGGCGAAGACCCATGTGACGGATCCACTCGGCCAACTCGTCGGCATGTTTGTCCATGGTGTACAACTCGTCGGGCTTGTCACTCTCGCCACGACCTCGCAGGTCGATCGCCAGGCATCGGTGTCTGAGGGAGAAGTACTCCTCTTGGAGCGTGAAACCCGTCCGGTTGCCGAACCCGCCGTGGATGAAGACGATGGGCGGGTCGTCGGCGCCGAGTTGGTGATAGGCGAGACGTACTCCATCGGAAGTGGTGAACCATTCGGTCATGTCGCCGAGATTAGGTGGACAGAACGGGACCCGGCCACCGGAACGACGCTCGGCGCCGGGATCCTACTTGGAGGGGAAGGTGTACTGGAACACCCCGCCGGTGCGGATCATCTCGGCCGAAATGGCGTCGGCGTGTTCTATGAATCGCCGCAGCATGGCGTTGACCTGGTCGGGCACATCTCTGGTGGCGGCGTGACCGGAGCCCACGGTCTTGCCGATCACCACCTGGGGGCACAACTCCCGGAGCAGATCGAATTCCAGGTAGGGCTGGCCGCAGTCGATGTAGAGGTAGGGGCACTTGACGCGGCGGAGCACCGGCGCCGGATCGAAGGAACTCAACGCCCACCACTGCCTGACTATCACATGATCGGGAAATGCGGCGAGCCGCTCGGAGATTCCCGCCACCCGTGACGGATCGTCGGTGGGGAGGTAAGCGGCGCCCAGGAAGGTGCGGGCGGCTTCCCGGAAGGGGCCGTCCCGGGTCATCAGGTGGTCGTAGGAATTGCTGAAGCGCTTCTGCCATCCGGGCATGTTGCTTGGCGAGTCGATGCTGGCGATGGCGCCCACCAGGTCAGGGTGCCGGGCAGCAACCGAGATAACCACCTGTCCGCCCATGCTGTGACCTACCAGGACCGATCGTTCCAAGCCCAGATGACAGAGCAATTCTGCCACGTCGTCGGCGTGTCTGGCCATCGTGTAGACCTCGTCGGGCTTATCGCTGTCGCCGTTGCCGCGCAGGTCGACGGCCACACACCTGTGGTCGGGCCAGAAGTACTCCTCTTGGATGGCCGAACCTCCCCGATTGCCATAGATCCCGTGGACGAAGACAATCGGCGGATGGCCGGCGCCCACTTGGTGGTAAGCGATGCGGACGCCGTCGCGGGTGGTGATCCACTCAGTCATGTCGTCCGAGATTATCGAGCCACAAACCCGCCGGTGGAGTTGCCCCGTTCAGTGGACGGGACTCGGTTTAAGGGCTCAGATGTTGGTGTGGTTCTCTCGTCCTCAGGGGGCCAACCTTTACTTAATAACGATAATCATTCTCATGTGTCGGTATACTCAGCCCATCTTGGATAAAGATGGGTTCATCATCGCTCGGGATATCGTGAGCAGGACAAGCCGCCGAAAGAGGTTCAGAGCCAGCGTCGAGGCGCTGTCTTCACGACGATCCTTTGAGAACCGGACCGCCGGTAAGCAGGCGGTTGGTAAAGGAAGGGCCGGGTGGGGTTCGTTCACTGCGGTTGTGCTGGGCATGGCATTGGTGGCATTGCTTGCTGCTTGCCAAGAGTCGGAAGAAGCAACTCCTGACGACTCCCCAGCCTCTCAGGAAGGCTCAATGGTTGAATCCGTTGAGATTGACCCGGGCATATCCGACAGCAGGATCGTGTTCGGTCAGTCTGCTGCGTTCAGCGGGCCTGCGCAAGCACTTGGCAATGAGATGCGGCTCGGCATTCAGGCCGCATTCCATGAAGTGAACCAGGCCGGTGGGGTCCACGGGAGGATGGTGGAACTGGTGACCCTAGACGACTTCTACGAACCGGACTCCGCTTACATCAATACTCGACAACTTATCAATAGGGAAGGGGTTTTCGCTCTGATCGGGGAGGTGGGTACTCCTACCTCCCGCTCGGCTTTGCCATTGGCTGAGGAGGGGGGAGTGCCCTTCATCGCTCCCTTCACCGGTGCCGCGTTCCTTCGGGAGCCTGACTTGAACACCGTCTTGAACCTGCGTGCCTCCTATCACCAGGAGACCGAGGAGATGGTCGAGCGTCTCACTGAAGACTTGGGCGTTACGAGAGTGGCGGTTCTGTACCAGAACGATTCCTATGGGCAGACCGGTCTCGATGGAGCGCTCCAGGCTTTGGAGCGCCGCGGTCTTTCTCCTGTGGCCTCTTGGTACTACCCACGGAACACCAGTGCTGTAAAGAATGCCGTGATGAACCTCGTGGAAGCCGATCCCGAGGCAGTCATAATGATCGGGGCCTATTCTCCGGTGGCCAAGACCATCAACCTGATGCGCCAAGACATTGATCCGGTGTTCATGACGGTCTCTTTCGTGGGCAGCAACGCATTGGCGGAAGAGTTGGGGCCCGATGGGACCGACGTATATGTGACACAAGTGGTGCCACTTCCCGGAGACACCAGTGTGCCCGTAGTTTCTGAGTATCAGAACGCATTGAGGGCTTTTCAAGCCGATGCGGCGCCGGGTTTCGTGTCGCTGGAAGGTTATCTGGCCGGACGTTTGGCCATTGCCGGTCTGCAGTTGTGCGGCCCCGAGGTCAGCCGGGAGTGTTTCCTGGGAGCCGTTCGCGACGCAGGGACGGTTGATCTTGATGGGATGAGTCTCCACTACGGACAAGACGACAATCAAGGATCCGACGCGGTGTTTGTGACGGTTATCGGCGATGACGGGGAATATCACGTGGTTGAGAGTCTGGGAGAGAGACGATGACAGCACGAGTCGGCTCCGCTCCCCTGAAGGTGATCGTGGCCTTGTCGCTGGTTGTCACTCTGGCCTCGGTGGGGGATGGCTGGCCACTGGCGATCTGACCGGCGACGAAGCTCCAGATGCAGATGTCCAGGCTCTGGCCGCCGTTTTGGAGGTTTCCCGGCATTCCAATGCTTTGGCGTTGATCGGTTCTGTCGAGACCAACCTAAATATGACGAGAGAGAGTGTGATCGCTTCGAGGACAGCCGTAGCAGAGCACAAGACCCGGCTTTCCGAACAACTGGCCGTCCTTGATGGCGGGAGATATGCCGCAAGGATGGAGAAAATCAGAGAGCAAGTCGGACTGCTGGTCTCCAACGTTGATCGCATAGAGGCGGGACGTCCCGATCTTCTGAGGTCGTTGCTTGCTGGAACGCGTAACAGCCAAGAGTTGAACATGCTCACTGTACGCGAGCTCCAGCCGGCGCTCAACACCAGCGTGGACAACCAGTTTTACTACATGATGACCGGCAGGAGCGAATTCAGGGATGCAGCCACAGGTGATCCGATGAATCGAGAAGAATTGCTGCGTTATCACCATTTGGCCTCCTTGCAGCGTTCGGTGACGGTAGGGCACCTGATCTTGGCGGCCGCCTACCGGATGCCGAATCCACCTCTGGTCACAAGCGTTGAGGGGGGGTTCGTTTCCGCCGCTCAACGCGCCAGGAGAGACATCGAATACCTCTCCGCGCACGGCGGACCGGACATAGACGCATCGGTCATTCCTCTTGCCGAGAGGCTGTTCCAAATAGACGCCACCGGATCAACCACTTTTGACGAGATAAGGACAAGGCTGTCAAGGGCGGTGTTGGAGCGGGAATTGATCGCCATCAATCATCAGGTGCAGGACGGACTCGATACAGAGATCGATGGTCTTGTCGAGGAGATCAAACAAGCCGCAGCGGTTTCCGCAGATGAGACCGAGCAAGCGGCTTCCACCGCGCAGGCCGTGCTAATAGGCATAGCCATCGCAGGCATCATCGCCACATTGGTGGGCGTTCGCCACCTCAGGCCCAGGGGCGCAAGCAGCGGAGATTGAGGCCATGCCCTCCAGTAGGGGTCCTGGCTCAGTCTCCAGACACTCCGGAACCCCTCCGGCGATCATGGTGCCGCCAGGCTAGAGGTTCAGTCGTTCTGCCAGTTGGATGGCGTTCAGAGCCGCTCCCTTGCGGAGGTTGTCGCCTACCGCCCACAGGTTGATCCCCCCTGCGGCTCCCACCGTCTCCCGTACCCGGCCGACCAGGGTGCGGTCCCGCCCGGCGCTGTCGAGAGGGGTGGGCGGGATGTCCTCCCAGACCTCCACTCCGGGAGCGGCGGAGAGGATTCGCACCGCCTCGTCCCGGTCGATGGGGCGTTCGAACCACACGGAGGCGGCCAATCCGTGCCCGACCATCACGGGCACTCTCACGCAGGTGGGTTCAACGTCCAACCCCGGAAGGTCGAGAATCTTGCGGGACTCGTTGACCAGCTTCCACTCCTCGTCGGTATAGCCCCGTCGGGCCTCCGAGCCTGCCAGGGGCAGCACGTTGAAACCGATGGGGCGACTGTAAACCTCGGTCCCCGGATCGGTCCACCGTCCCTGTGCCAAAGCTGACCGATCATCCCGAAAGTGCTCTATCTGATCGGACAGTTCGGCCATCCCCTTCTGGCCCGAGCCTGAGACCGACTGATAGGAGGTGGCCACCATTGAACGGAGTCCGGCCGCCCGGTGGAGGGGGGCGACCGCCATCATCAGCACCATGGTGGTGCAGTTGGGGTTGGCGACCACTCCCTGGTGTGACTCCAAGGCATGGTCGTTCACATCCGCCACCACCAGCGGAACCCGGGGGTCCATCCGGAAACGGGACGAGTTGTCGATCACCACCGCCCCGGCTTCCACGAACCGCGGGCCATGGGTCTCCGACCGGGAGGCGCCCGCCGAGAAGATCGCAATCTCGACGCCTCCGGGATCGGCCTCATCCAGGTCCTCCACCTCCACCTCGCCCCAGGCCGTGGAGACCTTCTTCCCGGCCGAGCGCGCCGAGGCCATGAGACGCAGGCGGCCAATCGGGAAATCCCGTTCGGCGAGGATGTCCAGCGCAGTCCGGCCCACTGCTCCAGTGGCGCCCACTAGGGCAAGGTCGATGCTCATGCCCCTCTTTCCTCCCGGATCAATGGTGGGCGAAACTCGCGGTGGAGTACCTGCACGGCCTTCTGCATCTGGGATTGTTCCACCACGCAGGAGATCCTGATGGTGGAGGTGGAGATCATCTCGATATTGATGCCCGCCTCGCCCAAGGTTCGGAATACCCGGGCCGCTACGCCCGGTTCGGTCTTCATTCCTGCTCCAATCAGTGAGACCTTGGCTATGTCGCTGCGGATCTCCACCCCGGACGCTTTCACATGCTGACCCACCAGCCTGACCACCTCTTCGGCCCATTCCATGGAACTCTTGGGGATGGTGAAGCTGATGTCGGACAGGCCCTCGCGGGAAACGTTCTGGACGATCATGTCGACGTTCACGCTCGCCTCCGCCAGCGGTTCGAAGATGGAGGCCGCAACTCCGGGTTGGTCGGGGACTTCCCGCAGGGTGACCTTCGCCTCCGAGGAGTCGTGGGCGATTCCGCTGACTATGGCTTGTTCCATGCGCTCCATCTCGGTGGCCTTTCTAATCCAGGTGCCGGGTGAATCTGTAAAGGAGGATCGTACGTGGATGGGGACTCCATATCGACGACCGACCTCCACCGCCCTGGGAACGAGCACTCCCGCTCCCCCGGCGGCCAACTCCATCATCTCCTGATACGAGATCTCTTCCAGTTTCTGTGCCTCGGGGACTATCCGGGGGTCGGCGGTCATCACCCCGGGCACATCAGTGTAGATCTCGGCGACATCTCCTCCCAAGGCAGCGGCCAGCGCCACCGCACTGGTGTCGGAACCTCCCCTGCCCAGGGTGGTGATCTCCTTTGACCGCGGGCTGACCCCTTGGAAGCCGGCCACGATCACCACCTTCCCCTCGGCGAGATTGTCGGTGACCCGGGCACCCGTTATCCCCTGGATCTTGGCGGCGCCGTGGGTGTCGTCGGTGAGAATCCCGGCCTGGCTGCCGGTCAGGCTGACAGCCTCCACGCCATGGGCGGCGATGGCCATGGCGGTCAGGGCGATGGAGATGCGCTCGCCTGCGCTCAGCAGCATGTCCATCTCCCTGGCCGGCGGGTTGGGGTTCACTTCCCGGGAGAGGACCACCAGGTCGTCCGTGGTGTCACCCATGGCGGAGACGACCACCAGCACCTGGGCGCCCGTCCGTCGGGCGCCAACCACCCGGGCTGCCACGCTTCGGATGCGATCGGGCGTCGCGAGTGAAGACCCGCCGAATTTTTGTACGATTCGCGTCATTCCAAGGAAGGGAGGGAGATCAACAACCTCATGTTACGGCCTGGCGCCCGGTCCTCAGGACCCCTTTCGCCTCGGCGGTCCATGGCCGCCACCGGGTGCGTACAATGTTTTCGAAAGACCACGCCGGCGATCCGACCGATCGGCACAGGAGAGTCCTTTTAGGTGAGCAAGGCAAAGCGACAGCGTCAGAAGGCCGCCAAGGCGGCGCGTCTCCAGGCGGAGCGGAAGAAGGCATCCCGGAAGGAGAACCTGAAGCGACTGGGGATCGGGGTAGCCATGGCGGTGGTCCTGGTGGCGGTGCTGGTGGTCTGCACTTCGAGGGGGGATCAGCCCGACGAGGCGGCCTCCCCGGAGTTGTCCGGCGACTACCAGGAGTACCGGGAGAAGCCCACCGCCTGCGGAGCGGAGGCGCCTCCTCTCCTGCAGGGGATGACCTTCAACGACTTCGTCACACAGGGGATCACCCCCGATTCGTCGGTCTTCGCCCGGGTGGAGACCTCATGTGGGACGGTGGTAATCGAACTCGACACGCGCTATGCCGCAACTGTCAATTCCTTCGTCTTCCTGGCTAGGGAGGGGTATTACGACGGCACGGTGTTCCACCGCGTGTTGGAGGGTTTCGTCGCCCAGGGTGGCGACCCCACTGCCACCGGACGGGGAGACGCCGGGTACGAGATCGTCGACGAGTTCCCACCCGAAGACTTCCAGTACGAGCGAGGGGTGGTCGCCATGGCCAACGCCGGGAAGAACACCACCGGCAGCCAGTTCTTCTGGATGCTGGATGACGCCCCCTTCCTGAACCCGCAATACAACGTGCTGGGACGGATAGTCGAAGGCCTGGAGGTACTGGACTTGATTGCGCAGGTGCCCACGGTCCTTTCCTCCACAGGTGAGCAGAGCCTTCCCAGGGAAGCCATCTACATCGAGTCGGTGACGATCACCGTCGAATCCTGATCGGGCCCCTGCTATGGGGGTCGATCTGCACACCCACACCACCGCCTCGGACGGTTCCGACTCTCCGGCCGAGCTGGTCTCCGCCGCCGCAGCGTTGGGACTGTCGGCGGTGGCCGTCACCGATCATGACACGACCGAAGGGCTGGCCGAAGCGGAAGCAGCCGCCTCCCGGGCCGGGATTGAACTGGTCAAGGGATTGGAGTTGTCCCTTCAGTGGGGTCTCGGCGCCATGCATTTGCTGGTGTTGCTGATCGAGGACCGCGACTATCTCTCATCCCGGCTGGTCCGGGTGCGGGAGGGGAGGACCCGGCGCAATCTGAAAGTAGTGGAGCTGCTGCGCTCCCGGGGCATGGACGTCACCCTTGAGGAGGTGAGGGAGGAAGGCGGGTCGGGGACTATCGGAAGACCGCATCTTGCTTCCCTCCTGGTCAAGAAAGGCTACGCCCCCGACATTCCGGCCGCATTCGACCTGTACCTTGGCAGGGGGCGTCCTGCCTATGTGGAGAGATTCCGCCTCGATCCGGCGGACGCCATCGCGGCGGCTCACGCCGCCGGTGGGGTCGCGGTTCTGGCCCATCCCCTCACCCTGGGGGTGGAGGGAGGGCGGCTCTCGGCTGTGTTGGAGGAACTGGCGGAGCAGGGCCTGGACGGGATGGAGGCCCACTACGGGGCGTATGATCCTCCAACCCGCCGCTCGCTGACCGAGTTGGCTCGGAGACACGGACTGGTTCCCTCGGGAGGATCGGACTATCACGGGCGTTTCAAGCCGGATGTCAAGCTGGGAACGGGCAGGGGTGATCTGCTGGTGCCCGATCAGGTACTGGCCGAGTTGAGGGCGGCCGTCTCCGCGCGGCGGAGCCCGACTCCCCACCGCTCATGAAAGACAAAGCGATGGGGATGGGCGCCGCGGCTCTCGTGGTGTCGGGCGGAGTGCTGGCGTCCAGGGTATTGGGCCTGGGACGGGAGACAATGTTGGCCGCCCTGATCGGCGTCAACGCGGTTGGGGATGTCTACCGGGCCGCCTTTCTGGTCCCTGATCTTCTGAACTATCTGCTGGCCGGAGGGTATCTGACCATTACCTTCGTCCCCATTCTTGCCGCCCGTCTGGCTGCGGATGATCCTGAGGGCGGCAATCGAGCGTTCGTGGCGGTGTTCAGGGTGGTGACCGGTTTGACCCTCCTTCTGACTGCGGTGCTGATGATCTGGGCGGCGCCCCTGATCGAACTGATCTATCCCGAGCTGTCCCCGGACCAACTGGCGGAGGTGACCCGGCTCACCCTCATAGCTCTGCCTGCCCAGGTCTTCTTCGTCGGCGGTTCATTGCTGATGGCCTATCAGTACGCTCACCGGCGTTTCCTGGTCCCCGTCGCAGCGCCCATCGTCTACAACCTGTCCATCATCCTTGGGGGGATGACGGGCGGCATTCTTGTCGATCCCGTGCCTGCGGACGGGTTTGTGTGGGGCGCCCTGGTGGGCGCCGCGCTCGGAAATTTCGGGATACAGTGGTTCGGAGCGCGGCGGGTGGGCCTCCGCCTGGTGAGAGGCGTTGGGTGGAAGCACCGGGCGGTCCGGACCTATCTGGGGCTGGCCGTCCCGTTGATGGTGGGCCAATCGGTGGCGGTCCTCGATGAGCAATTCGTCCGGTTCTTCGGACAGTTGACCCCCGAGGGAGGAATATCGGCCCTCTCATTCGCCCGGGTGCTGAACATGGTTCCGGTGGGAATGGTCGCTCAAGCCGCGGGGGTGGCCGCCTTTCCCTTCCTTGCTTCGCTGGCCGCCTCGGGTCGCCGTTCGGAGTTGGTGGAGACCACCTTGCGCACCGCCCGGATGACCCTCTTCCTGGGAACCGGCGCGGCGGCGGCGGTGCTGGCGGTGGGAGCGCCCGGAGTGAGGCTCGTGTTCCAATGGGGCGCGTTCGGTTCCGGCGATTCGGCAGCCGTGGCCCAACTCTTGGCCGTGTACGCGCTGGCGATCCCGGCCTGGGGTGTTCACCAGGTCGTCTCTCGCTCCTTTTACGCCGAGCGGCGGATGTGGCCGCCCGTGGTGATCGGTACTCTTGCCGCGGCGGCCGCTGTCCCCCTCTCCTTGGGACTGGTGTCCGGGTGGGGAGCGACGGGACTGGTGTGGGCCAGTGTGATCTCGGTGGGTGTCTACACCGTGGCGTTGACCCTTTTCTGGTTGCGCGGGCAGGATACGGGGGGAAGGAGCCTGGCTCTTGGGCTGGGCCGGTCCCTGGTGGCCGGCGCAGCCGCGTCAGGGGCGGGGTGGATGGTGGCCGGCTGGTTCTCGCAGGACCGAGCCTGGGACGTCACCGAGGCGGTGGGGGCCTTCGTCGTGGGAGGTTTGGCGGTCGTGGTGGTCTTCTGGGCCGTCGCCCGGATGCTGGGAAGCAGAGAACTGCAGGCGCTCTGGGAAGCCAGGAGACGAGGCGCCTCCGACAACTCTCCCGCTACCGATTAGCCGGGCCGGCCACCCGGCGGGTCGATCACCCGGACACGCCTCCCCGGGTTCGAGAGACCGGTCAGTACATCCGCCCGATGGAGACGGCGATCGACACTTCTATGTCTCGGATAGCCTGTGCCATGGCCTGTCCGATGAGATCCATCTGGCGTACTTGGGCGATGCGCTCCGATGCCCTGTCCAGTTCATGTCTGGACAGTAACTCTTCGAAGATGCCGCAGGCATCGACCAGGCAGATGAGCATCACGTCGCGGGGATCGGGGATCTCCATGCTGAAGAGCACCTCCATGATCCGCAACTTCACCTCACGTTCGACCGTGCCGTCGATGGTGGGATAGCGTCTGGTGCGGAACACCCAGAGAAAGCTATCTTCTTTGCGTTCCAGGATGCCCGCATCCACCAGTCTGGTGAGCCCCTCTGCGCGGATGGCGTCGGCGCTCTCCACTATGTGCTCCACCCAGTGACGGGTCGGGTGCTTCTCCGCCGCCGCTATGTCGGCCAGTGTGGGATCCAAAAGGCTGTCGCCCAGTGGTGTGGAGTCGACGAGGACCAGGTTGTCAAGGTCGGTGTCGATCCGGTTTTCCATCGCCAAATCCATTAGGACGCCACCGGCGATGGCATAGTCCAACGCCCAGTTGGGCACCCGTACGAATTTTCCATCCTCATCACGGAGCAGGAGCAGGATGATTTCCTCGACGAATCTCAGCATGTGCAGGTCCTTCCTCCTCTAAGGCACTTTACGGTGTTGTTGCGGGCCCGGGTTGGTCCGTCACGCCGGGGGGCGGCGGACGCTCATAGTGTACCTGCGGAATTCCGATCGGCCCGACAGGTGCCCGAGAGTCCGACCCAGTCTGGACCATGTTCGCGACACCGGCCTGGCGCCGGGCGTCCCGTGGTTACCTGGCTGCTGCCTCCTGCAGGTTCGGTCGACCCGTCCGGAGGAAGCGCTCAACGCATCATTCCCCGGCGCCGAGACGGTTGCAGCCATGGCTGCTCTGATGGCTTGGTGGGTGCCGTGTCTCCGTTCAGACCCGGGTCGGGCACCGGCAGTGTGTCCAGGGCGGTCAGTCGACCGGCTCGCACCCATGCGGAGAGTTGTCGATTGGCATGAGGCCGGCGTGCTCGGGCTGCTCTCTTTCTCCGTCGCATCTGCTCCATCACCGCGGAGAGCACCGCCGCCTCGTATTCTCCGGCGCCACCCTGGATTTCGAACCGTTCAATCATCGGGGGACTCCACCAACTCGATCAGGGTCCCGGCCAGGTCGCGGGGGTGAACGAAAGCGATCCGGGTTCCCCCGCCTCCCGGTCGGGGCTCGGAATCGACCAGCCTTGCTCCCTGGGCCTTCAGGTGTTCCAGGGCGGCGTTGATGTTGGCCACCGCCCAAGCGAGGTGATGCACCCCTTCTCCCTGTTTGGCCAGGAACCGACCCACCGGGGTCTCGGGTCCGAGCGGCTGGAGCAGTTGGATGAACGATCCTCCCAAGGGGATCATCGCCTCCTCCACGCCCTGGGAAGCAACCGTCTCCCGGTACAGGGGGGTTATGCCGTACTTTTCCCGGTATTCGTCCAGGGCATGGTCCAGATCGTGGACGGCGATGCCCACATGGTCGAGGTTCAGCAGTTTGATCAAAGTCGCTTCCTATTAGGTCCGGAAACTCTTTAGACACTCGAGAAGGCCCCCGGGTTACTGAACGGGCCGCAACGGTTCGGCGAGGGGGGAGAATTCCCTGCCAACTATCCTTCCTGAATGATGACTGACACAGAGCCGGTCATGTGCCCGGTCACTCAGACCTCCCGTCGGGTCGGAGCCTCGCCTTGCCGGTGACGCCTCGATGACGGTTTCAACCTTCGAGCAGAACTACGCCCTCGACCTGGCCCAAGTGACGGAGCGAGCGGCGATCGCCGCCGCCCATTGGCAGGGAAGGGCTGACAAGGAAGCGGTAGACCAGGCGGCGGTGGACGAGATGCGCCTGCGGCTCAACGCCATCCGACTGGACGGTGTGGTGGTGATCGGGGAGGGCGAAAAAGATCGCGCCCCGATGCTCCACAACGGAGAGCGGGTGGGGAGCGGGAGCGGCGCCCGGGTGGACATAGCAGTGGACCCGGTGGATGGCACGACACTCACCGCCCGAGGCGGACCGGGCGCTCTGTCGGTGATCGCAATCGCAGAGCGGGGGACCATGTTCTCGCCCGGCAGCCTGGTCTACATGGACAAGCTGGCTGTAGGACCGGAGGCGGCCGGGGTGATAGACCTGGAGGCGCCGGTCAAACACAACCTGGAGCGGGTGGCCCGCGCCAAGGGCCTCGATCTCGACCAGTTGACGGTGATCGTGTTGGAACGTTCCCGCAATCAGGAGTACATACGAGAGATTCGCGAGGTCGGGGCCCGGATCCGGTTGATAGGAGACGGGGATGTCTCAGCCGCAATAGCCGCGGCCCGTCCCGAGACGGGTATTGATCTGCTGATGGGAATCGGCGGTTCACCCGAAGCGGTGATCGCTGCGGCGGCCATGCGGTGCATGGGGGGAGAGATCCAGACCCGGCTGTGGGCCGGTACCGAACAGCAGCGAGAATATGCGGCTGACCACGGTTTGGATCTGCAACGCGTGATGACCACCCTCGACCTGGTGGGGGGAGATGAGGCCTACCTGGCGGCAACCGGGGTGACTTCCGGCGAGTTCCTGCGAGGTGTGGAGTTCGGACAGGATCAAGCCGTCACCCACAGCGTCACGATGCAGGCCAGCACCGGGGCGATCCGATACATCACCACCTACCACAGCTTGGCCCGAGAGAGGGGAGAATAGGCCGGGAGGACATCGGCCGGCCGGTCGCCGGTCGGCGGGAGACATCGGGAGAGACGGGATCGCCGCAGCTGCTTTCTTGAACGGCCCGGGCGAACTAAACCTGTGAAGCCTTCCCGTCCACGGAGTCCAAACCCGCCCTTCCGAGGGCCGCTAGCAGCCCGTCTGCGAAGAAGCGATCCAGATTGGAGTCGGCCCCGAGGGCCTGGTCTCCATGGTGGTTGATCAGAATGCAGGTGCTCCCCGCTTCCCGGGCGGCGGCCAGGTCGTCGTCGGTGTCGCCCACCATCACCACCCGGTGGGGAGGGATTCCGGCGGCCGCCGCCTTGAGGTGGTTGCCGAACAGCCCGACCTTGCTCCCGCCGGAGATTCCCCGGAGGCCGTCGACTCGCGTGAAATAGTGCGCGATGCCGAGATCATAAACCAGGGCGTTCAAGGGATCGTGGGGATACAGCGAGAGAATCGACTGGGTGGCGCCGCTCCGAGCCACCGCCTGCAGCGCTTGCCGAGCTTCGGACGCCAGGCTGGCATGATGCAAGCTGGCAACGTATGACATTTCAAAGCGACGGTTGATCCCCTCCCACTCGGAGTCCGTGATGTCCCGTCCCAGGACCCGGCGGTAGAACAACGGCAACGGACGGGTGAACAGCCTGATGTATTCGGACATTCCGAGCGGAGGGACCCCTACTTCCCCCAGGGCGGCATTGACGGCGAGGTGCACCTGTGGAAGATCGTCCCACAGCGTTCCGTTCCAGTCCCACACCACGTGATCGGCCATGCCTCACCGAGGATATTGCCGGTTGACGGCTTGAAAGCGAATCGCCCCGATGGCGCCAGCGAGCGAGGGAGCAAGAACGCCCGTTCTCCAACCTGGAGGCCTTCCGGTAGCTAGACCCTGGGTGGGGTTGGTTAGAAGGGAGCCTCTCCCAAACCCGCCACGCTCATCTTGATGAACGGACCGCGATCCGAACCGGGGGCGGGGCTGATCTGTGCCAGCGAGCGGGCGCCGCCGGATGTCTCGACCAGGGCGGTCAGGCTCTTGCGGTCCAGGCAGGAGCCTCTCGAAACGGTGAGTTCGCCTTCCCAGGTCCTCCGCTCCAGGTTGTCGATCTGGAGAACGGATGCTCCAATGTCCAGCAGGAATCCGTTAGGGTCCATCACCCGCAGGGTTCCCTGGTAGAAGTCGCTCACGAGATAGTGAGACTAGCCGTTGTCCGCATCACCCGGGTCGGGCAGGTTCTGGTAATAGATGCGGCGCAGGCCCTCCAGTTCACCGGAGACGGCGCCCAACCGGTCGTCCAACTCGCGGATCTTGGAACGCAATCGCTCGTTCTCTGCTTCCAGTTGGGCTGCCCGCCCGGCGGTGGCGGCCAGCACGTCTCGTTGACGCCTTCGTCTCTCCTGCTCTTTTCGTAGCGCGGAGAGTTCGGCCTGTAGTTCTATCACCATCTTCACCCCTTCCAGATTGAGTCCGGCAGAGGTAAGTTCACCGATGAGGTGCAGCCGCTCGATGTCCTGCTGGGAATAGCGGCGGGTGCCGCCCTGGGTCCGGTAAGGCGCCACCAGGCCTCGCCGCTCGTAGATGCGCAAGGTCTGGGGATGCATCCCCGACAGCCGGGCGGCCACCGAGATCACGAACACCGCTTCCTGACGACTGGTCATGCCTTCACCTCGAAGTGGGAGCGTATGTCCTTCCGGTCCAGCGCAGCGAGGCTTTCCAAGAGTCGCCGCTGCTGCTTGGAGACACGCCTGGGGATCTCCACCCGGGCTTCCACCAGCAGGTCGCCGGCCTTGCCCTTCCGGGCGGGCGCCCCTCTGCCTCGGAGCCGGAAGGTCTTTCCGTTGGGCGTCCCGGGTGGAATGCGCAGCTTGACGGGTCCATTCAAGGTGGGAACCTCCAGGGTGGCGCCCAGGGCGGCTTCGGCGTAGGTGAGGGGCAGCACCAGGTTGAGGTGTTTCCCATTCCGTTCAAACAGGGGGTGTCGCTCCACTTCGACTCCCACCACCAGGTCTCCCGCAGGCCCCCCGGATCGGCCTGGAGCGCCCCTTCCTCGTATCCGTATGCGGCCTCCGTCCTTCACTCCGGGCGGGACTCTGACCCGCACCCTGCGGGTCCGGTGGCGTGCGCCGGTCCCCCGACAGCCCGGACAGAGGTCCTTGATCGTTCTTCCCGATCCCTGGCAATGGGGGCAGGGTCGGCTGAAGGAGAAGAACCCCTGGTTCTGGACGGTCGTTCCCTGGCCTGAACAGGTCGGGCAGGTCTCCGGGTGGGTTCCGGCCCGGGCCCCGGTTCCCCGACAATCCCGACAGGGCGCCGGGCCTTTCACCGCAATCGACTTGGTGACGCCCTGGAGGGACTCTTCGAAGGTGAGCCGGAGTTCTGCGGTGAGGTCGGCGCCCTTTCTCGCCCCCGCCTGCCGTCCGGCCCTGCCGAAGAGGTCCCCGAATCCGCCCATGCCTCCCAAGAGGTCTTCGAGGTTTACCTGTCCGCCGAAGGGGCCGCCGGGGCCGCTGCCAGCACCCGGGAAGTGCCGGTAACCGCCCGACTCCACCAACCGACGGACATCGTCGTATTCCTTCCGGCGCTCGGGATCGGAGAGAACCGAGTAAGCCTCTGACACTTCCTTGAACTTCTCGGCCTTGGTCTGGTCGCCGGGATTGGCGTCGGGATGGTAGAGACGAGCCAGCTTACGGTAGGCGCGCTTGATCTCCTCTGGAGGGCTGGACTTTCCAACCCCCAGGGTCTGATAGAAGTCCTTGTCTACCCAATCACGGTTCATTTACTCGGCTTCGTTCTCTCTGGTTACCTCCACCAGGGCCGGACGGAGTAGCCGTCCTTCCAGTCGATACCCGCGCCGCACCTCATTCGAGACTATCACCTCCCCGTCACCGGGCGGTGGTGCATTGATCGGCTGGTGGAGATCCGGGGAAAAGATCTCTCCGGCGACTGGAATGATCTCCAGGCCCTGGCTCTGCAGGGTTCCCAGCAGCAGTTCGTAGGTGGCCCTCATCCCCGACAGGAGGCTCTGGTCCTCCTCCGAGCGGGTGTCCAGGACCAGGGCGGCGTCGAAGCTGTCCAGGACCGCAAGCAGGGAGGAGACCGTCCGGGCGGCAGCCTGGGAGGCCACAGCGGACTGCTCCCTGCGCATGCGCTTGCGGTAATTGTCCAGGTCGGCCAGCGCCCGGAGGTGGGACTGGTGGGCCTCGTCTGCTTTCTCCTCCGACCGTCGGAGAGCCTCCAGCACGAGACCCAGCGCCTCGGCGGGGTCTGCGGGTAGCTCATCCAGCCCGGCCGGAAGGGGTGCGTCCGCTTCCAGGGTGGCCTCCACGATGACCTCTTCGGCTGTTACCACCGTCGGATGGCCGGTGGAGTCGTCTACGTCCCGGTGCGAGTCGGCCATCACTCTTCCTCGTCCTCCACGATCTCGGCCTCCACCACATCATCGTCATCAGCGTCTGCGGCCTGCTCCGATTCGGCCTGGGCCGCGGCCTGCTGGTATAGACGTGTCGCCATCTCCTGGCTGGCTGCGATCACCGCTTCCATCTTCTCCCGCACAGCCGCGGAGTCGGCGTTCTGGTTCTCCAGCACCGCCCGCAGGTCGGAGAGTGCGGCCTCCAAGGCGCTCTTCTCCTCTTCGGTGAGTTGCTCGCTCTGTTCCTCCATGAGCTTTTCGGTCTGGTGAACCAGTTGGTCGGCCTGGTTGCGAGTTTCCACAGCCTCCCGCTTCTTCCGGTCCTCTTCCTCGTACTGCTCGGCGTCATGCACCATCCTGTCGATCTCGTCCCGGTCCAGGGCGGTCCCGCCTGTGATGGTCATGGCCTGCTGCTTGCCGGTGGCCAGGTCCTTGGCGGACACGTTGACTATCCCGTTGGCGTCGATGTCGAAGGTGACCTCGATCTGGGGAATTCCCATGGGGGCCGGGGGGATGCCGGTCAGGAGGAACTTCCCGAGGCTCTTGTTGTCCATGGCCATGGCCCGCTCGCCCTGCAGGACATGAATCTCCACCGAGGGCTGGTTGCTCTCCGCCGTGGTGAAGATCTCCGAGCGGCGGGTGGGGATGGTGGTGTTGCGCTCGATCATCTTGGTCATCACCGATCCCTTGGTCTCCACCCCCAGGGTCAAGGGTGTGACGTCCAGCAACAGGACGTCCTTCACGTCTCCCTTGAGCACCCCGGCCTGGATCGCCGCTCCGGCGGCCACAACCTCGTCGGGGTTGACTCCCCTGTGAGGCTCGCGGCCGGACAGCTTCTGCACCAACTCGTGTACGGCGGGCATCCGGGTGGACCCGCCCACCAGCACCACATGATGAATGTCTCCGGTATTCACCCCTGCATCCTTGACGGCTGAGAGGAAAGGTCCCTCGATGCGCTTGAGGAGTGACTCCGAAAGCTTCTGGAACTCCGAGCGGGTCAGTTTGTACTGGAGGTGAAGCGGTCCCGCCGAGGTGGCGGTCACGAAGGGGAGGTTGATCTCGGTCTCGGCCACGGTGGACAGTTCGATCTTGGCCTTCTCGGCGGCCTCCCTGAGTCTCTGGGCGGCCATACGGTCGGCAGAGAGATCGACGCCGTGCTCGTCCCGGAAGCGGCGGACCAGCCAGTCGACGACGGCCTGGTCCCAGTCGTCACCCCCCAGGCTGGTGTCCCCGCTGGTGGACTTCACCTCGAACACTCCGTCGCCGATCTCCAGAATGGAGACATCGAAGGTGCCGCCGCCAAGGTCGAAGACCAGGATGGTCTGGTCGTTCTCCTTGTCCAGGCCGTAGGCGAGGGAGGCTGCGGTGGGCTCGTTGATGATACGCAGGACGTTCATCCCCGCGATCACGCCCGCTTCCTTGGTGGCCTGCCGCTGGGCGTCGTTGAAGTAGGCGGGGACGGTGATGACCGCATCGGTCACCGGACCCCCGAGATAGGCTTCGGCGTCCCGCTTGAGCTTGAGCAGCACCCGGGCCGAGATCTCCTGTGCCCGGTAGGTCTTCTGCTCGGCCTCGATGGACCAGTCGGTACCCATTTGTCTCTTCACCGAGCGCACCGTCAGGTCCGGGTTGGTGATGGCCTGTCGCTTGGCGACCTCCCCCACCAGGATCTCTCCGTCCTTGAAAGCCACCACCGACGGGGTGGTGCGCGACCCCTCGGCGTTGGCGATGATGACCGGATCGGCGCCGTCCAGGGCGGCGATCACGCTGTTAGTGGTTCCGAGGTCTATTCCGACTGCGGATGCCATATCTCTTGTCCTCCGTCTTTCGATTTGAAGTGCGAGTCTCGAGCCGAGGCCCGACCCGCTTGGTTGTCTACTTAATACAACCTAACAAGAGGGGTATCATATTTCCACAACATCATATTATCAAATCGACCTGTTGGAGGGCGTGATGGGCGTCAGTCGGTGGGTCTCAACTCCAATGAACAGGAGTTGATGCAATAACGCATGCCGTCGGGTCCGGGGCCATCCGGGAAGACATGTCCCAGGTGACCTCCGCAAGCCTTGCAGAGGACCTCGGTGCGGACCATGCCATAGGAGTGGTCGACCCGGGTCTCGATCCGGTCGGGATCCATTGCCTGGTAGAAGGAGGGCCAGCCGGTGCCGGAGTCGAACTTGGTGTCGGAGTCGAACAACTCCATTCCGCACCCCGCACAGGAGTAGGTACCCGAGTCCTTGGTGTTCCAGTAGGTCCCGGTGAACGGACGCTCGGTGGCGCCCTCCCGCAGCACGCGGTATTGCATGGGGTCCAGGCGTTCCCGCCACTCGGATTCGGTTTGAGGGAGGGTGGTTTCTTCGCTCATGTCCGGGACTCTACAAGGGTAAAGAGCAGGTTGCTCCACTCGTTGTGTCTTTCCGTACTTTGGACCGCAGCCATTGGCGGATGAGAAAAAGGGATCGTATGCTATTCATCCGAAGCCCCTCGATACGATGACGTTCGTGCGGTTGAGTCCGGCTTGCCCTACTAAGTGCCCAACCTTGTACATATCGTAGCCTATATCTATCATCTCCCTAATGGCTGTAGACGTCCAGCAAATCACCGGTACGGCTCGCTCTGTGAGTCAGCTTCTTTCGAACAGCCGCTACGGTCTCGACTATTACCAAAGGGAATTCACTTGGAGGGAGACCGAGGTCGGCGAGCTAGTGGATGACCTAGTGGGGCGCTTCCTTGACGAGTTCGACCCAAGCCATGAGCCGAAACAAGTACTCTCGTATCGGCCCTATTTCCTCGGCCCAATCGTGACAGCCCAGCGTGGCGGCGTTCGCTATCTGGTAGACGGACAGCAGCGGATCACGACGCTCACCCTGCTGCTGATCCATCTCCGCCACGCCTTGGCCCGAGAACACCCGAAAGACAGCGATGCGCTCAACTCTCTCATTTTTTCTTGGCAGATAGACAAAGAAACGTTCAATCTCGATGTCGATGAGCGGCAGGAGTGTATGTCAGCAATCTTGGAGAGCCGCGACTTCGAGTCCCATAAACAGTCGGAGTCAGTCCGAAATATCTGGGACCGGTACAAAACCATCGAGGAGCGCTTTCCACATCAAGATCTAAAGGAAAAAGCACTTCCCTTCTTCACCAATTGGCTTCAGCACAGGGTGATTCTGGTTGATATCGGCGCGGTGGACCAGGATATGGCTCTTGAGATATTTGAGACTATGAACGACCGGGGGCTACGCCTCACCAACACTGACATGTTGAAGAGCTACCTGCTGGCGCGGGTCCGAGACGAGGACCAGATTCGGAAGTTGAACGACCTCTGGCGTCGCAGAACCACTGAATTGGCCGATGCTGAAAAAGATGCCCCCGCCGAGTTCATGAAGGCGTGGTTTCGCGGTAATTATGCAGAGTCTCAGCGCCAGCGCAAAGCAAAAGCGGCGCCCGGCGACTTCGACATCATCGGGACGGCCTTCCACAAGTGGGTCCGAGACCATGCTGAGATGATCGGGCTCAAACGAGCACCAGATTTCAGGCGGTTTGTCGAATACGAATTCGATCGTCTCAGCCACCGCTATCTGCAGCTTCTCGAGGCTTGCCATGACCTGAAGCCGGGACTGGAAGCTGTCTTCTACAATGCCGGAAACGGATACACCCTGCAACTTCCGGTGATTCTGGCAGCTATTACACCGGAGGACAACGATGCCGCCTTTCAAGAAAAAGCGGCACTGGTCGCAGGAGCGCTCGACATCTTTGTGGCCCGTCGGATGGTGAATTACCGCTATTTCGGATATAGCACGGTCGTGTACACGATGTTCAACCTCATGAAAGACATACGAAATCGTGCCACCGATGTGGTGAGGGAGATTCTCACTGGGTGGCTAGCGGGTGAAAAGGAGCGGGTAGAGGGAATCCGGCATCTTCGACTCACTCAACGCAACCGTCGACACATCCACTATCTGCTGGCGCGGGTGACATCCTGGCTTGACAGCGAAATGGGGAAGGGTATACCGACCTTTCCCGACTACGTGAACCGGCATAGCAAGGATCCCTACGAGGTCGAGCACATCTGGGCCGATCACTTCGAGTGGCACGAATGCGAATTCGACAACACCTATGAGTTCGGCGAACACCGCAACAAGATTGGGGACCTCCTGCTACTCCCCAGAAGCTTTAACCGCAGCTATGGCGATATGCCATATTGCCAGAAGGTTGATCACTATAACTCCCAGAACCCACTGGCTCGGTCGCTGCACCCATTGGCATACCAAAACAATCCCAACTTCCTTGGGCTCATCAACACCTACAATCTCCCCTTCAAGCCATATCCATGTGCCTTCACCAGGACCGACATTGATGAGCGCCAAGAGTTATACCAGAACATGGCTGAGATGATATGGGATCCTGCGCGCCTCGGCCTTGGCTAACCACACCTGTAACTTGGTAGCTAGCTCTTGTCATTTGCGGGCGATTCGAGGATCTGAAGCAGATGGTCAAGTAGGGCTCTCTGGCTAGAGGCGACACTGGCTCTGGCTTCGGGAATGGAGAACCACTGCGCCCGGTCTATCTCGGGGAACTCTCGGGTTCTTCCCGAGCGGGGTGGCCACTCCATCGAGAAGGTCCCGGGTTGAAGGGCCTCGGGGTCGAAGTCCGCTTCCACCGCCCAGATGTTCATGATCTGGTTGGCGGCTTTGACCTCGGGCAGTGGCAGCCACGGGTCCGGTGGCGCCTTCCAACCCGTCTCCTCCTCGAATTCGCGGGTGGCGGTCTCCATGGGGGTTTCGCCTTGGTGACCTCTGCCCTTGAACACGGTCCAGGCTCCCTGGTCGCGCTTAGCCCAGAACGGGCCGCCGTAATGGCCGAGCAGCACTTCCACGGCGCCCGAGGAGTTTCGCCGGTAGATCAATATTCCGGCACTCATCCGGGGAGCTATTTCGGTCCTCCCTCTTCTCCTTGGTCGGCTTTCAGGTCGACAATGCCGCCAGGATCTGCGGAAAAGCAATCTCGGCGAGGGACTGCATCTCCTCGTCGCTCCGGTCCTGGATGGGATGGGGCGTGAACACTCTGCGGGGATGCAGGCCCAGGGCGTGTCCCTGGGCATCGGCCGCCTGAGCGAACCGGTCCGAGGCCACGAAGACTCCCGCGACGCCGCGGTCTTCCAGATCAACGAGGTCGTGCACACTGCACGACGCGCACGAGCCTCAGTCGGCCAATGCCTCGACCACCGCGGTGCACTCGGCGGCGATCTGCTGGCGCAAATCCAATGGGGCCGGTTTGGAGAAGGTGGGCTTGCGGTAGTGCTTCACCGACACCCCCCTCTCAGAGAACAGTTCATCCAGCCTCTTGATGAACACGTCGCCTCTCGGCTTGGATATGTCCAGCAAGGCCACTGTCCCCTCTCCCAGGTCCGGAAGTCGGGGACTGAGTTGTCGCTTCTGGACGGTTCGTTCGCTGGTCGGGTCCAACAATGCGGTCATATGATCCCCCTTAGCTGTCGATGGCGACGGTGGTCATCTGCGAACTGGCTGCGCCGCCGATCCAACCGGAGATTATCGCCGAGAACATCCCGGCGTCTCCTCCGGCGTGGACGAACCACAGGCCTTCGCTGGTGTATTTGGCGAATTCCTTCCCTCCAGCGGCCACCTGCGGCGGCATGCCCTCCGCTACTCCGCCGGCTCCGGCCGCTACCTCAGCCCCAGGGAGGGTGAGCAGTGCGTGAATCTCCCGGCGCAGCCGGGTCTTGGACCAGCCCGCCTCCCGGAAGATGCGGGCGTGTTCGGGGGAGACCACTACTATGGCGTCGGCCATTCCGGCCAGCTTGGGATGGCCGACCATGCGCAGTTGCAGTGCGAAAGTCCTGGCCAGAGATTCAGGGTTGCGGGACTTCTGGTCGATGATTTCGATCGGTCCGTGGCCAGCAAACAGGGTCACCGTGGAATCTTCGGGCGGGAATCCCCGCTCCACGGACAGGGGCTCCCAGGGAGACCCTTCTTCGTCTTCGGGGAAGCAGAAGGAGAGCTTTCCCGGGCTTCCCAGAGCGGCGCGGTCCACCCCGCCCGGTCGGGAGCCTCCCACATTCCTGACCACCAGGTTGAGGGCTCGTCCGATGGTCAGGTTGGCCCGGTTTCCCTGCCCCAGCGCATTGATGCCGGAATTCATCCCTATCCGGCGGCGGATCGGGCCGTTCACCACCATCACCGGGCCCGTGAAGTAAGTGGTGGCCGAGATGCCGTGGATGTTGAAGCGGCTGGTGGCCGCAGCTTTCAACGCGGCGAGCACCACCGGCAGGTATTCGGGCAGACAGCCGGCCATCACCGCGTTGATCGCCACCTTCTCGACGGTGCATTCGGCCAGGTCGGGAGGGAGCACGCACACCACCTCGCCCGGCGCCTGGGACGTGCCCTCCAGCATTCGGGCCACCCGCTCCTCGGTGGGCGGTGTCACGGGGAGGCCGTCCGTCCAACCGCGGGCATAAGCAGCTTCGATGGGGTCCTCGGCGCTTCCCAGGTCCACCCGTCGCGATGAGATTCTGTGAGGGGAGTGGCGTCGCATAAGACGCTGGTACACATCGGGCAGCATTGTGTCCGACCCGCATCCCGGTCGTTGCTCAGGGAGCCCTGCTCCCAGTCCCACGGCTCCGGTGACCCGCTCCCAGCCGCTTCTCAGCCAGCCGGCCTGCTGATCGGCCACCTCCCCCTCTGCGAGGCGGTAGATGGTGGGGGTGGTCTCGGTCCGCAGCTTCCAGGAGATATCCAGCTCCCGGTCGTGCAGCACTTCGAAACCCGGCGGGAAGTCGGCCCGATCCTGGGACACCACGGTGAAGGTCCGGTCGCCTGCGGCGAGTTCGGCTAGGACGGGAACCACCAGGTGACAGGTCTCGCAGTCGTCCTTCACCACCGCCAGCAGGCCGTCCGTGACGGGAAGGGCCATGGTGGACTCGTCGCTCATCAAGACGACTCTACAAGTGCCGCGGTTGTAACGAGGAGCGGGGTGTCAGCTGATGGCTCCCTCAACCCGGAGCAGGCGCCGCTTCCGCTCAGCACCTCCCAATCCGTAGTGGCCAATCCGGCCATCGGAGAGCACCACCCGATGGCAGGGGATCACCAGGGGAACGGGATTGCGGGCCATGGTTTGGCCGACCGCCCTCGCAGCGCCGGGACGTCCGGTCCGGTTGGCCAGCCATCCGTAGGAGCGTGTCTCCCCGCGGGGGATGGCCGCGGTCTGCTCCAGCACCAGTCGCTGGAAAGAGGTAACAGATCGAAGGTCCACCGGCAGAGGCCCGGGAGTGCCCTCCGCCAATGCCCGGATGATCAGGTCCTCCCAGTCCCGGGGGGGACGCGCCTCCAGGAGAGGTCTTCGGAAGCGGTCCGCGAAGCGTTCTTCGAACCCTTCGGTGAACAGGTCCACGGCCGAGACGCCCAACGGGTTGAAGGCCACCACCACCGATCCCAACGGTGACTCGAACACCCTGAAGCCGTCGGAGAGTCCGGTCCCCAGCGCCACTCCGTCCGACACCCCGCTCGGCGCCGGGACCGAGAGTCGTTCCAACTTCTGTTCCAGGGTCATATTCGTTCCTCCTCCTTGGTTTCTTCCTCGATGACCGACCGTAATCGGGCCAGTCCCCGGCTGACATCACTCCGGACGGTGTTCGCCGGTCTGCCGGTGACCTCCGACATCTCCCGGTAAGTGAGTCCCGCCACATGGCGCAAGATCACAGCCTGCCTCTGGGCGGGCGGCAGCCGCGTCCACCGCCTGCGCCAAGCTCCCGAGTCGGGAGGTTCCTCCGGAAGGTATCCGGCTTCCTCCAACCGCGCCGGCGTCGGCCGTCTGGACTCGGCGCGGATGTCGTTGCGCACCAGGTTGATGGCGATCGTCCAGACCCAGCCTCGCAGCCGCATGGCTTGAATGCGCTCGGGAGGGTAGGTTCGCATTGCGCGGTACGCCCGGATGAAAGCCTCCTGGGTCAGGTCTTCGGCGCGATGGTGATCGCCGGTCAGTTGGCGCAGCCCGCTGAAAACGCCGCGTTGAAGGCTGGACACCAAGTCGGGGAAGGCCTCGTCCAGATCGGATGCTAGGGATCTGGCTAAATCGTCCATCTACTTAAAAGAACACCTGCCGGGCCGTTTCCGTTGCACCCTTTGGCGGGCGACTCCTGGTGGGTTGGGAACCGGCCGGTCTTGAAGAGTTACGAGGCAACCTCCCAGATAAGCTACCGTGTTTCGTGATGGCCGATGTGACCATGGTCGACCTTGCCGGGGAAGAGGTGAGGATCTCCAGCCCGTCCCGGGTCGTCTTTCCCAGGCAAGGCTGGACCAAGATGGACGTGGTGGAGCACTTTGTGTCTTGCGCGGAGGGCGCGCTACGAGGGGTGAGCAACCGCCCGACCATGCTCAAGCGCTACATGAAGGGAGTGGAACAGCCTCCCATCTACCAGAAGAGGGCTCAGAAGAGAACCCCTTTCAAGACCGTTGACATCCGGTTCCCTTCCCAGCGGCCGGGGGTGATGAACGTGCCCACCATCGCGGCCGACATCATCCGGCTGGCCCAGCTGGGATGTCTGGATTTCCATCCCTGGCCGGTCCGGGCCGACGACATAGATCACCCCGACGAGTTGCGGTTCGACTTCGATCCCACTCCCGGTTTCGGGTTCGCCCAGGTGAAGGAGGCGGCCTTGGCGGCGGGGTCCCTGCTGGACGAGGTGGGTCTGCGGGGATGGCCCAAGACCTCGGGCAGCCGCGGCATCCATGTCTATGTGCGCATCGAACGCCAATATGACTTCCACCACACCCGCCGGGCGGTGCTGGCATTCGCCAGGGAATTGGAGAGGCGCCTCCCCGGCCTGGTCACGACCAAGTGGTGGAAGGAGGAACGGAAGGGAATCTTCTTGGACTACAACCAGAACGCGCGGGACAAGACCGTCTCGTCCGCCTATGGGGTGCGTCCCACGGGTTATGTCTCCGCTCCCCTGACTTGGGCCGAGTTGCCCGACGTGGAGATCGAGGACTTCCCGATGGACCGGTTCGCTGACCGCTACAGGGAGGTCGGCGACTTGACGGAGGGGATAGATCAGGTGGCGGGCGAGATCCACACTCTCCTGGAGTGGGTGGTTCGGGACGAGGAGGAGTACGGCATGGGAGACGCGCCGTGGCCTCCCCACTATCCGAAACAGCCGGGAGAGCCTCCCCGGGTCCAACCCTCCCGCCAGCGCCGCGCCGACCACGAGTACTGAGGGAGCCGCGGGCGAACCGAAGGGGCGCTCGGTCTAACCGGGGTTCCGAAAGTCTCGGTGGCTCCGGCTGGCGGTGGGCCCCGTCTGGCCCTGGTACTTGGATCCGATCACCCCGCTGCCGTAGGGATTGTCGGCCGGGGTGGTCATCTGGTAGAAGCTGATCTGCCCGATGCGCATCCCGGGATAGATGGCAATGGGAAGCTGGGCGACATTCGAGAGCTCTAGGGTGAGATGCCCGTCGAAGCCGGGGTCCACGAACCCCGCCGTGGAATGGATCAACAGACCCAGCCGACCCAGACTGGATTTTCCTTCCAGTCGGGCTACTACATCATCTCCCAGCCGTACCCGTTCCAGGGTGGCGCCCAGGGCGAACTCCCCGGGATGGAGGATGAAGTGGTGATCTGGACTCACCTCATGGATAGAGGTCAGGTCTTCTTGAGCCTGGCGGGGATCTATGTGCGGATAGAGATGGTTGGCGAAGACCCGAAAAGTCGGCGCCACCCGAAGGTCCACGCTGGAAGGTTGCACGTGGGATTCCTCGTAGGGATCGATCTCGATCCGGCCTTCCGCCAAGGCTTCCTTTATCGATCGGTCAGAGAAGATCACGGGTACTCCCTACCTTGGGAACGATCACAGGCCAATTCTGGAGCGGATGGCGACGGAAAACCCGCCGCCATCGCTTCACAGAGTGACAACCTTACCCACTTCCATTGGGGTTGGCGGTGGGCACCCGGACGATCTCCACGCGCCCTTCCCGATCGTAGAGAATGGCGGCCAGGGACTTCACCGAGGCCAGCGTGACCGCATCCAGTTCCTCCAGGGAGTTCTGGGAGGTGGCCAGGTCGGCATCGGCCAGGTACAGCCTGCTGATGAGGGCGCTGAGCAGTGCGCCGTTGCTGGGTACGCTGTAGTCGGCCCGGAGAACGGCCTTGGCCTGCTCCAGTTCCTCTGCTGTGGGTCCGTTGGCCACCATGTCGGCCAGGATGGAGATGACCCGGTCGTAGGCAGCCTGGTAACCGTCGGCATCGACCGTGAAGAAGAGGTCCGAATAGACGGTGGGCCTGGGCGTCACGGCCGCCGTGATGTCAACTCCCGCGACGTAGGAGGCGCCCAGTTCGTCACGGACCAACCGGAATATGCGATCATTGAGGATCACATCCAGCACGCGGGCATCGACCCGCACCGACCGGTAATCGGGGACGCCGGCGTCGTGGTACATCTGCAGCACGGCGGTCATGTCCGCGGTGACCGGTATCTCCCGCCGCACCAACTCGGTGGGTGCGGGTTGGTGGCGGTCGACGAAGGTGTCGGGATCGCCGGCGGGGAGGGTCCCGATGTAATGGCGAGCCAGCCGCTCCACCTCTTCGGCGCTGGTATCCCCCACGACCGCCAGCATCATGTCGTCCACGTCACCCAGGCGTTCCTGGTAGTAGCTGAGGAAGGTCTCGGGGCTCAGGGTGGCCAACTGTTCCCGGGTGGCCACCGGGTGGTGCCATTCGCTACCGAAGCGGGCCTCGTTGTATGCCACCCAGGCCTGCCAGGCGGGATTCACTTCCGCGAAGGACGTGCGGATGGCGGTGCTGTTGAAGGCCTGACCGAAGGCGAGGTCGTCCACCCGGGGAGCGGTGACTGCCAGGTGGAGAAGTTGGAACAGCGTCTCCAGGTCCTCGGGGTTGGAGCCGCCGTCGAAGCCCTCGTCTCTCTCATTGATGACGGCGCCCAGCGATGCGGTGCTCTCTCCGAGGAACCGGTCCATCTGCAGTTTGCTCAGATCAGCGAAGCCACTTCCGAACACCGCTTCCACCGCCCGGAAAGCCAGGGCCCGAGCGCCCGGATAGAGCGTGGACCATCCTCCCCGGGACCGCGCCCGGATGTTGACCGTGGCCTCTTCGATGTCTGAGTAGACGAACACCACCCGAGCTCCGTTGGCAAATTCCCACTCGGTGGCGTCCAGCACAGCCAGTGTCCGGGTGGCGACAGGGCTAACCGGTTCGGGGACCTCCATCAACCTGTCGATCTCGGGCTCGATCGGAGGCGGCTCGCTCCGAGGTCTGGCAGCCTCCACGGCGGCTTCCAGGGCGGCCGGCGTGGGCACGCTGGCCGCGTCGGGACCCACCGCCAAGACGATCAGGCCTGCCCGGTTCATCAGCCAGCGGAAGTGATCGGTCAACTCTTGAGCGGTGACGCCTTCCAAGAGGGCCGACAGCCGGTCAAAGCGTTCCTGCGGCGCGCTTATGTCCACCCCGGAAAGGAAGTGGGCGACGTAACGTCCCGCATACTCGCCATCCCTGGTCGAAGGGGCATTGTCCAGTTGGTACTCCAGCGAGGTGGCGAACGCCTCGGTGGCGCGGGCCACGTCGTCGTCGTTGAAGCCGTACCGTTGGACCGTCTGCAACACCGAGACGTAGTCCCTCGAGGCCGTGTCGAGGTTCTCGCCCTGCCAGTTGGTGCCGTAGTAGCGCAGGCCCTGGTTGTGGTTGAATGCATAGAACTCGGGCACATCGACCTGGGTCAGTTCACCGCGATAGAAGGCGTCCTCGAGTCGGTTCTGGACCATGGTGGCGGCCAGGCTCTCCAGCATGAGGAGACGGTCACCGCCTACGGTTGCGTAGTCGAAAACCGGGATGGCGATGTCGAGCGAGATGAAGGACAGGCCGTATTCGTCGTCCGTCACCACGTCATAGGATGACGTCTGGCCATGGGTGATCTCGCCAAGGGAGTAGTCCGGCGCCGCACCGGCCTCTATCGGTCCAAAGTGCTTTTCGACCAGAGCGAACAGTTCGTCGGCGGGCCGGTCACCGACCACCACGATCGCCATGTTCGATGGCACGTACCAAGTCTCGTAGAACTCTCTGAGGTCATCGGCCGTGGTGGACTCGAGTGCGGCCACCGTCCCGATCGGGTAGTAGCCCTCATACGGTGTCCCCTGGGTGTATACCCGGTCGAACTCGGCTGAGATACTGCCGCTGGCGGTGGCGGTCCGGAACCGCAACTCATCGATGACCACGCCCCGCTCCAACTCCACCGCCTCCGGTTCGATGAGGGCGGCGTGGCCCATCTGGGACAGTATGTGCATTGCCGTGTCGACGTTCTCCGCAGGATCCGTGGTGACGGTGAGGTCGTAAACGGTCTGGTCGTACCAGACGCCGGCGTTTATGTCGGGGCCGGATTCCACTCCAAGCGAACGCAGGGTGGTGTTGAACTCCTCTTCGGTGTAGGCCTCGGTTCCGCGGAAGAGCATGTGCTCCACGAAGTGGGCCATGCCCAATCCCGGCTCGGGTTCGTTGATGGAGCCTGCGTTGACCACCAGTCTCAGCGACACGCTGTTGCCGGGCTTGTCGTTCTCTCGCACGTAGTAGGTGTAACCGTTGTCGAGAGTCCCGACGCGTACCTGCGGGTCGGTTGGCAGCGGGGTTGAGTCCAAAGCGGGTTGGTAACCGGGCCGGGCCACCAGCCCAGCGGCTCGCGCCAGGAAACTTGCCATCTGGCCCCGGGTCACCTGCTGGGAGGGACAGAACAGGAACGGGTCGGCCGAGCAACCGGTGGTCAGTCCGTCGGCGGCGAGGGCGTTGATGTCCGATGCGTTCTCCACGCCGTTCAGGTCGCCGAACCCTACATAGCCGACCGGCGGGGAGTTGAAGGCGCGAACCAGCACGGTGGCGATCTCGGCCCGGGTGATGGCCTCCTCGGGACAGAACTCGAGGGGGTCCTCCGAGCACGCCTTCATGATGCCCAGGTCGACCAACCGCTCGATGTGGGGACCAGCCCAGGTGATTCCGTCGTCCAGGTCGGCGAACCGGGTTGTGGCCGCTTCCTGGCCTGGGTTGAAACCGAAGCCGTAGGAGACCCTGGAGAGCCACACCGCCGCCACCCAGCGCTGCACGGGCTCGTCGGGACAGAAGTTTCCTTCTTCGCAATCGGTGTCGGTGAAGAGCCCTATGGCCTGCAGGGCCTCGATCGCCGGCGCGTGGGCTGTCTCAGGGAAGACATCGTCATAGGCGCCACCGTCGGCAGCCACAGCGGGGGTGGCCAGGAGGGTCGCAAGGAGTGTCAGGGCAATGAAAAGGGATAGCAGCCGGGACGATCGAACCAGCACGGAAGTCCTCCGGAAAAAGGGGTCAGGAATGGCTATATAGCGTAGTGCGCAGCAAGCGTTATCGGACCATAGGAGAGCAGGGGTTCCGCCCTGGGGATCCCGGTTTAGGTAACCGAACGCAGGTCCCCCGAAGATGGATCCGAGAAGGGAGCGGGTGAGGGGAATCGAACCCCCACTCCGAGCTTGGGAAGCTCGTGTTCTGCCATTGAACTACACCCGCCGGCCAAGAGTTCCTTAGTCTAGAGAGGCGCCCCAAGCGTGTGGGGAGGAGGGCCTCAGGACCCGGCGGACGGGAACGTGTACTGGAACACCCCGCCGGTGCGGACCATCTCGGCGGCGATGGCGTCGGCGTGTTCTATGAACCGGCGGAGCATGGCGTTGACCTGGTCGGGAACGTCCTGTAGGGCCTTGTGCCCGGAGCCCACCGTCTTTCCGATCACGACCTGGGGACAGAGTTCCCTCAGCCAGTCGAAGTCCACGCCGGGCTGGCCGCAGTCGATGTACAGATAAGGGGCCCTCACCTTGGGCAGCACCGGGACGGGATCGAAGCGAGTCATGGTCTGCCAGCCATTGACCAGCACGAAATCAGGGACGGGCGCCATTCTCTCCATGAAGTTCTCAGCATGCGCGGGGTCGGTGGCCAGATAGGCGGCGCCGATGAAGGTGAACAGCGCTTCCCGAAGGGGGCCTCCATGAACCATCAGATGGTTGAAGGGGTCGATGTAATTCTTGGTCCACCCCGGCGCGTTGCTGGGCGAATCGAGGCTGGCTATCGCCCCCACCAGGTCGGGGTGCCGGGCGGCGGCGCTGATCACCACCTGTCCTCCCATGCTCTGGCCGATGAGAACCGGTTTGTTCAACCCGAGGTGGCGAATCAACTCGGCGACATGGTCGGCATGCTCGAACATGCTGACGTACCGATCAGGCTGGTCGCTTTCGCCCGTGTTGCCAATCAGATCGACGGCGATGCAGCGGTGCCTGGGAGAGAAGTATTCCTCCTGGAGTCCGAACCCTCCCCGGCTGCCGTACACGCCGTGCACGAAGATGATCGCCGGATCACCCGAACCGGTCTCGTGGTAGGCCATCCGTTCGCCGCCCGCGGTGGTGAACCATTTGGTGTCCATCTGGCAGGTCAGTCTACCTCCGGCGGCCCTGCAGGGTCGCTTGGAGAACAACAGGAGCCATCAAATCCCAACGGCCACCCTTCGGCCTTCGCGGCTCGAGGTCATTACGGCGTCGATGATCCGGTGGAGTTCCACTCCGTCGTCGAAGTCGGGTCGGAAGCGTCGTCCCTCCCGGATGGAATCGGCGAAGTCCTCCAATGCCCTTGCCACGTTGTAGCCGGAGTCGCTTTCGGTCAGGGCCGTGTCCGAGAAGTATTCGGCAGGGATCTCCACCTGTTCCAGACTGTCGGTCTCTCTTCTGCCCACCGAGACTTTCAGGGGCCCCACCGACAGCCTGACGGGGCTGAATTGGTAGTAGGAGGGCGCTCCCAGGAGGATCTGTCCCTCCTCTCCGAGGATTCGCAAGGAGTACCCCAGGGGAGGAGATGTGGTGTTCGAGGCGTAGGCGGTCCCGACCACGCCTCCCTCTAACTCGGCGATGGCCATCACCGAGTCGGCGGTCTTCCACTCGAAGGTCCCCCCTTCGCTGAACACCCCGGGCGGCGAGAGGGTCATTTGACGCCCGGAGATGTTCGCCACGTCTCCCAGGATGAAGCGCACCGAGTCCATCACATGACCGAAGGCCACGAACAGCGCCCCGCTGGCCTCCTCGTGGCGCACCAGCCATGCCCGGTCGGAGTCCACCTCGAACTTCGAGAGCATTTGGGAGACGACGAAGGACAGTGGCCGGCCGATCGCCCCGTCGGCCAGGAGTTTGCGCGCCCAGCCGACCGCCGGAGCGAAGCGGCCCTGCAGCCCCACGGCAGTGGGGATCCCTCCTGCTGCCGCCGCGGCCGCCATCTCTAGGCCCTCGGTGGTGTTCAGAGCCAGCGGCCATTCGCAGAAGACCGGCTTTTCGGCTCGAAGCGCGGCCATCGACAGCGGATAGTGAAGACGGGGCTTGACCGCAACCGTCACGAGGTCGATGTCGGGATCGTTGCACAGTGCCTCTACACCGGCGTACCACTTTCGGGCGCCCCACTTCTCGGCGGCCGCCTCGGCTGTCTCCGGCCGGGTGGTGCATACGGCCTCCAACGTCAGTCCGGAAGAAGACTGGATGGCGGGCAGATGGGCCCGGTCGCCGAAGCCGGGCGGGCTGGCGCCCACCACTCCCACTCGTACGGGTTCGTTGTTACTCATCGTGCATCCCTTTCCGCTAAGGCCTGCCGGCCGGGCACCTGTCCCCGACTATAAGTGACCCCGACGCTTCGATCGGAGCGCCTTGGTGGCATTCTCATCGATCCGATAGTCCTCCGGGAGGCGGACCATCCGGCCAGAAGGCCCGGTGTAGAGGATCACCACCCCGTAGTCCCGCTCCGCTCCGGCTACGGAGACATATCCCTCCACCACGTCGGCAAGCACCATGGCCGGGTCCCGGTCCAGCGGATCGCCGAATCCCCCGCCGCCGGGAAGGTTGAGTTGCACTTTCTGATCCGGCCGGAGTGTCAGCAGCGCCTTGGGCTGGCCCCTCTCCTGGCCGTCGAGGAGAAGCTCCCCTCGTGCGCCCGGTCTGCCTCCCAGCATCCCCTCGGGCGGATGGTGGATCCGGTCCACCATGGCCGAGACCGTCCATGCTTCCTCGGTGCGACATCCCATCTCGGTGTACTGTCCCAGACCCCCCCGGTAGCGGCCCGGCCCTCCGGAGTCGGGACGGAGCTCCCGGCGGTGCTGGATCAGTGACGAGAGGGTCTCCACGGCTTCGGCCGGCACACCCGCCACACCGCTGGGGAAACCCGTGGCGCTGAGGCCGTCCTTTCGCGCCCGCGCGCCTCCACCTCCGCACTGGAAGAGACTGAAGGTGAACAGGCTCTCACTGTCGGCAGGCCGGCCTCGCCACACGCTGATCCAGATCGGGTCTGATCCGGCCGCCATCAGGGGCAGGGCCTCGGCCAGGGCCCCGAAGATCACCCCCGGCAGGAAGTGTCCCAGGATGTGGCGCGAAGCCACCGCGGCGGGTGGTTGGCAGTTGAGGATGGAGCCGGGGGGAGCGGAGACATGCACCGGACGGAAGGCTCCCTCGTTGTGAGGGACTTCGGGGCTGACCGCCGCCTTCATGGCGAAGGAGGCGTAGGCGTGGGTGTAGTTGAAGACCACATTGATCCCTCGCCTGCTCTGGGGCGAGGAGCCGGCGAAGTCGATGTGGATATCCCGGTCCTCGACTACTACCGCCACTTTGATCCTGATCGGTTCCTCGAACCCGTCGCTCCAGGTCTCGTGCTCGTAGCGGCCGTTCGGGATGGTCTCGATCGACCGGCGCATCGCCTCCTCGGAGCGGTCCATTATCTCACGGGCGACCGGATCGATGGAGTCCAGACCGAACTCGTCCATGAACTCGAGGAGCGCCCGGGCGCCCACCTCGTTGCTGGTGGTCTGGGCGTACAGGTCGCCCACCGTCTCGTCGGGGGTGCGCACGTTTGCCCGAATCAGCCTGATGAGGTCCTGGTTGATCTCTCCCGCCCGGAACAGTTTCATGATGGGGAGCCGCAGCCCCTCCTCATAGACCTCGCGGGCCTCGGCGGAGAGGATCCTGCCTCCTATGTCGGCCGCGTGGCAGGTGTTGGCGAAATAGCCAACGATCCTCCCTCGCCGGAACACCGGAGTTGCCACGGTGATGTCGTTGATCTGCCCGGCGGTCATCCACGGGTCGTTGGTGAGGAGCACATCGCCTTCAACCAGCCGATCGGGAGGGTATTCGGCCAGCAGATGACGCATCCCGGTGGCCATGGCGTTGATGTGGCCCGGGGTGCCGGTGAGCGACTGGGCCACCATGGCGCCTTCGGTGTTGAACACCCCGCAGGCCAGGTCCTGGGTCTCGCGGACGATGGTGCTGAACGCGGTCCGCATCAGGGCCACCTGCTGTTCGTTCACCACCGAGAGGAGCCTGTTCCACAGAACTTCCAAGAAGATGGGGTCCATCCCGCTCATTCTCCGACGTCCCCTACGCCTGGTGTCACCACCAGGTTCAATTGAGAGTCCACCCGGATGCGGGCCCCCGGGCCCACCACCGCGGTCGACTCCCGTTCCTCGATGATGGCCTGCCCGGTCATCTCGTCGCCCGGCCTCAGCAGGTAGCGGTCGTAAACCGGCGTGTCCCGATAGTCCGAGTACTCCGGGAAGTAGGCCGGTCTCATTCCCTTCAGTGCGCCCCGGTCGGCAGGAGGCGGGTCACCGGTCGGTTGGTGGATGCTGGGCGCCGGCCCGGAACTCACCACCCTCCAGGTGAGCGCCTCCAGTCCTACTGCGGGGCCTGACCGTCCGTAGAGCTCCCGATAGACCCGGTCAAAGCTCTGCTGCAGGGGCAGTTCGTCATCCTCTCCCAAGGACCCTCCGGGTACCGGGACCCGAACCTCGTGGCCCTGTCCTATGTAACGGATGTCGACGCTGCGGGCGTGGGTGATCTCATCCGGGACCACCCCCGATGCGGTCAGCAGTTCGGTTCCCTGCCTTTCGAGATAAGCAAACAGCCGGTTGAGGTACTCCCAGTCGAGGTCGTCCAACCGGGCATAGTGGGATTGGACGAAATCGAATGCCAGGGGAGCGACCAGGAAACCCAACGCCGAGGTGACCCCGGCGGAAGGGGGGAGGACCAGAGAGGGGCTGCCGGTCAGTTCGGCAACCCGATATCCGTGCACCGGCCCCGCCCCTCCGAAGGCGGCCAGCGGAAGCGACCGGGGACTCTTACCCCGCTCCACGACATGCACGCGGGCAGCGTTGGCCATGTTCTCATTCACCAATTGGTGGATGCCCCACGCCGCCTCGGTTACCGACAGCCCCATCGGTCCGGCGATCCGGGTCTCGATGGCCCGGCGGGCCGCTTCGGCGTCGAGTTCCATGCGGCCGCCCAGGAAGTAGTGGGGATCGAGGTATCCAAGGACCAGGTCGGCATCGGTGACGGTTGGCTGGGTCCCGCCCAGGCCGTAGCAGACCGGGCCCGGGTCCGACCCGGCCGACTCCGGTCCGATCTTGAGCAGTCCGAGTTGGTTGATCCGGGCGATCGAACCTCCCCCCGCCCCAATCTCGATCATCTCGATCACCGGCACCTTCACCGGCAGACCCGAACCCTTCCGGAACCGGTACCGCCGGTCGACCTCGAAGTCGTAAGTGACCGCCGGACGCCGGTCCGCAATGACGCACAGCTTGGCGGTGGTGCCCCCCATGTCGAAGGAGAGCAGGTTGTCCACCCCGGCGTCCGCACCGAGGGTTGCCGCTGCCAACGCACCGGCGGCCGGGCCCGATTCCAGCAGCCTGATCGGGAACCGGGTGGCGGTGTCCACGGTGGCGATACCCCCCGACGACAGCATCACGAAGAAGGACCCCTCGAATCCCAGATCGGAAAGGCGACCCTCCAATCCCGACAGGTACTGCTCGGCAAGGGGCTGGACGTACACGTTGGCGATGGTGGTGGAGGCGCGTTCGTACTCACGTATCTCGGGAGCGACCTCCGAGGAGATCGAGACTCGCATCCGAGGAGCAGCGCGGTTCACCGCCCGACGGGCGGCCCGCTCATTGGAGGGATTGGCGAAACTGTGGAGAAAACTGATCGCCACCGCCTCGATCCCCCTCTCGGCCAACTCCGCGGCAAGGGACTCCACGTGCGCCTCGTCCACTTCCCGAAGCACTTGGCCCCCCGCCGCCATCCTCTCGGGAACGTCGAACCGAAGATGTCGAGGGGCAAGGGGGACGGGCATCTCCAGGAACAGGTCGTAGAGTTCGTATCGGTGCTCCCGCCCGATCTCCACCGCATCCCGGAAACCCTGGGTGGCCAGCAGAGCGGTGCGGGCGCCCTTGCGCTCGATGATGGTGTTGGTCACCAGAGTGGTCCCGTGCACCAGATGCCTGATGTCCGACGATTGGAGACCGGACCTGTCGAGTGCCCGGACCAGGACTTCCTCCACCCCCCGGGAAGGATCGTCGGGGGTGGTCAGGACCTTTCCCACCACGGTCTCTCCGGAAAGGTCGTCGATCAGCATCAGATCGGTGAAGGTGCCTCCGATGTCAACCCCGATGCGAAAAGTGGCCGCTGGCGAGCCGGATGTCTTCATGAAAGCGTCAAGCGAGGAAGGGTCGGGGAATCGGAACTGAATTCAGGTTACCGCCCCGGGTGGTTGTGACTGATGAGGGTATTGGGATGGTGGTCCTCCAAAGCCGGATCCAGCCAGGGTGCCGGCGCATAGTCTGGGGTGGGAATGACCTCGTCCCCGAATCCCGCCTCACTGGCTCGTCGCCCCGGTTTGGGCTTCGCCATGGCGTTGACCGGCGGAGTTCTGTTCGGCATCGCCGACACGGTGGCGGCAAGCCTCTTCTCAAAGATCAGTCCGGCCGAACTGAACCAGTACCGGTTGGTGCTGGCAGCCGTGTTCCTTTCTGCAATCGCGGCTCGAAGGGGCCTGACGCATCACGGGGGGATGCTCGGCTGGTTGCTGCTCCAGGGGATCATCACCGCGGTGATCACCTTCGTCTTCTTCGTGGCGGTGGAACGTCTGGGAGTGGGACCAGGGATCACCATCCAGTATCTGGGACCGATCCTGATGCTGATGTGGCGGCGTTTCGTGCAGGGCCTGACAGTGCCTGCCACCGGCTGGTCGGGAGCGGCGGCGGCCGTGGTGGGTATCGGGCTGATCACCGGCGCCTTCACCGCCGATTACGCCGATGCCATCGGGGTGGCGGCAGGCCTGGCGGCTGCGGTGGCCTACGCGGCGCTCACCATCGTGGGCGAGAAGCTCGGGAAGACCCTCCATCCGCTCACGTACAGTTCCTACAGCCTGACCATTGCTGCGTTGATCTGGCTGGCGGTGCTCCCGGTGAGGATTCCTGAGCTTTCCATTGCCGGATGGCTGGGGGTGGGCTGGGTGTCGATAGTCGCCATGGGGATCGGGTTCCTGCTGCTGATGAGCTCCCTTCGCCATATCAGTCCCGGCCCGATGGGAGTGGCCGCTACCTCCGAGCCGATAGTGGGCACGTTGACAGCCTGGGTGGCATTGAGCCAAACCCTGTCCCTGGTGGAGACGATCGGCGTGACACTGACTGCCTTGGGGATTGCTGTAGTGCATTGGAGCATCCGCAGGACCCCCGGTTTCTAAGCGAGAACCACCCGATGCCTGATCGTGTCGGGACCCAACGGTTAGTTCCCTACCTGGTCACCTGCCCATTGTCGGGGGGAGGGCGCTCCCCTTTAGGAACTTCACGCCAAGCATGACGAACCAGGCTACCCAGGGGAAGTAGCAGGCTCTGGCCACACTGATCATGGCAGGGCTTGCTCCGGTCTGGCCGATGATGAAGGCGACCAGGGCAAGGAGCGAGACCGCGGCGATCACCAGAGCTGCGTTCCTACTGAAACCGGGAGGATGTATGGCCGACATTCCCAGGCTGAAGGCGAGGACCCCGGTTGAGACCACGACGCCCGAGAGGAGCGTGATGGCCGAATCCACTCTGTAGATAGGGATCGCCTGCTGAATACTCTGTTCAATGTCGATTGAAGTCTGGGCGAGGACGTGAGTCAGCCCGGCCGTGAGAATCCAGCCGGTGGCGCCCATCACCACGCACAGAATGCTCAGGCGTGACAGGGCGGCTGCCATCGTCTCTCCCTGGATCACCCGATTGACTCCTGCCAACCCGAAAAGCATCATCACCAGGCCCGGCGGCACCAGGAGCGCGGAGATGTGAGCCAATTCGCGGTTCGACGCAAGAGCGGTGATAGTCCCAACGGCGTCGCCTATCTCTACGGGATCGATGAGTATCCCTCCCGGCTCCAGCAGAAAGAACAGCAACGCCAGCACAGGCCCCACAATCAGTCCCAGAGCTTCCAGTTTGTTGATTGTCTTCGTTGCCATGGCTCTACCTCCTCAGGAAGAGTGTCGCCTTCTCGTTTCCAGTTACCGTCTTGCCCTTCCATCAAATATATCCGACCGTAGAGTCCCAGCCTGTCCTATGGTCGGTTTTGGCTACTTTGTCACATCGCCCTTATAGCCTGTGCAGCGGGGTTTGAAGGAGGTCCCCTTTAAATGGAGCGCGTAGACATTACGGAGTTGATCGCCCGGGCTCCCTGGCGGGAAGCGGTGACATATCGGAAGACCTGGCCTCACGAGTACGTGGTGATCAAAAAGGACGGGCAGCAAGCGCTGCTGGATGAGTTCTGTGCCCGGATCACCGCCGGTGAGGGCGTGGAATGCTGGTTCTTCCACCAGAAGCGGGAGTATCTGTTCCTTGGAGACCACAAGTACTGGACGATGACGGAGTGCCCGGACATAGACCTAGAGAAGGACGACTACGTGCTAAACCGGGCGCCCCTGTACCGAGACCGCCGCGACTTCGTAATCAAACCCGGCGACAGGGGTGTCTGAAGGGAGTGAGAAGATCATGACCAAAGCGATGCAACCTTGCCCACGACCGCCGGGTGACGTAGTGCCGAGGCCGAGTCAACCGATCAAGTAACGATCTACTAACGAGTCGGCTATGGCGACACCGAACAGAAGCGCCAGGTAGGCGATCGAGAACACGTATAACGCCTTGGCGCCCTTGATTCCATCGGCTCTCGCCAGTCGTACTGCCCGGATGAGGAACCCCCCACCCAGGGCGAGGGCACCGACCAGGTAGATCCATCCGACCGCACCGGTGGCGGCGAAGGATGCAGAAACCACGACCAGCACCACGGTATAGAGCAGGATCTGGCGTTTGGTCTCAGCCAGGGTGGAGACCACGGGCAGCATCGGGATCCCGGCCCGGGCGTAGTCGTCCTTGATCAACAGGGCGAGAGCCCAGAAGTGGGGCGGCGTCCACAAGAAGATGATGACGAAGAGGTAAACGGCGGGCAGTTCAATCGTCCCCGTTACGGCCGCCCACCCGACCAGCGGTGGAACGGCGCCCGCCGCTCCGCCGATCACGATGTTCTGGGGGGTGGTCCGCTTGAGACCCTTGGTGTAAACGAATATGTAGATGAGAGTGCCGCTGATGGCCAGTACGGCGCTGAGGACGTTGACGAAGAGAGCCAGGATCGCGAAGGCGGCCAGGTTGAGAGCTGTTCCGAAAAGAAAAGCCTGCCGCTGCGATACCCTGCCGCTGGCCACCGGGCGACGCTGGGTCCGCTGCATTCTCTGGTCGATGTCCCCTTCCAGACTGTGATTGAGAGCGTTCGCCCCGCCTGCCGCCAGATAACCGCCCAACACAACCAGTGCGGTCAAGAGGGGATCGGGCCAACCCCCCGCTGCCAGGAACATGCTGCCTACCGCAGTAATCAGCAGCAAGGAAATGATCCGGGGTTTGGTCAGGGCGACATAGTCCCCCAGGACGCCGGATGCGTGATGGGTGGCGCGCATCAGCCGGCGGTCTTCCCTCGTTTGGTCCTAACCCGGAATGTTGCGGGATCGAAGTGGACCGCCATCATCAGCACCATTGAAACCCACGTAAATGTGGCGAAGGTCAGATGCAAAGAGGCTATGACCGGGGATGAACCCAGCCATGCCGTGAAAGCTCCTACTCCTATCTCGTCAATCAGGAAACCGGCGGTGAGCAACGCCATCCAGCGCAACTGCGGCAGCGCCGCGCCCCGTTTCCATGCCGCGACACAGGCTCGGAAGACGAGCACCGCCACGATCGCCACCATGTAGCGGTGGATCATATGGATAAGGAAGGGAGTGCCGGCAGGGTTGCGCTCGCCCAGGCAAAGCGGCCACCCGGAGCATATGGCTCCGTACCCGACCCCCACCATGTAAGAACCGTACAGGATGACCAGCAGCAAACCCACCAAGCCGGACCACGCTATGGTCCGATCCCGTCTGGAAGGCCTGCTCTCAAGGTTCTGTGAAGGTCCGGGTTGGTCACCGGGATGACCAGCCAGCCAGGCAATGGCAAGCGCGGCCACGGTCAACTCGGCCAGCCCAAGGTGGATCAGACGAGTCCACCAGGAGAGTTCGCTCAGGACAGTGAGGCCACCCAGGATCGCCGCGGCCACAACCAGCACCATGCTCGCGCTCGTGGCAAGCATCACTGGTTTCAATGTCCGGAAGTGCCGCCACGCCAGCACCAGTGAGGCCAGCACCAGGAGTCCCACTCCACTCGCCACCAATCGGTGCGTGAACTCAAGCCAGATGTGGTACTCGAACGGCGGGATGATCTGCCCGTGACAAAGCGGCCAATCAGGACACGCATCCCCTGAACCGGTAACCCGGACGACACCCCCCAATATGATCTGCGCAATAGCCGCGATCAAGCTGAGCAACGTCATTAGTCGGTATCTTGCCTGACCGGGGTGGGTACCGGCTGCTACCTGCGCCATACTGACTCGCTCCGGAATTTCGAATGGGTCCTCTCGGAACGATCCCTAGCTTCCGGATCGGGTTCCTGGGCAGCTACCGGACCGAATCCCTCCACATTTTAGATGAGTTCGCCAAGTGCCCTGTCCGGTCATCGCGCCACCCCACCCGTGTGATTGACAGGCATATTCCCGAGAGAAGCTATGTGCCTGCCAGATGGTTCTGACAATCGACGTCACCTGAATTGGCACAGGACGTCGGCCCCGCCTCCGCCCGGCAGAACAGGGCGGATGGTCTATATGATGAAGGCCATGCGCAGCAGACCGTTGCTTCCTCTCCATGAGTTCTGAGCAAGGCGACTCCGATCGGTACTTCACCGCCTCGGGCATCCCGCTCAGAGGTTGGTACGGCCCCGAAGACGTTCCTTCTCCCGCCCGGGAAGCCGGAGCGGGATCGCCCGGTGTCCCGCCATACGTTCGAGGCGCGTATCCGGGTATGTACCGGACCAAACCCTGGAGGGTGTTCCAACTGAGCGGGCATGGCAATCCCGAGGATGAGCGGGAGCGAATCCTGTTCCTCTTGAGTCAAGGTGAGACCGGCTTCATCATGGAACACGACCGCAACACCGCCGACCATCTCTACAACGTTGATCACCCCGAGGTGGTGGCCAGGCGCGAAGACGTGGGACAAACGGGAGCGGTGATCCAAAGCGTCCGGGACTACGAGACGATCTTGGACGGGATCGACATTGGTCATTACTACGCCCACCCCGGAGGAGCAGTGGTCCAACACGCCCCATTTGCTCTCGGTTGCTACTGGACGGTGGCCCGCCGCCGGGGCCTGGACCTTTCCAGGCTTTCCGGCACCGGGCAGAGCGACTTCTTCCTCACCTACCTGGGCTGCATCCCCAAACGCCAGATTCCCACCGAAGCCGGGATCCGCCTCAACACCGACATCATTGAGTTCTGCGGACGCTATCTGCCTCGATGGGTCCCTGTGTCGATTGCCGCCTACAACGCGGCCGACACCGGACTGAACGCCTACCAGGAACTCGCCGCCCTGTTCGCCAACGCGGCGGTGTACCTGGACGAGATCAACCGGCGGACGCCCGAGAACCTGACACGCCTGGCCTACATGGTGGGAGGGATAAACCTGCGGGTGGGGATGGATTTCTTCGAGGACATCTGCAAGATGCGAGCCGCCCGGAAGATGTGGGTCGAGTTGCTGCGGCGTCGGTACGGAATCACGGACCCCCGCGCCACCCGGCTTCGGATCCACATCGTCACCGCCGGATCGGCCCTTGCCTACCAGCAGCCTCTCAACAACATCGCCCGGGGAACCATCATGGCGATGGCCTCGGTGTTAGGGGGTACCCAGTCCTTGGGGGTGGCCACCTATGACGAGGCCATGTCGATCCCCTCCGAGCACGCCCATCAGATGTCTCTTCGCATCCAACAGATCATCCATCATGAGACGAATATCCCGGCAGTAGCCGACCCTCTGGGCGGGTCGCACTATGTGGAGGCACTCACCGCCGAGTTGGAGGCCAGAGCCTGGGAGGTGTTCGAGGAGATCGAGAGCAGGGGCGGATTCGCGGCCGTACTGGACGAAGGGTGGCTCCATGACCTGGCGGCTGGCAATCAACTGGACCTGGCCGATGCGGTCAACCGGGGGGACAGGAAAATGGTGGGGGTCAATGCCTTTGTCGAGGATGTAACTCCATGGGAGATGACCGGCTTCGAACCGGTGGAGGGAGTTTGGGACCAGTCAATGGAAAGATTACGGCTGGTGCGGCGGGAACGGGACGGCAGGGCGGCCGCCACGGCTTTGAGAGACTTGGAGACCGCATGCCGCGGAGATGCCAACATCATGCCGGCGGTGATGGAAGCGGTGGCCGCTCAGGCCACCCTGGGAGAGTTCGGGGATGTGTTCAGCGAGGTGTTCGGCGATTGGAAGGTGCCGATCTCATTCTGAACGTTGACCAGCCCGGCAAAGTCCTGTTTGCCAAGACGGCCCTTGACGGCCATTGGCGCGGTCCGGCGGTGGTGGTCCATGTCCTGCGGGACGCCGGCTTTGAGGTGATCTATCTGGGGATGGCGACTGCGGATGAGATAGCGGCGGCGGCCGTTCAGGAGGACGTCGACCTGGTCGGCTTGAACGTTGGAGGTAGTCTGGCGGTGGTGATGCGGATCCTCGACAAGTTGGATGTTTCCGCTCCCGATGTCGGGGTGATGCTCGGAGGGACGATCCAGCCCCAGCACCGGTCCGCCCTGGAGGCCCGGGGGGTCTCCACCTTTCCCCCCGGCTCTATGTTTTCGGACATTGTCGAACAGGCCCGGCGCCTGGTTGAGGCCCGGCGGGGAAGCAAGAGAGATGTGACGTCCGCATGAGAAAAGAGGCAAAGGAGGAACCAGATGAACGTTGACACCGGTACCCATCAGCGGGATACCGTCATTGGCCGCGCCACCATCGGGGACCAGTTGCGGCGAAATGCCAAACTGCAGCCCTCAAAGCCGGCCCTGATCTTCTACACCACCGAGGGCGACCGGGAGGTGCACACTTACCGGTCGCTGAACCGGATGGTCAACCGTCTGGCCCATGCTCTCTCGCAGCAGGGGGTGGGAAGGGGTGACGTGGTTGCGATCATGTCCCGCAACAGCCCCGACTACGTGGCGATTTACTACGCCACCATCAAGCTGGGCGCGGCATTGACCGGCATCAACTTCACTTTTACAGCCCGGGAGATCACCTATCAGGTCGATCACTGCCAACCCAAGGTGATAGTGGTGGAGTCGGTGTTCGTGGATCGTTTCGTTCCCATCGCCGATCAACTGGCCGGGGTGGAGCACTTCATGGTTTCAGATGTTGTCTCCGACGCAGGGCCGGAGGGTTGGACTCGCATCTCCACGCTGGTGGGTGACGACCGGGATGCCTCCGAGCCTGAGGCGCAAGTGGGAGAAAACGACCTGGCCATCATCCAGTACACGAGCGGTACCGAGGCCTATCCCAAGGGGGTGATGATCTCCCATCGAAACTATCTGATCTCCACCACTCCCGCGTGGCAATCGGCCCTGGGGATCGCCCCGGACGAGATATGGCTGTTCCTGATGCCGTTTTTCACCATCGCGGGTCTGGGAAGCATGACCACCCTCACCCTGCTGGGCGCCACGTTGGTGTTGGTTCACGCGGTTGATCCTCCCAAGGCGGCCGCCATGATGTCAGACGAAAAGGTCACCATCATGGCCCAGACGCCGACGTTCTACCTGGCCATGACCCAGGTGGAGGGGTTCGAGGACTACGACTTCTCAAGCCTGCGCCGATGCATCACCTACGGAGGCACGGTTCCCCAAGCCATGCTGGACGGGTGGACCAAGGCCAACCCCGATGTGCTGTGGGCCACCTATTGGGGCCAGTCCGAACTCACCCAGTTGGGCTCGGTGGGCTGGTTCCGTAGCCTGGACGAGGTCCCCGGCGGTGACCCCACGTGGATAGGGAAGCCGGTTCCTCAACTGGAGATTGCGGTGTTCGACGAAAATGATCAGCCCGCCGAGATCGGCGAGTTGGCCTGTCGGTCTCCCTCGGCGATGGTCGGCTACTACGACGACCCGGAGAAGACCGCCGAGGCGTTCCGGGACGGATGGCTCCGGACCGGCGACCTGGTGAGAATCGACGACGATGGGAACCTGTTCTTCTTCGACCGCAAGAAGGACATGATCAAGAGCGGCGGCATGAACGTCTCCAGCCAGGAGGTCGAGCGGGTGCTCTACAGCTATCCGGGGATTCTGCAGGTCGCGGTGGTGGGAGTTCCTGACGAGTACTGGTCGGAGGCGGTGACGGCCTTCGCGGTGACCCAGCCCGGCGTCGAGGTGGATGCGGAGGCGGTTATCGCCCACTGCAAGAGGTCTCTGGCGGGTTACAAGGTTCCCAAGGCGGTGCATCTGGTTGAGAGCCTTCCTATCGACACCCAGGGGAAGATCCTCAAACGGGAACTCCGGGCAATGAGCAAGGATTAGCTCCGGGGAGAGAACGATGCAACAAGGCTCAGCCGGGAACGGGGACGCGAAGCCGTCGATCGTCTTCGATCCCACCGACCCCGGCTTTCTGGCCGACCCCTATGCGGTTTACAAGCGCCTCCGGCAGGAGTGCCCGGTTGGCCGCGCCACCCTGGGCGACGGTGGCGCCCGGGTGGTGAGCAGGTTCCGCGATGCGGCGGCAGTCCTGGGAAGTCCATCCTCGCGGATGCGGTCTCCAGGAGGAGAGATCCCCGCGGCGATCCGCGACGGCCCGGCGGCTCGGATGTGGGCGCACAGCATCTCCATGTCCGACCCTCCCGACCACACCCGCCTCCGTCGCCTTCTCTCCCCAGCATTCACTCCCCGCGCTACTGCCCGCTTCCGTCCGGTGGTGGAACAGATCGTCACAGAGGCGCTGGACGCAGTGGAGCCCCGAGGCGAGATGGAGGTGATGTCGGAGTTCGCCATGGTGGTCCCCATGCGGGTTATCTGCGGGCTGCTGGGCATACCCGACAGCGACTGGGACCTGCTTATGGAGTGGACTCCCGATCTGCTGCGGATGTTCGTTCCCGACGCCAATGACGAAGAGGGCATCGAGTTGTGCCATCGCGCCTGCGCCAACTTCATCGAGTATCTGGGCGCCTTGGTGGATCGTCATCGGGATTCCCCCACCGGCAATCTCACCTCGCATCTGGTGGCTTTGGAGGAGGCGGGCGACCGGCTCTCTCGGGATGAGTTGATCGCTACCCTGCGGGGGCTGATCACTGCCGGGTTCGAGACCACCATGGGGTTGATCGGTTCCATGGTTCTGGGGTTGCTGCAGAATCCCGATCAGATGGCTCTGCTGAGGTCCCGTCCGGAACTGGTACCCAACGCGGTGGAGGAGTTCCTACGCTGGGAGTCCCCGGTCCATGCCCACTATCGCTACCTGACCACCGAATGGGAAGTGGACGGAGAGAGGATGTTGCCCGGCGAGCGGGTCCTGGCGCTGATCGCGGCCGCTAATCGAGATCCTGATCTCTACGAGCATCCCGACCGGATCGACATTCGCCGCCCCGACATCAAGCACCTCTCCTTCGGAGGGGGACGCCACCTCTGCTTGGGCGCGCCCCTGGCTCGCTTGGAGGCGCAGATAGCGATTGGCGAGTTGCTCCGGCGCTTCGACCCGATCCATCTGGCGGCCACCGAGTTCCGCCGCCGCCCTCACTTTCAGTTCATGCTGCTGGAACAATTGCCCGTCACCTTTGAAGTTGTGGCCGGGGGGAGTTGACCTGGAGCTGACAACTTCCGAGCGTTAGGCTGGAGAGAAGGAATGCGTTTTAGTCTGGCCGTACCGTTGCAGCGAATAGTCAACGGGCGTTACGAGTTCGACTTCGACGCGTTTATAGCCGAATGCCAGGCTGCGGAGCGGGCAGGGTTCTACTCGGTGGTGGTCGGGGAGAGAAGGATCGGGGTGACGGCCTATACGACCAGCCCCCATGTCCTGGCTGCCTCAGCTCTGCAGGCGACCAAACGGTTGAACTTCGCGGTTACCGTCGTACAACTGCCGTTGCGGGACCCGTATCAGGTGATTCAGGACGCCACGGTTCTCAACTCTCTTTATCCGGGCAGGTTCCGGCTGGGAGTGGGTGCGGGCTATAACGAGCATGCCTTCGAGATGTTCGGCAAGAAGCTATCCCACCGGGGTCGGGACATGGAGGAAGGACTGCGGCTCATCAACTCCTTCCGAAACGGAGAGATCAACATCGACGTGGGGAGAGGACCCGTGCCGGCTCTCGATCCGGCTATGGGTCCCCACATGCCGGAAGTCTGGGTCGGATCCTGGGCCAAGGAGGGAGTCCGACGGACCGCCCGTCTGGCCGACGGATGGTTGCCCGACCCGATGCGCACCGGGAAGGTGGTGGCCGAGTTGGCCGAGATATATCGGGAGGAATGCAGAAAGCACGGGAAGGAACCCCGCATCGGATTATTGAGGGAGGCGTGGCTGGCCGACACCGATGAGCAGGCCCGGGCCGAGTACGGTCCGCACGTGATCCACGCCCATGCCGAATACTTCCCGCGGATGGAGGGTGGCTGGAAGAGCCTGGGAACCGGAGAGGGCAAGCCTTACGACGTGGGCGTCGATCCGTGGCTGAGAGAAATCGACCGCAAAGAGGAACTGGCGCTGCACCATCTGCTGGAGGACCGGTTCATGATCGGGTCGGTAGATATATGGCTGGAACAGCTACAGGGCTGGATTGAGAGCATCCAACCCGAAGAGATAGTGCTGCGACTGCGCTTCCAGAGCGGTCCCCCCCCATCTGACACCCTGCGGGTGATAGAGCGCATCGGCCGCGACATAATCCCCCGGTTCACTTGAGAAGCACCGCGGGGAGGTCAGATTCTTTCGCTAACTCCGGCTACAGAACACCTATTACAGGGAGCAGATAAATGAGCGTAAGCGAAACGATGTATGAGGTTGACACGGGTGCCCGCAAGATGGACGGTGGAACCTGGAAGATCCGGTTTCACCGGTTGGTCGGTTCCCGGTCCGGGCCGGCAACCGCCATCGCCGCGGGCCTGCTGGGAGACAAACCCTTGGCGGTTCTGGCGGTCCACGAACTCCGGCGCCGCCTGCTCGGTTCAGACCTTGCCGGGACTGTGACCCTGGTCCCGGCTTCCAACCTATTCGGTCTGGCCGCCGGAACCCGGGACAACCCCGATGGCATGCAGCTCAACCGGCGGTTTCCCGGTCGGCCTGCCGGGTTTCTATCCGACCAAATGGCGCATGCCCTGATGTCGGCGCTGTTGGAGGAAGCCGACTGTGTCGTCGATCTTCACTCCGGGACCCCCGGCCGGGGATTGCATTACACCTACGACTATGGTGATCTGGATCTCAGTGCCTCCTTCGGCTATCTGCCGGTGGTGATCAACAGGCATGTCCCCGGTCAACTCAGCCAGGCGGTGACGGCCGCCGGAGGGTCCTCTTTCCTGGCCGAGTTCGGAGGAGGAGAGTCAAACGACCCCACTCTGGGTGTGGAGGGATGCCTGAACACCCTGCGATACCGGGGTCATCTCGACTCCCACCCTACCGGCCCCGACCAGGTGGCGATTCTGGACCAGGTGAAAGTGTTCCTGGCTTCTCACGCCGGAGCTCTCGACGGGCGATACGGACCGTCCCAAGTGGGCATCAGGGCAGAGGCTGGTCCGGTGGGATGGATAACGGATCTTGTGACGGGAGAGCGCATAGAGGAGTTCATGGTTGACGAGATCGGGTCAAGGGCCGGAATGGGTCCGGGATTCGAGTTGTGGGGGCCTGGACCGATGATGGAGTTCACCGTCACCGATGAGCCTTTCCTCATGTTGGCGCCGGCCCGGCCGGCCATTGTGCAGCCGGGGGAATTCACCTATGCGGTGGGTTGGCCAGGCAAAACGATGCCCACGCCCAGAAGACGATAGCCACCCGCCAGCCCTGATCAAGATTTGGGTTATAAGCTAGGGATGATTGATACCGGCCGCTGTGTGACGCTTTCTGTCACCTGGTTGACAGGTAGATACACAGCCAAATAAGGAGAAGACGATGAGGTTGAAAAACCGCCGTATGTCACGCGTGAAGCTGATAGCGGTCCTGGCCACCCTGGCCTTGCTGGTGGCCGCCTGCGGTGATGACGAGGAAGAGTCGGTCACCACCGCTGCCGCCCAGCCGGACACAACCACCGCCACCACCGCGGCAGCCGAACCCACTCCCGAAACTACCACTGCCACTACCCGTGCCACCACAACCACCACGGCGGCGCCGGAGATGGAAGAGGAAGAGGAGGAGATGGAAGAGGAGGTGACCGAGACCACGCAGGCAGGACCCACCAGGGTGGAGGGGGGCATTCTGCGGATGGTGATCGGAACCGAACCTAAGTCTCTCAATCCATCCATTGCCACATCGCGCTTCGCACAGCAAATCTCGCGGGGAATCATCGATGTTCTCATGGAGAAGGATGTGAACAACCATCCGGAACCAAGTGGCTTGATCACCGCCTACGAGCAGGTGGACGGACTCACCTGGCGGTTCACGGTGCGCGAAGGCGTCTCGTTCCACAACGGTGAGCCGTTCAACGCTGAAGCGGCGGCCGCCTCGGTGCGCGCTAACCGCGACACCGGCGGGCTGCGGGTCTATTTCACCCTGATCGCCGACGCCCAAGCCATTGACGACACAACATTTGAGATCATCACCACCACGGAGACGGGTATCGGGTTGCTTCCGGCCTTGCTTACCGAGACCTTTGTTTTCCCGCCCGCCTACTTGGCGGAAGTGGGCGCCGATGAATTCGGTCTGGCGCCGGTCGGCACTGGTCCGCTGGTGTTCGAGGAGTGGATCCCGGGGGAGAGGATCAGCGCTTCGGCCAACCCGGACTATTGGAACGGCGCTCCCACTCTCGATGGTGTGGAGTGGACATGGGCTCCTGACGCCAACACCCGTCTGGCGCTCCTGCAAACCGGCGACGCCGACATGATCGTCACCCTGTCACCCCAACTCTTCGACGACGTTGAGGCGGACGACAATCTGGTTCTCTCCGCCGCGCCTGGAGGAAACAAGTTCTTCATGGGCATGAATATCCACGCTCCGCCTATGGATGACATCCGCCTCCGCCAGGCAATCGCTCATGCTATAGATCGGGAAGCCCTGGTAGGAGGAGTGCTGGAGGGAAGGGGCGGCATAGCCAACCCCAACGCCTTCCACAACTTCTTCTCCAGCACCGGTAGACATGCCGACGACTATTACCCGTACGACCCGGACCGGGCAAGGGAATTGGTCGCCGAAGTTCAGGCCGAGGGCGAAATACCGCCGATTCCGATCAACTACACAGTCGGTCGCTACATCAGCGACAAGGACATGGGAGAAGCAGTGGTAGGAATGTTGGAGGCGGTGGGACTGCCTTTGGAGGCTCGGGCTCTGGAGCCGGGGGAGTTCATCGTTGCCCTGTTCACCAATCAACTGGGCGGTACTCATCAGTTGCCATTCGACGTTCGCTATCCGCACGAGGATGTCTTCATGCGGACCACCTTCACCTCCGCCGGATTGGTGAAGGCCTGCACCAGCGACAGGTTGGATGAACTGGCCACCATAGGCGCCACGGCACAGACCGAAGAGGAGCGCATCGCCGCCTACAGCGAGGTGGAACGGATCGTCTTGATCGACTTGGTCTGCTGGGTCTCCATCTATGACCAGGTGGACAACTTCGCATACACCACGGGTCTGGGCGGATTCCACCAGCGACTGGACCTGCAGATCGACTACGAGGGTCTCTACTTCCAGGAGTAGAAGCCACCTGTTGACGGACAACTACGATGGGGCCGACCGCAAGTCGGCCCCATCGTTATCTAGCAGATTGGCGGACGACGGTCGGACCAGGGCCGGGCTGCTTCCAGTTGTCCCGCCAGGCTGAGGAGGAGTTCATCCCGGGCGTATCCGGCCACGAAGTGGACACCGATCGGCAGACCGGCGGCGTTCCAGTGGAGAGGCACCGACATGGCCGGTAACCCGGCGATGTTGGCGATGGCGGTGAACGGAATGAACCCGAAGACCGTAACCAGGTAGGCGTCGATGTCTTCGGTCGTCATATCGATGAGGCCCAGTGGTGGTGGTGGGGTCGCCACTGTCGGGGTCAACCAGACGTCATATTTCTCGAAGAAGGGCGCTACCGCCCGACCGGCCCGGTGCATCGCCCAAGTGGCTCTTACCATGTCTATCGAGGTGGAGTCATAGCTTTCTCCTCCCAGTACCCGGATGACGTTCTCCAATTCGTCATCATGTGGGCGTCGGCCCTTCTGCTCGGCATATTCGTCGATTCCCGCCATGACATTGGCGGCAATTAACAATCGGAAGGCGGCACCCACCGTGGGACGGTCCCATTCCGGACTGTCCTCGGTGACTCTGTGGCCCAGTTCCTCCAGCAGGTCGGCGGTCTTTTCCACCGCTTCAACGCAGTCTCGGTGGGCAGGTCCCGCCGCGGTGGAAGTGGTGAGGGCTACTGAAAGCGGTCGGGGAGGACGCCCGGCCGAGGCCAGAAACGAATACTCGGGTGGCGGCACTGAATATGGATCGCCGGGAGAAGGGCCGGTGGTGGCGTCCAAGAGCGCCGCGTTGTCCCGGACGGTGCGGCTTATAACGTGCTCGGCGCTCAGTCCGTTCCAGGCTTCGCCGAAGTCGGGTCCGGCCGGGTTCCGCCCTCGGGTGGGTTTGAGACTGAACACTCCACAACACCCCGCCGGAATGCGCAGCGACCCGCCCCCGTCACTTCCATGAGCGGCCGGGACGATTCCCGCTGCCACCGCCGCCGCAGAGCCGCCGCTCGAGCCGCCGCTGGAATGTTCGAGGTTCCAGGGGTTGCGGGTGGGGCCGAATAGGCTGGGTTCGGTGGTGGGCGCTCCTCCGAACTCGGGGGTGTTGGTCTTGCCGGCGATCACCAGCCCCGCATTCCGGTAGCGGCTCACCAGTTCACTGTCATGCGGCGCCACCTTGTCCGCAAAAAACGCGCTGCCCGCCGTGGTGGGAACCCCCTCATAAGCCGCCCGGAGATCCTTGAGCAGAAAGGGAACCCCGGTGAAGGGTCCGTCGGGAAGGCCCCGTTCGATCGAAGCCCGGGCCTCGTCGTACATCTTGCGGTTCACTGCGTTGATCACCGGATTCAGCGTCTCGATCCGCTCAATGGCGGTGTCCAGCAACTCGGCGGGAGTTGTCTCTCCACTCCGCACCAACTCCGCCAGTCCTATCGCGTCATAATCCTGGTATTCCAACCTCGGGCTCCTTTCGATTGTTTCCCCCAAGATAGGTGGGACTCCGGGGCCTTGGGCAGCAGAGGGTTACTCTATGTCCCAAGGCGTCCCGGACACATCTATTCGCTTCAGCATCGCACCCCCCAACCAGATAATCCAAAACGGGCGGCGGCGTTACGACCTCGACGGGTTCGTGCAGGAATCCGCGGCGGCGTCGGCAGCCGGATTCCACTGTGTGTACACCGGCGAGCGGCGCAGTTCCGGGGCCACTTCCTACTCGCACAACCCCATGCTTCTCTCTGCCTATGGCCTGGGGCAAGTGGAGGGGATAATGTTCTCCGCCGGCCTAGTGGTGCTGCCCTTGCACCATCCGGTGGAGGTAGTACAGGACGCCACCATGCTGGCTGTATTCCATCCGGGCCGGTTCCGGTTGTGCGTAGGGGCCGGTTATATGGAGGGGGACTTCCAGATAATGGGTGTGGATCATGGCCAGAGAGCGGCGCGCATGGAGCAGGGCTTACAGGCGATCAACGCCTATCTGAACGGCCGGGAAGTGTTGCTGGACGGTCCCTATCGCGGTCGGACTCCCGTCCGGGACGAGGCAGTGGCAGATGTCGAACTAGAGGTCTTCGCCGGCGCATGGTCGCCGGGTGGCGTAAGGAGGGCCGCCCGTTACGCCGACGGGTGGATCACCGGTCCGATTCGCAACATCCACTGGCTGGCAGATCTGGCGCAGATGTACCGGGAAGAGTGCGAAAGAGTGGGTAAAGAACCCCGGATCGTGATGCTCCGGGAAGCCTGGCTGGGAGACACCGATCAGGCTGCGATCGAAACTTACGGAGAGTACGTGCTCGGCTACCACCGGGTGTACATGGAGCGGGGCAACAGTTATCACCCCAAGTACGAACCCTGGTTCGCCGACCTATCCAGTCCGGCCGACTTGACCGTGGAGCACGTGTTGACCGACCGCGTGCTGTGCGGATCCTTGGAACACTGGCTGGAAACACTTCCGAAATGGATCGAACTGGTCGGGCCGGAGGAGATCATCCTGCGACTGCGCCATTTCCCCGGTCCCACCTTGGAGGAGACCCTGGAATCCATCGAGCGCATCGGCGCAGAGGTCGTTCCGCGGTTTTCCGGTTACGCCGGCGATCCTGGCTTCTGATCAAAGAACGCATATGACCAATTCCCCGCCGGTTCTCCAAATCGAAGACCTCCGGGTGGTCTTCTCGGAACGGGGTATCGGCAAGAGACCTGACGTGGTGGCAGTTGACGGTGTCTCCCTTTGCATCGAAGCCGGTGAGATAGTCGGTTTGGTGGGAGAGTCCGGCTCGGGCAAGACCACCTTGGCCTTGGCCACTGCCCTTCTGGGCAAGATCACCGAAGGCAGGATAAGCCTGGAAGGTGAAGAGATCATCGGCGTTTCCCGCAGCAGGATGCGGCGTCTGAGGTCCCGGATACAGGTGGTGTTCCAGGATCCCCACGGTTCGTTGGACCCGCGCCAGACCGTGCGCAAGGGTCTCTCCGAATTGCGTTCCCTTCATATGGACCGCACCGCATGGATCACCGACGCCGAACTTCTGGCCAAGGTGGGCATGACCGAAGACCTCCTGGATCACCTCCCCCACGAGCTGAGCGGAGGGCAGGCTCAGCGGGTCTCGATAGCCCGGGCGCTCTTTCTTCGTCCGTCGTTGCTGGTGGCCGATGAGCCGACGTCGGCACTGGATGTCTCGGTGCAGGCTCAGATCCTCAACCTGCTGCTCCAATTGCGGGAGTCCGAGAATATCTCCGTGCTTCTTATCAGCCATGACCTGAGCGTGGTCCGCAACCTCTGCGACCGGGTGTACGTCATGAAGGACGGCAGGGTCGTCGAGGAGGGGGAGACCGAGGAACTACTGGGGTCGCCGAACCATCCGTATACCCGGCAACTGATAGCCGCCATTCCCGGCAAGGACTGGGATCGGTCGTCCCTCGAGAGCTCGAACGGACGGAGAGAAGGGTCGGACTCGCCATGACCTTTGTCCGGTTCATGGCGCCCAAGTTGGTGGGTGCGGTGATCACCCTGCTCATCGCCCTCAGTTTGGCCTTCTTCCTGGCGCGGACCGCCGGCGATCCGGCCCGGAACATCCTTGGGGAATTCGCCACCGAGGAGCAGGTGCTGGAGAAGCAGATAGAACTGGGGTTGGACAAGCCGCTGCCTGTCCAGTTCTGGAACTACCTGGGACAACTGGCAACCTTCGACCTGGGAGACTCATTGCGGTACAGCCGTTCCAACTGGGAGTTGATCCTGGGGCGTTTCCCCTCCACCATCCAGTTGACGGTGGCGGGGATGCTGATAGCTACTCTGATCGGCCTTCCCCTGGGGATTGTGGCGGCGCTCAAGGAGGGAAAGGCATGGGACCGGATTTCGGTGTTCGTGGCGTTATTCGGCCAGTCCATCCCGCTCTTTTGGTTGGGCCTCATGTTCATTCTTCTGTTTGCCGTGGCTTGGGGATGGCTGCCGGCCGGGCAGTCGGGGACCTGGCAGCATCTGGTGCTGCCGGCGGTGACTCTGTCGGTGCTCCCCATGGCTCGGATCGCCCGCTTGACAAGATCCAGCCTGAGCGAGGTGCTGGAGGAGACCTACATCACCTCCGCCCGGGCCCGGGGACTAAAGGAACGGACGGTGGTGATCACCCATGCCATCCGCAACGCCGCCCTGCCGGTGGTGACCATCATGGGACTTCAAGCCGGCACGCTCCTGTCAGGCGCCGTGACCGTGGAATTCGTGTTCGCATGGCCCGGGCTCGGCACGTTGGCCACCCAGGCCGTCCAGTTCCGGGACTTCTCCCTGGTGCAGGCCGTCGTGATAGTGGGGGCCGTCACCTTCGTGGTGATCAATCTCACGGTGGACCTGCTGTATGGGATCATCGACCCCCGGATCCGGGAGCAGGGATCGTGATTTTGGGAAACCACCGCACCGCCGACGTCTCCGAGGACGAAACGAGGACCATTCGCCGTTCCGGCAACAGGTCGCTGTGGCTCATGGGATTACCTCTTCTGCTGTTGGGTCTGTTGGTGGTGGCCGCTCCTCTCTTACCCTTGGCCGATCCCGGCCTGCAGGACCTGCGGGGACGGCTGATACCGCCCATCTTCTTGGAGGGAGGAACCTGGGAACACCCGCTGGGAACCGACCAACTGGGTCGGGATCTTTTGGCCCGCGTCATCTACGGGGGCCGCCTGACGTTCGTGATCGCCATTGCGGCGGTGCTGGTGGGCTCGGTGTTCGGGACGCTTCTGGGGATGATCGCCGGGTACCGTCGAGGCTGGATTGACACCATCATCTCCCGCGTGGTGGACGCTCAACTGGCCCTTCCCTTCATCCTTCTGGCTATTGCTATCATCGTCAGCCGGGGCCGTTCACTGGTGGTTCTGGTGGCGGTGCTGGCCATCATCAGTTGGGCACAGTACGCCCGGGTGATCCGGGCAGAGACCCTGTCTCTTCGAGAGCGGCCCTTCATCCTGGGGCTGCGGGCGGCGGGCGCCTCGCCCATAAGGATCATTCTCCGTCACATCTTCCCCAACATCGGAGGCACTGTCCTGGTGCTGGCCACCCTGGAGGTCGGAACCATGATCCTGGCTGAGAGCGCCCTCAGCTTTCTGGGACTGGGGGTAGTTCCCCCCGACATAAGTTGGGGCGGGATGCTGGCCGGCGGCCGAGAGTTTATCCAGGACGCCTGGTGGGTGGTCACTTTCCCGGGAATTGCCATCACCTTCGTCGTCATGTCCATCAACCTGCTGGGGGATGCGTTGCGCGCCCGATACGACCCGCGCAAGCGGACCTATCTGTAGTGCCATGGATCCTTTGCTGAGCGTTCGATCCCTTAGGGTGGAGGCGACCAGTTCGGTCGGGACCATCGTGGCCGTGGACAGGTTCGATCTGGACATACATCCCGGGGACGTGATCGGGCTGATCGGGGAATCGGGAAGCGGAAAGACCACCGCAGTTCGAAGCTTGCTGGGGCTCACCGAACGCAACGTCCGCATTGCCGAGGGGTCAATATGCTTCCAAGGTGAGCAGGTGCTCGGAGACGGAAAGAACCATCTGGATCGTCTGCGAGGACGGCATGTGGGGATGGTGTTCCAGAACGCCTCCAGTTCGCTCAATCCACTGTTGAAGATCAAAACGCAGATGAGACAGGTCCTCCGAGTCAACCGGCCGGACCAAAGGGCCGCCGCTCATCAACGGAGAATTGATGAGGTCATCTCCCGGATGGGTTTCCACGATCCCAAGCGGGTGCTGAGATCCTACCCCCACCAACTGTCGGGTGGGATGCGCCAGCGAGCCGCCATCGCAATCGCAATCGTCTCCGAACCCGAGATCGTGATCGCCGACGAGTCAACCTCCGCTCTGGACGTCACCACCCAGGCGGAAGTCATGGAGTTGGTGAGGGAATTGGCCACCGACATGGGCCATTCTTTGATCTATGTGACTCACGATCTGCTGTTGGCCGCGGAAGTGTGCACCCGTATGGCGGTGATGTACGGTGGTGAGATTGTCGAAGAAGGACCCACCGCGTCGGTGATTGCCTATCCCAAGCACCCCTACACACTCGGGTTGCTCCGATCGGTGCCGATGTGGGCGAAGAAAGCGCCGCTGGTGGGCATAGACGGGACGCCGCCTCGGGTGATACCCGGATTCATAGGATGCCGGTTTGCCTCCCGATGCGCCCACGCGGTGGGAGCCTGTTCCGATGCCGATGTGGAGTGGACCCAGCACCGGGACAGCGGATTCCGCTGCATCCAGCCCGAGGGCGCGCCGCTCCACACAGGCAATGGGTGAGGACGGCGCTTCGCTCCTTTCACCTCATTACCTGACCCCTGGCGGACAGGAAACGCAGGCCGGCGTCGGGTGAAGGCCAATGCAGGTACCGGGGTGTGGCCTACTCACCCAGAAGAGGAACGGGGCCGTTCAGCGGTCCCCGGTAGAACTCCTTGAAACGTTGGGCAGAAAACTGGTGAAGAGTCTTGACTTGCTCCTGTTCTTCGAGAGGAAAGGCGCACTCTCTCATGATGTCATCCACGGTGGCGGTCAGAAAGTCGAACCAGACCAGCCGGTCCTCGACGTAGTGCCCGACCGCGAAGGTGGTGTCATGAGGATCGTAGGGGCCATTTCTGTCGATGAGATCACTCATCTCCCACCCCATCTGCTCGTCCCTATCGGCCTCGGGTGCCTTCTGGTCGGCGGTCCGTTTCTCCAGGCGCGTCTTCTTCACGGCCCCAATCCTAAGACGATTGGCAATGGCTATGCGAGAAAATTTGAGCGGTTGAAAGGCTAGCTAGCATCAGTCATGGTCCGATTAGGGTTCACAATGGCTTATGGCGCAGCTTTGGGATGTCACAACGGCAACCTAATCTGATGAAGAGTCCAAGAGGAGATGACCCAGGAGATGGCACCAACCCTTTACCGAGACAGTGGCTACGATCTCAACGTTCTGATCGAGTACATCAAGAGTGGCAACATCGCTCTCCCTGATATTCAAAGACCCTTCGTATGGAAGGACGCGCAGGTTCGTGATCTCTTCGACTCAATGTACCGAGGCTATCCCGTGGGGACCCTCATGTTCTGGGAGACCGGCGCAGAAGTTGGGACGCGACCCGTAGGCGGTCACGAGAAGGATAGAGTCGCCAAACTGCTGATCGTTGATGGGCAACAGAGATTGACTTCTCTATTCGCCGTACTGACCGGCGAAGCGGTTTTAACGCAGAAGTTCGAGGAAAAGTACATCCGAATTGCCTTTCGGCCCATGGACGAGACATTCGAGGTCAGCGACGCAGCCATTAGGAAGGACCCCGAATTCATTCCAGACATCACGGTCCTGTGGGGTAAGGGGTACCGGTCCAGAGTGAGAGAGTTCATGACACGGCTGGGTTCCAGTCGAGACCAAAAACCAGACCACTCGACACAGGACGAGCTGGAAGAGAGGATATATCGGGTACGCGATCTCCGCGATTTCCGTTTTCAGGTTGTCGAGATCAATGCCAACGCCGACGACGAGCAGGTTGCAGAGATCTTTGTTCGAGCCAACTCTGAGGGTGTCATGCTCAAGCAGGCCGACTTCATCATGACCCTCATGTCAGTCCACTGGGAAAAGGGTCGGCTTCAACTCGAGTCCTTTTGTCGAGATGCCGTGGATCCGAAGGTTGTAGGACCTTCTCCAAAGAATGCCTTCATAGAACCGAGTCCGGACCAGCTTCTTCGGGTTGGTGTTGGATTGGCCTTCCGGAGGGGTCAGTTGAGACATGTGTACAACATTCTCAGAGGAAAGGATCTGAGAACGGGTGAGGTGTCGGCAGAGCGCCGTAATAAGCAATTTGACGAGCTGCGTCGGGCTCAGGACGAGGTCCTTGATCTCACGAATTGGCATGAGTTCCTCAAGTGTCTTCTCCATGCCGGATTTCGCATGCGTCGTATGTTGACGTCAGAGACGGCCCTCATCTACACATACATGTTGTGGTTGATCGGCAAAAGAGACTTCGGGATGGATCTCAAGACGCTACGGGATGTTATGGCACGCTGGTTCTTTATGTGCCATACGACCGGACGTTACACGAATTCTCCCGAGAGCAGCATCGAGTCGGACCTAGCCCGCATAAATGCGTTGAAGCCCGGGGACGGAAGGGCCTTCCGTGTCGAGTTAGACCGCATTGTCGGTTCGACCTTTACTGGTGATTACTGGGCAATATCTCTCCCCAACCGATTGGATACTTCTTCATCCCGCTCACCTGTGCTCTCTGCCTATTGGGCCGCCCTAGTCCTTCTTGACGCTGAACTACTACTGAGTGATCTACGAGTTCGTGAACACCTCGATCCAAGTGTGACCGCGCCCCGGTCCATCGAACGCCACCATCTGTTCCCGAGGGCATACTTAGCTACGAAGGGTATTGTCCGCCCGAGGCAGGTCAATGCCATCGCAAACATGACTCTGATCGACTGGCCGGAAAACGCCAGCATTGGAGCTGCTGCACCCCGCGAATATTGGCCGACTATGGCAGACATGCTGAGCCCAGATCGCCTAAAGCAGCAGATCCAGTGGCATGCCCTCCCGGTCGGATGGGAGCAACTTGACTATGAGGCTTTCCTGGAGAAACGCCGCGATCTCATTGCCCAGGTGGTCCGGAGAGGGTTCGAGCGACTTTGGAAGGATGATAGACCTGTGCTACCGCCGACGCTAACCGAATTGCTCAACCAAGGTGAGTCCCAGACACTCGAATTCAAATCAACAGCGCGTTGGAATGTCCACACTGGACTCCAAGAAAAACGATTGGAACACGCAATTACGAAGACGGTTTGCGGATTCCTCAACACGGAAGGCGGCAAGTTACTAGTTGGGGTGAGCGACAATGGCGACGTGGTGGGTTTGGCGGAGGACATGCAGACCCTGGGTCGGAAGGGAAACCGGGACGGCTACGAACTCTTTCTTCGTCAGCACCTTGACAGCAACCTTTCGATCCAGACAGCGGGTATTGTTCGCATCGAATTTGAACAAGCGGGCACGAGAGAAATCTGTTTGGTTTCGGTTGCGGCATCAGGCAAGCCCGTATTCTGCAAACCCTTGACCGGTGGTCGGGAGCCTAGCGAGTTCTGGATACGCAACGGTAATGCGACCAAACAGATATACGGGCAGGACATGATGGATTACCAGACGGGACACTGGGGCTGAGCAGGAGGGTCCAACCTATAGGCCCCTCCCTACTGATTATCTGTTACCTGAAGCTCAGCCAGGGCGATGGCCCACCCATCAAGGGGGGCACTGTTGCGTTCGTTTTATAGCCCTAGCTGTCTTGACCCAAAGCTGACCGGAAAACTCGCAGCGTTCGGTTGTCGAAACAGACGAAGCGGATCAACTGCAGGTCGGTTGGGGTTGAGCGGGCCATTTCCACTGCGATTCTCGCGGCTTGCTTGATCGGGTAGCCGTGGGCGCCGGTGGCTAGTGCTGGGAAGGCGATGCTCTGTGCTTCCACCTCGTCGGCGCGGGCTAGGGACTCGCGGTAGCACGACTCCAACAAGACAGGCTCGCCTTGAGTCCCGCCCCTCCATTGTGGCGTGACGGTGTGGATGACCCAGTGGGCATCCAGCCAGTAGCCGGGGGTGACCTTGGCGCGGCCGACGGGGCAACCGCCGAGCGTCTTGCAGTGGGCGAGGAGTTCCGGGCCCGCTGCTTTGTGGATGGCCCCGCTGACTCCACCACCGTAGGACAGCCGTGTGTTGGCCGGATTGACGATGGCGTCGACCTCCTCGGTAGTGATGTCACCGAGTACAGCCTCGATAGAGGGTCCGTAAGAACCGACAATTGGCAGCGAGATCGGCATCGGTTCCCCGGATACATGCACGATCAGGTCCCTCAGAAAGTCCCGCTCGCGGAAAGGGTCAAACTCATCCGGGTTGTAGCGGCGGGGGTCGGTTTCGACTCTTGCCGAGGTGGGCATGAAGCCGGTCTCGTTGGTCCAGCTGTACCCTTTGGCTGCGAATCGCACTTCATAAATGCCATGGCCGGTCCAACTACGGTGGAGGAACAGACGGTCATTCTCCATGAACGCCACCCACTTGTCGTTCATGTCCATGGGCCTGTATCCCTTAGCGATCTCCTGCATGTCTTCTCGTGAGAGGATCATCTCTGGAGGTGGAATCGCCACCGGTTCTCTAATAGGGGAGACATGCGAGCAGTCATCATCGTGTCCATCGCCCTCTGAGCACAGTCCCCAATCGTTCCTGCCGAATACCCGTTCGGCTGGTCCGTCCGGTCCCCAGAGCGCCATGCTGAACAGGCTTGGCGGTGGTCCCTCCGGGCCGTTGGCCTCTCCCGCCTCGTCCGGTGGTTCGTCTGCCATACTCTCACTCCGTTCCGCTTCTGACCTGTTCTCTAATCTCGATTTAAGCACCCCCCTGTGACACTTTCGCACGGGACCGGTCGCCCTGGAATCCGGGGGTAGGGTGTAGGTCGTGACAACATTGGTGACGATCACAGGAACGGGGATGCCGGTCCCGTCGCCTGATCGGGCGGGGCCGGGGGTGCTGGTGCAATCGGACGGTGTGGCGCTGCAGTTCGACGCGGGTCGGGCCACCGCTATGCGTTTGGCTGCTCTTGGTGTGTCGCCGGTCGATCTCGACGTGGTCTGTGTCACGCATCACCACAGTGATCATGTCAGCGGCCTGGATGACCTGGTGATGTCTCGCTGGATAATGGACCGGCTGGATGAGGCGCCGACCCTTCCGATTCTTGCCCCGGAGGGACCTGCAACCGACTTCTTGGAACGGATGCTGGACCCCTGGGAACATGACTTGGAGCTCCGGAGTGAACATACCGAGCGGGGAACCCATCCCGGCTACGAAGTGAGGCCCTTCCAGGTTGGCGGCGGCTTGATCGAAGTCTGGTCTCAGGGAAAGGTCCGAGTCATGGCGGGTCCGGTGCGTCATGAGCCGGTAACGCCGGCCGCTGGCTACCGGATCGAGACGCCCGAGGGCGTGGTGGCCATTAGCGGCGATACCCTGGTGTGCCCGGAGATGGCGGTGCTAGCCGAGGGCGCCGACGTGCTGGTTTACGAGGCAATGCGCTTCGACCTGATCCGTGCACGGCCGGACCACCTGCACTTCGTGCTCGACTATCACGCCGACACTTCGCTGATTGGCGCCCAGGCGCAAGAACTTAGGACACCGACGCTGATCCTGACGCACCTCATTCCCGAACCCGTCACCGCCGAAGATCGGCAGGGCTTCGTGGATGACGTCCGCCGCGGCGGCTACACCGGGCAGGTGATCGTCGCCGATGACCTGACCTCAGTCAATCTGGGATAGCGTTCGTCGAGGTCCCAGGGGTGCAACTGGACCGCTCATACGAGGGCGTTCTGGCAGTCGCCCCGGGATTTGTCTGCTGTTACTCTGGAAGAATTAAATGAGCAGCGCCATGGAATCGAACAAGGACTCTCCGTCTTCGTCGCGCCAGACTCGGGGTTTGGTTCGCAGGCTTGGCGACGGCATCGGGGTGGAGGAGAGAGTCCTGGTCCCGGCTCGTAGGGTCGGGCGTTTGGTTCGTTCGTTTGGTAGCAGTGTGGAAGCGGACGAGCGGCTTCCATTCCCGGCTCGTAGGGTTGGAAGCCTGATCCGCTGGTTGGGCGACAGCGTCGAGTGGGATGACCCAGCGTCGGCCCCGGACGTTATAGACGCCAAGGAGTTCCGTAATGCCTGCGGGCAGTTCATGACCGGGGTGAATGCGGTAACGGCTATCGACCAGGAGTCGGTTCTGGCTGCGCTGGTGGTCAATTCCTTCACGTCGGTCTCTCTCGATCCTCCCCTGGTGCTGGTGTGTATCGATCGGGACACCAACAGCTACAACGTCATGTCCACCGCCACCCGCTATGCCGTGCATGTTCTCTCGGCCGACCAGGAGTCGGTGTCGAGACGATTCACCCGCAGCGACCTCTCCGGAGCCGAGAAGCTCGACGGAGTCTCCTGGTCACCGGGCCTGGGAGGGGTTCCTCTCCTCTCCGACTACATAGCGCGGTTCGAGTGCCGGATAATCGCAGGCTATGACGGGGGCGACCACGTGATCTACCTGGGAGAAGTGGAGAGGATGGAGATGGCCGACACTGACAAGCCTGCACTGGGGTATTTCCGAGGGAACTACTACCACTATCCGGAGTAAGGACCGCCTCTAGTCCCCGATAGGGCCAGAGGGCCACTTCTCCAATCATCTAGCGTTTGAGTCGGTATTCCCGCCGGCACTTCCCCTGGAGGATTAGCCTGGCCTCCTGGGCAAGTTGATATCGATTGTCCCCAAACGCGACTCGAGGCCGGAGTTGGAACTCCGGCCTCGGTCTTGTAGAGGGGTCTTTATTTGGAGAAGCTGTAACTCAGCAGTCGAGGACGATCCACTCGTCGGCCTGGTCCACCATCCGGACGGGGCCGTCGGCGGTGACCAGGACGTTGTCGGCAATGCTGATCCCGCCCAGCATGGCGCCCTTCTCGGGATCGGGGATCGCCACGGCCGGGTGGGTGTTGATGATCATGTTCTCCTGCATGATCCGCTCCTTCCCCGGAATCCACGGCGGCTCCAGGGAGTCGACGCCGATCCCGTGGGCGGTGAAGGAGTTGATGCTCTTCGCCGGGGGATAACCCCAAGATTCGTAGCACTTGTCCCGTGCGTCGAGGACGGTGTCGGAGGACTCTCCGGCCTTCATGGCCTGCACGACGGCGTCGAAGCTCTCCACCCGCATCTCCCAGAACTTCTGCTGCTCGGCGGTCGGAGGCTTGAAGCTGTACACCCTGCGGACCTCCACCCAGTATCCCGAGGGGCCTCCCCACTCCAGGTCGATCACCATGATGTCATCCTTCTCGATCACTCCCCGGGTGCCGGGCCCGAAACACTCGAAGGGAGCGCGGCCCATGAGCGCGATTCCCTCCATGCAGCCCAGTTGACGCGCCAAGCGGTGCGCCTCGGAGAGAACATCGAGTTCCTCGACCCCGGGGCGTATCTCCGCCTCGATTCCCCTGAACACCTGCCGAACCAGCTTGCCGGTTTCGTAGGTGGCGTCGATCTCCTCTTGGCTCTTGATCATCCGGACGTCGTCGAAGAGGTCTGTTGCGTCCTGCCAGGTGGCGTTGGGGAGGGCGTTGCGCATGTCGTTGTAGTCCCCAACGCAGGTGATGTCGACCAGTCCCACTACGCCAATGGTTCCCTTGGCCAGTCCAAGATCGGAAAGGACCTCTCCGATCCCCGCTCCCGCGTTGTCGGGTTGGCGGTAGTCGTTGAGCCATCTGCCCTGCATGGCGTAGCCGGTGCCCCAGAGCGGATCCACCACGAATGTGGCCTCGCCGGAGGAGGGGAAAACCACGAAGCCACGGCCTGCCCACTGGAAGATGTCGCTCACATACTGGACCCGTCCACGTACGAACTCGTCGCCGCGGCTGCAGATAACCCAGGCATCATGGCCGGCGGCGGCCATGACTTCCCGGAGGGCGGCATAGCGTCGGGCGCGCTCGGCATCTGAGGTGATGTGGCTTACGGGGACTTGTGTCATGGTGCTCTCCTTGCTCTGGGCTAGCGCTTGCCAGTTCATAATAGTTGCGGTGTCAGATGCGACTTCTCCAAGAAGTAGGTGGAGCGTTAAAGACGGGCCCACGGGACCTTCGGGTGGTGGTTGGGTCGTTATCCTTACCGAAAAACGCTTCGAAGATTCTGCCCTGCCGTCCGGATGGGCAGCGCGTGGAAAGGACCGGCTATCTCTCCTGCAATAGTAAAGAGAAGGGGCGAGAACTTCACCCGTCTCACCGGTGAGTGGATGACGCCGCGCCGCCGGTTCCTGTCCGCGCTTTACGGCGGGCGGGTCGACAAGGTGCCTGCCATGACGCTCAGCTCGGTGATAACCCTCGATTCAATGGAGATCGCCGACGCCTGGTTCCCCGAAGCGCATCTCGACGCGGAGCAGATGGCCCGCCTGGCGGCCACCGCCCACGAGGAACTCGGACTCGACACGGTTATGCCGGTGTTCCATTCCCAACTCGAAGCCGACGCCCTGGACGCGGCCACCTGGTGGGGGACCGTGGACAACTGGCCGGCTACCAACGACCACGTGCTCACCGACCCCGAAGACTTCAAAATCCCATCCGATTACCTGAAGCGGCCGTCTTTCGAAGCGGCGCTCGGCGCCATCAGGCTGCTACGCAAGCGTTACCCCGACGTCGGGATCGTGGGGAAGGTCTATGGCCCGTGGTCGGTTGGGTACCACTTGGTGGGAATCGAGAATTACCTGATGGATACGATCCTCGACCCCGACAAGATCCGCCGTTACCTCGAAGTGATGCTTCCTGCCTGCATGATGTCGGCCCACGCTCAACTGGAAGCGGGCGCCGATGCCATCATGTGGGCGGATCACGCCAACCGGGAACTTGTCAGTCCCGAGACGTACCGAGACTTCCTCCTGGAGATGCACAAGGAAGTCACGGTGGAGATGGGCGGGCCCAGCATATTCCATTGCTGTGGGGAGACGACCGACCGGATCGACTATTTCGCCGAGGCTGGCTGGGACTGTTTCCACTTCGAGTCCCAGGTGGATCCCCATGTCGCCAAGGAGATCGCCGGGGACCGCATGTCCCTGATGGGCAACATCAACAATCCGACCACCCTGTTCAGCGGCACCTATGAGGACACCTACGAGGCGTGCATGAAGGTGATGGAAGCCGGGATCAACGGAATCGCCCCGGAGGGTTCAGTGCCGCTCGGCACCAAGAACGCCGTGCTCATGGCGCTGGCTGACTCGGCCCGCGACTATTCTGATGCCCATAGACCGGACGGGCGGCTCGTGGTTCACGATCCCCCTCCGGCAGACAACGGGGCCGAGGCAGACTGATGAAATCTCCGGCGCCGCCCCGCACGTTGATATCCAAACATTTCTTTTTCCATGGCCCAACTATCTGACATAGCCAACGAGTTCATCCGCGACGAGATCGAGGAGTTCCTCGAACGGCCCGAAGAGATCGAGAGGAACCTGGCGCTCTTCAGCCGGGTGTCGCCCGCCATGCAGGACATCGCCGCGGCTCTGATCGATGGAGACGACGTCACCGTCGATCGGCTGACCAGGGAAGCACTGGACGGGGGAGTCGGGGCCCTCGAGGTCATGGACGACGGGCTCATCGCCGGGATGGGGATAGTCGGCATCAAGTTCCGTGAGGGGTACGTGTTCGTCCCGGAAGTTCTGGTGTCGGCCCGGGCGATGAAAGCCGGCATGGCACACATCGAGCCGATCCTGGCCGCCTCCGGGGTGGAACCGATCGGAACGGTGATCATGGGCACCGTCCAGGGCGATCTGCACGACATCGGTAAGAACCTTTGCATCATGATGCTGCGTGGCGGCGGGTTCACGGTGATCGACCTCGGCGTCAACACCTCCCCGGCCGAATTCGTCGCCGCGGTGGAAGAACACAGCGCTCATCTGATCGGCATGTCTGCTCTGCTGACCACCACGATGCCGAACATGGCCAAAACGGTGGAGGCCTTCAAGGACGCCGGCCTGCGGGAGTCGGTGCGGTTCATGGTCGGCGGCGCTCCGGTCACCCCGGAGTTCGGCAAGGACGTGGGCGCCGACGGCTACGGTAAGGACGCGCTGGCCTGCGTGGAGTTGGCCAAGAAACTAGCCGTCGAGGTCAACTGAACAGCACGGGCAATGTCCGATTCCGAGAAGCAGGCCTTCCAGGAGCGGCTGGACCGCATGGCTGCAATCTTCGCGGACATAGTTTCCCACGCTGAGGAATCCTCCCGCACCCGCTGTCCCTATCGCGACCGCCACGATCTCTGCACCGCTATGTTCCGATGCCGCAACCAGGCGCCCGTGGCCGACCGCGACTCGGACGAACTTGTCTGTACCCACGACGGCACCTTCGATTACCGCACCGCCTGGGAATCCAATCCCCGAGCCTACGAGCGGACCCGGGAAAAGATAGTCAGGATCAAACAGGATGCGGAAGAGCGACGGAGACGCCGTTCCGGGGAGGACCCGATCCGGTGAGCACCGTCGCCCATGGCGCGGAGACGCGGCCCCTTGTTGTCGGCAACACCATCTTCGACCATGCTGACGATTTGGGAGTCGAAGTGCCCACGTCGTGCCTGCGCAGGGGGGAATGTCACGAATGCGTGGTGGAGATAAGCGAGGGGATGGGAGCGCTGACGGAGCGGACCGAGACCGAGCGGTTCCTGCGAGGTGACTTCCGCCTTGCGTGCCAGGCCCGGGTCTTGCGCGATGACCTGCCCGTCAGGTTCGCGCCGCTGCGCAGACGGCCGAGGATCCTCGACGCCAGCCGCCTGCGTGAGCGGGGGCCCGCCGACTTCTGTCCTGCGGTGACCCGGGTCGGCGACGAGGTCAGATACGGTGATACGGCGGTCGACCGCTACCGGGGCGCCATTTGCGGCCTGGCGGTGGATCTGGGCACCACCACGGTGGTTCTCGAGTTGGTGGATCTCGAGTCGGGCGTCACGTTGGGAGTGGCCGGATTCGAGAATCCCCAGCAGTTTGGCGGCAGCGACGTGATGAACCGCATCTCCTACGAGGCCCGCCCGGGGGTTGCCGGCGAGCTCCGGAATGCCGCGGTGGCAGCCATCAACCGGGGCACCCGGGACTTGGCGCGCCGGGCCGGTCGGCGCGTCCCGCACGTATACGAGATCGTGGTGGCGGGCAACTCAACCATGCGGGACATCCTGTTCGGATTGAGCGTGCAGAGCATCGGAGAGATGCCTTACAAGTCCCTGACCGAGCACGAGTACCTGGCCGGGCGCCGACCTCACACCGCGCTGGTAGCCGACAGCAGGAGTTTGGGATTGCGCGCCAACCGCCAGGCCAAGGTGTATGGGATTCCACTGGTGGCCAGTCATGTGGGCGCCGATGCTGTGGCCTGCGTGGAGACTGTCCGATTGGGTGAGGAGGGACGGACCGAGATGCTGGTCGACATGGGCACCAACACCGAGGTCGTGCTAAGCCATGGGGGCAGAATGTGGGCGGCCTCCTGTCCCGCAGGCCCGGCGTTCGAAGGCGGTCTGGTCACCTACGGGATGCGCGCCTACGACGGGGCCGTCGAGTCTATTACGGTGTCCGGGGACGGGACCGCGTCTTCCTACCGGACCATCGGGGACGAACCGGCGGTGGGCATCTGCGGTTCGGGTCTGGTTGACCTGCTGGCTGGGCTCCGCAGGCAGGGTCTGATGACCGAACGGGGCGCCTTTCCTCATGATCGGAAGTTGTCCGACATCGACGTGATACCCGAGCGTGGCATCACCTTCTCGCGAGAGGACGCTAGCAACCTTGCCCAGGCCAAGGCTGCCAACTACTGCGGACAGTTGATCGTGATGCGCACCGCAGGAGTGGAACCCGCCGAGATCGACCGGTTGTACCTGGCGGGAGGGTTCGCCACTTATCTGGATGTGAGCGCCGCCATCGAGATCGGGCTCATCGCACCGGTGGCGATCGAAAGAGTGGTAAAAGTGGGCAACGCGGCGGTCGAAGGCGCTCGCGCCCTGCTGCTGTCGAAGAAGAAGCGACGCTGGGCGGAGGAGTTGACCAAGCAGGTCACCCACATAGAACTGGAAACCACCCCGGATTTCTTCGACATCTTTGTCGAAGGCTGCCAGCTAAAACCGATGCCTCCTGTTTTTGCGGGTCCTGAACCGGTGGCCCAACCGGTGCGATCATGAGCCGTCGGCGGTTCACGGTCATCGGCGAGAACGTCCACACCAGCCGCATCGTTCTCCGCAAGGGCAAACGGTTCGCCACTCACGGGGGAGTCGAGGGGGTCAAGTTCGTGTCGGTTGACGGCGCTCCGGGTCTCTTGGTCATATCGGAGACCATGCGGGCAAGCCAGGCTTACGACGAGGGTCGCATCAAGCACATCGCGTTGGCTGTCGAGACGGCCATGGCCGGCGGCGACGGGGCACGGACGGGCTATGAATACCTGCGGCGGGTGGTGTTCGACCAGGAGCGGGCAGGCGCCCACTACCTAGACGTGAACGTCGACGAGATATCACTCAAACTCATGGAGCAGCGGAAGGCGATGGAGTGGCTGGTCGGCTACGTTCGGTCGTTGACGACGCTTCCGATCTCGGTTGACTCATCCGACATCACCGTCATCGAGACCGGTCTGGCCGCAGCCGCCGGTGCCGGGGATGGGCGACCGATGCTCAACTCGGCTTCTCTGGAACGGGCCGAGGCCGTCGAACTGGCCGTCGAGTACGGAGCGAGGGTGATAGTCACGGCCGCCGGCGCCGCCGGGATGCCGTCGGACGCCGCCGAGCGGATCGACAACGCGTCGCGGATGGTGGAAGCGGCCCTCGGGGTGGGAGTCGCCATAGGAGACATCTTCGTTGATCCGCTGGTGTTTCCCATATCGGTGGACGGGGCCTTCGGGTTGCACACCCTCGACGCCATCCGCGAGATCCGGCGCCGCTTCGGCCCCGAGATCCATATCACGGGAGGTATGAGCAATGTCTCTTTCGGGATCCCCGCTCGTAAGTTGATGAACACCGTGTTCATCAACCTGGCGGTCGAGGCCGGAGCCGACAGCGGCATCATCGACCCGGTCATGAACCCACTCTCCGCCGTGTTCGCCGCCGACCGGGAATCGGCGCCCTACCGGATGGCCGAGGACGCGCTGCTGGGCCGGGACGAGCACTGCATGAACTACATCAAAGCATGGCGCAAAGGCGCCCTCAACCCGTGATCGAAGGCGCCGGGTTCGGGAGGCTCTGAGACCGCTTTGGGCCAGCGCTCCGTAGGACTTCTCCTGTGGTCACGACCGGGTAGGGTGTCCCGGCCGTCAAGCCGGGACACCCTCTCTGACAAGGTCCCTACTTGGCCGGTATCTTCAGCACCCAGCCAATGCGAATGAGGTCCGGGCTGGTTAGGGCCCGACCGTCGGCCTGGGTCACTCCTCGGTTGAGTTCGAAGATCTCCATCCAGCGGTTCTCGTCGCCCAGATGTGTCATGGCGATCCTCCGCAGGTAGTCACCCGCCATGACCGTGATCTCCAATGTCTCGGGCTCCGGTTCCAGGGCGACGATACGGCCAGCTCCGTCTGTCGGGTAGGCCGCGGCGGTGATCGTTCCTCCCAGGTCGGTGGAGATGTAGTTGGCCAGGGCCTGCTGGTAGCTGACGCCCAGCTTGGTGAACTCGATGTCGGCCAGCGGGTAGCAGTCTCCGCCGTTGGCAAGGAAGTCGATGGTGGCCAGCACCACCGGGTCACCCGGGACCACCTGCCCGTCGCTCACTATGACGGTGCCGTCGTCCAGGACCACCTCCCTAACCCGCTCGCCGGGGTTGCCGGTCAGCGAGCAGTCGCCGTCCCGGGCGATTTCCCTCGCCGGGGCGGACGGGTCGTAGGTCAGTGTGAACCCCGAGACCTGGGCGAAATGGCCGCCGGCGCGGGGTATCCGGTCCACCGCTTGCTCCAGCAGCACCCAGAAGGTCTCACGTGGGATCTCGCCGACCACCACGAAGTTCCTGAACGGGGCGACGTCCCAGGTGTCCCCGGTGGTGATGTCCCCCGCGGGGATCACCGAGTCGTTGCGGATCCCTCCCCCGTTCTGGACGGCCACATCCGGCGGCGCGATCCCAAAGTCGTCGGCCAGGTTGGCGGCGGCGGCCCGCAGGGCGTCCGCCAGCAGGTTGCCCTCGTTGGTGGCCCTGGTGCGGACTCCCGAACGGCGCCCGTCCAGTTCGACCTCGCTGGCGCCGATCACCTCTGCGTCGATGAGGCCCACCGCCTCGGTCAGCGGCTCGATCACATCGGCCTGGACCGTCGGGTCCGGTTCCACGTCGAAACCAACCCCGATCGAGCGGCCCTCCGCCGCGGTTACGTTGCCGTCGGCGTCGAACGTGACGTTCAATTCTCCTATACAGCGGTACCCGCCGGGAGCGGTGATGACCGGCACCGTGGCGCCCGAGGCGTCGGTGGCCTCGATGGGGTAGGGCGCCACCGCCTCCGCTTCGGGAAGACAGGTGTCGCCTTCGTTGCGGAGCAGGTCGTCCCCGCCTCCGGCGATCACGACGTCCACGCCCGAGAGGCTCCCGACCAACTCGATCTCCTCCGCCACGTCCTGGAGGTGGCTTACCAGAACGATCTTGTTCACTCCCTGGCCGGTCAGGCTCTCGACCTCCGCCAACACTGCCGGCAACACCGGTGACACCACGGCGTTGCGAGGGGTGGAGATGTTGGGCAGCATCGGGGTAACCGCTCCGATCACGCCGATGCGCTCGCCGCCGGTCTCAATGACCGTGCTGGCTGCGATCAGGCCCCGGTCCACCAAGGCCTGCAGGGCAGGTTCGCCCGAGAAGTCCACGTTGGCGGAGAGGAACGTGACCGGCGGCGAAAAGCCGCTAACGAAACGGGCGGTCACCTCGGGTCCCAGGTCGAAGTCGTGGTTGCCCAGAGCCATGGCGTCATAGATCCCGCTCAGAGCGATCGAGTCGAAGAGGGGGCCCTCCCGGCCCAGGGAAACCCCCAACTCCTGAGAAGCCAGGAAGTTGTCGCCCGAGGTCAGGGTCACCAGGCCCGTGCCGGAGGCGCTGGCCTGGAGTTGCTTCATCAGGCCGACGAAACGGGCCACTCCCGGATCGGAGTTCCCGTCGGGAAGAAGCTTGGACTCCCCATCGTTGTTGTGCAGGATGGTGAGGGTGAACCCTCCGCCGTCGTCGGTTTCCTGGGCTCCTGCGGGTACCGACGCCAGCGTCCCGGTAATCAGCACCAGGGCGAAAAGTACGACGAATCGCCGCTTGGACCGGGCGTTAGCCATGTTCTTGCTCCTCGTAGGGTTGGTTTGCGTCAGGTGAAGGATATATGGCGGCTGTGTGCCACAGATCCGTAAGGTCAAGGTCAGAGGGACCGGAGAGACTCCGGATCCACACCGGTCAACTGTGCCTAGGAGGCTGATCCGGACGCAGCGGGGCACGGTTCCAGTAGCAGGTGCTATGTTGCGGCCTGTGTCTCCGTTACGGGGAGGGGAGGGCCATCCGGGGAGACGAGTTTGCCTCCCGGCCCGTCTGCGACTTGTCCCTTGTCGTACACGACACGGCCGCGGGACAGCGTGGTGAGGATCCGGCCCGAAAGGTCCAGCCCGTCGTAGGCCATGCCGCTTCCACCCGAGCGGCTGAGGAATCGGGAGGAGTCGGCGATCAGCCGCTCCTTGGGGTCAATCAGTACCAGATCGGCTTCCGATCCGGGGGAGACCGTTCCCTTACGCGGGTAGATGCCGAACAGCTTGGCGGGGTTGGCGGTCATCACCTCCACCGCCCTGGCCAGGGGAAGCTTTCCGGTTAGGCCGGCGTCGACCATGGTCGGGACCAGCATCTCCAGAGAGGGAATGCCTTGCCCCGTGGTGGCGAAGTCGGCGGCTGCTTTCTCCTCGGGCGTAAATGGGGCATGGTCCGAGGCCACCACCGACAGGGACCCTCCGTTCAGCGCTTCCCACAAATACGCAACATCCTCCGGGGGACGGAGCGGCGGGGCGACTTTCACGAAGTTGCCGAGGCGGGGGATCAGGGACTCGTCGAATAGCAGATAGTGAGGGCAGGACTCGGCGGAAAGGTCGACTCCCAGCGCTTGGGCCGCTTGTACTTCCTCGGTGGCCATCCGGGAAGTGATGTGGACGATGTGGGCGGGTATGCCGAGGTCCCGGATGGCGGTGGCCACCAGGCCCACCGCTGCCGCCTCCACCATGGGGGGACGGGAGGGATGTCCGAACCGGTCCGGGTCGACGCTGAAACGCTCGATGAACTGCTGGCTCTCAGCATGGACGGCGCAACGCAGACCGGTGGCGCCCACGGTCCGCAGGCAATCGTAGATCTCTTCAGGCCCCGATGCCCACAGGCCTTCGAAGTCCACCATCCGGTGGGCAGGCGGAGTGTGGGTGAAGAGCTTGAACCCGATCGCGCCCAATTCGGCCATCGCCTCTGCCCGGGCGGGGTCGGTTGTCCCGGCTCCCCCGTATAGGGCGAAGTCGACCAGGCTCTCGGCTTCTCCCAACCCCCGTCGCAGTTCGAATGCCTCGGGAGTGCTGCACGGAGGGTTGGAGATCGGCATCTCGAAGAGCGTGGTGACCCCCGCCGAGGCGGCGGCCCGCGACTCCGACGCGAAGGTGGCCCGTTCGGGGTTGCTGGGCGCCCGGCAGTGGAAATGGGCATCCACCGCGCCGGGAATCACCAGCAGCCCCGAGGCATCGATCTCGCGCCGGGCCGCTCCCAGAGCGCCGGTCGGGGAGACCTCGGTGATGAGCTCGCCCTCCACGCCGACGTCAGCCGGACGCGAACGACCGTCGCTCACCACCGTCCCCCCGATGATTCTCAGATCAAGCACTGATCTGTCTTATGTTGTCCTTGGCGAGCTTGGGCTAGGCCAGGCGATACTCGAGCTGCGGGCTGGGGCCCCAGTGGCTCTTCATGTCGCCGACGTCCCGTCCGGCTTGGGCGTAGCCGCCCTCCGACGAGATGGCCAGCATTCCACGGACATAGACCTTCTTGACATCGCCCACGGCGTTGAGGTCGGCGAGCGGATCGCCTCCCAAAGCCACGATGTCGGCGATCTTGCCCGGCTCCACTCTGCCCAGGTCCTCTTCGAGGCCCAGCACCACCATGGCGCGGCTGGTTGCCGCGTTGAGAACGTCCCTGGCGTCGGGGACCACCCCGATCTTCACCATGAACTTCATCTCCTCGACGATGGCGTAGTGGGGCACCGCCGGGCTTCCGGCGTCCGTGCCGAATATGATCCGGCCACCGGCCTTGGCGAAGTTGATGTTGCCCTCGAAGCGGGCTGTGTCATGCATGCTTGCCTTGCGGGCCTTGAGGTCGGTCTCGCTCATCCCGTACAGGTGGCCGAACAGTGCCTGCTGCACATTGGGGGAGTAGGTGGTGACGATGGGGATGTCCTTTTCCACCAGCTTCTCGATGGTCTTCATGGTCATCTGACCACCGTGCTCCACGCAGTCCACCCCGGCCTCCACCACCCGGTCGATGGCGTGGTCGAAAGTGGCGTGAGCGGTGACCTTCATGTTGTTCTGATGCGCTTCTTCGCACATGGCTTGCAACTCTTCGAAGGTGAACTGCTCTCTCACGTGGGAGCCCATGATCTTGATCCACTTGGCGCCGGCCTTGAACTGCTCCCGGATGGCCTGGCGAACCCCGTAGATCCCGTCGGCTTCCCGACAGACCCACCAGGTGTGGCCGCCGGTGGTGCAGATCGCCCGTCCGTTGGGGAACAGGCGGATCCAGGGCGCCCAGCCGTTGTCGATGGCGTACTTGGCGTCGACGTTGGCATTGTTCATGCCCAGGTCGCGGATGGTCGTGACCCCCGCGGAGAGGGTGCGGTGGATGTTCATTATCGCCTTCATGGCGTTGACGGCGGGGGACTCATAGCCCTGCATCTCCAGGTCGTGGGTGCCGTCCCAGCCCAGGTGAACGTGGAGGTTCGCCAGGCCCGGGATGAGCCACATGCCAGATACGTCCACCACGTTGTCGCCCGGTTGGGGGTCCGACGCTCCTACCGCTACGATCCGCTCGGCCTCGATGGTTACGTCCTGTTGCTGGGAAGGCGTGTCGTCGTCGAGATTGACTACGACGCCACCTTTGAGAATTGTTCTCACGGGTTGGTTCCTTTCTATATCGTGGTCAGATTCTTCCATGGCGCCGTAGGGCGGTCCCCACCGCGGCCAGGTTGGTAAGGGTCAGTTCCGAGTAGTTGCGGGAGATCATCACTCCCCCCGCTCCGCCTGCCAGGGAGGCGTCCACCATGTCCTCCACGTCTGGGGGGTTGATGGCGCGATCCACCGTCTCAACGCCCAGGCCGATGCCGGGATAGACCTGAACATCCGGGCCCACCGCCTCCACGTGCCGCCTGGTGAACTCTTTGACGTACTCAGGGCTGAATCCTGCGGCCGGGAGGTCCTCGTAGGGAGCCTCGTCCAAGCCGAGGATCTTGTAGAGGATCGGCGTCCACTCCGACGGCGAGGCGTCGCCCAAGATGGTCTGACACATCTTGTTGACGAAACTGACGAACCGCGCACCGCCGGGTGCGTTGTAGAACACCGGCTTCAGCCAGTCGGCGTACAGCTTGTACTCGGCCGGATCGAAGGCTGCCCGGAGCAGGGGGTTGAACGTGTTGATCATCTGCCAGATCCCGAAGCCCACCTGGTACTGGGGGCCGAAGAAACGGATCTGTCCGGAGATCTCCCGGTAGAGGCCCTTGTGTCCGTCCCACCAGAGCTTTTGCCATTGCAGGACCTCGGGGTACTCGAAGAGGTGGCGGAGGAAGGTGATCAGCTTGCCGTCGGGTGGCTCATGGCCGCCTCGCACCGCGGTGAGATAGTCATAGATCCTCCGGTAACCCTCGGCGGCCCGTCCGGCGTCGATGTTCCGGCGATGGGCCTCTGAGCGGCAGTGGACGCAGAAGCAGGTAGGCACTTCGGCCGAGACGATCATCGACGAGAGCGGGTCCTCGCGCTCGATGCCCCACATAACCCCGTTCAGGTCGTACTCGTTGAGCCAGTTGTCGATGACGCCGAACCACCAGTTCTTGTAGTTGGGGTTGTGGAAGCAGGGGCGGGTGTCCTTGCGGCCCCACGCGTCGATCTCCAACACCTGGGAGAACCCCGGCTGCCACAGAGGCTTGGGTCTGGCATGAGCGGTCTCGCAGTAGTAGGTGAAGACCTCCATGCCCCGTTCCTTTGCGGCGGGGATCACGTCTCCGAGGATGTCCCAGCCCTCGTAGAGAGGATCGGGAGCGGTGAAGTCCTTGATCGTGGTGCCGTGGTAGTACTTGGGATCGGGCGGGAAGAATGCCCCGCCCTGCAGGTTGTCGGGTTCCTGCCCACCGTGGTCGGGATAGTCGCCGCTGCCGGAGCGCCCGGCGTTGCCCCGCGCCCAGGAGAGCGCGGAGATGAAGATGGCGTTCACGCCGGCCAGGTTGGTGAAGATGTCGAGGGTCTCCTCCACTCCTTCGTCGATGAAGCTGATGCCCCCCACCTGCATGCCGACAAAAGTCTTCTCGCTCATCCTGGTACTCCGTTCCTTCGGCGGATGACCCTTCCGGCGGACCCCAGTTCCAGGGCCACCGTGTCCCCGGCGGGCGTCCCGGCGGTGTGGGGGGTCATCAGCAGGTTGGGGGTGTCCCGGAGGGGGCTGTCCGGGAGGATGGGCTCCCACCAGAACACGTCGAGGGCGGCGCCCGCCAGGTGCCCGCTGTGAAGCGCGGCCATCAGGGCGTCCTCGTCCACCAGGCGCCCACGGGCGGTGTTGACGAAGAACGAGCCTTCGGGCATCAGGGCGAACTCTCTGGCACCCATCATCTTCTCGGTCTCGGGGGTGAACTTGTTGTGGAGCGAGACGCAGTGTGACTCGGCAAGGAGTTCGTCGAAGGGGAGGTAACGGATCCCCAGTTCGGCTTCTTCCTGAGGCGAGAAGCGGTTGCGCTTGTAGTACACGACATCACACCCGAACGCCACCAACAGCTTGGCCGCAACCCGTCCGATCCCGCCGACGCCGACCAACCCGACGGTCTTCCCCAGGACGGCCTCGAACAGTTCCAGGCCCACCCAGTTGTAGGAGTAGTTGATCTGGTCGGTGACGAAGGGTTCCATCCCTTCCACGATCACCCCGTCCATGAGACGCTGGTAACCGGTGGGCAGGCGTTTGAAGAGGGCCAGGATCATCATCACGGCATGCTCTGCCACGCTGGTCGGCCCGGGGGACACGACGCCTTCGGTCCACACTCCCAGGGAGGCGCACACCTCTGGGGAGACACTGGCGCCCCCCGAGTCGATGGTGACCACTCCCCGGAGAGAGGAGAGCCCGGCCAGTTGGTCGTCGTCGAGGCTCGTCTCCCGAAGCACCAGGTAGTCGGCCTGGCCGATGGTCCCCGAGGAGAGAGCGTCGGTAAGTACCGTCGCGCCTTCGGGGAGGGCATTCTGGAGGGCCGCCACCTGGGCGGAGGTGAACTCTTCGACGATTGCTACTGAGGGTCCGCTCACTTGCCGGCCAGACAGTCGTTCCACAGTTGCGTGAACTTCTCCATGGCCAGGGCCAGTTCGTCGCGTGGAGCCAGATAGGAGATGCGGATGTACTTGGCCGCGCCTTCGGAGAAGGCCCTGCCGGGGGAGAAGATGATCCCGTATTCGGTTGCCTTGGCGGCGAACTCGCCCGCATCCATTCCCGATCCGGCGACGTTGGCGAAGAAGTAGAACCCGCCCTGGGGCTCTCCGTAGGTGACGCCCAACTTGTCGAAGGTGTCCCTCATCATCTGCCGGCGGTGGTGGTACTCCTCCATCATCTCGTCCAGGAAGTCCTGGGGTCCGTCCAGGGCAGCCAGTGCGGCGTGCTGGGAGGGCAGGTTGGTGGAGATGCTGAGGGAGTGGCGCGGTTCGGTGGCGGCCAGGATGTAGTCGGCCGGTCCGGCCATGTATCCCACCCGGAAGCCGGTCATGCTATAGGCCTTGGAGAAACCGTTGATGGTGATGGTCCGCTCCCACATGTCCGGCAGGGTGGCGAAGCTGACGTGCTCGAAGCCGTCGTAGACCACCTTCTCGTACAGTTCGTCGGAGATCACCACCAGGTCCGGATGGTTCCGCACCAACTCCGCAATCCCCTCGAGGGTCTCACGGGTGAGCACTCCGGCGGTGGGGTTGTTCGGGGTCACCAGCACCAGAACCTTGGAGCGGTCGGTGATGCACGACTCGATGATCTCGGGATTCAGCTCGAAGTTGTCTTCTTCCACCGTGGGCACGTAGACGGGCTTGCCTCCGGCCATGGTGATGTTGGTGGGGTAAGCCATGTAGTGGGGGTTGGCCAGAAGAACCTCGTCCCCGGGGTCGCAGAGGGTCTGGAGGCTGACGGCCATCGACTCCTGGGCGCCGGCGGTGACCAGGATCTCGCTCTCGGGGTTGTACACCAGTCCGTTGTCCCTCTTGAACTTGCGGGCGATGGCCTCGCGCAGCTCGATCATTCCTCCCGGCGGGGTGTAGCCGATGTGGCCCGTGTCCAGGCAACGCTTGGCGGCTTCGATGATGTGGGCGGGAGTCGGAATGTCCGGCTCCCCCCTCACCAGGCGGATGACGTTCTCGCGCTGCGATGCTTCCCGCACTACCCGGAGGTAAGGGGACTCCTGGCCCTCTCGGATTCGCAGGATCCGTTCGGCAACCGCGTTTCTTAGTTTCGTTTGGCTCATTGAAACTCCATCTCTAATTGGGTCGGGTGTGGGTGAGGTTCATGAAGAATCGGGGTGTTGGTGGGAGCTCAGCCTCCCAACTCGGCATAGCGGCGCATGCCGTCGGCTATGCCCATCGGGTTCCAGCCGAGCTCTGCCCGGGCTTTGTCGCAGGAGATAGTGGTGGGCCGGTCGGGGGTGGCGTCCACCAGCATCTCGGCGTTCTCGTCCACAACGACTCCGAAGGCGTCCTGGGCAGCCGCCAGCACGTCGCTGAAAGGTATGGCCCCTCCGGAGGAGAATGCGAAGGAACGGCTTCCCATGGTTCCGGAGAAGAAACGGTGCGCGGCCTCGGCGACGTCGTCCACGAATACCCAGTCGCAGCGGTCGTCCAGGCCGATAACCCGGACCGGCACCCCGTCCAGGGCGGCGTCCGCCAACTGTTTTGCCTGGGTGACAAACGGGCGGGTGTCGCGGAACTCCTCGGCCGGGCCGTACATGGAAGTGGGACGGATGGCGCCGGCGTCGAACCCGAACATCACCGCGTACCGGTAGAGCATGATCTCGGCGGCAATCTTGGCCGAGCCGTACAGCGAGAAGCCGCCGTCGGCGTCGTCTTCGGTGAGAACTTCCTCTTCTGACTGGTTATATACACCGGCCGACGAGATGAAGAGAAACTTGCCCATTTGTTCCTTTCGGGCGAACTCCAGGGCGTTGAGAGTTCCGATCAGGTTGACTGAAACCAGGCCGGCGGGGTTGCCAAACGCCTCTTGCACGCTGGGAGTCAGCGCCGCAGCCTGGACAATCCCGTCCACCGGCCCTGTCACCTCCGTGGACCAGGCATCCGGGTCGGCGACGTCCAGGACCACGTATTCGAGGCGGTCGCTGGGAGTGTCCGAACGGGGAACGAACTGATCGGGCGGAAGGATGTCCGCGGCAATTACATGATCCCCACCCCGGGCGAAGGCCCGGACCAGCGCTCTGCCGAAGAACCCTGCTGCTCCAGTCACCAAAACTCTCATCTCTCTGTGCTCATCCCTTCTCCCTGCGCGGGTGCGCGGGTTCGTATCGCTCTAACCGGGAATCGGGCCCAGGGGGCGCGATCGCCGGACTGTGCTAAATATACTTACTAAAACTTGGAGTCGCGCTATTGCAGCGAGAGACTTTGTTGCGTACCAGCCAGCTAAATCCAGGAAGGCAAGAGACTTGAATCTGCACGATCCCTTTTACGACCTGTTCCCCCGGCCATCCTTCGCCTCCGTCGCTCCGGGGAAGACCGCCCTCCTCACTATCGACCTTCAGTACCTGGACGCGCATGCCGACGGGTGGATAGGGCGGATCGCCACCGAAGCCGGTAAGCCCGAGATAATGCAGGAGCGATGGGACAACATCAACGCCATCCTGCCCTACGTCAGAAGGTGCCAGGACGCCTTCCGGGCGGCGGGTGAGGAAGTCATCCATGTTCGGGTGGCCTACCGCACCGACGACGGCCGCGACGCCGGGAAGGCATTCATGCCGGACGCCGACATTGAGCCGGTGCCCCGTGAAGGGTGGGACGACGATCTCCTGCCGGAGGTGGCGGAACAGGGCGACGAGATGATCTTCTCCAAGACCTCCGCCAGCGTCTTCAATTCCACGGATATCGACAAAGTCCTCAAGCGCATGGGGATCACCCACCTGGTCATCACCGGAATAGTGACCGAGGGTTGCGTCGAACTCTCCGCCCGCGACGCGGCCGACCGGGGGTACACGGTGTCGCTGGTAAACGATGCCTGCACCTCTTCAACCAAGGAGCTTCACGACAATGCCCTCGTCAGGATGACCGACGGGGGGTTCATCGCCTCCCGGACCACCGACGAGATATGCGGGGAGCTTGAAAACCTGTAATAATCCGCCGCCTAACCCCTGGCGTCCAAGAACCGGCGCCGGTTGACGAAGGAGCGAAGAAGAAATGGCAGAAGGAACCGTAACCCATATTTCCTCTCCCGCTGAGCGGGAAAGGCGTTATCGAGTACTGCGCGAGGCCATGGCCGCGGAAGGCATGGATGCGTTGATCATCTACAGCCGCGCCGATGAGTTCATGAGAGGCCGCATCCAGTACGTGAGCGATGCCTTCCAGTGGGCCGGATGGGGGATCATCGTGCTTCTCCCCAAGGGCGATGGCATCTACGTTGGCGATCCCCTGTGGGGTGGGGGCCGGGTGGCCCTGGCCGGCTGGGTCGATGACATTCGAGCAACCCAGCACCCCGATACCGAGATCGCCGGCATTCTCTCCGACCACGGTTACACCAGTGGCAAACTCGGGGTGGTGGGTTTGGCCGACATCGTCACCTACGCGCACATGCGGTCCTTCCAGAAGACACTCAGCAATTTCACATTGGTGGACGCCACCGACCTCTTCGACGACATCCGGGCGGTCAAGAGCCCCGAGGAGATGGAGAACCTGCGGGAGACCTCGCGGATTCTCAAGCAGGTGTTCAACAGCCTCGAAGCCCACCTGCGTCCCGGGGTCCTCGAGATCGACGCGATGGCCGAGGCCGAGCGACTGGTCCGCCAGTATGGCTGCCTGACCGGGATCGCCCAGATCGCCCGCCCGCCTTTCAAGTCCTACACCTTCGGGATGTTCGCCGAGATAGATCGCAAGGACATCATCTCCATAGACCTGGAGTGGGGAGGCCCCTCCGGCTATTGGCTGGAGTTGCGACGCAATTACAGCTTCGGAGAGCCCTCCGACCAGGTCAAACGCTTCTTCGAGTACCGGTTGGAGTGTTTGGACGCCTGCATAAATGCGATGAAGACCGGCAACTCCTCCGACGACGTACTGGTGGCCCGCGACCGGGTGAACGACAAGTACGGCTATGGCGGACGGGAGTCGGTGGGCTACACCGCTCACGGCATCGGTCTGGACTCCCTGGAGCCCCCGTGGTCGCCGGGGAAGGAGCGGATCATGGAGACCGACATGGTGATCAATCTCCATCCCCACATGAGCTTCAGCGATCCGGCCGAAGCCCTGGCGGTTTCGGGCATCTCGCTCTCCGACAACATCCGGGTGACTCCCACCGGAGGCGAGCGGCTTACCGAGTGGACAGACGAACTGGTAGACCTGGATGCCTAACCGAGCGGCACTAGTGGTGTCGCCCGGGCAGATCGAGATCACCGAGATCGAGATCGGTCCTCCCCGCGAGAGGGAGGTGATCCTCCGGATGGAGGCGGCCGGCGTCTGCGCAACCGACTACAAGGTGGCGGCAGGCCGGCATGGGCCGCGGATGTCTCGCTTTCCCATGCTGTTGGGCCACGAAGGGGCAGGCGTGGTTGAGGAAGTGGGTCCGGGAGTGACCCACCTGAAGGTGGGCGACCGGGTGGCGACCGGATGCCGGGTGCAGTGCGGCGCCTGCTCGATGTGCCGCCGGAACGACCCGAGGCGGTGCCGGGATTCCTCGCCCCGGGCCCCCCAGGTCACGCTGGCCTCCGACGGTTCGGCTGTGGAGGTGCCCATGGGTCTCGGGATGTACGCCGAGCGCATCGCAGTGGACGCCATGGCCACGTTCCCGGTCTCCGACGGGATGCCCATGACTTCGGCCTCCCTTCTTGGATGTGCGGTGATGACCGGGGCCGGCGCAGTCTTCAACATCGCCAAGGTGTGGCCGGGGGCCACTACCGCGGTGATCGGGTGCGGCGGCATCGGACTATCGGCTGTACAGGGCGCCCGGATCGCCAACGCCTCCAAGGTGATCGCGGTGGACCTCTCCGATCAGAAGCTCGAGTGGGCACGGACGCTGGGCGCCACAGACGTGGTGAACGCGGCCTCCGAAGACCCCGTGGAAGCGGTACGCCGGATCACCGGCGGCGCCGGGGTGGACTTCTCCTTCGAGGCGGTGGGCGCCAAGGTCTGTGTGGAGCAGTGCATAGAGATGCTGGCTCACGGCGGTACCGCTACCCTGATCGGGGGTAACCCACCCGGAGTGATGGCCTCGTTCGATCCGGCGGCCTTTTCCCGCAGCGCCCTGACGCTCCAGAACACCCACGGCGGCGGAGGGATACCCGCCCATGACTTTCCGGTGTTGGACTCCCTCTATCAACAGGGGAGCCTCGATCTGGATTACATGGTCACCCACACCGTCCCCCTGACCCAGGCCGCACAGGGCTTCCGCAACCTGGAGGCAGGATCGGCGATCCGGACCGTGGTTGTCCCCGACTGAATGATCGGAGGTTTTGCGCGTAGAATCCCACGAGGTTAAAGCGGATTACATTAGTGTGATTTATGGCTGAACATTCATGTCTACATTGACTCTCAAATGGCGCGACCAGCTTCTTTCCATTTTGTGTGAGTCAGCTCTTCAGGAACTCCCCGAGCCTATTAAGCTGGCCTCGGGGGCTTGGTCGTCTCACTTTATTGACGGTAAGGAGGCCCTCGCGAGATGGAGCGATCTCCGGATTGCCTCGGAGGCCATTCTTGAAACTGTTACCGAGGGCGGCCATAGTTTCGACGCGGTTGGCGGACTTACCCTGGGCGCCGATGCACTTGCGGTCGGAGTGGCGGCCGTCAGTGACACTGAGTGGTTCTTCGTGCGAAAGGAAGCAAAGGACCGTGGGACGCGACGTCAGATTGAGGGCGCCCGGATCGGCGCGGCCGACAAGGTGCTCTTGGTCGATGATGTAGTGACAACAGGCGGTTCGATTTTCAAGGCTCTTAGTGCTATTCAGGAGACTGGAGCCCGGGTTGTGGCTGCTGTGACCCTTGTGGATCGGGGAGACTTGGCTCGGCAGCGGTTTGAAGAAGCAGGTGTTGCGTATTATCCGATGGCGACCTATGAGGATCTAGACATCCCTCCAGTGCGCTTTGGATAAAGCGTCCTTGCGGCGACTCGCCGAACGCGGGGTCGGAGCATTTCCACCTGCCCAACTTGGTGATCTGGCTCAATGGTGTGAGGAATAATGCTGGGCCACCGGCAATGTCGCCTACTGTGTCCTGAGCAATCTCTTCTCATTGCTTGTGACGGCGTGGAAAGACCCGATCCCTGTCGGTATTGAAAAGGCGATGAGCGCCGCCCTGAGACGCGACATTGGCAGTATCTTGGATAGCAACGAAGAAACGGCACGTGTTGTTGCTTTGGCTTTGAGGGAAGAGGTCTTGCTGATTCTGTCCTCGTAGAGTTTCTTGAGAGACACAGGCCGTACACAAAGGAGTTGAGTAAACATGGCAAAGGGACCTATAAGCCATATTTCCTCTCCCGCTGAGCGGGCGAGACGTTACAAAGTGCTGCGCGAGGCCATGGCCGGAGCGGGGATCGACGCCCTGGTCATCTACTGTCGCGGCGACGACTTCATGCGAGGCCGCGTCCAATACGTGAGCGACATCTGGCAGGCGGCCGGATGGGGGATCGTGGTGCTGCCCGCCGACGGTGAGCCATCCTACATAGGCGATCCTCTTTGGGGAGGCAAACGCATGGCGATGATGGTGAACTGGATCCAGGACGCCCGGCACACCCAAACCCCCGAGGTGGAGATCGCCGGGATTCTCTCCGACCACGGCTATTCGAACGGGACCATCGGGATGGCGGGGCTGGCCGACATCACCACCTATGCGCTCATGAGCGGTCTGGGAAAGTTGGCGCCCGGCGCCACCCTGGTGGACGCCACCGACCTCTTCGACGACGTCCGCATCAAAAAGAGCCCCGAGGAGATGGAGAACCACCGGGAGACCTCGTGGATTCTCAAGCAGGTGTTTCGCAGCCTTGAAGCTCACATACGTCCTGGGGCCCTCGAGATCGACGTCATGGCCGAGGCTCACCGGCTGGTTCGCCAGTACGGTTGCATGACCGGGATAGCCCAGACCGGCCGTACTTCCCCCAGGGCCCTTACCCTCGGGAGGCACGCCCCGTTCGAACGGGGCGAATACCTCTCCATAGACCTGGAGTGGCAAGGCCCATCCGGATACTGGTTGGAGTTGAGACGCAATTACTGCTTCGGGAAGCCCTCCGATGAGGCCAAGCGCTTCTGGGAGATTCGATGTGAGGTCTTCCAGGCTTGCATAGACGCGATGAAGAGCGGCCACTCCTCCGATGACGTCCTGGCGGCCCGCGACCGGGTCAACGACAAGTACGGCCTCGGAGGCCGGGAGTTGGTGTCTTACAGCGCCCACGGTCTTGGCACGGACTCCCTGGAGCCCCCGTGGTCGCCGGGGAAGGAGCGGCTCATGGAGACCGACATGGTGATCAATCTCCATCCCCACTCGACCTTCAGCGATCCTGCCGCATACCAGTCGGTGTCCGCTCTCTCGCTTGCCGACAACATCCGGGTGACTCCCACCGGCGGCGAGCGCCTCACGTACCCCGAAGACGTACTCGTCAACCTGGATGTCTGAGGGAGCGCAGGCGGCGGTGTCGCCCGACCCGGTTGACATCATCGGGAAGGCGCTCCGGCGCACGGCTCGTCCTGATACGAAGGAAACTCCGGGGTGAACATCGAGGCCATCAACCCAGACGGCCTATCCGAGCCTCCCGAGCCCTACTCCCACGCCGTCCGGGCCGGCGACACCGTCTACCTGGCCGGTCAGGTGGCGTTCGACTCCTCGGGAGAGATCGTGGGCGAGACCACCGGAGAGCAGGCCGAACAGATCTGGGGCAACATCGCCGAGATCTTGGAGGCCTGCGGAGGTTCGGTGGCCAACATCGTGAAGATCACCTACTTCTGCCAGGACATCCGGGAACTCCCCGAGGAGATGGAGGTGCGCCGTCGCGTGTTCGACGGGGGTCCCTATCCGGCGGTCACCGCCTGTCAGGCGGCTGCTCTGGGCCTCCCGGGGCTCAAACTCGAGGTGGATGTCATCGCCGTCATCCCGCAGTGAGCACCCTCGGTCCCGAAGAGGTGGACGCCATGCTTTCGGCGGCCGGGTTGGATCCTGACGACTGGGACTCGGCGGAGTTGGCCGCCATGCTCGAGGGCCAGAAGGCCGGGATCGACTCGCTACGGGAGCATTTGGCCCACGCGGACGAGCCTGCATTGAAGTTCGACCCGCGATGGGAGTGAACCCTCCCGGGGTCATAGCAGCGCTTGGCCGACAGATTCGGTCCGGTGAGGTGTCGGCCCGGGAGGTTGCCGATCGGTCCCTGGCGGCCGCGGAGGAACTCAACCCGCAGTTGCAAGCCTTTGTGGTCATCGACCATCAGGGCGCCCGGGACGCCGCCGATCGGGTTGACCGTCAACTTGCCCGGGGGATCGACCCGGGTCCACTGGCAGGCATCCCGGTGGGCGTCAAAGACATCATCGACATGGCCGGACATCCCACTGAGTGCGGCTCGCCTGCCTATTCGGGTGTGCAGGCTGCCGAGCGTGACGCGCCGGTGGTGGAACGCCTCCGAGCGGCGGGGGCAGTGATCGTGGGCAAGACCACCACCCACGAGTTGGCGTGCGGGGTTGAGTCCCCTCCGGCCTCCAACCCCTGGGACACCGGCCGGATCCCGGGTGGTTCCAGCGGGGGTTCGGGAGCGGCGGTCTCGGCGGGTATCACGGCCGCGGCGCTCGGGAGCGACACCGGCGGCTCCATCCGGATCCCCGCCTCCCTGTGCGGGACAGCCGGGCTGAAGGGAACCTACGGGAGAGTTCCCCGCAGCGGAGTGGCTGCCCTCAGTTGGTCGCTCGACCACATCGGACCCCTGGCGCCCACTCCTGCCGACTGCATCCTCGTCCAATCGGTGATCTCGGGTTCCCACCCTTCCGATCCCACCACCCTGGTCGACCGCCCCCCGGACGGTTACCCCGCCTCACATGGCGGTTTGGAAGGCGTGAGGCTTGGTGTCATCGAGCGTTACCGGGGCCCGCTGATCCAACCGGCGGTGGGCGATGCCTTCGAAGCGGCGGTCAGGCTGCTGGCCGACTTGGGGGCGGAGGTCATGCCGGTCGAGATCCAGGAACTCGACATGGTGATGGAGGTGGAATACGCCGTGTTCAGCGCCGAAGGCGCCGCCTACCACCAGAGGCTGTTGGCAGAAGCGCCACACTTGATCGACTCCGGTATAGGGGCGCTCCTTGCGACCGGGCTGATGATGCCCACCGAGCGTTACCTGACGGCTCTGAGGGCACGGGAGCGCATCCGGCGGGGAGTGCGGGAGTGCTTTGAAGCGAACCGCCTCACCGGGATGGTCTCACCCACCCTTGCGGCCACCGCCGCTCTGAAGGACCAGGACTCCTTCGACTACGGAGGTCCGACCGAGGAGGTGATCTCGGCGTATGTACGGACCACCGCCCCATGGAACCTGACCGGCGTGCCCGCCCTGTCCGTCCCGTGCGGCTTCGACCCCGCCGGGCTTCCCATCGGACTGCAGTTCATCGGCCGTCCCCTGGCCGAGACCGGGATCTCCCGCATCGGACAGGCCTACCACACTGCGGCCGGTTGGGACCTGGTCCCTCCCATCTCCGTCGGCGGACCTGCCTTATAGGGGTACGCTCTCTCACCAAGCAATGGAGATGCCAGATTTTCGACCGCTTGGGACCGGAGAGGTCGTCCGATTCTCCTGGGACCTCTATAAGCGACGTTTCGGGTCGCTGATCGGGGTGAGCCTCACCCTATTAGCCATCCCCTCCCTTCTCCAGTGGCTTCCCGGCGTCGGCTTGATGATGAGCATCCTGCTGCTGTTTGCGGAACTCCTGGCGATCGGGGCCTTCATACGCATCGTGGCCTCCCATTGTGTCGGCCTTCACTTCTCGGCGGCCGAAGCGATACGGATGGCCTGGAGACAGTACGGGAACATGCTCCTGATGGTGGTGGTCTTCGCGTTGGCCGTGGCCGCGGTGGCTGCCGTCATGACCATGATCGGATCAGCCATCCTGGCTGTGGTTGCACCGGGGTTCGCCGCCGAGGTGAGCTCCTACGGCGACGATCCCTTCTCAATGCCGCCCGAGACCTTGCTGCCTTTCCTGTTGTGGACTTTCGTGATGGTCCTCCCCGCCATCTGTCTGGCGATGACGTGGTGGGTGGCCCCCATGGGCTTGACGGTGGAGGGTACGGCCGCCATCCCCAGCCTGGTGCGGTCATGGAAGCTGGTCCTGCCGAACCTGTGGCGAACCGTCAAGGTCCTTTTGCTGGCCCTGCTGGTGGTGGCGGTGCCTTTTCTGGTCATTTACAGGGTGCTTCCCTACCACTGGGCAGTCCTGCTGCTCAACGTATTCGGCTTGCCCTTCTCATGGGTGGTAGCAACCGTGCTCTACCTGGATCTGCGAGTGAGATCGGAAAACCTGGATCCCGAGATTCTGCACCAGGAACTGATCGACGGTTGAGTTAGGCGATGGTGTATACTGTATAGATGCGGCGTATACAGCTCTATGTGGAACCAGACCTTGATGAGGCTCTGTCAGCCGAGGCGACTCGGCTAGGGACATCTCGATCTGCCCTGGTCCGCGACGCGGTCCGGGCCTCGTTAGAGGCCTACTTCGATACTCCCGGCGATGCGGTTGATGAGTTGATCGGTGGTCTGAACGTGGATCCCGATGACGATCTCGATTCGGTGATATACGGGCTGGAGACGTGAGGTTCGCCGACACGTCCTTCTGGGTCGCCCTCCAAGTTCCTCGAGACCGCCGGCATTCTGATGCCGTGCGGCTTTGGAAGCAAGATCGTCGCCCCGTGCGGACTTCGAACCTGGTGGTCGGAGAGACATGGACATGGCTCCGTAGGAGGGCCGGTCACTCCGCGGCAGTGCGCTTCGTTGAAACCGTCAATCGGTCAAACCGGGTGTCTGTCGCGGTAGTGGACGAATCCATAGACGAGCGAGCCTGGGCATGGCTTAATCGCCACGACGAGCGGACGTATTCCTATGTGGACGCCACGAGTTTCGAGATTATGCGCCGGGAGCGGATATCCGAGTCATTGGCGTTCGACGGCGACTTTACGGCGGCAGGGTTTGTCGAAGTCAGGCCCCAACAGAACCCTTGAAACCAGGGTTCCTCGACTCCGGTCTTAGTTGTCCGTCAGCCGCCTTCGGCGAACTTCACGAGGGTCGTGGCGACTTCCTCCACTTGTGACTCGGTGATCTGGGGGAAGCATGGCAGTCCGAGCATCCGCGACGCGGTGTACTCGGCCGTCGGCAAGGAGCCCGGTCCGAGTCCCATCCAGCTATAGGCGGGATGGAGATGAAGTGGCGGGTTGTAGATCAGCCGGGCGGGAATGCCCCGTGAGTTCATGTACTCCTGGGCCTCGTCGCGATTGTCGAGCATTGCGTTGTAGGCGAAATAGACGTGCTTTGCCCAAGGCTCCTCGTGGGCGGCGGTCACCGGCGTATCCTCAAAAATCTCCCGGTAGATGGCGGCAGCCCGTCGACGGCCGGCGATGCGGTCGTCCAGGGTGGGGAGCTTGGCTCTGAGAATGGCCGCCTGGATGGTGTCGAGACGCTGATTGAAGCCTTCCTCGAGCACCGTCCACTTGCCCCCCGTCAGGTCTCCGGGAAAGCGCGGCACGCGGGGCGCGTGGCCGTAGTTGCGTAGCACGCGGATCCTCTCGGCCATGTCGGGGTCGTTGGAGACGATCATCCCACCGTCCCCGTACCCTCCCAGGATCTTTCCGGGCGCCACGCTGAAGCACCCGAGCGGGCCGTAGGTCCCCATCCGCCGCCCTTTGTACTCGGACCCGATGGCAAGACAGGCGTCCTCGATCACCGTTATGCCGTGGTGATCGGCGATCTCCATGATGGGATCCATGTCGGCGGGATGGCCGAACAGGTGCACGGGGAGGATCACCTTGGTGCGGGGAGTGATGTATTGCTCCAGTTTCTCGGGATCCATGTTGAAGGTGTCGGGGGTGGTGTCTGCCAGCACCACCTTGGCGCCGGCATGGGTCACCACCGAAGCGGTTGGATTGTCGGTGTTGGGGACCGTGATCACCTCGTCGCCAGGCTGCAGGTCCATCGCCTCCAGGGCGAGATGCAAAGAAGCGGTGCCCGAACCCACCCCCATGGCGAACCGGGCGTTCTGGTAATCGGCGAAGTCTTTCTCGAAAGCCTCCAACTCCTCGCCGAGTACGTAGTTGCCGCTGGCCAGGACTCGCATGATCGCCTCGTCGATCTCGGGCTTCAGCGACTGGTATTCGGCGGCCAGATTGCTGCTGGGGACTGCCAAGGGGTGCTCCTCTGTCGGTTGGATATGCGAAATGTTAGCCCTGGGCAGACTGCGCGGGCAATGAAAAGCACCATGCTCTGCCTGGATCTCCGGGCAGGGAACGAGGAGACGGGGCCATGGGCTCCCGGCCCTAGGAAACTCGCCCGGTTCCGAGATCCGTCACCGCTCGTGGGGATTGATCGAGGTGCTCAGCCGGCGCCCAGGTACTCCAGAAGCGTTGCGGCGGCTTCCTCTACCTGCGACTCTGTGATTTGGGGGAAGCAGGGTAGGCCGATCATCCGGGAGGCGGTCTCCTCAGCGACCGGCAGGGAACCCGGGCCGAGACCCATCCACCGGTAGGCCGGGTGGAGATGCAAGGGCGGGTTGTAGTACAGCCTGCTGGCGACTCCTCGCGAGGCGAGGTGTTCCCGGGCCTGGTCGCGAAGCCCTGCAGGGACCATCGCGTTGTACGCGAAGTAGACGTGACGGGCCCAGGGAGCCTCGTGGACGGCCGTAACCGGGGTGTCGGCAAAGAGGGCTCGGTAAAGGGCGGCCGCTCGCCGCCGGCCGGCGATGCGGTCTTCAAGGGTGGGAAGCTTGGCTGCGAGGATGGCGGCCTGGATGGTGTCGAGACGCTGGTTGAACCCCTCCTCCAGCACCTTCCATCCGGTTCCTCCGGTCAGGTCTCTCCCGGACAGTCGCAAACCCGGCGCATGACCGTAGTTTCTGAGCACCTTGATGCGGTGAGCGAGGTCGGGGTCGTTGGTGACCACCATTCCTCCGTCTCCGTATCCTCCGAGGATCTTGCCCGGCGCGGTGCTGAAGCATCCCAGCGGGCCGAAGGTCCCCGTGCGCCGTCCCTTGTACTCACCACCCACCGCCAGCGCCGAGTCCTCCAACACCAGAATCCCGTGACGGTCAGCGATCTCACAAATCGGGTCCATGTCGGCGGGGTGTCCGAACAGGTGGACCGGGATGATCACCTTGGTGCGAGGAGTGATCTTTTCCTCGAGCTTCTCCGGATCCATGGTGAAGGTGTCCCCGGTGGTATCTGCCAGGACCACCTTCGCACCGGCATGCGTCACCGCCGAGGCGGTGGGGTTGTCGGTGTTGGGAACGGTGATGACCTCGTCTTCGGGTCCCAGGTTCAAGGCGGCCAGGGCCAGGTGCAGAGACGCCGTCCCTGAACCAACGCCCATCGCATAGCGGGCCCCCACATAGTCGGCGAAGGCTGCTTCGAACGCCTCGAGCTCGTCGCCCAGGACATAGTCGCCGCTGGCCAGCACCCGCCCCACAGCTTCGTCGATCTCAGTCTTCAGTGACCGGTACTCGGCCGCCAGGTCGCTCATGGGCACTACCAAGACAGACTCCTCTTTCAGGTTGCTACTGCGGGGAATCTTAATCCGGCGAAGCGCGGGATTGGGACTGCCGCTCCGGTGGGGTGAGTTGGCGGCCGCGCAGTACGACTAGCCCTGGCGGGCCCGTTCCAGCAACTCGATCACCTGATGGTCCGGGGTAGGCCGGAAGTCGGCGTAGAAGTGGCCGATTGCCGAGAATCGCCGCGGAGTGGAGACGGCCACGAATTCGTCGGCGGCAGCGGCGAAGATGGCGGGAGCATCGCCGGGCGCCACGGGGGTGGCCATGACCACCCGATCTGCGCCCAGTTGGCGGGCAATGGCGCAACCGGCCAGGGCTGTGGAACCGGTGGCCACCCCGTCATCGACGATTACAGCCGTTTTACCCGCCAGATCCACGGCGGGGCGGCCCTGGCGGAACACGTCGGCCTGCCGGGTCATCTCGCTCGTCTCTCGGTCCACCAGGCGTTCTATGTGGTCGGCGCCGATGCGGAGCCTTTTCACCCGGTCCTGGTTGATTATCTGTATCCCTCCTTCACCAAGAGCGCCTATGGCCAACTCCGGCTGAAAGGGAGCGCCGAGCTTACGCACCAGGAGGACCTCAAGCGGCGCCGACAGCCGGCGGGCAACCTCGAAGCCCACCGGGATCCCGCCCCTGGGAAGCCCGAGCACCACGGCTCCCTCGCCCTTGAGGTGATCGAGACGGCGGGCCAGTTTGCGTCCGGCGTGGGACCGGTTCATGAACCTCACCGGACGCTCCTGTCTTCCCGTCCAACTTCGGGGAGCAGGGCCTCGCGGATCGGAAGGTCGCCAATCCGGATTGTCACATTAAGCTGAGGGTAAGGAACGGAGGAGATGGTGTGATGCCCTTTGTCGTGTTGGCGCAGACGTTGGCGGACGCCTGCGGCGCTGCCCCGCAGGCTATCTGTCGGCTCGTTTTTGATGTGACCGGTAGCACCGGCGCGGCGCGTTTCGCTGATTTCGCGGCCCGTCCTGTCAAGGTCGTGATCATCCTGGTGATTGCCTGGTTGGCCAACCGGATGGTACGGCGTTGGCTCAACCGGGCTGTGGAGGGTTGGTTGGAGCGGCGGGCTGCTGTTGCCGAGGCAGCCCGGGACCGCTCGACCGAGGCTTCCAATCGAAGGGAGGGGGGACTCCGGGAAGCGGCGCTCCAGCGGGCCAGTCTGATGCTCGAACAACAGGAACGGAGTACCCAGCGGACCCGGACCCTCGGGGCAGTGCTGCGGTCGATCGCCTCGATCGTGATCTATGGCATGGCCGTGATGATGTCTCTCGCAGAGTTCGACGTGAACCTGGGGCCGCTCATCGCCGGCGCCGGCATCGTGGGCGTGGCGGTGGGCTTCGGCGCACAGAGCCTCGTGAAGGACTTCCTGACCGGGGTGTTCATGCTGTTGGAAGACCAGTACGGCGTGGGGGACGTGGTCAACGTGGGCGAAACGGTCGGGGTTGTGGAAGCGGTGAAGCTTCGCACTACCCAAATCCGTGACATCAGCGGGACCGTGTGGTACATCCCCAACGGGGAGATCCGTCGGGTAGCCAACCTGTCACAGGACTGGGGCCGGGCGGTGCTGGACCTCGAGGTGGCGTACGACACCGACATCGAGAAGGCCAAGACGGTCATCAAGGAGGTGGCCGACGGGCTGTGGCGCGAGCAATTGCCGCACGCCACGATCACCGAGGAGCCCACTATCGCAGGTATTCAGAGCTTCGGCGCAAGCGCCATCGCCATCCGGTTGATGGCCAAGACCGAGCCAGGCGAGCACTTCGCCACCGCTCGGGAACTGCGGGGCCGGATCAAGGCAGCCTTCGACGAGGCCGGCATCGAGATACCGTTCCCCCAACGTACCGTGTGGATGAAGACCGAACAGCCGCCTGACGGCTCGACAGCCTAGGCGTTGATCTCCCAATCGACTGACTCGGCTCAACGGCCGCACAATCCCGCGACGAAAGACAGAAGATATGACCTATAGCAACAGACTGGAAGGCAGGGTGGCAGTGGTTACCGGGGCAGCGGCGGGGATCGGGCGCGCCACAGCGGGGTTGTTCGCCGAAGAGGGGGCCCGCGTGGTGCTGGCGGATATCGCCGGCAAGGCGGTGGAACGGGCCGCCGCTGAGATCCGGGAGACCGGAGCCGAGGCCCTTGCGGTGGTTGCGGACGTTTCGACCGAAGGGGGTGCGGAGGAGGTGGTGGGGACGGCGGAGCGCCGCTTCGGCCCGGTGGATGTCCTGGTGAACAACGCGGGCGTCGAACTGAAGAAACTGGTGGAGGACACGAGCCTTGAGGAGTGGGACCGGATCCTTCGCATCAACCTGACGTCGGCGTTCCTGATGTCCCGGCGGGTGGTCCCCGCCATGAAGGAACGGCGGAGCGGGGTGATAGTGATGAACTCGTCGGTGGCGAATTTCATCGCGGCGGGCGGCACCACCGCCTACGGGGCGTCGAAGGCCGGGATGATGGCGCTGGCGCGGGGGATTGCTATGGAGGGCGCGCCCTACGGAATTCGGGTCAACGCGGTGTGTCCGGGAGTCATCGACACCCCCATGAACGAGCGGAACCTGGCGAGGGCCGAGGACCCGGAAGCCATGCGGCAGTCCTGGTTCGACATCACACCCCTGGGACGTCTGGGAACTCCCCGCGACGTTGCACAGGCCATCCTGTTCCTGTCGGGTGACGAGTCGCGGTTCGTGACGGGATTGCCGCTCGTAATTGACGGCGGGAGGATGATCCCCTAGGTAGCTGTAGGGAGGACTCCGCAGGTCCCCCGCCGGTTAGACGGCCGCCACCTCTTCGTAGACCTCGGGCCGGCGGTCGCGGTAGAAGGCCCAATAGCGGCGGACCTCCTCCACCATGCCCAGATCCAGTTGGCGCACCAGTACCTCGTCCTCGGTGTCCGACGCGGTCTCGCCCACTATCTCCCCGCGGGGATCCGCGAAGTAGGAGGAACCGTAGTAGTCGGTGCCCTCCAGGTCTTCGGCCCCCACCCTGTTGATGGCGCCGACGAAGTACTCGTTGGCGACCGCCGCGGCCGGCTGTTCCAGCTGCCAGAGGTGCTTGGAGTGGCCTCGGGTGGTGGCGGAGGGGTTGAACACGATCCGGGCGCCCTTCAGGCCCAGCACCCTCCATCCCTCGGGGAAGTGGCGGTCATAGCAGATGTACACGCCGATCCTCCCCACCGCAGTGTCGAAAACCGGGTAGCCCAGGTTGCCGGGCCGGAAGTAGAACTTCTCCCAAAATCCCAGCACCTGCGGTATGTGGGTCTTCCGATACTTGCCCAGGTAGGTACCGTCGGCGTCGATCACCGCCGCGGCGTTGAAGAAGGTGCCCTCGTCCACCACCTCGTATATGGGGACCACCATCACCATCCCGGTCTCTTTTGCCACGGCGATCATGCGTTGGATGGTCGGTCCGTCGGGTATCGGCTCTGCCCAGGAGTAATTGTCGCTGTCCTGAACCGTGCAGAAATAGGGGCTGTTGAAGATCTCCTGGAAACAGAGCACCTGGGCGCCCTGTTCGGCGGCGTCCCGGGCGTAGGAGATGTTCTTCTCCACCATGGATTCCTGGTCGCCGGTCCACTCCGACTGGACCAGGGCGGCCTTTACGACTTGGTCGGACATGCAAGGTCTCCTTTGCTGTTGGTCACATTCGGGTCCCCGCCCATCAGTCTTCGCTGGACACTCCGGCCATCATCAGGCCGATTCCCTGCCGGTCGGCGTGTTCGGCGTCCACCTCGCCAACGATGCGACCTTCATATATGACTGCGATCCGGTCGGCCAGCCCCAGGATCTCGTCCAGGTCCTCGGAGATGAGCAGAATGGCCACCGACTTGGATCCGCGTTGTTCGATGAGCCGGTCGTGGATGTATTCGGCGGCTCCGATGTCCACTCCCCGGGTGGGTTGGGAAGCCAGTAGCACCGACGGTGACCCGGAGAGCTCCCTGGCCAGGATCAGCTTCTGCAGGTTGCCTCCCGAGAGATTCGAGGCCGGAACATCGAGTCCCGGGGTGGCCACCGAGAAGTCGTCCACCAGTTGCTGGCTGCGTTGGCGGATTTCACCGTTGCGGAGAAACCCGCGCCGGCTCATCGGAGGGTGGCGGTGGTTCACCAGGATCATGTTCTCGGAAACCGAGAACGCTCCGATGGCGCCGTCCCGTTGGCGTTCCTCGGGAACGTAAGCCAGCCCGGCCGCTCTGACCGCCGACGGTTTCCGACCGGTTATGTCGTCGTCGTCGACTGCGATGGCGCCCGACTCAGGCTTCCGGAGACCGGCGATAGTCTCGGCCAACTCCCGTTGGCCGTTGCCGGAGACTCCGGCGATCCCCAGTATCTCTCCCTCCCGGACCGTCAGGCTCAGGTCTTGCAGGGCCGGCAAGCCTCGGTCGCCCATCACGTTCAGGTTGCGGATGGTCAGCCGGGCCCTTCCCGTTTCCATGGGTGGTTTGTCCGGGGCGAGCCGCACCGGACGTCCCACCATCATCGAGGCAAGCATTTCCCGGGTGGCGTCCTGAGCCTCCACTTCTCCCATCACCCGTCCATGGCGAAGGACGGTGATCCGGTCGCTGAGGGCCAGCACCTCGTGGAGTTTGTGGGAGATGAACACCAGACCTCGGCCGGCGTCTGCCATCTGCCGGAGGATCTTGAAGAGATGGTCCACCTCGCCGGGGGTGAGCACCGCGGTGGGCTCGTCCAACACCAGCAGTTTGACGTCGCGGTAAAGCGCTTTGATGATCTCGACCCGCTGGCGTTCTCCCACCGAGAGTTGCCAGATGTAGGCGTCCGGGTCCACCGCCAGGCCGTGGGACTCCGACAACTCTTCTATACGGTCGGATACGTGCCGCAGATTCATGCGCCCCCGCTTGGAGACGGTGCCCATCGCCACGTTCTCGGTGACTGTGAGAGAGGGCACCAGCATGAAGTGCTGATGCACCATTCCGATCCCGTGGTTTATGGCGTCGATCGGGCTGGTGATCCGGGTCGGCGTCCCCTCGATGAGGAGTTCGCCCTCGTCGGGCTGATAGAGCCCGTAGAGGATCTTCATGAGGGTGCTCTTTCCGGCGCCGTTTTCTCCCAACAGGGTGTGCACCTCCCCGGCGCGCAGATCGAAGTTGATCCGATCATTGGCGAGCACGCCGGGGAAGCGCTTGACGACTCCCCGCATCTCCAAGAGCTGCGTCATCGTTCCGTCACCCTGTTGGTTCCTTTCCTATTCGGCTAGTTGGCGCCGGTGTCGATGGCGCCGGTGATGATTCCCTGGATCACCTGGTTGATCCCTTCGAACATCTCCGGTGGTATGTCGAAGGCCGGGTTTGGCTCCAAGACCAATCCGCCGTTGGCGAGGTTGATCTCGTAGGCCTTTCCGCCCAGTGAACCGGCGGAGATGTCGGCGATGATCTGTCGCAGCACGACTTCCCACTTGTACACCTGGGATGCCACCACCAGGTCGGGCGCCAGGGCGGTCTGGTTGGCCTGGGTGCCGAACCACAGAGCGCCGGCGGTCTGGGCGACTCCGACCGCGCCGACCACCATCTGGGCCGATCCGGTCAGGACGTCCGCGCCGGCCGCGATGTGTGCCTGGGCGGCTTCGGAAGCCAACGCCACGTCACTGAACGAACCGATGTAGTTGATAAGAACGGTCACGTCGGGACCGGTGGCTACCGCTCCGTTGTGGAACCCGTCCACGTACAGCTTGGCGTCGCCCACCTCGATGGGACCGACCACGCCGATGACACTGGACTGGGAAAGGGCCGCGGCCACAACTCCCATCACAAAACCGCCCTGATCGGAGGCGGCGGTGTAGGCGGAGACGTTGGGCTGACCCAGCGTGTCGGCGGAGGTGCCCCACGCGAAGGCGGTGTCGGGGAAGTCCCCGGCGATCTCCTGCAGCGATCCTCCGTACTGGGAACCGTGGGCGATGACCAGGTCGTAGCCTTCCTCGGCGTACCCGCGGATGGCCGCGGCGGCGTCCTCGACTATGAAGGTCCCGTCGGTGATGGCCACCTCGGTGCCAGGCTGCTCCGCCACGATCACGTTCACCGCGTCCACGATGCTCTGCGTGAACGCCAGGTCATTGGAAGCGCTCGGGGCAACCACCGCGATCCGCAACGGCTCCATCGGCGCGGGCGGCGCCGCCATGGCTTCCATGGTGTTGATGGCGCCACTGACGATTCCGGATATGACGATGTCGGCGCCGGCTCGGACCTCGGTGGGGAGGTTGAAGCCGTCGTTGAACTTGATCACCAACCCGCCGTTGGCGAGGTTGATCTCGTAGGCCTTTCCGCCCAGTGAACCGGCGGAGATGTCGGCGATGATCTGTCGCAGCACGACTTCCCACTTGTACACCTGGGATGCCACCACCAGGTCGGGCGCCAGGGCGGTCTGGTTGGCCTGGGTGCCGAACCACAGAGCGCCGGCGGTCTGGGCGACTCCGACCGCGCCGACCACCATCTGGGCCGATCCGGTCAGGACGTCCGCGCCGGCCGCGATGTGTGCCTGGGCGGCTTCGGAAGCCAACGCCACGTCACTGAACGAACCGATGTAGTTGATAAGAACGGTCACGTCGGGACCGGTGGCTACCGCTCCGTTGTGGAACCCGTCCACGTACAGCTTGGCGTCGCCCACCTCGATGGGACCGACCACGCCGATGACACTGGACTGGGAAAGGGCCGCGGCCACAACTCCCATCACAAAACCGCCCTGATCGGAGGCGGCGGTGTAGGCGGAGACGTTGGGCTGACCCAGCGTGTCGGCGGAGGTGCCCCACGCGAAGGCGGTGTCGGGGAAGTCCCCGGCGATCTCCTGCAGCGATCCTCCGTACTGGGAACCGTGGGCGATGACCAGGTCGTAGCCTTCCTCGGCGTACCCGCGGATGGCCGCGGCGGCGTCCTCGACTATGAAGGTCCCGTCGGTGATGGCCACCTCGGTACCCGGGTTCTCAGCCACGATCACGTTCACCGCGTCCACGATGCTCTGCGTGAATGCCAGGTCGTTGGATGCGCTCGGGGCAACCACCGCGATGCGCAGCGGCTCCATCGGCATGTCCTCTTCGGGCATGTCTTCCTCGGGCATGTCCTCTTCGGGCATGTCCTCTTCGGGCGCCTCGGCGGCGGTCGTTTGAGGGGCGGCAGCCTCGGTGGTGGTGGGCTCCTCAGCGTCGTCTCCGCAGGCGGTGGCTATCAGAGCCAGGACCGCCAAGACGGCCAAAAGCCGGGCGAAACCCGGTTTCCTATGGGTAAGCATTGGTTCTGCTCCTTGGGTTGAGAGGTTTATTGGTTGTCGAGTGAGAAATCTCATTATCCCCCCCTGATGAAAGGCTTGGTGAGGGCAGTTGGCGCCCTGAATCGGCGGGCGGCCACCACCAACGCCAGCACCGTTATCACCGCAGGGATCATGGCGGCCAGGTCGGAGGCGCCCAGCGGGATGATGCCCCTGGTCTTGAGCAGCAACACTACCGCCGACACCATCCCGTAGACCAGTGACCCGGCCATCACTCCCAGGGGTCTCCATGCGCCGAAGTAGACCAGGGCGATGGCGATGAAGCCCTGGGCATTGGTGAGGTTCTGCTGGAAGATGCCCAGCCCGATGGCCAGCACCGCTCCGGCCGCTCCGGCGAGGATTCCTCCGATCGTCACCGCCGCGTAGCGGACCCTCGTCACGCTGATGCCCTGGGAGTCGGCCGCCTCCGGGTTTTCTCCCACTGCGCGGATGTTCATCCCGAACCGGGTCCGATTGATGATCACCGTGGAGACCGGGATGGCCAGGAAAGCGAGGTAGATGGGGATGCTGTGATTGAAGAACAGGTCTCCCACCACGGGGATCTCCGAGAGGAAGGGTATGGGGGACTTCTGGAAAGAGGCGGCGGGCAGGGGAGTCCCCACCAGCTTCTGGAACAGCAGGTCACTCATCCCCAGCCCGAACAGGTAGACGCCGATTCCGCTGATGCCCTGCTCAGCCAGAAGGGAGACGCTGATCACCGAGGAGAGAAGTCCCAGGACCAGCCCGACTCCCAACCCGACCGCCAATCCCAGCCAGGGGCTCTGGGTCTTGAGCGTTGTGAAATAGCCGCCGAACGCCCCCAGGAGCATGATCCCGTCCACTCCCAGGTTGAGTACTCCGCTCCTTTGCCCGAATGCCTCTCCCAGGGAGGCCAGCAGCAGCGGGACCGCCAAGCGGATTCCGGACGAAAGGGTGGCCACGATAACCGTGGCGCTGAATATGTCAGCCATGGTCGTCATCCTCCCCGGATGGGGGCGAGTCGGACTCGTCGCTTTCGGGCGCCGCGGTGACTACCGAAGAGACGCTCTGCTCCTCTCGCTCTTTGAGTTGGCGCCGGTACCGGTCGAGGCTTACCACGAACAGGACAACCAGCCCGTTGAGCGCCAGCACCAGGGCGGTGGGAACCTGTGCCGCCCTCTGCAGGGCGATCGCACCCACCAGCAGCCCTCCGAACAGGAACGACGAGGGAATCGTCCAGAGGGGGTGCAGGCCGCCGAAGAGCGCCGTCACTATCCCGTTGAACCCCGCGCTCCCGGTGAACCCGATGGTGCTCCCGTCGGTCACCATCCGGTGTCCCTCGGATCCCAGCACCAGGATTGCGCCCGCCAGCCCGGACATTGCCCCGCTGAGTGTCAAGGCCCAGACCACGTTCTTCTCCACCGACATCCCCGCATAGCGGGCTGCGTCGGCGGAAAGGCCGACCGCCCGCAGACGGTAGCCGGAGGTTGTTCTCCACAGCAGCACATACACGAGGACCGCCGCCCCCACCGCGATCAAGGGTCCAATGTGAAGCCGCCCACCCTCCACGAACAGCGGCAGGTCGGTGCTTTCGGGCAAGCGGGCGGTCTGGGGAATCCGGGTGCCCCGTTCGATCTCCATCGGGTCGATGAGAGGGTCTCTGAGCAGCCAGTTCATAGCCTGCACCGCCACCACGTTGAGCATGATGGTGCTGAGGATCTCGTTCACCCCGAAGTAGGCCTTCAGCGCCCCGGGAATGGCGCCCCAGATCGCCCCTCCCGCCACTCCGGCCGCCAGCGCCAGCGGCAGGGCTATCCAGGCCGGTACATCCGTCATTCCCAGGGCGGTAATGGTGGAGGCCAGGGCACCAGCCACCATCTGTCCTTCTCCTCCGATGTTGATCACATTTGCCCGGAAGGCAATGGTTATACCCACTCCCACCAGGAGGAGGGGAGTGGACTTCAGGGCCGTCTCCACCAAGGCGCCCGAGCTTCCGAACGCCCCCTTGGCCATAGCCCAGAAGCCGGTGAAGGGATTGGCGCCCAACGCCGCCAGCATCACCGCGCCGATCGCAAACGCACCCAGCACGGCCAGTACCGGCACGCTGTATGACAGTAAGTGGGAACCCAGCCGGGAACGTCGCACCGCGGCCTCCGAGGGTTCCCGGGAAGTCATCCGGTTCTACCCCCTGGCGCCTCGGGAAGGGTTCTGCGGACAAGCCACGTTGAGAAGGGTTTCTTCACCATGTGGACCTAATCACCGCGGATGGCGTTCAGATAGTTGTAAATGGTAATTCGGCTGACCCCCATCGCCTCGGCCACGGTCTCCACCGACTTGCGGATCAGGAAGACGCCCTGTTCGTCGAGAATGCGCACCGCCGCCTGCTTCTTCTCCCTGGGCAAGTCGCCCAACTCCCCCCCCATCCGGCTCTCCACGACCGCCACCATCCGCTCCACCGCTCCATGGATGTCCTCGGGACGGGCCAATCCGATCATCGCCTGGTTCCATACCGCCGGCGCATCGGAGGCCGCATCTGGGCCCGGGGAGGGTCTCGGGGTGTGGCCGACCGCCTCGGAGACCGGGCCGACCGAGGGATCTGCGAGGCTTTTGGTCAGGGTGATGGAGATCCGGGAAGCTCCCTTTTCGAAGGCGGATCTGAGAACTGTTGGCAGCACCGAAGTTAACGTCTCGTAGTTGCCATCCACGGTGTTTCCGAATGGTCCCATTGTCATCTCCAGACCGTGGCGTTGCAGGATTTCCTGGGTTCCGAGCACATGGGGTCCCGGGTTTCCCTCCTCGAATGGCTCAACCAGGAACTCCAGCCGACACATTTCCTGGTGTGGGGACTGCTCAGAGGTCATGGGGAATAGGCCTGTTTATCATTTGACAATTTGTAAAGGCGTATGGTACAGTCGGACGGCATGAGCCGCAACTTAAGGCTGGGAGCAGCCCAACTCGGTCCCATCGCCCGGGATGACACCCGCAAGGACGTCGTCGAACGCCTCTTGAATCTGCTGGCAGAAGCCGCTGATCGGGGAGTGGAGTTGTTGATGTATCCGGAGTTGGCGTTGACCACCTTTTTCCCGCGCTGGTATCTCGAGGACACCGAGGAGATGCTCTCCTTTTTCGAGGAGGAGATGCCGTCTGAGGACACCCAGCCTCTCTTCGATGAAGCGGCCCGGCTGGGCATCGGCTTCTGCCTCGGGTACGCAGAGTTGCACACCGATTCGGATGGAGTGACCCACCGCTACAACACCCAGATGCTGGTGGAGCGGGACGGCTCGGTGGTGGCCAAGTTTCGGAAGGTCCACATACCCGGACACGCCGAGGTGCAGGGGTGGAGGCCCTTCCAACACCTCGAGCGGTACTACTTCGAACCGGGGCCGGACGGCTTCGGGGTGTGGCGGGCGTTCGGGGGGATCGTGGGCATGGCCATCTGCAACGACCGCCGGTGGTCGGAGACCTACCGTGTGATGGGGTTGCAGGGAGTGGAACTGATCCTGATCGGCTACAACACCCCCTCCTTCTACGCTCCCGACCCACAGCAGAACGCCCTGCAGAACTTCCACAACCATGTGGTGATGCAAGCAGGCGCCTACCAGAACGGGTGCTGGGTGGTGGGAGTGGCCAAGGGGGGAATCGAGGAGGGGATAGACCACATCGCCCAGAGCGTGATCATCGCCCCTTCCGGCCAGATCGTCGCCCAGACGATCACCACCGGTGACGAGTTGATAGTTGCCAACGTAGACCTGGACTTCTGCTCCTTCTACAAGGACACCGTGTTCAAATTCGATCTGTACCGGATACCGGAGCACTACCGCCTGATCAGCCAGACCAGAGGAGCAATTCTCCCCCCGGAGTAGATCATGACTCTCATCGAAGCGCCGCCGACAGTCGCCTTCCGTCTCAACGGGGAGGATGTCGCGGTCCGGGGCGACCACCCCCACCTGCTGGCTGCATTGCGCGAGGAGTTGGGGGTCATCTCGCCAAAGGACGGATGCGCGCCTTCCGGCCAATGCGGGTGCTGCACCGTGCTGGTGGCTGGCCGTGCAGTGGTGAGCTGCCAGGTTCCCCTCACCAGGGTGAAGGGCAAGGAAGTCATAACCGTGGAGGGACTCGATCCGGTGGAGAGGGACCGCATGGCTCGCGGTTTCGCGGCCACCGGCGCCCTGCAGTGCGGGTTCTGCACGCCGGGAATCGTGATCCGAACCAAGGCTCTCATCGACCAGAAGGGGTCGTCGCTGGACCGGAAGACCATCAATGGCCGACTGGGCGCCCATCTGTGCCGCTGCACCGGCTACACCAAGATCGTGGAGGCCATCGAGTTGCTTGCGTCCGGGGACCCGATTCCCACCGTGGCCCGCCCCGGCGGGGTCGGGAAAGACGGCGCCAAGTACGAGGCGCTGGAACTGACTCTGGGAGACCGCCCCTACATCGACGATCTGATGTCTCCGATGATGCTGCATGCCGCAGTGCGTCTCACCGACCACTCCCGGGCGGACGTGTTGGCGATCGACACCTCGCCGGCTGAGGCTTATCCCGGGGTTGTGCGGGTGATAACGGCCGCCGACGTCCCCGGCGACCTCCGGGTCGGGCTGATCCACAAGGACTGGCCGGTGTTCATCCCGGTGGGAGGCCGCACCTCATATTCGGGAGACGTCTTGGCGATGGTGGTGGCCTCCGACGTGCAGACCGCACGGGAAGCCGCCCGGTTGATCGACGTCGATTACCGGGTCCTGACCCCCATCAGCGATCCCGAGCAGGCGCTGGCGTCCGAGGACGCGGTTTGGGGGCTGGACAGCAACCTCCTGTCGCTCTCGGTCTACAAGCGCGGAGACGTGGAGGAGGCTCTTTCCCGCTCGGCGCACACCATTCATGAGACTTTCAAGACCCAGCGGGTGGAGCACGCTTTCCTGGAACCGGAGTCGACGGTGGCGGTCCCCTTCCCCAACGGCGACCTCCATGTCTATTCGGGAGGCCAGGGCGTGTGGGACGACCGCAACCAGATCGCCTCGGTGCTGGGGATGGACCCCTCTCGGATCACCGTGGAACTGGTCTCCAACGGCGGCGCATTCGGAGGGAAGGAGGACATGGCCAACCAGGCCCAGACCGCTCTGGCCGCCCATCTCTTGGGCAGGTCGGTGAAGTGCACCCTCACCCGGGAGGAGTCCCTGCACATCCATCCCAAGCGCCACCCCATCCGGATCGAGCTGTGGGCGGGCTGCGACTCAGAGGGCAAGCTCACCGCCCTCAAGGCGCGAATGCTGGGAGACTCCGGGCCGTACGCCTCGGTGGGGATGAAGGTGCTGGAGCGGGCTGCCGGACACGCCAGCGGCCCATACGTGGTGGGCGCCATAGACGTGGAGGCGGCCGCGGTGCGCACCAACAATTCGGTGTGCGGCGCGTTCCGCGGCTTCGGGGCCAACCAGGCCCAGTTCGCCATGGAGGGAGTCATGGACCGCCTGGCGGAGAAGGTCGGGATCAGCGGCTGGGAGATGCGGGCTCGAAACGTGATCGAGCCAGGGGTGGTTTGGGGGCCGGGACAGATCATGGATGAGGGATCGCGAGGAGCGCGGCGTTGCCTGGAGGCCGTAAAGCCCCATTACGACCGTGCGATCGAAGAAGGAAAAGCCGTTGGGGTGGGGCTCGGGTTGAAAAACTCCGGTCTGGGCAACGGCTTTCGTGAGGTGTCCCGTTCCGTGGTGCGGTTCCGTCCCGATGGGACCGTGGAGGTCCGCCACTGCTGGACCGAGATGGGCCAGGGAGTCCACACCGTCGCCCTGCAGGTGGCGGTGGAGGAGCTGGGGATCGATCCCGACCGGATTGAGGTTTTGGTCGACACCACCCGGGAACTGGGCGCCGGGCAGACCACCGGCTCCCGGGGGACGCTCATGGTGGCCGGTTCGGTGGCGGATGCCTGTCGGAAGGCGTTGGAGGGAGGGTGCGAACCGGGAGTGGACTATCACGGTGTGTGGGTGGTGGACTGGACGAACAGTCTTAAGGAGAAGGTCGAGAACCCGGTGATCCATTCAGCTTTCGGCTACGCCAGCCAGTTGGTGATCGCCGATGCGGAGACCGGAAGGGTCGAGAAGGTGGTGGCTGCCCATGATGTCGGGAAGGCGGTGAACCCGGCTCTGTGCGAGGGGCAGATCGAGGGCTCCATCCATATGGGGCTGGGATACGCCCTTTCGGAAGACTTTCCCTGCGACTCCGAGAGCCGACCCACCAACATGACCCTGCGCAGTCTGGGGATCATCCGCGCCAAGGACATGCCGGAGGTGGAGGTGATCCTGGTGGAGGAGCCCCAGCCGGACTCTCCTTACGGCATCAAGGGGGTGGGAGAGATCGGTTTGGTGCCGACCGCCGGGGCAGTAGCCGCGGCCCTGCACCAAGTGGATGGGGTCTGGCGTAACCAGTTGCCGTTCAACAAACATCACCCCCTCGGACGAAGGCGCTGACATGAACCGGGAAACCCCCGGGTTGGTCTGCGCTCATCATCATCTCTACTCGGCCCTGGCCAGGGGCATGCCCGCCCCGCCCCGCGTTCCGGGGAGTTTTGGCGAGATCCTGGAGCAGATCTGGTGGCGGCTGGATGTCGTCCTGGATGATGAGATGATCTACTGGTCGGCCAAGCTGGGCGCCCTAGAAGCCCTGGAGCGGGGCACAACAGCCATAGTGGACCATCATGCCTCCCCTTCCGCCATCGAAGGGTCTCTGTCGCTGATCGCCGACGCCTGTGCGGAGGTGGGGGTTAGGGTGGCGTGCGCCTACGAGGTCACCGACCGGCACGGGCCGGACGGCGCCCGCCGGGGCCTTGAGGAGAACCGTCGATTTCTCTCCGAGGGGGGGAAGGGTTGGGTGGGCGCCCATGCCTGCTTCACCCTTTCCGATGAGACTTTGGATGAGGTGTGCGGGCTGGCCGACGACCTGGGGGTCGGGGTGCACATCCACGTGGCGGAGGGGATAGAGGACCCCGACGCCGGGCGGCGCCTCCAGTCCCGGTCCCGGGACAACTGGCTCCTGGGGCATTGCGTTCACCTGGACAGGGACTTGAAGGGAGTGATCCTGCACAATCCCGAGTCCAATATGAACAACGCGGTGGGTTATGCCCGGCCCACCAGGTTTCCCAACCGTGTGGCGCTGGGAACCGACGGGATCGGGGGCGACATGTTGGGGGCCTTCCGGGCCGCCTACCTCCGGATGCGCGAAGATGATGTCACCTCGTCACCCGAGATTGCCTGGTCGTGGTTGGAGACCGGCTGGGAACTCTTCCCCGAGGCTCGGGAGGACCGGGTGGTCTGGTCGCACGATCCGATGGATCCCTGGCACTTGGCCTTCACTCCCGGCGTGCGGCCTCTCCTGGTGGAGTTGGGAGGCGAAGTTGTTCTCACAGAAGGTCGGCCCACCCGGGTCGATCCCGACGAGGTGCGGGCCAAGGCCGCCGAGCAGGCGGCCCGTCTCCATGCCCGCCTATAGATAGAAGGGAGCTACAAGAAATGTCCTCCGGCGCCGATCCCCTCACTCCTTATCCCCTGGACATGCTGTTGGGGAGGGTGGCCGCCGAATGGGAGTCCCGGCAGCGGATCTTCGATCTGCCTTCGGCGAGGGTTTGGAAGCGGCCGTCCGATCTCGACCTGGGATTCTCCTTCCTGGGCCGTCCCTGCGCAACCCCGGTGGGTCCCGCCGCCGGGCCCCACAGCCAGATGACCCAGAACATCGTGCTGTCCTGGCTGGGAGGCTCGCGGCTTTTTGAACTGAAGACCGTCCAGGTCCTCGACCGCCTGGAGATTGCCCGTCCCTGCATCGACATGCAGACCATCGGCTACAACATCGAGTGGAGCCAGGAGTTGCGGGTGGAGGAGTCTCTGATCGAGTACGTGAAGGCCTGGATGATGATCAGGATTCTCAACAACTGGGAGCCGGTGTCCGAGTTGGTGGGCCCCGATCCGGGCCCCTTCGTCTTCGACATGTCGGTGGGCTATGACCTGGCGGGGATCTCCACCGAGAAGGTCTCCGACTTCATCGTGGAGATGAAGAACGCCAAGGACCGGATCGACTCCTTCCGGCCCCAGATACCCGAGCCGTTCGCCCACCTTCGGGACCTCGACTTCCCCTCCCGGATAGCCGACACGGTGACGCTATCCACATTCCACGGCTGCCCGCCCCACGAGATCGACGCGATCACCAAGCATCTGATGACCCGTCACGAGTGCGATGTGATCGTCAAGCTCAATCCCACCCTGCTGGGAATCGGAAGGGTGCAGGAGATCCTCCACGAGACCCTCGGTTACGACCACATCCCGCTCCTGCCCCAGGCCTTCGTGGACGACCTGCAGTTCGACCAGGGCCTGGAGTTGATCGAGGGGTTGCGGGAGTTCGCCCGCCGTCACGGCCGTCGGTTCGGGATCAAGCTCAGCAACACCCTGGTGGTGGGCAACGACAAGGGGTGGATGCCCGACGACCCCATGTACCTCTCCGGGCCTCCCCTGCATGTCATCACCTCGACTCTCCTGGACGAGTTGATCTGCGCCCTGCCGGGCGTGTTCAACCTGGCGGGCCACGGAGGCGACGTGCAGGTGAGCTTTTCGGCGGGGGTGAGCAAGGAGAACCTGTCCGACACCCTGGGGATGGGAGTGGCGCCGGTCACCATCTGCTCTGACCTGCTCAAACCCGGCGGATATGGGCGCCTGGCGCCGATGCTCAACCGCCTCGCCTTGGAGATGCGCAGGATGGGCGCCACCGACCTGGCGTCCTGGCATCACCACAAGTGGGAGTTGGCCCGCGCCAGCGGCCACCGGGGGCCGGTGGAGGCCCATGTGATGGCCATGAGCGGCGGCAAGGAGACCGGCTTCTACCATCTCTCGGGGAACGAGAAGCTGCCCCGAGCGGTGGACAAGGTCCTCCAGATGTGGGGGTGTGTGGCCTGCAACTTCTGCGTCACCGTGTGCCCCAACGACGCGGTGATCCGCCTGGCCACCGTGCCCGAGCTCCAGGATGAGCTGACCGACCGCTGGCAGTACTTCATCCTGGCCGAGTTGTGCAACGAGTGCGGGAACTGCCTGACCTTCTGCCCCGAGGAGGGCGATCCGGCGGTGCTCAAGCCCCGGCTGTTCGTGGACCGCGACCGGTTCGAAGCCGACCAGGAGCAGGGATTCTTCGTCACGCCCACCGCCGACCGGCTGGGGGTGCTGGCCAGCCCCGGCTACGAGAAGGAAGTGGCGCCCCTCACCGCCATGCTCAACGGCGCCGAGGGTTTACCGCTCCGGACCGCGGAACTGCCGACCTAGGCGATAGCCTCTAGGTAAAGCCGGGTCCCCGGCGGGCCGACAGGCGTCGTTGCCCGCGCCGGCTGAGGTGCCCACCCATCAGAAATCCCAGCGACGTGCCGGCCCAGGCCGCAGGGTCCATCCAACCGACCGAGTCCTATGTGCGTCCCCACGCGGCGCGGGGCCTCGTCATGGCGGCCATCTCCACCGTGCTGTTCGCGGTGGTGTCCGTGGCGGTGTTCGACCTGTTCTCCCACCACAGCGCCCTGGAGTTGACCTTCCGCATGAACCTGGCCGGATTCGTGATCTTCCTGGTCATCGGTTGGTGGAGGAAGGCCCTGCACCCGCGGGGTCACCTGCGGACCCTCGTGCTTCTGGGGGTGTGCGTCGTGGCCGCAACGGTGATGTATTACGTGAGCCTGTCGCGTCTCGGCCCGGGCCCTTCGGCCACATTCGCATTCATCATGGTCCCCACGGTGCTCATCTGGACGCGGATGAAGCAGGGAATTCCCGTGCCGGGACGGGCGTGGGCCGCGGCGGGCATCGTTTGCCTGGGTGTTTCGTTGGCGACCCAGACCTGGACATGGGAGCGGGCTGATCCCATCGGGATCGCGGGCGGATTCGGCTCCGCCGCGTGCATGGGGGCCTATCTGTTGTTGGTGGATCGCCTGAGGGGACTCTCGCCGGTGACCGTCGGGGTGTGGTTCAGACTCTCGGCAGCGATGCTGGTACTGCCGGTCTCCGGGATAGGACCAATCGACCTGCCGGTATCGAAGTGGCTGGCCCTCGGCGTCGCCGCCGCGGCCAGCGCGGTGGGGATCCTGCTGGAAATCGCATCGGTGGGCAGCGCCGGCCCGGGCACGGTGGGAACCGTCCTCACCGCCCAGCCGGTCGTGTCCTCGGTGGTGGCGTGGGTGGCGCTGGGGGAGAGCCTGACCTTGATGCAGATCGCCGGTATCGGGGTCGTGGCCCTGGGAGGCTTGACGCTCCACGGCCGCCCGAGACTGAAAGTCCCGCCGGACAAGAGACCTGCGTCTTTCCCCCCGAACAACCCCGATCCGTAGCTCTAAAATACGGCGGTAACCGGGAGGCTATTGACAGCTTCCACTGTGGCTCTTCGCAAAGGAGTGATCTGATGGACGGAACGGTCTCTTTCACACAGATGTCGGACGGGACCGCCGAAGACTACGCGCTCCTCTCCGAGTACGAACAGGAGGAACTGGACGAGTTCCCGGAGCGAGTGCTCGAGTGGCTCCGTTCCATGGATGAGCACACCGGGTACCAGATCACCAGGCTCGGTCACTCCCTGCAAGCCGCCACCCGCGCCCACCGGGCCGGGGAGGACGAGGAGATGGTGGTGGTGGCGTTGCTCCACGACATCGGCGACGTCCTGGCCCCGGCCAACCACTCGGAGGTGGCCGCCGCGCTATTGCGACCCTACGTGTCGGAGGAGAACTACTGGATCGTCAAGTACCACGGGGTCTTCCAGGAGAAGTACTACGCCCACCACTACGGGCGCGACCCCGACGCGCGGGACCGCTACCGGGACCATCCCCTGTACGAGCGCACCATCCAGTTCTGCGCCGACTACGACCAGGTCTCATTCGACCCCGACTATCCCACCGAGCCCCTCGAGTTCTTCGAGCCCATGGTCCGCCGGGTCCTGTCAGAGCCGCGCCACCCCTCCACCTGACGCTCCGGCCGGGGTCAGAGTCGGCTGGACCGTCGCTTGTACAGAGACTCGCTAGCCGGGTCTATCGCGATGCGTGCCGACTGGAGAACCGTTACCCCAAGCAAGGGCTCGGTGTCATCCTCTCCGAACAGGATGGTGGCTCCGGCGATCTGTCCCATGATTTCCACCTCCGCCGTCGTGACGTCAAAGGACATCTCACTGCCGTCCGCCAACTCGTACAACCGCTGGTCCTTGGGCTTCAAACCGATGGCCTCAAGGTGAGTTCTGGGCACCAGTGAGTCGATGGCGCCCGTGTCCACAAGGAACTTCCCTTCCCAGGCCTTGTCAGGCTCAGCCGGATTCCGAATGATTGCTGAAGCGTGTATCACGCCCATTGGGTCTCCTTCCCTATTCGATACCGTGTCCCCTCCGTCCGGGGAAGCCTATGCCTCGTAGAGAATAGAGCCTCTGGAGGAGAACCATCTCGATGTTGGATGCGGAGGGCCGGTGGCCCGCTGGAGGGAACTGTCACACATCCCCTGGTAGCATGATCGGCATGGGACGCCCACCACTGGTAATCGGTCGGCATCCGATGTCAAGGGAGTTCCAGCCTTCTACAATTATCTGAATGGTCCCACTGTGAATGGAGGACTACCAGGAGAACATCGTTCAGCCTCCCTGCTGAATCGCTCCAACTCACCACCCACACTCTTGGAGGATGGGCTCCACCACTCTTTGAACCCCAGTTAAATCGAAGGTCATCGTGCCCACCTCTGTGTTGTCATAGTTCCACATCCGAAATACGAGAGCACCTTCGGGATTATCGCGCAACGAGTTTACGAAGGACCTTCTATAGCTGGACGGCATCCACGCTCCCACGTTGTCATCCCCTCCGCTAATCAGCTCATGCCAGCCTTGTTCGACGACACCTCCATCTCCGAACCTGTACTTCACTGCAACTCGGTCGGACCAAACACTCGCCGCCACGTAACCGCCGGTAAAGACGTATATGCCAAGCGTATCGTCGCGGCATTGAATGCCCAGTTCGGGGTGATCGTAGCGACTCCCAATCCGACCATCGGAAAACAGTGTCGCCCAGGTAGTGGAAGACCCGTCCAACTCGTCAGCGTGGGACCCGGTACGCCACCCTCCTATGGGGAGGACGCCACCACAATCCGCCCAGTCTTGGACTTGGCGACCGTCCAGGGTTTCCACAAGGATTGTCTTCCCAGCATTACGGTAAAGGGGTCCGCACACAACTTCCTCAACCGACACCAGAGCAGTAGCTCTCAACAAATAGGACTCTTCGATCATCCACTGCGGAAAGTGCTCGGGCTGAGCAGATTCTTCCTGAGCCGTTACAACACCTGATGTGACCACGACGAACGCCGCAGCAATGGCTAGCTTCCTCATTGTGCGCCTCCTATGTTGGGGATGATGTAGTCAGGGCTGTTCGGTTCGAACCGGAACGGCTCGTCAATATCCGGGACGTATAGGGGCTAATCACCGGCAACCGGCTGGGCTCTCCGCTCGTTTGATAACAAGCACTCCCTATCTTAATCAGAAGTACCGCAGTACGAAAGTACGCTATACCTCCCTAAACCGAGAGCTAACAATGCCTAAGACACGATTCAAACTCCTTAAGGACGTGAGCCAACGTGCTAGAATCAATCATTGATTCGCTCACCGATTTCAGCAGATGACTGTCAGGTGCGGCGGCTTTACCCGACCGAGGGCATCCGAGACCTGTCAAGGGGGTTGAAAGGGCATAGTGGAAGAACTACAGAAGGAAACGACTGGCAAGGGATGCCTCTTTTGGGGATTCATTATTGGTCTGGTGGGTTTCGTTTTGATGCTGGTGATCGTTGCCGCCTCTGACTCTGGGAGGTCTGTAGGCGATGCTCCCCCTACGACTCGGACACCTACAACCCGTCCACCCACCACAGCACCCATTCGCCCGACGAGCATCTCAGGCTCTGGGCAGAGGGTGGTCGATTTGGAGATTGACGGTGGGGGGCTGTGTGTTATCACTAGTGAGGTGCGGAATAACACCTCTCAATACGGCAACGAATCCAACTTCGCAGTGGTAATGGTAGACCCGCAGCGAGGTGTGTGGACGAGTGAGATAGCCGCTTCAGGGTTGTGGGAAACGACCGAGCGTTTTGAGAGAGGCAGTGGTTACGTGACGTTGGAGATCACCGCCGAGGGATCGTGGACGGTGACATCCTCCTGCCGAGGATGAGATTAGGTGGCGTGGAAGTCCTGCTCTCATAACAAAGGGCACCATGGTGGGGTTTAATGCCATTGACGCGTGGGTCAAGCTCAGGAAACAGGCTCTACTCGGTAGACCGAGTCGGTAGTGAGGATGTACATCTCTCCAGAGCCGTCTGTGCCGAAGGAGACCACGTTGCCCAGGTCTGGTGCCCATTCACTAAGGTCCATGGCCAGGGTGCCGTCCCATCGGAAGCTGCGGAGGTAGCCGCCGCAGTAGTCGGAGTAGAAGTAGTGGCCCCAGAGGCCGGGCATAGCGGGTCCTCGGTAGACGATGCCGCCGGTAACCGAACAGGTTCCCCCATCGTCATGGGCTATCTCCAAGACCGGCAAGGTCAGCCCGGTCGCATCACAGCCCTGCCGGGGTTCGAAGCAGTGGAAGCCTTCGGTGATCGGCCATCCGAAGTTGAGGCCCGGCTCGGACAGGCTCGCCAGGCTGATCTCCTCGTAGGCGTCCTGGCCTACGTCGGCGATATAGGCCAGGCCGGTGGGCTCGTCTATCCAAAAACGCCAGGGGTTGCGGAGGCCGTACCACCAAATCTCGGAAGTCACCTGGTCGGGGTGGATGCGAACCAGCGCCGCCAGAGGCGTATCCGGGCGCTGGCCGTGGCCGTAGTAGTCACCCGCCCGGCCGCCGTCCCCCAGGCCCAGATACAGGTAGCCATCGGGTCCGAATTGGATCATCCCGCCGTTGTGGTTGGTAGCGGGTTGTTGGGCGAAGAAGATGATTCTCTCCGAGTCGGGATCGGCGGTTCGTCCGTCATCGGAGAGGGAAAACTCGGAGACCACGGTGTGACCGCCCAGGTTGCTGTAGTGCACAAAGAGGCGCAAGGGCTGGGTCGGATGGAGGGCAATCCCCAACAGACCCTGCTCTCCCCGGAACGTCACCTTCTCAGAGATGTCCAGAACGGGTTGATCGCCGATCTCGTCTTCGAGGAGATAGAGGATCCGTCCTCCCTGTTCGGCCAGGTAGGAATGCTCGGCGCCCTGCGACGCGGTGAGAAAGATCGGGTGTTGCGCTCCTTTGGCGACTTCGATGAACCGGAGAGAGTCGGGAGGAAGCGCCCTGGTCGTGGGGGGAGCCTCTTCGGGTTCGGCGGGTGGTGAGGTGACGGTGGGAAGGGAGGTAGTTGTGGTGATGGTGGTGTCGGCGGGCGCCAGGTCGTTCTCGCTGGTCGAGGTTTCATCTAGAGGGGGAGGGGGCTCTCCTTCGGGAGAGGGATCCCCAGCAGTGGTTCCGGCCGTGCCTGGAGTGGCCGACATGGTTGAAGAGGGCGGTGCCTCAGTGGTGGTCACCGATGGTTGGGGAGGGCGAACCTCCTCCTGGGGGGAGGAACACGCCGCAACAATCAGCACCACGGCCACCCAGGCCGCTCTCCTGCCAATCCTGGTTTGCACTCCGGTCGGGGCCTCCTCTCGGTGTATCCGAAACCTACTGGATCGGGGAATCAACCAAGAGGTGGGGCGAGGCCAGGAAGGCATCCCGTGGCCTGAAGACGTCCATCTATATGATGGATGGCATGGAGGATCGAGCGTCCCGGCCACCGCGGCGGCCCACCAGCACCTCCGCTTTCGGGGCAGGTCGGAGAGAGAGTCACGACTCGTCGGCTTTCTACGCCCGCTTCCAGCCTCCTGTCATTGATGACGACGACCGGATAGGCCCTCGTCCGGAGACCTGGGGGCCGGTCCTGGGAGACGCCCGGAGCATGGACCGGATCCCCGACCGTTCCATCGCCCTGGTGGTGACTTCACCCCCCTACTTCGTGGGGAAGGAGTACGAGGACGCGGTGCTCCAGGCCTCCCGGTCCAACGCGCTTTCGGCAGGGTTGCCGGAGACCTACAGGGAGTACCTCCGGCTGCTCCATGACGTCTTCCGCGAGTGCCGCCGGGTCTTGGAGCCGGGCGGACGCATGGCGGTCAACGTGGCCAATCTCGGCCGGAAGCCCTATCGCAGCCTCTCTGCCGACGTGATCGGGATCTTCGAGGATCTCGGTCTGCTGCTGCGGGGAGAGATCGTCTGGAGAAAATCCAAGGCGATGGGCGGCGCCGTCTCGTGGGGTTCCTTCAAGCAGCCTTCCAATCCGGTGTTGCGCGACACCACCGAGCGGATCATCGTGGCGTCCAAGGGGCGCTTCGACAGGGCCGGGACCCGCTCGGGCCGCCGGGCCGACGGCCTACCTCATCTCGCCACGCTTCCCAACGACGAGTTCGTGGAGGCAACCCTGGATGTGTGGGAGATCCCCGCCGAGAGCGCCCGACGGGTGGGCCACCCGGCGCCCTTTCCGGTCGAGCTTCCACTGAGGCTCATCGACCTCTACACCTACCGGGAGGACTGGGTGCTCGATCCCTTCATGGGAGCGGGAACCACCCTGGTCGCCGCCCACCGGGCCGGGCGGATGGGCATCGGGTACGACATCAATCCTGAATATGTGGTGATCGCTCAAGAGAGGCTGGGACGCGCCCGCCGCCGGCCCTTCCCGGAGGAGGAGGTGGGGATCACCACGTCTCCAAACGGTGTCGTTGACGGTGGGCCCATCGCCGGTGACGCCATCGAGCACTTCCAGGCGCGGGCGCTGCGGGAAGGGAAGAAAGCCCAGGACTTGGCGAGGGACGCCTTGAGTCATGCCGGGTTTCAGATTGTCAGGACAAATCCCCGGATAGCCAGGTTGGGCATCCAGTTCAACTTTCTGGTCGAGAACCGGCTTGGCCGAAGGTGGTACGTGGACGTCTCGGGGGCTTTCACCACCGTTCGTCCGGGACTCATGCGAACCGACACCCTTTGGAAAACGTTGGGCCGAGCCCACGTCCATCACATGGCGGGAGACGGGACTCCGCTCCTGGTCCTGACCTCTAACTTGCCCAAGCCCGGGACCGAGGGCTGGAAGGCTCTGAAGGCCGTGGGACCCCGAAGCGTGTTCGACGCCATCGAGATCTTCGACCCGGAGGGGATCGACCGCCTCGGGTGTTACGGAAGGGACGACAGAGTCCGTCCCACAGAGGGGTTCTGGACTCCCGAGCAGATCGAACAGTCCTTCGGGAGGTAGATCGGGAGGAGCGATCCGGCGGCCCCCTCAATCAGGTGGCGGCATCCTGATAGGACTCACCCCTTAGATCAGACCGGACTCGGAAGAGTCAGACTGTCACACCCCCCTCTTACGGTTGTGGAGAGAAAGCAACAGGACTTTCACCACCAGGAGGTGTGAACCATGAGCGGGACTACCCGGACCAGAGAACCCGAAGAGAGTCAGCAGGTGCGGGGGGTGATTCAGCTCGCTGGCAACAGTCTGGAGTTCCGCTTCCCACAGGTCCACGAAGACGCTGAGTTCACCCTTGACTTTCAGCGCACTCTCCGGATCCCCGACGACGGTTGGGAACATTATCTGCCGCCCGGACTGGGGAGATTCCCCCTCAATCTGGTGGACGACTACGCCGATCGGGTCCCGGAGGCTTGGCGAGAACACGGCGGGGTTTTTCTCCCCATGTACCAGTCCGAGGCGATGTGGATCAACTTCGGGGGCCGTTACCCGATGGCCGTCAAGGTGGCTGCCGGGAAGATCAACGCGCTGACCGGCGAGCAATGGACAGAGGACCTCTGCGATGACCCCCAGGACTATCTGGTGGTCCCCGATCAGCCGTGGCTGGACGGGTTCAGTGTCAAGCGGGGCCTGATTCGCCAGTTCGTGGCGATGCGGCTGGGTGAGGGGTACACGGCCGAGGAGCAACTGACCGGCGAGGCCCGCCACGGCGGCGTCCAGATCACCGCCTATCCGATGAAGGCCTCCGAGTATGAGGCACGGTTCCGGCGATTGGAAAAAGGCGCATACGAGGACGTCATGTATTGCATGACGCTCTCCGCCGCTCCTGTCGAAGATATGGGTCTGGCGCCGGGAGGTCTCATGCGCCAGGAGATCTACGAAGACGACTACGGAATCGATGTGTGGGACACCACGGTCGGCGTCAGTTGCTACGTGCACATCGTCAACAGCCTCCAGTACTTCTCGGTTTGCGAGGTCTCCCCTCCGCACCGCCCTCCTACCGCTGAGGAGTATGCGGAGGCTGGACTGCCGTGGTTCGATTACTACGATGCCGATCGGAAGGCCCTGCAGGGCGCCAAGAGGTTGGCGGATCTGGAAAGCATCAGGACCAGACGGATCGGGAAGGGACGGGTGGTCCGCCGAGAAGGCCCCCTTGGGCCCGTAATAGTCCAGCCCCTCTCTCAGGAGATCGGGTAGTGGTTCAGTTTGGGTTTGGTAGGTCAAGTGGCGGGTGAGGTGGGCCGGCGGCTCTCATGGGGCGTCAACCGCCAACATCAACCATAGGCGCCGGGTGGGACACGTTACTGGTCGAGTTCCATCCCACAGTCTGCACATCGCCGGGAACCTCCGTCGGTCTTGACGCGGGTTTGGAAGGGGCCAACTTCCAGGATTGAGCCGGTCACGCATTCGGGGTGGACCAGCCTTAGGTTCTCCCCGTCTGTTTCTAAGACAGCTTGTACCAGTTCGGTCTCCACAGGGCGCATTGGGTCAACCCCTTACCTTGTTTGGTAGGCCCTGTGTGTGATGCTTGGGGCTGATCGCCCGCC
>JAPPFD010000036.1 GCA_028823995.1 bacterium | reverse complement strand
CGGTCCGCAGTTGCCAGTTGTCGGTCTCACCCGCCCAGTTGGAGCCTCCCACCGCACGGGTGGGCAGGTTGACCGTCTCTCCGTGACGGCCGTGGCCCGACACGTCGGTGACCGAGTCGGTGTCGATACCTATCGAAAGGTCCCAGTCTGCATGCGCTCCTCCCACCGGCGCCGGACCGGCAACCTGCGACAGGCGGGAGATGTCTTCACCATCCAGCAGCCGGGCGTAGACCCGGGGCCTTTCGATCCGGCCATTGAAGGAGAGAACGGTGTGCTCCACGCCGCGGTCGTCCACGGCTCGGGCGGCGCCTATGTGGAAGTGGCTTCCTCCCGATGCTCCGGGCGCCGTCCCCTCCACCCTCTCCCGGGATGACAGCGCGGATTCGAGGCGATGGGTCTCCATTCCCCGGCCGTGGAACTCCACCGTTCCTGCGTCAGGCTCATAGGTGACGGCCACCGCCGTCCAACGGTGCTCCACCGGGGTAATCGAACTGGTCACGATGGCCGTGGACCCCCCACTCCCCACCGCCAGGGCGAGCGCCCCGTCCTCCAGGATCAGGCTGAGGCCCGAATCGTCGGTGGGACTGTAAGTGCCGAGGATGCCCTGGCGACCCGCCGACGCCAGGGTGGGAAAGATGTTGGCGCTGAGAGTTACGCCCTCATCCAGGGGAAGGCCCCCCGGCATCGGGACCCGCACCGCCGAACCGGGATGGATGGGCTGCCACTCCGTGGGATAGTCGCCGCAGACCTCGGTACCGAGTTCGATCTCGCAGAAGTCCGGACAGTCCTCGCCCAGACCCACCTCCGGAGCGATCAGCCGCACGATGTCCGCTCGGTAGGTCTCCGGACCCAGTGCGCTCACCTTGAACTCGATGGGCTCTCCGGGCCGCACGCTCTGGCGGTCCGCGTACCCCATGACCGCGGCCTTGACGCTCACGACTCCGCTCCCGGGTCGGCGCCGAACATCTCCTCCCAGCGGCGGCGGAACACGAAGTACTCGGCGTCTTCGATGGTGGTGAAGACGTGCTCGGGCAGAGTCTCGGTGGTCAATGGGTAGGTGGCGCTGAAACGGGCCAGCGTCCACTCCGAATGAGGGCCGGTCAGCTTCAGGAAGTACTTGCCGGTGATGGGACCGCCGCGCATGTATTCCAACAGCGCATGCAGGTCGGGAGAGTGCTTGCCGAACGGCTGTCGCTGGAATTCCTCCCACAGATCGCGGCGGGAACCGTCGATGCCGGCGGGAAGTCGGGGTCGTTTCAGAAAGTCAGACATGGTTTCCGGTAACCCATGTTAATCGAGCCTTCTTGGTGCCTCTAGCGCTGGGGGTTACGATTTGGCTGGTGACCAAGAATTCCTGTGGTTTTTGGGAGTCCGTAGCGATCCCAGTCCTATTCTTACTCTCATATCCTTGACAGTCGACGAACCAAGGAGCAAACCCATGAAGAAACTACTCGCCCTGCTGGCCATCCTGGCCTTGGTAGCAACGGCCTGTGGAGAGGACACTTCGGAAGCTGACGCCGCCGCCGCAGCCGAAGCCGAAGCCGCCGCCGCAGCCGAAGCCGAAGCCCGCGCCGAAGCCGAAGCAGAGGCAGCCGATGCCCAGGCGGCAGCCGACGCCGCCGCAGCCGAAGCCGCGGCCGCAGCCGCGGAGGCGGCCGATGCGCAAGCTGCCCTGGATGAGGCCATGGCGGAACTGGAAGCCACCAAGATGGCCGCCGAAGAAGGAGACGAAGCAGCCATGGAAGCATTGGCTGAGGCCGAAGCGGCCGCAGCCGAAGCCGAAGCAATGGCAGCCGAAGCCGAAGCGGCCGCAGCCGAAGCCGAAGCAATGGTAGCCGAAGCCGAAGAGGCAGCGGCCATGGCCGAGAAGGAGTTGGAAGAGGCCGCAATGGCAGCGGAGATTCCCCGTGGTGGGACTCTCGTCATCGCCCAAACGGCCGATCCAAACCAAATGCATCCCAACCGGTACGGATCCACAGCTGGCCGCAACGTCGTCACCAACATGTATGAAACCCTGGTTGAGTTCGACCTGAACACCTACGAGATCAGGCCTTTGCTGGCCACTCACTGGAATGTCTCAGAAGACGGTCTGACGCATGAATTCCATATTCGTCCGGACGTGGTCTTTCACGACGGCTCGGATCTGGACGCCGTTGACGTTGTTCGCTCAATCGAACGCGCGCAGGAGCCCGGGGCGGGAAGGACAGCTTCCTTGCTGACTCGAGTCGCGGAAGTCGTAGCGACTGGCGACCTCACCGTGGAGGTTCGACTCTCAGAGCCGGATCGCATATTGCACAGCACGCTGATCGACGTGTATATATCGCCTGCCGAGGACATCGACTTGAACGCGACGCCTATCGGCACCGGCCCGTACAGGTTCGTCTCCTGGGAGAAAAACCAAAAGGTTGTCATAGAGCGCAACCCCGACTACTGGGGCGAGGCTTACCTGGACAGGATCGAGTACGTCACCGTTCCTGATGAGAGCGTCCAGTCGCTTCAGCTTCGATCCGGCGAGGTCCACATGCTGGCCCAGGGTCCGTTGCCCGAGTTGGCAGCCCTCAGCGAAGCGGGCATGGTAATCGCCAGTCCTCCATCGGGGAACACCGGCCTGTATCACTTCCACGTCAACACCCGCAGGGACATCTGGTCGAATCCCCTGGTGCGCAAGGCGGTCAGCATGGCGATTGATCGCCCTGCGCTGCAACGAACCCTGCTGGGCCACATGCAGGTTATTTCCAACCCCATGGAGAGCAACGCGCAGTTCTTCAACCCGGACGCGGCCTCATACAACGCTCCTGACGTCGAGGGAGCGAAGGCCCTTCTCGCGAGTGCGGGGTATGCCGACGGCTTCGACGGCGGGGAGATGATAGTTTGCGCTACTAACATCGAGCACACCTGGCTGGCCGAGGCCGTTCAGGAGCAACTGAAAACCGGCCTGAACATCCAGATCGAGCTGAACATCATGGATGTGGCGACCTATGTTGACAGAACGCTCCCCACGCATACGAAGAACCCTGACCAGCTTTACCTGTACGACCTGGCCCAGTGCGCAATGGTGCCCAAGCCGGACGAGTATGACCTGCTGAACCATCCCTACAACAAGCTCTTCGTTGAGACCATGGGATGGATCGACCACAAGCCCGAGTTCTTCGAGTTGCTGGCCAGTGCCCGATCCATCGCCTCCAACACCGAGTACAAGGAAGCCATCTACCAGTTGCAGGTGTGGGCCATGGAGGAACAGCCCCAGATCGTCCTCGGAGGGCGACTGAACCCCATACCCCACAGTCCCGACGTGAAAGGCTTCATCTCGCACACACAAGGGACCCTCTACCTCACCAATGTCTACCTGGCAGACGGTGGCTAAGTCCCGCTAAAGGCAACTGAGGAAGGAGGGGACGTTCCGGCGTCCCCTCCCCTCCTCCCGCCCAAACCTCGCACAGCAAGGTATCTTCAATCTCGATGCAAGTTCCGTTGCTAACCGTCGAGAACCTCTCGGTCCGGTTCAATATGCCTGATCAGGTGATCAATGCCGTCAATGGCGTGAGCTTCTCCCTCAACACCGGGGAAACCCTCGGAATAGTCGGCGAGTCCGGATCCGGCAAGACGGTGACGGTGCTGAGCATCCTGGGACTCATCCCCAAACCCCCCGGGGAGATAACCGGTGGAAGGGCTCTCTTCGAGGGGCAGGACTTGTTGCCCCTGTCCACGGAAGCCCTCCGCTCGATCCGGGGACAGGAGATCTCCATGGTGTTCCAGGATCCCATGACCTCGCTGAACCCGGTTATCAAGGTGGGGGAGCAACTGCGGGAAGCTCTGTGGACCCACAATCCTTCCGATTCCAGGTCCAATCACCGCCGGCGCGGCGTCGAGTTGCTGGACATGGTGGGGATCCCGCAGCCGGAACGGCGCTACAACCAGTTTCCCCACGAGTACTCAGGCGGTATGCGCCAGCGGGCCATGATCGCCATGGCCATGGCCAACCGGCCCAAGCTGCTGATCGCCGACGAGCCCACCACCGCCCTGGACGTGACCATCCAGGCGCAGGTGATCGAAACCCTCAAGGCAGCCCGCCAGGAGACGGGGGCGGCTTCCATCCTGATCACCCACGACCTGGGGCTGGTCTCCCAGATTGCCGACCGGGTGATAGTGATGTACGCCGGTCGGATCGTGGAGGAAGGGCGCATCGGCGACATCTTCTCCCGGCCACGGCACCCCTACACGATCGGGCTGCTGGCTTCCATTCCTTCGATCACGCAAAGGAGGACGAAACTCTACTCCATTCCCGGTCAGCCTCCCGACATGGCCAACGTCCCCCCGGGATGCCCCTTCCATCCCCGGTGCGCCGTCGGAGGGGAGCGTTCGGTCTGCCGATCCGACTCCCCGCGGCTGGCCGAAGTGGGAACCCGACACCAGGCAGCCTGTCACTTCACCGAGGAGGCGGCATCCTGGCTCACCGGGAGAGCAACGTGAACACCGCCGCCGCCCAGAAGCCGATTCTCGACATCCGGGACATCACCACCAGTTACCACATCCGCCGCAGCGGCGCCCAGAAGGCCACCACCCTGGTGGCGGTGGAGGACGTCACCCTGTCCATCAAGCCCGGGGAGACTGTGGGGCTGGTGGGTGAGTCGGGGTGCGGCAAGTCCACCCTGGGAAGAACCATTATCCGGCTGCTGGAGCCCTCGGCCGGAATGGTGAGTTTCGCGGGACAGGACATCACCCACTTCAATCACCAAGAGATGCGTCCCCTGCGCCAGGAGATGCAGATCGTCTTCCAGGATCCCTACGCCTCCCTGAATCCCCGGTTCAGAGTCCGCCAGATCCTGTACGAGCCCTTCCGGATCCATGGCATCTCCAAAGCGGTGGCCAGCCAAAAGATCCCCGAACTCCTGTCCCTGGTCCAGTTGCCACCCGACTCGCTGCGCCGGTTCCCCCACGAGTTCTCCGGCGGGCAGCGACAGCGGATCGCCATCGCCCGAGCCCTGGCTCTGGAGCCCTCTTTTCTGGTGCTGGACGAACCGGTGTCGGCGCTGGACGTCTCCATCCAGGCCCAGATTCTCAACTTGCTGGAGGACCTGCAAACCGAACTCGGCTTGGCGTATCTCTTCATCGCCCACGATCTATCGGTGGTGGGCCAAGTCTCCGATCGCGTGGCGGTCATGTACCTCGGCCGGATCGTGGAAGAAGGCCCCCGGGACGCGGTTTTCAACTCCCCCCAGCATCCCTACACGATCGCCCTCCTGTCGGCGATCCCCGATATTTCCGCCGCCCAGGGTCGACAGACCCGGGAGCGGACAATTCTCGTTGGCGACCTGCCCAATCCCCTCGATCCGCCCTCCGGCTGCCGGTTCAGAACCCGGTGCTGGCGAGGCGACCAACTCTGCGTCGAACAGGACCCCCCATTGGCGCCTGTCTCCGACAGCTTGGTGGCCTGCCATTACCCGGGCGCCGAAAACCACTGGAGCGCTCGATCATGACCAGATACGTTGCCCGCCGCCTGTTGCACGGGATCCTGGTCATGTGGATCGTCTCGACCGCCGTGTTCGTGATCTTCCGGCTGGTCCCAGGCGACCCCGCCGCCATGACACTCGGCTTCGACGCCTCACCGGAGGACTACGAAGCACTCCGAGAGGAGTTGGGCCTCAACGACCCCATCCACGTCCAATACCTGCGCTGGATGGGGAACCTGGCCCGCGGCGACTTCGGGAAGTCGATTACTCACGGCTACGCCGAGGTGTCCAGCCTGGTCTTTCCCGCCTTGGGGAGAACCTTGGAACTGGCTGCTCTCTCCATACTCCTGGCCGTGATTGTGGCCGTGCCCCTGGGGATGATCTCGGCCATCCGGGAAGGGACATGGGTGGACCACATCGCCCGGGTGTTCACCACCCTGGGATTCAGCATGCCCACCTATGTGATGGGAATCGGCTTGCTCATCCTGCTGGCGGAAGTGTTCCCCCTTCTACCTCCCGGGGGGTACGTTCCCTTTGGAGAAGATCCCGTCAAGCACCTCAGTCAACTGATAATGCCGGTGCTCACCATCGCGTCGGTGACCGCCGCCCGGCTGACCCGGTTCATGAGAGCAGGGATGTTGGAAGTGCTCAGCGCCGACTACGTGCGCACCGCCCGCGCCAAGGGCCTGACGGAGCGTCGGGTCAACTACTGGCATGCCTTCCGGAACGCCGCCATCCCGCTGGTCACCGAGGTGGGCGTCAACTTCGGATTGCTGGTGGGAGGGATGGTGGTTATCGAGCAGATCTTCATTTGGCCGGGGTTGGGATGGCTTATGATCCAGTCCATCCTCACCCGGGCGTTCGACGTGGTTCAGATAGCCGTGCTGGTCTCGGCCGCCACCTTCGTGATCGTCAACCTGCTGGTGGACCTGACCTATTCCTGGCTCGACCCGAGGATCGCCCGTTCATGAGCGCACAAGGACCAACCCGGATATGACATCTGCCGCACAGTTCTCGGAGAGACGCAAGATCTGGAGGAGGATCGTCCGCAATCCCCTCCACCTCTTCACGCTCAGCATGGTGGCGCTACTGGTGCTGACCGCGCTGTTCGCCGATCTCCTGGCGCCTTACGGCGCCACCGAAGTGGTCGCCTATCCCTTCGAGTTGCCCACCGCACAGTTCTGGCTTGGCACCGACTCGATAGGAAGGGACATCTTCAGTCGTCTCATCCACGGGTCGCGAGTCTCCCTGTACGTGGGCTTTGCCTCCACCGCCATCGCGGTGGTGTTCGGGGTGCCGATGGGCGTGGTCAGCGGGTACTTCGGGAAGCTCACCGACACCATAATGATGCGCACCACCGACGGCTTGCTGGCGTTTCCCCCCATCATCCTGGCCATGGCCATGGTGGCGGTGCTGGGAACCAACCTGCGCAATACCATCATCGCCATCGGGGTAGTTCAGATCCCCCGCTTCGCCCGTCTGGTGCGAGGAATGGCCCTCTCCCTCAAAGAGAGCGAATTCATCACCGCCGGCAGAGCCTTGGGCGCCAGTCATGTATATCTGATGCAGCGGTCGCTCCTGCCCAACCTGACCTCGATCATCCTGGTGCAGTTCACTCTCACCTTCGCCACCGCGGTGCTAACCGAAGCCGCCCTCAGTTTCCTGGGTCTGGGCGCTCAGCCTCCCGCCCCGTCCTGGGGCGCCATGCTGCTGGCCGGCAAGGCCCTGGTCTCCACCAATCCCTACCTGGCGTTGGGAGCGGGAAGCGCCATATTCATAACGGTGCTGGTCTTCACCCTCCTCGGCGACACCCTCACCGACCTCCTCAACCCCTACCGCACCGACCGTTAAAGGACAGGGGCTTCCCGGTCACGGAGAGACCCTCGGAGCGGTCGATGATCACAACTTGTACTTCTGGAGGACGCTCTCCTGCACGTCGATGCCCAGACCGGGCCGCTCCGGCGGGATGCCGACGGTGCCCCGATCATGGACGAAGGGGTTGGTGACCAGTTCATGCTGCATGGGATTCTCGATGGGTTTGAACTCGAACAGCAGGCACCGCTCGGTGCTAAACGACAGCGCCAGGCTGGCCGCCGTCACCGGTGCGCCGCTCCACGCATGGGCGTTGAACCACACTCCCGCCTGTTCCACCAAGCGAATGATCTGCAGGGAGCCGGTGATGCCCCCGACGCGACCGGGGTCGACTCCCAGCACGTCGGC
>JAPPFD010000031.1:122211-197927 GCA_028823995.1 bacterium | reverse complement strand
TGGTCGTCGTAATGGGCGCACGCGTCGTGGTCGTCGTAATGGGCGCACGCGTCGTGCTCGTCGTAATGGGCGCACGCGTCGTGGTCGTCGTAATGGGCGCACGCGTCGTGGTCGTCGTAATGGGCGCACGCGTCGTAGTCGTCGTAATGGGCGCACGGGTAGTGGTCGTCGGTACGTGGGTGTGAGGGACGTACTCCCGACAGTCCGACCCCAGGCCCCCAGCCCAAAAGCCCGAACACTCCAGCCGCGTCTGGCTGCTGACATTTGAACAGGCGGGGTCCGAGCCCGGGGTGCATGGCACCATGACAGTCCAGACCTCCCACTGTTCGCACTGGCCGTACCAGTCCCACGAGAGGCATCTACGCCGTTCCTCGGGTTTGGTCCCGACATATGTGGTGGTCTGGGTGATCGTTCCCGGCCGGGTCCTGGTATCCGCTTCGGACTGTTCAGGTGACGGGAGCAACACCAGCACCACCCCGGCGGTCAGCACCAGACCCGCCGACCAGAGAATGGAGCGGTGGCGCTGGCGGACCTGCGCGGGAGTCACGAGGGAGGCACCCCCAAAAACTCACCCTCGAGGCGGGGCAGGCCCCTATCCAACCGGTACAGGGTGTTCGGATCATCATTGGCGCGGGGATCAACGTAATACAGGCGGGTGTTGGGCGGCGGGAGAGACTGGTCGAAGAACCGCGAGTCGGGAAAGTGGGGAGTGGGATCGTCAGGACACCGTAACTCCCTTTCCGGGACATAGTCAGGAAAGTTCGGGACGGTGCGGTCCATTTTCTCGCAGAACTCCCGGTAGGACTGCCGCCAGGTGCCGTCTGCGGTGCGAACCATCAACGTCTCGATCCAGTCCACGGGGCCTCCGATCCGGAAGTCTCCCCGTAGACGCTCCTCCGACACTTCCCGGCCTTGGGCCGCTCTCCATTCGTAATACCGGATGGCCGCCTGCCGTTCCTCCTCGCTCAAATCCCGCACCGGCCAGACCGCCCGCCACTCAAGAAGGATCATCGACGCCTGCGCAAAGCCTCCCCGCCACTTGGCACCCCTGATCTCAATGGTCGTCGTCGCCCGACCGACAGGTCCCATCCCCGAAGCTATGAACGGATCCTGTATATTGTCCACCGCCTTCAACAAGTCGGCAAGGACCTGGCCATCCCGCACAGCGGCCATCCGCTGCTCGACCGTGCCGGACCAGGCGTACCCGATAGCGGTCCGGACGGCTTGGAGAGTGCAGGGATCCTCCACCGGTTGGTTCTTGCTCCACACCTCCTCCACCGGTGGGCACTCCCGCCCCAGCGCCTGAGCGGTCCCGGGAAAGCGCGGCTCCGAAAAAGGAGTGGTGGGACCGATCGAAGGCCCGGGCGGAAACTCAACATCCCAGTCCGCGGCCCACGAACCGTCGACGCGGGTGACGGCCACCGTCAGCGTCTCCCCAAGAGGGAAGGTGGGCACGACCGCTATCTGGTTCGGGTACTCAACCCAGCCCACGTCGTAGCGGTGGGGGAAGTAGATCCCCCCAGTGTTCAGCAACTGGACATTGTGGACGAGTTGGATCGCCTGCCAGAACGTCGCCCGCTCCGCGGCGCTGTCCTCCATGAGGCCGTGATAAAAGCGGTAATACCGATAGATGCCCCAGTCACGCTCGGACTCGTTCAGATGCCAATCATCCGCACCCACGGAGTGCGGATCAACCAGCGCCACCGCTTCATCGATCAAACCGGGCCGCCACCACTGGACCACCACCTCGTCTGCACTCCCACTCCTTTCCGCGACTGCACCCTGCTCTTCATCCTCCTCCGGTTCGGGATGAGGATCCTGCGCGGTAGCCAGGGGTCCGCACTGCTGGGTGTCTGTGTTCCACCCTCCCCCAGCGGCCTCACAGACATCGGCAGACAGGAGAGCCTCGAGGCTCACAATGTCGGCCTCGGCTACTTCCTCGGGGGTTGTCGGTAAGTCCGCAGGCGTGAGCGGCGTGTCGTCGGGGTGGTCGGGATGGCACTCCCCTCCCTGGTGGGCGTGGGTTCTCTCCGGACACTCTTCTTCGACCGCCACCTCAGTGAGGTCGCTCTCGAAGTCCTCCCGTTCTGCGGCTTCTTGGGTGGTGGCCGGAAGTAACCGTGGTAGGGCTGTGTTGATGGTGGCGGCAGGCGCCGGTTGGGTGGTGGGCGGGTGGGCGTCATCCCCGCAGGACGCCAGTAGTAGGGCCATCAGGGTGATCGCGCGGATGGCTGTCATTGGGAGGGTTGTCCTTGTTTGGTTCTTCAACAGCGAAACACCGTGTTGAACACGCTCCAACCGCCTCCGCCTCACTAGCCCACGACCAGGGAGATCAGTTCCGTCACCGGATAAGCATCGGTGGAATAGGTGTTGGGGATCCTCAGGGTCTTCATCGCTCCGCCCACGGCGTACCAGCCCGACCAGACGAAGGAGGTTGCGATCTCATAGGCACCGATCCCGGTCCGGCATCTGGGGCCGTTCTCCTCACAGCTCTTGGTCTGGTAGGTGTGGCTCGCCGCACCGTCCGGATAGCCCGTCAGCCGGGAGTGAAGAGCTTCCCCGAACACTTGGGCGGGACCGTCGTCCCAGTCGATCCTCACCTGGCGCACCTTCACCTCTGCCCGGAGCGATCGGCCGGTGTAGGGAGAAGTCGAGGCGTAACTCCAGGGAGCCGGAGTGCTCAATGCCGCGAAGGTCTCGATGCCGACTAGGCCCCGGGGGGACGAGGGGTTGAATGAGACCTGGGGAGCCTGATGGGCGTAGTCGCCGATCTCACTCCACACATACCCCTCGATCTCTTCTCTCTCCACCGCCGGCCAGGAACACCGATGGGCCGTTCCCACCACCCGGTGCCCACCCCGTCTCCCGTCGGGAGACCAGCCGTAGGTCAGATCACCGTCCTCGTGGAGTTCCAGGAACACCCACTGCGTGGACCTGGTCCCCATGTAGTAGCACCCGCTGGAACTGATCTGCAGGTCAAGACTGCCGAAAGAGGGGCTGTAGTGGGAGCCTCGGCGCTCGGTGTGGATACAGAAAGTCACGGGATAGACCTCGCCTGTGTTCTCGTCGATCTCCGCGCTGACCGTGCATACGCCCTCCGAATGGGTAGGCGGCGCCGCCACGGCGGGGAGTGTCTGGACCAGTCCCGCCGCCAGCAACACCCCGCATACCCCAGCCTTCACCCTGGGAATGCTCACGGCCCCTCTCCCATTACTCAACCTCCCCACCAGGCTCTCCAATCCTTGCCTGGGTGGGGAAGAGGCAGGGGTGGCGGAGTCCACTCCGGACCAAGGGAGGAGTCCGGACACCCGCATCCACCCGCCACCAGGGCCGACAATCCCCCGTTTCACCGTTGATGCCGGCAAAATGCCCCTGCCTCTTCACTTCCCCTCCTTAATCGGTGGCGAGACGGAAAGCTACCTACGTCGCGAGGCTCGGGGAGAAGGAATCGGCGGGTGTTGTATCGCGACCTTCCAGGACTAATCGCGACGATGGAAACGGCGCCTACCCGGGGGGGCCGGGTCCCGCGTATCGGAGACCGACCGCCACCGAGTTGGACAGAACTCCCGCAACAGCGACGCACAGGATGTTCGTTCCCTCAACGACTTAAGCCACGGCTTCGGGGTAAGGTGGAAAACATGGGTTGGTCGCGACGCGGAGGGCGCCGAGGAGCCAGAGCGCGGATCAAGGAGCGGCATCGCACCGCATCGGTGCTGTTGGCCCTGCTTCTTTTGTTGGCTGGCGCCTGCGGCTCCGACGAAGAGTCCGCCTCCGAGGATGCGGCCGCGGCTTCGGCCACGGCGGCCGCGGCGGTAGCGGAAGCAGAAGCCGCAGCCGCAGAAGCCGCAGCCGAAGATGTGGAGATGGCGGCCGCGATGGCCGAGGAGGCCATGGTGGAAGCGCAGACTTTGGAGGAGGTGCAGGCGGAGTTGGCCGGTACCCAGGCGGCGAACGCCGAGGCTGCTGCGGCCGCGGCCGAAGCGGCGGATGCAGCAGCGATGGCCGCGGAAGAGGCGGCGATGACGGCAGAGGAAGCGCCGGATGCGGAAATGAGGGTAGTGGAGGAGAGCGATGCCAGCTCTGTTGACGAGGCCTCGGCAGGCGCGGTTGTCGAGTTGTCGACCGCCAACTCCCCCGCCGCTTTCGGGCGGGACGTCATTTACCGAGCCTGGGTTTCGGTGGAGGCGCCGGACGTGGCGGCCGCCACCAACCAGGCCATATCAATCGTCCAGGGATTGGGCGGGTTCGTGTTCGGGCAGCAGACCCGGTCCAGGCCGTCGGCATACTCCGAGATCGTCTTCAAGGTGCTGCCGGAGGACTTCTCGGTTGCGCTGGCGAGGCTCTCCCAGGTAGGTGAACTGGTGGACCAGCAGATCAGCGCCGACGACGTGACCGACCGGATCGTCGACCTCCAAAGCCGGATCACCACCGCCCAAGCGAGCGTGATCCGGCTGCGCAGCTTTTTGGAGACCGCCACCAACTTGGAGAACGTGGCCTTCTACGAGGGGGAACTGCTGGTCCGGGAGACCGACCTGGAGAGGCTGAGGGGCCAGGTGCGCACCCTGCAGGACCAGGTTGCGCTGGCCACCATCACCCTGGCGATCAGCCAGTTGCCCGACCAACCGATAATCCTCCCCAACACCGGACTCCTGGTCACCGCCTGGATGTCAACCGGCGGTGAGGACCCCTGTTTGGGATCCAAGAACATCAACGTCCGGCGGGACGACACGGTCAACTTCTGCGTGGAAGTGGCCAACAAGGGCGAGACAGTACTCACTGATGTGGAGTTGAACTCCGACGTCCTGCTGCTGGATATAAACCCGTTCGTGCTGGAGCGGGGAAGCTTCAACCGGGTAGAGCCTGGACAGTTTCTCACAGCCACCCTCACCGAGGAGATGATCAAGGGCCGCCTCGCCAGCCGGATTGCAACCCGAGGCCTGGAAATACTGATCGAAGCCACCGCCACGCCGGGGAATGCCGCCGGCGGTGCGCTGGGGACCATCTCCGACAGGACCCGGATCACCGTAACCGCACAGGAGGTGATCCCCAACCCGGGCATCTTCGTGCATGCCTGGGTCTCCAGTGACGACGACGATCCATGTCTCGGCGCCAAGACGGTCACCGTCCAGCCCGACGACGGCATTGTGAACATCTGCGTCTTTGTTGGAAACCCCGGAAACGCCCCGATCACCGATGTAGAGATCCAGTCGGCGGCGCTGGACCTCGGCGCCAACCCGCTGAACCTTGAACACGGCGGGTTCGAACGAATAGAACCCGGCCAGTTCCTCACGGCCACGCTCACCGAGACCGTCGAGAAGGGTCGCTTCAACGGCCGCGTCGCCATCAGAGGCCTCGACATCGAGATAGCGGCGAACGCCACACCCCTGGACCCGGACGGGATTCCTTTGGATGGCGTCTCCGACACCACCGGAGTGACGGTGACGGCCCAGGAAGTGCTTCCCAACACCCGCATGCAGGTCACCGCCTGGGCCTCCGCCGGCAACGACGACCCCTGCCTGGGCTGGCGGGACATCTCCCTGGAGGCCGAGGACGACCGGGTGAACTTCTGTCTGGAGATCGGCAATCTGGGTGACACCGCTCTCACCGACATCGGGGTCCGATCCCACAGCCTCCCCCTGGAAGAGAACCTCTTCGCACCCGATCACGGAAGCTTCGAGCGGATCGAGCCCGGGGAGTTCCTCACCGCCACCCTCACCGAGTCGGTGGAGAACGGGCGTATGGCGGGTCGACTCGCCGTCCGCGGCATCGACGTGGAGATCACGGTCACCGCCACGCCGATCGACCCCGAGGGGGTCGTCCTGGACGACACCCTGGCATCTACCCAGGTCTTGGTGCAGGTGGAGGCGGACGGAAGGGGCGACGGCTCCCCGACCGGATTCAGCGACGCCCTCGACTCCAGCGCGGACGCGCTGATTGCCGTCCTGGGCGGGCTGGCGGTGGTGATGGGCGTCTTGATCCCGTTCCTGCCGTTCATCGCCATCGTCGTGGCAATTCTCTGGTGGAGGCGCCGTAGTCGGCGTCGCACAGCAACGCCGACACCGGTGGAACCGGAGATGGCTGAGATTTCGGACAAGACCGAGGACCGCGACTAACCGGCCTTTCCCAGTCCGGGTGGCGAATCGGTGCGATAGGAAACTTAAGGTCGCTTCTCCTATCACCACTTGCAACAACAGGAAGTAGCAGTATTATCGACCTAGCCCAATAGCGATAATAAGATAGGGCTATATGGTCGCTTACAGTGCAGAACGACAACAGTGGGCATCTGGAACGACCAGAAGGACCTTGGAAGGGTATCGAGCCTTTTTCCCCGCGGCGCTGCCTGTCTCTCTCGATTATCCGCAAGAGACAGTAAAGAAGCTGGTTCGGGCAACAGCCGCCCTCCACCGTCTGGAAGGCGTGGTCCGGGGCCTCGGTTCGATCGAGATGCTCACCTCCCCCTACGTTCGCCTGGAAGCAGTGCTGAGTTCCAGGATTGAAGGAACCGTCACCACCGTGAACCAACTGCTCGAATTCGAGGCCGCGCGTCAAACCAAGGCTTCCGATGACCTCCAGGAGGTCTACAACCATCTTCGCGCCCTCGACTACGCGGTTGGTCGGTTGGATGACCTGCCTATCAGCACTCGGTTGATCCGAGAGACCCACCGGGTCCTGATGAAGGACGCTGGAGGGCGCCATGCCTCACCCGGCGACTTCAGAACGACCCAGAATTGGATAGGCTTCCCCGGTTCAACACTGGAAACCGCCAGTTTCGTACCGCCACCGCCGACCGAAGCGAAGGCGGCAATAGGCGAACTCGAAGCGTTCCTTCACGACCGGCGGTTACCCGACCTCATAGCAATAGGTCTCGCTCACTACCAATTCGAAGCGATCCACCCTTTCGCAGATGGCAACGGTCGGATTGGGAGACTTCTGATCATTCTCATGCTGATAGAGCGGGGTATTCTCGACCGTCCAGTGCTCTATCCGTCGGTGTTCTTTGAGCAGCATCGCGAGGACTATTACCGACTGCTCGGACACACCAGTCGAACTTCAGACCCCTTTCCGTGGCTTGACTTCTTTCTCGGGGGACTCGCCGCGGTGGCTACCGATGCAACAAGAAGGGCCGTGAGCCTTGTCGAACTCCAGCAACGCATCCGTCAACGACTTCTCGAGGCTCGCGCAACGTCCACCGCACTTCGGCTGGCCGAAAGGTTGTTCGGCCGGCCACTCACACAGGTTGGTACAGCAGCCACCGACCTGGGGGTTTCCTTTGCCACGGCCCAGCGGGCCATAGACATCCTCACTGACGCGGGACTCTTGGAGGAGATAACGGGCAAGCGCCGCAACCGCTTATTTGTAGCAAAGGAAGTCCTTGAAATCGCATACGGCTTCGGCAGCATCTCTATCGAGGAGGATCCGTCCTCCTCAGTCAGCGAATTGGCCTGAAGTTCGCCTCGATTTCTTAGAAGCCTTTTAGGGCCAGCACAACTGTAAGTGCTGCAGTTGTCACTGCGAAAACCACAGCCAAGGAGGCAGGATCAGTTTCTCTCCATCAGTACCGCCAGTTCCACCAGGGTTCGCACCCCGAATCCGGTGGCGCCGGCAGCCAGGTAGTGCTTGGCGTTCTTGGTCTTGGCCGGTCCCGGTATGTCAAGATGCGCCCAGGGGACGTCGCCGGTGAACTCCTGGAGCACCAGTGCGGCGGTGATCCCGCCGGCCCATCGACCCCCGGTGTTCTTCATGTCGGCCACCGGCGAGTCGAGCAACTTGCGGTACTCGGGAGGCAGGGGAAGCGGCCAGACCCTCTCCCCTGCAGTCTCCGCCGCCTCGGCCACCATCCTTCTGGCGTCCTCGGTCCCGTACAGTCCCCCGTATCTGAGGCCGACCGCCACGGCGGTGGCTCCGGTCAGGGTGGCCACGTCGACCATCAGGTCCGGCGATCCCTCGGCGCCCAGGCTCAGGGCGTCCGCCAGCACCAGCCGACCCTCGGCGTCGGTGTTCACCACCTCCACGGTCTTCCCGTTGCGGGCCGTGAAGACATCCCCCGGCCGGGTTGCCCCGCCTCCCGGCATGTTCTCGGCCAGGGCGGCCAGCACCTCCACCTTCACCCCCAGACCGAGGCGGCTGATCGCCACCCCGGCAGCCGCCACTGCGGCAGCCCCGGACATGTCGAACTTCATCAACTCCTGGTTCTTGGCCGGCTTCAGGGAGAGCCCTCCCGAGTCGAAGGTGATTCCCTTCCCGGCCAGGGTCAGCCGGGGACCCTCCCCCGGCCCGATCATCCGCACCAGGCGAGGAGGGCGATGCGATCCCCGTCCCACCGACATGATCCCGCCCATCCCCTCTTCGGTGAGTTTCTTCTCGTCCCAGATCTCGACGGTCATCCCCGCTTCGGTCGCCAGGGCGGACATCGAAGCGGCGAGGTCGGCAGGGCCCTGGTCCTGGGGAGGCTGGTTCACCCAGTCCCGGGCGGCGTTCACCGCTTCGACCACCACCCGGCAACGCTCGACGGTATCCATCCAACCGGGGGGCACCGGAGCGGCCAAACCCACGTCCGGCACCGGTCGGTCTGACGGCTTGCTCCGATAGTCCTCGTACCGATACCCGGCCAGGAGCGCCCCCTCCACCGTGGCGGCCAGCGCGCCCGTCACCGGCAACTGGTGAAGAGTGGTGACAAGGTGTTCGGCCCGGGGGGCAGCCCTGTAACCGGCGCCCGCGGCTCTGCGCACAGTCTCGGGGTCGGGATCGTCGCCCACCCCCACCATCACGACCCATCTGTAACCGATCCCTCCCGCGGTGGGCACCACCGCCACCTCTCCCGGCTTGCCCGAGAAACCCACTCCCTCCAGGTGCTCGCCCACCCACGATCCCAGACGATCCAACACGTACTCGGCGCCCGGTCCCGGCGCCCGGTCGGCGCCCATGGGGACCACCAGCACCGGTGCCTCACCGTCGGCTACGGCCGCGGCCGAACCTACATCAGCAAGTCTCGTCACGCCTCTAACCGTTGCTCGCCATCCGTGAGGCGAGTTCCACCAGGGTTCGCACTCCGAAACCGGTGCCGCCCTCTGAGATGTAGTGCTCCTTCTTGGCGGATCTGGCAGGCCCCGCCACGTCCAGATGCGCCCACGGGACGTCGCCGGTGAACTCCTTCAGAACAAGTGCGGCAGTGATCGCACTGCCCCATTGACCCCCGGTGTTCTTCATGTCGGCCACCGGCGAGTCGAGCAACTTGCGGTACTCGGGAGGCAGGGGAAGCGGCCAGACCTTCTCCCCCGCCGCCTCGGCTGCCCCGCCCACCGCTGTCCTCGCATCCTCGGTCCCGAACAGCCCGGCTATCTCAAGACCCAGGGCTATCTTGCACGCCCCGGTCAGGGTGGCCAGGTCAACCATCAGCTCCGGCGATCCCTCCACTCCGAGACTCAGGGCGTCCGAGAGGACCAGCCGACCCTCCGCGTCGGTGTTCATCACCTCCACGGTCTTTCCGTTGCGGGCGGTGAACACATCCCCGGGGCGGGAGGCCCGCCCACCCGGCATGTTCTCGGCCAGGGCGGCGAGCACCTCCACCCGGACACCCAGTCCGAGACGGCTGATGGCAGCGCCTGCCGCTGCTGCCGCCGCGGCGCCCGCCATGTCGGTCTTCATGTTCTCCATCATGGTGGGGGGCTTGAGAGACAGCCCGCCCGTATCGAAGGTGATGCCCTTCCCCACCAGGGTCAGCTTGGGACCTTCCCCCGGACCGACCAACCGCACCAGGCGAGGGGGCCGGTGCGATCCCCGCCCCACCGACAGGATCCCGCCCATGCCCTCCTCCTCCAGTTTCTTCTCATCCCACACCTCGACGGTCATCCCCGCCTGGGTCGCCACTTCCGACATCTGCGCCGCCAGGTCGGCAGGCCCCTGCTCGAGCCCGGTCTGGTTCACCCAGTCCCGGACGTGGGCGACCGCCTCGGCCACAATGCGGGCCCGCTCGGCCGTATCGGCCCAATCCGAAGGCAGCGGGGCGGCAAGCTGGACCTCCGCCAGAGGCCGGTCCGACTTCTCACTCCGATAGTTCTCGTATCGATACCCGGCCAGGAGCGCCCCCTCCACGGTGGCGGCCAGGGCGCCGGGAGTGGATACCTGGTGGAGGGTGGTGACCAGGCTCTCGGTCCGGGGAGCGGCCCGGTAGGCAACAGCCGAAGCTCTGCGCACCGTCTCATGGTCGGGATCGCCACCCACACCGGCCATCACCACCCAGTTGTACCGGAATCCACCCCCGGTCGGGATCACCGCCACCTCCCCCGGTTTACCCGAGAAACCCACTCCCTCCAGGTGATCACCCACCCACGAACCCAGCTGATCCAACACGTACTCGGCACCCGGCCCGGGCTCCCGGTCGACGCCCATCGGCACCACCAAGACGGGCCCCTCACCGTCAGAAACCGCCGCGGCCGAACTTAATTCAGGAAGTCTTGTCATGGGTGTAACCCTACCGCCATCCCCCCAGGAATCTCCGATCACCTAGGAATAAAAGGTCCCCCTGAGTCGGCGTCTCAGAGGACGCCAAGCCAAAGCTGCGAAGGCGGTCATGACCGTGGTCAGCAGGAACATGGACCGGGGACCCACCACACCGGTGACGAATGAAGCGAACGGCGGCGCTATCACCTGGGCCACCCGCACTCCCGCCACCCAAGTGAGCATCACTACCCCCCGATAGGCCGGGGAACAGGAAGTGATTGCGTCCCGCTGCGCCAGCGTGATTACCAGCCCGAACCCGGCCCCGGCAATCGCCAGGCCCGCAGAGACCATCAGCGGAAAGCCCGCCACCAGCACCGTGAACAGCCCGATGGACATCAGCCATATCCCGGTGCTCAGCACCCGGCCCGAAATCCTCCCCGAGATGACCCGGACCACTCCCAGTACGGAAACCATCGCTCCCAGGAGAAACGCGGACACCACCAGACCCCGTCCGGTGCTGGCGGTCCCGAACACCTCGTCAAGCATCAACGGAACGGCAGTCAGGGTCGCCCCCTGAAAGACCATCACCCCTATGGCCGTAACCAGGATCAGGCCCAGGAAATCCACACCCGTCTTCCGGCGGCGCAGGTCCTGGTGGGCGGCCCGGACATGCCGAATAGGGGAAGAAGCCGCCTCTCCCGGCTGACCGACCGCCAGGCGGTAGGCCCAGATGGCGATCGGCGCCCCGACCAGATATAGCAGGAAGGGCCGGAAGGCCCCTCCCGCCGCCACGATCCCCGATAACACGGGAACCACCAACTGGGTCAGGTACATCAGGGCGAGGTTGGTGCCCAGCACTCTCAGCCGCTTCTGGTCGTCCTCGAACAACTCGCCGATCAGGGTGACGGCCACGCCCACGATCCCCGAGGTGCCGATCCCCTGCAACATCCGCAACCCGAGCAGCATCGGAAAGGATGTGGCCAGAAAGCACGCCGACCCGAAGATGGTGAAGATTGTCACACAGGTCAGGATCACCCGGCGCCCACCGAAGCGGTCGGCCAGATAACCGACGAAAATCGCCAGGAATATCCCGGGGAACGCCGCCGAACCCTGCACCCACCCCACCACCGAGATCGAGACTCCCAGAGCCTTGGCCAACTCGGGAAGGACAGGGGAAACCAGGGAGAGGTGGGTCATGCCCAGACAGCAGACGGTCATCAGGAGAGCCAGCTGCTCCCGGCGGGATCTCGGGCTCACGTCATACCGGATCGATGTGGCCGCAGGTGCTCGTCTCCGAAGATGTTGGCTGTCGCTCCCAGGGTGATCATCGCCAGCCCGGCCACCAGCGTAAGGGTGATCACGTCGTCAACCCACCACCACGACGCCAGAAGTCCCACCACCGGAGTGACCATCAGAGTCAGATTGACCGGGACCACCGGGATGTGTCGGAGGACCGACAGGTGCGCCCAGACCACGAACGGACCGGCAAACGTGGATTGGTATAACACCACACCCCACACCAGCCAGGTCCATTGGATGTCGGGAATCCCGTCCACAGCCAGGGCCGCAGCCAGAGCCGGAACGCCTCCGGACAGCATCTGCCACGGCGTGGAGGCCAGGGGACTGGCCGTCCAGGAGTGTCTCCGGATATACACAGAGGTCCACGCCGCCGAAAGGGCTGCGCCCATCAGCAGCAGGTACCCCCAGATCACCCTGGGCTCGGAGAAGCTCAGCGCCCAGGGCTCGACAACCACTCCTATTCCCAGGATCCCGACCACCAGACCGGCGGTCTGCAAGCGGGACATCCGTTCTCCGAGAAAGATGGCCGCCAGGGGAACGGCCCACAGCGTGCTGGTCCACACCAGGATTGCGGACCGGCCGGGCGGGAGAATCTGGAGGGCGTAGAAGACAAAGATGAAGATGGCGAACAGGCGGAAGATCCCCAGGACGGTGACGATCTTCCGGTCCCGAGGGTGAACGGAGGCCCGCTGGCCCGCCACCGCGTTCATCCCGAAGCCCACCAGGGCCCCTCCCAGCATGCGGAACGTCATGAGCCACAATGGCGGCATGCTGTCCACACCTATTGCGATCAGCGGCCAGTTGAAGCCGAGGCCCAGCACGATCGCGCCCAGGAAGAAGTAAGGAAGGACCCGAGACGCCGGTGGAGAAGTGGGCGGATCGGTCACCGGCAAGCTCTCATCTGGTCAAAGATATACGCCCCGCCATCGGTCTCAGCGCCATGTCGGGTGCTGGTGAGATGCGATAAGTTCGTAGCGGCGATATGATCTGGGCGGGTGGACGGGGACCCTGCCGCTTATGCCCTCTCCTACGAGACCGGGCTGCGAACGCTAGACCAGCAGATGGCCACGATACAGGACACTCGCGATCGAGCCGGGAAGCTCCTGACGGCGGCTACATTTGCAGCAAGCCTCTTTCTTGTCGCCCTTCAGAACTACCGTGACGAGATCAGCAACATCGATGGGCTCGGATTTGTCGGAGGGGGCCTGGCAATCGTGGGGTTCCTCGGCGTGGTCTTTACCACCCTGTTCATCTGGGAACCGGCCAGCCTACGCCTTGTGCATGATCCGCGCGTCATAATCGGCTATTACATTGAGGGGACTCCGCCGAGAAGCATCTCAGAAGTGCATCGCGAGCTTGCAATCTGGATGGGTGACCAGGCGGACACCAACCGGAAGGTTCTCAAGAGAAAGCTAATGACCTTCTCTTGGGGCCTTGCAGCCCTTATGATTGAAGTGACCGGTATGTTCCTTCTATTGGGAGATCTTTTCCTTTGAGTAAAAGAACAGAAACAACCCCAAAACAAGACAACCCCTCACCTCCTCCGGTGCCTAACCCCAAGGATCTGCCCAGACCGTCACTGCCCGACCCGAGCATCACAGAGAAGCGTGGGGCGTGGGATAGGCTCCAGCCGCCCTCCACCAGAAATACCTCCTCGAGTCGGGACGCCTAGACCCAACACTTGAGTTTTGGGCCCTCGCTGGTGAGAGGTGTTTGCACGATTCCCCCTCGTTAGGAACCGAGTGCCGAAGTGCGACGTAGAGAATGCCGTGTGACCCTTGGAGGTCCTATTTCGAAGTTCAAGTGGCAGGACAAGGCGTGAGAGCTGCTGCGACCACGGGACCGGGTTGGCTCGAGATGGTGGACAGGCCGCTTCCCCGGGTGGACAGGGGGGTCCTGGTCCGTCTGGAGCGGGCCGGGATATGCGGCACGGACCTCAAGATTCTGGACGGCTCCACACCGGTCAGTTACCCACGGGTGCTCGGCCACGAATTGGTGGGCACCGTGGCGCAGGCCCCGCCGGAGGCCAAGGTTTCTCACGGAACGAGGGTGCTCGTCAATCCGGGGATCAACTGCGGCGACTGTTATCTGTGCGGTAGGGACAGGCCCCATCTTTGCGGGCGCGGGGGCCTTCTGGGGCGGGACTTCGACGGGGTGTTCGCCGAGGCCATCGGGCTGGAGGATCGCTACCTGCATCCGGTCCCCGATCAGATCCCGCCGGACGAGGCCGGGCTCCTGCAGGTCCTGGGAACCGTGGTCCACTCCCAGCAGCCGGTGCCGGTTTCCTCCGACACGGTGGCCGTGGTGATCGGCTTGGGCGTCTCCGGCATGCTCCATACCCAATTGCTTTCCGATCGTGGCGCGGGCCTCGTGATAGGCGTCAGCCGTTCCCCGTGGAAGCTGGAGTTGGCGAAGGGCCTGGGCGCCGACCTGGTCGCCACCCCCGACGAAGCATCCGACGTGGTCGCCCGAGCCTCATCCGGGCGGGGCGCCGACCTGGTGATCGAGTCGGTGGGGAAAGAGGAGACGGTCGTCCAATCGATCGACCTCGCAATGCCGGGAGGCGACGTGATCATCTACGGCACCGTGACCGGCGGGGGAACCGAAATGCCCTACTACCAGCTTTACTTCAAAGAACTCACCCTTCACAACCCGAGAGCCGCTCTGCCTCGGGACTATGACGAAGGTATCCGTCTTGCCGCCGAGGGCCGGATCCGCCTGGCGCCCCTGGTCACCGGTCGCTACCCCTTGGAGGAGGCGGGCGCGGCCTTCGCCGCCGCCAGGAGCGGCGACCACCTCAAGGTCCTTCTGACTCCCTGAGCAAGCCCTCCTCAACTCTCCCGGGAGGGCGCGGCGGTATGATTTCCCCCAATCGAGCAAGGAAGAACATGAGGGAAGCATTCGGGGTCTTGAGCACGGACTGGAAAGAGGGAATCAACTGGGACGCTGTCCGGAAGTGGCGGTTGAAGAGAGCCCACGAGGCGATGAAACGCTACGGTCTGGGCGCCCTGTTGCTCTTCTACGACGAGAACATGCGGTACGTCTCCTCCACCATGACCCCGGGTTGGAACCGTCTCAAGCCCGGGCTCCGCTACGTGGTGCTGATCGAGGACCAGCCGCCGATCGTCTATGAGCAGGGCGACCTGGGGTTCCACCTGAAAGTCCACAACCCGTGGATCCCCAAGGAGAACATCCGGTACTCGTACGCCTGGATAAAGGGAGCGGTGGGTCCGGCCTCCACGCAGCAGGTGAACAAGTTCACCAAGGCCCTGATCAGCGACCTGGAGGCAGCCGGAGTGAAGGACAAACCGCTGGGCGTCGACTTCATCGACATCAACCTGATCGGCGCATTCCAGCAGCACGGGATCGAGTGGACCGACGGCATGACTCCCATGATGGAGGCCCGGGCCATCAAGAGCCCCGACGAGGTCAAGGCCTTCTCGATGGTGGGGTCGATTTGCGACTACGTCCACTACGAGATCACCAACTTCATCAAGCCGGGGATGACCGAGAACCAGGTGGCGGCCTTCGGGTTCGAGAAACTCTATTCGATTCCCGGCATGGAGGACGTCGAGGACGTGATCGTGTCATCGGGTCCCAACGCCTGGCCCAACTGGCGCAACTTCTCCGACCGGATGATCCGCCCCGGGGAGTTGGTGATCGTCGACCTGGCCGCCCTCACCTGGAACGGGTTCAAGAGTTGCGTGTACCGCACCTACTGCGTGGGCGGGAAGCCCACCGACGAGATGCAGAGCGTCTACGACGAGGCTCACACCTGGCTCTGGGACTCCATCGAGGCCACCCGGCCGGGAGTCACCACCGCCGACGTCGCCTCCAAGTGGCCGAGCGCCCAGGAGGTGTGGGGATACGCCGAGGAGGACCAGGCGGCGGCCAACCTCTGGGGTCACGGCCTGGGCCTGGCCCAGTACGACCCGCCGGTGATCTCGCGCATCTGGTCCCTGGACCACCCCGTGGAGATCGAGCCCGGGATGACCTTCGCCCTGGAGACCCAGCACGGAAAACTCCACCGCTTCGGGGTGCGTCTCGAGGAGATGCTGTATGTCACCGACACCGGGATCGAGATGGTCTCGTCCTACAAGTCTCACGAGATAATCGTCGTGGACTGACATGGCCGGAGGGGCCCGTCTGGTCTGGCTCGACCAGGCCGACGCACAGAATCCCGCCCTGGTGGGAGCAAAAGCCAGCCGGCTGGCAAGAGCCAGAGCCCGGGGTCTGCCGGTTCTCGACGGGTTCGTAGTCTCGGTGGGTGTCTCCGATCCGGTCATCGGAGCCGGAGAAGCCACGCTCCGATCAACCGATAACTCGGGCGCAGCCAGGACGGCCGTCTACAATCACCCGCCTCCCGCTCTACTCCAGGACCTCGCAGAGGAAGCACGGAATCTTGGAGATTCCTTGGTGGTGCGTTCATCGAGTAGGGCGGAAGGAGAGAGCATCTGGGCCGGAGCCTTCTCCTCTTATCTGGGGATGAAGCCCGAAGAACTCACCCAGTGCGTGATCGGCTGCTGGGCCTCGGTCTTCAACCCGAACACTCTGAAGAGAGGAGTAGTGACGGGGACATCTCCACAAGAGGTGGGCATGGCTGTGCTCGTCCAACCCGAGATCCGACCAACCTACGGTGGAGTTGCCACCGTAGAAGAGAACGGGGCTGTAAAGGTGATTGGCACGCCGGGACATCCCGCCGGGTTGGTGGGGGGCTGGGAAAGAGGCCACATTGCCGTCGTCACCCGGGACGACGAAGTCCAGGCGGATTCTTCACCCCTAGGTTCCCGCCTACTCCGCCGGATCGCCGTTCTGAGCAGAGCCACCGCTGAGAAGATCGAGTGCAATCACATCGAGTGGATGGCCGACCAGAATGGAAAGCTCCATCTGGTGCAAGCTCAACCGAAGCTGGATTGGCGATTGCAAAGGACCGAAACCCGGGCGCCTGACCCGGCCCAAAACCGGGAACCATGGATGAGAGGTGTGGTTCGCATGATGATTCGGTACCCGGGTCCTGTGGGCGAGCGACATGTCTGGCCGTGGGCCATCGGTCTCGAAGACCTCTCCCCCGCTGCGATAGAACAGGCCCCCAGGCCGGTGGCGACCCTCATCGAGGATCTTCAGAAAGGGTCAGCAGTGTTGATGTCACAACGTTGGGGAGAACCTGTTACTCCCACCGACATCGATCGAGCCCTGGCGGCGTTGCGCAACGGTGAGTCGTCTCCGCTGTTGGACCTTATCTCCCGGCATCCGGAGGTTGACAGGTCTCTCGCTCACGGACAACTGCGCAACCTTGAGGAGTTGGGGCGAGCCCTCACCGCTTCCGGTGTGATCCCCCGCCCCGGCTGGATCTGGTATCTTGACCCGGACAACTTGGACCCGGCACCCTCCGGCCAACAAGGTCCCATTCGCCGGGTGGGAACCACGAACTGGGATGCGTGGACGTATGGAGTGATCACTTCCCAGGGTGAAACCTTCGCCGGGATCCCCGCTGCCGGGGGCTGGGGCGTCGGGCGGCTCCGGTACATTCGCAACGCGGAGGATGCCGCCCGATTCTGTCCTCGGGAAGTCATCGTCGCATCCCACCCTGTCGGCAACATTGCTCCGCTGCTCTGGAATGCGGCCGGCCTCGTCACCGAGGAAGGAAGCCCCGCCGCGCACCTCTTCGAAGTGGCCGGATGGCTCGGCGTTCCGGCTCTTTGCGGAGTCGATATCGGCCAAAGGATCTCCTCGGGCCGCCACCGATCAGAGGGGGAAAAGGAACTGATAGCGGCTGTCGACGGCCACGGCGGTGCTCTCATGATGCTTCCGCCGCTGTGATCGTGACCCCGGGATAGACAACCCCTCAAGCGGCCCCATAACCACTTCGCGCGCGCGTAGGAACTGGCCAGTCCCCCTTAGCCCCAACCGTACCAGAATCCACCAAATCGGGTAAAGCCAAAATTCCTGATTACCCCCCGGGATGTTGGCGGCCGGGGAGCTGCGGCCACCATTTAGGACCGCTCCAAAAGCCGGACCGGGTTGTCACAGAATATCGTCTGAAACTCCTGGTCTCCGAACCCGACTTGTCGCAGGGAGTCGAAGAAGTCGGTGGCGCAGAATGGGTAACCACCGCCGTCGAAGGCGCGCAGATGGGATCGGAAGCACACGTCGTTGGAGATGACGACCCGGTCCAAGGCACCGCGTTCAGCCAGCCACTCCAAGGCCGCCACGCGAACCTCCAGGTCATAAGGGAAGTGCGGTCTCACGGTGTCGAACCCGAGCGTGACACCCATGTCCAGCAGTTCCGCCCAATACTCCTTCCGGGGCACCGTATCGGAGTGGCCGATGACTATCCGGTCGGCCGGAACACCCATCCTGACCAGGATCCTGGCCTGGTCTATCCCGACCGTGCTCCGGGCGGCATGCGTGTATATCGAGACTCCCGTTTCTAGTTGGGCGAATCCCCCGGCGCGCAGCACCCGTTCTTCCGCCGGAGACATCGGCCTCCGGAGAGCTCCGATCTCCCCGATGATCCCCGGTCGTATTCCACTGCCCTGGAGCCCGTCTTCAATCTCGGAGATCAGCACCTCCGCCAGCCCGTCCGAGGTCTTGTCAAGGACCTCCTGCGGGAAGAAGGGGTCGCGGTACCACCCTGATCCACCGACAATGTTGATATTGGTCTGCAAAGCGATGTTCCGCAGCGTTTCAAGATCCCTCCCCAGACCCACGCTGGTCACGTCAACCACTGTTCGCACCGGAGTGGCCTGCAGATGGCGAATCTCTCTGGTGGCAAGGTCGACGTCATCGAGCAGGTGATCCGAGTTGAGGCTCACGCGGTACAGATCACACATGATGTGCTCATGCATGAGGACGGCGCCGACTTCGGCAGCCGGCACTTCACCGGTCACGGTCATGATGGAACCCATGGCCGGAACTATAAGCTCGCAGCCGGGGCCGCATCGGCCTGGTGGCCTCCGACACGACCTTCCCGGCTTCGGGACAGGCGTGAATCAACCCGTTGAGCTTGGGTGTCGGCAATAACAGGAGCGGGACCCGGCAACGACTCGACCGTACGGGTAGGCTCTAACGGAAGGCTTTCCGAGGAGGGATGATCACATGCCTGAGAATGACCTAGTAAGAGTATCTCTCGAAGAAGTCCATCAACTCGCAAGAGCTGCTCTGGTGGTGAATGGAGCATCTGCGGAGAACGCCGACGCCGTGGCTCGAACCATCACCGCGGCGGAGCGCGACGATTGTAAAGCTCATGGTCTGTTCCGGGTGCCCTTCTATGTGAAGGGTCTCGAAGACGGCAAAGTGAATGGAACGGCGGTTCCCAAGACTCGAGACATCTCTCCGGGTTTGGCGAGAGTCGACGCCAACCGGGGTTATGCCCCCCTGGCGATCCAGGTAGGCATCGAACGGCTTGTCCAAAAGGCAAAGGCAAATGGGATCGCTGCGGTCTCCATTGTGAATTGTTATCACGTAGCAGCGCTCTGGCCCGAGGTGGAGTGGTTGGCAGAGCAAGGCCTTGTCTCATTCGCCTTCACCCAGTACATGGCCTTCGTGGCTCCGGCCGGAGGAACCCAGCGGGTGTACGGCACCAACCCGATGGCCTTCGGTTGGCCCCGCGACGGCGCTCCACCCTTGGTATTCGATCAGGCTTCCAGCGCGAGTTCCCGGGGAGACCTCCTGCTCCATCACCGAGACGGGAAACCCATACCCCCGGGATGGGCCATCGACGCGGACGGCAACCCGACTTCCGACCCTGAGGAAGGCCTGAAGGGCTCTCAGTTGCCGTTCGGCGGCTACAAGGGCGCTGCCCTCGCCCTGATGGTCGAACTGCTTGCCGGGGCGTTGATCGGCGCCCCATTCAGCTTCGAGGCAACAGAGACCGATCCCCGCGAAGACATGCCGCCATTGGGAGGAGAGCTGATCATTGCGATCGACCCGACACACTTCCACGCGGATACACAGAGTCCGCTCAGCCACTCTGAGAAGCTCTTTGGCCGGGTGCTCGCCCAGGAAGGAACCCGCTTACCTTCCGAACGGCGCTACGCGGCCCGCCGGGAATCCATCAGCAACGGGATCCTGGTGCCGAGCGCCTTCCACAGGACCCTGCAGGAGATGGCGGCTGCAGTTTGACCCTTTGTCACCCATGACCGGGGTGTGAGCCTCCGGTCTACCGGGCGCCCTGCTCAACAGTGTCTCGCAGGCGGGGGTCCAACACATCGCGCCCCGCGTCGCCGAGGGTGTTCAAAGCCCAAACGCTGACGAAAATCAGAATGCCGGGAAATAACACCAGCCACGGTGTGATGCGGATGTAGCTGTAACCCACCTGGAGAAGCGTCCCCCATGAGGCGGCCGGTGGCTGCACGCTGAGGCCCAGAAAGCCCAATGAAGCCTCGGTCAGGATGGCTACCGCCAGACCGAATGACACCTGTACTATCAGCGGCGAAACGATGTTGGGCAGGATCGTCCTGCGCAGCAAGGTCCCCGGTTTGACGCCAAGGGCAGTCGATGAGACCACGTACAGCCTCTGCTTCTCGACGACAACCGCGTTCCTGACGACTCTGATCAGATAGGGCACGGTCATCAGCGCAATGGCAATCATCAAGGTGGCCAGCGATGCTCCGAACAGCGTCACCACCATCAACCCGATCAGGATGCCAGGAAAACCCAGAAGGGCGTCCGTGGTGCGCATGATGATGCTGTCGACGATGCCTCCCAGCAACCCCGCCATCATGGCCAGCGGGACGCCGGAAATCACAGCCAGTATCTCGGCCGCCACGGCAATCCCCAGGGAGATTCGGGCCCCATGGGCGAGCAGGGTCACCATGTCGCGCCCGGTGTCATCAGTGCCCAGCCAAAACCGGGCCGACGGGCCGCTCAAGGCGGCGTCGGCATGGATCTCTCGAGGGCCGTAGGGGCTGACAAACGGCCAAATCAGCGCGAACACCGCGATGAGACCGAGGATGACAGCCGCCACCAGCGCCACGCGGTCCCGGGTGACCATGGTTTTCCAGAAGTTCATCTCAACCTCGGATCAAGAACCCGGTAGAAGAGATCAACCAGGAAATTGACAAGCAGAAAAGCCGTTACAAAGAGGAGAAGGGATGCCTGCAAGACCGGATAGTCCCTTGCTGTAACGGCGTTGACCAGGAGCCACCCCAAGCCCGGAAACCCGAAAACCCATTCGATCAGGACGGCGCCACCCATCAGCGTGCCTGCCTGCAAGCCGACGATCGTCAAAGCCGGCAGTAGCGCATTTCGCAAGGCATGTACCCAGATGACGCGGCGACCGGACAGCCCCTTGGCCTTCGCCACGTCCACGAACTGTTCCGAAAGGACGTCGAGCATGCTTGACCTCACGAACCTCGCCGTGGGCGCAGCCAGGGTTATGGCCAGCGTCAGCGAAGGCAATGCGATGTGCATGGCCCACTCTCCGAGGCCCTCGGCAGGCGAGACGTAGCCGGAGGCCGGGAAGATCTGAAACTGGATCGCCAGAACCAGAATCAGCATGATTCCCAGCCAGAACTGCGGTATCGCTATCCCCGCGCTGACAAAGCCGGTGAGGAACCGGTCAATCAGGCTTCCACGCCGAAGCGCCGCCAATACCCCGCCGGGAACCGCGATGAAGACCGACAGGATCAGGGCTACGATCGCCAATTGCGCCGACGGCCAGATCTTCTCGGCGATGACCTGTTCGACAGGAAGTCCATTCACCACCGAGTTGCCCAATTCGCCCCTGACTATGTCAGAGAGCCACCGTCCGTATTGCACCAGCATCGGATCGTTGTAACCGAGTCTCTCTCGCGCCGCGTCCAACTCTTCAAGTGACACCCCAATTTGGCCACCGTACATCGCCAGCACCGGATCACCCGGGGCCAATCTCATGGCGAAGAAGAGAACCGCCGACGCTATCAGCAGAACAGGGATCGCCTGCAGGAACCTTTGACCGGATGCCTTGAGTATTTGATGCCGCCTTTCTACATATCCGCAAAGCTGCCGTACAACCTGGCTCGCCCATCCTTGCGTTGTGCTTGCGGACCGAGGTCCTGCCACATCCTTTGGGCGATGCCCCACATCTCAGGCTCGTGTTCAGGAACCGAGGCAATCTGGATTCCCACCGGTAGGCCATCCCTATGAAGGCGCATGGGAAGGGTCAGCGTCGGGTACTCGACCAGGTTGATCGGCGCGGTGTACCGGGTCTTCCTGGTCAGTAAGGCTTCGACGTTTGACAGATCGATCGGACTCCCGGAGACCTCGTCCTCCTCGCATTGAGCAAAGGCGCGAGACCAGGTCAGGGAATAGGGCCGTACCGGAGTGACGGGGGTCACGACCGCATGACAGTCGCTCAGTTCCTCGGCGTATCGGCGCTGCAGCCGGAGCCGGGCGTCCAACGCTCCCGAATACTCCTCGGCGGTGGTCCTGGGACCGTCGGCAAGCAACTGGCGGGAAGGGGCGGACAGCACCGCCCTGGCCTCTTCGGTGAGATGCAACTCGAGAGCGCGGGAGTACTCGTAGGCAAATATCTTCCAGATCGCATCCCGGACGCGGCTCCCCAGACCTGGCAGTTGCACGCTCAATGTGGCAAAGCCGCGATCTTCCGCCCAGGCTCGTACCTCCTCCAGTATCAGAGCATGATCGTCGTCCACATCTTCACCGTCGAGATCCAGGATCCCGATGCAAAGGGTGTCCCGCCCGGAGTCCGAAGGTGCACGGGTACCGTGGCTGTCGTCTCCTTCGCCGCGGCCGCTTTGGGACGGGATGGCCTGGGCCAGAAGGTCCAGGTCTCGCGTCATTATTCCGATGGCATCGAGAGTGGAAGGTCCGGGCCAGATGCCGTCTTTGTGCCAAGCCTGTTTCCCGGACGGCTTGTAGGAGAGAACCCCGCAATACTCCGCTGGGATCCGGACGGATCCGGCTGCATCCGTGCCCAGAGCCGCCGCGCACAGCGCCGCCGCCACGGCCACGGCTGAGCCGCTCGAGCTTCCACCGGGAATCAGGGAGTGGTCCCACGGATTCACCGCCGGAGGCAACCCGCAGCCTGGGGCGCCGTAACCGAGTTCATACATATTGGCCTTGCCCAAGATCACAAACCCCCGGCCAACCAGCCACTCGACCCACGCGGCGGAGACCGTTTCGTCCTGGGAAAGCACCGGAACGCCGAGACCCGCGGCCAACGGGAATCCCTCCACGGCTATGTTGTCCTTCACAGCCAGCGTCCTCCCTCGATCGTCTCCCCACGAGCGGCGGATCTCCGAATCGCCGGCCGGGGCGGGGCCTGTCGAGTCCTGGCGGCCTTCGGAGGTGTGACGCACCGCTACGAAGGCGTTCAGGTGGCGATTGGCGGCGTCGAACTCCCGACAGCTCCTCTCCGTCATGGCGCCAGGGCTCCCCGGGAACTCAGATGTCTCAGGATGGCCTCGCGGGCCTGCTCCAGGTGGATTTGAATCAGGTCGATGGCCCGACCCTCGTCCCTGCGGCGATAGGCGTCCATGATCTCTTCGTGATGCCGGCGGTCGCCTCTGAGTTCGGTGACGGGCGCGTTCGCTTGGGTCCACTGATAACGCTCGCAGATGCCCACCAGCCTGTCATACATGGAAAGCAGGTGAGGCATTCCGGAGGGCTCATACATCGACCTGTGGAACTTGCTGTTGAGCCCGATGAGACTCACGCGGTCCTCCCTTTCCGTGGCAGCATGCATTTCCCCGAGGAGGGAATCCAGGAAGGCCATGACGGAGTCGTCAGCTCTCTTGATACCCTCCGCGATTGCTATCGGTTCGATCGCCCGGCGTAGGGCGTAAAGCTCGTTCAGTTCCTCCGGGCTCAGGGGCCGCACCCGCATGGAGGAATGCGGTTGCAGAGTGACGTATCCACGCTCGGACAGTCGCCTCAGAGCTTGGCGGATCGGGGTGCGGCTGATTCGGTACGTGGCCTCCAGGTCCTTGAGCAGAATCCTCTCCCCGGGTTTCAGTTCCCCATGCAGGATCGCTTCACGGATGGTGTTGTATGCAAAGTCTTCCAGCGTCCGGTACATGGGATCGTTGGATTGGGGAAGCTGTGTCGAAGGACGATTCATATCGCAACCAGACTGGCTTGGATGAGTTCTCTGGTGTATCGGGTGTTCGGCCGAGCGAGTACCTCCTCGACCATGCCGGTCTCGACGGTTTTTCCTTCTTTCATCACGATGACCCTGTCGGCGAGCATGTTCATCACTCCCAAGTCATGAGTTATGAAAACGAACGCCAGTCCCTCCTGGCGGGCCAGTGACGCCAGGAGTTCCAGTATCTGGGCCTGGATGCTGACATCCAGCGCCGAAACCGGTTCGTCGCAAATCAGGACCTGGGGCTCCAGGGAAAGCGCCCGGGCGATCGCCACCCTCTGGCGTTGACCGCCCGACATCTGGTGTGGATACCGGTCGGCGAAGGACGGATCCAAACCGACGCGTTCCAGTAACTGTCCGGCTCGATCCAAGGGCGGATCGGAGGACTCAAGGTCGTGCGCGCGAGGGCCTTCCATCAGGAGGTCGACAACCCTGCGCCGCGGGTTGAGGCTTCCGTAGGGATCCTGAAAGATTATCTGTGCCCTCCGGCGCATGCCCCGCAGGGCGCCCCTACCCAGTTCATCCAGGTCGGCGCCGAGGATTTGGCGTCGCCCCTCCACCACCGCGTTGTTTGGCTCCAGCCGTATCAGGGCGCGGGCGACGGTTGATTTACCGCTTCCCGACTCTCCCACCACCGCCACGGTCTCAGCCTTCCTCAATTCAAGGTCGAACTCCTGAACGGCCGGGACAGCCTTCCGGCTGTAGGAGAATGTGCGCCCTTCCCTGTAGGAGACGGTTAGTCCGGTCGCTTGCACGATTACATCGTTGGTGCCTTCTGCTCCTTTTCCATTCTGCGGCGGCGACCCCGGTCCGCGTGCCGCCGTGGTGAGAAGGGCCGGTCCGGATGACGTCAGGGGGCCTGTATCCACCTCACCCGATGTCGCGGGTGATTCGTCTCCTGGTACATCCCCCAACGGATAGAAGCATGCGGCGCCATGCAACTCTCCGTAATCCTCCATTGGCGGAGAGTGACTTCGACACTTGCTCTCGGCTCGGGAGCAGCGGGGCGCATAGACGCATTTGTCCCAGATCGACTCCGCGTCGATCGGCGCCGTCCCCATGATGGGCCGGACCTCGGTCCGGAACCCGCCCTTGAGATCGAGAGGGCAACTTTCGATGAGGCCACTCGTGTAGGGATGGTGAGGATTGGACAGGACGTCGGGAGTCCTGCCCCTTTCGACGACACGTCCTGAGTAGAGCACCGCCAGTCGATCCGAAACGCCGGCGATGACCCCCATGTCGTGAGTAACCAGCAGCATGCTTAGTCCCAAGTCATCCACGAGGGACCTGAGCAGCCTCAGGATTTGGGCCTGGGTGCGGACATCCAGGGCGGTTGTCGCTTCATCGGCGATCAATAGCAACGGATCGCAGGCAATGGCCATGGCGATCGCCACCCTCTGCTGCTGGCCGCCCGACAGCTCATGCGGGTAGCGGGACAGGAAGCCCTTGTGACCGGGAAGGTCCACGGCTTCCATCAACTCGACCACTCGTTGGTCCCGTTCATGCCTGTTGAGGGTCAAATGTGCCTTGATCACCTCCTCCACCTGGGTCCGTATTCTCATGACCGGGTTGAGGCTGGACATGGGGTCCTGGAAAATGGTCCCGACCAGTACGCCCCGGATTTCCCGCCAGTTGACTTGCGAGGACGTCAGAGGCTGCCCGCCGACCCTGATCGAACCGCGCGAGACGCTGATCCCCCTGGGCAGGAGTCCCACAATGGCCTTGGCTGTCAGGCTCTTCCCCGCCCCGGACTCTCCGACCAACCCGAGGCACTGGCCCTGGGAGATTTCCAGGCTGACGCCCTTGACCAAGTCCACGGGATCGGCGCCGACTCCCTCGAGAGACAAAGTCAAATCGCTGATCTCCAGCGTCGGCGGGCGGCCGCCGTCTTGGGATCCTTGCTCTGCCCCGGTCATGGCTTACAGAACAGCGAGAAGCCGGGCCGGGTTCTCATGGAAGATCGTGCGGAATTCCTGGTCACCGAACCCGACCCTTCGCAGAGAGTCGAAGAAATCCGTGGCGCAGTACGGGTAACCCCCGCCGTTGTACGCGCGGAGATGTGAGCGAATGCACACGTCGTTGGAGACCACGACACGATCCAGGGAGCCTCGCTCCGCCAGCCACATCAGACCGGCGATGCGGACCTCGACATCATAGGGAAAGTGAGGCCTCACAGTGTCGAATCCGAGGGTGACACCCATGCCGAGCAACTCCGACCAGTACTCCTTCCGCGGGAACGTGTCAGAGTGGCCGATGACTATCCGCTCGGGCGGAACGCCCATTCCGAGCAGGATGCTGGCCTGCTCGATCCCAACCGCGCTGCGGGCCGCGTGCGTATACAAGGCGACCCCCGTCTCCACTTGTGCAAACGCGCCTGCACGTAGGACTCGCTCCTCCGCAGGAGACATCGGATCCGTGTACGCCCCTATTTCTCCAATGATCCCCGGTCGAATCCACCCGTCGCCAGACCCTCCGTTTATCTCCGAGACCAGGATGTCGGCCAGTTCGTCGGAAGTCTTATCGAAGACGTCCTGTGGCAGGTAAGGATCGCGGTACCAACCACATCCGGCAACGATGTTCAGTCCCGTGGCCATAGCGATTTGTCGCAGAGTCTGGAGATCTCTGCCCAGTCCGACACTCGTCACATCGACCACCGTCCGCACCGGAGTCTTATCCAGGTGACCAAGCTCACTGACAGCTAGATCGACATCGTTGAGTTGATGGTCCGGGAAACCAGAGATCCGGTAGAGATCACACATGATGTGCTCGTGCATCAGTACTGCGCCGATGTCCGTGCTGGGCACCTCACCTGTCACTGTCACAATGGAACCCATAAGCCTCCCTGTTAATGACCTAGCACACTGGCGAAGGCTTCTGTCACACGTCCCAGATCGTGTTGTCGCGACCCACGATTCACGACGAGACGAACCGACCGGGTGGCAGACCGCGGTTTTGCCAGTACTCCCCTGGTCTCCAGTTCCCTGCAGAACTCGGCGGCGGTCAGGTCCGCCAAAACGTCAAAGAGAATGATGTTGGTCTGGGGAGTTTGCACCGCCAACTCGGACGCGAAGTGCCGGGTGAGAGATCGCGCCAACTTTTCCGCCTCGTGGTTGTCGAGGCGTGGATCCTCCATGTTGGTTTCAAGAGCCTCCAGCGCCATCGTTGCGAATAGGCCCTCCTGGTGTATGGACGCGATGCCCAGTTGACCCCGGAGGTTCCTAGCTTTGGCAATGACGTCTCCAGGACCCGCCAGAACGGCGCCGTACGGTGCTCCCAGACTCTTGTTGAGGCTCAACGCCACCGTGGTGGCCGGGGCACACAGTTCGCTGACCTCAGCGTCGAGGCGAGCGGCAGCGTTGAAGATGCGGGCCCCATCGATATGAACGCGGGCGCCGTATTTGCGCGCCATGCTGGAGACCCGTTTCATGTCCGACCGGGTCGCCACCGTTCCCCCGGCGTTGTTGTGAGAGTTCTCAACACAGATCAAACCCAGGGGCGGAAGCCCGAAGTGGGACGATCGTTCCGCGAAATCGACCAAGGCGACCGGGTCGACGACGCTGCCGGCTCTTGGCACGGGGACCAACTGGACCCCTCCTGTGACCGAGGCGCTGTTCGCCTCCAGCCACCGTATGTGCGAGTCGGCGTCAACAACAACGTTCTCGGCCGGGTTGGCCAGCGCCATCAGCGCCAGGAGATTGGCGGCGCTGCAGGTGGGAAGGAACACAGCGGCTTCCTTGGAGGTCAGGGCGGATACTGCCCGCTCCAGTTCCCGGGTGTACTGTTCCGCCCCTCCAATACGTGGACCTTCGACGGCGGATCCAAGACGCGTCAACATCGCCTGCGTGGGTAGGTTGTAGGTGTCGCTACGCAAGTCGATAAACCGGTCGGATCGTCCCTTTGACTGCCCGGAAGACATCATTTCACAGGCCCCGATACCGGCAGGTAGACGCTGCACGGCTCCTCCGGTCCACTTGTCAATGTCTGCACTGCCGATACGAGTCGGGCATCCGAGTAGGGATCGGTCCCGAGATTGTGACTCCGGTCATAGTCCGGGAAGTCACTGCTGGAAATCTTCACCACCAGGCGAGACCCTGCGGCCAGGCGGTAGACGGTCGGGCGACACCGGATCCGGATCGTCTCGGGCCTTCCCGGTTCTAAGAATGTCTCCTGATCGATCCCGTTCCGGTACCTGGCTCGGACAAACCCGCTGGCAATAAGAATCGACGCGCCGTCCGGGCGTTCTTCGGCGACCCAGGCACAGAAGTCGGTGTCGACGGCGCTGCTGGCCACCACGAGGTCAACATCCACCGATCCGCGGATGTCGAGCGGTTGGTCAATCGGCGCGGTGGCAAAGGACAGGACATCCGGTCGCATGTCCATGTAGCCGATGTCGAAGGGGCCATAGTACGCGTCCTCGTCCACGGCCGAAGGAACCGGGTCTCGCGGATCGTACACATAGCGCCAAGTCGCGGTCTCCGTGGAAGGAGATTCCGAGAGGGCGCCGCCACTCTCACCCGACGCGGCAGTGGATGTGAGATAGAGGCGCTGGGAAGGTGCGACGATCTCAGACCAGCGGTCGGCCTCCTGCCACTGGTTGGACCCATCCCCCATCGCGAAATACCGGATCGGCGGTCCGGGAAACAGAGGTCCGGGCTTGCCTTTCAGAACAAAATCGGACCATTGGACCAAGACATCCGGATAGGACCATTGGGCAGCTTCGCCGAAGTCGATCTCACCCCGGTGTCGGCTCAGATCGTATTTGGGGTCCATGTGCTTCCAAGGGCCGATGATCAGATACGCAGGGCCGGACTCGCCCGGTCGGTTGCTCAGCCTTCCATGGAGTTCGATCACGCTGCCCACATCTATGTCGAACCAACCGGTCAGAAGCAACACAGGTCCCTCAAACTCCTCACAACGTCTGATCCACGACAGATAGTCGCTTGGCCTGCTTCGAAGCAGGCTTTGGTAGTGGGGTGAGAGGCCGCCAAGCAGATAATCGGGCATTTCGTTCCAGGGGAGAAACCACAGCCAACGGCTTCTCTCCACCGTTCGCCAGTTACGGTAAGCGGACTCCGCGTCGAGGGAGTGTTCGCTCCGGTCCGAGCGCCGGCGTGAGTCGGGCCCCATGCGGCCGACATACCAGAGGATTCGCCTGGCAGGCCTCAGGACGGGCGAATCGAGGGCGCTCATCGGAAGGCCGGAGGGAAAGATGGCGTCGGGTTTGACGTCCCCGTCAATAGCTACCTTCCACTGTGTCCAAGCCCCGTAGGAGTCACCCCACATCGCAACGGAGCCGTCGCACCAGTCCTGAGCTCTGATCCAAGACACGGTGGCTGCACCGTCCCTTGCGTCGCTGACGGGGTTTTCGTGAAACGGCACGAATTCCCCCTCGGATTCAAAACGCCCACGGAGATCCTGAATGGCCACGGCATAGCCGGCCTTGACCGCCTCTCCAACGATCTCGGTATAGATCATCCGTCCATCCTCCACCCGAGCCTTGTCGTAGGGTGTCCGCATCAGCAACGCGGGGTGGGGACCCCCGCTTCCGGATGGAAGGAAGATATCGGTTGCTAGCCGGATACCGTCTTCCATCGGAAGCGGGGTCGTGAACGATTCCACGGATTGGACAGACTACCGCTTACTTATCGGTGAGCCATGTCTCCCTGTAATCGAGGTCACCACTGTTGAGGTGCTTCAAGTCCTGGACCCGGTCTCGCACACCATGGAACCAGCGGTCAAAGTACAGGATCGGAGTTGGAACTTCCGCGTTCCAGACCTTCTGCACCTCGCCGTAGGCTGCTATGCGCTTGTCCAGATCCAACTCGGCCGCAGCATCCGCAAGAAGCTGAGCGTAGGACTCGTCCCCGAACCCCCACGGGTTGACGTCGGGGTGGGAGAGATTCCACAGGAAGGCCGGATCGTAGTCAGGAAGCGCGGCATTGGCCACGATGCTGCCGGGCGCCGGGTGCGGCGTGAAGGCTTCAGCCCACCCACCGAGTTCCGGCATCGAGACGTTCAACTTGATCCCGATCTTTCCGAAGGACTGTTCCATCACCTCTCCGATGATCCGGGTCCACGGCACGATGTTGAGTCCGACATAGCTGAGTTCGGTAACACCTACTTCTTCGAACAGCGCCTTGGCGCGGTCAAGATCATACGGGTACTCGGTAAGGCCGGGGGCCTCGGCCCAGTGGCCCGGAGGAAGCAGGTTGTTAGTCGGCACCGCTATTCCCGTGTCGAAGAACGCAAGGGTGTTGATGGTCTCGAGATCCAAGGCGTGAAGCAGCGCCTGGCGGGCACGCACATCGTCAAACGGCGGAGCGCCGTTGTAAATGCTCATATACGTGACAACCGAGGAACTGGGGGCGAAGAGTGTCCGCAACTCGCCTTCCTTGGCGATCTGCTGGACGAAACGCGGCTCGAGCTGCCAATAGATGTCAACGTCGCCGGCGCTCAGGGCCGTGAACAGCGTGGTCGTGTCGGGCTGCACGGTCACCTCGACTCCGTCAAGGTAGGGCAATCCCTCTTCCCAGTAGTTCTCGTTCCGGGTCATGATCAGACGCTCGTCGGCGACATAGTCGACCATTACGAAGGGCCCGGTTCCGATGCCTTCCTGAGCGATGGTATCTCCCGAACCCTCGGGAATGATCATGGCTCTCGCCAACCCTGCCAGCAGGATCGCGGAAGGCGCAGAGAGGTGCAAGATCACGGTTTGATCGTCAACCACTTCGACTTCTTCGATCGTAGATATCGCTTCGGCGTAGACGCCCGCGTTCGTGTCGGGGTGGAGCAATCTGTCAAGGGAGTATTTGACGTCCGCAGCCGTGAATGGTTCACCATTGTGGAACTGCACACCCTCTCGCAGGTTGAACGTCCATGCCGTCCCGGCATCGTCCACGTCCCATGACACGGCCAGATCGGGGACCGGTTCGAGTTCTTCGGTGTAACGCGTCAGCCCGCTGAATAGACCCGGCCAAGCGTTGCGGTTGTTGTAAATGCCGAACTGATGCGGGTCAAGTGTTTGTATCGGCTGAGGCGTACCCAGTTGTAGTGTCCCGCCTCTCTTCTCTGCATCAGGGTCGACCGGGGCCGGCGCGGCTGTGGTAGCCGGCGCGGCTGTCGTAGCCGGGGCCTCCGGCTCATCTTCGGCGCACCCGGCAAGCAGAGATGCTGCCAAACAGAATACGATCGCAACCTGCAGACCTAGCCGCCACCCGCCTGGGGCTCCGCGGCTACGAGGTTTCAAAACTCTCCTCATACCAACTCCTTTTAATCGGTCCGAATCTTGTGTTGTGATGTGTGATCACAGATCACTGACCATAACCCTGGGAGAGCCGCATGTCAAGCGATACACGGCATCTTGATTCGCGACATCCACACGCCAACCAGGGCTGAGAGCGCGGTGCGGCCTCTAGGGTCTCTGGAGAATCCTCGTCGGCGTGTCCCAGAAGATCGTCCGGACCTCCCGGTCGCCGAACCCGGCCTCTCGCAGCAAATCGATGAAGCCGGTGACGCAGTACGGGTAGCCGCCGCCGCCGAATGACCGAAGCTGTGACCGGTAGCAGATGTCGTTGGATACCACCACCTGATCAAGCGATCCCCGTTCGGCCAGCCACCTCAGACCGGTTATGCGGACTCCCACCTCATACGGGGGGTCCGGCTTGAGCGTGTCGAAGCCGAGGGTGACGCCCATGTCCAACAACTCCGCCCAGTACTCCCTCCGATTCCGGGGCACGGTGTCGGCATGTCCGATCACGATCCTCCCGGGCGGGACGCCGATGCCGATCAGGATCCTGGCCTGCTCGATCCCGACCGTGCTCCGGGAGGCATGCGTATAGATCGAGACTCCCGTCTCAAGTTGCGCGAACCCACCGGCGCGCAGCACCCGCTCTTCGGCTGGAGTCATCGGAACCCGCTTGGCGCCGATCTCTCCTATGATCCCCGGCCGTACTCTCCCGTCCTGAGCCCCCTCATTGATCTCTGAGACCAGGATCTCCGCCAGGCCGTCCGAGGTTGTCTCGAAGACCTCCCGTGGGAGAAACGGCTCGCGGTACCAGCCACAGCCGGCCACTATGTTGAGGCCCGTCCGCATGGCGATCTCCCGCAGGCCCTTCAGGTCCCGGCCCAAACCGACGCTGGTCATCTCCACCACCGTTCGCACCGGCGTGGCTTCCAGGTGGCCCAGTTCGGCGGTGACCAGGTCTGGGTCATCCAGTATCTGGTTCAGGTCATTGGTGATCCTGTGGAAGTCGCAAAAGATGTGCTCATGCATCAGGACTGCGCCGATTTCTTCGGTCGGCACATCACCGGTCACCGTCGTGATGAAGCCCATCACGGGTACTATATCCCTAGCTGGTTGACTCAGAGAACAAGAGAAGGGAACCTTCGATGGATGCCGTTCGCTCGATGCTCTTCACGCCGGGCCACCGTCCCGACCTGATCGCCAAAGCGGTCCGGTCGGCCGCGGACGCCGTGATCGTGGACCTCGAAGACGCGGTGGCCACCAACGTGAAGGAGGAGGCGCGGGCCAATCTCGCTTCCCTTCCCGAGAGTCCCATCCCCTATTACATCCGTCTCAACGGGTTCGAGACCGGATTCATGTGGGAAGACCTGGTGGCGGCTGCCCATGCCGGAGCGGCCGGGGTGATCCTCCCCAAGGCCGAACAGCGAGAGGTGATGCTGGAGGTGTGCGGGGCCCTGAGCGCCCTGGAGACGGCGACGGGACAATCGGCCGGTTCCATCACTCTCGTCCCGATGATCGAGAGCGCGGTGGCAGTGGAGAACTCCTTCGAGATACTCGATCGACTCCCGAGGGTGCAGGCCGTCATGTTCGGGAGCGCCGAGCAGGGGGACCTGGTGGCCGACCTCGGCGTTGAGTGGGAACCCACGGGCACCGGGTTGAATTACTCCCGTTCCCGGGTTCTCCTGGCAGCCCGGGCAGCAGGCATAGCGAATCCCATCGACGGCGTGTTCATGAACTACCGAGACTCCGAGGCGCTCCGCACCGAAGCCAGGATGGGTCGCCGCATGGGATACGTCGCCAAACTCGCCATCCACCCCGCCCAGGTGAGCGTCATCAACGAAGTCTTCACCCCCACTCCCGAGGAAGTGGCTCACCACCAAGCCATCCTGGACCTGTTCGAGAAGGCCGAAACGGAGGGCACGGCTTCGATCGGCGCCGACGGCCAGATGATCGACTACGCAGTGGCCCGAACCGCTAGGTCAGTGTTAGCCCGGGCGGGTGCCGCGCGACGTGGCTAGAGCCCGCGCTTCGGCGAACACCACAAATGAACCTCAAGTACGGGCGTCGAGACACTGGATGTCATCTCTGTGCCTCGCCCAACTCAGAATTCTGCGGTCGGAGGTGATCAGGCTGCTCCTAGTCACGATCGCGGTGGCGGTGATCAGTTGATCCGCAGGGTCAGAATGGAAACCATGGCGGACCTTCAAAGACCCGGCCAATCCGGCGATCTCCCCGGTTACGGGAATCTCGTGGACGCCTCCGTCGAGAAGACCCCGCAACCATACCTCCGGGGACACTCGCAGATCGATGTTCTCGTCCCAATGGAGGCGGGAGACCTCCAGCATTGAAATCGTCGAGAACCTCAAGGAACCATCACGGGCCGCCTGTTCGATTTCGAGTGAGCTTCGGGTGCCCAGTCTCGGGCTACCTTGAGACATCCATAGCAACGCAACAGTGTCCAAGATGACTGCCACGCGTGACTTCTACTCGCCTCGGAGGCTGGTCGCAATTCGATCAGGCTGAGAGACGATCTCCCAATCGTCCGGAGGAATGGCCGGATTGGTCAAATCATCTCCCAATCGGATTTCGCTGCTCCATCCGATAATGCTTCTTGACCGCTCGTCCACAACAGGAATCACCGCTGCCAGCGGTCGCCCGTGCTTTGTGACGATGAGGGTGTCACCGGTGGCCTTCACCTCATCCATGAGCCTCAAGCATTGATTTCGAAACTGAGTTATGGGAATGGTTCTGTTCATGATTGGAACACCCGGGGCGTAATGTACAGAATATTATAGCCAGTTTCGCGTCAACGGAGCTAGAAATCGATAACCGTTATCTCATCCACCGGCCAGCGGGTTAGGACCTCGGCGCCGTTCTCGCGGACCACGATCATCTCTTCAACCCGCATGCCGGAGCTTCCGTCTGGCTCTTGGGTCTCGACCGCCATGACCATGCCCTCCTGGATCTCGATCGGGTGGTCGACGGAGATTCCCCGCCAGATCAACGGGCGCTCATATAGCTGGAGCCCCAGTCCGTGGGCCCATTGGTTGGTGGTCATCTCCCAGTAGTCCTTGGCGCCGTACCAGTCCATGCGCTCGCCCTCCCGGTCGGGAAAGTGCATCGCCACCTCGCCGGTGGTGACACCGGGCCGGATGGCCTCGATCACGTCGTACATCCAGTCCCGGGCGCGCTTGTAGGCGTCAACGGAGCGCTGCTCGGGCTTTCCTATCGAAAAGGTCCGGTAGACACATGACCGGTAACCCTGGAAGGTGGCGCTGTAGAAGTCGGCGTACATTATGTCGCCGGGGCGCAGCATCCGGTCGGTGGTGTTGGCCTGGTGCTTGGGCCAGGTGTTCGGGCCGCTGGTGAGATACCCTCCCTCAACCGTCCCTCCCCTGCGCAGGACGGCCTCCACCGCCGCTCCCCAGACCTCCTGTTCGAGCATGCCCGGCTCGGCGGCTTTCTTGATGGCCATGAACCCGGCCTCACAGATCGCCGAGAGGACCCGGAAGCACTCGATCTCGTCCTTGGTCTTGGTCTGCCGGGCGGTGTGCAAAGCGTCGGCGGCGCCCTCCCGGACATCCAGCCCCCGCTCCGAGAGCTTCCGGGCCAGGGCCGGCTGGGTGGAGTCGATGCCGACCGGGTCTCGGTGAACGTCGTAGTCGTGGGCGGCCCCCACGATCAGGTCCGCCATGGTGTCGAGGAGGAACTCCCGGGCCGACGGGGACCCGCTGGCGCGGGGCACGTTCCCCAGTCCGGGGGCCGCGTAGCGGATGTCGGGGAGCCAGGGGCAGTTGGCGCGCTCGTTGCTGGCGTGATCGGCGGTGTCCCAATGCACCACGTCTCCTCCGGCGGTCAGGAAGCTGTAGTGATCCGCGCCCGAGCCGCCCAGCATGGCCAGCCCGGTGACGTAGCGGATGTTGGGATCGTCCAGCAAGAGCACCGACCCCAGCCCGGCCTCGGCGATCTGGTGCTGGGCCCGGGCCTTGCGCTCGTCGCGCATCCGGGCCATGTTGATCCGCTCCTCCCAGTCCACGGCCATGGTGCCCAGGGTGCCCTCCATGTATGTCGGCTCGTAAAGGCTCATCGTGCTCCCTTCGTCGCAGATGCTAGAGGTGTCATGTTCAGGTCCGGGGTTGCAGTCGGTCGGCGATGGCCTGGAGGAATCTCGCTCCCTCCATGCCGTCGAAGACCCGGTGGTCCCCGGTAAGGGTAAGCCGCACGGTGGGGGCCGCCACCAGGGCGCCGTCCACCACCACCGGCCTGGGCTTCACCGCGCCTACCGCCAGTATGCCCGCTTCCGGTGGGTTCAACAGAGCGATGAACTCGTCCACCCCGGCCCCGCCGAGATTCGAGACGGTGAAGGTCCCGCCGGACAGGTCCTCGGGACGCAGGCGCCCGCCGCGAGCCGCCCCCTCCAGCCGGCGTCGCTGGACGGAGATCTGCGCCGGCGACAGGGACGCGGCATCTCGGATAACCGGTACGATCAAACCGTCGTCAACAGCCACCGCGAACCCGAGATTGACGCTCGGATGGGATCGGACCGTGGGGGGATTGCCTTCGACCCAACTGGAGTTGACCGCCGGCCTCTCCGCCAGCGCCCCGGCCGTGGCCCAAAGCAACAGGTCCGTATAGGTCACTCTCGGCCCGTCTCCCTGACCCTCGGGCTTCTCGAGGACGATCTCTCGTACCAGTTGAAACTGGGGAACCGCTGCCGACTTGGACATACGGGCGGCGATCGCCAGCCGCATTCGAGACAGATCATCGGAGTCCCCGGCGGAAGCCTGCACCGCCTGGTGGGCATTCACCACGTCATCCTCGGTGACCCTTCCCCCCGGACCCGTACCTTCGACGCCGGCCAGATCGACTCCCAGTTCCCTTGCCCGGCGGCGGGCCAGGGGCGAGACCGGCTTCCGTCGTCCCGGCCGGGGCCGGGTTCTTTGGATGGCGGCCTCTGGAGTGAGAGTCTCCTTGGGTTGCGGCGCCTCCTCACTCGAGGCGGGGACCGACTCCGGGGAGGGAGGCTTCGCACCGGGATCATCAGCGATCCATGCGATCGGCTCTCCAATGGCCAGCGTCGAGCCCGCATCCGCCAGGACCGCCACCAAGTACCCGCCGGCGGGCGACTCGAATGCCACCTCTGCCTTGTCGGTCTCGATCACCGCCAGGACCTCACCCTCGGAGACCTCGTCACCCACCGACTTGGCCCACTCCACGAGAGTCCCCTCTTCCATGTCCTGTCCCAGTCGGGGCATCTTCACCAGTCGCATGTCCCGCCTTTTCTCACTTCCATGCCGCCGCGTTCAATGCAGGGTCCAGCCGCCGTCGGCGGTGACTATCGCACCGGTGACAAAGCTCGGGTCGTCGGAGGCCAGGAAGGCTATCACTGCGGCTATCTCAACGGGCTGGCCGTGGCGACCCATGGGCGTGCCGGACAGCATCTCCGACCAGCTCTCCGGGTCCTCCCGCAGGTCGGCGTTCATGCCGGTGGCGATCACCCCCGGGGAGACAGCGTTGACGCGGATCCCATAAGGGGCCATCTCGAAAGCCGAGGAGCGGGTCAGCATGGTTATCGCTCCCTTGGAGGCGGTGTAGGCGACATGCCCGCGACCGGGAAGCACCGCCTCGATGGAGGCCACGTTGACTATGGCTCCCTGGATTCTCGCCTCCATCATGGACGCCGCCACATCCCTGGAGAGGATGAACGGCGCTCTCAGGTTTACGTCGAAGGTCAGGTCCCAGGCCTCCCTGGAATGGGACAAGGTGGGCTCGCGGATCAGGATCGCCGCGGCGTTGACCAGGATGTGAATCCGGTTGTCCCAGTGCTCGAGGGCCGCGGCTACTACTTCCTGGCACGATGAGGCCCGGCTCAGATCGGCGGGGAATCCGACATGGCCTTCGCCCAGTGTGCCGACCAATTGCGCCAGACCTGCCTCATCCCGATCCACGCAGAAGAGGTTGGCGCCGTCGGCCGCCAGCCTGACGGCGGTGGCCTTCCCGATCCCAGAGGCGACCCCGGTGACGATGGCGTTCTTCCCCGACAACTTCCCGCTCATTGCAGCATGTACCCCCCGTCGGCATAAAGCGCCGTGCCGGTGACGAACGCCGCGTCGTCGCTCAACAGGAAGAAGACGCAGGCGCCGATGTCCTCGGGTCTCCCCAGGCGACCGATCGGCATCAGTTTCGGGGCTTCCTGCCGGTAGACGTCGGGGGTCATCTCGGTGTCGACCGAACCGGGACTGACCGCGTTGACCCTGATCCCCAAGGGCCCCCACTCCAGAGCCAGCACCTTGGTCAGAGAGAGGAGCCCACCCTTCGAGCAGGCGTAGGGAACCTGCTCGGGATAGGCGATGGTGTCCTCCGCCGAACTGATGTTGACGATCGCCCCTCCCCGACCGTTGTCGACCCAGTAGTTCGCTGCGGCCTGGCACAGGTAGAAGGGAGCGGTGAGATTGGTGGCGATGGTCTCATCGAGGGTGCTCTCGGACTGGGTCCAGAAGTGAGCGAACACATTGACGGCCGCGTTGTTGACCAGCCCGTCCAGGCGACCGTATCGATCGATGGCCGTCTCGAGCAGCACCGATGGGGTGTCCGGATCCTTCAGGTCCGCAACCACGATTGCCGCCGAGCCGCCCACCTGTTCCACCAGTTGTCCTGTCACTTCCAGGTCCTCGCGGGTGCGGGAGGTGATGACCAGGTCGTATCCCCGCTCGGCCAGGGTGGTGGCGATCCCCTTGCCGATGCCCCTACCTGCACCGGTGAGGATGGCGGCCTTGCGCTGCTCCGAATGGTCGGCTCGGGTCATGACGCCATCTCCAGCACCGTCTCCAGGCACGAGGCGATCCGGTCGATGTCCGACTCGGTGTGTGCGAAGGCCACCACCCCCGGGTGGACGGGCGGCCACAGGATCCCGTGTGCGCACATGCCGAGCAGCACCGAGGCCAGCATGACGAGGTCCCCGGCCAGGATCTCCCGCCGGTTGCGGGGAGGGGCTTCGGTGAAATGCAACTGGAAGATCGAGCCGAATCCGGTCATGTGACCCCGCCCGTGGGAGTCGAGGACCTCCTGGAGAGTGGCGCGCAACCTGTCGCCCAGCCAGTCGACGTGTTCGAGCACCGGCTCCCGTTCCAGGACGTCGAGGACGGCCATCCCGGCTGCCAGCGAGACCGGGTTCCCCGTGAAGGTCCCGGAGTGGAAGATGTGGGTGCCCCGGGCGTGGGCCGAGGCGCCCAGCACGGTTTCCATGATGTCGGCTCGCCCACCCACCGCCGACAGGGGCAGACCCCCTCCGATGGCCTTCCCGATGCAGGACAGATCAGGCGTCACTCCCAGGTATCCGGGAGCGCCGGCGGTCCCCAGCCGCAGGCCGGTCACCACCTCGTCGAAGATCAGCACGATTCCCTTTTGGGCGGTGACGTCCCGGACCGCTTGGGCAAAGTGCCGATCGGCGGCCACCGCGCCGCCGCTGGAGAAGGCCACCGGTTCCATCACCACCGCGGCCAGGTCGGGGGCGTTGTCGGAGATTAGAGACACCGCGTTCTCCACATCGTTGTAGGGGAGCAGCAGGGTCTCCTCTCGGATGCGGTCGGGAATCCCGGCCGAGTCGGGGACCGGCTTGGGGCGGTGGGGAGGTCCCGCCACCTCCCGCGAGACCGAGGACAGGAGAAAGTAGTCATCGGAACCGTGGTAGTTGCCTTCGAACTTGGCATAGCGCATCCGGCCGGTGGCCGCCCGGGCGGCGCGCAGAGCGGTGCGTACCGCCTCGGAACCCGTGTTTGCAAACCGGAGACGCTCCAGGTACGGCATCAGCCCCCGGATTCGCTCGGCAAACTCCCGCTCGAGCGGAGCGGGCGCCAGGACGGTGGCCATCCGCCCGATCTGGTCACGTACCGCCGCCACCACGGAGGGATGGGAGTGGCCCAACAGGGAGGAACCGGCGCCCATCAGGAGATCGACATAGTCGTTTCCGTCCACATCCGTCACATGCCCCCCTGACCCGGAGGCCAGCGCCACCGGGTACGGCTCGTAGAACTTGGCGGCCCCCGAGACACCCATGGGCAGGATCCCCCTGCTCTCCTCCCACAGGGCCCGGGATCCGGGAGTGCGGTCTCGATATAGGGCTTCGACCTTCCGAGCCAGGCGTCCGGTGTCTTTCACCTTCGGTTTTCCCTGAGAGTTTCCCGGCGGGATGCAGTTCCCTTCCGGTCAAGTGCACCTTCATCGTCCAGCACCACCCCGTAGTCCTCGAAGGCGCTCCTCCGGGAGATGTATTCGTACGCGACATCGCGGGCCACCGCCACCGGGTCCCGGTCCAACGGATCGCCGTATCCGCCGCCACCTGCTGTCTCCTGGTTAACCACCTGGTCGCGCTCTAAGGGAACCATCGACTTCTTGGCGCCGAACTCGGGTGCCGCCAGCCGTTCATCAGGCGTGCCGGCATCGATCCGGTACCGGGCAGGGGCGCCGTGGTGGCCGCCGAACAGACCGTAAGGGGGGACTCTCACCCGGTTGCCCAGCACCGACAACTCCCCGGTGGGGGCAAGCAACCTGTAATCACGTCTGACCGATAACCCGCCCCTCCACTCTCCGGGACCTCCCGAGTCTTGGCGAAGCTCGTACCGGTCGATGCGGAGCGGGTACCTCATCTCGATCGCCTCAACCGGGAGGTTCCAGGTGTTGCCCACGATCGAGTAGATGGCGCTCTGGCCGTCCCGGCCCTCGGCGCCGCCCCATCCGCCCTCGGGGTACTCGTAGAGAACGAACCGCTCCCCGTCTTCGCCGAAGCCGCTCAGGAACAGGTTGTTGGACGAACCCTGATCGGCGGCCATCAACCGGACCGGATTGGGGATGTCGCGGGGGATCTCCGCCAGCGCCCGGTAAACAGCGTTGTGGATCACCGAGACGATCTCGTTGCCACCGGTGCAGGCGGCCGGGAATCTGGGGTTGACGATCGTCCCTTTGGGAGCGATGATCTCCACCGGGCGGTAACACCCCCCATTGGGCGGGATGGTGGGATCGGTGGCGGCTTGAATGGTCATGTAGACACCCGATGCGGTGTAGCCCAAGACGCTGTTCAGAGGCCCCTCCACCTGCGGGTCGGTGCCGTTGAAGTCCACCACCACCCCGTCACCCCGCACCTTCACCGTCACCCGGACCGTGCGGGGGACATCGGTTATCCCGTCGTTGTCCATGGAGTCCTCGGCGTAGTAGTCGCCGTCCGGCCATCCGGCGATCGCCGCGCGGATCCGGCGCTCGGAGTTGTCCATCTCGATCGCCATGCACTGCTCCACGGTCTCCAATCCGTACCGCTCCACCAACTCGATCAGGCGGCGGCGGGCGGTGAGATTGGCCGACACTTGGCTCAGGAGATCCGATCGCATGTTCTCGGGGAGTCGCACATTGGCCAGGATCATCTGCATGATCTCTTCGTCGATCTCCCCCTCCTTTATGAGCCTCACCGGCGGGATCCGCAGACCCTCCTGGTAGTTCTCCCGGGCCTGGGCGTAGAAACTGCCCGGCACCGTTCCTCCCACATCCAGATGGTGGGCCCGATTCGCCCCCCATCCGATCAGCTTTCCCTCATAGAAGATCGGCGTCACCATCGTCACGTCCGGCAGGTGAGACCCACCGCGGAACGGGTCGTTGAGAATGATGGAGTCTCCCGGGCGGAACTGGTCGGCGCCCACCTCATCGATGGAGTAATTCACCGAATAGGGAAGGGAGCCCAGATGGATGGGCAGGAACTCCCCGTGACTCACCAACTCGGTCTCGGCGTTGAACATCCCGCATGAGTAGTCGTTCCCCTCGTTGAAGATCGTGGAACTCGACGTTTGACGCATGGTGATGCCCATCTCCCTGGCCCCGGCGGCCAGACCGCTGGTCACCACCTCGACCGTTACCGGATCAACCTGGAAGCGGCTCATGGCAGGTCTACCACGATCGCGCCGGTGTCATGCACCCGGACCTCCCCGAACGGCAGGTAGGTGGTGGAATCCAACTGCTGGATCACCGACGGCGTCATGACGGTCTGTCCCGGCTCCAGGTCTTCGCGGTGATAGATAGGCACGCTCGACGCCTCGCCCTGCACGGAGACCACCCGGCGATACGACCTCGGCTCCGCTTGGCCCGACGCGCCCGACCCTCCTCCCAGGAGCGGCTTCGGGGTGGCGCCCAGCCCGGTGAGCCTCACATTCACCAGGTCAACGCGGTCATCGCCGAGCGAGTGCCCGTATCGGGTGCGGTGGGAGAGATGAAAGTCGGCGATCGCCTGTTCCAGTGTGGAAGCGTCGGGGCGGAGCGAGGCGAGGGGGACGTTGAGTTCGTAGGCCTGGCCGGCGTAGCGCATGTCGAGGCTGGCCCTGAGGGTCCGATTCTCCGGCGGGATGCTGTCCTCATCCAGTTCACGGCGCGCCTCCTCCGCCAAGGCCGAGAGCGTCTCTCCCAGATCCGATGGATCCAGACGGGCCACACGGGCTCGAAGGGTGGCCACCAGGTCATGCCGGACGTCGGAAGCGAGGATGCCGAGCGCCGAGTTGCAGCCCGGGATGGGAGGAATCACCACCCGGCGCAGGGCAAGTTCCTCGGCGATGTGCACCCCGTGGGTGGGTCCCGCGCCGCCGAAGGGCACCAGCGCGAAATCTCGGGGGTCCCGGCCCCGCTCGATGGATACGGTGCGCAGGGCGTGCATCATGTTGGCATTGACCAGCCGGATGATCCCCACCGCCGCGTCGACGACCGAGATCCCCAGGGGCTTTCCCACATGCTCTTCGATGGCCCGGGCGGCCAGGTCGATGTCGGGGTATATCTCTCCTCCCATCTGGAAGTCGGGGTCGTAGACGCCCAGCACCAGGTTGGCGTCGGTGACGGTGGGCAACTCCCCTCCCCGGCCGTAGCAGGCCGGCCCCGGATCCGAACCCGCCGAATCCGGGCCCACCGACACCCTCCCGAAGCCATCCACCTTGGCGATGCTCCCCCCGCCGGCGCCTACTGTGTGGATGTCCAGAGTGGGATACGACACCGAGTAGCCGCCGATCTCGAAGTCGAGTCGGGTGTCGGGCTCGCCGTCGGTGATCCCGGCCACGTCACAACTCGTCCCACCCATGTCGAGGGTGAGCAGATGGGTCTCCCCCAGCAACCGTCCAAGATAGGCGGAGGCCATCACTCCCCCGGCCGGTCCCGACAGAAGGGTCAGGATGGGAAAAGAAGCAGCCCGGTCGGGGCGCACCAAACCGCCGTTGGACTGCATCATCTGCAACCACACATACAGCTTGCTCTCCGCCAACTCGGCGCGGAGCCGGCTGAAATAGCTCCTCACCAGGGGAGTCAGGTAAGCGTTCATCACGGTGGTGCTGGTGCGCTCGTACTCGCGATGGAGGGGAAGCGCCTCAGAGGAGATGGTTATATCGGCGGAGAGTTCCGGCAGTTCCTCGGCCAGGATTTGGCGGGTGCGCAGCTCATGGGCCGGGTTCATGAAAGAGAAGAGGTAGGAGACCGCGATCGACTCCACCCCGGCTTGACGAATCTTCCCGGCCACGGCCCGGACCGCCTGCTCGTCGAGGGGCGTCACCTCGCTTCCATCTGCTGCGGTCCTCTCGGGGATCTCGAACCGGAGGGGCCGGGGCACAACCGGAGCGGGGATCTCTTCGTAGATGTCGAAGAGACTGGAGCGGTGGGTTCGGCGTATCTCCAGCACGTCGCGGAAACCCTGGGTGGTCAGAAGGGCAGTCCTGGCGCCGGAGCGGGTGAGAACCGCATTGGTGGCCAAGGTGGTGCCGTACCCGACGGTCTCCAAACGGTCGCGGTCGGTGGCCTTGGCGAGGGCGGCAAGAAACCCCGGAGTCGGATCGGGATAGGTGGTCAACGCCTTCGCCTGGACCAGTTCGCCGGTGGACTCGTCGATGGTGACCACGTCGGTGAAGGTCCCCCCGATGTCGACCGCCGCCCTGGTCATGCCGAGTACTCCGCCAGGTCGAGACTCTCCCGGATCCGCCTGGCGATCAGGCGCTCGTCCGAGATCATTGCCGCTTCTAGTTCCCGGGCGAAGGGAATGGGCGTCGCCTTGCTGCCGGCCCGGAGGGGCGGGGCGTCCAACTCGTCGAACCCCTCGGCAACCACCCTGGCAACCAACTCCCCCGCCCAGCCTCCTCTCTCCACGGCTTCGTGGGCGACCACCAACCGATGGGTGTGGGAGAGAGACTCCAGGACCAACTCGACGTCCATGGGCACCAGGGTCCGAAGGTCGATCACCTCCACCGAGACGCCCTCCTCCTCCATCTCGAGGGCCGCCGCCAGGGCCTGATGGACGGATTTGCCCACCGCCGCCACCGTGACGTCATCCCCCCGACGCCTGACCACTCCCTGTCCGAGCGGGATGGGCGCCACCGGGTCGGTGACCGTTCCCGTGGTCCTGTACAGGGCCCGGTGCTCGACGAACAGCACCGGGTGCTCCAGTTCCACCGAAGTCTTGAAGAGGCCCTTGACGTCCTGGGGCACCGACGGCACCACCACCGCCAGTCCGGGAACGTGCAGGAACCAACTCTCCAGGGTCTGGGAGTGCTGGGAGCCGTGGTGGGTGCCGGAGCCCCCCTGGGTCCGTATGACCATCGGCGCCCGCAGTTGGTCGCCCGACATGTAGCGCATCTTGGCGGCGTGATTCACGATGGCGTCCATGCCGCAGGCGACGAAGTCCATGAACATCACCTCGACGATGGGCCGCATCCCCATCACCGCCGCGCCCACCCCGGCGCCCAGCATCGACTGCTCGGCGATCGGCATGTCGCGAACCCGGTGCTCGCCGAACCGGCGAACGAAGTCCTGGGTGGCGCGGAACACCCCTCCGTACGATCCGATCTCCTGTCCCATGATGAACACCCGGTCGTCTGCGATCAGCGCCTCGGCCTGGGCCTCCCGCACGGCCTCGATGAAGGTGATCTCCCGCATCAGTAGCTCCCCTCCAGCGCGGTCTGCGGATCGGCGAACGGGGACTCGGCGGCGAACCTGGCTGCATCATCGATCTCTTCGTCCACGGCGGCCTCGATGCCGGCGAGGGCGCCGGGCTCCAGCCGGCCGGACACGGCCTGGCGGAAGCGGTGGAGAGGATCGTTCCGGCGGGCCTCCTCCACCTCCTGGCGCTCCCGGTAGAGATGCTCGGCGTCGCCCAGGTTGTGCCCTCGCCACCGGTAGCACTTGGCCTCTATCAGGGTGGGACCGTCCCCGGCCCGGGCGCGTTCCACCGCGGCCTCGGCCGCCCCATACACCGAGAAGACATCGGTCCCGTCCACCACCACCCCCGGCATCCCGTAGCCCTCCGCCCGCGACGCGATGTCGGGGTTCAGCTGCATCTGGTCGGCCCGGAAGGAGTGAGCGTATCCGTTGTTCTCCACCACGAACACAGCCGGCAGACGCCAGATGGCCGCCAGGTTAAGCGTCTCGTGAAAGACCCCCTGGCCGACCGCCCCGTCTCCCAGGAAGGCCACGGCGACTCTCGAATCCCCCTTCAGGTCGAAGCTCAGGGCCGCTCCGGTGGCGAGCAGGCCGCTTCCCCCGATGATGGGACTCTGACCGATGAACCCGTGGCGGGTGCTGACGATGTGCATCGATCCGCCCTTTCCCCCGCAGTACCCCGTGGCCCTGCCCCACAACTCGGCGCAGACCGGCCCGAGTTCGGCGCCCTTGGCTATCGCATGCCCGTGCCCGCGGTGAGTGGAGGCAACCACGTCATCGGCCCGGAGAGCGGCGCACACCCCGGCCGGGATCGCCTCCTGTCCCATCGAGGAGTGGAAGGGCCCATACAGGTCTCCGGCGAGATGGGCGCGTTCCATGGTCACCTCGAAACGGCGGATGGTGTACATGGTCCGGAAGACATCGAGGAGTTGGGCGTCGCTCAAACCGCCAAGATCGCCACCCCTTTCGGGGGAGCCGCCATCCTGGTCGCCGAGGGGAGGGGAGGTGACCGAGGAGATGAGGCCGGCGCCTTCGGTCATGATCCCAGCCCTGCAGCCATTATCCCGTCATGGTCCCCGCCCGCGCTCACCACGCCCTGGTCGATCAGGTCCTCGATCGCTTCGGGCGAGTAGTTCATCTTTTTCATCAGCACCTCGGCGGTGTGCTCCCCCAGCATGGGAGCGGACTGGTTCGGATGGCGCCAGCCGCTGAGCTTCACGGGGCTGGTCAGGTAGGAGAGATCGCCCAGAACGGGGTGCCGGTAATGCCGCACCATGTCCCTCGCCAGGACCTGTGGGTCCGTGAACACCTCGGCGATGTCATTGACCGGAGCCACCGGGAGATCGTATGTCTCCGTCATCTCCATCCATTCGGCCTTGGTCCGGCGAGCAAACTCGGTGGTCAGGATCTCCTCCACGAAGGAACGGTGCTCCAAGCGGGCGGCGTTGTCCCTGGTGCGGGGGTCGTCCTTGAGGTCGGGACGACCAATGGCGTCACACAGGTTTCTCCAGAACTTGTCACCCCGGGCCGCCACCACCACGAAGCCATCCCTCACCTCCAAGGCCTGCCAGGGCACGATGTGAGCATGGGCGGTCCCCCGCCGCTGGATCACCGCCCCGGTGTTCAGGTGGTCGAAGGCGTCATAGGAGAGCATCGAGACCAAGGTATCAAGCATCGAGATGTCGGCGTGCTGGCCCTCTCCATGAAGCTCCCGGCCCACCAGGGCGCCCAGCACCGCCAGGGCGGTGAAGATCCCGCCGCAGATGTCGGCTATGGGAATCCCGACCCGCGCCGGGGGTCCGTCTCCCGGGCCGGTCATGTCCAGCAAGCCGCTGTAAGCCTGCACCACCAGATCGAAGGCCGGCCGATCGCGGGCCGGCCCGGTGGCGCCGAAGCCGGTGATGGAGACGGTGATGATCCGGGGGTTGTGTCGGGAGAGACTCTCGGGATCGATCCGCAGCCGTTCCATGACCCCAGGACGGAAGTTGTCGATCACCACGTCCGAAGCGGCCACGAGTTCACAGAAGATCTCTCGCCCCGCCTCGCTCTTGAGGTCGAGCACCATGCTTTTCTTGCCCCGGTTCATCTGCAGGTGAATGGCGCTCTCGGATCCCACCGGGGTGATCTTCGGGTTCCGGGCCGCATCGCCCCAGAAAGGCTCGATCTTGATCACCTCGGCGCCCAGATCGGCAAGAATCATCCCACCGTAGGTGCCGGCGATCACCTGGCCCAGTTCCAGGACTGTCACACCCGAGAGCATTCCCTTCATTCCGGTCCCGGCCTTTTTGGTCGCGTCTGCGTGCAGATCAAGCCGTCAGTCCTCCTTGATGGTCTCCATCACCCGCTGGCAGACTTCCAGCACCTGATCGATCTCGGCCTGGCTCTGGGCAGCGTTGGTGAAGCCGAGGTGATAGGGGGTGATGTATATCCCGTGGGCCACCAGCCCCAGGTAGAAGGTCCCCGCCATCTCCCGGTCGCTGGCCAGCACATCGCGGATGGTGCGCACCGGTTCTTCAGCGAAGTAAACCCCGAAGATGGGGCCCTGGCCGGTGGCCTGGACCGGCAGTCCCTGGTTGGCGCCGATCTTCTCGATGCCCTTTCGCACCTGCTCGCCGGTCTCCTCGAGGTTCTCGTAGACGCCGGGTTTCTCCAGTTCCGACAGCATGGCAATCCCCGCCGCCAGCGAGGCCAGGTTGGTCTGGAAGGTCCCCGACTGGAAGATGGTGACCCGCCTGTCGTCGGCGTCCCGGGGAGGAGTGACGACCTGGTCCATGACGTCCCGGCGTCCTCCGAAGGCGCCCATCGGAAGTCCTCCTCCGATGGTCTTGGCCAGCGCCACCAGGTCCGGGGTGACCCCGGTGACCGCGGTGCTTCCCCCCAGGGCGACCCTGAACCCCGTGATCACCTCGTCGAAGATCAGCAGGATGCCGTGGTGGGCGGTGACCTCCCGAAGCGCCTCCAGGAACCTCTGGTCGGCCACGATCCCCGCCATCCAGGTCCCCCCCACCGCTTCCACCACCACTCCGGCCAACTCCGAGGCGTGTTCCTCGATCAGGGCCACCGCGGCGTCGGTGTTGTTGTACGGGAGGACCACGGTGTCGTCCAGGACGCTCTGGGGTATCCCGGCCCCCTCGGGAAGGGAGACCGGACGCTCCTCGGGTCCGGCGAAGGAGGTCCCGCTCACCAGCAGGTTGTCGTAACCGCCGTGGAAGTTGCCCTCGAACTTGCCGATCTTCTGGCGGCCGGTGAAAGCGCGGGCGACCCGCATCGACATGTGCACCGCCTCCGAGCCGGTGTGGACGAAGCGGATCATCTCCATGTGCGGCATGTGCTTTCGAATCTTCTCCGCCAGAACCAGGTTGTTGGGAGAAGGCGCGATGGTGCTGGTGCCCGACGAGAGTTGCTTGGCCACCGCATCCATCACCGCGGGAGGTGAGTGTCCCAGGATGTGAGGGCCTCCTCCGATCAACGAGTCGATGTATTTGTTCCCGTCCACATCCCAGAGAAAGGGGCCGCGCGCTTCCTCCACATACAGGGGATACGGGGGACGGAATCCGGCGTTTCCGGGGACGCCGCCAGGCAGGTGTCTTCTGGCTTCCTCGTAGAGTCGCAGGGATCCGGGCGTGCGTTGCGTGTACAGGTCTACGAACTTTGAACGGGCGTCTGTCATGGCAGTTTCTCTCCTGTGTTCAATCGGGCGGCGCGCAATTCGGCCCGCAAGTCTTGGGTTGCTTTGACGTCTATCAGGTAGTCAAGAAGATCGGCGTCCCGTACCTCGATCACCACTCCGTAGTCTCTGAGCGCCGACTCGATCGAGACGTACCTGTCCAGTACGTCCTCCAGCACCGCTTCCGGCTCCCTTTCCAGTGGATCGCCGTACCCTCCTCCTCCCGACGACACGTGATAGAAGTTGCCGTGCTGGCCCACGAACTCGTCGGCGAAGTATATGGGAAGGTCTTCCTCCTGGTCGGTGCCCACATGCTTGGCGACCCGGATGGGGATCCCGTCCTCCCCTCCGAACAGCCCGCGGGGTCCCCCGGGGCCTTCCTCTCCCCGGTCGGCGATGTATGACAGCCGCACGCCTCCGGCGTTCTCGGCCCGGAGCACCGACTCCAGCCCCGCCCCTCCTCGCCACTGTCCGGCGCCCATGGAGTCGGTGACCGGCGCCAGGCGGTCGAAGGTGACCGGCCACATCCTCTCGATCACCTCGCTCGACTGGTTCAGTATGCCAAGTCCGAAGATGGCGGCGCCGCAGTCGCGTCCGTCCGCTCCAAACTTTCCCCCCCAGCCGCCGGTGTGCCAGTGGTAGTAGACGAAGTAATTGTTGTGCCGGCCGGGACGGTCGTCCACCCCGCCGGCCACCACGTACTCGAGGTTGAAATTCCCGGCGAAGGAGCGCTGGGGCGCCACCTGCGCCCACACCCGCTGGACGCAGGCGGTGGTCTTCTCGTAGGCGCCCGACACCTCCCCGCACACTGCGTAGGGCCTGATCGCGTTGACCACGCTTGTCTCGGGAAATATCGCCTTGATGATGCGCAGCCACCCTGCATTCATCAGAGGCTTGGGGAAGATGTACTTGGTGCCGGCCACCAGCGCCCCGGTGGTCGAACCGCGGGTGCCATTCATGCCCGACTGCACCGGCGGTCCGGACCCGGTCATGTCATAGATGACCCGCGGGGGGTCGTGCTGGATGGTCATCTTCAGGGAGACCCTCACCGGACCGTCCTCGGGCGCCTGCGGATCGTAGTCGATGAAGTCATCGGTCTCCCAGGTGCCCTCGGGGCACCGAAGGATCTCGGCTGCCAGTTCGCGCTCGGAATGGTCGAGTGTCCCCTCCATGGAGCCCACCACAGTCTCCAGCCCGTACTTCTCTATGAGGGTGTGGAGACGGTTCTCCCCCACCCTGGCCGCCTCGATGTGAGCGATCAGGTCACCGGTCGAATTGACCGGCAGGCGGATGTTGGCCATTATCAGGTTCTTCACGTCATGGCGGATCACACGCCGGGAAACCACCTTGAGCGGGGGAATAACCAACCCCTCGGCATAGATGTCCAAAGCCAGCGCATTCATGGAGCCCGGAGTGGGGCCGCCCACATCCGACCAGTGTCCCTTGGTGGCGGTGAAGGCGATGAGTTGGCCCTCCCAGAAGATCGGGCTGATGAAGGTCATGTCGGGAAGGTGCGTCCCTCCCCGGTAGGGTTCGTTGAAGGCAAAGACGTCCCCCTCCTCGATCCCTCCCTCCACCTCGGCGAAGTCCTCGATCACCGACTGCGTGCTGGGTTGGAGCGCCCCGACATGGACCGCCACATCCCGGGTGCCCTGGGCGACCAGTTCACCCCTGGCGTTGAGCATCCCTCCGCTGACGTCTCCGCAGTAGATCACGAACGACAGGCAGGCGTCCCGCAGCGCCTCCACCATCTCGTCCACCAGGCTGACGAAGGCGCTGGAGAGAATCGAGAATGTGACCGGATCGACCCCGTGCGTCAGCTCCGGCCCTCGGCGGTCACTGTTCATGCCCCACCTCCCTCTCCGGTGGTGTCGAGCACCAGGTTGAGATGACGGTCCACAAAAAGACTCATTCCGGGTGGCGCCAGGGTGGTGGAGTCCATCTGCTCCACCACGGCCGGCCCCACGGTCCGGAACCCAACCGGCAGGGAAGGCCGGGACCACACCGGCGTATCCACCCAACCTCCCGCCTCTCGCCAGTAGACCTGACGTGACGCAGAGGCGGTGGCCGCGGCGGAACCCTGCTCGGCCGCCTGCGGCCGGTACTTGTCGGAGATCCCCGTTCCGGTGACGTTTATTCCGTGGATCTCCACTTCCCGCTCCCCCAGGTCGAAGGTGAACCTCTGCAGGTACAACTTCCTGAAGAGTTCCACGCTCTCCGAAAGACTCTCCCTGGTCATCTTTCCGGAGACCGGGATGGCGAACACCCTCCATTGTCCCGCGTAGCACATGTCGATGGTCTTCTCCACGAACTGGCTCTCCGGCGCAATGCCCTCCCGGTCCAGGGCCGCCCGTACCTGGGCGTCGAACTCGTCAAAACGCTCGTTCATCTCGTCGATGTCGACCGCCGCCGCCTCCCCATAGAACATGCTGGCGCCCAGGTCATGGCGGATGTCGGCCATGAGACAACCCAGAGCCGAAGTGAGTCCGGGCCGGGGAGGCACCAGCACGGTGGGTATTGACAACTCGGCCGCCACCCGCGCCCCATGGAACGGCCCGGCGCCGCCGAATGCCACCAGGGCGAAGTCGCGGGGGTCCAGCCCCCGCCTCATGGTGGCCAGCCTGATGGCGTTGGCCATGTTCGCCTCGGCCACCGCGATCACCGCCGCCGCGGCGGAGACGGTGTCGCCGCCCAGCCTTCGACCGATCCCGTCATGGATCACCTTGTGGGCAAGCTCCGGTGAGATCTCCATCGCCCCGCCCAACATGGCGCCCGGCCGGAGGTTCCCCATCACCACGTGGGCGTCGGTGTTGGTGGGCTGGTCCCCTCCCTTGCCGTAACAGGCCGGTCCGGGCACGGCCCTCATACTGTGAGGTCCCGAACGGAGCTTTCCTCCCGGGTCGAACCACGCCACCGACCCTCCCCCTGCTCCGACGGTGATGATGTCCACCGCCGGGAACATGATCGGATGTCCCCACTCCACCTCCCAGGTCTCGGTGGTCCTCAACTGGCCTTCGAGGGTAACCGAGACGTCGGTGCTGGTCCCGCCGATGTCGAGGCCGATGATGTTCTCGAAACCGGCAAGGGCCCCTATCTCTCGGGCCGCGATCGCGCCCGCCGAGGGACCCGAATTGGCGGTACGGACCGGGATGTTGGAGGTGGCCTCCACCCCCATCAGGCCTCCCGCCGACTGCACGATCAGCACGTCGCCGGGGTAGTCCCGACTCCGCAGACCCTGCTCCAGTGCCTGCAGGTAATCGATCATCACCGGGATCAGGGCCACGTTGAGGATGGTGGTGGTGAAACGCTCGTACTCGAGAATGCGAGGAATGGTCTCATGGGAGGTCCGGACCAGCGCCTCCGGGAACTCCTCCAGGATGATCTCCTTCATCCTCCGTTCGTTGCGGCCGTTGGTGTAGGAATGCAGGAAGCACACGGCGATGGTGCGGATGCCCCGACCCCGCAGGATCCGAGCCACCGCCCGGGCCTCCCTCTCGTCGAGAGGGGTACGCACCTCGCCGGAACTGAGCGTCCGTTCAGTGACTTCCAAGCGGTCTCGCGGCTTGACGATCGAGGGACGGGGGGACTCGTGATAGATGTCCCATATGTCCTCCTTCGAGCCGCGGGCGGCTTGGGTCAGGACGGCGGTGACTCCCCTGGTGGTCACCATGGCCACCCGCGGGAGGCGTCTTTCTATCAAGGCGTTGGTGCCCAGGGTGGTCCCATGAGCGAAAGAGCGGAACCGGTCTCCGGTCACTTCCGCTTCATCCATGGCATTGAAGACTCCCCCGAACCCATCGGGAGTGGTGGGGGTCTTGACGACCTGTACCCCACCCTCGGAATCGGCCATCACCCAGTCGGTGAAGGTCCCGCCGATGTCGACCCCGATTCTGAATTCAGCCATCAGATCCCCAGATAGGCCCTTCGCACGAGATCGCTCTCGAGCACATCCTGGGTCTCGCCGCTCTCGACCACCAAACCCGACTCCATCACATAAGCTCTCCGGGCGATCTCCAAAGCCAGGAAGGCGTTCTGCTCCACCAGCAGCACAGTCAACCCCTGGCGGTTGAGGTCGAGGATGATCTCGGCCAGATGGTCCACGATGATCGGGGCCAGACCCGCCGACGGCTCGTCCAGCAGCAGGAGCCGAGGCTCGGCCATCAGAGCCCTGGCTATGGCAAGCATCTGCTGCTCCCCGCCGCTCAGGGTCCCGGCGCGCTGGCGGGCCCGTTCGGAGAGGCGCGGGAAAAACTCGAAGGCCCGCTCCAGCCGTCGGCGGTACTCGTCCTCCTCGTTGACCATGTGAGCGCCCATCTCGAGGTTCTCCAGAACCGTCATGGCGGGAAAGAGTTCCTTGCCTTGCGGCACGTGGCCCAGGCCCATGCCGACTATCTCGTGAGGTCTGAGGCTGTCGATTCTCTCACCCTCGAAGGAGATCTCGCCGCTCTGGGGTCTGAGCACTCCGGAGACGGTGAGCAGCAGAGTGGTCTTTCCCGCGCCGTTGGCTCCGATCACCGTCACCAACTCCCCCTCCGGCACGCTGATCGAGACATCGAAGAGCACCTGCACCCGCCCGTAGGCCACGTTGAGAGCGTTGATCTCAAGCACCGCGGCGTTTCCCCAGGTAGGCGGTGATCACATCGGGGTTGTCCACTATCTCCTCGGGGGTTCCCTCGGCGATCTTGGCACCGAAGTTGAGCACGGTGATCCGTGTGCAGATGTTGGTTATCAGGCGCATGTTGTGCTCCACCAGGAGGACCGTGACGCCCTGGCTGCGCAGCGTCCTGATCAGGTTCATCAGATAGGCCGCCTCCTCGGGGTTGAGGCCGGTGGCCGGTTCGTCCAGGAGCAGCACCTTGGGCTTGGCAGCCAGGGCGATGGCGATCTCCAGGTACCGGTGCTCTCCCGCCGAGAGGTCACGAGCCACCGCGTCGATCCGCTCGCCGAGGCCCACGAAAGCCAGCAACTCCCGAACCCGGTCCTCGATCTCCGCAGTCTGCCGCCGGTACCTTTTGGACCTGGTCAGGGCCCCCATCAACGATGTGTGGTTGTTGAGATGGCTTCCGTGGACGACGTTGTCCCGAACGGTGAGGTTCTCGAACAGGGTGGTGATCTGAAAGGTGCGGACCAGTCCCAAGCGCGCCAGTTCGTGAGGTTGCTCGCCTGAAACGTCCGAGCCCTGGTACCTGACCATCCCCCGGGTGGGCTTGATGTAGCCGGTTATCAGGTTCAGGGCAGTGGTCTTGCCGGAGCCGTTCGGCCCGATCAGACCCCGGATCTCCCCCTCCTCAACCGAGAGGTCCAACTCGTCCACCGCCGACAGGCCGCCGAACATCCTGGTGAGGCCGGTGGTTTCAAGGATCGCCATCCCTATCTCGCCCTGTCCGCTTCCAGAGCGCGATCTTCGCTCGCCGGGGCGCCGTCCGTGTCCTCATCGCTGCGTCCCCTGATGCGCCGCGCAACCTTCTGCAGGGCGGGAAAGACCCCAATCGGCATGAACAGCACCACCAGCAGCAGCACCACGCCGAATATCACGAAGCGATATTCCTGCAGAGCCCGGAGCCACTCGCTCACCAGGACGAAGATCGCCGCGCCCATTACCGGTCCCCACAGAGTCCCCGTCCCTCCCACCAGGACGACTATCAAGAAGATGAACATGTAGTCGAGACCCAACAGATTCGGGTTTACGAACCGGAAGTGGTGGGCGTAAAGGGCGCCGGAGAATCCCACCAGCGCGCATGCGAACGAGAACGCCAGGACGTAGTACTTGGTGGCCGCCACACCTATGGACTTGGCGAGGTCCTCGTTCTCATGAATGCTGCGTACGCCTCTGCCGAAGCGGGAGGTCCGCAACCTCGACAGGAGGAACACAATGCCCAGCAGGAGCAGCAGGGCGAAGTAGAAGTAGGCCAACTCCGAGCGTATCTCCCAGCCGAACAGACTGGGCGGGGGGACCTGGCGCAGTCCTGACGGGCCGCCGGTGACCGGCCGCCACCGCAGAGCGACCGTCCAGGCCAATACCCCGAAGCCCAGGGTGACGATCGCCAGTTCCAGGTTCCGGGTGCGGCGCAGGGCGATGTAGCCGATCAGGAGGCCAACCAGGCCGGCGGCCGCCGGCGCCGCCAGGAAACCGATCCACGGGGAAATACCCAGATCGAGTGCCAGTTTGGCCGAGACATAGGCGCCGAACCCCCAGAAAGCGGCGTGTCCGAAGGAGAATTGCCCCATCTCGCCCATGATGTAATCGAGACTGAGCCCGGCGATCGCATATATCACGATCAGGACCAACAGCCCGCGGTTGTAGGTGTTGGTGAACAGGAACAGCGGTACCAACACGACCACCAGGAGCACCAGACCGCCCAGCCACCACCCCGGAGGGATTCTCAACCGCACCTCATTTCCTCCCGAACAGGCCCTGTGGGCGAAGCAGCAGGACGATGATCATCACCACGTACAGGTATCCCTGGCGGTAATAGGTGGAGACGAACTGGCCGAACAACGCCTCGGTCACACCCATGAACAACCCCACCGCCACCGCGCCCGCCACATTTCCCATCCCGGCCACAATCACCACCGCGAAGCCGGTGATGAGCAGGGGTTGTCCCAGGTTGGGAGATGCGGACGAAACCAGGACGATCAACACTCCGGCCAGGGCCGCCAATCCGGACGCCACTATCAGGGTGGTGTCATAGACGGCGGTGGTATTGATCCCTATCAGACGGGCACCCAGCAGGTTCTGGCCGGTGGCCCGGGTCTTCTTCCCCAGCTTGGTGAAAGTCAGCATCAGGTACAACCCCAGGACCGCGGCAAAGCACACCCCAACCAGGAGGACGCTGGCGGTGGTCACGTACACCCCTCCCACCTGGACAATCTCATTGAAAGGCTTATCAACTCCCTTGGGCCCCGACCCCCATACCACAAGACTGCCGTTCAGCAACATGAAGCTCAACGCCACGGTCGAGAGGATCACCACCAACTCCGAATGCCCCAGGAACGGGCGGACCGTTACCCGGTTGACCAGGAATCCGGCCAGGGCCATCACCACCACCACCAGCGCGGCACCCGTGAAATAGCCCAATCCCACCAGATCGGTGGCCGTGAACAAAAGCATGGCCCCCAACATGGTCAACTCGCCATGCGCCATGTTGATCACCCTCATTACTCCGAACACGAGGCTCAACCCGGCCGCGAATATCACGTAGATCGAACCGTTGAGAAGACCGTTCCAGAGTTGCTGGCCGATGACGTCCCAACTCATCCGCCGGACCTCGCATGGTGACCGACCAACCCGGGTTGAGACAACCGATTCATGGCTAGCCGTAGATCGGGACCCGGTTGTCGAATCGTGTGGCCGATATCTCCTCTGTGATCGTTTCCGCGAAGGACTTGAGAATCGGGCCGTAGTGGTTTTCCAAGGTCTCGATGTCGGCTCGGGTTGCCAGGGTGGCCACCCCCACCGCTCCTATCACCTCGGCGCCATGAAACACCGGCGCCGACACCGACCGCAGACCCACCGTCAGTTCCTGGTCGTTCAGAGCGATCCCCTTGATCCGGGCCTCCTCCAATTGCGCCCGGTAGTCATCAGCGCCCGTAACGGTGGTTGTGGTCCGGCGCTGGAAGTCCATCTCCCTCAACACCCCCTCAGCTTCCTGGGGTGGCATGGCCGACAGGATGGCCTTGCCCAAAGAACTCAGATGGGCAGGGAGGCGACTGCCCACCTGAAGATTGATTGTGATGATGTCGTCGCGGTGCCGCCTCGCCATGTAGATGACTTCGGCGCCCTCCAGGACGCCGTAGTTGACGGCTGTCGCCTCCGGCAATGCCACACTGATCTCATCCAGGTAGGGCCGGATGTGCTCCACGAATTCCCGAGATTCAACCGCGGCCACCCCCAGATTCAGGACCTTCTTGGAAGGCCGGTAGAGACGCTCGGTCCTCCGTATGTACCCCATGTCTTCCAGAACACCGGTGAGTCGATAGACGCTGGCCCGGCTGATCTGGGTGCGGCGCGAGATGTCGGCCACCGAAAGAGCCGGAGACTTCTCGTCGAAGGCAGCCAGTATCTGCAGACCCTTCGAGAGAGACCCTGGCGGATGGCTGGGAACGGCAGTCATCTGAGGCCGGCAGATCTACCCGACACCGAACTCGTCCTCCTCGACGATCACGAACACCGAGTCCTGGGTCTTGGCGCCCATGAAGTTCTTCTCGTCGGCCAGGAGGGTGGCGTACTCTGGAGAGTCGGCCGTGGCCAGGAAGTCCTCCACGGTGTCGTACCACACCTCGGCCACCCCGTCGCAGGGCGCGACGCGGCCGGGAACCTCCAGGGGGCGGCATTGAACGTACCGGCGCACCATGGGCATGGCAAGGACCAGAGGTGCATGGACATTCTTCCAATGTTCATGGAATTGCTGGCTGGTCAGGTCGGGTCTCCTGGTCAGCAGGGTCACCGTTTTGATCATCTTCCACTCCTTGTACCGGGGTGCGGATCAACGGACGGATGGCGCCGGAAAAGGGTCATCCGTCGTCCACCACCGCCACCGCCTCGATGTCGATCAGGGCGTGGTGAATCAACTCCGCCACCACCACCGACACCCGGGCGGGCTGCCGGTCGGGGAAGTACCGGGCATAAATCGGCTCGTACCGGTGGTAATGGTCGTGATCAACCAGGTAAACCCGGGTGAGAACCACATCGCTCATCTTGGCGCCGGCCCGCTCCAAGGCAACCTTGAGGTTCTCCAGGGCCAGTTCCGCCTGTTCCTCCAAGGTTTCCCCCAGCACCCCGGTGGTCTTGTCCCAGCCCAACTGGCCCGTCACCCAGAGGGTGTTCCCCGCCCGCACCACGTCATTCCAGCGGCTCTTCGACCCGATGGCCCGGAAGAGTTCCTCCTCAACCGGTACGAATACTCTCTCCACTCTCTTCGGCGCCTCCTTTCTCGGTCAATAAGGATGTATCGGCCTGGCCCCGGATAAAGGGCGCAGGCCGATACATCAGAGTTATGGGAGAGTTACGTCTACCCGGCCAACGGAACGGCGTCGACGGGATGCAGTTCACCACCGGTTGACTGGATGATGATCCAGTCGTCAACCAGTCGGAGTCCCTTCTCGTTGAAGCGCAAAGGCTTACCGCGAGGAGTGACGAACCCATGCTCGTCGTTCATCAGGGGAGCAACGGCCGAATGGTCGGTCGTTCCTGCCGCCTCGATCGCCGCGATCAACTGCAAGGCCGCCGTGTAGCCCAGTTCGGACCACCAGTCCGGTGCATGGCCGAACTCGGCTTCATACGCCTCGGAGAAGGCGGCCGCCTCGGGAATCGACTCGTCCAGAATCCACCCGGTGGAACTGTAAATGCCTTCGGAGAGGTCACCCAGGGCTTCCACTTCCGGCGGGGTGTACACGACCTCGTTGACCATGATGTCACCCTCATAGCCGATCTCGCGGGCGGCTTGGACGGCATTCACGACCACGTCCTTACCCCACAGACCGAGATACAGCAGGTCCGGATCGTTGCCGACTCCCTTGGTCACTTCGACCCGAGCTTCAGCGGTGCCGTAGGGGAAGTACACCATGCCGGTGTACTCGAAGTCCGCCGCGGCCTCTTCCTCGAAGATGCGAGTGAACTCATCATGGGTGAGACGCACCCAGTCGGAGTCGACGCCCACACCCTGGACCCGCTTGTAACCCTGGGAGATCATCCAGCGGGCCAGCACCGACAAGGCGTTGCTGTCGGATTGGCTCTGCTTCACGGGGGCGCGGATGTGCACCGCTCCCTCGTATCCCTCTTCGGTGATCAACTCGGACCCGCAGGCGGTCACGACCAATGGCATGCTGACCTCGGCCGTGACGTCCTTCATCGCCACACAGGTGGTGGCGTCATTGCCGCCGGCGACTCCGGCCACGCCGTCTGCGATGGCCTTTCTCGCCGATGCAACCGACTCGTCGGCCGAGTAGCCCTCGTCGTAGTGGATCACTTCGATCTGGCTTCCCAGTAGTCCTCCGGCTTCGTTCTTCTGCATCACGGCCAACTCGAACCCGTTGCGCATGATGTCGCCAAGGCCGCTTGCCACCCCGGAGTTGAACCAGATGGTGCCCAGCTTGATGGGCTCTGCCGGTTCGGGAGCGGCGGTGGTGGTTGGGGCCGCGGTGGTGGGAGCTGCCGTGGTCTCCGCCGCTTCTTCTTCTCCGTCACCACAAGCCGTGGCGACCAGAGCCAGGACGGACAGCACTACCAATACTCGTACCCAAGATCTATGTTTACTCATTTACCTGCCTTCTCCTTCCGGACCCATGCCACCAAGAGGATGGACATAGGGTCACGCTGCTCTTCTCGTTCTCAGTCAATCTCGAAAGGAATGCCCCACCTGACGCTGCCAGGGTGGACACCCCGATCGAAATGCCCGTTTACCGGAATCTCTATCCGATATACGGACGCTAGTAACCGCAGGCGGCGCGCGTCAAGAAATCGGAGAGTTAAAATTTTCCGGAACCCTTCACCAAGGGGACGGGCTCACGTTGTGCCCATGGGTGGAGATTTCGGTAAATGGGGGCCCGATCGGCCGCTCAAAGCCTCTTGATGGCGCGGCTGACTTTGAGACTCAGCGAACCTGATCCAGGTTCTGGAGGCGCAACCGACCTTGGGCGACCATCTTCCCGTCCGAGGCGCGGGTTATCGTCACCTGCCAGATTTGTTGGCTGCGCCCCTGGTGGACAGGGACGGCCTCCCCGTCCAGGCGCCCCAGGCGGTGGGAGCGGAAGAAGTCGGTGGCGTTGTGGACGCCGACCGCCGCCGCCATTCGGTGTTCCTGTGCCCACATGAAGGCTCCCACCGAGGCCAGCGTCTCCACCATGGTGCTGTGAAGTCCCGCGTTCACGATGCCGAACGGCTGATGGTGCTTCTCCCCCACCTCCACGTGCCCGCGCACCCTCGATGAGGACGACTCGTCGAGAACGATGCCCACCATCTCGGCGAAGCCCCCGCCGACGCTCAGCACGGAAGGGTCGGTCACGACCGCAACTCTACCGGTTCTCGGGCTAGCGCAGCGCCGACCACTTCTTAAGCCGGCGGACCGCCTCTGCGATGTCGTCGGTGGACTCGGAGTAGGAGAAGCGGACCCAGCGGTCTCCCTGGTCGGGGTCGAAGTCGATGCCGGGGGTGACCGCCACTCCTATCTCCTTCAGCCAGCGGGCGCACAGGGAGGGAGAATCCAGGCCCAGATGAGAGATGTCGGCGTACACGTAGAACGCCCCGTCGGGAGGAGCGATCCGGCTTATGCCGGCTTCCGCCAACCCGGCCACCAGCACGTCCCTGCTCTCGGCGTAGGCCGTGACGATCGCGTCCAGTTCCGCGGTGCAGTCGAAGGCCTCCAGGGCGCCCAACTGGGAGACGGTGGGCGGCGCGATGAACAGATTCTGAGAGAGACGTTCCACAGGACGGAACAGTTCGGGGGGAACCACCAACCATCCCAGGCGCCATCCAGTCATCGAGAAATACTTGGAGAAACTCTGCACCACCACCGGCGCATCACTGAACTCGAGAGCGCTGCTGGCCCGCCTCCCATAGTGGATGCCGTGATAGATCTCGTCGCTGATCAGGACGGTCCCCGAGTTCTCGCAGAACTCGACCACCGAGTTCAGCTCCTCGGGGGTGAGGGTGACCCCGGTCGGGTTGGAGGGACTCGCCACCACCAGCCCGTCCAGCGGACCTGCCATCTCCAGGCGCTCGGTCGAAGGAACGAAGCGGGTCCCGGCGTCCACCCGCACCTCCACCAATTCGAGACCCAGGGCAGAGAGCACGTTGCGGTATGCCGAGTAGCCGGGCACCGTCATCGCCACCCGATCGCCGGGGTCGAAGAGCGCCAGGCAGGCCAGGACAAACCCGGCGGAGGCCCCGATGGTCATCACCACCCGATCCGGCGACACATCCAGGCCGTACCGGTCCTGATAGAAGCGACCGATTCTCTCCCGGAGGGCGCCCAGGCCGGTTGCGGCGGTGTAACCCAGCCGGTCCTCGATCAGGCCTTTCCGGGCAGCCTCCAGCACCCGGGAGGGAGCGGGAGTCATGGGCTGGCCGACCTCCAGGTGAAGGACGTCCCCACCCTCCGCCTCCCGCAGGGCGGCCGCTTTCATCACCTCCATCACGTAGAACGGAGGAACCTGGGAGCGAAGAGACTCCTTCACCGCGCTCGGCGGCCTATCGGGTGGCGGGCTGTGCCTGGGCAGGGGTGCAGTACGAGACCCCGGTGCCCCCGATGCCACAGTACCCCCACGGGTTCTTGGCCAGGTACTGTTGGTGGTAGTCCTCGGCGTAGTAGAAGGACTTTCCCTCACCGATCTCGGTGGTGACCCGGTCGTATCCGTTCCTGTGCAACTCCGTCTGGTACGCCTCGAGGCTTGCCCGGACGGCCGGCAATTGCTCCGGGCGGGAGACGTACACCGCGGAGCGATACTGGGTCCCGTAATCGTTCCCCTGTCTCATTCCCTGGGTGGGATCGTGACCCTCCCAGAAGACGGCCATGAGCGCGTCGAGGTCGATCTGTCCCGGCTGGTACACCACCTGCACCAGTTCGGTGTGGCCGGTCATTCCCGAGCACACCTCTTCATAGGTGGGGTTGGGGGTGATTCCGCCGCCGTACCCCACCGCGGTGGAGTACACGCCCTCGGTTTGCCAGAACATCCGCTCTGCGCCCCAGAAGCACCCCATGCCGAACCAGATCACCTCGGATCCCTCCGGGAAGGGGGGCGTGATGCGAGCACCGGTGACAAAGTGGAATTCAGGCACCGAAAGGGGATTCTCCCGGCCGGGGAGCGCCCTCTCCCTATCGGGCAGAGTGTTGGATTTCTTGCGCCATGACATAGCCCGGAGGCTACCAGTTACCGGCGGCTAGGGGCAACGGAATTCGCCGAGGACCGCCCACTCAACCCAACGGACCGAACCACCGGTCGTGGAGTTGGCGATAGACCCCGCTCTCGATGAGATCCAGCAGGGCCAGATTGACCTGCTCCCGGAAATCGGCGTCATCCTGGCTCAGCACGAACCCGTACTGGACCTGTTCGAAGTCGGGACCGACCGTCACCAACTCGCCGGCTCCCTCCCGGGAGGCGTGGAAATGAAGCACGGGAGCGTCGAAGACAATCGCATCGACCTCGCCTGCCTGAAGCAGCGAATACGCATCCCCGACGTCCTGCACCAGCACCGGCCCCACCCCTATGGAGGACAGGTAGGCTGCCCCCGACGTCTGGGAGACCGTGGCAACCCGGTGACCGGGTAGATCGGAGGGGCCGGCGATCTCGCCACGCAATTCGCTGACCGCCAGGGATGAGGCGATGGAAGCGGTGAAACTGGCGAACACAAGCGTTCCCAGGGCTATCCAGATCAGAGCGAACACTCTCCCCTTGTCGCCCCTGGCCACCTTGTCGCCATAACCGACGGTGCTCATGGTCACCACAGACCAGTAGAACGAGTCCCAGATTCCCTGGCGGTAGGGCACGGCGAAATCGGCGTTGTGATGCCGTTCCAACCACCAGATCACATGGGCGGAGATCAGAACCGCCACCCCGAACACCACCAGCAACCAGGGGAGGTCCGAGGAGAAAATCGCTCTCAGGAACATCAGGATGCGATCACCGATGTGCCGGTCCGCTTCGCTGGGCGCCATGATGGTCAGCCCGGTGTTGAGCACCGGCAAGGAGAAATCGACCAACCGCTCCCTGGATTCGGTGATTGCCACTCCCCCCAGGGCCAACCGGGCGACGCCACGGTCGATGTCATCGATCTGCTTCGCCACCGTGTCCACCGCGTGGATGTCGACTTCCATCCCCAGGCGGGCGGCCAGAAGGTGCGCCAACTCCACCTCGAAGCCGCTGTAGGAGCGGTCGTCATAAACCACGAATGGCGGGAGAATGCGTACGGCAACCGCCAGCCTGCCCCCGGCCGCCGAGATGGCGCCGCCGGTTTCTTCCAGTCCCACGGCCTCCGGGTCCGCAGCCTCTATCCAGCCCTCCACGAGGGCCTGATTGGCGTCCACCCACTCTTCGGCATGGCGGCGGATGTCCTCGGGATCCCCCTCGTCGGCCACCATCAAGGCGTTCTGGGCAGAGATGTCCCCCAGCGGGATCACCACCTGCTCCAGCAGCCTGCGGATGGATGGGTTGGCTTCCAGGAAACGGCTGTTGGCCACCACTCGTATGTCATTGGGAGGCCAGCCGACCTGGCACGGATCGTTGGCGCATCCCCGGATCCCGGCGATCGTGGTCCGGTCCAGGTAGGCAGCCTGCTCCAAAGGCAGTGAGGGGAAGGGCGTCTCGAGCCAGACCACGTCCCGACCAGGCTGTAGCTCGCCAACGGTCCAGTTGGGCGTCCACGTGTAGTAGAGGACCGGTCGCCCGGACCGATACCGATCGAAGGTCGCCCTTATCGAGGGTGAGTAGGCGCCCTGAACCTGTTCGACCGTGTCCCTCAACCCATAGGCCTCCAGGTGGTGATCTATGATCGCCGCGCAACCCCACGAGGGCTCGCACCCGGTGAGGTCGGCCAACCCGTCCCCGTCCTCATCGAACAGCGCGGCAAGTTCGGGGCTGGCCAAGTCCCCGAGGTTGGTGATCCCGTGAGCTTCCGCGGTGGCCTTGTCCACGAAGTATCCCTGCAGCGCGCCATCGTCCACCTGGGTTCCCACCAATTCCACATGGTCCTCCTGAAGAAAGACGTCCTGTGTCGGGAACCATCCGTTGGCCCACAGGTCCACCTCGCCAACCGCCACGGCTTCGTAGAACTCGTCGTTGTCCATGGTCACAGGTCCCTCAACCTGATATCCGAGCCGCTGCATCAAAAGGCGATAAACCTCGGCTTGGAACCATCCGGTGTCCCAGGTGGCCCGGGCCATCCGCACCGGTTGTCTTTCACCGCCTTCGTCCCCCGACTCGACCTGGACCATACCCGCGGCCAGAGGAGAAACAAGCATTATCGACAGTATTCCCAAGACAACAATGGAGATTCTGCGCATGAAAGGTGTCCGGGTGGGCTGGGCCGAAGGGTAGCAAAGCGATGTGCAATTGCCCCTTTTCCGTCCTGAAATTGGAAGTCATTCCACCAGGTGAAACAAGAAAAAAAGAGTCACCGCTTTTTGCGACGCGCCCGCCGGTTCATAAGTAGGGTTGCTGGGAAAATGCTTGCCCCCTGCCGACGCTGCACGGGTCTACCGGAGATAATTCGTCGCGGGTGGTAAAGAAGAAGCTAAGACGACAGAAGGAGGCGAAAATGGCCGACCCACGAGTAGAAAGGAGTTCGTATGTCTGACAAAGAAGATCTCGATCTCACTCAGATCGCCGAGGCCTACGAAGACTGGGAAGAGGAAGAGGAACGCCGCCGTGCGGCGGCCATTCAAAACCGACCCCAGTTCGAGGGCCTCCAAGTCGATCCAGATATTGATTTCTATCCCGAGGTAGCCGACCGGGAGCCTGGTGACAAGAACATTGTCAAGTGGGGATTCGACATCCACCCGCAGGTGACGTTCTACGCGGCAGGTTTCCTGCTGCTGTTCATCGCCTGGACTCTGTTGTTCCCGGAATCGGCCGCGGACGTTTTCGGCACCATTCTCACCTTTATCAACGAGAAGGTTGGTTGGCTGTACATCATTGCGTTCAACATCTTCATCGGCGCCGCTCTCTACTTTGCGTTAGGCAGGTACGGCAAGATTCGACTAGGCGGTCCAGGAGCCCTTCCGGAGTTTTCCACCGGCGCCTGGTACGCAATGTTGATCTCCGCCGGTCTCGGCATCGGGTTGATGTTCTGGGGCGTAGCAGAGCCGATCTACCACCTGACAGCGCCGCCTCCCCTCTTCGACGTCGAGCCCCTTTCAGCGGGCGCGGCAAGAGGAGCGCTGGCAACGTCCTATCTCCACTGGGGGATTCATGGATGGGCGCTTTATGGCCTGGTAGCCCTGGCCCTGGGATTCTTCGCCTACAACCGGGGCCTGCCGCTGACCTTCCGCTCGGTCTTCTATCCGATTCTCGGTCCGAGGATCTACGGTGGATGGGGCAACGCCATCGACATCCTGACGGTGGTGGCGACCCTCTTCGGTCTTGCCACTTCGCTGGGATTCGGCGCCGGTCAGGCTGCCGCAGGGTTGAACAAGCTCTTCGGCCTGCCATCGGGCACCGGCTTCCAGATCATCCTGATCGCCTTCATCACCGGGCTGGCGACCATCTCGGTGGTTGCGGGTCTGGACGCAGGGGTCAAGAGACTGAGCCAGCTCAACGTTTATCTGGCCGCGGCGTTCCTGCTGTTCGTGATGTTGGTGGGACCGACTCTGTTGGTCCTGTCGCTGTACGTTGAGAGCATCGGCGTCTACATCCAGATATTGCCGGAGTTCTCGTTCTGGAACGCAGCATTGATCGAGACCCAATGGCAGCAGTGGTGGACCATCTTCTACTGGGGATGGTGGATTTCCTGGTCTCCCTTCGTCGGAATGTTTATCGCCCGAATCTCCAAGGGGCGCTCGGTGCGGGAAATGATCATCGGTGTGATCGTGCTCCCCTGCCTCCTGTGCTTCCTGTGGTTCGCGGTGTTCGGCGGAGCGGCCATGAATCTGCAGATGACCGGTGAACTGGACGTCGCCACCGCGGTGAACGAAAACGTGGCCACCGCCCTGTTCGTGATGTTGGAAGCCTTCCCATGGACCTTCTTCGTCTCGATAGTCGGCATCCTGCTGTTGGTGTCGTTCTTCGTTACGTCGTCGGACTCGGGTTCTCTGGTCGTGGATCACCTCACCTCCGGAGGGAAGCTCGACTCGCCCAAGCCTCAGCGGGTTTTCTGGGCGTGCATGGAGGGCCTGGTTGCGTGCGTGTTGCTGTTGGGAGGTGGCCTATCGGCGCTCCAAACGGCCGCCGTGGCCACCGGCCTGCCATTCCTGTTCGTGCTTCTCATCATGCTGTGGAGCCTCAAGAAGGCCTTCGACGAAGAACTCGACCTCTTGGAGAGTCACTACGACGAAGCCATCTTCAAGGCCCAGCACAGCGGCTTGCTTGAGAGGCTGGGAAGAGGAGGCGACCCGTCATGACCAAGAGATCGAATGTATTGATCGCCGCTCTCGCGGCGTTCGTGCTGGTGCTCTCCGCCTGCGCCACCGACGGCCAGGACCGGCCGGTGACGATGGCCCGGGCCGATTGGTCCTCCGGTCACATGCAGGCCGCCATCTACGCTCAGTTGATCGAAGAACTCGGACACGAGGTCACCGATCCCGCCTTGGCAGAGTTGCAGCCCTTCTCCTTCTATCCGGCCCTAGCCGCCGGGCAGTACGACCTGTGGGCCAACGGATGGTTCCCGAACCACGACATCTTCCTGGAGGGGGAGAACGTCACCGGACAAGCGGTGGATCTCCCCATCGAACCCGTCGGCTATGAAGTAGCCAAGGGAGGCGTCGAGGGTTGGATGGTCGACAAGGCCACGGCCGACCGGTTGGGAATCTCTTCCATGGCTGACGTAGCCGCCAATGCCGGCGTCTTCGACTCCAACGGAAACGGCAAGGCCGACCTGATCGGATGCAACGCCGGTTGGGGATGCAACACCTGGATCAACGACCTGATCGCCGATGAGAGTTGGGGCGCCAGCGTGGAGCAGATCGTCGGTAACTACGACGACCTGGTCCGAGGCGTCATCGACCGGGTGAATGCCGGTGAGTCGGTGCTGTTCTACGCCTACACCCCCAACTGGACCGCCAACTCCCTGGTTGCCGGGGACAATGCGGTCTGGGTGTACGAACACGGCGTCAACGACATCCGGGCAGTGGCCAACACCGACTTCTTGGATGACAACCCGGATATCCGCCGTCTCCTCGAGGTGGTGGCGATTCCGTTGAGCGACATCGCCGCTCAGAACGCCAAGATGGCTGCGGCCGATGAGTACTCCGACGCCGATGTCCAAGCTGACGCCGAGGCCTGGATCGCCTCCAACCGCGACCGGGTCGACAGTTGGCTGGAGATCGCCCGCGGGTAGCTGATCCCAATCCATAATTAATCGACCGTTTCGGCTGGTGGGTCCGCCCGCCAGCCGAAACCCTTTAAGGAGCCCGGCTGGGATAGCCCGTCAACCGGCAGTCAATCAGTGGGGCGGCAGGTTGAGAGCCCGGAGTCGATCGAAGACCACCGGGGTCTCCGCCAGGAACCTCATCGGGTCGGAAACCTCTTGCAGCCGGTCGGCCGGGACAGTCACGTCGGGATCGGAGGCCAGTTCCTCCCACAGGACCCTGCCGCCGTCAAGCACCGCCGCAGCGTTTCGCTGCACTATCCGGTAGGCGTCGTCACGGCTGAGGCCGGATTGCTGGATCAACTCCGAGAGAAGCGCCCCGCTGACCACCAGGCCTCCGGTTGAATCGAGGTTGGCCCTCATCCGCTCCGCGTTCACCTCCAGGCGCTCCATCAACCCGGTGAAGGTCACCAGCATGTAGTGGAGGACGGTACAGGCGTCCGGGATGATCACCCGCTCGGCCGAGGAATGGCTGATGTCCCGCTCATGCCACAGCGCCACATTCTCGAGCGCCGCCGCCGAGTAGCCCCGGAGCAACCGGGCCATGCCGGCCATTCTCTCCGAGGTGATCGGGTTCCTCTTGTGGGGCATGGCCGAAGATCCCTTCTGGCCGGGCCGGAATCCCTCCGCCGCTTCTCCCACCTCGTTGCGCTGCAGCAGACGGATCTCGGTGGCGAAACGCTCCAGGGAAGCCCCGGCTAAGGCGATGGCGCCCAGCAACTGGGCGTGTCGATCCCGGGCCGTCACCTGGGTGGAAGCCGGTTCCGATCCGATCCCGAGCCTCGCGCATACGTATTCCTCCACCGCCGGGGGGCATTGCGCATAGGTGCCTACCGCGCCGCTCACCTTGCCGACCGCCACCGCTTGGCGGGCGGCGCCGAGCCGTTCATGGTCCCTGGCCACCTGGAAGGCCCAGTTCGCCAGTTTGAGACCCCACGAGGTGGGCTCAGCCCACATGCCGTGGGTGCGACCCAGCATCACCGTCTCCTGATGCTCCAGCGCCGCCTCCCTGAGCACCGTGAAAAGACGCTCGACCTCACCGATCAACAGGCGGGCCGCCTCGTCCATGATCACGCCGGCAGCCGTGTCGACCACATCAGAGGAGGTAAGCCCGTAGTGGACCCACTCCCCTCCCTCTTCCATGCCCGCCGCCAGGACGTCGACAAAGGCTGCGAGGTCATGATTGATGATCGCCTCCCGCTCCGCAACCTGCTTCGGGGTGGGAACCGGCGCCCTCCGGATTGCCGTCGCGGCTTCAGCGGGCGCCACTCCGGCCTCGGCCCAAGCCTCCAGCGCCAATTCCTCCACTTTCTTCCAGGTGCCTAAGCGCCGCTCAGCCGACCACAACTCGGCCATCTCCGGAAGCGTGTAGCGATCTATCATCTCATCGGCCGGGGGACTCATTTGGTCCCACCGCTTATGTGAGATTACCTGCCGATGTCCCGCCGCCCAGCCACAAATAGGCTGAGGGCGGCTGAGACGAACATAGGCTCCTATCCGATGTGCCCTGCCACCAACGCCGCCGCACCCCCGGGATCCCTCCCATGGCGGATGTGAAGCGACTGACCCTGGACCAGGCCCGCCGGATGGCGATAATCGCCACCGGGCTTGGGCGGGCCCGCCCCACGGAGCCGGTGGACGCCGACGGCTTCCGAGAGACCCTCGACACGATGGGCGTCGTACAACTCGACTCTGTCAACGTGCTCGCCAGAGCGCACTATCTCCCCTTCTTCTCCCGGCTGGGCGCCTATCCCCGCGATCTCCTGGACCAGTGGCTGTGGACGTCTCAGGAACTCTTCGAGTACTGGGGGCACGAGCGATCCCTGATGCCGATCGGCCACCGACCCCTCCTCGTCCACCGGATGCGTGAGACGCCTCGGGGATGGATCGAGTCCGTCAACTACGACAACCCCGAATACGTACAACAGGTGTGCCAGGAGGTGGCTGAAGAGGGACCCCTTCGGGTTTCTGACCTGAGCGAGCCGGGGAAGTCCGGCGGATCCTGGTGGGGGCACAACATGGGAAAACGCGCCTTGGAGTGGCTGTTCTGGAAAGGGACGGTCACCGTGGCCGACCGGCCGAACTTCATCCGATGGTTCGACGTCCCCGAGCGGGTTCATCCCGCCTGGGCGCTGGACGAACCGCCCGTCGAGGGCCCGGAAGCCCTACGACGCCTGCTCCGCCTGGCGGTGGCGCGCTGCGGCGTGGGGACCGCGGCCGATCTCGCCGACTACTACCGCATGGGTATCTGGCCGGCCCGCAAGGCACTGTCGCACCTGGTGGAGTCGGGCGAAATCCGGGAAGTCGAGGTAGAAGGCTGGTCGGAGCCGGCCTACCTGGATCCCGATGCCGCCCTTCCCCGCCATGTTGGCGGACGGGCGCTCCTATCGCCCTTCGATCCCCTGGTCTGGCACCGACCGCGCCTGGAGCGGCTCTTCGACTTCCGTTACCGGATAGAGATCTACATTCCCCGCCCCAAACGGATCCACGGTTACTACGTGCTGCCCTTCCTGCTCGGGGATAAGATGGTCGCCCGCGTGGACCTCAAGCTGGACCGGCGCGCCAAACGCCTGCTGGTGCTGGGCAGCTACGCCGAGCCCGACATCGCCACCGAGAGGGTCTGCCGGGAGCTTGCCGCAGAACTCGTGGACATGGTCGGGTGGTTGGGCGCCCGGGAAGTGTCGGTGTCGCCCAACGGCGATCTTGCCGCCCCCCTCGCCAAGTCGCTTTGATCCTTCGGCGGGGAGCTATCTCACCACCAGTTGGCTCCGCTCGGGACCGACCGAGACCCAGCCCACCGGTACTCCCACCGCCTCCTCGATGAACCGTATGTACCGACGGGCCGCCGCCGGGAGATCCTCGAACCTCCTTGCCTCCGTGATGTCCTCGGACCATCCCTCCAGGTCTTCGTAGACCGGAGTGCACTTGTACAGCACCCGCTGCTGACGGGGGAATTCCCGGTAGCTGTCTCCGGCGGCGTCGTAGCCAACCGCCACCCGTAGGGTGTCGAGCCCCGAGAGGATGTCCAACTTGGTGATGAACAGGTGCGTCAAACCGTTGACTCTCGCCGCGTAGCGAAGAGCCACCAGGTCGAGCCACCCGCAGCGCCGCCGTCGACCCGTCACGGTGCCGAACTCCCGGCCCTTATCCACCATCCAATCGCCGACCTCGTCGAACAACTCCGTGGGGAAGGGACCGCTGCCCACCCGGGAGATGTAGGCCTTGGCAACTCCGACCACCGAGTCGATGGCGGTGGGCCCCAACCCCGCCCCGATCAACGCGCCGCCCGCGGTGGGATTGGAGGAGGTGACGAAGGGATACGTGCCGTGATCGATGTCGAGGAGCGTTCCCTGAGCGCCTTCAAACAGCACCGAGCGGCCATCGGTTATTGCGTTCCATAACAGAAGAGAGGTGTCGGTCACATAGGGAAGGAGACGATCCGCCATCTCCAGGTACGAAGAAGTCACCTCCTCGGGATCCATGGGGAGGCGGTTGTAGACCCTGGTGATTATCTTGTTCTTGTCTTCCAGGGCCGCCTCCACCTTCTCCCGGAAGATGCGGGGGTCGAACAGGTCTTGGACCCTGATGCCCACCCGCTGGTACTTGTCGGTGTAGGCAGGACCGATCCCCCGCTTGGTGGTCCCGATCCGGTTGCGGCCCAGATACAGTTCCATCACCCCGTCCAGCACCCGGTGATAGGGCATGATCAGGTGGGCGTTGGAGGAGATCCGAAGGCGTTCGGGGCTGAATCCCTCCCGGGTGAGCATCTCGATCTCTTCGAGGAGCACCGCCGGATCCAGGACACAACCCGAGGCGATCACCGGTACGCACTCCTCGTACATCACCCCCGACGGGACGACAGAGAGGGCAAAGACTCGTTCGCCAATGGTGATGGTGTGCCCGGCGTTGTTCCCTCCCTGGTAGCGGACGACGAAGTCGGCGGACTCCGCGAAGAAATCGGTGACCCGGCCCTTGCCCTCGTCGCCCCACTGTGCGCCCAACACGATGGTGGCTGTCACAGCACTGCATGTTAGCCCACTGGCGGGTTAAGTTAAATCTCATGTTCCTCTCATATTCGTGGTCCATGCTTGTCGGGGCAATCGCCACGGAGCAATTCGGAAGAGGGCAGTGAGAGAACAGCAACGGCTTCGAATCATCACCGACCAGGGGGTGGGGATCAGCGCGGTGAGCCGGGCCGGGTTCCGGCCCGTCGCCTTCCTGCTCGTGCATGGGCTGGCCTCCAATGCCCGCCTCTGGGACGGCGTCGCCGACCACTTGGCATCGAGAGGCTATCGGTCCGTGGCGGTGGACCAGCGCTCTCACGGACAGTCCGACAAGGTGGACGGCCCCTTCGACTTCGCCACCCTGGCAGACGATCTGTTATCGGTGACCGACAGGTTCTTTCCTCCCGAAACGGCGGTCGTGGCGGCGGGACAGTCCCTGGGAGGCAATGTGGTTCTGGAGTTGGCCAGCCGCCACCCGAGCCGAATCGCCGCCGTGGCCTGTATCGACGGGGGGTTCATCACGTTGAGCCGAGCCTTCCCCGATTGGGAGACGGCGGCCCGGGAACTAGCCCCTCCGTCCTTCGACAAGGTCCTCTACACCGAATTAGAGATGAGGCTCCGGAAGCGCTATTCCGACTGGCCGGAGAGCGGCATCCTGGGCCAGTTGGCCAACTTCCAGGTGGCACCGGACGGGACGGCGCGGCCTCACCTGAAAAGGGACTACCACTTCCGGCTGCTGGCGGAGATGTGGAAGCACCAGCCGGGCGAGATCGCTCCCTCCATTCAACAACCGGTCCTGGTGATCGCCACCGCGCAGACGGCGGCCGGAAGAGCCTCCAAGGTAAAGAGCGTGTCCCGTTTCGCCAACCTTCTTCCCAGGGGCCGGGTGATATGGCTGGATGCGCACCATGATCTGCATGCTCAATACCCTCGCCTGACCGCCGGATGGCTCGAGGAACTGGCGCGGGAGGTGTCCCCATGAGTGCCGGAAGGCTCATCCTGATGGGGTCGGGGGAGGTCTCCAATCGCCTGGTGGCCGCCCACCGGCTGGGAGTCGAGCGGGCCGGCGCCCGGGAGGCGGTGGTCTTGGACACTCCTTACGGATTCCAGGAGAACGCCCCTCTCCTCTCCGAACGACTCACCAGGTTCTTCCGGACCAGCCTGTCCATAGACGCCGCGGTTGCCTCCTATCGCTCCGCCTCGGAAGGAGAGGGTGCCCGTGAAAGGATGCTGGCCGCCATCCGTCGCGCCCGTTACGTCTTCGCCGGGCCCGGTTCGCCCGGCTACGCCCTGGCGACCTGGCAGGACACGGGACTGGCGGCGGCGCTTCGGAAACTCCTCTCGGACGGCGCAACCGTCACCCTGGCCTCGGCTGCGGCCCTCACCGCCGGAGCCAAGACCCTTCCGGTCTACGAAATATTCAAAGCCGGCGCCGGGCTGGAGTGGTTGGAAGGGCTGAACCTCACCGCTCACCTGGGTCTGGAGGCAGTGGTCATACCCCATTGGAACAACACCGAGGGCCAGGGATTCGACACCAGCCGCTGCTACATGGGGCGGCGCCGCTTCCAGCGGCTTCGAGCCATGCTGCCCGAGGGAATGGGAGTGATCGGGGTGGATGAGCACACGGCCGCCACCATTGACCTCGGGACCGGAGAGATGAGTGTCCTGGGGGCGGGAGGGGTCACCCTGAGCGGAGCGGAGGACCTGTTCGTGGCCGACGGAGAAGCGATAGCCCTGGGCACGATGTTCAAGCTCTTGGAAACCAGCCCCCCGGCGCCTCCCCCCGAGCCCCTCCAGACTCTGCCCGATCTCAGCGAGGCCAAGGCTGCCCGATCGGCCGAGATGATTGCCGAGACACTGCTCCGGCTGGAGTCAATGGCCGCGGAGGGTTCCTCTCAGGCTCGAGAGACCTTAAGATCCGCTCTTTTGGAGATGTCGGATTTGGCGGTGTCCGGCCTGGTGGAGCCGGCCGAATGGGTGGGGGGCTACGTGAAGTTGCTGGTTGATGCGCGGTCCCGCCTCCGCGCCCAGAAACGCTGGGAGGAAGCAGACCGGATCCGCGCCGGTCTGGAGAGGCTGGGCGTGACCCTCCAGGACAGTCCTTCCGCGACCACCTGGATCCTGGAAGAACGGAAATAGCTTTCGAATGGGATCGAAACGATGAGTGGCGGCCGGCTGCTGGTGGTGGAGGACGACCAGCGGGTCCGGGAGTCGTTGCAGCGCGCCCTCCATCTGGAGGGATTCGACGTAACCACCGCCACGGACGGTCTGGCGGCGCTGGAGATGATCGCTTCTGACTCTCCCGACGCCGTCATCCTGGACGTCATCATGCCTTACGTGGACGGGTTGGGCGTGGCCCGGAGGATGCGGAAGGACGGGGACACCACTCCGATCCTGATGCTCACCGCCCGCCACGAGGTCACCCACAGGGTGGCGGGACTCGACGCCGGCGCAGACGACTATCTGGTAAAGCCCTTCGCACTGGAGGAACTGCTGGCCCGCATCCGGGCCTTGCTGCGCAGGGGAGGAGTCTCCGGACAGAGCCAACCCATGCGGATCGCCGACCTGTCCGTCGACCCAGCCGCCCGCCGGGTATTCAGGGGACAGCGTGAGATCATCCTGACCAAGACGGAGTTCGATCTTCTGGAGTTGCTGGTCTTCAACGCCAGGATCGTGCTGCCGCGGGATGTGATCATGGACCGGATCTGGGGTTATGACTTCCCAACCACCTCCAATCCCCTGGAGGTCTATGTCGGATACCTGCGGCGGAAGTTGGAATCCGGAGGGGAGTCGCGGCTGATACACACTGTACGGGGAGTGGGGTATGTGGCGAGGGACTCATGAGCATCCGCTGGAGATGGGCTCTGAGCCTCGGCCTGGTGGCTGCGGTGGCTGTCGGTCTCACCACTTGGGCAGCCACCCTTTCAGCGGCGCAGCAACTGCGGGGAGCGGTTAACGCCGATCTGCGGGAGGAGGCCGCCCATCTGCACGAAGAGGCCGCTCACCTGCACGAAGAGGCTGGAGAATTCGCCGATGTGTCCGGTAGCGCGGGGGATGACACGGGAGCACATGACGACTGGGGACCACATGGTGATTGGGAGTCAATGCTCGTGGCTCCTGATACTTTCCTGCAGGTCTTCGACCGGGACGGGGCAATAGTTCTGCGGACCGGTCCCGAAGACGTAACTTTCCCGGTCGAGCCCGCGGACCTGGCGGTTGCCGACCGTGGCGGATCGGCGATAAGGGATGTGCGGGTTGACGATGTGCCCTACCGGATGCTCACAGGCCGACTCAGGGACCCGCCACCGGAGATCCCGTCCGCGGCCGGGTTCCAGATTGCCAGGGACATGTCCCGGGTCAATGCCAATGTGGCAGGGTTCACCCGGCGGATGCTCCCGATCGGGATTGTCGGCATCCTTTTGGTAGGCCTGACCGGCTGGGTGCTGGCTTCCCGCGCAGTGCGGCCGATCACCGATCTAACCGATGCCGCCGAACAGATTGCCGCCACCGAGAGATTGGAAGCAGGAGTCGAACTCGACCGCTCCGCCCCCGGGGAGATAGGGCGCTTGGCCGCCGCATTCGCTTCGATGCTGTCCTCACTGTCCGCGTCCCGGCAGGAACAGCAGCGGTTGGTATCCGATGCCGGACATGAATTCCGCACACCCATCACGGCCCTGAAGACCAACCTCGAGACTCTCCTCCGCCAAGACCGGAGTCTCTCCGGTTCCCAACGGCTCGCAATAGCTGAGGCCGCCCTGACCCAATCGGACCAGTTGGGAGCCCTTGCAACCGAACTGGTGGACCTCGCCACCGACGTGCACCACCATGATGAGGAACTCACCGAGATAGATCTGGGGGAACTCGCGGCCGACGTGGCACAACGCTTCCGCGGGGTTGATCACAAAGCGGTGGTGGTATCCGGAGAGGGCGCGGTGCCGAGAGGAAGGCGCTCACAATTGGAGAGGGCCCTTGGCAACCTGGTGGACAACGCTGTCAAATGGTCTGCCGCCAGAGTTGAGATCAGCGTCGAGGGCGGGACCGTCGTAGTAATTGACGATGGGCCCGGCATACCCGAAGGCGACATTCCGTACATCTTTCGTCGCTTCTACCGCTCGCGCCAAGCGAGAGGCACCCCCGGCTCAGGGTTGGGGCTGGCCATAGTCGAGCATCTGGTGGCCGCCCATGGGGGAACCGTCTTCGCTCGTAATCACCCCGACGGCGGCGCGGTAATCGGGTTCAGCCTGCCGGTGGAGCGATGAGAACGGCCAGATCAAGCCCGGCGTTCTCCCCATTCTGGGGTACCGCGGGCCGGAAGCGGTGGGAGGTGGATTGGATAGTGAGGGTTTCGAGTCAGAAGGGTGACCGTCGCCACGATACGCCCGAGGAACGGCTCCATAGTCAGCGGGTGAAGTAGATCAGGAACTCCATGATGCCGTGGTCCTCGACGGAGATGACACTGGCCGACGTCGGGGTGGGCACACCGTAGTCGCTGAAAACCACCTCGCTCGATCCAGCCGCCACGATGGTGTTGCCCACCACTCGAGCCTTCAAATCGAACGCCGCCCGGTTGGTAACCCCCTTGATCGTGAGTTCGCCACGGGCGGTCCCCGAGAACGTCTCACCCCCGAATACACCGACGGGCAACTCCACGGGCTCGACGAGGGTGAAAACAGCCACCGGAAACTGGTTGGTGTTGAGGGCCTGCCGCATGTGGCTGTCACGGTGGCTGTTGTCCGTCCGCAACGTTGCCAAATTGACCTCCACCCTGGCAGCCACCAGGCGGGCGCCCGCCAGTTCGATGGAGCCGGCCAAATCGGCGGTGCGGCCCACCGCAGTGGACTCGGCGACGCCGCCCGCCAATACCTCCACCACCCGGAACCCGGCGAAGCTGACCGCCGGCTCCCCTGGCAGGCCCTCGGCGCTCTCGGGCGTCGCCAAGGCCCAGAAGCCGGCGAAGGCCCGCGGGTCGGGGCCGGCCGGTGTCGTCTCCGTGCCGCTTGTGTCCCCGGACGGTGCGTCGTCAGGGGACTCGGCAACCTGAGGGGTAACCGTTGAGGTCGTGCTTGTTGTAGCCACTGTATCTGCCGGTCGGGTGTCGTCGGTTACCAGGAGGTCCGGCGAGCCGCCCGAAGCGTCGGTGATGGCATTGGTGTCCAACGTCCCTGCGTCGATGACGACGCTGGTCGACAGCGCCTCGTCGTGATCGGCTGCCGATGTCGTGCCGGGGTCTTCGGAGGGCCGGGTGGCCGAGGAGACGTCGAGACCGTCGATGGAAGCTGCCTGGAGTTGGACCACAGCCGCCTCCAGGTCGACGGCCTCGGGACCATCGTCGATCCACCACAAGAGAGCCGCGGTCGCCACAGTCACGATCGCGATTCCTGCCCAGAGCGAGATCTTGACAATCTTCCTCATGCGCTTGTCCTATTGCACAGCTGTCTGTCGTTTATTACGGAGACCGATATGGCTGCAGTCCCGAAGGTGGGCTGCCACCGTCGATGGAAAGGAAGATAACCATGTCCGGGTTGTAAGAACTGCGCATCCTTTTCTGCGATCTCAAAGCGTCGGGAACGGGTCCCGGGGGAAGGAATCCCGGGACCCGTTTTCACAAGCAGCAGCATGAGGATGATTGGATCGCTCAGTGGCCATGACCGCCATTCTCATCCTCAGAATGGGTATGAGCAACCTCCTCCTCGGAATGGGAATGGGGAACGCTTTCATCGGAGGTCGCATAACTGCTGCCCGGCGGATGCGAATGATCGCCGTCCTCCCCCTCAGAATGCGTATGAGCAACACTCTCCTCGGAATGGGAGTGAGCAACGCTCTCATCCGACGTCGCATAACTCCCGCCCTCCGGGTGATCGCCGTCCTCCCCCTCAGAATGGGAATGAGCAACACATTCCTCAGAGTGGAAATGACTGACGCTCTCGTCCGATGTCGCGTAACTGCTGCCCGCTGGGTGCGAGTGATCGCCGTCCTCCCCCTCAGAATGGGAATGAGCAACACATTCCTCAGAGTGG
>JAPPFD010000031.1:0-122111 GCA_028823995.1 bacterium | reverse complement strand
AAATGAGCGAGACTCTCATCCGAGTTCACATAGCTACCGCTCTCGGCGTGCTCTTGGGTGTCGCTGTCCTCGGTAGTAGCGCCATATACCACCACGTAGGCGAGCGCTGCTTCCGGAGTGGCGAGGCCTTTGGCATAGTCTCGGCTTGCCACCGGGTCGGTGCCGACCTCCGCCAGTGCCAGGGATGCGGTCCCAAGCAGCAACGCCACTCCCACCAGGGTGATTGCTTTGTGCATGTCCTTCTCCTTTCTTCTCCGGGGCCATGCACCAACCACCATTCCACCCCATCCTGAACCATCCCTGAGACGAGGCTGAACACCGGATGAGAAAGAAAAGGTTGGAATCTGGGTGACCTCTTTCAGGGCCGGACGATCGGCCTAGAAGCTTCCCAACTCTCCCAGCCTGATCCGGTCGACGGCCATGATCAGGAGCGTCACCGTCGCCGCCAGCACCACTGCCATTGCCATGGCGCCGGTGTAGCTGACCGCTCCCGGGCGTCCCAAGAGCCGGAAGATCAGGGCGGGAACGGTGATGGTGTCGGGGCGGGCTATGAAGGCGGTAGCGCCGAACTCGCCCAGAGAGACCGCCGCCGCGAACCCGGCTCCCACCGCCACTGCCCGGGCCGCGATCGGCAGATCGACCTCCCGAAACACCCGCCAGGGCGACGCGCCCAACACGGAGGCGGTCTCCCGCAAGTCGGCCGCCACCGACCGCAGCATGGGGGTGACCGTGCGGACCACGAACGGCATGGCCACCAGTGCATGCGCCAGCGGCACCAGCACTACGGTGGTCCTCAGGTCCACCGGCCAGTCCAGGGCCACCAGCATTCCGAAACCCACGGTCACCGCCGAGGTGCCCAGCGGCAGCATCAACAACACATCGAACCACCGGGCCGCCCGGCCCTTGCCGGAAACTATCACGGTGGAGGCGCACAGCCCCACGGTCACCGCGATCACCGCGGTGGCTCCGGCGTACAGCAGGGAGTTGACCATCGCCCGGCCAGGAGTCACCGCCAGCGGTCCCGGGTCCGCCAGAAAACGCCATCCGGCACCGCCGGAGCGGAGCGATCGGGCCACAAGCGTCACCAGCGGAACGGAGATGGCCAGAAGGGTCCCCCAAACCGCCGCTCCCACCCCCAATCGCTCAACGAGACTGCCGGGACGCTGCAGATTGCGGTCCTCCGCCTCCAACTCGATTCCCACCGCTTTTCGCTCCTGGTAGCGGGAGTACCAGGCCAGCACCGCGGTCACCCCCACCAGTTGCAAAATAGCCAGGGCCGCCGCGGCCGGAAGGTTCAGGAACACCACGGTCTGCTGCCAGATCTCCACTTCCAGGGTTCGGTATCGAAGCCCTCCCAGGATCAGCACCACCCCGAACGAGGTGAAAGTGAACAAGAACACAATGGCGGATGAGGCCGCCAGGGCGGGGCGAAGGAGCGGGAGGGTCAGCCTCCAGAACACCTGGCGGGGGTTCGCTCCCAGCGTCCGGGCAGCTTCGAAGAGAGACCGGTCGATCCGGGCCCACACGCCCCCCACCGTGCGCACCACCACCGCCACGTTATAGAAGACGTGGGCGGCCAGGATGGCCCACACACTTCCTCCGATTCCCAGTGATAGGAAGGCCGACGCCACCACCACTGTCGGCAAGACGAATGGGGCCGTCACCAGGGCCTTCGCCAGAGAGCGGCCGGGGAACCTGTATCTCGACACAGCCCAGGTAATCGGCGCGGCCGCCACCAGGGTCAAGGCCACCGAAGCGGCGGACTGCCACACCGAGAACCACAGGGCGCTCCGCAACCTCGAGTCGGTCAATACCTCTTCGAAGGCCCCGAACGCCCCCTCCTCCCCGAGGGACAGACCCAGGATGCGTGCAAGGGGGTAGAGGAACAGGTAACCCAGGAAGGCCACCGTCACCCCCGCGGCCACCCAACGGTAATTCACCTGCGACCCACCGACCCGACCCGCATCCCCTCAGCGTCCTGTCCGAACGGACCTGCTATCCCAGCACCAACTCGGTCCACTCCTCTATCCAGCGTTCACGATTGGCGTCAATCAGGGCCGGATCAACGGAGGCCGGATCATCCGGCAGAGCGGTGTGCTCCACGAATTCGGGGGGCAGATCGGCCTCGCCATTGGCCGGGAACACGAACCACGTGAGAGGGATCTGCTCTTGGAACTCCACCGACAGCATGTAGTCGATCAGTGCACCGGCGGCCTCGGGGTATTCGGTCCCTTCCAGGATCCCGGCGAACTCGATCTGGCGGTAACAGCCTTCCGTCACCACCCCGGTGGGGGCGACGTCGGTGGGCGGATCGGAGTAGATCACCTCGGCGGGCGGAGAGGAGGCATAGGAGACGACCAGCGGCCGGTCCCCTCCCCATCGGGTGAATGAGGCATAGTAGGCGGTGTCCCAGTCCGGCACCACATCCACGTCGTTGTCCACCAGGGCCTGCCAGTAGTCCTTCCAACCGTCCTCTCCGAACACGGCGATGGTGGTGAGCAGGAAGGCCAGCCCCGGGGAGGAGGTGGCCGGGCTCTCCACGACCAGCATGCCCCGGTAACGGTCAGTGGTCAGGTCCTGGAGGCTGCGAGGCGCATCCGCATCGGCGATCACTGCACGGTCATAGTTGAGGCACACGTCTCCGAAGTCGATGGGCGTCACCCGGTTCTCGGCGTCCAGACGGATGTTCTCGGGGGTGTCGTCCAGCAGGTCGGACCGGTGGGAGCGGAATATGTCGGCGTCCAGGGCCCTGGACAGGAAGGTGTCGTCAACCCCGAAAAGCACGTCGGCCAACGGATTGTCCTTGGTGAGGATGGCCTGGTTGACCAGGGAGCCGGTGTCTCCCGCCGGCACGATCTCCACCGCGACGCCGGTCTCGGCAGTGAACGAGGAAAAGGTCTCCTCGGTCACTCCCCCGGCGAACGAGTCGTGACTGATGATTGTGAGGGTCTCGGGATCGGCCTCTCCACAGGCTCCCAGGGCCAAGGCCGCGAGGGTGATGCCGACCGCCAGTTTTCCACGCATTTGAGGGCTCCTTGTCTTATGGGGGGAGCCCGGGAACTGGACTTGTCAACGAAAGCTTCCTTCGCCGGCATTACCCGGATCAGGTGCTAACGGTCGGAGGAACCCATCCTCCCTCTCAGCCCGGTCTGACCGAGCTCCCGTGTTTGCTTTTCGTCAATGATAGTGATCGAAGAGGCGAGGGTCCCCCGAATCCGGGTCTCGAAGCAACTGGTAGTCCACCTCACGGACGCCCAACGACCTGGATTCGGCCAGCACCCTGGCCTGGGGGGCGACGGCGGTGGCAACCAACACCCCGCGGACCGGTGTGAGCCGCGGGTCGAGCTCCAACTGCGCCACATACCGGGTCAGCTGCTCGACTCCCGAAATCTCACCACGCCGCTTGACCTCCACCGCCACGGTCCCTCCGTCCGGATCCGTGCAGAGCAGATCGATGGGTCCGATGGCGGTCGGGTACTCCCGCCGGATCAGCTTCAAACCCGGGCCGATCACCTCAGGATTGTCAGCCAGCAACTCCTGCAGATGGGTCTCGACCCCGTCCTTGGTAAGACCCGGATCCACACCCAACTCGTGCGAGATGTCGGAGAACACCTCATGGATGGCGATCTCCAAACGCTCGCCCTTGGGATTGGTCACCAGCCATAGATCCGTCCCCTCTTCCAGCGTGTTTGGAGCCGACATCCAGTTGAGCGGTTTGTAGGCGCCCCCGTCGGCATGAACCGCCACGCACCCGTCCGCCTTGATCATTATCAAGCGGCGCGATCGGGGAAGATGAGCGTCCACCCGGCCCTGGTAGTTGACCGTGCACTCTGCGACAACCAGCCTCATGGCTGGGCGGCGGGCGCCCCCAATATCCGCAGCGCCGCCGCCTCGGCGACGATCGCTCGCTCCAGTTCCCCCAGGTCCAGGCTCTCGTTGGGGGCGTGAATGCCCGAGCTTGGGTCTCCGATCCCGGCCAGAAGGAGGGGTGCATCCGGGAACACCCTTGCAAAAGACGCCAGGAAGGGAATGGTCCCGCCCTCCCCCTTCTCCACCGGCCGAACCCCCCATGCCGCCTCCAAACCCTGTCGCCAGGCATCGATGGCGGGGTGGGAGGGGACCTGCTGGAAGCCCTCCGCCTCCTCGACGAAGTCCACGCTCAACTGCGCTCCCCATGGCAGGTTCTCCCCAAGGTGGTCCGAGAGGGCCTGCCGGGCCGACTCCGGGTCCTGTCCCGGGGCGGTGCGCACGCTCACTTTCGCCCTGGCCACGGGCACCAGCAGGTTTATCGCCTCCGATATGGGAGGGGCGTCCACCGCCAGCACCGAGATCGCCGGCTTGGTCCACAGCCGCGACGCCGCCGAACCGGTCCCGATGGTCTCCAAGCCGGCTACCGCTCCCAGGTTCTCGGCCAGGTCGTCCACCGGCATCTCGAGATCGGTCACGTCGCTTCGGACCAGGCCCTTCACCGCAACCTCGCCTTCTTCGTCGTGAAGAGTGGAGAGGAGGCGGACCAGGGTGGTTATGGCGTCGGGGAACAACCCGCCGAAGACACCGGAGTGCCCTCCGAGTCGGGCGGTGCGGACCTCCACATTGCACCCCACCAGTCCGCGGAGGGAAGTGGTGATGGCCGGAACCCCCACCGCCCAGTTGCTGGCGTCGGCTATCACCACCGCATCGCAGGCCAGCAAATCCTCATAGCGCTCCAGGAACGCCTCCAGGTTGGGGGAGCCGATCTCCTCCTCCCCCTCCAGGAACACTTTCATCCCCACCGGCGGCGAAGCGCCGAATGCCCGGGCGGCCCCCAGGTGGGCGATCACCCCGCACTTGTCATCGGCCGTGCCCCGGCCGTACATGCGACCCTCCCTCACTACCGCTTCGAAAGGCTCCGTTTCCCACACCTCGATGTCACCGACCGGCTGGACGTCGTAGTGGGCGTAGAGCAGCACGGTGGGGGCGCCTTCGGGGCCGGGCAGATGGCCGTACACGGCCGGATGCGCCCCTTCGACTTCCAACAATTGGACGTCCCGGTACCCGGCTTCGGCTAGGAGCCGGGCACACTCCTCCCCCGTCCGTCTGACCTCTCCGACATGGGCGCCCGACGCGCTGATCGATGGAATGGCCACCAATCCGGCCAGATCCTCGACCAGGTCGGGAAAGAAAGAAGAGACCGCTTCGCGCAAGTCCTGGATCGAGGGAGAACCCCGGCTCATCGCCACTCCCATCCCGTCTTGACTGCGCCCTCCGATCCATTGCTCCGCATAGCGGCAAGATTACTCAGGCCGGGGGGGTGTTGGCCAAAGGAACACTGACCCGCCATCATCTAGGGGTACGGTGAATATGAGACTGGCAGGCATCCCGCTCCGGGTGAAGCCCTCCTTTCTGGTGGTGGTGTGCCTGCTGGGGATGCCGATCGTCCGGTACCCCACGGTCGGGCCTCCCGAACTCATCGGGCGACTGGCGATATGGGTCGGGGTGGTGCTGGTGTCGGTGGTCATCCACGAGTTGGGACACGCCCTTCTGGCCCGCCGATTCGGAGCCGACGTGACCATGGAACTGTGGGCCCTGGGCGGGCTCACCACCTGGCAACCCGTCTCCCGGCCGATCACTCCCACCAGGCGGGCGGCGATAGCCGCCGCCGGGTCGGCCACGGGATTGGTGGTGGGCGGCGCCGTGTACCCGCTGTGGAAGATGGCCGGACCTCCGGTCGGGCTGGTGTCCCTGGCCCTGGGCTGGATCGTTTGGGTGAACCTGGGCTGGGGCCTGATCAACTGGTTGCCGATCCGCCTCCTCGACGGCGGCCACATATTCCGTGGCGTCATCGACGCGCTGTGGCCGAAGCGCGCCGACCGGATCGCCAACCTGTTCTTCCTCTTCTCCTCGGCGGCGGCCGCCATCGCAGCCTTCCGTCTGAGGTTCCCGATAGCCGGCCTGTTCGCCGCCTTCATGCTCGTCATGGAGGTTCGACAACTGCTGGGGGCGGCGCCCCGGACCACCCGGCCTCCGCCGCCTCCTCCTCCCGAGCGCTTCCTGCTCGACCCACCCCCTCCCTCTGATCCGGCCAGCCCGGAGAGCGGACCGTCCCGATAAGGTATGTAGCGACATGGACTTCTCATATACCCCCAAGGTCGAGGCTCTCCGGGAAAAGCTCTGGAAGTTCGTTGAGGAACGGGTTATCCCGTCCGAGCCGATCTACGAGGAGCAGGTCAAGGCCTCCGGCAACCCCCATCACCATCCCCAGATAATGGAGGACCTCAAGGCTGAAGCCCGCGCCCAGGGACTGTGGAACCTGTTCCTGCCCGACGCCGAACACGGAGGAGGACTATCGGTCACCGAGTACGCCCCCCTGGCGGAGATCACCGGTCACAGCCCCGACATCGCGCCCGAGGCGATCAACTGCTCGGCGCCCGACACCGGCAACATGGAGATCCTCCACATGTTCGGAACGCCTTACCAGAAGGAACGGTGGCTCCATCCCCTGCTGGAGGGGGAGATCCGCTCTGTCATCTCGATGACCGAGCCCGACGTGGCTTCCAGCGACCCTCGCAACATCCGCACCCGCATCGAGCGGGACGGAGACCACTATGTGATCAGGGGGCGCAAGTGGTTCTCGTCCGGCGCAGCATCCCCTCGCGCCAAGATGTCGATCGTCATGGGAGTCACCAACCCCGATGCCGATCCGTACCGGCGCCAGAGCATGATCCTGGTGCCGCTCGACATTCCGGGGGTGCACATCGAAGCCACTCCCACCGTGTTCGGATACCAGCATCGGGGAGGCCATGCCACCGTCCATTTCGACCGGGTGCGGGTGCCGGCCGAAAACCTTTTGGGCACCGAGGGATCGGGGTTCGCCATCGCCCAGGCCCGGCTGGGACCGGGGCGGATCCACCACTGCATGCGGGCCATCGGGGCGGCCGAGCGATGCTTCGCGATGATGGTGAGCCGGGCCAAGGCGCGCACCGCATTCCGCAAGACCGTGGCGGAACAGGGGGTGGTCCGGGAATGGATCGCCGAGTCGCGAATGAAGATCGAGCAGGCCAGGCTGCTGGTGCTGAAGACCGCTTGGATGATCGACAAGGTGGGAGTCAGGTCCGCACGGGTGGAGATCTCCGCAATCAAGGTGGTGGTGCCCGAGATGCTCTGCTACGTCGCCGACCGGGCCATCCAGGTGTTCGGCGGGGCAGGGTTCACGGACGACTTCCCCCTGGCGCATTTTTACACCATGGGACGCTGGCTACAGATGGCCGACGGGCCCGACGAGGTACACAGGCGTGCGGTAGCGCGTGCCGAGATAGCCCGTTTCGAACCGGGATTCGTACCCGATCTCTACGTTTGGGATTGACCGAGGAAGGAGGAGCCATGCTGGAGTACGAGACCACCTTCGACTATTTGTGCCCATTTGCCCGCAATGCTCACGAGGCGGTGGTCAGGGGTCTGGAGGAGGGACGGCCCTGGAGGGTGAATTTCAGAGCGTTCTCCCTGGCCCAGGCTCATACCGCCGAGGGAGACCCCGCGGTCTGGGAGAACCCCGAGGGGCAGTCGGGACTCGATGCTCTCCAATGGGGGGTGGCGGTCCGCGACACCTGGCCGGAACTCTTCGGGAAGGCCCACCTCTCCATCTACGCCGCCCGGCACGACCGCGGTCTCGACATCGGCGACACCGAAGTGCTGGCCGAAGCGGTGGCCGCCGCCGGATGCGATCCGGGTGCGGTGGCGGAGGTGGTGGCCACCGGAGAGCCTCTGTGCAAGATCGCCGGGGAGCACATGAAGGCGGTCAACGACTGGATGGCGTTCGGCGTGCCGACCTTCATCACCTCCGGCCAAGCCGTCTTCATCCGGTTCATGGAGAGGGACCGTCTCGACGACCTCGACCGGGCCCTCGAACTCCTGTCCTGGAACCGGCTCAACGAGTACAAGCACACCACCGTCCCGCGTTAACCGGGCTCAGGACCAGTTATCACCTGAATCGCCGGCCGAAGCCGGTGGGTATACCTCCCAAAGACCGCCCTACGTGGCCGCCTCGTGGGCATCCACTCCCACTATCAGGGTGACCAGCCGGTCCATGGAGATGTCCTCAGTGAGTTCAGCCACCTTCTGACCGTGCCTGAGAACGACCACTCGGTCGGCCAACTCCATCACGTGGGGCAGGATGTGGCTGATCAGCACCACCGCCACCCCGCTCCCCGCGATCTGACGGGCGAGCTGGAGCACCCTCGAGGATTCCCGGACTCCGAGAGCGGCGGTCGGCTCGTCCATGAACATTCCCGTCTTCGCCCAGAAAGCTCCCCGGGCCACGGCCACCGACTGCTGCTGCCCGCCTGACATCTCTCCGATGGATACCCCTGTGGAGCGGGGAATGTTGACTCCCAGTGCATCGATCTGGGTGAGCGCCTGGGCTTCCATCTCCCCCCTGTCGAGCATGCCAATCTTTCCGGCCAGCCCCTTTCTCAGAACCTCCCTTCCCAGGAACAGGTTGGTGACCACGTCTCGATCCGGAGCGAGCGCCAAGTCCTGGAAGATGGTCTCGATGCCCAGGTCCCGAGCGTCGGCCGGAGTCCTGAGCACCACCGTCTCACCGTTGACCCGGACCTCGCCCGCATCCGGGGTCACCGCGCCGGCCAGGATCTTGATCAAGGTGGACTTTCCGGCCCCATTGTCGCCGACCAGCGCTGTTATCTCCCCGGCGCGGATCTCGATGTCCACGTTGTCAAGCGCGGTGATAGGCCCGTAGGACTTGCTGAGACCGATTCCCTCAATGACGACTCGACCCTTTTCAACCGACATCAGGCTTCCTCCGTTCCGGCGCGGAGTCCCCGGAAGACGCCCCTTCCTCCCAGCGTCCGCCCGGAGAGTTGATCGGTGGCCACGGCCCCAACCAGCAACAATCCCCTCGAGATGTCCTGGTAGGGCGCCGGCAGTCCCATCAGGTTGAGGGAATTGGCGATGATGCCCAGTAGCACCACCCCTAGGATCGTACCGGTTATCGAACCGCGGCCTCCGGTCAGGGCCGTTCCGCCCACGATCACCGCCGCGATGATCTCCAGTTCCCTGCCCTGGCCCCCGTAGGGAAACGCTGATCCGGCCTGGCTGGTGAGAACCACCCCGGCCAGCGCCGAGAAGAACCCCGACGCCAGGAAAACCCCCCAGGTGATCTTGGGGACGCTGATCCCGGCCCGGCGCGCCGCTTCGGGACTGCTGCCCACCGCGTAGATGTGGGCGCCCACCTTGGTGTATCGCATCACGAAACCGATCACGGCAAAGGCCACCACAGTGTAGAAGACCGGTTTCGGAATCCCGAGGGCCGATCCCTGCCCCAGGTTGACATAGGACTCGGCAGGGATGAATACGGATCTTCCACTGTTTATCACAAACGCCACCCCCCTGGCGATGAAGGCCGTGCCGATGGTGGCGATCAGCGAGTTGACCCGGAATTTCACGACGATCACCCCGTTCACGAATCCCATCAGCAGGCCCACAACCAGGGCCCCGAGAATCGCCACCGGCACCGGGAGTTCCTGGACCAGGAGGGCCCCGGCGGTCATCCCCGACAGGCCCATCGTGGCCGCCACCGACAGATCGACGTTGCCGGAGATCAGCATTGGCGTGGACACCGCCGCCACGATCCCGGTGATGGCCACCGCCCGGGCCACGTTCAGGAAGTTGCCCGCCTGGAAGAAGAACGGGCTAACCATGGTCATGGCAATGCCGATCGCCACGATCGCCATGGCCAGCCCGAGCGAACGCCGACTCCCGCCGACGTTCGCTCGGGTCCTACGGCTGGGGCCACCCGAATGTGGCTTCGGGCCAATCACAGTTCGATAAAACCCCTAATTGGTTATCAGCACTTCGCCTGATCGATGCTTGCTGCGTCCACCACAGTGGCTTGAGGATAGATCTCGGACGGAATGGGATTCCCTTCCGCAATGTCCTGGGCGATCGCGATGCCGTACTCACCCCAGAGTTGGGGGACGAAGTCCACCGAGGTGAGGAACGTCGGATCGTTGGCGCACAGCGGACCAACCGACTCCTGGGAGAGACCCACGCCACCGGCGATCGAGGTCTCGGCGCGACCCGACTCGCGGAGGGCGTTCACCATCCCCAGAGTCCGCAGGTCGTTGATGCCGAAGCCCATGATGTTCTGGGTGTCGGGGTGGGCGGTCAACCAGTCGGCCACGTTGGCCTGGTCGGTCACGATGTCCGAGGGGCACTCGAGTTCGTGGATGTTGTCATCACCGACGTCGAAGGACTCCTTGACCACCTCACGGAATCCGATGATGGATGCGTAGGGACTGGTCCGGTCCTGCACGAAGGCGGAGTGGGAGCAGAGAAGGACGTCGACGTCGCCGGTCGTCCAACCCCTATCTTCGGCCACCGCGATCAGGTAATCAGCCGAGGCGCGACCGACCGCGTACCACTCCCCGCCACCGAAGAAGGGCTGGCCCTCATGCGGCACGGAGTGGGCGAGGGCCGGGATACAGGCCTCTTTGTACTTGCTCATGATCGCCGGGTTCAGATTGGCGAGGACGTTCATCGAGAGGACCACATCCGGGTCGTGCTGGACGACCAGGTCGGCAACGACCAGAGGCTGCTCCTCGCTCGGGTACAGGTTGTCGAACTCGGTGACGTCGGTCTCCGACGCGGCTGCCGCCACCCGGAAACTCTCGTTGGCCACGATTAGGGTGTCGAAAACGTTGTCCTCCGGGGTCCAGGCAAACCGGTAATTGGCATCGCCGTCCTTGCGGAGCACCGCCTGATAGACATCGGGGTGATCATCGGTCTCGACGAATGAGCAACTGGCCTCGTCCCACAGCATCCAGGTTGCGGCGGCCGCCTGCTCGGCATTGGCAATGGTCGTCGGCAACTCCATTACCACCTCGCCCAGAAGGCTGGCGGGCTCCTCCGGTGTCTCGGGGGCCGCGGTGGTCTCGGGCGCGGCAGTTGTGGCAGGCGCCGCGGTCGTAGCGGCTGAATCGTCCTCATCTCCGTCGCCGCAGGCTGAGACGATCAGCGCCAGAGCCAAGAATGTGGCGATTACCGCACGTGGGAACCTCTGCATAATTCTTCTCCTTTAGGGCTTCGCCTTCATTATTGCCAGCCGACATTCCCCTGGTGGCTGTAAGTAGGATAATTTTTCTTCTTCAAAATCCCTCTTGAACCATCGGTAGGGTCTTTTGGTCAGATGACGAAGCGATACTCTTGCGCCGACTACGGCTGGCCTTCACTCAAGCATCCCACAGTGATGGCGGTTGCCCAGGACTTGGGATACCAGGGTCTCGACATCGGCATTTTCGGAGAAGTGACCCACGTCAAGGTCTCGGATCTGCAGCACTGGCGGCAGGAATCGGCCCGGATCAGCAGGAATCTCAGCACTCTCGGTCTCCAGTGCTCCGATGTGTTCCTGATACCAAGCGTCGACCTGTCCTGTTTGACCCCGTCTCATCCGGATCCGGTCCAGCAAGCCGAAGCCATCCGGATCTTTGAGCGGGCGGCTCTCCTGACCCGGGACCTGCAGGCGTCAGGTTTGACAGTCTGTCCCGGAGTTATGAACGAGGGGGACACCCACCGAGAGGCATTGCGAAGGGCCGCCCGGTCGCTTCGAGCCCGTGTCGAGATAGCGTCTTCCCATGGACTCGAGTTGTCGGTCGAACCGCATTGGGGTTCATTGATCGACACGGCGGAGAAGGTGTGGGACCTGTTGGAAGCAGTGGAGGGACTGACCCTCACCCTCGACGTCTCGATGATGTTCTTCTGCGGGATGACCGTCGCAGAGATCGCCTCATTCGCCTCCAAAACCCGGCACGTCCAGTTCCGCCCCGGCACCCGTGACAAGGTCCAGGTGCGGCTGAAGCACAACGAGATAGATTTCGATCCGATACTCCAAGCGCTGGAAGCCTCCTATCAGGGTTGGGTAAGCACCGAGTACGTCTGGATGGAGAGGTGGGGGTGCGACCAGGTCGATGTCACCGAAGAATCGAGACAACTCCTGGCATTCCTCAAGGGCGAGGAACAACCCGCCGCCCTCTAGATGGCGCCGTCAACCGCCGGATGGGTCAGGACGGGATCGGTACGGGTCTCCCGTGGCCTTCGGCCGAGTGATAGCAGGCTTCGACCAGCCTGATCGTCTTGAGGTTGTCGCGCCCCGATATGCAAGGCTGCGTGCCACTCAGAATGGCTTCCGCCACGTGACGTAGAGACTTGGCGAAGGCGTCGGGCACCCAGGAAGCGGCGCTGAGGCTATATGACGGGTCCGAGCCGGCGGTTGCCTGCATGATGTGATCAGGACTCGGATCCGGGTAGGCATCCCAGATTCCTAGATGGCCGAAGAAGAGGCCGTCGGAGGTGGTGGCCCGCAGCGAAGCGGTGTGCCTTCCCTCCGGTCGCCGTGTGTCCCGGATTGTCACCGACAACCCCTCGAAGCGGATAATCGCATAGAGGGCCGACTCCCCGACGATTCCCGGAATGTCGGCCGGGCCCATCCAGGCGCGGACTTCCCGCGGCTCCCCGAACAGCCAGCGGGAGGTGTCGAGAAAGTGGATTGAATTGAAAAGCCCCACGAAATGGGGGGCGTCCGCCAGCCATGACGGCAAGCCGTCGCCCCGCTCGATCGGCCACACCAGGTCAAAGGATGCCGACTCCACCGATCGCCCATCGGCGAACCGTCGGAAATCCAGGATCGCCGGCGCCCACCTCATCTGCTGGTTGACAGCCAGGACTCTTCCACACGATTCGGCCGCCGCGACCAGTTCGGCGGCCGAGTCGAGGTCCACTGCCAGTGGTTTCTGGGCCAGGACATGTTTTCCGGCCTTCAACGCAGCCATCACTATCTCCGGTTGGGCCCCGGGTGGCACCGCTACGTCCACCAGATCGACCGCAGGGTCCTCCAGCAGACGCTCGATTCCCTCGACGGCGGGGACGCCCGCCGCTTCGGCAAGTAGCTCCCGGCGGGAGGAATCGACATCGAAGACTCTGCGGAGCTCAACGGTCTGCGGGTTGGCGCCATAGGCCGGCAGGTGACCCGCTCGGGCGATTTCGCCAGCGCCAACCAGGCCGACGCCCAGCCGGGAGGAACTCACGAAGGCAACCGGACCTCGTGCACAAGCTCATCACCCTCCACCGACAGCCGCCCCAGGTGGTGGCCGTCTCCCGCAATTCCCTCGCTTATCAGACCGATCAGGGTTTCGGCATGCTCTCCCGCTTCGATCAGTGAAGGATCAACCATGGCCTCGATGGCGTTGCGGTAAGTGCCGACTCCCCCGGCGATGTCATAGCCGTTGAGACGCAGGTGGCAGCGCCAGTACTCCTTCCAGGCCGCTCCCGGGTCGGCCGCCCTGGTGGGGTCCATCACAGCGAACAATTCATAGCCCGAGCTCCTCACAACGCTCTCCATGACCTCGTGACCCAGCGAGTTCCTCACCTCGAGCCAAAGCAGGGCAAGCCAGAACCGGTACACATCGTGGATGGCGTCGCGCCATCCGAACAGGCACTCGTCGACAAGCTCGATCGCCTTCTCCCGGTCTCCGCCTTCCACCAACCGAATCAACCGGTCGAGGGGATGGGTGGCTATCCACACCAGTTGCTCGTCGGTGAGCCATCGCTTCGGATCAGCTACCTTCACCTCCAGGCTCGCCCGATCCGGCAAGGGGAGTTCGGCCCGTTCGTAGAACTCGTCGGGAGGGAGGTGACCGTCCTTGTAGGTGTGCTGCAGGCATAGTCCCTGCTCCCGCAACGGCGTCCAACCCTCGACGATGAACACCGCCTTGTTGTAGCGAAGGGCGGCGTGGCCCATTTCCGAGCAGTGGTTGCAATAACTCGGATAGTCGGTAGACATGAAAGTGGAGCGAGTCGGGCGCACCGAGAGAGGCAGGGCCCTGTTGCCTTTGTATTTCCCCTCCTGGATCAAGCGCATTCCGCTTCCGCACGGACCCAGGATGAAAGTGAAACGCTCAGGATTCTCCACCAGTTCGAATTCGGTGGCATGCCAATGCCATCCGGCCGCGATGTTGTTGAGCCGCTGCATTATCGGACCCTGGGAGTACTGGGGTATCTCCCCGTCACCCATCAGGTCCAGCACCACCCGACGACCGATGGCCTCACCTTCATCAGGGCCTGCAATCTGGATCCCTTCAGCAAGGGTCCTGGCCACCGCGTTACGGAGCCCATCGTGCACTATGACGTATTCGGCCTTGAGAAGGGAAGCGATCTCTCGGCACCGGCCCGCATCCCCGCCCTCTACTGCTTGGATCAGTTCGTCAAATCGGGTGGCGAGTGGCAAGGCCGAGTCCTTCCGGCTTCAACGCCCCATCTGGTGCGGCTGTGGTGGTTGTGCTCTTCTCCGGCATGCTAACGGATCGATAGGAATCGGTCCGGCCCTGAGGGGCCGATCATTTTCCCTGGTCCGCCCAACCGGAGGCGACGGCGTGGGGATCGTCACCAACTGCTGGGCTAACCGCATCAAACCCCGCATCCATTGGCTAATATCTCAGTGGGAATATATAAGATTTTCTATGTGTTATGCTTTATGTAATCTGATATTCCTAGCCTCAGCAGAAAGGAAGTGCCCATGTTGGCCAGGATCAATCCCCTCTTCGAGTTCCCATCCGCGGTCTCTAACACCCTCCCCTCCGAGGTCTACCTGGTGGACGACAACTTCGTGGTGACGGTGGACATGCCGGGGATGGACCCCGAGCTGATCGATGTGGAGGTGTCCAAGAACACCCTCACCATCTCCGCCCAGCGTGACACCGCGGCCGCCCGACCGGAGGAGGCCCGGGTGTTCTTCGTGGAGCGGCCCAGCGGGAGCTTCCGCCGGCGGTTCGTGATCGGAAGCGATCTCGACATCTCCGAGACCACCAGCGCCTACGAGCATGGCGTTCTCACCCTCACCATCCCAGTTGCAGCCTCGTCCCGGCCTCGCAAGATACCGGTCACCGGCGCCGCCAACGGGCTGCCCGCCTAAAAGCCGCCCCAAACCCGGCTACGGGTCGCAGGGGCCAAGTCCCTAAACTGCGACCCGTGGCCTTACCCAAAGACCTGGCGGGTTTCTCCACCCGAGCCATCCATGCCGGCCAGCGGCCCGACCCCGAGACGGGCGCGCGGGCCATGCCCATCTACGCCACCAGTTCCTTCGTCTTCGAAGACGCCCAGTCCGCCGCCGACCTTTTCGCGCTCCAGAACTACGGGGACATCTACACCCGGATCAGCAACCCCACCACCGCCGCCTTCGAGGAGCGGCTCGCCTCCCTGGAAGGAGGGCTGGGGGGACTAGCCACCGCTTCCGGACAGGCCGCGCAACTGATAGCGGTGCTGACCCTTTGCAAGGAAGGCGACGAAATAGTGGCGGCCCGCAACCTCTACGGCGGGACCATCACCCAGTTCGACGTGACGCTGCGGCGCATGGGGATCCACACCACCTTCGTGGACGCCTCCCGGGTGGAGAACATCGAGGAAGCCATCACCGACCGGACCAAGCTGGTCTATGGAGAGACGATCGGAAATCCCCGTGGGGAGGTGCTCGACATCGAGCCGATCGCCGCCCTTGCCCATGACCACGGGGTTCCCCTGATGATCGACAACACCTTCGCGTCACCGTGGCTGTGCCGGCCCTTCGAATGGGGAGCGGACATCGTGGTCCACTCCGCCACCAAGTTCATCGGAGGCCACGGGGTGGTGATCGCCGGCGCCATCGTGGAGTCGGGCCTCTTCCCGTGGGACAACGGCAACTTCGGGGTGATGACCGATCCTTCCCCCGCTTATCACGGCTTGCGCTTCTGGGAGAATTTCCGCGAGTACGCCTACCTCACCAAGGCCCGCGCCGAGTTGCTGCGGGACGTGGGCGCCGCCATCTCACCCTTCAACTCCTTCCTGCTGCTGCTGGGGCTTGAAACTCTTCCGCTCCGGATGGAACGGCACGTGGAGAACGCCCGTGAGGTGGCCCTTTTCCTGGCCGCCAACCCGGCCGTGTCGTGGGTGAGCTATCCCATCTTCCCCGACAGCCCCGGAAGGGACCTGGTCGAGAAGTACACCCCGGCCGGACCGGGAGCGGTGTTCACGTTCGGACTGAAGAAGGGCTACGACGCCGGGGTACGGTTCATCGAGACGGTGCAGTTGGCCAGCCACCTCGCCAATGTCGGAGACACCAAGACGCTGGTCATCCATCCCGCATCCACCACCCACCAACAGGTGTCCCCCGAGGCCCGGGCGGCCGCCGGAGTGGGTGACGACACGATCCGCATCTCGGTGGGCCTGGAGGACATCGAGGACATCCTGGCCGACCTCGACAGCGCCCTCGGGGAGGCGGCCCGTGTCTGAGCGTCCCCACGACGCCACCGCCACCGAGCGGCTGGCGATTCTTCGAAGGGCGCGCAGCGTGGCGCTGGTGGGTGTCTCGGCCAACCCGCTTCGCTCCTCCAACTTCGTCGCCACCTACCTGATCCGCACCCCCTATCTGATCCGTCCGGTCAACCCCGTCTATACCGATGTCCTGGGGATTCCCACCTTCCCCAGCCTGGCGGACCTCCCCGAGCCACCCGACATCGTCGACGTCTTCCGCCGACAGGACCAACTCCCCGGCGTGGTAGAGGAGGCGATCGAGGTCGGCGCCAAGGTGGTCTGGTTCCAGTTGGGCCTCCGCCACGAGGAAGCCGCCGCCCGGGCCCGCGACGCCGGGTTGCAGGTGGTTCAGGACCGTTGCCTGAAAATCGAGCACGCCCGCTTTGCCGGCGGGCTGCATGCCGCCGGGTTCAACACCGGGGTCATCTCCTCGCGCCGCCGCCGTCCCATTTGAGGCTGTCAGGCCCGGTCCCCAGGTGGCGGGCGATGGCCCGGTAACACTGGACAGGCCGCTCGGCCTTCAACACCGGGGGCGAACCGGTGAGGCTGTCCAGGAACCGGGGGGCATACCCGGCAAAACCCAGGCGCTTGTCAAGCACCACCAGCACCCCCCGGTCGGCGGGAGTCCGGATCAACCGTCCGGCGCCCTGCCGGAAGCCCAGGACCGCCTCGGGTAGGAGGAAGTCCTCGAAGGGCCTTCCCCCGCGGCGGCCGATTACCTCCTGACGAGCGGCCACCACCGGGTCCTCGGGAGAGGAGAAGGGAAGTTTCTCCATCACCAGCAGGCTGAGCGCTTCGCCCGGAACATCGATCCCCTGCCAGAAGGTGCCGCTTCCCAGAAGGCAGGTGGGCTGGGAGGGATTGCGCAGGCCCTCGGTGAGCTCCGGGGCTGAGGCCTCGCCCTGACAGAGCACCGTGAACCCGGGAAAGAGGCGATCTTTCAGGTACCCGGCCGCCCGCTCCATCCGCCGGTTGGCGGTGAACAGCGCCAGCGCCCGGCCCCGGCTGATCTCGAACAGGCGGGCCATCTCCGCCGGAGAAACCTCGGCGAACTCCTCCAGGCTGGGTCCGCTGGGACTGGGAAGGTACCCGGCGATCACCACCAGCATCTGCCTGGGCAGGTCGGGGAACGGACTCTCCAAAAGCTCTTTGCGACTCTCTCCGATTCCCAGGCCGGCCGCCACGTAGTCAAAGGACCCTGCCACCGTGAGAGTGGCGGACGTCATGATCACCGACTTCTTCTCCTCCCAGACCTCCGCCAGGCGTTGGTTCACTTCCAGAGGGACCGCGCTCAGCTTCCATCGCCACTCTGCTTCGGTCCAGGCAAGGTCGCCGACCAGGGCCACCTCCAAGAGGTCTTCAGAGTCGATGTTCGCCATCTGGAAGCAGAGTTCCGCGATCGTCTTGGCTCCCCCGCTTGCATAGATGATCCGCCGCTTCAACTCGTCTGACGATCGATCGGCCCGCAAACGGTCGGGAACCGGAAGAGCGTCGAGGACCTCGGCCAGAAAGGAGAAGGCCTCCGCCAACTGTTCCAGCGCCCCGGTCACCTCCCGCCACAGGGAACGGTTGAGGTCCACCCGGGTGATGCGGGTGGAGAAGGACTCCTCCGCTCCGGGCGACCATCCTCTCGTCGCCTCGAGGTATTCCAGCAGGGTCTCCCCCAGGTCGTCGATGCCGGGCTCGCAGGCCCGCCAGTAGCGCACCACCCGCTCGGCCCCGACCTGGCCGCGGTCTCTCGCCGAGCCGGAAGGCAGGGAACCCAGGTAGCGACGCAGCAGGCTTCCCGAGGACCTGGGGTGGTACACCATGTAGAGAAGGCGCCACAGGACGCGTCGGCTCACCGTCCCCGTGAAAGCCGACCGGGCAGCCGACTCCAACTCGTGCGCCTCATCCACTATCAGGCGCGGGCTGTAGCCGGTCATCTGGTCGCGAAGCAGCATCAGCGAGTGGTTGGCCACCACTATCTGCGCCGCCGAGAGCCGCTTCAAAGCCCGCACGAAGAAGCACCGCTTCTCCAGGGCGTTGCGGGCCCTGCCGGGAGTCTCGGTCATCGAAAGCCGGGAACGGAGCCGGTACATGGTGGCGTCGCGCCTTCTGAGCCAGCCGTCGCGAAGATCGTCCCACTCACCGGTGGGAGTCTCCGCCGCCCAACCCAACACGACCGCCAGGGCCAGGCCGAGATGGTGGTCCGCCAGATGATCCGATGCCTGGTCGGAAAAGAGCGGGTTGTCCCGAATCCGACCCGACTCGAAGGGATCCAGCCACACCAATTCCTCTGCCAGGGCATGTACCGACAAGTAGTTACTGAGCCCCTTAAGGACCGTCCACCGGACCGGCGACAGTCGTCGGGAGATGTCGCGCAGGGTCAGGCACACCTGATCCTGCAATGCCTTGGTGTAGGTGGAGACGAGAATCTGGGTGTTCCAGGAGGCGGCCAGGCGAGTGGCGGGCACCAGGTAAGCCAGCGTCTTGCCGGTGCCGGTGGGAGCCTCCACCATGAGGTTCTCGGACCGGGCAAGGCTGGCAGCCACCTGTCGCGCCATCTCCTCCTGCGACGGCCGATGCTCCATGCCCTCGGTCATCAGTTCTCCACCCTCGGTCAGGGGAGCCACCAGTTCGGGGAGGTCAATGTCCCGTTCGACTTCCTCCTCCCCGTTCCACGCATCGGACGCCGGCTCGGAAGGGGGATCCTGTTCTTCTTCGGACGGGGGAGGCAGCGGGATCACTTCCACCAGGTCCGGCCGGTAGGCCACTCCGATGTCGGCGATGTCCGGCTGGCAGAAGATCGCCCAGGGGTGACCCGTGATCTCCAGGATCCACCGCTGGGCGCGGCGGACGGGATCGTCGCGGTTGAGTTCCCCCAGCATGCCGTCCATCACTCCCCACACCCTCCGGGCGTCAGACAGGGCGCGATGGGCAGGCCCGACGCCTTCGGTGACTCCGAAGTGTTCCGCCAGATCCACCAGGCGCCGTGAAGGCGGAGGCATGCCTCCCCCGATGCCGGGGACCGACTCCTTCCCGGCTCGGGGGAACACCACATGAGCCAACTCGAGGGTGTCGAGTCGCTCTCCCCCGGGTTCCCCCAGACCCACCCGGTCCAATTCCGCCATGAGCAGGAGATAGTCATAGGTGCTCCCGTTGTGGGCGACCAGAGGGAGATCCCCGCAGAATTCCAGGAACTTCTCGAAGGTTGGTCTCCTGGACGGCGCTCCCCGCAGAATCTCGGGGGTGAGGCCGGTCAACTGGACCGTCAGGGAGGCCAGCGGCCGACCGGGTGTGGGAGCGACCAGGCTGGAGAATTCCCTCGACACCTGGCCGTCTTCCACCGTCAGGGCGCCGATCTCGATGATCTCCTGACACTCGGGGCGGGGATGGTCGGCGTTCGCTTCCAGGTCGAAGACCACAAACCGCATAAGCGCAGTGTATGGAAGCCGATGGGACATGACTGCCGCTGGACCCGCCCCCGCGTCATAGGGCGGCGAGGCCCTGACCTCGGGGCCGATGAAAGCGCTATCTCAGAGTGTCGCCGCTATGGAAGAGATCTCCCGGATGTGGCGGGGAGTGGAGCCGCAGCACGCTCCGATGATGCGGCATCCTGCCTCCATCGCCCTACGTGCGTAGCTTTCCATGAGTTCGGGACCCTGGGGATAGGTGAGTCCCCCGCCCTCGTATACCGGTATGCCGCAGTTGGACTTGACGATCACGCATGCCCCCTCAGCGGTGCCCGCAATGGCTGCGGCCGCCTCCAACGCCTCTTCCAAGCCGGTGCCGCAGTTGGCCCCCAGCGCCGAGGGGCGACCGTCCGGGGGCAGGTCGGTCCACCACTGTCCGAAATCCGCAGGCCGCAGGCCCATCATGGTCCGCCCGTTGGTGTCGAAGCTGAGAGTCACCGCGTGGGGCGTGTCAAAGCCCGAGGCCGCCTCGGTGGCAGCCGAGATCTCCTCCCAGGAGGACAGGGTCTCGATCCACAGCACATCGGCCCCCGCCTCCACCAGCGCCTCCATCTGTTCTGAGAACACCTCCACCCCCTCGCCATGGCTCAGCGGGCCGAGGGGCTCGAAGAGGTCGCCGGTGGGACCCACGCTGGCCGCCACCGCCACTGGCCTCCCGACGTCGGACGCCACCTGGCGGCCGATCTCCATTCCGGCCCGGTTGAACTCGGCAACCCGGTCCTCCAGACCGTGCAGGGCCAGACGGCGGCGGTTACCCCCGAAGGTATTGGTGAGAAACAGGTCCGCTCCTGCCTCCACGAACAGGCGATGGACCTCAGAGATCATCTCCGGCCGCTCGATGTTGAGCCTCTCCGGGCAGTCCCCGCTCTCCAGGCCCAGTCCGAACAGGGTGGTGCCCATTGCCCCATCGGCCACCAGAACGCCCTCTTCCTCCAGTAGCTCTCTAAACAAGTACCCACATCCAAGTCGGGGTCGACCTCGTTGCCTCGCCGCCGGCGGCAGGCGCCCGGGACCTGGCAGAGGTCAGAATGATGGTCTTGCCAACCTTCGGACGGCCTCGGGGTCTTCGGCGGGTGCCTCAGCGCCGGTCTTGCCCTCTTCGGTAGCCGAGGTACCCAGAAGGACTATGCAGAAAAGCCCGAGGAGCGCCTCCCCGAAGAACTCGACATCCACTATCTCCTCGGCGACGATCAGGAAAACACAGCACAGCAGCCCCACCAGCCCGACGCGTCTTCTTACCTTTGGATCTCCCATGGCACTCTCAGTTGGGCAGGCCCAAGTCTAGGGGTGCGTGCGACTTCGACGCCGCTAAAGCTATTGGACGGGGTGAGAGAGGAGCGTCGAGAGCGAACCCCTCCGCAAACAGGTGAGGCCGCCCCGTAGGGCAGCCTCACCTGGGTCGTCAATGGGTCTTGTGAAGGACGGTTTATCCGGGGATCCAGGCCTGCCAGACGGACTCGTTGGCGTCCATCCATGCAGCGGCGGCCTCATCCACCGACAATCCCTCATCCAGCTTGCCCAACATGAAGATCTGGTCCTCGTTGGTGTAGCTGAAGTTGGAGAGGATCGTGAAAGCGGTCGGGGCTCCTTCCTCCAAGCCGTCCCACATGATCTTGAACAAGACGTCGTCCGGATAGTCGCAGTCGACCGCGCCGGATGCATAGCACTCGTCGGAGTAGGCCGGCAGCTCGAATGCCGTCAGGTCGAACTTGCTGAACGCCGAGTGGGGAGTCCACCAGTAGAACAGCAACGGATCGCCGCGGCTGGTAGCCGAGTCCATCGCGGCCAGCAGGGCCTCTTCCGATCCGGCATAGGCAACCTCGAGGTGCAGCCCGAGGTTGTCGATGATGTCCTGCTCATAGGAGACCCAACTGGGGTCGCCGATCAGGAACTGTCCCTTGTCGCCGGTTTCGGCGGTGGCGTACACCTGGGCCGTTGCCGGGTCCTGCAGACCCTGCCAGGTGCCGGCCGCCGGGTTCTGATCCACCACGTAGGTGGGAATCCACCAGCCGATCTTGCCTACTGCCCCGAGTTCACCGCCGTTCACGACACCGCCGCCTCCATCTATGTAGGAAGCAACATTGTCGGCATGCCCGGAGGGCCAGACCTCCAGGGAGGCGTGCAGGTCGCCGGCGGCGATGGCAGCCCACTGGGCGTTCTCGTCGATCTCGACTCTCTCCACGGTGTAGCCCTCTCCCTCCAGAACGGCCGCGGCCACCGCAATGTTGACCGCCGAACCGTCCCAGGGGTTCACCGCCAGCTTGATGGTCTCGACGTCGCCGAGGTCATCTCCGCAGGCCGCCAGCACCAGGGAAAAGGCCGCCAGGAGGAGAGAGGCCTTGAATGTTGATCTTCTACTCATATCCTTGTCCTTTCATCGCAGGGCTTCGAACTCAAGATTTCTCACTAATCACCATCGTTCAACAGTTTAACAATATGTTAACCACCCCCGGTGGCAGATGCCCACTCGGGCAGACCTATTTAAACAGACGGGGGAGGCCTACGGCCCGAAACCTAGCCTCTATCCGAGGATGGAGGCTGAAACCGAGCCGCCCAACCTTGGGTGATCCGGTCGAGGATCATGGCAAGGATCACAATTGAGGCCCCCGCTTCGAATCCCAGGCCGGTGTCGCTCCTCGCCAGCCCTTTCACCGCCTCCAACCCCAGCCCTGCGCCTCCCACCAGGCCGGCTATCACCACCATGGCCAATACCAGCATCACGGTCTGGTTGATACCCGCCAGCACGGTGGGCATGGCCAGGGGCAACTGGATCTTCCACAGCTTCTGGCGGCGGGTGACCCCGAACGACTCGGAAGCCTCCACAATCTCGGAGTCAACACTCCGAATCCCCAGGTTGGTGAGGCGAATCACCGGCGGGATGGCGTACAGGACCGAGGCGATGATCCCCGGGATCCGGCCGACGTTGAAGAGAATTACCACCGGGACCAGGAAACAGAAGCTCGGGATGGTCTGCAACGTGTCCAGGACCGGTCGCATGCCCCGCTCCAACCAGTCCCGGCGTGACGCCGCCACCCCTAAGGGCAGCCCGATCACTATGGCCATCAACACCGCCACCACCGTTTGCGACAGGGTGTCCATGGTGAGGGTCCACATACCCAGCAACCCGATGACAACGGTTCCGACCACCGATCCCAACAACAACTTCTTGCCGGAAGCCCACCAGGCTACGAATCCGAAGAACAGCACCACCACCGGCCACGCCTCCTCACTCAAATAGAGCCGCATGGGGCGGGTGCCGTAGGTGGTGAGGAAGTCGCTGAACGGGCCGGTGCCCACCGGCAGGTTTCCCAACTGGTACAGGTTGTCCCTTGCCCAGTCCACCGCTCCGTCGATGGGGGCGGCGTAACTGAACTGCAGGGCGGTCGGATAGTCCGTCCAGCCGATTGTCCATCCGGCGATCGCCAATGCGGCAAGCACTCCTCCCGCTACCCACCAATACCGATACCGGAGCCCCTCAGTGTGATGCGCCCCTCCCATGCGACCCTGCCCCACCAGCGAGTGGGAGAAACGGTCCAGCATCACCGCCATCAGAACGATGGCCATTCCCGCCTCCACCGCCCTTCCCACCTCCTGATGGCGGAGCGCCAGCAGCACCTCCTGGCCCAGGCCCCCAGCACCGATCATGGCCGCTATCACCACGATGCTCAACGCCATCATGATCGTCTGGTTCACCCCAGCCAGGATGGATGGAACCGCCTGGGGCAACTGGACCTTCCGGAGGAGTTGGCCGGAGGTGGACCCGAACATCAGCCCCGCCTCCAGGCTCTCGGTGGGGACCTGCCGAATGCCTAAATTGGTGAGCCGGATGACGGGAGGCAAGGCGTAGATCACCGTGGCAATTAGGGACGGCACCCTCGCCACCCCAAAGAAAAGTAGGACCGGAATCAGATAAACGAAGGCAGGAAGCGTCTGCATCGAGTCGAGCACCGGCCTAAGCCCGCGGAATACCCAGTCGCTTCGAGCAGCCAGTATTCCCACCGGCACTCCGATCGCCACCGCCAGCGCCACCGCCACTGTCATCAGGGAGAATGTCTGGACGCTTTGCTCCCAGAGCCCGAGGGCGACGAAATACAGCATGCCCGCCCCGGCGGCCAGTCCTCCCGCTCTCCCCAGCCAGCGGCCGAAAACGACTCCCACCCCTGCTACATGGACATACCACGGGATGGCCATCAACAGGTTTTCGAAGGCACGCAGCAGCCAGTCGATGGAGTCGGAGAGCGGATCGAAGAAGAACAGGTAAACGCCGAGATCGCGCCTGTTACTGATCCACCACTGCTGGACTTCGTTCACCGCCGGCCCGAAGCCAATATCCCACTCCGGTGGAAATGCCCCTATTCCCTCCGGCAGCAACACTATCAATCCTCCCAAAAGGAGAACGGCTCCTCCCAGGTACGCCATCGGACGGCGCCAGCCCGCTGACCGGACCGTCAGGGAGGTCATTGCCGCCAGAGGTACCGGGAGACGACCGCCGGCTCCAAAACCCCGCACCGTTCACCGCGTTCGTCGACCACCGGCACCGGTCTGCCCTCGGTCAGGAGGCGAGGCAGGATGGCGTCCAGTCGGGCGGAAACCGCCACGGGCTCTCCTTCCAAGACCATGTCCGGGGAGACCCCCGCCATCACCGTTCCGGCGGATAACACCTTGTGCCGGGGAACATCGATCGTGAAGTCCCGCACGTAGTCGTCGGCGGGATGGGCGACGATCTCCTCGGGCGTTCCCACCTGCACTATGGCGCCCGATCGCATGATCGCGATCCGGTCCCCCAGCTTCAGAGCCTCCGAGAAGTCGTGGGTGATGAACACCATGGTGCACCGGAGACGTTCCTGGAGACCCAGGAGCTCATCCTGCATGTCCCGGCGGATCAGGGGATCCAGGGCGGAGAAGGGCTCGTCGAACAACAGGATCTCGGGGTCCACCGCCAACGCCCGGGCCAGGCCCACCCGCTGCTTCATGCCTCCGCTCAATTGCTCCGGGTAGTTCGAGGCCCACCCGTCCAGCCCCACCAGCTCGATCATCTCCTCCGCCTTCTGGTAGCGGTCCTCCTTGGTGGCTCCCCTCACCTCCAGCCCGAAGGCAACGTTGTCTATCACTCGCCGGTGGGGAAACAGCCCGTAGTTCTGGAAGACCATGCTGATCGTATGGCGGCGCAGTTCCCGCAACTCGAGTTCCGGCATCTCCCCCAGGTCCTGGCCGTTGATGACGATCCTGCCGGCGGTGGCGTCGACCAATCGCGAGAGACAGCGGATGAGGGTGGACTTCCCGCTGCCCGACAGCCCCATAACCACGAATATCTCCCCCCAGTTGACCTCGAACGTGGCGTCCTGCACGGCGACAACGCACCCGCTCTTGGCCAGGATCTCCGACTGGTCGACCTTGTCCCTGGCCATTGCCATGGCGTCCGCCACGCGTTTTCCGAAGACCTTCCAAACCCCCGAGGCCAGGATCGGTCGATCCGAGGGACTGTTCGAATGCTCTTCTGAATCAGCCATCCATGCCTTCTGCCGTCGCGTCGGTTCGTCGAACCGGTTCGGCAAAGAGTACCTTGCCTTGGTTTCGCGAGTCGGTCGGCGCTCTTCTCAACCGGTCAGGCTCAGCAGCGCGTCGGCCGCCACCGCCCCCGAGGCGGTGGCCAGCAACGGGTTCACCTCCACCTCGACTACGTCCTCGTCGCCCAGCACGCCGTCCACCAGGGCGCAGATGGCGGCTACGCAGGCTCCCAGGTCCGCTGCCGGGGCTCCCCGGTATCCGACCAGCAACTGGCCTACCTTCAACTTCTCTATCCCGGCCCGCACCTCCCGGGGGTCGACCGGGGCCAGAAAGTGGACGAAGTCGTGCACCAATTCGGTGAGGACTCCCCCAGCCCCCAGAGTCACCAGCCACCCGACAGGCCACTGGCGGCGCACTGAGACCAGCAACTCGGCCACCACCCCGCCGACCGTCTCCTCCACCAGGAACGGTCCCTCGTAGCGCTCCAGCATCTCCTCCAATACGAGATCCAAGTCGCCGGGCGTGCGGATCCCCACCTTCACCCCCGCCCCCTCGGTCTTGTGATCGATCCCCACCACCTTGATCGTGACGGGATAGCCGATCTCCGCCGCCGCAGTCTCCACGCCGGAGGCCGGGGTGACCTTTCCCCGGGGCGCCGTCATCCCCCACTCTCCGAGGCGCGCCTTGGCTTGAGCTTCATCAAGGTGAATGAGGCAGTCACCCGGCGGCGGGACGGCGGCGGGAGAGATGGGGGGCTGGGAGTGGACCGCCTCTCCCCATCGGACAGCCGCGTCCAGTCCGGCCAGCGCCTCGGCAATACCCCGCACCGGCGTCACCCCGGCCGCCGCCAACTCCCTGGCCAGGTCTGCGGAGAGGTTCTCGGGAAGTCCCGACACCACCAGGGCAGGTCGCTTCGACACCGATTGGGCCGTCACCATCGCCCGGGCCGTCTTCCAGAAGGCCGAGAAGTCTCCTTCGCGGTCGGGGAGGTCCAGCACCAGCATCGTGGCGTCCTGGGGGCCGGAGGTCACCTCACGGAACAACCGCTCCAGCCGGGCGCGGTCGTCCCAGATGAATGTGTGGTAGTCGAGGGGGTTGCCCACCTTCACCCTTCCCTCCAGTATCCGCCCCACCCGGGCGGCCTGCCCGGACGGGAACGGGGCGAAGTCCAGGCGGGTACCCTCCGACAGGTCGGCCACATGCGACGCCTCCCCTCCCGAACAGGACATGGAGACGATCCGGTTCCCCCGGAGGGGACCCACTCCCACCAACACCCCCAGGGTCTCCAACAACTCGGGGATGGTTTCCACCCTCATCACCCCGCCGCGGTCGAAGAGGGCTCGGTACGCCTGGGTCATGCCGCTGATCGAGGCGGTGTGGCTCCGGGCGATCTCCGCGCCCCGCCGGGAACGGCCCACCATCAGGGCCACGACCGGCACCCGGGCCGCCAGGGCCCTCCGCGCCGCAGCCAGGAACCGGGCGGGATCCCGGACCGCTTCGAGAAACAGACCGATGCCCTTGACGCGCCGGTCCCCCAACAACTCCTCCATCAGGTCCTCTATCCCCACCATGGCCTGATTCCCCACCGTGATCAGGTGAGAGACGGGTAGCTGGCGACCCTGGAAAGACAGGTTCATCCCGACGTTCCCGCTCTGGGAGATCAGGGCCACGCCCTCGGAGACCGGCTGGCAGCCCAACAGGTCGGGCCACAGCGCCACGCCGTCCACCGCGTTGACCAGGCCGTAGCAGTTGGGCCCCAGAATCGGCATCTCCCCGGCCGCCTCCACCAGGCGTCGCTGGTAGGCGGCGCCGTCGGATCCCTGCTCCGCGAAGAGAGAGGCGTAGCAGACCGCCGAGCCCGCTCCCATCTCGGCCAGAGTCGCCACCGCCTCGATGGTCCGCCCACGGTTGACCGCCAGAAAGGCCGCGTCGGGCGGGGAAGGCAACGCCCGGAGGTCCGGATAGCACTCCAGCCCGGCCAACCGCTCCCGGTCGGGGTTCACCGGCCAGATCTCTCCGATGAATCCCATCTCCTCACAGGACTCCACCAGCCGGTTGACCAGACTCCCCCCCACCAACGCCACGGTCCTGGGCCTCAGCAGCCGCGACAGTCTCGACACCGTGGTTCAGCCCTCGAGGGGCCGGAGGATGGAACGAGAGATGATGTGGCGTTGGATCTCCGACGTGCCATCCCAGATGCGCTCTACCCGGGCGTCCCTCCACAGGCGCTCCAGCGGCAGTTCGTCCATCAAGCCCATCCCGCCGAAGATCTGGATGGCCTCGTCGGTCACGTAGGCCAGCATCTCGGTGGCGGCCAGCTTCGCCATGGCCGCATCGGCGTCGGTCATTGTGTTCCTGTCGGCCTTCCAAGCGGCCCGGAGAGTGAGAAGCTCCGCCGAAGCCAGTCGGGTGGCCATGTCGGCCAGCTTGAACGACACCCCCTGGAAGCGTCCAATGGTCTGCCCGAACTGGGTGCGGCGGGCCGCCCATCCGGCCGCCAGGTCCATGGCCCGCTCTGCGCGGCCCAGACAGTTGGCGGCCACCGCCAGCCGGGTCTCCCCCAGCCAGGTGTTGGCCACGTCGAACCCGCGATGCTCCTCTCCCAGGATCTGGGATGCCGGGATGCGGCAATCGTCGAAATTGAGGACGGAGTTGTTGTACCCCCTATGCGATACCGACCGGTAGCCCTCTCGGACCTCGAAGCCGGGAGTCCCCACATCCACCAGGAAGGCGGTGATCCGTTGGGGAGTGCGTCCCCGGCCTCGGCCCGCCCCCGGCTCGGGACCGGTGGCGGCGAAGAGGATCACATAGTCGCAGATGTCGGCGTGGGAGATGAAGTGCTTGACGCCCGAGATCACGTACTCGTCCCCGTCCCGGACCGCCCGGCACTTCATGCCCCGCAGATCGGAGCCGGCGTCCGGCTCGCTCATCGCCAGGGCCTCCATGCGATCCCCCGCCACGGTAGGAAAGAGGTACCGCTCCCGCTGGGGCCCGACGCACGCCAGCAGGATGTTGGAGGGCCGGGCCACCAGGTGGTGGAGGGCATAGGAGACCCTGCCCAGTTCCTTCTCCACCAGTGTCATGGTCAGGTTGTCCAGGCCGGCGCCGCCCACCTCCACCGGCATGTTGGCCGCGAAGATCCCCGCCTCGATCGCCCTCCTCTTTATCCCCTCCGCCAGTTCGGCCGGGACGTGGCCGCGCCGTTCCACCTCATCTTCGTGGGGAAGCAACTCGCGGTTGGTGAAGTCCCGGACAGTGGCGAGGATCAGTTCCTGTTCGTCGGTGAGCGCGAAGTCCATGGGTGCTCCCTGCTCTCAGCTCCCGCGGTCGAGGCTCATCCGCGACCCGACCTCGGGAGGGACCCCCAGCTTCCGGTGGGCCTCCTCCACGGCAGCCAGCGCCCGGGCCGGTCCGGGGAGGACGGAGACGGCCCCGCCCGCCTCTGTGTCGACGTGAAGAAGCATCTGCTCGGTGGAGGACAGGCGACGCCCGTCCTTGTCGTGCATGGCATGGAAGATGTGAAGGCGCCTCTCATCCACTCCCAGCACCTGAGTGGTGAAGAAGAGTTCCTGGTGCACGGAAGCCTCCCGGCGGTAGTGGATGTGGGTCTCAACTGTATAGAAGGAGTGTCCGCCCGCCCGATAGTCCTCATCGATCCCCACGAAGCGGAACAGGGCGTCGGAGGCCCAACCGAAGGCGGTCAGGTAGGCGCTTTCGGTCATGTGCCCGTTGTAGTCCACCCAATCCGGTTCCACCTGGGTGTGATAGAGCTCCAGGGGGGCTACCACCTCCACTCCGGGACGCCAGGTCCGGGCCGCGGCCCCCAGCCGGACCGCCTCCCGGTCGGCAACCATCCGTCCCGCCCCCAGGTCGTGAGGTCGAAGCGCTCGCATCACCGAGATCAGAAAGCCGTCGCGAAGCTGCTCCAACTCGGCCACGCTCCGGCCCGCCGCCTGTTCGTCGATCCCCGAGATGAGGGACTCCGATAGGCGTTCTGTCAGGGGAGGCGCCTTGAGTCTTGTCCAGGGAAGCTCCAGGGCCGGACCGAAATGCTCGAGCATGTGCCGCATGCCACCGGATCCCCCCGCCAGGTGAAAGGTGAGCATGGTCCCCATTCCGGCCCAGCGCAGACCCGGACCGTAGATGATGGCCTGGTCGAGTTCATCGGTGGTGGCGACGCCGTCACTCACCATCCAGAGGGCCTCGCGCCACATGGCCTCCTGCAGGCGGTCGGAGAGATAGCCCTCGATCTCGTTCCGCACCACCAGCGGGTGCATGCCCAGGTCTTCGTATATCGCCTTGGCCGCGGCCAGCGCGCCGGGACTGGTGAGGCGGCCCCCGCACAGTTCCACCAGGGGGAGTATGTAGACGGGGTTGAATGGATGGGCGACGAGGTATCGCTCCGGGTGCCGGAGTCCGGCCTGCAGGCGGCTGGGGAGGAGTCCGGAAGAACTGGAGCAGATCAACACGTCAGCCGCAAGCGCCCTGTCGATCTGGAGCGCCACCTCCTTTTTGAGTTCCTCGCGCTCGGAAACCGACTCGACGACCAGGTCGGTCCGGCCGGCTACCTCCTCGATGCCGTCCACAAATCGCACCCGGTCGGGGCGCGCCCCGGGGTAGAGGCCCAGCGCCGTGGCGGCCGGCCAGGCCCGTTCCACGAAAGCCATCAGGCCCTCCGCGGCCCCGGGCGCCGGATCGGTGGCTACCACCTCCCAGCCCCGGGAGAGGGCCCGCACCGCCCATCCCTTTCCGATCACGCCGGTCCCCACCAGACCGACAACCCCTACGTCGGAGACGAACTGCCCAGACGACCCCCCCGGTCCGGTCATCATCGTCAATGCCGGTCAGAAGGCCACATTGTCAAGGCCCTTGAGATTGAGTATCTCCCTGGCCTCCGCGGAAGTGGCGGTCTCGCGGGAAAGCTCCTCGAGGATCCGCACCATCTTCGCCACCTGCTCGGCATTGTTGTCGGCCAGCCGTCCGCGCCGCAGATAGATGCCGTCCTCCAGGCCCACCCGGACATGGCCCCCGAGCACCGCGCCTGCGGTGACTATGTCGAACTGAAAGCGGCCTCCCCCCAGCACCGACCACTCGATGTCGGTCCCGAACAGCCGGTCGGCGACCTGCTTCATGGCCACCACGTTCTCCACGTCCGGGCCGATCCCACCCAGGGTCCCCACCACGAACTGCATGAAGATGGGAGGCTTCACCAGGCCCTGGTCGGCGTAGAACGCCAATGTATAGAGGTGCCCGACGTCGTATGCCTCGAACTCGAAGCGACAGCCGGTCTCCTCGGTCAACTCGGTGAGCATGTACTCGATGTCGGAGAAGCGGCTCACGAACGGCTCATGACGGGTGGACTCCAGATACGGCTCTTCCCAGTCGTACTTCCACCGACCCTCGTAACGGGGGATCATCTGGAACAGCCCGTAGTTCATGGTCCCCAGATTGCAGGTGGCCAACTCGGGCTGCAGCGCCTTGATCACCGCCAGTCGTTCCTCGACGGTCTGGCCGGTGGCCCCTCCGGTGGTGATGCTGATCACCGCGTCACACTGCTCTTTGATGCCCGCGCAGTACTCCCGGAAGAGCCCCACGTCGGGACTGGGCCGGCCGCTGAGAGGATCGCGAGCGTGAATGTGGATCACCGCCGCCCCGCGGGAGTGCGCTTCCACCGACTGGGACACCATCTCTTCGGGGGTGACGGGTATCCCGATGTTCATGGTGGGGGTGTGCGAGCTTCCCGTGACCGCGCAGGTGAGGATCACTTTGTCTTGAGTAGCCATCCCCAGACTCCTTCCCCTGACTCCTGCGATTCGTTCCGTATTATAGTACATTCCGACTAGCGGCACGTTTTTACCGATAGGCAGAATGCGAACACACCTCCCTTCCCGGCGACAAACATCGTGACTTCCCCCGTTCGTTCGGTGACCAGGGCCTTTGCGGTTCTGAGGGTGGTAGTGGCCTCCCCCAACGGAACCAGTCTGGCCCAGATCGCCAGGGTCACCAGGCTTCCCAAGAGTTCGGTTTCCCGCATGCTCGACACCCTCCAGCATCTCGACATGGTGGAGCAGGTGGGCAAGCGGGGTCGTTATCGGGTCGGCCACGGTTTGGAGGTACTGGCCGGCGGGGGGACGTCACCCCAGGTGCTGGCGCAGTTGAGCCGTCCCCACCTGCAGTCCCTGGTCTCCCATCTGGGAGAGGACGCAACCCTGTCGGTGCCGGAAGGAGACAATACGCTCTATGTCAGCCAGGTCACGGCCGACCGCTCTGTGCAGGTGCAGGATTGGACCGGGTTCGCCTTGCCCCACAACACGGTGGCGCCCGGACTCGTGTTCCTCTCCACATGGGAGCCCGACAGGCTGGGAAGGTACCTGCAGCAGGACCTGGTGAGGCACACCCCTCAGACCCTTGTCGACCCGGCGGCCTTGATGGCCCGCCTGGAAACGGTCCGCCGGTACGGCTACGCCTGGACCCACCGGGAATACACGGACGACATCAACGGGGTGGCCGCACCCGTGTTCAATCCCCACGGCCAGGCCGTGGCCTCATTGAGCGTGCACGGGCCCTCCTACCGCTTCCCCGCGCCGGGCGAGGAGCCCAGGATCGGGCGTATGCTGTGCGACATCGCCGCCCAACTCACCGCGGAACTGGGCGGTTACTCCTTCTGAGGGACTCCGGATCCCTGGTCTACAGCCCGGCGAGTATCAAGGCCAGGGGGTAGAAGACCACCAGCACCCATCCGGCCATCCGGCTCCTCGACCACCGGTTGAATACCACGTCGCTCCTGGCCAGGGTGGTTCCCAGCGTTCTCAGGACCCGGTTGGAGCTCTGGTGGATCCGCAGACGGTCAACTCCTCGCAGACCGTTGGCGATGCCGCCCGCCGCCACCGCGGCGCCCAGCATCCAGAGGAGGCTCCCTCTGAAGTTGCCCACGAAGACGCCGTCCCCCACCACGCCCGCTATCCCTCCCACCGCCAGGGCGTTGAAGAGATTGGAGCCCAGCACGTTCCCGATGACCAGCGCGTTGTCCCCGTGCCGGGCGGCGGCTACGGCGGTGGCCAACTCGGGAAGAGACGTGCCCAGGGCCACCAGGGTGAGGCCGACCAGCCCCCCCGAGATGTTGAGGCGGTCAGCGATTCCGGTTGCTCCATCCACCAATCGGTCCGCTCCCCACAGGGTCAACGCCAGGGAGACCACCGCCATCGTGATCTCCCTCCACAGGGTGAGCCGCAGGCGAAGCCCGAGCCCGAGGAATCGTACGGGGGTCACCACCTGCACCCTTTCCCTCCACGCCGAGACGGCAGCCGAGAGGGGTTTGTCTCCATCCCCTGCGGGATCTCCGCCTGTGCTCTCCCCGATCAGACGCGGATCGCGGGACCATTTGACCAGGAGCATCAACGCCAACACCATCCCCGCGATCAGGATCACCCCGTTCCAGCGGGACAAGGCGTTGTTCCAGGCCAGGGCCACCAGAACCAACGATCCCGCCACCATGGCCAGCCACTCCCGGCGGAGGTCCACCGCCACATTCTTGAGAGGTGTGATCACCATGGAGACACCCAGCACCAGAGAGAGGTTGGCGATGTTGGACCCCACGATGTTGCCGGTGGCCAGGTCGAGTCCCTGCGGCCGGGCGGCGGCCAGTCCCGAGATGAGCATCTCCGGCAGCGAGGTGCCCAACCCCACCACGACCGCTCCGATCAGGACGGTCGACATCCCCCAGTGGTGGGCAAGCCGCTCGGCGGCGGTGACCAGCCGCTCCGCCCCGAATATCAGCACGGCCATGCCCAGGACCAGCCAGATCGCGTCAACCAGCATTCAGCGTGACCTTACTTGTCGGGGGCAAAACGCTACCGCAGGGCCTCCAGGTATTCCTGTCGCCAGGCCTCGGTGGCCTCGCAGCGGTTGAAAGTGTAAATGTGCAGTCCCTCGATCCCCAGCAGCGGATCGGTCAGGCTGTCTCCCAGGTCCTCCAGCAACTCCCCCGGGTCGTAGCCTCCCGGGCCGAGGAGCCTGGTCACCACCCGGGCGTTCTTGGTGAGAAACCTCACCGAGTCCCCCACCCCGATCCGGGCCGAGATCTCCAGCAGCTTCAGCCTCCCTCCCACGCCCGGCACGCCAAGGAGGGCGGGAAGCCCGATCCGCCGGCTCCGGGCGCCGGACAGGAACGAGCGAATCGCCTGGGCGTCGAAACACATCTGGGTGGCCAGGTGGTGCGCGTAGGGTTGCTTCTCCGACAGCGCCTCTTCGAGTTTGGCGTCCGGGATCACCGGATGCCCCTCCGGGTAGGCGGGGATTCCCACCTCCTCGAAGGGGTGGCCGATCTCCTCCATGGCCCGCAACAGGGAGATCCCGTCGAAGAACTCGCCGGGGTGGAGGTGGTCTCCCCCCACCACGAAGGCTCGACGAAGACCCAGTTCCGCCGCCCTGTCCAGGGTCGCTTCCAGATGGGCGCGGTCCCGGTGGAGGCGAGCCGAGAGGTGAGGGGTCACGTCGAAGCCGGCTTCGGCCAGTTCCGCTGCCAGGTCCATGGTGGCTTCCATTCCCTTGTTGGGAGAAGCGGTCACGGTGATCACCGAGCCCGGGGGCAGGTGGGCGGCCTGGGTCACCGCGTTCTTCAGAGGGATGATCTCGTAGCGGGCGTTCTCGAGAACCTCGGCGATCGCCGAACGGGTGGCCGGACCCACGCCGTTCAACCGTTCGGTATAGGCAGATGCCACCGCTACACCTCCGAATCGGGATAGAACTGCTTCTTCTTGGCGATGTACTCGCGGAGCGCCTCGTCCGCCGCCTCGTCCAAGGGAGGCGCCTGGTACTCGGCGAGGGACTTCTTCCACAACGAGTTGGCCCGCTCGGCGGCTTCGAGGGCGCCTTCCTCCGACCACTGCTCGAAGCTGTTGCTGTCGGCGGTGAACGACCGGTAGAAGGCGGTCTCGAAGTTGGCCAGGGTGTGGGCCGAGCCAAGGTGGTGCTGGCCCGGACCGGTCTCGATCACCGCCTCCAGGGCCTGCCCGTTCTCCGAAAGGTCCACTCCCTTCAGGAGGGCCTCGGCCATCCCGCACTGATCGGTGTCCAGGACGAACTTCTCATACCCCATGGTCAGCCCTCCCTCCAGCCATCCGGCCGCGTGAAGGACGAAGTTGATTCCGGCCAAGAGCGTGGGCTGGAAGGTGGCGGCCGACTCGTAGGCGGCCTGGGCGTCCGGGATCTTCGAGGCGGTGAGGTTTCCGCCCGAGCGGAACGGGACTCCCAGCCGCCGAGCCAACTGGGCCAGCACGAACAGGGTGATGGTCGGCTCCGGGGTGCCGAAGGTCGGCGCTCCCGACTGCATGGAGAGCGAGGATGCGAACGACCCGAAGATCACCGGGGCCCCCGGCCTCACCACCTGGGTGTAGGACAGACCCACCAGCGCTTCCGCCAGGGTCTGGGCCGCAACCCCTGCCACCGTGACCGGCGCCATGGCGCCCGCCAGGATGAATGGTGTGATGATGACTCCCTGGTTGCGGCTTGCGTACTCGCGCGCCGAGCCCAGCATGGCCCGGTCCCAGGTGAGAGGGGAGTTGGCGTTGCACAGCGAGATGACCACCGTGTTCTCTTCCAGGAAGTCCTCCCCGAAGAGCAGAGCGGCCATCTCCACCGAGTCGGCCGCCCGGTGAGGAGCGGTAACCGAGCCCATGAAAGGCTTGTCCGAATAACGCATGTGGGCGTACACCATGTCGAGGTGGCGCTTGGGGATGGGGATGTCCACCGGCTCGCACACCGTCCCTCCCGAGTGATGGAGGTAGGGAGACATGTATGCCAGCTTGACGAAATTGTGGAAGTCCTCCAGGGTGGCATAGCGGCGACCTCCCTCAAGGTCCCGGACGAAGGGGGAACCGTAGGTGGGGGCCAGGACCATGTTCTTTCCACCGATCACCACCGATTTGGCGGGATTGCGGGCCACCTGGGTGAAGGACGACGGGGCGGTGGCTGTGATGAGTTGGCGGCACATCCCCCGCGGGAAACGGACCCTGGTCCCATCGACGTCGGCGCCGGCTTCCGCGAAGTCTTTCACCGCCCGGTCGTCGGTGATATCTACCCCGACTCTCTCCAGGATGATCTCCGCGTTGTTCTCGATGACTTCCAGACCCTCCGTGCTCAGCACCTCGTAGGGTGCGAGGTTGCTGGTCAGGAACGGAGACTTCTCCATCTCCCGCCGGGCTGCAGCGCGAGCCGCGGCCCGAGCCGCCCGGCCTCCAGATCTTCTTCTTCTGCTGCTCATCTTCGCCTCTCTCTTGTTCGACGGGAAGTCCCCCGCCTGGATCGTCGCTGGTGAACTCGTCCTTCGCCGTCTCGGCTCTGCCGAGCGCCCGGAAAGGACATGGCCTCCACAAAGTGCTCCTGGAATCGGGGCTCTATGGCGGTCTCTATCTTCTCCACCCTCTCTGTTATATGTTCTATCTCCCGCCGGCACTCCCCGCTCAGGAGGGTCATCAGCGCCCCGGTCCCGGCCGCGTTTCCCGCCGAGGAAGCCCCCTCCTGAGAGATTTCAGGGATCAAACCCAGCGCCATCGAGTGCGAGGCGCTGAGGTGGGACCCAAAGGCGCCCGCCAAGCGGATCCGGTCCACATGGTCGGTCCCGAGGTGGTCCATCAGGAGCCGCGCCCCGGCCAGCAGAGCGGCCTTCGCCAGTTGCACCGCCCGTACATCGTTCTGAGTTACATGCACCTCCGACCCCTGGTCCCAAAGGATATAGGAAAACGTCCGTCCGGTTTCCACCACCCGGCGGGAACGCTCCGCGGCCCGCCCGTCTATGAGGCCGTCGGCGGTAATCACCCCTGCCGCCGCCAACTCCGACAGCGCCTCGATGATCCCCGACCCGCAGATGCCCGTAACCTGCGTCTCCGCCTCCAGCGCCGAGAACCCCGGCTCGTCCGACCAGGGATCGATCCCGATTACGCGAATCCGCGGCTCCAGGGTGTCGGGATCGATGCGCACCCTCTCTATCGCTCCCGGCGCCGCCCGCTGGCCCGACGAGATCTGGGCCCCCTCCAGTGCGGGGCCGGTCGGGCTGGAGGCGGCCAGCAGGCGCTCGGAGTTGCCCAGCACGATCTCCGCGTTGGTCCCGATGTCACACAAGAGGGTTATCTCCTCCGACTCATAGGGCCGCTCGGCAAGGATCATCCCCGCCGCGTCCGCGCCCACATGCCCTGCAATGCAGGGAAGCAGATATACACGGGCCGCATCTGCAAGGTCCACTCCAACTCTGGAAGCGGAGACCTCGACCGGACCGTCGGTCGCCAGGGTGAAGGGGGCCTCGCCGAGGGGACGCACATCCAGTCCCAGGAAGAGGTGATGCATGATTGGATTGCCGACCACCACCATCTCCAGCACCGACTCGGGGGCGGCGCCCGCCGACTCCAGGAGACCCGCGCACAGTTCGTTGACCGCCTCGCGGACCAGGGCGGTCAAGCGGGCTCCCCCATCCTCGTTCATGGCGGCGTAGGAAACCCTGCTCATCAGGTCCTCACCCAGCCTCACCTGGGGATTCATCAATCCCTGAGAGGACAGTATCTCCCCGCTGGTCAGGTCGGCCAGGTGGCCGGCGATGGTGGTCGAGCCCACATCCACCGCCACCCCGAGGACGACTTCGGAGAATCCGGGCCACACCGCCACCACCTCCCGGCCGTCCCGCACCGCCGCGGTCACCTTTCCCCGGCCCTCGCGAAGCGCCTCCTGCAGAGTCCCGAGCATCTCCGCCCGCACTCCCACCCCGGTGAGGTCCCACTGCTCCGCAAGGGCCCGCAGGAGCCGTTGGGCGTCTCCGGTCGCCTCCTCCAGGGTGGGCGGGGGCGTGATCACGTAATGGAGGGTGGTCACCGGGTCGAGCCGGAGCTTTCCGACGTCCACGTCCTTTCTCACCACCTGCCGGTGGGTCTGGCTCTCGGGCGGCACGTCCACCAGGAGATCTCCGCACACCTTCGCCATGCATCCCAACCGCCGGTCGGGCTCCAGTCCCCGGCGCCGACGGTATGCGGACTCGGTCTCCGACCACTCGCTCAACGCCTCCGGCCCCACCGAGATCCCGTGCTTGGCGAATGTCCCGAACACGGGCGTCATCTGACACCGCCCGCAGATTCCCCGCCCGCCGCACAGCGAGGCCAGGTCGGCCCCCACCATGCGGGCGGCCTCGAGCACCGTGGTTCCCCGCGGCACCCGGCCCCTCCGGCCCGAGGGTGTGAAAATTATCCTGGGTTCAGCCGGACTGGACATCGGCGCCTCGCCCGGCCCGCCGACGACGACCCCCTCTCCGCCGCGAGCCTCTCTCTCCGCCCGCCGGAGCCTGGGCCCGGTTGGCCCGGATCCACCGGGCGCACTCCGGATCGTTGGCCATCATCACGTCGGCGGCCATCACCGCGGTGCGGATCTCCTCGTGAAGGGGGTTGGTTATCGCAGAGGTGAGACCGGCGCTGATCGCCATGGTCAGGAAGGCCGAGTTGATCGCCGAACGGTTGGGGAGTCCGAAGCTGACATTCGACGCTCCGCATGTGGAGTTGACCCCCAACTCGTCTCTCAGGCGGCCCAGGATGTGGAACACCTGCCTGCCGGCGTTGGCGAGCGCGCCGATCGGCATGACCAGCGGGTCCACCACCACATCGCAGGCCGGGATCCCGTAGTCGGCGGCCCGGGAGACGATCTTTCGGGCCACCTCGAACCGGACGTCGGGGTCTTCGGAGATGCCGGTCTCGTCGTTGGAGATGGCCACCACCGCCGCTCCGTGCCTGGCGACCAGGGGCAACACCCGTTCCAGCACCTCCTCCTCACCTGTCACCGAGTTGACCAGTGCCTTGCCCTGATACACCCCGAGGCCGGCCTCCAACGCCTCCACGATCGAGGAGTCGATGGAGATGGGCACGTCGGTGAGCGACTGCACCAGTTGGACGGCCTCGGCCAGGATGGCCGGCTCGTCGGCGAGCGGTATGCCGGCGTTCACGTCCAGCATGTGGGCACCGGCGGCGACCTGCGCCAGGGCGTCGGCCTCGACCCGGCTGTAGTCTCCCCTCTTCATCTCGGCGGCCAGAAGCTTTCGGCCCGTGGGGTTGATCCGCTCCCCGATGATCGTGAATGGACGATTGGGGCCTATCACCAGTTCCCTGGTGGCGGAGGAGACGACCGTCTCAGTCATCTCCCCACCCCGTCTCAGGCATTGGCGCGTTGCTTTTCGACCAGCGTCTTGGCCGTCTCCGCGGCCACCGCTGCGTCCCGGCAGTAGGCGTCGGCGCCCACCGCCTCCCCGAACTCCTCGTTGAGGGGAGCGCCTCCTACCAAAACGATGTACTCCTCCCTGATGCCTTCTTCCTTCATGGCGTCGATCACGACCTTCATATAGGGCATGGTGGTGGTCAGGAGAGCCGACATCCCCAGAATGTCGGGCTCGTGCTCCTCCAGGGCCGTGAGGAATTCCTCGGCGTCGGTGTTGATTCCCAGGTTGATCACCTCGAATCCCGCCCCCTCCAGCATCATCGCCACCAGGTTCTTCCCGATGTCGTGGATGTCCCCCTTGACCGTGCCGATCACCACCTTGCCCACCGACTCGACGCCGGAGGCGGAGAGGATGGGCCGCAGGATCTCCATGCCGGCCTTCATGGCCTTGGCAGCCAAGAGGACCTCGGGCACGAAGAGGATCCCGTCGCGGAAATCTATCCCCACGATCCTCATGCCCTCTACCAGCGCCTCGTTAAGCACCTTTTGGGCATCCCAGGACCGGTCTAGTAGAATTTCGGTTCCTTCGGCGATCTCGTCGGCCAAGCCGTCGTAGAGATCGTCGTGCATTTGCTCAACGAGTTCTTCGTCGTCGAGAGAACCCAAGTCAAAGTCTTCACTCATGGTTTCTCCTGTTGGATGGGAGGGCTTGACGCCGACGGATTTGGGAAACATCTTAGGGCGACGGACTTTGGAAAGTAACTTCACCCGCAGTGCAGGAAAAGTTTACACAATGTCAAGCCGGTGTGCAAACAATACAGCACCATTTAAAATCCCCTCCTGTCCCCGTCTATAGGGAGTAGAGATATGGACTTCCCCACCAGCGCCCATGTGATAGTTATCGGAGCAGGCATTGCAGGAAACTCGGTGGTAGGACACCTGGCCGAAATGGGTTGGAAGAACATAGTCCAGATAGACAAAGGACCCCTCCCCAACCCCGGCGGTTCCACCGGGCACGCTTCCAACTTCTGCTTCCCGGTCGATCACTCCAAAGAGATGACCATGCTCACCCTGGATTCCACCAGGCAGTACGCGGAGATGGATGTCATGGTGGTCTCCGGAGGCATCGAGGTGGCTCGCGCCCCCGAGCGCATGGAAGAACTCCGCCGCCGCATGACGTCGGCCACCGCCTGGGGCGTGGAGTCCCACCTCATCTCGCCCGCCGAGGTGGAGGAACTGGTGCCCTTCATCAACCGGGACATCATTCTGGGAGGCTTCTACAGTCCCGGGGTCACCGTGGTCGACTCGCTCCGGGCCGGAACCATCATGCGGGAGAGGGCGCAGGCTCTCGACGCCCTGACCGTCCTGCCCAACACCGAGGTGCTGAGCATGGAAGTCAGAAACGGCGCCATCGCGGCGGTCGTGACCGACAAGGGCCGGATCGAGACCGAGCATCTGGTCATCGCCTGCGGAGTGTGGAGTCCCCGCATGGCGGAGATGGCCGGCGCCACCATCCCTCTCACCCCCGCCGTCCACCAGATGATCGACGTCGGTCCCATCCCGATCTTGCAGGCGACCAATTCTGAGATCGGCTACCCGATCGTTCGTGACATGGACACCTACATGTACGAGCGCCAGACCGCCGGGTCCATGGAGGTCGGCTCCTACGCCCACCGTCCGATCTTCCACCATCCCAATGACATCCCGTCCCTGGGAGAGTCCCTTCTCTCCCCCACCGAGTTGCCCTTCACCGATGAAGACTTCGACCTACAGATGGAGCACGCCCTGGAGTTGATGCCCGACATCCTGTCGGCGGCTGAGATCCGCTACGCCATCAACGGACTCCTGTCCCTCACCCCCGACGCCATGCCTCTCCTGGGCGAGACGGTGGAGGTCAAGAACCTGTGGTCGGCGGCCGCGGTGTGGATCAAGGAGGGACCCGGCGTGGGGAAGATGATCGCCCAGTGGATGACCCAGGGGTATCCCGAGATCGACCCCCACTCCTCCGACATAGCCCGCTTCTACCGCTACGCCCGGAACAACCACCACATCTACGCCCGGTGCTCCGAGCACTTCAACAAGACCTACGGCATCGTCCACCCCCGCGAGCAGTGGGAGTCCAACCGGAGGGTCCGGACGGTCCCCGCCTACCCGCGCCAGGTGGAACTGGGAGCGGTGTTCTACGAGGCCGGAGGCTGGGAGAGGCCCCAGTGGTACGAGGCGAACGCTCCCCTGGTGGAGAAGTACGGAGTCGAGGGGCGCGAGCACGAGTGGGACGCCCGTTGGTGGTCGCCGATCATCAATGCCGAGCATCTCGCCATGCGCGAGAGCGTGGGGATGGTGGACCTGACCGCCTTCGCCATCTTCGACATCACCGGACCCGGCGTGGTCGACTACATCCAGAAGATGGCCGTCAACCAGTGCGATGTGCGGGTGGGACGCGCCGTCTACACCCCTCTCCTAACCGAGACCGGAGGTTTCCGGGCCGATCTCACCATCCTCCGTCTCGGCGAGCACCACTACCGGGTGATCAGCGGTGGAGGCGACGGCGCCCGGGACCGCTACTGGTTCCGCAAGCACCTGCCCGACGACGGGTCCGTGACCTTCGTCGACAACACCTCAGGGGTGTCGACGGTGGGTCTGTGGGGGCCTAATGCCCGGAAAGTCATCGAGAGTCTCACCTCCGACGACGTTTCCCACCAGGGCTTTCCCTACGGATCGGTCAGGGAGGTCAACCTGAGGGGAATCGACACCCTCATGCTTCGTATCTCCTATGTGGGAGAGTTGGGATGGGAGATCTCAGTTTCCATGGAACAGGGCCTCCAGTTGTGGGACATGCTGTGGGAAGCCGGCCAGGAGTGGGGGGTCGTCCCGGTGGGCATCGGCGTGTACGGAACCACCGGGCGCCTCGAGAAGGGCTACCGCCTGATGGGCGCCGAGTTGGAGTCGGAGTACAACCCGGTGGAAGCCGGACTGGCTCGGCCCAAGATCAAGAGGGCCGACTTCATCGGCAAGGGACCCTACCTGCAGGCGCGCGCCGAGGACCCGGCCACGATCCTGTGCACCCTCACCGTGGAGGACCACACCTCGGCGTCGGGCATCGAGCGCTATATGGGCGGCAACGAGCCCATCCTCACCGCCGACGGAGAGCGCATCACCGACAGCCACGGCCGTCCCTCCTATGTCACCACCGCCGGGAACGGACCGTCGGTGGGCAAGTACCTGCTGCTGGCCTACCTGCCGCCCGAGCACGCGGTGGAAGGCCGGGAACTGGCGGTGATGTACATGAACGAGTTGTATCCGGTCAAGGTGGCCGTGGTCGGAAGCACCCCGCTGTTCGACCCCGCCAACGAACGGATGAGGGTCTGAGAGTGAACATCCTGGTCTGTGTGAAGCGGGTGCCCGCCCCCGGCGCCCGGATCGTCCTCACCGACGATTCCCAGGGCATCGACACCCGTCACCTCGGGTTCACCACCAGCCCGCACGAGGAGTGCGCGGTCGAGGCCGCCGTGCAGTTGAAGGAGAGACACGGCGGAACCACCACCGTCCTTACCCTCGGGCCGCCGGACGCCGTCGAGCAACTTCGCTACTCCGTCTCGGTCGGAGCGGACCGGGTAGTGCTGGTGCCGGCCGACAGCACCGAGTGGGACCCGCAAGCCACCGCATCCGCCCTGGTGGAAGCCATAAAGGACCTGGAGGGCGACTCACCCTTCGACTTGATCCTGTTCGGCAACGAATCGGCGGACTCGGGCGGATACCAGGTGGGGATCCGGGTGGCGCGGGCGCTGGGACGTCCCGTCATCAGCGGTTTGAAGGGAATAGAGATCGATGGCGACCAGATGGTGGGCCGCCGCGAGACCGACGAGGGTTTCGAGGTCTACCGGCTTCCGATGCCTGCCATAGCCGCGGCCAAGGAGGGAATCACCCTGCCCCGCTATCCCACCCTTCCCGGCCGCCTCAAGTCCCGGCGAGCGGAGATCCACGAGGTCCCGGCTGAGATGACTCCGGGAGGCCAGGAGATGGTCAGCCTGTTGAAACCGGCCGAGGAAGTCACCGAGACAGTCATCCTCGGACACGGCGCCGAGGCCGCTCCGGGTGTGGTGCGCCTCCTGGAGGAGGTGGGCCTCCTGTGACCCGCATCCTGGTGTTCGTGGACAACGACCGGGGGACTCTCTCCCCCTCGGCCCTCGAAGCGCTGACCCCCGCCTATTCCCTCGCCGACAGCCTGGACGCATCCCTCGAGTTGGCGACGGTCGGCGAAGGAGGACGGGCGGCCCTCGAACCGGTGGGCCTGGGGGGGTACGTAATCTCCCATCCCGTCCTGTCCGATTATGCGCCCGAGGCCTACGGCGACGCATTGGCCCAGTTGGTGTCCGAGGAGCAGTTCTCGGTGGTGATCTCTCTGGGCGATGACCGCGGCGCGGAGGTGATGGCCCACATGGCTGCCGTCCTGGACCAACCGCTGGTGGCCAACGTCACCGAGATCGCGGACACCGAGGGTCCCGATGGCTCCTGGGAAGTAATCCGGGTCAGATGGGGCGGGAGCCTCTTGGAGAGGGCCCGGCTCAGGTCGGACCTGAAATTCCTGACCATCGCGCCGCACACCTTCCCGGCCCCCGAGCCCAACGGCGGCGCCGGTCCCCTCACCACCTTCGTCCCCGAGATACCCGACTCCCTGGCCCGCACCCGGGTGGTGGAGCGGGTCAAACTGGCCGAGGGTCTCACCCTGGCCACCGCTCCGGTGGTGGTAAGCGGGGGAAGAGGCGTGGGAAGCGCCGAGAATTTCGCCATCCTGGAGGAGTTGGCCGATCTTCTGGGAGGAGTGGTGGGGTGTTCCCGGGTGGCGACCAACAACGGGTGGCGACCCCACTCCGACCAGGTGGGACAGACGGGGACCCGGATCGCGCCGGACCTCTATATCGCCTGCGGGATCTCGGGCGCCGTCCAGCACTGGGTGGGATGCATGGCCTCCAAGCAGATCCTGGCGATCAACACCGACCCGGAGGCGCCCCTGGTTACCAAAGCCGACTACGCGGTGATCGGCGACCTCCACGAGATCCTGGCCGCGGTCATCGCCGAAATCAAGGCTCGACCCTAGGTATCACCTCTACCGGGACCCGCGCCCAACACTTGACCCGCCGCCCCCTGCGTTCCACTGGGTGGAACTATTTAGAACGGGGTTTGTGCGACCTTATAGTTGACAATCCGTTAAGGTAACTAGTAGTCAGTTGACCGTCACTGGTAAATGCAAATGAGCTTCACAAATCTGGCCGCCGCCGCGGCAGGCTTAAACCGCGGTATTCAGTTCCGGTTTTGCCCTGTGTGTGAAGAACAAAACGCCCCTATTACAACCGCCAGTCATGCACAACCTTTAGAGTTCGGTTCACAGATCAAAAGTTGTCGGAATGGGAGCGGCCGGAAAGGGCGATATGGCGGCTAATTCAGACGGGCTGATTCGCCTGGAGAGCGTCTATAAGATATTCGGGCCGCAGCCTCGCGGACGGGCTTTCGAACTAACCCGGGCGGGTCTTACCAAGGACGAGGTCCTGAGTCAATCAGGCCACGTGGTGGGCCTCAACAACGTGGAGTTCACCGTGGGAGAGGGAGAACTCTTTGTGGTGATGGGTTTGTCCGGTTCGGGGAAGTCCACTGCCCTTCGCACCGTCAACAAGCTATTCGAGGCCACCCACGGACAGGTCTGGGTGGACGGCGTCGACGTTCAAACCCTCGACGGGGCGGCCCTGCAGGCGTTCCGGCGGGAAAAGACCGGGATGGTGTTCCAGCACTTCGCCCTCTTTCCCCACCGGACCGTGATCGAGAACGTGGGATATGGCCTCAAGATCCAGAAGGTCACCAAGGCCGAACGGGACGCCGCCGCCATGAAGGCGCTCTCCCTGGTGGGGCTGGAGCCCTACGCCGGCTCCTATCCCCGCCAACTCTCCGGAGGCATGCAGCAGCGGGTAGGACTTGCCCGGGCGCTGGCTTCCGACCCGCCCATCCTCCTGATGGACGAGGCCTTCTCCGCCCTGGACCCCCTCATCCGCCGCCAGATGCAGGATGAGATGATGGAGATCCAGAACGAACTCCGCAAGACCATCCTGTTCATCACCCACGACCTGAACGAAGCACTCCGCATCGGCGACCGGGTGTGCATCATGAAAGACGGGGCGGTGGTCCAGATCGGCACCCCCGAGGAGATTCTCACCAAGCCCGCCACCGGGTACGTCGCCGAGTTCGTCCAGGACGTGGACCAGGGCCGGGTAATCGAGTGTCTGGAAGTGATGGACAAGCCCAAACCGATCCGTAAGGCCATGTCCCTACGGAAGGCCCTCGCCCACATCGGCGACCGCGCAGGAGCATTCGTTGTGGACGACCAGGGACGCCCCACCCATCTGCTCACCGTGGCGGACGGTCTACGCGCCGGGCGGATGGGCACCACCGAAATGGGCCCGGCGCTCCGCACCGACTTCGAGACCGCCAGGGGCGACGACCATTTCAATGACGTCTACGCGGCGGCGGGCCGCGGCCTGCCCATCGCGGTGGTCGACGGGGGCGGCAGGTTGATCGGCAACCTCGACCCCCGAAAGATCATGGAGGAGATGGGCCGGGTGGAGCGGTTGATCGACGACTACGAGCGAGAGGTGTTCATGTGAGCGCCGTGAGAGCGATACTCGCCCAGGCCGAGGAGGCCGAAGCCCCCCTGCGATTCTGGGAGAACGCGATACTCGACGAGTGGGAGATCCCCTTCGGGTTCTGGATGGACGAGATGGTGTCGTGGGTGGTCGCCAACATGGAAACCGTGCTGGACGTCATCAAGTGGCCTTTCTCGTTCCTGTTCCAGAACTTCGTGGTCAGTCCCGATTACCACCCGTGGTGGGAACTGACCGATATGCCCTGGCTCCTGGTGTGTGCCATCGTGCTGGTGGTCGCCACCCTGACCCGCAATCTCAGGGTCGGGATAGGCCTGGCCTTGATGCTGGCCCTCTGCGGGTTGTTGGGCAACGAGTTCTGGGAGGAGACCGTCGTCACCATCGGCCTGGTGGTGGTGTCGGTGGTGATCTGCGCGATCATCGGCATTCCCCTCGGCGTGCTGTGCGGCCGCGTCGACGGCGTATGGAACGCGGTGCGGCCGGCTCTCGACGCCATGCAGGTGGTCCACGCCTTCGTCTACATCATCCCGTTCATCTTCTTCTTCGGGCTGGGACCGGAGCCGGCCACCATGGTGACGATGGTGTTCGCCATACCTCCCTTGATACGGCTGACCAACCTCGGGATCCGCCAGGTCCCGGCCGACGTGGTGGAAGCCAGCCGCGCCTACGGGGCCTCGGAGTGGAGGGTGCTGCTGGATGTGCAGATCCCCCTGGCTCGCCCCGCCATAATGACCGGGCTCAACCAGACTCTGCTGCTCTCCATCTCGATGATCGGCATCGCGGCCATCATGGGCGCCAGCGGACTGGGCCTACTGGTGTTCCGGGCGGTCATCAACATCGACACTCCCCTCTCGACTTCGGCGGGCCTGGCCCTGTTCATCGTGGCGGTGGTGCTGGACCGCATCTCCCAGACCGAGTCCGGCGAGGGCGTCAACCTCTTCACCCGCATCTACCGGGCGTGGGCGCACCGGCGCGATCCCGAGGCACTGCTTGCCGGCTCGGGCGGCGGCGACCCGGACGCCACCGAAGGCACACCCGCCCCGGCCGGCGCTTCGGAGCGCACCTGGGCCGTGGTTGCGCTGATCGGTTCGGCGGTCGGGATCGTCTCGGTATTCCTGCCTTGGAGCCTGGACTCGGGGCTGATCTCCGGCTATAGCCGCGCCGCCGACCTCGATCTGGCCGGGCTGAGCGCCAACGGACTGGCGGCCGAGGGAGGGAGCTACTTCGGGATCGCCGTCTTGGCCATGAGCCTGCTGGTGCTGGGTGCGGCTCTCACTACCCTGACCCGCCCCGGCCGGGGTGCTCGATGGTTCGGCGCCGATGGAGCGCTCTTGTTCGCCGGGGGCGCGGTGATCTCCGCAGCTTCCTACCTGTGGATCGGGCCCTCTCCCGAGGCGGTGTCCCACCAGGACGGGATCGGGACCTGGGTGGCCCTGGCGGGTGGAGTGATCGCGGTGATCGGGTCGGCGCTCTGGATACGCGTCGCCCCCTACAGCCCGCTCCGTCCTCTACGGATCAACATTTCATTCAGCCGGATCGCCATAGCCGTGGTGATCGTGGGCCTCCTCGCCGTAGCGGGCCTGTCACCCTGGTTTGTGGACGCCCGCGCACAGTCGGTGATCACCCCCGAATTGCAGGCCGAGATCGACGCTTTGGAGAAGGAGGCCCGGGAAGACGCCACCAAAGCGGGACAGAACGCCATCTCGATCGCCACCCTGGTGGCCGAGGCGCAACGTAAGAACCCCATCGCCGCCGACGGCTTCGAGCAGAAGGGGCCCGGCCTGGGACGCCTGGCGCTGTGGCTGGGGGTGGTGGGGGCCCTGTTCAGCCTGCCGGCCGCCGGTTTGTTCGGCGGCGGGGAGCGGCGTCGCTGGATGTGGAGCGTGGCCGTCTCGGCTGTCGGCGTGGGGGTCCTGCTTGCGTCCGGCGGTTGGATCGCCTCGTTGGTCCGCTCTTCCGATCCCAATTTCGTCAGCGGGTTTGGCTCGTTCTTATGCCTTCTGGCAGGTTTCTTTCTCTTCATCTCCTCGCGAGGTGTCCTGAAAGAGTTCCGCCGGTCCATGGTCTACGAGAGCGACTCTGGGCTGATGGCCCAAGCTGGGAATCCTCAGGCCTCCACGGCCACCGAAGCGACCTGATTCACACAGGAGGTAAGCACCAAAGGAGGACCTTGACCCAAAGGCAACGACCGAGGAAGGAATAGAAAAGGAGATCTATATGAGAAAAAGACATATCAGGCATCTGATCGCCGTCCTCTCGGTGCTGGCGCTCTTGGCGGCGGCATGCGGAGACGACGGGGACGATGCAGCAGTGACGGAGGAGCCCACGGCTACCACCGCCGCCCCTGCCGACACGACCGACGACGCCATGGATGACGACATGGACGAGCCGGACGACGCCATGGATGACGACATGGACGAGCCGGACGAGCCCACGGACATGGCCGACGACATGGCCCTTCCGGGCGACGGCGTTTCGGTGACGATGGCGCGGGCTAACTGGTCGACCGGCTACATGCAAGCGGCTATCGTCGCTGCCTTGCTGGGCGAGTTGGGCTATGACGTGTCGGACCCCGCCGACCTTGAGTTGGCGCCGTCCAACGCCTTCGTGGCGATGGCCAACGGCGAGTTCGACTTCTGGGTCAACTCGTGGTTCCCCAACCACAACCAGTTCCTGGCCGGTGAGATGCCCGACGGTTCCCTGGTCTCAGAGCACGTGACCACCCTCGGCTTCGAGATGGCCCGGGCAGGCGTGCAGGGTCTGATCACCAACAAGGCATTCGCAGAGGCGAACGGGGTCACCACTCTCGACGCCCTGGTGAACGACCCCGCTCAGTTCGCCGCCTATGAAGCCGAAGACGTGTCGCCTGGCGACGGCGTCCTCCAGATAATGGGCTGTCCCGAAGGCTGGGGTTGCCGGGTCAACATCGACTCGTGGATCGCCAATGCCGGTTGGGAGAACGTCGAGCAGTTCGACATCGGCGGCTATGACGCCATGATCGCCGACGCGATCGCCCGCGACGCCGCCGGCGAGCCGTACCTGGTTTACACCTGGGCGCCCAGCCACTACGTTGGCGACCTCCGCCCCGGCGACAACTCGGTGTGGCTCTCCATCCACGACGACCCGATCTCCGACACCCAGATCGAAGGTCCCAAGTCGATCGGTAACCAGTGCACCACCGACCCCTGCAACCTGGGTTGGGACGCGGCCGACATTCGCGCCACCGGGAACAACGACTTCCTGGCCGCCAACCCGGCGGTTGCCCGGTTGCTCGAGTTGTTCACGATCAACCCGGTTGACGTGACCCTCCAGAACGTCACCTACAGCCTCGGCGAGAACACCGAGGACGACGTCAAGCGGCACGCTGACGAGTGGATCGCAGCCAACCGCGACCAGGTCGACGCCTGGCTCGAAAAGGCCAAGCAGCCGATCAGCATGACCCCTGGTGATGGCGTGGCGGTGACCATGGCCCGCGCCAACTGGTCGACCGGCTACATGCAGGCTGCGATTGTCGCCGCGCTGCTGGGCGAGTTGGGCTATGACGTGTCGGACCCCGCCGACCTTGAGTTGGCGCCGTCCAACGCCTTCGTGGCGATGGCCAACGGCGAGTTCGACTTCTGGGTCAACTCGTGGTTCCCCAACCACAACCAGTTCCTGGCCGGTGAGATGCCCGACGGTTCCCTGGTCTCAGAGCACGTGACCACCCTCGGCTTCGAGATGGCCCGGGCAGGCGTGCAGGGTCTGATCACCAACAAGGCATTCGCAGAGGCGAACGGGGTCACCACTCTCGACGCCCTGGTGAACGACCCCGCTCAGTTCGCCGCCTATGAAGCCGAAGACGTGTCGCCTGGCGACGGCGTCCTCCAGATAATGGGCTGTCCCGAAGGCTGGGGTTGCCGGGTCAACATCGACTCGTGGATCGCCAATGCCGGTTGGGAGAACGTCGAGCAGTTCGACATCGGCGGCTATGACGCCATGATCGCCGACGCGATCGCCCGCGACGCCGCCGGCGAGCCGTACCTGGTTTACACCTGGGCGCCCAGCCACTACGTTGGCGACCTCCGCCCCGGCGACAACTCGGTGTGGCTCTCCATCCACGACGACCCGATCTCCGACACCCAGATCGAAGGTCCCAAGTCGATCGGTAACCAGTGCACCACCGACCCCTGCAACCTGGGTTGGGACGCGGCCGACATTCGCGCCACCGGGAACAACGACTTCCTGGCCGCCAACCCGGCGGTTGCCCGGTTGCTCGAGTTGTTCACGATCAACCCGGTTGACGTGACCCTCCAGAACGTCACCTACAGCCTCGGCGAGAACACCGAGGACGACGTCAAGCGGCACGCTGACGAGTGGATCGCAGCCAACCGCGACCAGGTCGACGCCTGGCTCGCAGCCGCCCGTCTGGTCGGCTAACCCAAACCATGATGGATGAGGGCTCCTAACGGCGCCTTCATCCATCCCGTCTTTGTAGGAGGCCCCGTCTTTCCCGACGGGGCCTCCTCTTTTGCGTTAATGTCGGTGTTTGACTGTGGCGAAAGGTCTCCTTACAAGGCTGACTGCTGGGTTGGTCGCCTTCGCGCTGATGGCCTCGGCGTGCGCATCCGACGAACCCTCGATTGACTCACCGGCGACGCGCCCGGGTGCAGGCGTATCGGTGACCATGGCGCGAGGGAACTGGTCGACCGGCTACATGCAGGCCGCCATATACGCGGCGTTGTTGACCGAACTCGGTTACCAGGTGAGCCATCCCGCCGATCTCGAGTTGCCTCCCTCCAATGCCTACCTGGCCATGGCCGAGGGCGAGTTCGACTTCTGGGCCAACTCGTGGTTCCCCAACCACCGCCAGTTCCTGGCCGGGGAGATGCCCGACGGCACACTGGTGGGCGACCACCTGACGGTGCTGGGCTGGCAGATGCGCACCGGCGGCCTGCAGGGAGTCCTCACCGGAAAGGAACTGGCGGACGAGCACGGTATCGAGACGCTTGACCAGATCGTGAACGATCCCGAGTTGTTCGGCATCTACGACGCCGGCGACTCCACCCCCGGCGACGGCGTTCTCCAGTTGCTGGGATGCCCCGAGGGATGGGGGTGTCATTTGACCATTGACGCCTGGATCGAGAACGCCGGCTGGGAGTCCGTGGAGCAGTTGGAAGTCGGCTCCTACGACGTGCTGATCGCCGAAGCCATAGCCCGGGACGCCGACGGCGTCCCCTACATCGTCTACTCCTGGGCGCCGAGTTCGTACGTGGCCGACCTTCGCCCGGGCGACAACGCGGTGTGGCTCTCCACATCCACCCAGTCGATCTCCCCCAGCCAGACCGAGGGCCCGTCGACCCTGGACCCGGGACAGTGCTCCGCCGACCCCTGCAACCTGGGCTGGGACGCGGCCGACATTCGCGTCACCGCCCGCGACGACTTCCTGGCGGCCAACCCGGTCGCCGCCACTCTCTTCGAGTCGGTGGTGATCAGCCCGGTCGACGTCGCCCTGCAGAACGTGGCCTACGGCCTGGGCGAGAACACCGAGGAGGACATCGACCGCCACGCCGCGGAGTGGATCGAAGCCAACCGCGACGCCGTCCACCGCTGGCTCGACGCGGCGCGCTCGGCAGGCTGATCCTTCGCCGAAGAGAACCACCGCCGGATGGGGAGGCTCGCGTGTCCCTTTTTGTTCAACCCCCGGTCTTGATGGACCTCCGGCCACTTCGTACACTGTGACGACCATGGGTGAAGGTGTGCGGGTGGTCAAAGAGCCTCCTCTCCTGGAGATCGTGATCGACCGTCCCAAGGCCAACGCCATCGACGCGGCCACCAGTCGCCTGATGGGAGAAGCTTTCGCGGCCTTCCGCGACGATCCCGACTTTCGGGTGGCCATCCTCACCGGCGCCGGAGACCGGTTCTTCTCGGCGGGATGGGACCTCGCCGCCGCCTCGGAGGGAGAGTCCTACGAAGCCGACTGGGGACCCGGCGGGTTCGGCGGGTTCACCGAGTTGGAGGGCTTGAACAAGCCGGTGGTCTGCGCGGTCAACGGCATTGCCGCAGGAGGAGGGTTCGAGATGGTCCTGGCCGCCGACCTGGTGGTGGCGGCCGACACCGCACAGTTCCTTCTCCCCGAGGCCCTCCTGGGGTTTCCCCCCGACACCGGAGCCGTCCGGCTTCCCCGGCACATGCCTCCGGTAATCGCCAAGGAGATGCTTCTCACCGGACGCCGGATGGGTATGGAAGAAGCCGCCCGGTGGGGACTGGTCAACCAGGTGGTCCCGGGCTCCGAACTCATGGAGGCTTCCCGCCTGCTGGCCCGAAGGGTCTGCGAAGCGGCGCCCCTGGCGACCGAGGCCATCCTGGAGATGATCCGGGCCACCTCGCAGATGTGGGTGGCCGACGCCATGGCCCACATCCGGGCCGGACGGGTGGCCTCCTACCGGGCGGCCCTTGACTCCTCCGACGCCGTGGAAGGGCCCCGCGCCTTCGCCGAGAAGCGCCCGCCCCGCTGGACCGGCGCATAGCTCGTCTACCAGGCAGGACAGGACTCTGAGTACCTTCCCCGTCGGTCCTCTGAAATCCCCGGCTGAGACGGCAAAAGATCGTGTAGAATTCTTCGGAACTGATCGGTTTGGATGGACCGGCGCTCCACACCTCCGAAGATCGTTCGCACAGCCGGTCCCACCGAAGTCCTGACCCAAGGCCTCGACGGCCGCTCTCACATTGGAGCTCTTCCACGATGAAGCATTTGACCGCGCTTTTCATGTCTATGTGCCTCCTCGGCCTCGGCAACGGCCTGGGCACCTCGCTTTTGGGCATCCGCTCAACCATCGAGGGCTTCTCCGACCTGGAGGCGGGACTGGCCCTTTCCGGCTTCTACGTAGGCTTTCTGGCGGGCAGCCGGTACGTCGGCAACCTCCTGGCCAACGTCGGGCACATCCGGGTGTTCGCCGGCCTGGCGGCGCTGATCTCCTCGGTGATACTGGCGCATTCGCTCCTCCTGAACCCGGCGGTGTGGTTCGTACTGCGGTTCGCGGCCGGGTTCTGCATGTCGGGGATCTACATCACCGCCGACAGTTGGCTTAACAACCAGGTCAACAACCACAACCGCGGCCGGGTCCTGGGGATCTACATGATGATGGGCATGGGGGGCGCCGCGGCGGGACAACTTCTCATCGGGTTCGCCGATCCCGGAGGGTTCACCCTCTTCATCCTGGCCTCGATGGTGTTCTCTCTTTCCCTGGTGCCGCTCTCTCTGACCCGTATCGCTCCGCCCGAGATACCTCCACGGCAAAAAGCCGACATCAAGGCGGTGTACAGGGCGGCCCCGCTGGCCATCGTGGGCGCCGCCGCGGCGGGACTCACGCAGGGGGCGGTCCTCACTATGGGTCCGGTGTACGGCACCGAGGTGGGCCTGACCAGTACCCAGGTGGGATGGATGATGAGCGCCCTGATGCTCGGCTCCGCAGCGATGATCCCCCTGGGACGGCTGTCGGACCGCATCCCCCGGAGGCGGGTGATCCTGGGAGTCACCGTCGGCGCCATCGGGCTGTGCCTGCTCATGTCGGTCGGGTCGGTCGGCCCCGGGGCGCTGGCGGGAGTCATGTTGGCGTACGGGGCACTGATCTTCCCGGTGTACGCCCTGGCGATGAGCCACATGAACGACCTGCTGGAACGGTCCCAGCTCGTACCGGGCATGGCCGCCCTGGTCACCTTCATGGGCCTGGGCGCCTTCGCCGGGCCGGTGACGACCTCCGCAGCGATGACCCTCCTGGGACCGGACGGGATGTGGATGACCCTGGCGGCCGTGCACAGCCTGTTCGCCGTCTACATCGTCAACCGGTTCCTCAGACGGCCCCACATCCCCCTGGCTCTCCAGAGGGTCTTCGTCCCCATCACCATGCGCAGTTCGGCACGGGTGGCCTACCTGATCAGAGGCAGGAGAAGGCGCAGGCAAAGGGGCGAGCATCCCCCGGTGGTGCAGCCAAGGAGGGTGCACTGGGAATAACGGACTCCCCGTGTGTACAGGGTTCATTCCACCGGAATCGTCGCAAGCCTGACGAAGACGGACCCAAAAAGCCTCGACGCCATCTCCGGGCCTGGCGTCGAGGAACTGAATCCTTCCCCGTGATCCAAGCCGTCTCATATACCCTTTGGGTAAGTGAGACGCCGCCGTTAGACCAGCCAGCCTGCGTCTAACCGGAGCGTCGTCCCCGGACCGGGCTACCGGATGGGGTGGACGGAAGCCCGACTGAACGGATCCTGGTGAAAACATGCGACAACTAGCGGCGCTGTTGGTGTCGATGTGCATCCTGGGAATCGGCAACGGCCTGGTCACTTCCCTCCTGGGGGTCCGCTCCACCATAGAGGATTTCTCCTCCCTGGCGATCGGGATCGCCCTGGCCGGCTACTACGCGGGGTTCCTGGTGGGAGGCCGGACCATCGGCGCCATGCTGGCCCATGTCGGCCATGTCAGGGTGTTCGCCGGGCTGGCTTCTCTGGCGTCCGCCGCAGCGCTCTTGCACGCCCTGTATCTGAACCCGGTCGCATGGCTGGTCCTGCGGCTTCTGTCGGGGTTCTGCATGTCGGGCATCTTCATCACCGCCGAAAGCTGGCTGAACGAGGTCGCCGACAACCGCAACCGGGGTCGGGTCCTCTCCATCTACATGGTGATGGGAATGGGAGGCGCCACCTTCGGACAACTCCTGATCGGGGTCGACAATCCGGGCGGCTTCGGCCTGTTCATCCTGGTTTCGGTGCTCTTCTCGCTATCGCTGGTGCCGCTGTCGCTCACCCGCACCAACCCCCCGAGGATCCGCCAACGGCACAAGGCCGACATCGCCGCGGTGTACCGGGCCGCTCCCCTCGCCATCGTCGGCGCCGCGGTGGCGGGCCTCACCCACAGTTCGGTCCTCACCATGGGACCCGTGTACGCCACCCAGGTGGGCCTCACCAGCGCCCAGGTGGGATGGATGATGGGCGCCCTCCTGTTCGGAGCGGTGGCCAACACCATCCCGCTCGGACGCCTGTCGGACCGCTTCCCCCGCCGACGGGTCATCCTGGTGGTCGCCCTGGGGTCCACCCTGGTGGCAGCCCTCATGTCCACCGCCACCGCCGGGCCGGCGCTGCTCACGGCCGCCATGATGATTTACGGGGCCGTCACCTTCCCGGTGTACGCCCTCTCCATGAGCCACATGAACGACCTCTTGGACATCGACCACCTCATTCCCGGGGCGACCGCCCTGGTCACCTTCAGAGGAGCAGGCGCCATAGCAGGTCCCGTGCTCACCGCCGGAACGATGACGCTCATGGGACCGGACGGCATGTGGTTAGCCCTGGCGGTCTTCCACGGCCTGTTCGTCATCTACATCGTCCGCCGTTTCCTGGCGCGGCCCCACATCCCCCTCGCTCTGCAAAGGGTCTTCGCCCCCATCCCGGTCCGCAGTTCAGCGGTCGTCGCCAACCTCATCCGCCGGCGCCGTCGCGGACCCCGAGAGGACTGACCTCCCTCCCCGCCACCGGGACGGAGCTTCGCCGCGAAGACCTGCCATCCCCAGCCTGGAACCCGACCGTTAGAGTCTCTTTCATGATGACCGGCGCCCGGGCGCTAGCCGAGATGCTCAACGGCTACGGGGTGACGCACGTGTTCATGGTCCCTGCGATCCTGCGGCGCACCATGGTGGAACTGGAGCGGTTCGGGGTGCACCGCATCGGGACCCACGGCGAGAAACCGGCCGCCTACATGGCCGACGGCTTCGCCAGGATATCGGGCAGGCCCGGTATCTGCATGGCCCAGGCGGTGGGCGCGCTCAACCTGGCGGCGGGCCTGCGCGACGCTTACCTGGCCAACTCCCCGGTGGTCGCCTTCACGGGAGGCCTCCATCTGACGATGGCCGACAGGGGCGTCTACCAGGAGGTCGACGATCGGCCCGCCTTCTCCAACGTCACCAAGTTCAACACGTCCATCGAACGGGTGGAGCGGATCCCCGACGCCATCCGGCAGGCCTTCCGATCGGCTGTGTCGGGCCGTCCGGGACCGACTCATGTCCAGTTCGCGGGCAACGAGGGCCAGATCGACGTCGAGGAGGGCGACCTCGACCCGTGGGTCGACGAAGGATTCGCCTCCGTACCTCCGGTGCGGCCCCTCCCCGACCCCGACGGCGTGGCCGCGGCTCTGAACCTGTTGGACCGCGCCGAGCGGCCCGTGATCGTGGCGGGAGGCGGGGTCCGGATCTCCCGCGCCTCCAGCCAACTGGTGGCCCTGGCGGAGCGTCTATCCATTCCGGTGGTGACCTCCCTCAACGGGAAGGACACCATCCCGGGTACCCATCCGCTGGCGGTCGGGGCGGTCGGTCGGTACTCTCGCAGCGCCGCCAACCGGGTGGTGAACCGGGCCGACTTGATGTGTTTCGTCGGTTCGAGCACCGGCAGCATGACCACCCACTCCTGGCAGGTCCCCGCACCGGGCGTGACCGCCATCCAGGTGGACATCGACCCGGTCATGCTGGGCCGCAACTATCCCCTGGGGGCCGCCATCAACGCCGACGCCCGCATGACCCTCGCCGCGCTCCTGGAACTGGCCGGCCCGCGGGACCCAGGACGGGAGGAGTGGCTGGCGGAGGCGCGCCGGGAGGTCGACGGATGGCGGGAGCAGCACCGGCGCCATCTCGAATCCGATGAGACGCCCATCCGCCCGGAGCGGATGTGTCGGGATTTGACCGCCCTGGCGCCGGACGACGCCTGCGTGGTGGTCGACACCGGGCACGCCGGCATGTGGATGGGCGGCATGTACGACACCCGAACATCCCGGCAGAGCTACCTGCGCAGCGCCGGTCACCTGGGCTGGGCCTTCCCCGCCTCTCTCGGCGCCAAATGCGCGGCGCCGGACCGCCCGGTGATCTGTTTCACCGGCGACGGGGGGTTCTGGTACCACATAGCCGAGGTGGAGACCGCGGTCCGCTGGGGCATCAACACCGTGACGGTGGTCAACAACAACTCCTCGGGCAACCAGTCGACCATCGGCTACGACCGAGCCTACGGAGGAAAACAGACCCCGGAGGGACGCCGCCTCTGGACCTTCACCGACGTGGACTTCGCCCAACTCGCCGAGGGAATGGGAGCGATGGGCATCCGGGTGACACGACCCGGCCAACTCCGCCCCGCCCTGGAGCGGGCGCTGGAGGCGGAGTGCCCGGTCGTCGTCGACGTGGTGACCGACATCGAGGCGCTGGCCCCCCTTCCCGTGGTCTGAACCCACATAGCCGCGGATCACCGCCAGCCACACCAACCGCCCAGCCTCCGCCCACATTAAAAGACAGTGACCGGTGAGATCACCGGTCACTGTCGAATTGTCTAGTCGTTTAGTGGTCTATTGCTCGGCTACGTTGGCGCGCCAGCCTTCCTCAATGATGGGAACCCAGTCGCCGCGCAACTCGGGCAGACCGGAGATGTCACCGGGATCGACCACCGAGGGATGCCTCGGGACATCGGCGAAGTGGGACTGTGACTCGACGTTGAGAACGTTGATCTGACCCCAGACGTCCGGATAGGCCTTTTGCAACTGCGCATCAAGGCTCAGCAGGAAGTCTGCTGTCACCAGGGCGGCCGCCTTGTTGGGCGAGTTGTAGGGAATGGCTACGAAGTTGGTGTTGCCGATCTGACCGCTGGCAAGACCATAGGTCCTGGTCGACTCGGGGAAGACGCCGCTGTCCACCTTGGAACCCGCGGCCGCGGGCCCGTAGGCGAGGAAGTGGGTGACTTCGGAGTTGGAGTACAGGACTTCCAGAGCGGGCTGGTCCACCGGGTAGGTGGAGCCTTCACGCCACAGGCAGGGCTCGAGGTCGTTGAGGGTCTGCCAGGTCGCCTCCGCCACCGTGTCGTAGAGAGCCTGGTCGAAGGGAACCAGGAGGTCCCCGTACCCGCCGGGGAGGATCTTGTTGGCCTCGTTGTAGAACACGTGACGCACGAAAACGCTTCCGGTGAAGTCCGGAGGCGCCGGATAGGTGAAGGTCCCCGGGTTGGCGCAGGCCTGGGCAAGCAGGGCATCCATGTCCGCGGGAGGATCGGGCAACAGGGCGCTGTTGTAGAACACCGCCGACTGGGCCTTGTTCCAGGGGGTTTCGCACTCCTCGACCGGGGTGCCGAAGTCGAACAGCAACGTCCCGTCGGTCATGTCAACGTTCTGGAAACTGGGCAACAGGTCCCAGTAGCCGCACAGCAGCAGACCACCCTGCACCATGGTGCGGAAGTTCTCACCGTTGATCCAGATCATGTCTACCGATCCGCTGGTGTACTCGCCGGCCTCGGTCTCGCTGAGCACGGTGTCCACCACGTTGACGGTGTCGGTGACCCTCACCTGGTTGAGGTCGATGTTGAACCGCGACTTGAGTTCGGCGCCTACCCACTCGTTCACGTAGGCGTTAATCGTGGCGCTGCCGCCCCACATGAACCAGTTGACGCGTCCGCCGTCGGCGGCGGCCACGATCTCGTCCCAGCTCATTCCGCCGACCTCGGAGTTGTCCACGTCGAGGAGTCCGGGACCGGTCGGGCCCATCATCATGGGCTCCTCTTCCTCCATCTCCTCTTCCTCGTGGTCGTGGTCGTCCTCCTCCATGGGCTCTTCAGCAGGAGCCGCAGTGGTGGTGGGCGCCGCAGTCGTGGCGGGAGCGGCCGTCGTGGCGGGGGCTGCCGTCGTGGCGGCGGGCTCTTCGTCGTCACCGCACGCCGCGGCTACCAACGCAAGACACGCCATCACGATCAGCCATCGGGCAAATCGAGAATGCATTTTCAATAGTCCTCCTGTTTGAAAAACGGGTTACCGACTTGCCAACGGCATGAGACATCGCGACAAGTCCGCATATCACCATAGCTTTACGCTGGTTGATCGACAAAATTCGCCAGGCAGGTAGGCAAACGGGACCTCACCTCCATTGACGCACCGCTTTAATGATGTGCATCATGCGCATCACGATCTCTCTCGAAGACCAACTTGGCAAGCAGGTACGCCAGGCAGCCGCAGCCCTGGGTCTCAGCGTGAGGGCGTTCATTACCGAGACGTTGGACGATGCCTTGAAGCGCCACGATCCATCGGAGCAACCGCCCTTCCGGTCCATCACGATGGGTGGAGTCCATCCCCGTCCGGGAGTAGATCTGGATCGTCCCAGAGCGCTCGACGTCCAGGATGACGAAGCCCGTTTCGTGTCTGCCCGTCAGTGACTCGGAGTGCAACCTCCCGATAGCAATGTCCTGTTTATTCCTTGAAGGTCTCCCCCGAGGTACGAAACCGCGCCGCACCTCGGCCCGGTGCCACCCCCAGCCCGGGTTCCCCACTCAGTCGGAGACGCCCGTCGGAAAGAATGGGGAAGGGCCGGGCGAGACCCTCCCGAAGCGGGTTGGGGTTGCTGTCCACCTCCAATAGCCCATCACCTCCCACGGCGGCCAGGAGATGTGCCGAGGCCATCAGCCCGATGCCCCCTCCAAGGTGGTGGGGACAGAACCGCCTGCCGGCCCCAAGCGCTTTCCTCGCGACCCGAAGACACCCCGAGATCCCACCCCACTTGGTGACGTCGGGCTGGATGACAGCCAGCGCCCCATCCTGGATTGCGCGGCGGAAGTCACCCTCGCCAATCAGGTTCTCCCCTCCCGCCAATGGGATCGGCGAGACCTCCGCCAGACTGGCCCACACCCCGGTTGGTTGGTCAGCGGCGATCGGCTCCTCCAGCCACATTGGAGCGTAGGCCTCGAGTACCTTGCTCCACCGCGCCGCCTCCTCCGGAGACCAGGCCTGGTTGGCGTCCACCGCCCCTGGTGCGTCCGGCCCAAGCAGGTGACGCAACGCCTCTAGGTTTCGGAGGTCGGTCTCCTCGCCGAATCCCACCTTGAGCTTGAAGGCCCGATAACCCGATTCCAGGGCACCCTGTGCCTGGTCGGTTACTCCCTCCGGCCCGATACCGCTGGCGTAGGCCGCCACGGCGCCGGCACTCGCCTCCCCTCCCAGGAGTCTCCACAGCGGCTCTTCCGCCCGACGGGCCGCCATGTCCCACAGGGCTATGTCGATCCCGGCGATCGCCTGGGAGAAAGGACCCGGCTCTCCCGACTGGATGGCCACGATGCGGCTCTTCGAAGACAGGTACTCGTACACCGCCGCCGGGTGGGGCCACTCACGACGCACGATCAGGGGAGCCAGGACCGAGACGATCAAACGCGCCCGGTATTCGGCGGCGGGAGCCGGAAAGTTGCACCAGGCCTCCCCGTACCCGACCGATCCCTCCGAGGACCGGACCCTGACCACCACCGCCGGACGGTCCTGCATGACACCGAAGGAGGTACGGACGGTACGGGGCGTGGGCGCCCGGTAGACCTCAGCCGACACCGACTCGATGGTGAACGGGTCGGTCTCCGGCCAGCCTGCGGGGGTCTCCCCCGCCGGTGCGCCGTCTTTGTCCGCCATCGGGTCAAGTATGGTTATCCGTGGTTCGAACGACGAAGCGAGTTGGATGCCCGAAGACCTCCCTACCGCCTTACCCGATGCCGACTTCCCCGGCGTGATCGGACCGGACTTTCGCACGTCGACACCCTGGTGGCCGCCGATGGAGAACGACGCCCGCGGCAAACCCGATGTGGTGGTCGTGGTGCTCGACGACGTCGGGTTCGCAGGGCTGGGGTGTTACGGCGCGGAGATCGACACGCCCACCATCGACGCTTTGGCCACCGGCGGCATCCGTTTCAACGACTTCAACGTCACTCCCCTGTGCTCTCCCACCCGGGCCTGCCTTCTGACCGGCAGGAACCACCACAGCGTGGGGATGGCCTACCTGTCCAACGTCGACTCGGGCTTTCCCGGCTACCGGGGCCGGGTCACCGAGTCGGCGGCCACCATGGCCGAGGTTCTCCAGGGCGCCGGCTACGCCACCCTGGCCATCGGAAAGTGGCACCTCGCACCCTTGGAGGACACCACCGCGGTTGGACCCTACGACCAGTGGCCCCTGGGACGCGGCTTCGGCCGCTATTACGGGTTCCTGGACGCTTTGACCGATCACTTCTACCCCGACGTGGTCGAGGACAACCACCGGGTCGATCCCCCGGGACGGCCCGAGGACGGCTATCACCTCACCGAGGACCTGATCGACCACTCCATCTCCTACATCCGGGACCAGGTCTCGGTCAAGCCCGAACAGCCCTTCTTCCTGTACCTGTCCTTCGGGACCGCCCACTGCCCCCACCAGGCGCCCCAGGAATACCTCGACAAGTACCGGGGCCGCTACCACGAGGGATGGGACGTGATCCGCGAGCGCCGCTTCCGGAGACAGAAGGAACTGGGCATCATCCCCCCCGACGCGGTGCTGGCGCCCCTCAACCCGGGAGTCGAGGAATGGGCGAACCTCACGCCCGACCAGCACCGCCTGTTCGCCCGCTTCCAGGAGGCCTACGCGGCGATGCTCGACCACACCGACGCGGAGTTGGGAAGGCTGATGGAGTTCCTCGACTCGATCGGGCGCCTCGACAACACCATCATCGTGGTCCTCTCCGACAACGGCGCCAGCCAGGAGGGAGGACCGGACGGGGGCGCCGACATCGTCACCTACGAGGAGGACCGGTTCTGCACGGTCGAGTTCAACCTGGAACGCTTCGACACCATCGGCGGGCCCCACTCGCAGACCAACATCCCCTGGGGATGGGCACAGGCCGCCAACACACCCCTGCGGTGGTACAAGCAGAACACCTACGCAGGCGGGGTGCGAACTCCCCTGGTCATCTCCTGGCCGGACGGAATCGCCGACGCCGGTGCCGTCCGGGCCCAGTTCGTGCACGCCATCGACATCGCCCCCACCCTGTTCGACCTGGTCAGGGTGACCCCCAAGGCTTCCTACAACGGAGTGGAGCAGATGCCCTATCACGGCGCCAGCATCCGACAGGTCCTCGACCACGCCGACTCTCCGCCTGCCCGCGATCGCCAGTACTTCGAAATGATCGGGCACAGGGCCATGTGGCAGGACGGGTGGAAGGCCCTGGCCCGCCATCGCCGCAACGAGCCCTTCGAGGACGACCCCTGGGAGTTGTACCACATCGACTCGGACTTCTCCGAGTGCCGGGATGTCGCCTCAGACCACCCTGACCTCCTGGCCGACCTGGTCGGCCAGTGGACCGAGGAGGCGGGACGGTACTCGGTGTTCCCCCTCGACGACCGTTACCTGGCCGTCCGCGCCTCGACCTTCCAGACTCCCGGGTCGCCCAGAGCCCGCGACACCTTCACCTACCTGGGAGGCGCCACCCGCGTTCCCGGCGGCGTCACCCCCCTGGTCTTCAACCGTTCCTTCTCGATCACCGCCCGGGTCGACCCGCTATCCGAGAACGATCGGGGAGTGCTGGTGGCAGTGGGCGACACCAGCGGCGGTTACGTCCTGTACCTAACCGAGGGCCGCCTGGTGTTCGAGTACTGCTACCTGGGAGACCGCCAGACCGTCGTCTCCGAGGTGGCAACAGTGCCTGCAGAAACCACGGAGTTGGCCTTCCGGTTCGAGCGCACCGGCGACTACCGGGGAACCGGACGCCTCGAGGCCGACGGGGAGGTGCTGTGCGAACAATCCATGTCCGACATGGCCCGCGGCATGATCTCGTGGGGCTCGCTGAGCGTCGGCGCCGACACCCTCTCGCCGGTCAGCGACTCCTACGACGGTGAGTTCGCATTCAGCGGCAACATCCAACTCATCGAATTCGGCCTGGCCGACCGCGGGTAGGTCCGGGAGAAGAGCTAATGGGACCGGGTCGCGAAAAAAGAGGTCGCTGAAGTGTTGCCACTGTCACAGGCCCCGATGCACATTGGGAGGGTCGAACACCTCCCGGTCCGCTCCGACGTCGCCCGGACCGCACAGAGACCACTGTGAAGCGAGGTCATATTCCCAGAACGCGCCCCATGCGGCGACCGGCAAAACGCGCTCTGGCCAAATGGTGGTGGCGGCGGGGGCGGGCCCATCGGGTAATTCCGCGCACCCGTTTTTCGCGGGATAGGTCTCGATTTCGCGATGTGCCGTTCTGCCGGCCGACTCTCTTTCCTGTCCCGTGACTACATCGGCGGAGAGCGGGGCGCTGGTTGCCGGGGTGGGCATGACCCCCTTCGTCGGCTTCCGGGACGACGCTTCGGTGCGGGACATGGTGGCCGAGGCCGCCCGAGCGGCTCTCCTCGACGCCGGGCTCTCCTCCCCGTCGCCGGTCGACATGGGCGTGGCCGCCTACGAGAGCGATCACTTCAACCGCCAACTGAGCCTCGGGCAGGTCCTCTCCGACACCGTGGGACTCACAGGCAAACCCGTGATGCGCGTGGAGGGAGGCGGCGCCACCGGGGCGCTCGCCATCCGCACCGCCCTGACGGCCATCCGCTCCGGAGAGGCCCGCTCGGTGCTGGTGTTCGGCGGGGAGACCAACGGGCGCTCGGTGGACCGGACCACCGCCATAGAGATCCTGGCCCTCTCCGCCGACTTCGAGTGGGAGACCCCGGTGTTCGGCACCTTCGCCGCTCCCTACGCACTGATGATCACAGAGCACATGCGACGCTACGGCACCACCGCGGAGCAGTTCGCCGAGATCGCGGTGAAGAACCGCCGCATGGCCCTCGACAACCCACTGGCGCACCGCGGCATGTCGATCACGGTGGAGGACGTCCGGTCGTCGGCGCCGCTGTCGGACCCCTACCGGCTGTTCGACGCAAGCCTCCTGAGCGACGGTGCGGCGGCCGTGCTCCTGGCCACCGGGGACTGGGTCGAGCAGCACTCCCCCACCTTCACCGAGCGCCCGCCAGTGGCCATCCTGGGAAGCGGGTCCGCCACCGACCGGCCCCGCCTCTCGGACCGATCCGAAGAGATGTTCCCGCACTTCGCGGCCAAGCGGAAAGCCGCCGCCCGGGCATACCGCGAGGCAGGCATCGACAACCCTCCCGACCAGATCGACCTCGCCGAGGTCTACGACTCCTTCAGCGGAGCGGAACTCCAGGCCTACGAGGACCTGGGACTCTGCCCGGTCGGCCACGGTGGACTGGCCGCCGCGGACGGACGGTTCGACCAGGGTGGCCAGGTGGTGGTGAACCCCTCGGGAGGCCTGATGGGGCGGGGCTCGGCGGTGGGCGCCACCGGGATAGCCCAGGCGGTGGAGGTGGTCTCCCAGATCCGGGACGAAGTCGGCGGTCCCCGCCAGGTGCCCGGTGCCCGCATCGGGATGACCGACACCCATGCCGGGGTGGGGTCGCTCAGCGTGGTGAACGTCTTCGGGAGGGTGGGCTGATGCGGGTGACGGGAACAGAGCGGAATGTGGGCCCCGACGGCCGACCCGTCTACCTGCTGGGGGTGGAGATGGCCCAGCGCTACCGCCATGCAGTGGGGTCCTCCAGCCCCTTCTACCTAGGGCTGGAACAGGGCGTCCTCCGCGCCACCCGCTGCACGGGGTGCGGAGCGTCCTGGTTCCCTCCCCGCCGGTTCTGCGAGGAAGACCTCACCGAGACCGACTGGTACGACCTCCCCGGGACCGGGACGGTCGTCGCCGCCACCCGGGTGCACAGCCCTCCGCCGTTCGGGGGGATCGATCCGCCCTACGTCCTTGCCTCGATCCGCCTGGACGGGGTGAGAGGAGGCATCACCCACCGGGTGATCGGCGACGAGACGCCCGAGCACGGCGCGGCGGTCACCGTGGAATTCATTGACGGAGCACCCGCCCATCCCCTCCTAGCATTCGCCTTCGCAATCGAAGGAGAGGCGCCATGACCCGCCCGGTCGGGATCGAGATCTTCTACTGGCTGGACAGCTGGTACGACGACCAGTCGGCGGTGTTCCACAAGGCCGCCGAGGCGGGCTTCGACGGAGTGGAGATGTCGTTCGTGGCCGGGACCGATGTGGGAGTGCGCGACATCGCCAGCACCGCATCGTCACTGGGTCTCGATGTCCTGTGCAGCACCGGCCTCACCCCGACCATGGACGTCTCCAGCCCCGACTCCGGCATTCGCTCATCGGGGATCTACCACCTGAAGTGGTGTCTCGACCAGGCCGCCGACCTAGGAAGCCCGATCCTGGGAGGCGTCACCTACGCACCGTGGATGGGGTTCCCCAAAGGCGACCTCGCCGGTCACCGGGAAAGATCCGCCGAGTCGCTGCACACGGTGGCCGAGTACGCCGCCGAGGTGGGAGTCGACCTGTGCCTGGAGGTGCTCAACCGCTTCGAGACCTACATGTTCAACACCGTCTCGGACTGCCTGTCGTTCATCGAGACGGTGGGACACGACTCGGTCAAGGTCGAACTCGACACCTTCCACATGAACATGGAGGAGGACGACCTGGCCGGGGCGGTCCGCCAGGCAGCCGGGAGGATCGGCCATGTCCAGGTGGCGGCCAACAACCGCCGCGCACCCCAGTACGGCCACATCGACTGGGCCTCTTTCAAAGAAGCCCTGGACGACGTGGGCTACGACGGCTACGTGGTGTTCGAGACATTTCCCAACTCGGCGGTCCAGACCGGCCGGGACACCTACGCATGGCGGGACCTCTACGAAGACCTGGACGCCGAAGCCGCCGGCGCCGCCGCCTTCATTCGCCAACACCTGGCATGAGCGTCCGAACCCGGCTGTTTCTCAACAACCCGGCCGACGCGGTCGGAGAAATGCTGGAGGGCTACGCCGCCGCACACTCGGACGTCATCAAGCTGTCCGACGGGATGGTGGTACGCGCCACGCCCAAGCCCGAGGGACACGTGGGCGTGGTGATCGGCAACGGGTCCGGGCACGAGCCGGCCATGATCGGCTGGGTCGGAGAGGGCCTCTTCGACGTCAACGTGCCGGGCCCGATCTTCTCCTCGCCCGGTCCGGGCGGCATAGTCGACGGCATCCGGGCGGCCGACCGGGGCGGCGGGGTGCTGCTCCTGGTCTCCAGCCACGCAGGCGACATCATGAACGCCGAACTCGCCATCGACGAAGCAGACGACGAGGGCATCGAAGACGTGGAGATGGTGATCCTCTACGACGACATAGCCTCGGCGCCCAAGGAGCAGATCACCGAGCGCCGGGGTGGCGCGGGGCTGTTCTTCGTCTGGAAGATGGTGGGCGCCATCGCCGAGCGGGGCGCTTCCCTGGCCGACTGCGCCCGGATCGTCCGCAAGGCCCGCGACCGCACCCGCTCACTGTCGGCCGCCATGGGGACCGTCGCGCACCCGGTCAGCGGCCAACCCCTGGGAGACCCCGACGACACCTCGGTAGCGGTGGGCCTCGGAGTGCACGGAGAGGCGGGAACCCGCCTGGGCGAGGACGTGGAGGCCGACCATATCTCGGAGTTGATGATCCGCCGCCTGGTGGAGGACGCCGACCTCCCGGCAGGCGCCAGGGTCGGTCTCCTCCTCAACAACGGCGGTTCTCTCACCATCATGGAACTCTCGGTCCTCTACCGGGGGGCGCGGGCCGAACTGGAACGCCGGGGCATCAAGGTGGCCCGCTCGTGGGTAGGGCCCTACGCCACCACCCTGGACATGGCGGGCTTCGCCTTCGCCATTTGCCAGATGGACAGTGAATTGTTGGCTCTTTACGATGCTCCCGCCCGCGGCGCCGGTTTCGTCATGCCGGGTGCTCACTAACCGGCGGTGTTGGACGGAGACCTTTCAAGAAGGTTGGTCGACGCCGCCCGGCGGCGGGTGAGCGACCACCAGGACGAACTCTCCCGCTTGGACGCGGTGGCCGGCGACGGTGACCACGGGGTGAACATGGCCACCGCCCTCTCCGAGGCGATGGAACGAATCGAAGCGTCGGATGACCCCACGCCCGCCGAGGTGTTCCGGACCACCGGCCGGGCTTTCCACGACGCGGTTGGCGGCGCCGCTGGAGCGCTGTTCGGATCCTTCTTCGGCGCCATCGGGGGACAACTAAACAGGTCCGACAACCCCGCCACTCCCGCGGACATGGTGACCGGCATGGAGAAGGGACTAACCCGGGTGATGCGGATCGGGAAAGTGGAGCCGGGCCAGAAGACCATGGTGGACGCACTCACACCGGCAGTGGACGCAGCTAGAACCGCATCCGGAGAAGGAGCCTCCCTGGCCCGGATACTCGACGCCGCCGCCCGGGCCGCCCGACGGGGAGCGTTGTCCACCACCTCCTTGGAACCCCGAGCCGGGCGCGCCCGCTACGCCGCCGAGCAAAGCATCGGGTCTGAGGACCCCGGCGCCTGTACCGTGGCGCTTATATTCGAGGCCTGGGCCGAGGCCGTCGAGTCACAGGGGTAGCACCGGTGGAAGGAAAGTCAGCTTCGGATCGCGAATCTAATCACCAAGCGATTCGCTCCCTCATGCCCAAACGCCATTATGCTCCGTGCGTAGGGAGAGAGGAGGAACCCGGGACCGGTGAAGCTCACCAAACGCTCATGTCCCCCGGACACCCCATCTTCAAAACCGAACGCTGGCCAACTTGAACACAAGGCGAGGACCGTAAGCAAATGTCCGACATGACGACACCAGCCGAGCAAGAACTGCATCGGGCCCTACGTATGTTGAGAGACATTCATGCACACCGGTCAACATACGACTACATCAGGGAGGCTTACGAGGAACAGGCGATTGCGACCCGCTTCGCTTGGGAGGAACTGGGCAAACATCTTCAGACAGCCATTGACCGCGTGGGGACCGCGGTTGCCAATGAGTGAGTTGGCACAATCCTCGAGTGACGACGAACCCACCGGCGACCAGACGAAGTCAGGATTGCCAGCCCAACCTGAGCAAATTGATCCCCAGGACCTGGCTGCGGTGTTCAAGGCGTTCTCCGTCCACTTGCAGTCATGGTGGTCCGGGCCCCTGCCTACCCCCTCGGATTTCGTAGCCTACAACGAAGCCCAACCCGATGCCTCCGAACGCATCCTCAGAATGGCCGAGCGACAGCAGCGATACCATATGTGGAACAGGATGGTTCCGCTTCTGGTAATCGCCCTCGGAGCGACTGGATCTCTGTGGGGCGCAATGAACGGCCACAGCTCTCTCGCATTCGGGGGAGTGCCGCTCGGAACCGGCATCGCAATAGCGGCAATCATTACCGCCAGACGGTTACCCCGACGACTTTCGGGAAGCTAAGGTAGTCCTAGTTCAAACCGCCCTCGACTCCCCAGGACTGAAGTGACGAATAAGAGGCGAGTGAAAATCGGATACGTTGGGGTGGCGTTCGGCACCTACTACGCCGACGAGCACGACCAGTACGGCCGGGCGATCAGGGGCCTCGAGGCCCTGGCGGACGAGTTCGACTTCGACCTGGTGGCGATCGACAGCGGCGTCCCCGACATGGAAACCGCCCTAGAGGTTGCGGCACGGCTCAAGTCCGAACAGATCGACTTTCTCCTTTTGCAGACCGCCGCCTGCGCCTCGGGTGAACTCCTGGAGCCCCTGGCCGAGGTGGCGCCCCGCCTGGGCATCTGGGCCACTCCCGAGCCGGTCCTGGAAGGCTCCATCCAGCTCCACTCCCTGGTGTCGGCCAGCCACTACGCCTCCATCATCCGCCGCCACCTGTCGGAGAAGAAGATCCCCTACAAGTGGTTCTTCGGCCACATCGACGAACCCGACACCGACCGGCGCCTCCGGGTGACCATCCGCGCACTGCAGGGCATCAAGGCCATGGCGTCGGCGCGGATCGGGTGGATCGGCGGCATCTCGCCGGGCTTTTACAACATGAACTTCGACGAAGACTGTCTGAAGGACCGCTTCGGCGTCACCATAGGCACCCACTCCATCACAGAAGTTGTGGATCTTGCCCGAAGCATCGACGCCCAATCGGCCCAGTCGATGGTCCAGACGGCCACCGACCTGGCCACCGAGGTGACCGCCGGCCCGATGGGCATGGACCGCAACGCCCGGGTCTACCTGGCGTTGGGCCAACTGATCAAAGACGAAGGCTACGACGCGCTGGCCGTGCAGTGCTGGCCCACCTTCCAGGAGGAGTACCACATGGCCCCCTGCATGGCCTACAGCCTCCTCGGATCCGAGGACGGCTTCGCGGTCTCCTGCGAGGGAGACGTCCCGGGAGCCGTCACCATGCTGTTGATGAACTCGATGTCGCAGATCCACGGCTCCTCCACGCTCCTCGACCTAACCGCCCTCGACCAGGCGTCCGACGCGGCGCTCTTCTGGCACTGCGGGGTCACCCCCCGCCACTTCGGAGGCGACAACGGGATCCGCTGGGTCGACCACGTCACCCTGGGCCGGAAGTCCGACGTCACCTACGGAGTGTCGGGCGATCTTCGCTTCGCTCCCCAGAAGACCACAATCGCCTATGCCGGTGACGACTTCACCGAGATGTTCATCGCCACCGCCGACGTGGTCGAGACCGGCAACGCCGGATTCGAGGGCACCCGCGGCTGGTTCTCGAACTTCCGCCTCTCGGGCGAACCGATCAGCCTCGACGACCTGGTGAACACCGCGGTGGTGCAGGGACACGAGCACCACTTCGCGGTGGCCCAGGGCGACCTCTCCTCAGAGCTTGCGGAAGTGGCCGCCTGGCTCGGCATGCGCACCACCCGTCCGGTACCCCTGAAGGACTATCTGCAGATCGACGGGCTCAACGCCTGATCGAGACCCAGGCGCAGAGACTCATGGAAACATCCGCCGCCGCAACTGACAGTGTCCGATCGGCCCGGCTCCAGAAGGTGGCCACCCCCACCGGGCACTTCGCGGTGCTGGCCATCGACCATGTCGGATCGTTCGCAGCCACCGTCCGACCCGACGACCCAGGCTCGATGACCACAGAAGACATCTGGGCGGCCAAACTGCCGCTAATCAACGGAGTAGGTCCAGCGGGAGGAGCCATGCTGATCGATCCCGGGTTCCTGGAGGGAACCGGCTTCACCCGCTCGGGTCCGTTGTCGGAGACCGGCCTGATCCTCGGCATCGAGGACGGCGACTACGCGGACGTCCTCACCGCTCCCCGGTTCCTGCCCGGCTGGAGCGTGGAGAGAGCCGCCCGCCTCGGAGTGGACGCGGTGAAGATCTCGATGTTCTTCGAGCCCGGCGGCGAAACCACCGCAGCGGAGGCCTTCGTAACCGAGGTGGTGGACCAGTGCCGGCAACAAGACATGCCGCTCTTCGCCGAGCCCCTGGCGCTCTACGACCACTCCCATGAGCGCAGCGAAGCGGTCCTCGAGGGGGTGCGACTATTCGGACACCTGGGCGCCGACGTCCTGAAGCTCCAGTTCCCCGAGCCTGCGGAGAACACGTCCGAAGAAGCCTGGACCGAGGCCTGCGAGGAGATCGACCGCCTCAGCCCGGTCCCCTGGGCCATCCTGTCCGAGGGCGGCGACTACCGACTGTTCCGCCGCCAGCTCCGGGTGGCCTGCCGCGCCGGCGCCTCAGGCTTCCTGGGAGGACGGGCGGTATGGAGGGAAGCTGCAACGGGCGAAGGGACTCTGGAGAGCGCCGCCGCACGCCTGCGAGAGCTGAATTCAATCGCGGTGACAGAGGGTGTAGATTGGAGAAGTCGAAAGTGAGCGCGAAAGGCTGGAATGACCGTATTTCCAAATGTGAGTGAGGAACGCCGCCGGGAGATGTTCGCTGACGTGGAGGGGCCGACCCGGGTACTGATCGACACCGACACCAACAACGAGATCGACGACCAGTTCGCCATGGCCTGGGCGCTCCTCTCTCCGGAGCGGATCGAGGTGGAGGCGGTGGTAGCCGAGCCCTTCGGTCACCTCCACTACCGCGAACGGGTGGTGGAGGCCGCACAGGCCCTCCGGGCGGGCCGCGAGCCCGACTCGGACAACCTGATGGGATACTGGGCGCGCCACCTCGTCTCCGAAGGCATCGATCCGGCCACCATGGACATGTGGGGCCCCGCCGAGGGCATGGAGACCTCCTATGAGGAGATCAAGACCGTCCTCTCCAAGATGGGCCTCCCCTCTGACGGCGTGGCCTTCCGGGGCGCCGACCGGTACATGTCCGCTCCCGACATCCCGGTCGAGAGCGAGGGCGCGGAACGCATCATCGAGTTAGCCCTGGCAAACGACGAACGACCCCTGCACGTGGTGGCGATCGGCTGTGTCACCAATGTCTCGTCTGCTCTCCTGATGGCGCCCGAGATCGCCACCAAGATGGTGGTGAGCTGGACCTCGGGCTTTCCCACCTGGACCGACTTTACGAACCACACCTCGCTCAACCTGGTCCAGGACCCCCACGCGTCGCGGCTCCTCTACGACTCGGGCGTTCCCCTGGTGTACCTCCCGGGCTTCTACATCGGCGCCCAGTTGGTGATCTCCCTCCCCGAGATGGAGGCCTACTTCAAGGGCAAGGGCGAGATCGGCGACTACCTATATCACCTCTACACCCACAACCCGATCCGCATCGACCGGGGGGTCAAGTTCTTCCCCGGCCAGTCATGGATAGTCTGGGACCTGATCAACATCGCCTGGCTGATCAACCGCCACTGGGTTCCCACCCGCACCGTGCAGACCCCCCGGCTGGACGAGAACCTGGTCTGGCGGCAACGCTCCGACGCTCCCACCATGCTGGAGGCGATCGACATCAACCGCGACGCCATCTACGGCGACCTCATCGAAAAGCTCGACCGACAGGACGAGATCCTGCCCGGCGTCCGAGCTCAGCTACAAAGCATCACCGGAGGCGCCGGCGCCTGATGAAAGCCGCTGTGCTCCACCCCGAGGGCGGCCTCGAGATCGAAGAGCGCCCGGTCCCCGAACCGGGACCCGAGGAGGTATTGGTCTCCCCCCGCCTGGTGGGGATCTGCGGGTCCGACCTCCACTACTACAAGGAGGGTCGGATCGGCGACTGGCGGGTTACAGAGCCCCACGTGCTGGGACACGAGTTCGCCGGAGTGGTCGAAGAGATCGGACCGGACACCGAAACCGTCCCGGTCGGCACCCACGTGGCGGTGGAGCCCATCCTCCCATGCTGGAACTGCGACTCCTGCAACAGAGGGGTCTACAACCTGTGTCCCCACATCTCGTTCACCGGATCCCCCCACACCGACGGAGCACTCCAGGAGTCGGTGGTGGTCCCCGCCCGGGGACTCCACCCTCTACCCGACGACATGGACTTCCAACTGGGAGCCCTGGTAGAGCCCACCTCCATCGCGGTCCACGCCGTCCGCCGGAGCGGCCTGCGACCCGGAGAGACGGTCACCATCATCGGCGCCGGACCGATCGGCCTCCTGATCCTGGCGGTGTGCCGAGGCTACGGCGCCGGAGCGGTCCACATCACCGACATCGACCCCGGCCGCCTCGCCATCGCCGAGGCCCTGGGCGCCACTACCGCAATCAATGTACGGGGAATGGAGACAGAAGAGATCCGCCAAGCCACCGACCGGGCAGGCACCGACATCGCCTTCGAAGCGGTGGGAAGTGCCCGGACCCTCGAGACCGCCATGGAACTGGTCCGCCCCAGCGGCCGCGTTGTCGCGGTCGGCGTCAACATCACAGAGCGCATCCCCTTCAACCTGATGCTCGCCCAGTCCCGGGAAGCCACCGTCATTCCCATCTACCTGGGACGAGACGCCTTCCCCGAGGCCATCGAACTCCTCAGTTCGGGACGGATCCAGGGTGACCGGCTGGTGAGCCACCGTTTCCCCCTCGAGTTCGCCGCCGAAGCGATGGACACCGCCCTCCAAGGCGGCGAGGGCTCCGTCAAAGTGATGATCGAAGTAAACAGTCAACCGAAGTGAACGAGAAGCGGGTGAGATGAACCGGTTCCGTCTGTCCGAGAGGGGCGCCGAGCGGCTCAGCATCTCGGTCCTCCTCGCCCCGGCGGTGGCCGTCATCGTCCTCCTCTTCCTGGGAGGACTGGCGTCGGGTTTCCTGCGGAGCCTCAACTACTTCCCTCTGATCGGGCTGAACGACTTCAATTTCGACGCCTACTTCGCGATCTTCACCGACAACGGGTTCCTGCAGAGCCTGGTGCTCACCTTCCACATCGCCTTCACCTCCACCCTGATCGCCAGCATCCTGGCGGTGGCCTCCGCGCTGTTGCTCCGCCCCGCCTTCCGGGGAAAGCGCATCGTCCACTTCTTCTTCTCCCTCAACCTCACCATTCCCCACCTGGTCGGCGCCATCGGAGTCCTCTACCTCTTCCAGAACAGCGGACTGGTATCGCGGATCATGACCGGCCTCGACATCATCCAACGCCCCGCCGACTTTCCCGCCATGGTGTTCGACCCGTGGGCGATCGGGATCATCATCCAGTACGTGTGGAAGGAGATCCCCTTCATCGGGGTGATCGTCCTCGCCATCCTGCTGTCGGTCGGAGAGGACTACGAGTCGGTGGCCCGCTCCCTGGGCGCCAACCGCTGGCAGGCCTTCAGACAGGTCACCCTCCCCCTGATCATGCCCGGGGTGGTATCGGCATCGGTGATCGTGTTCGCCTTCACCTTCGGCGCCTTCGAGATCCCCTACCTCCTGGGACGAACCTTCCCCGCCGCGCTACCCGTCCTTGCCTACCAGAGCTACACCGACGTCGACCTGGCCGCCCGCCCCCAGGCAATGGCCATGGCCATGGTGATCGCCTTCATCTCGACGCTCCTGATCATGGCATACATGAAGCTGTCGCGGGTCTACATAAGGGAATGACGGTGAAACACTCATGACCACCGCGCCCGCGCCCCTCCCCGGCATAGCCCCCCGCACAATCGGGCGGACCACCCTGCGCTGGGCGGGGATCATGGGCCTTCTCGCCTTCCTGGTGGCGCCCATGGTGCCGCTCTTCATCTGGTCGATCAGCTTCCGGTGGTTCTACCCCGACATCCTGCCCAGCGAGTACTCGGCCCGCGCCTGGGAACAGGTGATCTCCCCCACCAACAACGTCATAGGCGCCACCGGGCAGACCACCCTGATCGCCCTCTTATGCACCGTCCTCTCGGTCCTCTTGGGAGTGCCGGCCGGCCGCGCGCTGGGACTCCACAACTTCAAGGGAAAGCGCATCGTCGAGGTCCTGATCCTCGCTCCCATCATCGTCCCCGGCCTGGCGGTGGTGCTCGGCATCGACACCATGTTCATCCGCTACGGGCTCTCGGGAAACATCCTGGGAGTGACCCTCGTCCACCTGGTGCCCACCCTCCCCTACATGACCCTGGTGATGTCCGGCGTCTACGCCAACTACGACGTCGACTACGAGCTCCAGGCGCGCTCTTTAGGCGCGGGACGCTGGGCCACCCAGCGCTACGTCACCCTCCCCGCCGTCTTTCCCGGCGTGGTGGTGGGCGCACTCTTCACCTTCCTGATCTCCTGGAGCCAGTACGTCCTCACCCTCCTGATCGGTGACGGACAGGTGGAGACCCTCCCCATCCTGTTGTTCAATTTCGCCCGCTCCGAACCAGCCATCGCCGGCGCGCTGAGCGTGGTCTTCATCCTGCCGGGCATACTGGTGCTGCTCCTGAGCTCCAAGTACCTGTCCGGCGACAGCGCCGCAGTAGGAGGTATCGGCAACATATGACCCAAGTGACACTCAGCGGACTGACCAAGATCTTCGACCAGAAGTCGCCCCCCGCCGTGGACAACCTGGACCTGGAGATCGAGTCCGGAAAGCTCACCGCCCTCCTGGGACCCTCGGGATGCGGAAAGACCACCACCATGAAGATGATCGCCGGCCTCCTCCGGCCCACCGCGGGAGACATCCTCTTCGACGGAGACTCGATCCTCAGCATCAAGCCCGAAGAGCGCGGCGCGGTGATGGTGTTCCAGAACTACCTGCTGTTCCCCTACATGAACATCGCCGACAACATCGGCTTCGGCCTGAAGATGCGAAAGGTGAACAAAAAAGAGATCCGATCGCGGGTGCAGGACATGCTCGACCTGGTGCAGCTCCCCGGCTTCGAGGACCGAAAGCCCAACCAGCTCTCGGGCGGACAGCAGCAGCGGATCGCCCTGGCCCGCGCGCTGATAGTCCAGCCCAACGTGTTGCTGTTGGACGAGCCCCTCTCCAACCTCGACGCCCACCTCCGCGACGAGATGCGCGTGCTGATCCGGAGGATCCAGACCGAGATGGGGATCACCACCGTCTTCGTCACCCACGACCAGGAGGAAGCCGTGGTGCTGGCCGACAAGGTGGCACTCCTATTCGACGGGCGCCTCCAGCAGTTCGACGCTCCCGATTCCTTCTACGACACGCCCAACACCGTCGATATCGCCACCTTCTTCGGCGGCACCAACTTCATCCCGGGCTACTACCTGGACGGTACGATCACCACCGACATCGGAGTCTTCGACGCACCCAACTCGCTGGTTCCCGAAGGAGACGCAGTGCTGAGCATCCGCCCCGAAGCGGTCGACCTGGGCGAAGGAGGCGAGAACAGCGTCTCCGGCACCGTCCTGTCCCATGTCTACGCGGGACGCTACGCGCGCTTCCAGATCAGGATCGGCGACATCGAGATCGAGGCGGTCACCGAACCCGGACAGGTCAAGTTGTTCGCCGACGGAGACAATATCCCGGTGAAGTTCGATCCCGACAAGATCTGGGTCCTGGGACCGAACACCGCCGAACAACCCGCCGCCACCACCGGTTAGGGACCCCTTGGCCCGCTCCGGTCCTTCCGGTGGGTCCATCTCCACGCCCGACAACGGAACCCGCTGGGGTCTGATCGTCGCCGGATGGTCGGTGTACGCCCTCTACTACATGGGGAGGGTCAACTTCTCTGTGGCAGTCCCCGGACTCGGGGAGGAACAGGGACTCGACGCCATTCGCATCGGCGCTCTGGCGGCCGGGTTCTTCTGGGTGTACTCGCTGTCGGCGCTCCCGGTCGGGATCCTGGCCGACCGGATCGGCGCACGCCTCCTGGTCGGACTGGGCCTGGTGGGAAGCGGGCTGATGAACGTCCTCTTCATCCTGACCATCCACAACTTCGCCCTATCGCTGGTCATCTGGTCGGCCAACGGGATCTTCCAGGCCATGGGATGGACACCAATCATGGGAGCAATAGGCCGCTGGGTATCCCAGAAGGGAGCCGGACGGATCATCTCCTCCTTCGGTTCCTCCTTCGTAGCCGGGACCGCTCTCACCTTCGCCCTAGGGGGCTCCATCGTCGAACAAGGCGGGGTCGCAGCCGTGTTCATGGCCGCCGGCATCGTTCTGATTCCCGCCGGCGTCGCCTGGTGGATCGGAGTGCGCGATCCGATCCAACCGTCATCGGGTGCCAACCGCCCGCGTGCCTCGATCGCCCGAGCGCTCGGACTCCTCCCCCCGGCGGTGGCCTTGGGTGCCGCGTTCGTTGCGCTGGTGGTGTGGACGCCTGCCTACTTCGTAGAGGTGCACAACCAGGCGGTGGGCCGTTCCGGACTACTCTCCGCCGCCATGCCGGCCATAGCCATCGGCGCCATCCTCGCCATCGGGCGCTGGTTTCGACACTCCCGCGGTCCGGGCGCCGCCCAGAGGGGCGCCCTGGTGCTGGGAGCCACCGCAGCGGCACTGGCAATGGTCAGCCAGGCGTCCGGTCTGCTGGCGGGATTCGCCACCGTCGCGGTAGCCACCGCCCTGGTCGGCGCGTCATCTTCCATCGTGCTCAGCCTGTTTCCCAGGATGACCTCTCCCACAGGCGTGGCGTTGGTCAGCGGCATCTATTCGCTGGGTTTCAACCTGGGCGGCGGCGCAGGATCACCGATCGTGGGAAGGCTCGTCGACCAGGACGCCTGGGACGGGGTGTTCCTATTCCTGGCCGGATCCGTCCTGGCAGGTGCAATCTGGATCATCGGCTGGTACATATGGACACGATCCCGCCTACACGAAGTGAGACTCGGCCGATGAACGATCGCCAACCCAAACACAGAGCCGTGATGGACCTCGGCCGAGAAGAATGGCTGGAGGCGCTCGGAATGGACGCCGCAGACATCCCGAAAGCAGTGATCATGGAGGGCTCCTGGTGGCGAGCCCAACGCACCGAGTGGCGCCTGAGCTACCTGGACGACGTGCGTGAACTCGCCTTCCCAGACATGTTCTACGGCTTCTGGCAAGGATCACCCGTCGTCTACTCCTGCGTCTACGGAGCACCAAGGGCCGTCGAGTTGGCACACCTGTTCGGAGTACTGGGCACCTCCCGGATGGTGATAATCGGCACCTGCGGCGCTCTAGATCCCGGGTTGGCTACCGGGGACGTGGTCGTCCCTTCGCGAGCCGTGGCTCGGGAGGGCGTAGCGCACCTCTACAAGACAGTGACCTCAGACCCCGGCATCGTCCGCTCCGACCGGCACCTGACCGCGCAAGGTAGGACTGCCCTGGAGAACAGGGGTATCAGAACCGCGGACTCCCTACATCTGACCTGGAGTTCCATCTTCGCCCAGAGCGGAGCCATGGTCGAGGAATGGCGGGAGACAGCCTACGGATCAGTCGACATGGAAGCCGCCACACTCTTCGCCGTAGCAAAACACTTCGGCTTCGCCGCCACAGCGCTGCTGGTGGTCTGGGATCAACTCACCGCCGATCGAAGCTTCCTCGACCCCCTAACGCCTGAGGAGCAAAGCAGTCTTGAGGTTGCCAACATGACCGTATTCGAGGCAACTCTGGACATAGTGTTGAGTCCAGACCACCTTTGACACATAAACCGGATTACCACAGACTCGCCTTAAGATCGAAGAAAAGCATAACCAACGATTTGGAGGTCATCCACGGTCCTCTTCTTCTGGGACCACGACCCAGACAACTCTCCTATCCATCGGATCCTAGCAACTCGATCATCCCTTCAGGTAAACCAAAGCGTTCCGATACCCTGACTTCCCTAAAACGGCTTGTCCTTCTTCCCAGGGATTCCTCAAGTAAGCTGACGTAGCGCCTTTGTGCACGATAGTCTCTTGCCGGCATCAATGCCTTCAATGCTATCACAAACCCCGTTGCTTCATCACCCAGTAATCGATTGTTTTCCAATGTGTTAACTATTCTATTGAAGGCATCGCCGCGTGAACACCCGATATCTTGGGCAATGGATATCAGATCTTCCTTGCCGCCACCTAGCCAGACATTCTGTTGGCAGAGCTTGATCAACAGACCTGCTAGCTTTTCGTTCGGCTTGTCAAGCGCTTCGACTTTCTTGATCTCCAGTCCCAGATCGCCTAACTGCCCTCGTTCTGCTACTGCCCCCAGAACCGGCAACATCGCCGTGTCCCTATTCAGAACATCGTAAGCTCTCCGCAAGACTTCAACACCATCGTCGACCAGTGACGAGTTACCAACGTGGCAGTCAAAGGAGGAGTGTCTTCTTCCCACGGTAAGAAATAGCTTTGCCCCAGCAGTTGGTGATTCACTGACCAAGTTAGCCAACACATGAAGGGGAACAGGCTGTCCCGCAGGAAGCACTCGATAAATCTCTTCTAATGTATCCACATCCGTCTGCCGTAAGGTAGGAAAGTCCTCTAAGCGTGCGGGGAAGGAGTAAAGGAACATTAACCAGTTGATAACTTCAGCAACGAACTGACGGGACCTACCGGAAGGCAAATTACTAAACAGTGGTATCACATCTTCTAAGGTTCTTCTATCCGCATCCATAATAAACATCGGATTAAAAACCTTCAACGGCGATAACGTTACTGGAAATCCAGTAGTCCCAATTCTCGCGTCGAACGGCAAACGCTGATCCGCCATTGAAAGCACATCTTCCCACACGATACCCTCATCGAACCAGCGAGTCTCGGCTGTGATCCAATCGTCTTGGTCGCCCAATCTCCCTTCTTTGGCTCCGTCTGCCAGCTCCAATAGCTTTTTCGCATCGGTACATGACTCCAGACACGCTACAATAGGCCACGGTAATGTTCGCCACACAGTCCTATTCGCTGCATGGTCCTCGTCAAAGGAGACCTTTGCAAAGGCCTTAAGTGTACTCGCTAACATATCTTTGGAAGGTGCCTCTAAGAATCTGCCAGCCCACTTATACGGTAGCCAACTGGGATGCCAGTCAGAAATCGCATTAAGCGTTTGCAAAACCGTCGCGCTACCAGGAGTCAACCGGTTAATTGGCCCGTAGGACAACATCGTATCTAAAACCGTGACTCTAGGGCCGCCGTGATGTCTAGGAGACTCCAGTATTGAAATCGCGGCTTTTAGGGTCGGGTCCACGTCCTGTCGCTCCAATAATGCCCTTCGTTTTTCTGACTGGAACACACCTACAAACGTACCAATGGGTGTCCTCGGAATTAGGCGCAGCACCTGCTCAGTTGCCCAACCGTTCTTAGTGTGGTCAGTGTCGGCTAACAGAATATCAACCTGGTCTTGGACGCCATTAGGCCAATAACTGTTTGCCATGTCGGTAGCCCAGTCGACGTCATTAGCGACAAGCGCAAGTAAACAATTCCAAGCTCCTAAGAACTTAACATGGTCGCTACCTGTAAGTCGCAGCCCTAATTCGTCTCGGTAAATGGTCTCCATTTGAGAATCATACACATTAGCTAACTGTGCATGCAGACGGGGGTTGGCCTTATCCAGCGCTCTAATCGCCAGTCTCCCTAGCAGCGTTTTGTATTTCGGCTGCCGCCGTGCCGAACCCTCCTCTAGCAAGGCGATGGCCAGGTCCGCACCCACTAAGTGCAAACCTTCCCCCTCGTTACCGTCTTCTTCATTCAAAGCGGCACAAGTTGAATGCACCAACTCGCGAAGCTCCTGCCGCTGAGCAAAACATTTGCCCGCAGCAAACAAGAAAACGTTCCTCCAGAATGGGATGGGAGCTATTTCCTCTAATCGCGCCTGGATGTCGGGATAGGTGTCCTCCACTAAGCTCTCTGCCGCCATAAACTCTTGCAACGAGCGGATTTCAAATCCTATTCTCTCCGCTTCCATTTCGACCAAAAACACCAAACGCTCCGAGGCCGCTGCCACGATCTGTTCGGCGATAGTGCGTCGATCCTCCTCCGGATGTTCCTCCGCCCTTAGCCGCGCTTCTACAAGAGACACAAATCGATGGCGATCCAACAAAGCGTCTGTTCTGCCTGTCCTTTCAGAGTCCACTTGAAGGATGAGGCCCACTTGGTTGTGGATAGTCCTAATGTCGGGTTCGTATTCACTCAATATCCTTGACGCAGAGATGTCCCTTTCCATTTCTCTGTCGTATATGACGTCGTAATATGAATTAAACAGATTCCAACGCGCTTGTGGAGGCTGCCCTAAACGATCTACCAACGCAGTCATAATCGTTACCTGCAACGGTGTCCTCATCAAACGACTGGTTGATGGATCTCCAAAAGCCCGCCTTAACCGGCCTAACACCTTTTCTTTCCGATCTTCGTCAGCACCATACCGGACTGCAGCGAGCCGCTGCGCATAATGCCAACCAAGTTGTTCCGACAACTCGGCCAGATGTTGGTGTTGGTAATACAGCGGTGAAAAGTCCTCATTGTAGCCTTGGGGGCGACTAGTCGCTATTGAGAGAATGTCCGCGTTAGCACTGCTGGCATCCACCCAGAACTCTCTAATGGCACGCAGAACTTCATCTCTGTTGCTTGAAGGTGGTACCTCATCTAATCCGTCAAAAATGAAGACACTTGGATAGACCGCGAGGAACTGACGTAGATCCGCCGGTGATACCTCGGCATCAGTGCGTCTCTTTATTTGTGATGACAAATAGCCAAGCACGGAGTATATTGGCGACTCCGAACTGGGAGCCAAAGCCTTGGCAAAATCGTTTAATGTCAATTTAAAAGGAAAGCGAGGCACGACTTTATGCGAGATGTTTTCGCTTTCGCAATGGTGCTGAATCGTTCCTAAGGCACCCTTTGTGGGCGGAGACCATGTATGCTCAGGTTTTCTCGCGATGACCGCAGCACGGAAGATTTGGCAAATGAACTGCGTCAACGTAGTCTTTCCCTGACCTGGACCTCCGATCAATACAAACCGCCCGCGGGATGCTCCAGCTAAACCTGCCTCAATGCGGTCTGGCACTGGAGAGGCACCCACAGAAGCAGGATCAAGACGTTCGGAAGATGCGGCCAATACGTTTCTGATGAATCCTTCCTTAAGCTGAGGCCGGCCGACATCATTAAGATCCTCAAGGGCCTCGCCCAGCATATGTGACCTAATCATATTGGGCTCATGTTGAATAGGCAGGTCAACAAACACCGTGGCTAGAGGTATAGGTTCGTTTACAGTGTGACCAGCTTGCTCCAGATTGACGTACTCATCGCTTAGCAATTCCTTTTCCAAAAACCGCGTCATGGTAGTATGCATGTCAACCGATGCCGGTTTTAGTGTCGCAAAGGCGGCCGCGAGCACATCGCCTGGCGTTATGAAAGTGGAATAGGTGGTCCTAACTTCAGGATAAATGTCAAGGAATATGCGAATCTGGTCATAGTCCCATATGGCGTAGTCCTTGAGATGTGATTGCGATTTGAATTCCTTTAGAACGGCAAATGCCTTGTCTTTGGAACCTTTATCCTTTACTGGTGTTAGAACCACATTCGTAGCGTAAATGAAGAAATCAGGTGACCGTATGTTGGTGTCTGGGTCGGTATACTTTTGTAACTCGTCCCTTAGTTGCTCTACTGCCCATAGCCCGTCTTCATAGACATTGCCGGAACGCTGCCGGAATTTTGCCTGTACAACGCCATAACCATCCCAGCCATCTAAATGCGTGGGGTAAGGTACCTTCCGTTCGAAAGTCGCCTCTCGCCCACCGTCGGGGCCATCCCCAAACACCACAATCCCAGGGCCCAAAACCTTAGCTGCTAACGCTTGAATCAACTGCTCAAACGAGCGGGGAGATAAAGTTGAAAGGTTGTAGTCAGCCATGTTTATGCATCGGCTGCTGTTGTGTGATAGGCGTATCCGGGCGAACCTTTACACGGTCCGGGGCATGCCAGGAAAAGAATTTGAGCATGATGAGAGAATACTAGCCGTCGACACATCGACTCTGCCGCAAGCCTAGGTGCATGAGGTTGTTCAATGTTGGGTAGTTTCCATACATGCTGCCCCCGAAGCCGCACCCCCTTTTGCCCCAGAATCCGCGCCCCACACTTCGCCGTAGCTAAACAGTCGGGATGACTGCGACCGCCCTACTGGCACTTCGGCATCAGGGTACAGAGCTTTCAGGGCCGCTCCATGCGTGTCACACCCGGATAGGTATCCTGGCGGGGGAGCCCATCCCAGGAGGATGATTGAGAATGCGGTTGGAAGACCTGAACCCCGAAACGGTGGTCGATGGTCTCGTGGCGGGGGAACGGGCCACCGTGGTGGCCGTCTATTGGCATGGTGCGGGGACTGTCCAAGTGGTGTATCGCACATCCCAAGGTGTGTCTGAGAGGCTTCTGTCCCGCGACGACGAGGCCCGCCTGTTGGTTGCCACCGCAGAGCGTCCCTGGACGCTCGATGCGCCTGGTCACGCTTTCAAACTCGCATCAGAAGCGCTCCGCATCCACTTGGCGCATCTGTTCGATCCCTACCTAGCCGTCCAAGGGTCGAACATTAGCTGCATGTTGTGGAGGGAATCGGCACTGCAGGCCAGAGGTTAGTCCCCTAAACAAAACTCCGTCTTACGGATCAGGGTTGCTAGCTCAACTGGTGTGGAAAGGAGATCTTCCTTTTCTCTTGCTACGATGGCACTTCGTCCTTGGTGACAGGATCCGTCGTGGTGGGTTGCCGAGAAAAGAGATCTCTGGGGAGTGCTGTTTTATAGTATGTTGTCTGACTGGGTGGCTTCGATGGAGATGCTTGTGGTGTTCCAGAGAGAGTGTCAGCGAATCTTTGCAGAGTTATCGGAGTGGAATGACGGCCATCCAGAGTGGCAGAAGATGTTTGGTGGATGGTTGGGGTTGATGTTTACAGCGGTGGTTTTGGCTGGGTCGGGATGGGCAGATCCGGTCCGGCTAGAGGAATTCCTGCGCCTTATTGTGACTCCGCTAGCCGTTTTCTGGGGCTTTGGGGAGTATGGCAGAAGATGGCAGTCTGACGACCATCCCGGCGAGGTGGGGCCTTCTTCCGCTGAGGGTCGAGAAATCGATTGGCGGCGGACATTAGTAGGAGTGACCCACTTGGCAGGAATAGTTGCCGTCCTCGCCATCCTGATTCTTGTGGTTTTCGTTGATGGGCCTTCGGAACTGTGGACTGCGTTTGCCCCTGGAGTTCTCATTTTTGTGTGTCTAGCGATTACCAACGCTGTCGCTCGTGCAGTGGGCAGCAGGCCGGCCCGTTTCTCTGTTGCGCACACCGTGCCTGACGTCGGGAGGGGCCGAGTGCTGGCAGCCACGTTGATAGACAGTGTTATGGCGTGCGTATTTTCGCTTTTCCTGCTGATGATGCTCCTGGCGGCTTTGGCAGTAGAGGACCAGGTGGGTTCCGACATGCTGCCCTTTACAAACAAGGACTTGGGAAATTCCTTCGATGGCATCTGGATACCGTTGATGGTGTTCTTGGCAGTCTTCTTGGTGTACCGGTGGGTCGCCCTTCGGAGATGGGGATGTGGACTGGGTGGGCTTTCGATGCGATTGCAACTCCGTGACCACGGGGGCGAGAGGCCAGGACGGTTCAGGCTTCTCCTAAGGTGCGCATTCGATACTGTATGTATGGGTATGGCTGTGGCCGCGGTTGCGTTCCTCCCGGCCGATCGGGGGGTCCCGGCGATGGGCGCGGTTGTAGTGATCGCTGTTTGCGTTGGTACCAATGAAGGCAGAAGCCTGACCCATGTACTGTCGGGCACACAGTACGAACTGCGACAACGCGGTGGACCCAGCCAAAGATCGAACCCAAATGGCGGGATAGACCCACTTGAAACCTAGTAGCAGGGTGGTTCAAACCAACACCTGTTCCCCTATGCCAAAGCAGGTCCCCTGTCGGATCCTGTCCAGCAGGGGTGCCACAGGACAAACGGGGAGCCCTCAGCAGTTGGACGCCGATAATCATGGTCCTAGCGGCAATAACAGCGGGCGTGCTCATCGGCGGGTACCCAGGAGCCGGGCCCGGGTATAGGCGTATCCGCCATAGCACTGCACACCTGGCGAGCAGGATCCAAACGGAACTAATCCACTGTGTCGGGTGCAAGTTATCCCAAAAAGAGCTGACGCCTCTTGGCCACCGGACCTGGGAAGTGCCAGATAGGGGCCCTCGGGGATGCGGAACCGAAGTCGGATCGGCTAGGCGGCGGGGTCGACCAGGCGTCCTATGAATAAGAAGGCGCCGGTTTCGGGGTGAACGATGGCCCAGAGGAAGGGGCGGTCGGCGACCACCGTGAGGTCCGGTGGTGGTGGTGCTGACTCCTTGAAGGCCATGGCGGTGGCTGCAGCGGCTTCGGTGCCTTTCTCGTCGACGATCACCTTGGCGCCGTGGAGGGCGGCGGTGATGAAGATGCCCGGGGCGATGTCATCGAAAGGCGCTCCGGCGCAGAACCCCCGGGGGCAGAGCCACTCGAACAGGTCGGTGGGCGGCAGGGTTTGTTCCCACTTGGGCATGGTTAGATCGACAAAGCCCTGTTGGGCAATGTCCTCAAGGCCGGTCAGGTCCTGTGAGTCGAGCAATTCCTCGACCGCTGGAAGTCCTCCTGGGTCGTGGGGCACGATCAGCCACATGGCCAACCGGCCCCCCTGGTATGGGAGTTGTACCGCGTCGGCGCCGTCGAGTCGGACGAAGCGACGAGCGACCGGCTCCCGGTCGCGCATGAACGGTACCGTCACCGCGAGGCCGTCTCCGGTGGTGAACGGGCCATCTTCGGTCCACTCGGGGAGGAACGGCTCTGCCCAGTCGGCCTTCAGGTACACCGTGTTCACCAGGACCAGTTCCTGGCTTTGGACGGTCTGTTCGGTGACGATGGTGGGAACCAGACCGCGGGTGGTGTCCGATACCCATCCGTTGATGGTCTCGGCCGCCGACGCGCCGTCGTCGAGGTCGATCGGGTGGACCGCCGCTCCGTAGTGGGCGCCGGCAATCTCCAAGAAACCGGGCAGTGGAGAGAACTCGTCGTCGGGGAAGAGACGGTTGGCCACCTCCAGGGTGGTCGGTTCCACCGAGGCGGTGGCCAGCATCAGATCGACCGCATTGGCCGCAGGGTGAAGATCAAGCTCGGGGAACCCGAAGATCTCATCGAGCACCGCCCCGGTGTCTCCGGATGCGCCGGCCCGGCTGAGGCTGAAAGCCAAACCGAGGCTGACCGGACTGGAGACCGCGTTGCCCACCAGGTGGCGATGAAAGTCCCAGCCGGCCGCGTTGGCTCCGGCCACCCAATCCGCCGTCGGCGCCAGGGGATCGGCTGGCAGCCGGTCGGCCACCGGCTCCAACAACGTCGTGGTGGTGACCGAGGGACCGCATGCCGCGGTCAAGAAACACAGGAGAACGAGAAACCTGAGCAATTTTGTCATAGCTTGTTCGATCGTAAGAAGAGCCTCAGAGAACCTCGTTGTCAACTCTAGAACGCGGCCTAGCAGATGTGCGGAGACCACATGGTCGGCTATTCGAAGGGACGCCGGGGCCAATCGAGGAGGACGGCCCACTTATCATCCTCGACCAATGGCCTCTTTGATTGACCACTTCTCTCCTCCAAAGCGCCCCTCAACGCGACTCGGGGAGGCGAAGTGTCACACCCCCTTCCCATGCTTGCTGCAAGCAGCATTCCAGCAGGGAGGAGGCCTACATCTTGAGTAACCGATCTGGGATCGAGTGGACTGAGACGACGTGGAACCCGACGACTGGTTGCGACCAGGTGTCCATGGGGTGTGACAACTGCTACGCGCTGACTTTCGCGAAGCGTCTCAAGGCCATGGGCCAACCCAAGTATCAGAACGACGGTGATCCTCGCACCAGCGGTCCCGGATTTGGACTCACCCTACACCCGGATGTCTTGGCCGAGCCAAGGCGATGGAGGGCGCCTAGGTTGGTGTTTGTGAACTCAATGAGCGACTTGTTTCATCCCGAAGTCCCTCTCGAGTTCATCCAAGAGGTGTTTAGTGTGATGGCCGAAACGCCACAGCACACCTACCAGATCCTTACCAAGCGTTCCAAGCGACTTGCATCTCTCGGGCCCCAGCTGGACTGGTCCCGAAATGTTTGGATAGGTGTCAGCGTTGAAACCAGTCGCTATGTCTTCCGCATCGACCACCTCAGAACCGTTCCTGCCGAAGTCCGCTTCATCAGTGCGGAACCTCTACTGGGTCCTCTTCCCAATCTGGATCTCTCGGGCATCCACTGGCTGATCGCAGGGGGAGAGAGCGGCCCCGGGGCAAGACCCATCGAAGAAGCATGGGTCCTCGACTTGCGGGATCAGTGTGCAGCCGCCGACGTAGCCTTCTTCTTCAAGCAGTGGGGAGGCCTCCACTCAAAATCCGGTGGCCGGGAACTTGATGGTGCTCTATATGACAATTTGCCATCACTCAGCAAGGCAAGCTAGGCCGGGCCAACATTGTGCGGGTATGGGGATGCTGGACCAAAGGCAAGTTGGACATTCTGCGGCGGTATCTGGATGCCTTCACCACAACGACCAAGCACAAGTCAGATGAAAGGATTTATATTGATGCTTTCGCTGGTGAGCAGGAAAACCGACTTCGTCTGACAGATGAGCCTCTGGAAGGTTCGGCAAGAATTGCGTTATCAATTGAAGATCCACCCTTCACCCGATTGCGTTTCTTTGAAACCGAAGCCAACGCATCCGCGCTTGAGTCATCGTTGAGGCGCGACTACCCAAACCGTGATCTGGAAGTGTTAGGTGGGGATTGTAATGAACTCATCCCCAGGGAACTTGCTCGGTTGCGGCGGCTCAATCGAGTTCCGACGTTCGCCTTTATTGACCCTAACGGTATGGAGGCGGAGTGGCGAACGTTAAAGGCATTGGCGCATTTCAAAGAGGGACACCGGTGGAAAGCCGAGATTCTCTACTACTTTGCACCGCCGATGTTTACGCGAGTATTGCCGGTTGATGGCCAACCGGTCAGCAAGAAAAACGCTGCGAGAATTGATCGTCTCTACGGTACGAAGGACTGGCGTTTCATTTACGAGGCCCGCCTACGTTGTGCCTTAGAGCCTTGGCAAGCCCGACAAGAGTACCTCAATCTGATGAGATGGCGCATGGAAGAATCCTTAGGATATGAATGGACACTCCCGATTGAAGTTCGAAATGAGCGGGGCGTCGTCATCTATTACATGATCTTTGCCACTGATCACGAAGCGGGTGAACGCATAATGGGGAGCGTTTACGCTAAAGCTGCCGAAGAGTTTCCGATAATGCGCGAGAAGGCGCGAAGGATTCGCAAACAGGAAGAAAACAAAGAACGCGGCGTAACAAGCCTTTTCGGTGAGGACGATGGAGAACTCTGGGGCCCAATTCTGCCAGGAGAACGGTTTTACGAACACGAGCCACCTACCAGGCCATGGTTCCTGCGCGAGTGCCCTTGAACTCGATGGAAGTGTCACTGGCCTGCGAGCATCACAGCACTGCTGGCAAGAACGATTTAGCCAACCCCCGTTGTTTCATCACCCGGTGCTACAACTAAGCGATAGATCGAGAGGGTGCCCCAGCAACACTTCCGCGTCGGACTTCCCGACCTCGATCGCCAACCCACATGGGCATCGGAAGGTCAGATCAGTTCTGGTCCCCACCCACAAAGGAAGAAAGCACCTCCGGTATCGCCTCCCATGCAACCGAGCGGGTGAGACGATTCAGTGTTCCCACCCCCACACTCTTCTGTCCACCAAGTTCCTCATCGAGCACTGAGGTTGGGACCACCCAAAATACCCAGCACAGTGGATCCTGAACATCCTTATTGGTTGCGGGTACGGTGTCATGAAGGCAGAACACATAAATGTCAGCCAGACGCCGGGGCGGATCGAAGGTTTGCCACTGGTCTGTGTCGGGATCCCATGCCATCTTCCTAGGCCTAATGTCGAATCTCGGTGTCGACATCTGTTCGAGGTTCCACGTCTGGCTGATTCCCGAGGCCTTGACTTCGATGGTGAGGTTGCGGTAGCGGAGATCATACGAGTTCCACTCGGTTCGATGGTCGGCGTCATCAATGATGCCGAGTGCTTGACCGACCAGCCACTCGGCATATAAGCCTCTGTTGACGTTGTCAACAAGATTCCCGACGGCCCAACGGTTGAAGCTCCCGGGTGGAGGGCTGGGGGGAGGCTTAAGCCAAACAATGGGAATGTCAGGAGCAGCAGGCGACAACAAATCCATCGCGTGGTACATCTCATCCTGGTAGTAGAGCCACCAGCGCCCCATGGGCCCTCCTGCCCAGCTGTCAAACCCCAGTTCTATCCCGTTGCCAAGCTTGATAAGCGCTATGGCTTCGAATTCCCACCATTCGTTGTACCGGGGGCCGGCAAACAGTTGGGGGCCAAAGGCCAGGTAGGAATGCTCTCGCTCGATCAGCCGATATACAGCTACCGATCCTTTGGTGATCCTGTCGGGTTCTCCGTTGCGTTCTCTGTTCATAGAGTCTTGGCCCTAACGGTTCGCAGAAGCTCGATCTGACGGTCGATGATCCGCTCGGCATCCGACATCTCGATGCCCTCGTAGCAATCCAGGAACTGGTCGAGGGTTATGCCTTCGTTGAGCTCCTCGAATAGCTCGGCAATAGGCAACCAAGTACCGGCAAATACCCACTCACCGCTAAGACGGTCCGTACGTCTCTCAACAGCTCCGCATGTTTCCCAGATCGACTGGCGTTGTTCTGAGGACTTGCCGAATTGCCTCACTACAAGGGGTGGCTGCCACCCGCAACCGCAATTCCGCTCGGCCGCGAGGCGACGCTCTGGTGATCGGTAGTCAATGGGTTGATCGGTTTTCCGTCGATTGCAAGTTTGGCAGAGGGTTTGGAGGTTGTTCCAACAGTCTGGCCCGTCAGCGGCTTGCGGGACTATGTGGTCGATCTCAAGATCCTGGGAGCTTCCGCAAGAAAGGCATTGATCCCCATCGAGACTGAACACCCGTTCGCGACGTCCCTTCTTTTTACTCATACGTGGGAATCTTAACGAGCGGGTGTGACGCATTCCCCTCGGGTTCGTGCCGAAGCAGGGGAAAGCGGCAACACCCGCGCCGGTTACCGCCTCGAAACTGCTAACAGCAACACCAGAACGGCCGCGCCATGACCCACCATGCCGGCTTCATCCGCCGGAGATACTGACCGGGTAGGCAACCGAGGCCCGTGCAACGCCGATTTCTCTCTCCTCCTAGGGTCTCGGGATTTGTCATAATATAATGATCTTCCATGAGCGGCGGCTTGGACAGACACCTTCAACGTGGCCCTCTCCCACTGTGGTTCCAGATCAAGGAACAACTCAGACGGGCCATCGATATGGGCGAGTGGGCGCCGGGCGAACAGTTGCCAACCGAGAGCGAACTCACCGAGTTCTTCGGTGTCAGCCGGATCACGGTCCGTACTGCTTTCGAGCGGCTGGGCGACCAGGGTCTGGTTGAACGGACTCCCGGGCGGGGCACCTTCGTGGCCCAACGCAGTTTCGAACAGCCGGTCACTCGTCTGGCCGGATTCCACGAGGACATGGCTAGCCGTGGCTTCGTCCCCTCCGCTCACACCCTCTCAGTCGGAGTCGTTCCCGGACCCTCCGATGCGGCGTCGGCACTGGGTGCCGAGGGCGAGGACCTGGTGGAGGTCCGGCGTCTCCTCTCAGCCGACAACACGCCCATGGCTTTCCAACACGGCTATCTGCCTACCTGGGTGTTGGGAAACGGCGAGTTCACCACCGCCGACCTTCACAACAAGTCGCTTTATCGGATCATGGAGGAACGGACCGCGTCGCATCCGGCGACCGCCGAAGGGACCATCGAAGCGGTCCGGGCTGACCGCACCCGAGCCGACCTGCTGGACGTGCCGGAGGGATCGCCCCTCCTCCTCGCCACCCGCTTGTCTCTCGATAGGTCCCGACGCCCGGTCGAGTGGGTGCGGCTTTGGTACCGGGCGGACCGCTACCGCTTCCGGGTGGAGTTGCAACTCCCATGATCGACGTGGTGGGTGACGCCTGTGTCGACCTGGTCCTTCCAGTTTCCCGGGTCCCGGACCCGGATGAGAAGGTGCACACCGGGGAGGCGGTGGTGAGCCCCGGCGGGGTGGCGCTGAACGTGGCCGTCGCCCTGGCTCGGCTGGGTTCGGAGGTGGCCCTCCATGCCCGGGTCGGCCAGGACGCCTTCGGTTCCATGGTGCTGGAGACACTCGAGGAGGAAGCGGTGAACACCACCAGCGTGGTGACGGACCCTTCCATCGACACCTATTTCACCATGTCGCTGATCACCGACGACTCTCCGGAAAAGCGCATGGTCGTGGCGGTCACGCCCGGTCTGTACCCCGCCGAGGCCACATTAGGACCCTCGACGTGGGGTCATACGGCGCCCTTCGATCTGGATGCCGCCGCGAAGGTCACCGACCGGTGGCGCACTCTCGGCGTCCCGTTCTCGATAGATCTGGAGCCGGCCTGCATACCCGAAGATCCGGCCGAGATCGCCTCGGTGACCACCGGCGCCGACACCCTGATCGCCAATGCCCGGACCCGGGATCTCCTTGCGGAGTCAGCCGAGGGCGCGCTCGATGTCCTGTCGGGGCCGCTCGGCGGTCGCCACGCAGTGATCACCGGCGGATCCGACGGGATCGTCTTCCGCTCGGAGGGGACCACTGGTCGGATCCCCGCCCACCGGGTGGATGCGGTCGACACTACCGGGGCCGGCGACGGCTTCGCGGCCGGATACATCTGGGCTCGCACCCGGGGTTCTGAGGTCGTCGAAGCGCTAAGAGTCGGAGTCCTGGTGGGAGCGCTGGCCTGCCGGAGCCTGGGAGCGCTGGCATCGTTTCCGCGAAGAGAGGAGATCGATCCATGGCTCAGGACCCAACGGGAGGACAGCTCATGAGCCTGCTGCCCAAGAAGCCGGATCCTTTGGCGGCTACATTCGATCAACCCAAGCCGATCATCGGCGTCATACATCTCCCTCCCCTTCCCGGGGCGCCCCGGTACGACGGCCAACCGGTGGAGGAGATCTACGCGGCGGGAGTGGCGGACGCGGTGGCCATGTCGGAAGCGGGGATCGATGGGATCATCGTCGAGAACGCCTTCGACCTTCCCTTCTCCCGGCCCGAGGCGATCGGCGCCGAGACGGTGGCTGCCTTGACCGCGGCCGGTCTGCGGGTCCGCGACGCGGTGGATCTCCCGATCGGGATCACCTGCGTCGCCAACGGGGTGATACCCGCCCTGGCCATCGCCAAGGCGGTGGGCGCCCGGTTCGTGCGAGCCAACCAGTGGGCCAACGCCTATGTGGCCAACGAGGGGATCATCAACGGCCCAGCCGGCGAGGCCCTTCGCTACCGGTCGGCGATCGGAGCCCGGGAGGTACAGATCTATGCCGACGTCCACGTCAAGTTCGGCGCCCATGCCATCACCGCGGACCGCTCGGTGACAGAGCAGGCCCGCGACGCCGAGTTCTTCGACGCGGACGTGCTGATCGGGAGCGGACAGCGCACCGGGTCTCCCACCGAGGCGGGCGAGATCCGCGCCATCCAAGCCGGCACCTCGCTTCCGGTGCTGGTGGGAAGCGGCATGGACGTGGACAACGCGGCGGAACTGCTGTCTGTGGCGGACGGCGCGATCGTGGGGAGCTCAATCAAATACGGAGGCACCTGGTGGAATCCGGTCGACCCCTCCATCGCCAGAAGGCTGATGAAGGTCGTGCGGAGCGTAAGAAACGGAAAATGAAAGCAACATCTAGGAGGACAAAGTGAAGCATCACCTGCGGTTGTGGACCGCACTGTTTGCCATCCTGGCTCTGGTGGCCGCATCCTGTGGCGACGCCGAAGACGAGGCCGAGGTCGCCGAGCCGACCACCACGGCGGCGGCTCCCGAGCCGGAGCCGGAACCCGAGATGGCCGATCCCGGCACCCCCGGGAACATCCCCGACCCGGGCACCGCGGCCGGACGCTTCGACGGAGTCGAGGTCGTGGTGGCAGGCCCGGCAGGCCAGCTCGAATACATGAAGGACAAGGCAGCCGAATGGGCGACCGAGACCGGCGCCACCGTCCGGGTCGACGAGATTCCCTTCGGAGAACTCAACGACAAGGTCCTGGCGGCGCTCTCCACCGACACCTTCATCGCCGACGTGATCAACATCGGTTCGAACCTGGGTGGCGACCTGATGGGCGGCGGATTCATGGCCGCCGCGCCCGAGTGGGCCCAACAGCGGGCCGATTGGGAAGGCATCCTTCCGATCTTCCGTTCGAACCAGTTGTCGTTCGGCGGGGTTGCCTACGGAATGCCCTGGGACGGCGACGTCCTGATGTACTACTGGCGCGCCGACGCCTTCGAGGCCAACGCCGACGCCTACGAGGCGGCCACCGGCAACGCCCTCCGTCCGGCCGAGTCGTGGAGCGAGTACGCAGAAATCGCCAAGTTCTTCACCGAGAACGACTGGTCCGGCCAGGACGAGGGTTACGGCCTGGTGGAGTTGCCGATGCGCAACAACCAGGGTTGGAACGGCTTCATGACCCGCGCCGCGGGATACGCCAAGGCGCCCAACGACCCCGGCTTCTTCTTCGATCCCGAGACCATGGAGCCCCGGATCAACAATCCGGGCTTCGTGCGGGCTCTCGAGGACTGGGGAGCCGTGATCGAGTACGGTCCCCCGGGAATGCTCAACTTCGGTTGGATCGAGAACGCCCTCAGCTTCGTGGGCGGCCTGGCGGCACAGGACATCCAGTGGGGAGACATCGGCCCGATGTCCAAGTCTCCCGACTCGGTCGTCGAGGGAGCGGTCGGATACGGCCCCGCCCCCGGCGCGGATGAGTACTGGGACCCGGTTGCCGAAGAGTGGGCTTCCGGTGACGGACCCAACAAGGCGCCGTTCCTAGGCTTTGGTGGATGGTTCAACCTGGTTCCCGCCACATCCAACCACCTGGCGGCCGCCTTTGACCTGGCCTCCTTCCTGGGCAGCCCGGCTGTCCTGGCCGAGGCGGCTGTGACCGCCGGAACCGGCGTCAACCCCGGGACCGCCGCCACGCTCGATGTGGACCTGTGGGTGAGTGCGGGATGGCCCGAGGACGAGGCGAAGGCCTACACCGACGCCATCCGGGCGTCGCTCGATCACCCCAATGCGGTGTTCGACATGCGCCTGCCCGGCTTCCCCGAATACAAGGACGCATTGGAACTGGCAGTGTCTGAGGCTCTGTCCGGTCAGCACAGCGCCCAAGAGGCACTGGATGAGGCCGCGGACAAGTGGAATGAGATCACCGACCGTCTGGGTCGTGACGAACAACTCCGCATTTACCGCGAGGCCCTGGGGCTTACCGGCTGACATCTAAAGCAGCGCGCGCACCGGTCCGTCCCGGCAGGTCGCTGGGACGGACCGGGCTTGCGCCGCGCTGGTTCATCTCGCCCGCCACCACCGCGGTGCTGGCCCTCAGCATTTTTCCGCTGGTTTTCTCGCTGGGCCTCACCTTCACCAACGTCAATCTCTTCCGGCGGGTGCCGCTTCGCTTCGTCGGCCTGGAGAACTGGGCGCGCATCTTCTCGGACGAGGCTCTCCTGGAGACGCTGGTCAACACCGTCATCTTCGTGGGCGGCGGCGTGGCGATCCAGTACTCGTTGGGCCTGGCGCTGGCGGTGGCGCTCAACCGGGGCCTTCGGGAACAGCGCCTGATGCGCGTCCTGTTCCTGCTCCCGATGATGGTGAGCCCCATCGCGGTGGGCTTCATCATCGGGCGGATGGTGTTCAGCGAGGGCTTCGGGCCGATCAACGACATGCTTGGGGCCCTGGGCCTTCCGGCCGTGGCCTGGGTCACCTCGCCGGGCGTGGCCAAGTTGACCATCATCCTGGTGGACACCTGGCAGTGGACGCCCCTGATGATGCTGTTGATCCTGGTCGGTCTGCAGGGCATACCCGGTGAGCCGATCCAGGCGGCCCGGGTGGACGGCGCCTCGGAGTGGCAGATCTTCCGCCACATCGTCTTCCCACTCCTGCTGCCGGTCAGCATCACCGCCATCCTGATCCGCGCCCTGGAGGCGTTCAAGATCATCGACATCATCCGGGTGGTGACCGGCGGCGGCCCGGGACGCGCCACCGAGTCGGTGACCGCGTATGTCTACAACGTCGGCGCCAAGCAGGGTGACCTGGCGTACGCGGCGTCGGCAGCCTATGTCCTGCTGTTCGTGGTCATCGGGGTCAGCTTCCTTGCGCTGTATGTCATGCGCCGGGTGCAGGCGAGGTACGAATGAAGGGTCGACTGATCACCCGTGCGTTCCTGGTGGCGGCGGCCTTCGTCACCCTCTTTCCCATCTACTGGATCGTGATCACCTCCTTCAAAACCCAACTCGACATCGTGGTGAACCCCACCTACCTGCCTTGGGTCGACTTCATGCCCACCCTGGAGGGCTGGCGGTGGTTGCTGACCGAGGCGCGGGGGGACGTGATCCGAGCCATCACCAACAGCTTGATCGTGTCGGGGGGCAGTGCGGTGATCGCCACCATGCTGGGCGCCGCGGCGGGGTACGGCCTCACCCGCTTTCAGTACCGCTGGCGGTTCTGGCGCAACGAGGACATCGCCTTCTGGTTCATCTCCCAGCGGATGCTTCCGCCCGTCGCCATCGTGCTGGCCTTCCTTCTGATGTTCCGATGGCTCAGCCTGCTGGACACCCAGGTGGGCCTGACCATCGCCTACACCGGGTTCGCCATCCCCTTCACCGTGTGGATCATGCGCGACGCCTTCGCGCAGGTGCCGTTGGAGTTGGAGGAGAGCGCGGGGGTGGACGGCGCATCGGCCGCCGGCATCTTCTTTCGCATCTCCCTCCCGCTAGCGCTCCCGGGGGTGGTCGGGTCGATGCTGTTCGCCTTCGTCTTCGCCTGGAACGAGTACCTCTTCGCACTGATGCTCACCTTCCAGGAAGCCACCACGGTGCCCCTGCTCCTGGCGTCGCGCATCACCTCGTTCGGGACGCATTGGGACCAGCTGTCCGCGCTCACTCTCACCAACTTGATTCCGGCCGCGATTCTGGGGATCATGCTGGAGAGGTTTTTAATCAGGAACAGAACGGAAGGATCCCTCAAATGACCACAGGCGTCACCTTCATCACCGAAGCACTACGGCTTCCGGGCGCGATTGCCGAGTTGTCGCGGACACTGCGGAGTCTCGGCGACGCCGGCTGGCTGCTGGATCCCCAGCACATCGCCGGCCGGCGGGAGACCGGCGCGCCCACCGTCTACTGGTCCGAGCCCTTCGGAGACACCGCCGCGTTCGGCCTGTTCGAAGCGCCGGGTCTCGAGGAGGCGCACCGGGGAATCAGCGAGTTGGTGAAAGCTGGCTGGGGGTGGATGTTCGGACGGACCCAGTGGATCGTGGGGCCCCGCGACCTTCCCCCGTCGCTGGGTGAAGGACCGTTCGAGCAGGGTCTGGGGTTCCTGGCGCTGTGGGATTGGAACGACGCCTGGCACAGCGCAACGCCCGAGGAGCGGGCCGTTTACGACCGCGACTGCGATGTGGCGTTCGCATACGACGTGGAGTTGGGGATCGACATTTTCGGCCGCTTCGACACCGCCGGGACCTCGGACTGGGACCATGCGGCGTTGTGGGAGGTGCCGGACCTTCCGACCCTCACCGAAGCCATGCACGGACACGAGATCCAGGACGACTTCATGTTCACCACGTCTTACCATCTCATCGGGCGCCCTATCGCCTTCGACCGATTGGAGGAACAGCTCCAGTGATCACATGGATACACACCTACCGCCCGCGGCCCGACTGGTACGAGGCCACCAGGCAAGCCCGGGACCGGTTGCTCGCCGGCTGGGACGGCGCAGCTTCGGTCTCGATCGAATCCGGCGCCACCCGGGTGGGTCCGCTGTCGATCCGCGGCCAGTCCCGCCAGGAGCACCTGGAGATCTGGACCTTCACCGACCTAGAGGAACTCGAGAACCACTGGACCCGGCTCCGGAAGCTTGGCTACGCCGATTGGCGGGAGTCCGAGAACACCGTCGCCACCGAGATCGTCGAGAGCAGGCTCACCGGACCGGCACACTGAGGGTCCGGGTCCCTAAGTTGCCCTGAGTCCCCGGCGTCGAAACCGACGGGCGCCGTGGTCCAGTTAGCCCGTTTGTGCAGCAGGAACCTTGGCAAGCCGCTCGGAAATGCGGTCCTGGGTGGTCTCAAGATCGTATTGGCTCTGCAATCCCATCCAGAACCCCGGAGAATTACCGAAGAAGCGAGCCAGCAGCAAAGCGGTCTCGGCTGTAATGGCCCGGTCACCATGGACGATGGAGTGAATCCGCCTGGCGTCCACTCCGATAGCTTTGGCCAGCCGGTACTGAGTGATTTTCATGGGAACGAGGAACTCCTCGTTCAGGATTTCACCCGGGTGGATCGGGGGTAGTTTCGACTCGGTGGTCATCTGGGCCTCGACTTCAGTGGTAGTCAACTATCTCGACTTGGTAGGCGTTGCCGTCGCTCCATAGGAAGCAGATCCGCCATTGATCGTTGATGCGGATGCTGTGCTGTCCGGCACGATCTCCCGACAGAGCTTTCAGCCGGTTCCCCGGCGGAATCCGAAGGTCCTCGAGATTCATGGCATTGTTCAGGATCATCAGTTTTCTCTGTGCTCGCCTCTGGATGTCCTCAGGCAGTTTCCGGACGCGACGACGCTCGGCGACCGCCTGGGTGTCTCTGTTCCGGTAGCTCCGGATCACAGCACTCGAATAATAGCGCGCCACACTATTAGTGGCAAGTACAAATGCCTATGCCTTGGTGAATTCTCCAAAAGATAGCCGAAGGATGGGCGGCGGGTTCGCCAGCCCTACGGAAAGGGTGGCAGGCTCAGCCGGGAGCCCTTACCCGGTATCCCCGGGGTGGTGGTTGCCCCATGACAGGTAACCATCCGCATGCCAGACACCGGATGCATTACCCCCTGATGGCCAGGAACAACTCGGCCGGTTCCGGTAAGTACCATCGAGACATGTCCGAGGGCAGCTTCGGGGTGATTCTGCCGAGCAACCACATCAGGGAAGCGATTCCATTGGCCAAGTGGGCGGATGCCGAGTCCGTCGACTCGCTCTGGACCATCGAAACCCGGCTGACAGGAGATGCGATCACCCCACTCTCGGTGTACGCAGCCAATACGGCCCGTATCCGCGTGGGTACCGCCGGAATCCCCATCTGGACGCGGAATCCCGCGTTGATCGCTCAGACATTCGCGACACTTCATGCGCTGGCGCCCGGGCGATTGGTGCTCGGTCTGAGCGCCTGGTGGGACCCGTTGGCGACTCGCGTGGGTCTCAGCCTCCACAAGCCCGTTAAGGCCATGCACGAGGTCATCGAATCGATCCGGCTTCTTCTTACTGCAGAGGGTCCGGTGAGTTACGCCGGCGAATTCGTCCGGCTACGGGATGTTCTGCTGGAGAACCGGGGTGAAGATACGCACAAGATCCGAATCTACGTAGGCGCCGTGGGCCCTCAGCTTCTGCGTTTGGCCACCCGCGTGGCGGATGGCATCGTATTGAACGGCGGTCACACCGTGGCCGTAATCCGCCGCGAGGTTGAGGTGATCCGCGAGGAGGCGATGAAGGTGGGCCGCCCCTTTGACGAGATTGAGATTCTCAAGATGATGCGGATCCGTGTCGATGACAACAAGCAGCGGGCGATTGCAGGGCACAAGCCGGATGTTGCACGCTACATAGCCGAACAAGCCCACATCGCCCGGTCATCTGAAGCCGATCCCGAGCTTGTAACCCGTCTGAGATCGATGATGTCCTGGCCTTCATCCGAGAGCGAGGCCGTCAGGGCTGCTGGCCTGATCCCAGATAGTCTCGTCGAAAGCCTCGGGTGTTACGGTGACCCCCAAGAGGTGCGCGAGAGACTCCGGGAGTACATGGCGGCTGGTATCACGAAGCCTCTGCTCCTACCCGATAACATCACGTACATGCGCCGAGCGGTAGACCTGATGCTGGAAGGCTGGTGACTTGACGCCTCCATGCTGTACACCGCGCCGGAAGAGCATGGCCGACTAGCCATCCACGGACGCCGTAGCGAAGGGTGACGCTGTGCTTGAAGTCACCAACCTCAAGGTCCACTTCACAACGAGGCAGGGAACCGGGCGAGCTGTCGACGGTGTCTCCTTCCATTTGGACCGAGGCGAGACGTTGGGGTTGGTGGGCGAGTCGGGATGCGGAAAGAGCATCACCGCCCTCTCGATCATCGGGCTGCATCCGAGGCCTGCCTCGAGGATTGTCGGCGGTGAGATAGAACTGGACGGGGAGTCCATTCTCACGCTTTCGAAGCGGGAGATGCGAAAGGTCCGAGGAGAACGAATCTCCATGATTCTCCAGGATCCCCTGACGTCGCTGAATCCGGTTCTCACCATTGGCAAGCAGGTGGGCGAGCCGTTGCGACTCCACCGCAACATGGACAAGGCGGCGTCGCGGAATCGGGTGATCGAGTTGCTCCGTCAGTTGCACATCCCCGAGCCTGAGTCGAAGCTCGGTGATCACCCCCACCAGTTCAGCGGCGGGATGCGTCAGAGAGTGGTGGGGGCGATCTCGCTGGCCGCAGACCCTGATCTGCTCATAGCGGACGAACCAACCACCGCGCTGGACGTTACGATCCAGGCTGCCTTTCTCGCTCACCTGAAAGCAGTCCAGAGAGCGCGGGGTCTGGCGATTCTGTTCATCACTCATGACTTCAGCATCATCGCCAAGATGTGCGACAGGGTGGCTGTCATGTACGCAGGAAAGATCGTTGAGACCGGACCCACCGCTGAACTGCTCTCTGATCCGAAACACCCTTACACCCAAGCGCTCCTTGAATCCGTTCCGTCAGTCGACCGGGGCACGGAGCGGCTCCACTCCATCGGGGGGAGTCCACCGTCGATCTACGACCTGCCGAAGGGATGCACGTTCGAACCGCGATGCCCACACGCCATGGACCGCTGCCGAGAGTCCTATCCCCTGCGGTTCGAGGTCGCCGACGATCACTCAGCGAGTTGTTGGTTGCTGGAATGAGCCGCCCCGATCCCATCATCGGCGTCAGAGACCTGAAGAAACACTTCCCGGTCGGCGGTGGGACTCTGTTGCCGGGACGGGGGAGGAAGCTCCTTCATGCTGTGGATGGTGTGACCTTCAACCTCCATGCACGAGAGACCTTGAGCCTGGTTGGCGAATCCGGTTCGGGAAAGACGACCACTGCTCGCATGATCCTCCGGCTCATAACCCCCACGTCCGGCCGTGTCGTCTTCGAGGGGGAAGACGTGGCGAACTTACGTGGCGCCGGGCTGAAGCACTTTCGGGCATCGGTTCAGGCGGTGTTCCAGGACCCTTGGAGTTCTCTCAATCCCCGCAAGCGCGCTGAATCGATCATCGCCGAGCCCATGGTCATCAACCAACCGCTGCCGAAGGAGGAGCTTCGGGCTCGTGTCGAGGAGCTTCTTGCTGCAGTGGGGCTCGGTCCCGCCGTCATGAGGCATTACCCGCACGAGTTCAGCGGTGGAATGCGTCAGCGCATTGCGGTTGCCCGGGCACTGGCGCTCAATCCATCCGTCATCATCCTCGACGAGCCCGTCTCAGCACTTGACGTCTCTATCCGGGCTCAGATCATGAATCTCCTTCGTGATCTCCAAGAGACCTTTCATATTTCATATCTACTCATCGCTCACGACCTGGCGACCGTCCGCTATCTGAGCGACAGGGTGGCTGTGATGTATCTCGGAAGACTGGTGGAGGTGGCGCCTTCGGAAGAGCTGTTCGAGAACCCGCTGCATCCCTATACCCAGGCGCTCATTGCCGGCTCACGATCGACCACAATGGTGGATGAAGAAGCAGCACGTCTTCTGGCTTCCGACATCCCGTCGCCCGTCAAGCCCCCTTCCGGTTGTGCCTTCTATGCGCGCTGTCCGGTCTCGGTGGCAGCAAAGAGCGACGACCCGACCTTCTATGAAAGGACCGTGACCGAGAGACCGGGGCTCATCGAAGTCCGGCCTGGTCACCTGGTCGCCTGTCATCAATTCGATCCCAAGGATTGAGAGGACAGTCCGGCGATTCGGTTGCGCAAGCTCGCCAACCGCCGAGTCCGTTCACTCCTTTACGCCACCAGACTCAACTGGGACGTCCCAGCATCGGTATTCCTCAGTGAGTCCGATGAGTCTTCAAACACCGATTATGGAAAATATGTTGCATCTTCCAAGGCTGGCATCCGATTGTTGCGTTAGGGTTTCTGATAGCCCAATCCCGATTTGGAGATTTCATAATGCGACGTCACCTGGCTCTCTTGTCTTTACTCCTACTGATACTGGCTGCTTGTGGAGACGGTGATGCGGACACACCTGCAACCACCGAAGCCCCGGCAGCGGCTACCACTGAAGCCACTGCTGCACCCACCACCGAACCCACCGCCGCGCCTACCACTGCGGCGGAGACCACAACCGAAGAAACGACTGCGACGACCGAGGCGCCGGCCACAACGACGACTGCCGCCGCCGCCCCGCCGGCGGTTGTGCCCACGGGGACCGTGACCGTCGCGCTTCCAACCTTCGGCAATGAACTCCTTGATCCGACCCGGTCCTCGAACCCCGACCTGCCCTACTGGGCCAACTCCTTCGACTTCCTCCTAGGCATGGATGAGAACGGGAACCCGACCACCGAAACCGGTGCGGCAATATCGGTCGAATCCTCCCCGGACGCCAAGGTCTGGACGATCGAACTCCGCGAGGGCATGACTTTCCACGACGGTGTGGAGGTCACCGCAGAAGACGTCGCCTTCAGTTTCGAGTTGTACGCCAGGGAAGAGTCTGCCTGCACCTCCTGCGGAAAGATGCAGAGAAACTTCGATTCAGCGACTGTCACGGGCACATACACCCTTGAAGTGACCTTCAAGGAGCCGAACGCCCTGTTCCTTCGGGACCTGACCAGAGTGAACGACACTCTTGCCATCATTCCCAAGCACCACTGGGAAGCAGTGGGTGGCGGCGATGGGTTCAACGAGAATCCTCTCGGAAGTGGACCCTATGTCTTCAGCGATCGCGCCATCGGAGAGTACGTCGAGTTCAAGGCGAACACCGAATACTGGAACCCTGACCGGATACCCGGGTTCGAGACTCTTCGCATAGTCCTCGCTCCTGAAGCGACCAGCCGACTGGCTCTGCTCGAGCGCGGAGACGCCGATCTTGCCTTGATGGACCCGTTTACCGCCCCCGACGTGTTGGCGGCCGGTTTGGAGATTGCCGGGCCGAAACGCGTCCAGACATTGAGTATGGCGTTTGGTATGCCCTGGAAGACCGAGTTCTTCTACAACGACCAAGCTGCCCGTGAAGCTCTGATCAAAGCAGTTGATGTCGCAGCGATCGTATCCGCCATTTACCCTGAGGGCACCGCCACACCGGCCGCCAGTTTCGCAGCGGTTCCCAGCCAGGAAGGGCACGATCCCAGCCTGACGCCGTACGTGTACGATGCTGCCGCCGCCGCGCAGGAAATCCAAGACCTGGGGCTGGCCGGCCAAGAGATCACCATGTACCAATACGCGTTCGGCGCAACGCCGGAGTTCCCGCGGATACAGGAAGCTGTGGCGGCCTTTTGGACCGTGGCCGGGCTTAGCCCTCAGTTGAGGCCCACCGATTTCGCCACCATCCGTCCGAATTTCCTCGAGGCCCCCTACTTCACCGAGCCCTTTACGCACCTTTGGTTCGTCACGGCCGGCACAACCACAGAGAACGCTCTGAGGATCGGGGTCATCAGCAAGGATGCCGGCGGCTTCTACGCGGCCTTCGGCGATCCGGAACTCGACGACATCTACAGCCAATACCGATCGGAAGTTGATCCCGGGGAGAGAGAGGCTCTGGCCGGCAGGGCTGTCAGCCTGATCTACGACACCTACGCGGTGCTTCCCATCGCCACTACCGACATGATCTGGGGCATGGGTCCGCGGATATCCAGTTGGTCGCCGACCAACGGGTCTGTGGCGGCCGTGAACTTCGAGACCCTCCGGCCATGACGAGCAGTCACGGAAAAGCCTGAGAACGCGTCGCTCGATGAACGACCTGCCCAAAAGATTCGGAATCAAGCTGCCGGGCGCCGGAATCCGGAACAATATCGAGTTGGCTCAATACGCCGACGACGTTGGCGCGGAGTCCGCCTGGATGGCCGAAGGGCGTCTCACCTTTGATGCGATAACCCCGATGGCCGTATATGCGGCGAGCACGAAGAGGATCAGGGTCGCATGTGGCGTGCTCCCCACCTTCACTCGCAATCCGGCCCTGATCGCACAGACCATGGCGACCTTGGACTTCCTGGCGCCGGGGAGGATAATTCTCGGTCTGGGTGTATGGTGGGATCCGATCGCCACCAAGGTTGGCATTGACCGCGGGACCAAACTCATCCGGGCGGCCCGTGAATACCTCGAAGCGATTCGACTTCTGCTGGAACGCAGGGAACCGGTCACCTATGAGGGCGAATGTGTACGGCTCAATGACGTGTTCCTCGACCACGGCGCAACCGGTCCACACCATGTTCCGATCTACCTGGCGGCCGTCGGCCCGCAGATGCTCAGACTGGCCGGTCGCCTTGCCGACGGTGTGGTCCTGAACAGCAGTCACACTGTCGAGGCCACGCGGGACGAGGTTGAGCAGGTGCGGGTGGGAGCCGAGGCAGCAGGCCGCAGCCTCGACGACGTGGACATCGTGCAGCCATGCACCATTCGTCTCACGAACGACAAGCCGGCCGCCATCGCCCAGGACAAGGTGGTAGTCACACAGTTCATCGCGCAGCAAGCACATGTTGCGGGACCTACCGGGATCGAACCGGAGTTGGCTGATCGAATCCGGGACATAGTGGGCGGTTGGCCGGCGAGCCCAAGCTCCATCGTGGAGGCGTCCAAGCTCGTCCCCGACGAGATCATCGAGAATATCGGTTGTTACGGGAGCGAAGATGAAGTGAGAGAGCGGCTGCGCGCATACGAAGGAGCAGGGGTGGACTGCCTCTATGCCGCAGCCGACAAAACGCTGATCGACTTCCTCGCGCAGGGCTGGTGACCTGAACAGTCACTTCCGATGCTCACTGTAGACACCCACTGCCATGTCCTCGACACATGGTTTGAACCGGTTGAGGTACTCCTGTTCCAGATGGCGCGAGCCGACGTCGACAAAGCTGTTTTGGTTCAGATGTCCTCCAACTATGACAACAGCTATCTCGTCGAGTGCTCCGATCGATTCCCGGGGCAGTTTGCCATCGTCGGGTCCGTGGACACTTCCGCACCAGACTGCCTGGAGAAACTCGAACACTGGGCCGGCCTGGGTGTGGTGGGGGTCCGGCTCACGCCGATGCAGAGGTCAGGAGGCGAGGATCCTCTGGCGGTCTGGAAGAAGGCGGACTCGTTGGGCATGTTGGCGGATCTGTGGGCCCTGCACGGCCCTGACGCCATGAAGGGATTCGTGTCCGATGAATTCGTCGGATTGGTGGAACGCTTTCCGCAGATGCCATTCGTCATCGAACACCTCGGTTTTGTCGCCAATGATCCCGATCCTCCCTATGCCGACTTCACAAGGATCCTGGCGCTAAGTCGATACCCCAATGTCTTTATGAAACTTCCCGGGATCGGCGAGTTCGTTCCCAAACCGGTCCCTCACCGCAGTCCACCATTTGACCTTGACGCTATCCCACCCTTCATCGACATGGCTCTCGATGCTTTCGGGACGGATCGGGTAATGGTCGGCTCCGACCATCCTCGCTGCTCGGACTGGGAAGGCTATTCGAACGTCTTCGGGTACCTGCGGGAGTACCTCGGGCGCTTGCTGAACGCCGACGAGATGGCCTCGGTCCTGGGGGCTACCGCCGAGCGGATCTATTTCGCCAACCACGTGGGGTGAAAATCGTGGCCCCGGGGTATGACACCCTTACACGAAGAGGGTGTTCGGTCGTGAGCCGGCGTCCTGGCCACGGCGAAAGTGGACTCGAAGGGTACGCGAACAGTACCCGGTGCGGTGGCTGAATGAGGCCGGCTCGGGTTACGACAGTCGCGTCGAGCGTGGTGGCGCTCGCTGCCGTACCGGTATTCCTAACCGGTGCCATGGGCGTGCAGATACGCGCCGAATTCGGGCTTGGTCCTGCTGGATTCGGCATAATGCTGAGCGCGTTTCACGTCAGCTCTACCTTGGCGTCGCCGGCCTTGGGGCGCGCTGCCGAAAGACATCCAGCGTCAATGCGATGGGCTGTGACTCTCACTCTTGTATCCCTTGTCGGTGTCGCGCTGGGCGGGAGAAGTCCCGTCCTGTACGCAGGATTCCTAGTTGGGACCGGGCTGGGGTTCGCACTGGCGCAGACTTCTACCAATCTCTTCATCACCCGAACAGTGCCTGCCGGCAACCGGGCCACGGTGCTGGGCATCAAGCACGCTGCCATACCACTGGCGGCTTTGTTGGCAGGATTGGCGGTGCCTACGGTTGCCGTGACGATCGGCTGGCGCTGGGCCTTCGCCATCGCGGCAGGCGGTGTGACTCTCCTATTGGCATGGCTGCCGAAGTCGTTCGCCGGGTTCAGGAACCCTCCCCCGCAGGATGGCGGAGGCAGTCCCCCGAAGGAACTCGTCGTGCTGGTAGTGGCGACCATTCTGGCGATGGCCAGCGGTTCTGCTCTCAGTGCTTTCCTGGTCTCCTTCGCGGTCGCAACGGGCATCGGCGCGGCTTCCGCCGGTTTCCTGCTGTCCGCAGGCGGCGCCTCGGCTATTGCCATGCGAGTCACATGGGGATGGTTGGCCGATCGGCGGTCGACCCGAGGTTTCTTTGGCATAGTGGGGCTTCTGACTGTTGGCAGCGTGGGCTATCTGCTGCTCAGCACCGAGCAGCCAGCGCTGGTCCTCGTCGGGGCCATGACCTCGTTCGCGGGGGTTTTGGGTTGGTCCGGGCTCCTGGTTCACGCGGTAGTTGACAGGAATCTTCAGGCGCCCGCCCGCGCCACAGGGGTTACCCAAGTCGGGTTCTACGCCGGAGGCGGTATCGGGCCGCCACTCTTCGGTTTTCTGATCGATCAATTCTCGTATCGCTTCGCATGGATGACAGCCGCAGGCTTGGTGCTGGTCGCAGCCGGTCTCGTGCTTGCAGTGGAGTTGAGTAGTCGCGCCAAACAGACCTGAATACTCGAATGTGGATCACGCACCAACTCACCTGCAAAAGGAAGCATCCTGGGGGCTCACCAACACAACGACCAGCTCAAAGTCGACACGAGAGTTCACGGAAACACTATTCTCAACTCACACTGAGGTAGGTTGTCCATCCTGAATAGGAGGTCTGGCCGGATGAGCCCAGCTATTCCGGAGATGGAACGTTACCGCCAAATCACCCCCGGGTCTCGAGCGCTATGGGAGCGAGCCGCACGTGTCCTGCCGGGCGGGGACACCCGATCCAGCGTCTATTGGCGACCTTATCCGATCTACCTCTCACGCGGTGCCGGCGCCCGGGAGAGCCTTGGACGCGTAGTGACTCACCTCGGATCAGCACCGTCGAAGGTCGGGGCCTGATGGTCGAAACTCTCATCAGGAACGGAAAAGTTTACGACGGTACAGGTTCAGAGTGGTTCGGCGCCTCCGTTGCCATTGAGAAGGCCAGGGTGCGACTCATCTCGGGTGACACCTCAAGTCTGAAGGCGGAGAGGGTGATCGATGCCACGGGCAAGATAGTGTGCCCGGGTTTCATCGATATGCACGCCCACTCAACGATGGTCATCCTTGAGCATCCGGAGCACGAGCCAAAGGTGCGCCAGGGTGTCACCACCGAGTTGATTGGTGTCGACGGCAATTCTTACGCCCCCTTCCTTTCTGCGGAGGACCTCCGTAACTGGGGCATGCTCAACGGGGGCCTGGATGGTCACCTCCCCGAGGACCCGCAGTGGCTCACCGTCGACGAGTACCTCTCTCAATACGATCGACGGGTTGCCGTCAACATTGCCTATGTCATAGGGAATGCTCCTCTTCGAATCTCGTCCGTTGGCTGGAATGACCGTCCTCCCTCTGACTCCGAGGCAAAGAAGATGCTGGAATTGCTTCGTTCCGGGATGCGTGACGGCGCATTTGGCATGTCCACCGGGCTCACCTACCCACCAGGCAGCTATGCAACAGCCGATGAGGTCGCCGCGCTCTGCAAGGTTGTCCGCGACATGGGAGGTGTGTACGTCACTCACATTCGTTACGGATCCGGTGATGGCTTCATAGATCCCAACCGTGAGGCGCTCGACGTCGGGAGAAGAACGGGAGTGCCGGTCCACGTCTCGCACTACGCCAGCACCTGGAAGCGCAACGGCCAGTTCCGCCCCTTGCTGGGCCTCGTGGAGGATGCAAATTCCGACGGCGTTGATGTGACATTCGATGCCTACCCGTACGTACACACTGGCAGCCGCGCCCTGGTGATGATCCCCGAGTGGACGCATGAGGGCGGGCCGCAGGCCCTTCTGGCGAGGCTCCGCGATCCGAAGGCTCGCAGTCGGATGCGCCAGGAGACCGATCCGAGAGCAGCTCGCTGGCGAGCGGGCGACGGGATCACGCTGGGCGGGTTCCGTCAGTCTCGGAACAAGAAGCTTGACGGGATGACCATCGGCCAGATTGCGGACAAGTTGAAAAAAGACCCGCTCGATGCCCTATGCGATCTCTTGCTCGACGAGGACCTCGGCATCTCAGAGGTGGGTCTGTACGCCAACAACGCCACCAACAACCGCAAGATCCTGGCCCACCCCAGATGCATGGTCGGAAGCGACGCCCTTCTCCTGGGCGACTACCCGAGCCCGCGGTCCTATGGGACGTTTCCCAAGATGCTGGGTGACCTCGTGCGTGAAGAAGGCCTATTGTCGATGGCGGATGCGATTCGCAAAATGACTTCCCTGCCGGCCCAGCGACTCGGGTTACAAGATCGAGGGATTCTGCGCGATGGCTTCGCAGCCGATCTGGTCATATTCGATCCGCTCAAGATTCACTCGCCGGCCACCCTGGAGAGCCCGCGCCAGTTCCCTCGAGGGATTTCGCACGTCATTGTCAATGGTGTCCTGGTGATAGACGATGGGGAGCACACCGGCGCTCTCCCGGGCCGAGCCTTGCGGCATGGATGACCAAGCCCAACCTTCGATGTGTCCGGAGATTCGGATGACGCCACCATGATCATCAAAGGCGGCCGCGTTGTGACAGAAACCGGCGTTGTCGATGCGGACATCCTCGTCGTCGACGGGTCCATCCGCTCGATCGGATCTGACTCTTCCGGGGGTCCGGTCGTGGATGCTCGCGGAGCATGGGTGTTACCCGGCGTCGTCGATCCGCACCTTCACACATCGGTGGGTGGTTTCCACACCATGGATCCTCTCGCCGAGGATCTGAAGGAGGCGACCGCCGCGGCTCTCATGGGCGGTGTCACGACGGTCTCAGCCTATGTCAATCGTGGACCCGGGATGGGACTGATCGACGCCGTCAGATATCAAATCCAGTTCGGGAAAGAGCATTCTGCGGTCGACTTCGCCATCAACGCTCTGTGTCTTCCGGGGGACCCGCTGACCGAGGCGGTTGAGGAGGGCGTGAGGTTGGGCGTCACCACATACAAGGCCTTTCTCGGGTATTACGTGCGCGGTGTCATGATGGAAGACAACGAGTTGGTCGAGTTGATGACGGCAGTGGCCTCCCACGATGGCCTGGTACTGATACATCCGGAGAACGGGAGGGCAACCAAGTACTACCACGACATCGAATACGCACACGATCCAACTGATATCGAGGGCTTTATGCGTTGTTCGCCGGGAATACTCGAAGCCGAAGGCATGTTCCGTGCAGCCGCGCTGGCCGAACTCACCGGGTGCGATGTGCTGTTTGTTCACCTGTCCGCAGCCGAGACCGTACGCGTGCTCTCCTGGCTCAAGGAGGGTGGAACTTCAGTACGGGTATGGAGCGAGACGCAGCCGCATTACCTCATATTGACGGAGGACGCCCTCCTCGAGCACGGTCCCCTCGCCAAGATAGGCCCCCCGCTTCGCAGGAGTGAGGATGTGGCTGCAGTCTGGGACGCCGTCGAGGCAGGGCACCTTGACTTGCTGTCAAGCGATCACTCACCTCGCACGAAGGCAATGAAGCAAGCTGCACCAAACATTTTCGACGCCCCATACGGCGGTATCACGCCGTCGGAGGCCCTACTTCCGCTTGCTTACGCGCTGGGCGTCGAGACGGGTCGATTCGACATGGGTAGATTGGCGGAGTTGACCGCGACAAGTGCCGCAAAGGCATACGGTCTCTACCCCCGGAAAGGCGCCATACGAGTTGGCGCCGACGCCGATTTTGCGATCGTCCCGATCGAGGGGGAACCCCGTGAGATAGGACCCCGGAATCTGCACGGTCGCTCGGACTACTCGATCTACACAGGCCTCACATCCAGAGGGTTCCCAAAGTACGTGGTGAGGCGTGGGCGTCTGGCAGTGTCGGAGGGTGAGGTGTTGGACAACCCGAGCGGCAGGTACCTCGCTCGAGGTATGAAGCCATGATTGCCGGCTCCCGCGTCGAGTACTGACGGATTCTTCAGAATGACCAGAGTCATAGCAAGTCGTGCACTGCAAGCGTTGGTCACCCTCCTCGGCGTCAGCGTGGTGGTATTCGCGTTGAGCCAATCGACCGGTAACCCGGTGGACGTCCTGCTACCGGTAGAAGCGACGCCCGAACAGCGGATGCAACTGATCGATGAGTTGGGGTTGGATGAGCCGCTCGTTGTTCAGTATCTCACGTTTTTGGGCAATGTGGTCCAGGGCGATTTTGGCAAATCGATCCGGACCAAGCTTCCCGTTCTGGAACTCGTTGTGGACCGCCTTGGGAACTCGGTCCTGCTGGTCAGCACGTCGCTGCTCTTCATGCTGGTATTCAGTCTGCCTCTCGGTGTCCTTGCGGCAGTCAAGCGCGATACGATCGTGGATCGGATCGCAATGGGCCTGGCTGTTCTGGGCCAATCACTTCCGCCTTTTTTCACCGGTGTCCTGGCGATCATTGTGTTCTCAGTCATATGGCAGGTGTTACCTGCGCAGGGTTCGGGCACCTGGCAGCATCTGTTGCTTCCCGCCGCAACGATGGGCCTGTTCACCGGGGCCGGGATCACGCGACTGATGCGGTCGGCCATGCTTGAAGTGCTGGACAGCGAATACGCCAAGCTTGCTCGTATCAAGGGCGCGAGCGAGATGAGGGTTGTGTGGGGGCACGCCTTCCGAAATGCCTTGATTCCGGTCGTGACGTTTGTGGTACTCATGTACGGTGTTCTGGTGGCAGCCGCGGTCACCACAGAAGTCGTCTTTGCCTGGCCGGGTTTGGGTCGGCTTGCCTTCGAGGCAGTTCTGTGGAGGGACTTTCCCGTGCTGCAGGCCGTGGTCATCCTGTGGGCGGCGCTCATTGTCGTTGCCAATCTTCTCGTAGATCTGTCGTATGCAGTCATCGACCCGCGGATTCGTCGCAGTGTCTGAGTTCTTCGGCAAGGTACGGATCGGATTGGGCGCGGTGTGGCGCAGCTTTCCCATCCTTCCCCTGCTGATTGTCTTGTTGGCCGTAGCGGCAGCCCTATTGGCGGACTTCATCGTTCCCCACGGACCGGACGCATTGAACTTGGAGCACGCCCGCCAGGGATGGGTCTTTTCGGAAGGAGGTAGCTGGACGTTCCCTCTGGGGACTGATAGCTTGGGCCGCGACATCCTCAGTCGGATTATCAAAGGCGCTCAGGTGTCTATGGCCGTGGCAGCCGGCACGGTCCTACTTGCGGCGTCTATCGGGACGACCCTCGGTACTATCGCCGGCTACTTCGGAGGTTGGGTTGACACGGTGATCATGCGACTGGTCGACGGTTGGCTTGCCTTTCCGGCAATCTTGATCGCTCTCGTTTTCGCTGTCACTGTCGGTCCGAGTGTGACGGTTGTGGTGTCAGTAATGGCGCTCATCCTCTGGGCACGCTATGCCCGTCTGATACGAGGGGAAGTCCTCAGCTTGAAGGAGCGCGACTTCATCGCCCTGGCGCGAGTGGCGGGGGGGTCCCCCTTGCGGATAATGGCTTCACACCTGCTGCCAAACGTGCTCAACAGCGTGATCGTCCTTTCCACCCTGCAGGTCGGTTGGGCCATCACGGTCGAAGCCACCTTGAGTTTTCTGGGTGCGGGTGTTCCCCCACCGACGCCAACGTGGGGTGGCATGGTCGCCGAGGGGCGTGACCTGATCCGGTCGGCCTGGTGGATTTCGGTGTTCCCCGGAGCTGCGATAGGCCTTGTGGTGCTTTCCTTCAACCTGATCGGCGACCGCATTCGAGACCTCCTGGATCCCAAACTCAGAGCGCTTTAGCGGCTCATGGGATTCCGGTGGGGAGGTTGACCGTCAATCTCTGAGAGCCTCCGGGTGTCAAGGTGTGTCGGTTCCGCAACTGGTGGCGGCTATTCCAAGACCTGTTGAGACCTGTAATCGATGCCGCCAACTGTCATCAGCGTGATCGAGGGTCGCGTCTCAAGGATTGGCAAGGACGCCAGCGCGTTGACAATGTTGAATAGTGTCGGGAGGTCCTCCCACGTCGACTCGTGAAAAGACACAGACCCTTCCCCGGTCCAGGCTTCTTTGAGATAGCGACTCAGTTCGGGAGGAGGCGTATACGTGACGTACTCGACATCAGGTTCCCCCCAGTCGTGGGTCCGAGGCATGTATTTGTAGAGAAGAAGACCCGGTTGGTTCATGGCCAAGTCGGCCATCTCGTCGTCGTCCAACTTGGTTTGCTCACGAACCGTCATTGACATGAACTGGTGTCCCAGCCAACCCGCGCTGCAATGTATCGCGCCGTTGGAGTGACGCGGCTCAGGGATCTCCCCGTAGATCTTCGGATATCCCAGTTCCTCGCGGCCGGTGATAATCGGGTCGGTTAGGTTCTCCCACAAAACCATGAGGAGAGCGCCCGAAGTATTCGTCTGTTCACCACGAAAGACAACTGGACAAGTGACCCCAAGCGTGTTGTATCCGCGCCCCGCCAGCCACTCGATGTTGGTGATGTAGCTCGCCGTTACGGTGACGATCGGCTCACCGGCGAGTTCGAATCTGGGCGGAAGTAACTTGTCCAACGCTTCAGCCGTAGTACGAAACCTGACGGAATGAATCGTTTTCTTGGGACTGTCCGGGTTCGCGTATCGGTTTCCATCCACCCCCTGTCGAGGACCCAGGCTCGGGCCGAAGTGGGTCGGCATCCTGTACATCTGGCCTGGTTCAAAATCGTATGGCACGGGTGTCTCCCCTCAATGTAGGGCGCAGGACCCTCGTCCCGCTATTCAGTCTTCGTAACACCCTACCGCGGCCTTGCTACGGGGCAGCCACCTGGTATCCCCGGGGTGGTTGTTCACCCATGAGGTGCTCGACGAAGTAGTCCCAGCGGCGGCGGGTGAAGTAGGGGTCCTCGTTCCATGTGCCCCAGGTTCCGGCGAAGTCGTGATTGCGGTTGGGAAGCACTAACAGGTCGAAGTCCCGGTTGGCCGCCACCAGGGCGTCGACCAGTTGCATGGTTGCGGCGGGGTTGACGTTGTCGTCCAGGTCTCCTGTCACCAGGAGGAGCTTGCCTTGGAGGTTGTGAGCCAGGGTCGGGTTGGCCTGGGTGTCCCAGCCGGGTCCCGGGAGGGGCCCGATCCAGCGTTCCCCCCAGGTGACGTTGGTGAGCGCCTGGTCGTGGTTTCCCGCCGAGGCGACGCCCACTCGGTACACCTCGGGGTACTCCAGCATCGCCCTGACCGCCGCGTACCCGCCCGCCGAGTGACCGTAGATGCCGACCCGGTCGAGGTCCAGGTACGGCCGTTCCTCGGCCAGTTGGGCGAGCACCGCCACGTGATCGGCCAGGAGTTCCGCCGTCCCGGACCTGCCGTATCCGGCATCCAGGAAGGCCTTGGACCGTCCGGGCGTGCCCCGGCTGTCGACGGTGAAGACCACGAACCCCAGGTCGGCGAGACACCGGGTGCTCTCCCCCACCACGTCGGTGAAGCCACGGGGAGTCCTGGTGGCCTGGGGACCCGGGTAGATGCTCTCGATCACCGGGTACCTGCGGGCGGGATCGAAGTCATGGGGCAGGACGATCATCCCCCGAAGGTCGGTCTCGCCGTCGCTTGCCCTGGCGGTGAAACTCTCGGGGAATCTCCACCCGGTGGCTAGGAGTGGGGAGACGTCGGTCCCGGTCACCTGCGCCACCAACTCGCCGGTGGACCTGCGCAGCACCGTCCTGGGCGGCTGGTCGATCCGGGAGTAGCGGTCCACAAAGTATTGACCGTCGGGCGAGAAGTCCACGAAGGGAGGCCACTCGCCATGCTCGGCGTCCTCGGGAGTGAGGAGGACCGGGTCTCCCCCGTCGAGGCTCACCGAATAGAGGTGGTGGTAGTAGGGATCGCGGGACGGCTCCCTTCCTGTGCCCATGAATAGGGCGGTCCGAGTCTCCTCGTCGACTCTCACCAGGTCGGTGACCAGCCAATCTCCGGCGGTCAACTGGCGGATGGGATCACCGGCACCGTCCAGGAGATAGAGGTGACCCCAGCCGCTCCGGGACGAGTACCAGATTATCTCTCTGCGGTCCCTCCCCACCCAGACGTTGGGACGTCCGTAGTAGACGGCGTTGAGGTCGATGGGCGTCTCGCTCGCCTCCTCCACCAACACCGTGCACTCACCCGTCGACGGATCGGCCGAGACCAAACGGACCGAGCGGCGGTCCCGGTCCCAGTCCAGGAAGAAGACCGCGTCTGAGCCGGAGGCCCACCAGACGTGTTCCAGTTCGATGGGAGTGAGGAACGGCGACGCGAGCGGTTTCCAGCGCAGGTCGGCGTGCCGGGCGGTCTCCACCTCGAACACGACCAGTTGCGCCAACGGCAACTCGGCGTCGCCCGGGAGGGCCTGGCGGTAGGAGTGGATGTGGGGACGCAACGATCCCTCGGGAGCGCCCTGGTAGAGGTGCAACATCCCCACCCGCCGTTCATCGAGACGGTGGGTCAACATATAGCGCTCGTCGGGAGACCACACCACCCTGGGGGGAACCTCGCGGTTTGCGAGCCGGTCGGTCACGGCCGAGTTGCGGCCCTCCGGCGACGACCCGTAGCCATGGGATGGCTGGGCGTCGTTGGTAAGCGCGGTGGAGGAACCCCTGACATGGTCGAACAGCACCAGGTTGCCGGCGTCGATCCTTGCCTCGTACCTCCCCGATGGAGAGAGACTCCCCCGCGCATCTGTCGGCGCGGAATCGGGCAGCACCGCCAACTCGGAACCGTAGACCCCGCACTCCCACTGCCGGCCATCGACCTTGAAGCGGATGCGGGACCCTCGGGAGGTGAACTCGAAGGTCTCGAATGGGAGACCGGATGGGAGGATCTCCCTTCCCAGGGCTTCAGTGAGCGCCTGCGCCACTCCCCTGTGATCGAACGCCTGCTGTTGGCGGCCGGTCGGTGCGTCGACCAGCATGAACCGCCCCCCTGAGGCCGACTCGGAGCGGTACCAGAACGAACTGGAGTCCGGGAGCCAGTGCACCGTCGTCTCCAGGTTGAACACCAACGACTTGACGTTGCGGTAGAGCATTGCTTCGGCCCGCCGGTAGCGCTCCCACATGCCGGACTCGGGAACCGAGTTCACCGGTCCCGGTCCTCCAGGATCTCAGCCAGCCGCTCGGCGATGATCATCTCCTGGCCGTCCTGGAGGGTGGAGACCCGGATGTCCATGTAGTCCCGGTCGGGATCGACCCACTGGTAGTGCGGACGGAGGATGATGCACGGCTCCCCCTGCTGCAACTCCCTCACTACCTCGGCCAAGCTCTTGGGCGAGCGGGAGCGGTCGAAGGTGATCCGGAGGGAGTCGGGCGGCTTCGGCTCGGCGGTCGCCGAACCGTCGGCGTCGGCGAAGCTCAGGAACGAGAACCCTTCGAGGCGGGTCCGCATGTTGTCGAGGAGCCTCCGGTAGCGGTGGAAGCGTTCGGCGTGGTCCATCTCCAGCCATTGTTTCAGCGCTGCGTAGGCGGCCACTATCTCGCTGCGCCCAACTTTCATGTGCCTCCCGAACGCCAGGGCGTTGGGTCCCTCGAAGGCCAGGTAACTGTTCTTTCGCGCCGCCGCGATCCCCTCGGCCGTACCGGTGAGGATGCCCGCCATGGAACCGGCGCCGAAGAACTTGCCGCTGTAGGTTGCGAAGTCGGCGCCGGCCCGGACGTATTTGCTGAAATTCTCAAGGGGATAGACCTGCTCGGCGGCGTCGACGATGAGAGGCAACCGGTGGTGCTTGGCGACCTCCAGGACCTGCTCGAACCCGATCCCCCCGGACCCTCCCGGAGCGTAGAAAAAGAGCCCGGCGGTCCTCTCGGAGATGCAGCGTTCGATGTCGGAGGGGGTGGTGGAACCGGCCTCTCCGGCCAGCACGATCTTTCCCCCGGCGCCTTCGAGGCTACGGTCGTAGAAGGTCCTCCGGTCGGCGGGGACCACGAACTCACAGGCCAGCCCCGAGGTGTCCGGTATCCGGGCCACCAGGTCGTCCCTTCCTCCGGTGATGCAGGCGGCCGTGGCCAACACCGCCCCGGCGGCGGCGCCCGGGGTGACCATTGCCGCCTCGATCCCCAGCATCTCGGATATGGCCTCCCCGGCTGTGTCGGAGAGGCTCTCCACCTCCACGAATGCCTGGTTGGCGGCCGCGATCGCCTCGAGGACCGGGCCCGTGGGAAGGCTCCCGCCCAGGCCGGTGAGGTCGTTGTGGGCGTTGATCACCGGACCGATCCCCAGGTCGGACAGGACAGTGCGGCCGCTCCTTCCCCCGCTCATGACCTAGCCATCCCCCCGGTCGCCACCCGCAACCAGGGGTGTCCGTTCTCTTCTGGTCTATCCGTTGGCCGCATTCTCCTCGTCTTCGGAGAATATCGGAGAGTGGGGTATGCACATGGGCGAGCCGGTCACAGGATCGGGGACCACCGAGGCCTCCACGCCGAAGCAGTCCCGGAGTAGCCGGGGGGTCAGAACCTCTGCGGGAGGGCCGTCGGCCACCACGTCACCGGCGGACATGGCGATCATGCGGTCGGAGAACCGGGCGGCATGGTTGAGGTCATGGAGCACCATCACGATGGTCACTCCCCGGTCGCGGTTCAGACCGGAGATCAGTTCCAGCAGGTCCAGTTGGTGCCCGACGTCAAGGAAGGTGGTGGGCTCGTCCAACAACAGGATGTCGGTCTGCTGGGAGAGCGCCAGAGCCATCCAGGCTCGCTGGCGCTCCCCGCCCGACAGGGTGTCGATGGGACGGTGGACGAAATCTGCGAGGCGGGTCATACCGATGGCGTCCTGTATCGCTTCATCGTCGCGGCGCCGGAGCATCCCCAGCGCGCCCACGTGGGGAAAGCGGCCCTGTTCGACCAGTTCCATGACGGTGAGTTCGGCCGGGACCTCGTGGACCTGGGGAAGGATGGCCATCTGTCGGGCCACCTGGCGTGTGGGCAGGCGGTTGATGTCCTGGCCGGACAGGTAGACGGCGCCCCGGAGCGGCGCGATCAGGCGCGCCAGGGTCTTGAGGGTGGTGCTCTTTCCCGACCCGTTGGGACCCACCAGGGCCGTCCTGGTCCCGTGTTCGATGGTGAGGCTGAGCCGGCGGGAGACCACGTGGCTCCCATAGCCGGTGGAGACGTGATCGGTGGTGAAGGCGGGATCTGACATCATGGGCTCGTGTTCGGTCATCGCATGCGCTCTCTCATAAGGTAGAGGAAGAAGGGCGCTCCCACCAGGGCGGTGAAGGCGCCTACGGGGACGCGGCTGCCGCTCTCGGTCTGGATCTCCCAGAAGGGGATCCAGTCGAGCGAGAAGACCCTGGCCAGGAGGTCTGCGCTGACCAGGATGATGGCCCCCACAAGCGCCGAACAGGGCAGAAGACGCCGGAGGTCGGATCCCACCAGGGTCCGCGCCAGGTGCGGGGCGATCAGACCCAGGAAGGCGATGCCCCCCACCACCGACACGGATCCTGCGGCCAAGACCACCGCGGTCATGAGGGTGATGGCGCGGGCCTCCTCGGTCCGAAGCCCCAGGCTCACCGAGGAGGCGTCTCCCAGTTGCAGGGCGTTGGCCAAGGGGACGGCCATCACCACCAGGGGAAGGATGAGCACCGCCACCGGGACCAGGAAGACCAGGTGTTCCCAGGTCCTGTTGCCGAGCGACCCGACCAGCCACCTCACGATCGAATCGATGTGGCTACCCGAGACCAGGACTATGAACGAGGTGACCGAGGAGACCGCGGCGGCCACGATCACCCCGGTGAGAATGAGCCTGACGGGGTCGGTGCCGGCCCGCCGGTAGCTCAGCACGTAGACGAGACCGCCCGCCAGGAGTCCCCCCAAGATGGCCGCCATCGGCACGAAGGCGTTGAGGTCGTCGAGCGCCCCCTCCGTTCCGAAGCTGATGGCCAGCGCCAGCACCGCTCCCAGGACGGCGCCCTGGGTCACACCCACTGTGGCGGGAGCGGCGAGGGGATTGCGGAGGACCGACTGCAGGAACGCTCCCGAGGAGGCCAGCATAGCTCCGGCCAGCGCGGCGATCAGCACCCGGGGAACCCGCACCTCCCACACCGAGATGCGATGAAAGACCTCGTCGGCCTGGTCAATGAGCGCCTTCCAGACCTGTTCGGGACCGAAGATCACCGGACCCAGCATCACATAGGCGAACATCACTCCTAGGAGCAAGGCTCCGAGGGTCACCAGGATCCGCCGAGAGCCCACCCCGGTGGCTGTCCGATCAGAGACGGCCCCGGCGCCGGAAACGGTTCCGGGGTGCTGGCCGTTGGGAGACGCGCCGGTCACGAGAGGACCCTTCTGCGCAGGAGGCCGCGTTGCATTAGCACCAGGAGCGCCGGAGCGCCCAGCACCACCGTCCACAGGCCGACCGCGATCTCGTGGGGATGGAGCGCCAGGCGGGCTCCCATGTCGGCCGACAGGACCAGGACCGCCCCGATCACGGCCGAGAGGGGCACCACGATCCGGGCGTCGGACGTCCTAAGCAATCTCCGGACGATGTGCGGGGACACCAGGGCTATGAAGCCGATCGGCCCGGCGATGGCGATCACCGGCGCCACCAGCAGGACCGCCGATGCGAACAGCAACGCCCTGGTCCGCCGGACGCCGACGCCGAGACCCTCGGCCACCTCGTCACCCAGCTTCAGGATGTTCAACGGCCTCCCAGAGAGGAGGAACACCAACCCGAGAGTGATCGTCCAGGGCGCCACCAGGCGGACCTCCTCCCACTGGACGTCGGAGAGGCTTCCCACCAGGAAGCGGTAGATGACCGAGACGCCCCCGAAGTTGGGCGCCAGGGTGATGACCGCGATCACCAGGGCGTTAAGAAGAGCGGTGAAGGCCGCTCCCACCAGCAGCATTCGCATGGGATTGGACTTGAGACTCACCAGCGACAGGATCGCCGTTCCGGTGGCCAGTCCGGCCAGGAGGGCGGCGATCGGCAGGGCGATGCCCGGGAAGGGGAGACGGAAGGCGATGATGGTGGCCACCGCCAGGGACGCTCCGGCGGAGACGCCGATCAACTCCGGCCCCGCCAGTGGGTTGCGGAGGGTGTCCTGCATCACCGCTCCCGAGGCGCCCAGCATGGCGCCGGCCACCACTGCGCCGACCACCCGGGGAAGCCGCAGGTTCCGGACGATGAACTGGCGGTTCCCTTCCGACTCGGAACCGAACAGGGCTTCCAGGACCTCCCCGACCGACAGGTCGGGCGTTCCCTGCATGAGCGACACCACGGCCACCAGCGCGCAAAGGGAGACGATGGCGGCCACCACCCCGGCTGCGCGCATCCATCGGCTCCGGTATAGGGAGTCTTTCACCTTCTGGGAGGAGGAGGGCCGCAGGAACCGGCGGCCCTCTCACCTCGGATGAAGGAGGGCTGCGAGCGAAGGAAGACAGCCCTCCTTACATTTACGTGGCCTGCTATCGGCCCGCCGGCAACCACACCGACAGGTCGCCCGGGTAGTCGTAGAGGTCGGGCCATCCAGCGTTCAGGTAACACTGGTACGCCCACTGGAGCATCAGCAGTCCGTGACCGAAGGAACCGGCCGAGTCCTCCTCGCACACCCTGCCTTCGCGATGGGCGTTGGTCTGCAGCCAGACCTCGGCGGTGACGGTGTCCTTTCGGGCGCTCCCGGGCCAGGTGATCATCACCCACACCTCGGGGTCGACCTCCAGGATGAACTCCCACGAGAACTCGCTGTCGGGAGAGCCCCACTCGGAGACGCCCTGGTCGGGGAAGACACAGGTCCCCGCACCCTCGGCATGGAGGAACCGGCAGAACGAGGAGGAGTCCCAGATCATCCAGTTGGTGTCGCCGAACCCAACAGCCACCCTGGTGTCGACCGCCCCGTCGGGAAGGCTGGCCGCCAGGCCTCCGACGTTGGCCTCGAAGCGGGCGACGGCGGCCGCCGCCTCGTCTTCCTTACCGGTGAGGATGCCGACATCGATCCATCCCTCCTTGAGGGTCTCGACGCCGCCGATGTCCACCAGGTACACCGGTGCGACGATCTCTAGGGCGTCGCGCACTTCTTCCTCGCCGACCCGGCCGATGATCAGGTCCGGTTCAAACTGGGCGACTTCCTCCACCGACATGCGATCGCCGAGGACGGGGATCGCCGCGGCGCCATCGCCGTAGTAGGCGGCGAAACTCCCCCACCCGTCGCCACGGTGCATGGCGACCGGCACGATTCCCAGGTCGGAGGTGAGGTCGGTGCAGTTGTCCTGCACGCACAGGACCCGCTCGGCGGGACTGTCGAGAGTGATCTCCCGCCCACTCCCGTCGGTGACTGTCAGGGCGTGATCATCGTCCATGTGGTCGTCATCGTCCATGTGGTCGTCATCGTCCTCATGATCGTGATCGGCATGGTCGTCATCGTCCTCATGGTCATGATCGGCGTCATCGTCGTCCATGTGGTCATCATCATCCTCATGGTCATGATCGGCATGATCATCATCATCCTCATGATCGTGATCGGCATGGTCGTCATCGTCCTCATGGTCATGATCGGCGTCATCGTCGTCCATGTGGTCATCATCATCCTCATGGTCATGATCGGCATGATCATCATCATCCATATGGTCGTCATCATCCATGGCTTCGGTCGTGGGTGGCGCTGCGGTGGTAGTAGGCGCCGCCGTCGTGGTGGGCGCGGCTTCGGTGGTGTCGGCTTCGTCCCCTCCACAGGCTGACGCCACCAACAGCAATGCCGCCAGTACGGCAATCACTCGAATGCTCCCAAGTGGGGAAGACTTGGAAACTCTCAGATTGGTCATGCGAAAAAGAATCCTTTCCTGGGTAACAGACTTTTCTGGATGATAATGATAATCATTATCACTGTGCCAAATGCGCCAGCGAGCGGGAAAAAGAGAAGAGCGGGCTGAGAAACGATCTCTCTGCGACCAGCCGGGCGCTACCACAACGCGGCAGGGGGAGCCCGGCAGCGATGAGAAAAAGGTCTTTAGGAAGTCCGGTGGCCGGCTGCCACCGCAGTGTTTGGCGGGCTTGGCTGCGTCAGCCTTCTCCGTCGTTGTACCAACCGGCGCCGATAAGGGCGCCATCCACATCAATCACCCAGAAGCGCATCGTCTTGGGTCCCCCGGCTCCGGCAAGGTTGTCCTCGGCGGTGATCCAAGCGCCATCGGCGGTGGCGCCGCGCACCGCCGGCCCCAGTAGGTCCTCGACGGCGGTCCCGATCAACCCGGGGTCTATGTGCGACAGGATTTCCCCTTCGGGGGATGCGATGATTCCGGTGAAGTATCCGTCGAGCGTGTCGGTCCGGTTGTAGGACTCGGCGATCGGTATGAAGCCTGTGGAGATGCCCTGGGGATCGTTGTAGAACTCTAAGATGGCCTCCAGTCCCCCGCTGCGAAAATGCCCGGCCGCCTCGGCGATGAGCTGGGGCAAGAACTCCTCGGTGTCGACGTACCAGCCCGAGCCGAACAGCAGCCCGTCGTGGCGCACCACCCAGGCGATCTTCAGCTCAAACGCGCCCTTGTCATCGAGGGTCCCCGCGGCGGGGTTGACATATACGTAGGGCACCCAGCGGCCGGCTTCCGTGGCGGCCAGCATCTGGGGACCGAAGTTGTAGCCGTTGATGTCGGTTCCCACCCAGCCCTTGACGTCCAGCCCCCGCCGGTCGGGGTCGTAGTGGCCGATCACGGCGTCATTGCGATCTACCACGAACACATACCACTGGTCGTCGATGCTGTCGGGGCTGTTGTAATGGGCGAGCGCGGCGTCCAGCCCTTCGTTTTCATAACGGGCGATGGCCTGGTCCACCACGTATTTCGTGTAGGCCGCAGGATCGGACTTGGACGGCCCAGGGCCCTCATCGCCAGCTTCGGTTCCGGCGCCGTTGCCACAGGCGGTCCCGAGCAACAACCCTGCGGCAGCCACGGCGGCCACTCTTATGGCGAACTTGCCCGCCTTCGGTTCAGTGCTCATCTACAGGACGGTTCGCCGGTGAACGATGGTCTAGTCGGCCGGCGGGCGGCGGGCCACTACAAGCCGCCGACCTGGTCCCGGGGAGACAGGGGGGTGTTGGAGGAATGGCCCGCGAGTTGGATGTCGGGAGCCGTGGTAGTGGCCGAATAGCCGGCCAGTTCGTCGTCAGGGGACGCAGAGGTCACGGAAGGCGATTGCGGAAGGGTTGTGGCGGTCGTTGTGGTGGTGGTGGTCGTTTCACCGGCGGACACGGTGCAACTCGTCTCCCCTATGCTGATCCACGATCCGTCAACGGTCTGCATGGTCACCGACCCGGTGTAGGCGCCCGCCGCCAACCCGGTGAACGTCACCGAGGCGGTCTCCGTGGTCCCGGTGCTCCAGTCCACGGTCTGCGACGACTCCGATCCGGAGGAGTCTTTCAGCCGGGCCGTGTACTCGTATGCGCGGAACTCGCCGGTCCACGACATCTCTATAGACGCCGCACCCGCCGTGCACGACACTCCACCGGACGCCAGCACGCCAACCGGCAGGACCGCTCCGGCCAGCAGGGCCAGGACAACCGCGTAGGCGGCCACCGCGCGAGTCCCTGACCGACTTCTGGTTTTGGGGATCCTTTTCACGTCAACAGAGTATATGTAGCGTATCTCACGCTGGTCCACCTTCTATGTGTAGTACATGTAGACTTTATCGTTTAGTACCTGTCGCCTAGAGACAATACACACAAAACCATTACCAGCAGAGACCGGCACGACGGATTGTGGACACCCCTCACCACTTGACCGGGAACAGAAGAGGAGGCCGGACATGAGAGACCAGAGAGGGCCAGGTTGAAAGAAAAACTGCGTCGGATGCCCTTCGGAGCGGGCACCGTCTGCCACGCTGCCCGGACGTGAGACCCCTGCGGACTTCCCTGGTTTCCGGCGCCATCATCGCCTTCTCTTTGATGGGCGTCATTGCTCCGTTGGGTGCGACCAACCCCCTGGGCTCCGACACCTTCTCGGATGTACCCGCCGGGCATTGGGCGGACGAGGCTATCGGATGGGCGGTCGCCGTCAACATAACCGAAGGGGTGGAACAGGGGCGGTTCGACCTGAACGGGGCAGCTACTAGAACCCGCGTGGTTGACTTCCTCTATCGATTTCACAACCTGACCAAAGGGGTGCCGAACCCTGAAGCCACCGACAGTGACATAGCCCGCCTCAATGCTCTCTTTGACGCCTATAGCCAAGCCTGGGATGATTGGCGAGGGCTGCGCCAGGCGCAACTCGACTATCAAAAACCGGAACTGGATCGGGAGGCCTATAACGCTGCTGTCACTGCCTATGAAGATGACACTGACCCGGCTCACCAGGCGGCCGAGGAGGCTTTCCGCGCAGCCAGTGCGGGTATCGCCGCCGGTGACACGGCCTCTTTGGCGGTCGCTCTGTCCGCCGCTCAGGATCGAACCCGTGGCCTGACGGCGGTTCACGATGCTCTGACCGCGGTGCGGGTCCTCTTGGAAGCGGATCGTGAGACCATCGAAGAGAACCTGGATGCCGACAGAGCGGCATTCCAGGCACGAAATGCCGCCTGGGACCGGGCCCGTTCAACTTGGCAAGCCCTATTGACCGCTTCGGATCTCGAAGCTCGCTCCGCCCGCAATGATGCGCGGTACGCAGCTACTGCCGGGGAGTGGGAGACCCTGGGGGATGCTCTTGATGTATGGAACGAAGCCCTCCATCCCTACCGGGATGAGCAAGACTCGGCCGCCTCTGAACTGGAGGACGCCGGTAACGCATACCATGATGCCTTATTGGCCGCCGCCGACGCGCAGGCTCTCGGGAGCGACACCGCCGCCAACGCCACGGATGTGCTGGAAGCTCTCCAGACTGCGGCAACTGAAGCAGCCCGGGCATTGGAGGCAATGGCGGGTAGTCGGGACATTGAAGGAGACGGAGCGTTAGGGGCTGTCGGGTCCGCGCTGACGGCCCGATCTGTCCTCGGCGCCGCCGCAGCGGCCTACGGCGCCGCGCTCGCCGACTACGAAACCGCCGATGACGCTTGGTGGGACACGTATGATGCGCGGAAGTGGGGAGGGAGCTTCGTTGATGTCAGCCCGTGGAATTGGGGGGATGAGGCTATCAGATGGGCGGTGAACAACAAGATAACCGCCGGAGTGGGAGACGGCCGGTTCGATCCAGACGGAACAGTGACCCGAGCACAGACGGTGACCTTCCTCTACCGGCTCCACAATCTCCTAACCGACCAACCGGCATCCGACGTTTCCCCGGGCTCTGACGCGTTCTCGGATGTATCGGCCGGGCACTGGGCCGATACGGCAATCGGATGGGCGGTGGCCACCAAGATAACCACGGGAGTGGGAGAGGGCCGGTTCGATCCTGACGGAACAGTGACCCGGGCACAGATCATCGCCCTCCTTTACCGCCTGAACAACCTCCTGACGGGGTAAGGACAGCCAGGACACCGCACTAACCCCTCACCGAGAAAGTGACTCCGGTTCGCCTGATTCATTGTGAACGGTGGAGCAGTTCGGTTGACGCTCGGGCGGACGACCGCCCGCGTCGTCGCCAAGTCGCCAAGTGGACGACGGGTCTAATCGGGCCCGCGGGCGGCGGGCCACCATAGGCCGGAGGCAGGCGTGGTGATCGTGGGCGTACCACTCCCGATCTCGTCCTCGGCAGGCGTGATCGTGGGCGTACCACTCCCGAT